>NZ_JBIUAF010000002.1:0-1538436 GCF_044547285.1 Nocardia sp. NPDC052566 | reverse complement strand
AATCATCAAACAAAATCTCCTACTATTCGTCTTCCACCAACCCCGGGCGGGGGGGGGCCCCCCCCCCGGGGGGGGGCCCCCGGGGGGGGGGGGGGGCCCCCCCCCCCCCCCCCCCCCCACCACCCGGTCTCAGGCCTTGGTGACCGAAACCCGGACACCGCCGACGATCTCGGACGCCGCCGCACCGGCCGCACCGAAAGTGAGCGCGGTGGCGAGGATTTCACCGGCGATCAGGTCGCGGTGCGTCCGCGCCCAGTCCTGCCGCTCCTCGGGCACCTCGAGCACCACGCTGATCCGGTCGGAGACGTCGAGCCCGAGGGACTTCCGCGTCTCCTGCAGATCGCGGATCAGGTCGCGGGCCCAGCCCTCGGCCTCCAGTTCCTCGGTGACCTTCGAATCCAGCACCACCAGACCGGCATTGCCGGGCAGCGCCGCGGTCGATTCCGGTTCGGCGGCGACCAGGCGCTGGGTGTACTCCTCCGGCAGCAGGGCGATGCCCGCGGCGGTGACGACGCCGTCGGCGCCCTCGCTCCACTCACCGGCCTTGACCGCCTTGATCACCGTCTGCACCTCTTTACCGAGGCGCGGACCGGCGGCACGGGCGTTGACGACCAGTTCGAACCGGCCGTGCACCGCGACATCGGTGGTCAGGTCGACCTTCTTGACGTTCACCTCATCGGCGATCAGCTCGGCGAACGGGGTGAGCCGCTCGGCATCGGCCGCGGCGATGGTGACCTCGGCCAGCGGCAACCGCACCCGCAGGTTCTGCGCCTTGCGCAGGCTGAGCACCGTCGAGCAGACCACACGGACCTCGTCCATCGCGGCAACCAGCTCCGGATCTGCGGGCAGCTCACCCTCCTTCGGCCAATCGGCGAGGTGCACCGACTCTTCGCCGGTGAGCCCGCGCCAGATCACCTCGGAGATCAGCGGCAGCAGCGGCGCGGCCAGCCTGGTGACCACCTCGAGCACCGTGTGCAGCGTGTCCACCGCGTCCCGGTCCTCGTCCCAGAACCGCGAACGCGACCGGCGCACATACCAATTGGTCAGCGCGTCGGCGAACTGGCGCAGCTCGTCACAAGCACCGGCGATGTCGTACACCTCGAGCGCCTCGGTCATCGTGTCCCTGGTCCGCGCCAGCTTCGCCAGGATGTACCGATCCAGCACATGCGGCGAATCCGTGCGCCACGTCCCGGCTTTCGAGGCGTAGAGCTGCAGGAAGGTCCACGCGTTCCACAGCGGGCGCAGCGCGTGGCTCACTCCCTCGCGGATACCGCGCTCGGTGACGATGAGGTTGCCGCCGCGCAGGATCGGCGAGCTCATCAGGAACCAGCGCATCGCGTCGGAGCCGTCGCGATCGAAGACTTCCTTCACGTCCGGGTAGTTGCCCTTGGACTTGCTCATCTTCAGGCCGTCGTCACCGAGCACGATGCCGTGCGCGGCAACGGTTTTGAAGGCCGGGCTGTCGAACAGCGCGGTGGACAGCACGTGCAGGGTGTAGAACCAGCCCCTGGTCTGCCCGTTGTACTCGACGATGAAATCGCCGGGGAAGTGGCTGTCGAACCACTCCTTGTTCTCGAACGGGTAGTGCACCTGGGCATAGGGCATCGAGCCCGATTCGAACCAGC
The DNA here is from genome assembly GCF_044547285.1 of Nocardia sp. NPDC052566. NCBI lineage: Bacteria > Bacillati > Actinomycetota > Actinomycetes > Mycobacteriales > Nocardiaceae > Nocardia > Nocardia sp. NPDC052566. The sequence goes on along the minus strand of NZ_JBIUAF010000002.1, from coordinate 1,536,811 downwards.
AGTCGAGCACCTCGGGCACCCGGCGCATGGTCGAGTTCCCGGTCGGGTCATCGGGATTCGGCCGGGTCAGCTCGTCGATCATCGGGCGGTGCAGATCGTCGGGGCGCACGCCGAAGTCACGCTCGAGCTCGTCGAGCGAGCCGTACACGTCCATCCGCGGGTAGGCCGGATCGTCGGACACCCAGACCGGGATCGGGCTGCCCCAGTACCGGTTCCGGCTGATGTTCCAGTCCCGCGCGCCCTCGAGCCACTTGCCGAACTGGCCGTCGCGGATGTGCTCGGGCACCCAGGTGATCTGCTGGTTCAGCTCGACCATCCGGTCGCGGAACTTGGTCACCGCGACGAACCAGGACGGCACCGCCATGTAGATCAGCGGCTGGCCGGAGCGCCAGCTGTGCGGGTAGGAGTGCTCGATCGTCTCGTGCCGCAGCAGCTTTCCCGCGGCCTTGAGGTCCTTGATGATCACCGGGTTGGCGTCGAAGACCATCAGGCCCTCGTACGGCGGCACCATCGAGGTGAACTTGCCGCCCTGATCCAGCGGCTGCACGATCTCGATGCCGTTGGCGGTGGCGACGTCCATGTCCTCCTCACCGAATGCCGGTGCGAGGTGCACGATTCCGGTGCCGGAGTCGGTGGTCACGTAGTCGGCGTTGAGCACACGGTGCGCGTTCGGGTGGCCGACGAAGAAGTCGAACGGCGGCGCGTAGGACAGCCCGGCCAGTGCCGCGCCGTCGTACTCGCCGAGCACCTCGGGCTCGTCGCCGAACTCGCGGGTGTAGTGCGAAACCCGCTCGGCGGCCAGCAGATAGCGCTTGCCGTCGGCGGCGCGCAGCTGGACGTAGCGCACGTCGGGATGCACGGCGATAGCCAGGTTGGACGGCAGCGTCCACGGGGTGGTGGTCCAGATGAGCGCGTTGGCGCCGTCGAGCGCGTGCAGCGGATGCTCGGCCGGGACGCTCAGCACCATGTCGACGGTGACCGCCGGGTCCTGGCGCATCTTGTACGCGTCGTCAAGGCGGGTTTCCTGATTCGACAGCGGTGTCTGCTCGTACCAGCTGTAGGGCAGTACCCGGAAACCCTGGTAGATCAGGCCCTTCTCATGCAGCGACTTGAACGCCCACATCACCGACTCCATGAAGTCGAGATCGAGTGTCTTGTAGTCGTTGTCGAAGTCGACCCAGCGGGCCTGACGCGTCACGTAGTCGCGCCATTCCCCGGTGTAGCGCAGGACCGACGATTTGCAGGCGGCGTTGAATTCGGCCAGCCCCATCTCATCGATCTGTGATTTGTCCGTGATACCGAGCTGCTTTTCGGCTTCGATTTCCGCGGGCAATCCGTGGCAGTCCCACCCGAAACGCCGGTCGACACGCTTACCGCGCATGGTCTGGAAACGCGGTACCAGATCCTTGACGTATCCGGTGAGCAAATGGCCATAATGCGGCAGCCCGTTGGCAAAGGGCGGGCCGTCGTAGAAGACGAACTCCCCGCTGCCGGTGCGGTTGTCGATGCTGGTACGGAAGGTGTCGGCGGCGGCCCACGCGTCCAGGACGCGTCGCTCCATGTCCGGGAACGACGCAGCAGCACTTACCCGCCCCGTCGGCTCCGCCGACTGCCATCCCCCGGTACCGACCGCCAGGTCGACGCGCGGGTAGGCGCTGCTCTTGGAAGTTTCGTCCGCCATCGCGGTGCGTCTCCTCGTGCCGTGTCAGTGGGCACGGGGACGATGCCGGCGCCCGTGCGCCGATACCGCGGTACCACCCCGCTTGTCCGGCAACCGCACCGGACCTCTCGTAGGAGCTGTGACGGGCTCACCCGTTCGGTTCTAGTGAGCGCGACCCCTGCGGGCTGCGCCGTTCTTCCGAAGACTCCCCGGTGATGGCCGGATCGACGTCATGTTCATGTTTGATTCTAGCCAGCGCGGTCAAACCACTTTCCGTGCCCCTGATACATCAGCGTTTCGCATGTCGTCCCGGCGGCGGCGCGGCGTCCCCGTTCGGTCCACGCATGGAAAGGGCACTTACCAGCAACAGCACAGCACCGACCACACACACGAGGATGCAACCCCACGCCCAGATCACCGATCCGGTGGTCAGCGCGGTGACCAGCAGGGCGAATCCGATCGCGGCAAGGGCTAGCGTCAAGACGAGCATGGTGATCCCCCTAGCATGCCAGGCGGCTTGACAGGACCTCTAGCTACTCGACTACAGCTGGTTCGCCTGGTCGGCTTACTTGCCGCCCTTGGCGAAGGAGGCGGGCGCCAGGTTGTTGGCCGTGTTGGCCTCCGCACCGAACTCGCCACCGTCGACCGGCACCGCCGAGCCACGGTTCTCCAGCTCCTCGAGCTGCGATTCCAGGTAGGACTTCAGCCGCACCCGGTACTCGCGCTCGAAGGTCTTGAGCTGTTCGATCCGGCTCTCCAGCACGCTGCGCTGCTGGGTGATGGTCGCCATGATCTCGGTGTGCTTGCGCTCGGCGTCGGCCTGCAGCGCGTCGGCCTTTTCCTTGGCCTGCCGTAGCTGGCTGTCGGAACGGGTCTGTGCGTCGGAGAGCATCGCGTCGGACTTCTGGCGGGCGTCGGCGATCATGGCCTCGGACCTGGTTCTCGCATCGCCGACCAGTCGCTCGGAGTTCGCTCGCGCATTGGCAAGCAACCCTTCGGCTTCCGACTTGGCGTCGCTGGTGAGCCGGTCCGCCATCTCCTGGGCCAGGCTGAGCACCTTGGCGGCCTGCAGGTTCGCGTCCGCGCTCGGCGCATCCTTGACCGGGGCGGGCATCGGCGCGGGCGGCGCCTGCTGCACCGGCGGCTTGATCGGCTCCGGCGGCGGCGGGGGCGCCTGCTGCACAGGGGCTTTCACCGTTTGCGCAACGTTGGCCGGGCCGCGGTTCTTCTTCGCGTCGGCCAGTTCCGCGTCGAGCTCGGCGACCCGCTGACGCAGGTCGGCGTTCTCCTCGATCAGACGCGAGAGCTCCTGCTCTACGAGATCCAGGAAGGCGTCGACTTCATCCTCGTTGTAGCCGCGCTTTCCGATCGGTGGTTTGCTGAACGCGACGTTGTGCACATCGGCTGGGGTCAGCGGCATCGAAGGATCCCTTCACGCGTCTTTTGGAGATCTAGCAGATCTAGCAAGCTGTCTTCTCGGCCCATTCTGTCACACCGGGGCTACTGGTTGCCCGAGCCTGCCCACGATCGACATCAAGATGAAGACGATGAAAAGCAGGACCATAATCGACAGATCCAGCCGAATTCCTCCCAGTGACACCGGGGGTATCAACCGCCTCAGGAGTTTCACCGGGGGGTCGGTGATCGTGAAGATCACCTCCAACATCACGACTACGACGCCGGTAGGGCGCCAGTCACGGGCGAAGCTACGGATGAACTCGACGATCACCCGGCTGATCAGCAACAGCCAGAAGATGAACAGTACGAAGTACAGCACCGCGAACAAGGCCACGACTTCACTCTGCCCGAAAATCCCCGCCGCGCAAAATGACCGCGCCGCCCCACCGTCCCCCGGTCTGCATCACCCCCCAGATCACAACCTTATTTCTGGTTGTAGAAGCCGGTTTCGGCGATGCGTCGGCGTTCTTCCGCTGATACATCAACGTCCGCCGGTGAGAGCAGGAACACCTTGGTGGCGACCTTGTCGAACGAACCCCGCAGTGCGAACGCGAGGCCCGCGGCGAAATCCACCAGCCGCTTCGCGTCGGCGTTGCTCAGATCCACCAGGTCCATGATCACCGGGTTGCCCTCGCGGAAGCGCTCGCCGATGATGCGGGCCTCGCTGTAGTCGCGCGGGCGCAGCGTCGTGATCTTGGACAAGGGACCTCCGTCCTCGAAGATCCCCGGCCTGCGCGCGGGGGCGGGCTCGGGGCGCACGCGCTCCTCCAACCGCCGCTCCTCGGCCTCGGGATCGACGGCGAGCGCACCCCTGGTGGCTCCCCGCAGCATCGGCGCGCCGCCACCGGCACGGAACCGGCCCGACGAGGCGGACTCGATCCTGGTCGGCCGCCGCGGCGACTCGTAGCGGTCGTCGCCGTAGGGCTCATCGGCGTAGTCGTCACGACGCGAGACCGGGTAACCGGCCTTGTACGGCGCTTTGTAAGCGGGCTCCGGGTAATCGGACTCGTCCTCGAAACGGTCGGAACCGTACCGGTCATCCCCATAGCGGTCGGTGTAGCCGCCCCGCTCGGCATAGTCGCGAGGACGGGACCGACGGGCGCCTTCCGTGCCACGGGGAGCGCGCGTTTCCGCAGCGCGCATGTCGTGCTCGGCGACGTAATCGTCCTCGTAATCCTCCAGCGGAACCATGCCGAAGTAAGCCTTGAACTTGTGCAGCGTGCTCATGCTTCCACCTCGCCAGCGCTCGGCTCCGACACAAGTACGTCCATCTTCCACTCGCCGCGCTCGTTCATTCCTCCACCTCGCTAGCGCTCGACTCCAGCACGAGCAGGCTCGTGGCTGCGTTGATTTCTCGCTCGCTGCGCTCGCTCATCTGGTCGACCTTCCTTCGGCCCCGGTGGCGGCCGGGTGTTGAAGTCTTGCGCACACCTCGTCAGTTCAAGCATATGTGTCGAATGTGACTGATGAGGTTTCTTTGCTACGCCGAGGTTATCGGTCGAGCGCCCATCAAGGCGGTACCGACACGCACAACGGTGGAGCCGTGTTCGATGGCGGATTCCAGATCCCCCGACATTCCTGCGGAAAGTTCGGTCGCGCCGGGGTGTTCGGCTAGTAGCAGCGTGTGCAAAGTCGCAAGACGTGCAAAACAACTATCAGACTCAGCCCCCAGCGGCGGAATGGCCATCAGGCCACCCAGGCGCAGCCCCGGCGCGGCGGCGATCCGATCGGCGAGCGCGACAAGGTCTTTCGGGGCAAGCCCACCCCGTTCGGGGTCCTCGTCGAGACTCACCTGCAGCAGTACCCTGACCGGTTCGGTGCGCTCCCCGGCGTCCAGCGCGGCCACCGCGGCCGCGTCAAGAGCCGTTGCCAGGCGTTCGCTGTCGACCGAGTGCACGGTGTGCGCCCACCGGGCCACCTGCCTGGCCTTGTTGCGCTGCAACCGACCGATCATGTGCCACTGGACATCCGGGAGTTCGCGCAGCTCGTCGACCTTCGCCGAGGCCTCCTGCTCGCGGGATTCCCCGAATTCGCGGCGCCCGAGCCGGTAGAGAATCTCCACGTCGGCGGCCGGGAAGAACTTGGTCACCGGCAGCAGCCGCACCGCGTCGCGCGGCCGCCCCGCCGCGCGGCATGCCGCATCGATCCTGGCCAGCAGACCGTCCAGATTGGCCGCCAGCTCGGCCGTCCTGGCCGCCAGAGCCTGTCCCGCAAGCGTTTCCATGGTCACTCCCCCGCTTGCATCCAGATGACGCCGCCCAGCCGCCCCGTCGGCGCGCCGCGGCGATGGCTGAACAGGGTGCGGTCCTCGATGGTGCAGCGCGGGTCGACGGCGACGGCGCCGACCCCGGCCTCGGTGAGCTGCCTGCGAATTCCGGCGCGCAGGTCGAGCGCCGGTGTGCCGCGCACGGTGGTGGTCGCGCTGCCGGGCAGATGCGCCTCGACATCGGCGCGCATGGCCGCGGGCACCTCGTACTGGCGTCCGGAGGCCGCAGGGCCCAGGAAGGCGCCGATACGGTCCATCCTGGCACCGACGGACAGCATCGCCTCCAGAACCTTTGGCACGATACCGATTCGGGCGCCGATACGGCCCGCGTGCACGGCGGCGATCACGCCAGCCTCGTCGTCGGAGAGCAGGATCGGCACGCAGTCGGCGGTCAGCACCACCAGCGCGAGCCCGGGGACGGTGGTCACCAGCGCGTCGGTGGCGGGCACCGGCTCGGCCCGTGGGCCGTCGACGATTTCGACGTTGCGGCCGTGGATCTGCTCCATCCACACCAGGCGCTCGGGCGCGAGCCCGATCCCGTCGGCCAGGCGATCCCGATTACGCCGCACCGTCGCCGGATCGTCCCCCACGTGATCCCCGAGGTTGAACGAGTCGTACGGCGGCGACGAGAACCCTCCGGCTCGCGTCGTCACCACCCGGCGAACGGTCAAGGTAGGCGCAACAGTCATGCCGCCGAGCGTAGTAGGACTCGGCGCACCGTACCGAAAACGCACGAAGGCCCGGGTGGTGAAGAACTCACGACCCGGGCCGATCAGGGATTCAGGTATCCGCCCTAGCTGCGGCGCATGAACGACGGCACATCGACGTCGTCATCGTCGTCGGCGTCCGGCGGTTCGATGTGCGAGCGCGGGTTGGCCGCGACCGTCGGCTCGGCCAGGCGGGCGCGTTCGGTGTCGCGGTAGCTCGGCACCGGCACCCGGCTGGAAGTACCCGTCGTGCTGTCGCCGCGCGCCGCGACCTCGGCGCTGGACCTGGCCGAGGAGACCTCGCCCGCACGCGCCGCACCGATGGTGCCGCGGCCGGCTTCGAAGGTACGGCGGGCGGGCCCGCCGCCGTCGAAGCCCGCGGCGATCACGGTGACGCGCACCTCGTCGCCGAGCGAATCGTCGATCACGGTGCCGAAGATGATGTTGGCCTCGATATGCGCGGCCTCCTGCACCAGCGACGCCGCCTCGTTGATCTCGAACAGGCCGAGATCCGAGCCGCCCGCGATCGAGAGCAGCACGCCGTGCGCGCCGTCCATCGACGCCTCGAGCAGCGGCGAGTTGATCGCCGACTCGGCCGCCTTCACCGAGCGGCCCTCGCCGCGCGCCGAGCCGATGCCCATCAACGCGCTACCCGCGCCGGACATCACGCTCTTCACGTCGGCGAAGTCGACGTTGATCAGACCGGGGGTGGTGATCAGATCGGTGATGCCCTGCACACCGTTGAGCAGGACCTCGTCCGCGGAGCGGAAGGCGTCCATCAGGCTCACCGCCGCGTCGCCGAGCTGCAGCAGCCGGTCGTTCGGGATGACGATGAGCGTGTCACAGGACTCGCGGAGCAGGTTTATCCCGACCTCGGCCTGATTACCGCGGCGCTTGCCCTCGAACGAGAACGGCCGGGTGACAACGCCGATGGTGAGCGCGCCGAGCTTGCGCGCGATGCTGGCAACGACGGGCGCGCCGCCGGTGCCGGTACCACCGCCCTCACCGGCGGTCACGAAGACCATGTCGGCGCCCTTGAGCACCTCTTCGATCTCGTCCTTGTGATCCTCGGCGGCCTTGCGGCCCACCTCGGGATCGGCGCCGGCGCCGAGGCCGCGGGTGAGCTCGCGGCCGACGTCGAGCTTGACGTCGGCATCGCTCATCAGCAGGGCCTGCGCGTCGGTGTTCACCGCGATGAACTCGACTCCCTTGAGACCCTGTTCGATCATCCGGTTGACGGCATTCACACCGCCGCCGCCGATACCGACGACCTTGATCACCGCAAGGTAGTTGTGCGGGGGCGTCATGGGCTCTCGCCTTCCTTCGATCTAAAGCCTGTCGTTTTCGGATTCCGGACATTCCGCCGGTCCCGGTCGTTGGCTCGGGCCGCCGAACTCAGCGATCCGTCGCCCGGGCAAACCCTAAACCTCAACCATAGGGTTAGCGTTATGTCAAGTATCCGACTGGTGCGGAACGCTATTCGCAGCCGCCGCGATACGCGCGCAGGCGCGCCGAAACGAGTGACAGAATCTTGTGTGATCCCTCTCGTTTCGCCGCACAACACACCGTATGGTGGACGGTTGCCCCCCGGAACCCGGATTTCCCGCGGCCACCGTGTCCCGCAGGACCCGGCGCCCCCGAAAAATCCCTGGGCACAATGGGTGTCGATCACTTTACCGTGACAAGATTGGGACTCGAAACGTCGAACACCCTTCCCTCACGGGTCAACAGGGGAAGAACCACTTGCGCCTTGCGCTGCGCGTCGTTCGTGCCGCCCCACAGTACCGTGCGACCGTCCTTCAGGTTCAGCGAAATATCTGAAATCGACCGTGCGACAACCTCGTCCACCTGGATGGACAGCGCGGGCGGCAGTACCGACAGTACCGCGACCGCGGCCTTGGTCACCGCGTCATTGCTGCCAGGACGGTCCGCGAGCAGCTTGGGCACCCCGATGGGCGGCGCCTCGATCGAATACTCCACGCCCTCGGCGTCCATCAGATGCGCGCCCTGTGCGCTGTCCCAGAACAACACCGGGGTGCGCTCGACGACAGTCACCTTGACACTGGACGGGAACACCCGCTGCACCCGCGCGCTGCGCACCTTCGGCAGCGCGGCGATCCGCCGGGCCATGGCATCGGTGTCGATGCGCAACATCGACCGCCCCTCGGGGACTTCGAGCAGATCGCGCACCTGCTGATCGGGGACGGCGACCACGCCCTCGACCTTGACGTTGCGCACCGAGAGCACCGGGGTGAACCAGGCGACGGCGCCGAGCGCGACGAGCACGACGACGGCCAGCGCGGTCAACAGCCAGATCCGCCGCCACGGCGCGGCGCCTACGCCACGGCCGACGCGGCCGAACTCGATCCGCCGCAACTCAGCTCACCGCCCGTACTGTGCTGTATCGGCGGCGCTCACCGGGCCCTGCGTGGTCACGCTCCGCTACCGCCGCCGGGCCCTGAGTTCGCGCCGCGCGGACGCGCCCTGAGCCCATCGAGAATCTGGCTGCCGAGCATCGTCACATCGCCGGCGCCCATGGTGATCACCACGTCACCGGGCAGCGTGAGCCCGGCGACCTGCCTGCCCACCCGCGACATATCCGGTTGGTAGTGCACCGGTTTGGTGACCGCCTGGGCCACCAGCGCGCCGTTCACACCGGGCAGCGGTTCCTCCCGCGCGCCGTACACGTCGAGCACGACCACCTCGTCGGCCAGGCTCAGCGCGGCGCCGAAATCCTGGGCGAAGGTCGCGGTGCGGCTGTACAGATGCGGCTGGAAGACCACGATCACCCGGCCCTGCCGCGAACGAGCACCGTCGCGCGCCTCCTGCTGCACCAGTTCGGCGGCGGCGCCGAGTACGGCACGCACCTCGGTCGGGTGGTGGGCGTAGTCGTCGAAGACCCGCACGCCGTTCTCCCGGCCCGCGAACTGGAAGCGCCGATGCACGCCGCCGAAACCCTCCAGGCCCTGGACGATCTCGTCGATATCGGCGCCCGCCGCCCTGGCCGCGAGCAGTGCGGCGAGCGCGTTGAGCGCCATATGCCTGCCTGGCACCGCGAGCCGCAGGGTGCGCGGCGCGGGTTCATCGTGCAGCTGGAACTGGACGACGCCGCCGACATCGCGCGGCTCCCAGCTGTGCATCCGGACACCGACCCGCACCGGCGCGTCGGCGAGTTCGCCGGAGCCGTAACCGAGGACGCGCACGCCGCGCTCGGCCAGGCGCGGGCCGACGCGCTCGGCCAGCGCGCGCGAACCGGGATCGTCGAGGCAGACCACCAGCAGTCCGCCGTCGGCGAGCCGGTCGGCGAAATCGTCGAAGACTTTGACGTAGGCCTCATCCGAGCCGAAGAAGTCCAGATGGTCGGATTCGATATTGGTGACCACCGCGACGTCCGGGTCGTACTGCAGCAGCGAGCCGTCGCTCTCGTCGGCCTCGGCGACGAAGATGTCGCCGGTGCCGTGGTGGGCGTTGGTGCCCGCCTCGTTGAGTTCGCCGCCGACCGCGAAGGACGGGTCGAATCCGCAGTGCTGCAACGACACGATCAGCATCGAGGTGGTCGAGGTCTTGCCGTGCGTACCCGAAACCAGCAGCGTGCGATGCCCGCGCATGAGCGAGGCGAGCACGGCGGGGCGCAGCAGCACCGGAATGTCGCGCCGGTTCGCCTCCACCAGTTCGGGATTGGTCTTCGGAATGGCCGCGTAGGTGGTGACCACCGCGGTCGGGCCGCCGTCGAGCAGATCGAGCGCGCTGGCGTCGTGGCCGATGCGCACCTGCGCGCCGCGGGCGCGCAATGCGAGCACACCACGGCTCTCCTTGGCGTCGGAGCCGGAGACCGCACCGCCGCGCGAGAGCAGGATGCGCGCGATACCGGACATGCCCGCACCACCGATCCCGACCATGTGCACGCGCTGCAGTGCGGCGGGAAGATCGGTGTCCAATTGGCGGCGCTCCCTGGGCCCTCCGTGGTCACGCTCCGCTGCCGCCTCCGGGCCCTGAGCTCGCGCTGTGTCCAATTGGCGGCGCTCCCTGGGCCCTCCGTGGTCACGCTCCGCTGCCGCCTCCGGGCCCTGAGCTCGCGCCGGGGTGTGAACCTCGTCCTCGCTCATCGGCTCGCCACTTCCACGGCGATGCGCGCCACGGTGTCGGCGGCGTCGCGATGGCCCGCGCCTGCGGCGGCGCGGCCCATCTCCTGCAGCCGTGCGGAGTCCTGGAGCAGCGGTATCACCTCGTCGATCACATATCTGGGTGTCAGTTCGGAATCCGGCACAATTGTGCCACCGCCCTTGGCGACGATGGGCCTGGCATTGAGCTCCTGCTCGCCGTTGCCGTGCGGCAGCGGCACATAGAACGCGGGCAGCCCGACGGCCGACACCTCGGCGACGGTCATCGCGCCGGAGCGGCACACCGTCGCGTCGGCCGCGGCCAAGGCGAGATCCATCCGCGAAAGATACGGCACCGCCACATAGCGCGCCGCGTCGTCACCCACCGTGTCGAGGTCGAGGCTGTTCTTCGGCCCGTGCGCGTGCAGCACCGAAACGCCAGCGGCGAGCAGATGCGGCGCGGCGCCGGAGACGGCCTCGTTGAGACTGCGCGCGCCCTGCGAGCCGCCGGTCACCAGCAGCACCGGGCCCTCGGCAGGCAGCCCGAAGTGGGCGCGCGCCTCCGCGCGCAGCCCGGCCCGGTCCAGCGCGGTGATGGATTCGCGCACCGGGATGCCGATCACCTCGGCGCCGGTCAGGCCCGAATCCGGTACCGCGGCAAGCACCCTGGCGGCGCGGCGGGCGCCGACCTTGTTGGCGATACCCGCCTTGGCGTTCGCCTCGTGCACCACCACCGGCACCGCGCGCCTGCGGCGCAGCAGGCCCGATCCGGCGGCCAGGTAGGCGGGCAGTGCCACGTAGCCGCCGAAACCGATGATCACGTCGGCCTCGACGGCGTCGATCACCTCGCGTGCCCTGGCCACCGAGGCGCGCACCCGGCCGGGCAGGCGCAGCAGGTCGGCGGTGGGCTTGCGCGGCAACGGCACCGGGGGAATGAGTTCGAGCGGATAGCCACGCTCGGGAATCAGCCGGGTCTCCAGCCCGCGTTCGGTGCCGAGCGCGGTGACCCTGATCGAGTCGTCCAGTCTGCGCAGCGCGTCCGCCACGGCGAGCGCTGGTTCGATATGGCCCGCGGTACCGCCGCCGGCGACGATCACCGACAGACCTGGCCGAAGGTCATTCACCTGGATCTACCTCGTTCTCTCGCATGTGGCATCGGGTAATTCGGTTCCCAGGCCCTGGTGGCTCGCAACGAACCGGTGCCGCGGCTGTCCTGGGCGCGCCGCCTGCCCGTATCCGGCGCGGGTAGCGAGCGCCGCGGTGGCGCCTGCCTGGACCGCTCCGCCTTGGCGCGCTCGGCGGCCTTGGCCTTCGCGGCCGAGCGTGCGCGCGCGGCGTCGGCGCGGGCCGGGGAGTACACCTCGGGTTTGGGCAGTCGCAGCAGCCTACTGAACCGGCCGTCCTGCCCGCCGTGCAAGGCCGCGACCGCTTCCGGTTCGTGCCGCGCCGCGTTGGCGATGATGCCGAACATGAACAGGGTGATGGCCAGCGACGAGCCGCCCGCGGAGACCAGCGGCAGCTGCAGGCCGGTCACCGGGAGCAGGCTCACCACGTAGCCGATGTTGATCAGTGCCTGCCCGGTGATCCAGGTGGTCGCGGTGGCGGTGAGCAGCCGCAGGAACGGGTCGACCGAGCGGCTGGCGATGCGCAGGCCGGTGTAGACGAACAGCGCGAACAGGCCGAGAACCAGCGCGCAGCCGAGGAATCCGAGTTCCTCGCCGATGATGGCGAAGATGAAGTCGTTGTGCGAGTTCGGCAGATAGCTCCACTTGGCCCGGCTCTGCCCGAGGCCGCGGCCCCAGATGCCGCCGTCGGCCAGCGAGTACAGCGCTTGGCGCGCTTGATATCCGATGCCCTGCGGGTCGTCACCAGGATTGAAGAAGGCGCGCATGCGGTCCGAGCGATAGCCCGCGGACAGCGCGAGCACACCGGCGGCGACCATGCCGGACACCGCGATCGTCACGAAGAGCCGCACCGGCAGCCCGCCGAACCAGAGCAGCGCGGCGAGCACGATGCCGAGCGCGATCGTCGTCGACAGGTTCGGCTGCAGCACGACGAGCAGGCACACCAGCAGGCCCGCCGGCACCAGCGGAATCAGAATGTCTTTCAGCCCAGCGTGTTCCGAGCGGCGCGAGGCGAGCAGATGCGCGCCCCACACCACCAGCGTCACCTTCACGACCTCGGAGGGCTGCACCGAGATCGGGCCGAAGACGAACCAGCGGCGCGCGCCCTGCACCTCGGACCCGATGCCGGGAATCAGCACGAGGACGAGCGCGAGCACCGAACCGGCGAACATCGGAAACGACCACTGCCGCAACCGTTTCAGCGGAATCCGCAGCGCGAGATAGAACAGTGCGCAGCCGATCGCGGCGAACAGCGCCTGCGTGATGAACAGCGAATACGCCGATCCCCCATCGGCATACGCCTCCACACTGGACGCGGAGAGCACCATCACCAGGCCGAGCACGGTGAGCAGCGTGGCGATGGTGACCACCAGGTGGAACGACGCCAGCGGCCGCGCCAGCCAGGCCCCGAACCGCGTCGTGCCCGCCTGCCCCTTCCGCTGCATCTTCGGCGTCGCTCCCTGGACCCTGCGTGGTGACGCTCCGCTACCGCCTCCGGGCCCTGAGCTCGCGCCGCGGGCCGCCTCCGTCATAGCCGCCGCCCGATGTCACCGTCTTCCAGAGAGTTCACCGCGGCGGCGAAGCTGCGCCCGCGGTGGGTGTAGTCGGCGAACATGTCCAGTGAGGCCGCGGCCGGAGCCAGCAGCACGGTGTCGCCGCTACTGGCGAATCCCGCCGCGGCCCGTACGGCCTCGGCCATGATGGCGTCGGCCTTGTCGGTAATCGACGAGTCTCCCATCACAGCATCGTCTCCCGAGCGCACCTCGACGACGGGGACTTCCGGCGCGTGTCGCGCCAATGCGGCGGCGATCACCGGCGCGTCGGTCCCGATCAGTACCGCGGCGACGAGCCGGTCGGCGACTTCTTCGACGAGATCCTCGACGGCGGCGCCCTTCAGCTGTCCGCCCGCCACCCAGACAACCTGCGGATGCGCCAGGATCGACGAGCGCGCGGCATGCGGGTTGGTGGCCTTGGAGTCATCGATGAATTCGACACCGCCGAGCTCGCGCACGAACGCGGCGCGGTGCGGGCCGACCTTGTGCTCGATCAGCCCCTCGCGCACGAACTGCGGCGCCACATCGATGGCCCTGGTCAGCGCGGCGGCGGCCAGCGCATCGGCGACACCGGCCGGACCCTGCGGGCTGATGTCGCCGACCTCGGCCAGGATGGCGGCCTTGGTGAACGCGCGATCGAGCAGCTTGCCGTCGACGACGCCGAGCTCACCGTCGGCGGGCACACCGATGCGGAAACCCACGGTGCGCCGTGCCTTGGAGCGCCTGGCCAGCGAGGCGGCCACCGGATCGTCGAGGCCGACGACGCCGACCCGGCCGACCAGTGCGCGCGCCTTCGCGGCGGCGTAGGCGTCGAGGCCGCCGTGCCAGTCCAGATGATCCTCGGCCACATTGAGCACAACGCCCGCCTCCGGGCGCACCGAGGGCGCCCAGTGCAGCTGGAACGAGGACAGCTCGACGGCGAGCACCTGCGGACCGGGGTTGCGGCGCAACGCATCCAGGATGGGCAGCCCGATATTGCCGCACGCCACGCTGGCGATGCCCGCGGCGCGCAGGATCGAGTGCACCATCGAGGTGGTGGTGGTCTTGCCGTTGGTTCCGGTGACCACGAGCCACTTGCGTACCGGGCCGTAGATCCTGGCCTGATCGACCCACCAGGCGAATTCGACGTCGCCCCAGACCGGGATGCCCTCGGTGACCGCCGAAGCGAGCACCGGCGAATCCGGCCGCCAGCCCGGGCTGGTGATCACCAGCGCGAACCGGCTCCAGTCCGCGGTCTCGAGTTCGACACAGGTGGCGACGTCGAGGCCGAGTTCGGCGGCCTCGGCCAGCGCCTTCGCTCCGGCGTCGGTGACCACCGGGCGCGCGCCGATATCGCGCAGCGGTTCGATCAGCGAGCGACCGGAGACGCCCCAGCCCGCGACGAGAACGTCACGGCCGCGCAGGAATTCGAGCATGGGCCCCGGTGATCGCAGGGCCCTCGGAGAATGTTCGACCATCGTTAGTTTCACCCGACCGCGGAGAGATATTCGCTGTAGAACAAACCGAGACCGACAGCAGACGCCATGGCGGCGAGCAACCAGAATCGGATGATCACTGTCGTTTCCGCCCATTTGCTGAGCTCGAAGTGATGGTGGAACGGCGCCATCTTGAACAGTCGATTGCGGGTGGTCCGGTACACCGCCACCTGCAACACCACCGACACCGCCTCGGCGACGAACAGCGCGCCGATGACGACCATCAGCAGCTCGGTCCGAGTGGTGATCGATAGACCGGCCAGCATGCCGCCGAGGGCGAGCGAGCCGGTATCGCCCATGAAGATCTTGGCGGGCGCGGCATTCCACCACAGGAAGCCGACGCACGCGGCGGCCGCCGACGCGCAGACCAGCGCCAGGTCCAGCGGATCGCGCACGTTGTAGCAACCGGCCTCGGGCACCGTCGCGCACGCGTTGCGGTACTGCCAGAAGGTGATGATCACGTACGCGCCTAGGACGAGGCTCATCGAACCCGCCGCGAGGCCGTCGAGGCCGTCGGTCAGGTTCACCGCGTTGGACCAGGCCACGACCAGGAAGCAGACCACGGCGAGGAAGATGATCGCGCCCACCGACACCGTGGTGATGTCACGGACGTAGGAGATGTGCCTGCTCGCCGGTGTCAGCCCGCTGCCGCCGCGGAACTGCAGCGCGAGTACGCCGAAGATGACCGCCGCGCCGACCTGGCCGATGTACTTGCCCGCCGCGGACAGGCCGAGGTTGCGTTGTTTGCGCAGCTTGATGAAGTCGTCGAGGAAGCCGACGATGCCGAGCACGGTGGTCAGCCCGAGGACGAGCAGGCCGGAGGCCGACGGGCCGTCCGCGTGGTAGCCGATGCCGATCAGGTGCGAACCGAGGTAGCCGCACCACATACCGACCAGGATGGCGACACCACCCATGGTCGGGGTGCCGCGCTTGGCCTGATGGCTGGCCGGACCGTCGACCCGGATCTCTTGGCCGAAGCCCTGTTTGGCGAAAATCCTGATCAGCAGCGGCGTCAGCAGGATGGAGACCGCGAGCGCGATCCCCGCCGCGAACAGAATCTGTCTCACGACTGCGCCTCGCTAGCGCTCGGCTCCGTCGTTCGACCAAAGGTCGCTGTGCCTTTGGTTCGCTCGCTACGCTCGCTCACGACTGCGCCTCGCTATTTATGCCTTTGAGCTCGTTCACAACCCCTGCCTCCGCGCTGCTACCCCTGCTGTGCGCACCGATCAGGTGCTCGGCCACCTCCCAGAGGCCGACGGATTTGGATGCCTTGACCAACACCACATCGCCCGCCTCGACGGCGTCGTCGAGCAGCGCGATGGCCGCGCCGATATCGGGCACGAGGACCGACTCCTCGCCCCATGAGCCTTCCATCACTGCTCCCTGATGCATCGCCCGGGACGGCCTTCCCGTCCCGACCACGACGAGCCGGTCGACATCGAGGCGCACCGCGAGGCGGCCGATCCGGTCGTGTTCGATCACGGATTCTTCGCCGAGTTCGCCCATTTCGCCGAGTACGGCCCAGCTGCGGCGCGGCGTCTCCCCGGCGCGGGACATGGTGACCAGCGCTTTCAGCGCGGCGCGCACCGAATCGGGGTTGGCGTTGTAGGAGTCGTTGACGACGGTGACGCCCGCGGCGGTGGTGCGCACGTCCATGCGGCGTGCCGATGCGGCCTGCGCGCCGGACAGTGCCAGCGCGATGGTGTCGAGGTCGGCGCCGCATTCGAGGGCGACCGCGGCCGCGGCGAGCGCGTTGCCGACGTGGTGTTCGCCGTGCACCGCGAGGCGCACGGCGACGCTGCCCTTCGGGGTGTGCATGGTGAAGGCGGCGCGCGCCTCGGCGTCGAGGCGGACCTCGGTGGCCCTGATCTCGGCGCGCTCGGCCCGGCCCACACCGACCACCCGCGCCGATGTGCGCGCGGCCATCGCGGCGACCTGCGGGTCGTCGACATTGAGCACGGCCAGCCCGGTGGACGGAAGCGCCTCCACCAGTTCACCTTTGGTCTGCGCGATGGCCTCGCGGCTGCCGAATTCGCCGAGGTGGGCGGTGCCGACGTTGAGCACGACGCCGATGGTCGGCGGCACCACCTCGGTGAGCGCGGCGATATGGCCGGGGCCGCGCGCGGAAAGCTCGAGCACGAGGAAGCGGGTATCGGCGTTGGCGCGCAACGCCGTCCACGGGTGGCCGAGCTCGTTGTTGAACGAGCCTGGTGGCGCGACGACCGAACCGAGGGGGGCCAGTACCGCGGCCAGGAGATCCTTGGTGGAGGTCTTACCGGACGACCCGGTCACCCCCACCACCGTGAGTCCACCTGTCGCTCTGTCTGATCGGCGGCGCTCGGGGGGCCCTCCGTGGTTACGCTCCGCTGCCTCCTCCGTCGCTCCCGCCGCGACGAGGCGTTCGACGCTGTGCCGGGCCAGCGCGGCGAGCGCGGCGAGCACCGCGGCGCCCGATCCGTCCGAATCATGGGCCAGCGCAACCGAAGTCGCCGGAACCGCGCCCGGCTTCGGCGTGACGACGAGGGCGGGTACGCCCACCGGCCGTGCCGCGAGCACCGCCACCGCGCCGGCGGCGACGGCCGCCGCCGCGAAGTCGTGCCCGTCCGCCCGCTCGCCGGGCACGGCGAGGAACAGATCTCCGGAACCGATTCGGCGCGAATCGAATTCCACCGAACCGGTTACCTTCGCCTCCGGGTCGGGTACGTCGTGCAGCGTGGCGCCGACGACGTCCGCGATCTCCCGCAGTGTCATCTCGATCATGAAACCGTCAAGTCCTCTGTGTTCAATTGGCGGCGCTCCTCGTACCCTGCGGCGCCGGGTCGCCGTGCAGATTCCGTTCCAGCGCCGCGGCGAGCACATCGCGGTCGTCGAACGGCTGCTTCACGCCCTGGATTTCCTGCCCCGCTTCGTGTCCCTTGCCCGCGACCAGCACCACATCGCCCTGCCGCGCCCATGCCACCGCCGCGGCGATGGCCTCGCCGCGATCGCCGATCTCGCGCACCTCGCCGCGTTCGCCCGCGGGCACCTGCCGCGCACCGGCGAGTACCGCGGCGCGGATGACCGCTGGATCCTCGGTGCGCGGGTTGTCATCGGTGATGATCACCAGATCCGTGCCGCGCGCGGCCGCGGCGCCCATCAGCGGGCGTTTACCGGCGTCCCGATCGCCGCCTGCGCCGACAACGACGGCGAGCCTGCCATCGGGCTCCGCGGCAGCGAGATGTCCACGCAGCGTGGCGATCACCGACTCCAGCGCGGCGGGCTTGTGCGCGTAGTCGACGATGGCGAGGAAATCCTGCCCGCGCTCGACCCGCTGCATCCGGCCCGGCACGTCGACCTGGGCCAGCGCCTGCGCCGCGACCGCGCCGTCGACGCCGGCCGCCGCGCACACCGCGACGGCCAGCAGGCCGTTGGCGACGTTGTAGCGGCCGGGAAGCCGAAGGCGCACAACGACATTGCCGTGCGGGCCGGTGGCGTGGAATTCCTGCTCGGCGCCGTGCGTGCGCACCTCGCCTGCCAGGCTCCAGTCGGCGAAATCGTTGGTGGACACCGTGATCGGGCCGTCGAGCGCCTCGGCGAGCCGCTGGCCCCACTCGTCGTCGACGCAGATCACCGCGGTGCGCGCGGCGATCGGCGAGCCCGCGTCGAAAAGCCTGCGCTTGGCGGCGAAGTAGTCCTCGAAGTCGCTGTGGAAATCCAGGTGGTCCTGCGACAAATTGGTGAACGCGCCCACCGCGAAACGCACGCCGTCGACCCGGCCGAGCGCGAGCGCGTGGCTCGACACCTCCATCACGACCGCGTCGACGCCCTGCTCGACCATCAGCGCGAACATCGCGTGCAGCTGCGGCGCCTCCGGCGTGGTCAGCGCGCTCGGCACCCTGCGGCCGCCGATCCTGGTCTCGATGGTGCCGATCAACGCGGTGGACAGGCCCGCGGCGGCCAGCCCGGCCTCCACCAGATACGCGGTGGTCGTCTTGCCCGAGGTGCCGGTGATGCCGACGATGCGCAGCTTGTCCGAGGGATTGGCGTAGATCGCGGCGGACAGCTCGCCGAGCGCCGCGCGCGGCTGCTCACGCACCAGGACAGGCACGCCGAGTTCGCCTGCGCCCGGAACGGAGCTTGCGGAGTGACCCGACAGCAGAGCCGCACCCTCGGCATCGGTGTACACGGCGACCGCGCCGCGCTCGACGGCGTCGCGGGCGAACCGCGCTCCGTGCGCGTTGGCGCCCGGCAAGGCCGCGAACAGGTCACCGGCGCGCACCGCGTGCGAGCGCTGCTCGATACCGGTCACCGCGAGATCCGCTGGTACCGGGGCGGCAGAGCGGGCGCCGGTCAGCTCGAGCACCACCGACAGCGGTGTCGACGGCGGATGGGCGGGCCGGAGCGCGTGCTGGCCGGACTGCGCGGGCACATTGCTCCTCTCTATACGGGCACTGATCTGATGGCTTGGCTTATCTGATGCGGCACGGTGGAACGACGTGTCAGGTTACCGACGCGCGGTCCGGGCCCGACAATGCCCCACGGATAACCGGCACCGGGTCAGCTCGCCTGCAGCACGAACTGCCGCGGCGGGACCGTCGACGGCGGGATACGGTCGCGCTGCAGCGCCCAGGAGGCGATGCTGTGGAACAGCGGCGCGGCCGACTGGCCACCGCTGCCGTCGGAGCTGCGCACCGGGTTGTCGAGCATCAGCCCGATCACGTAGCGCGGGTTGTCGGCCGGCGCGATACCGGCGAAGGTGATCCAGTAGGCCGAGCTCGAGTAGCACTTGCAGCGCGGGTCGATCTGCTGGGCGGTGCCGGTCTTGCCCGCGATCTGATAGCCCTCGACCGCACCCGGTGCGCCGGTACCCATCTGCACGCCGCGCGGATCGCGCTGCACCACCGCCTGGAACATGGTGCGCAGCGTCTGCGCGGTCTGCGGGCTGACCACGCGCACGCCGTCCGGTCGCGGCTCGTCGGTGCGCGTGCCGTCCGGGGCGATCTTGGCCTTGACGATGCGCGGCGGAATGCGCAGGCCGTCGTTGGCGATGGCCTGGTACATGGCGGTCATCTGCAGGGTGGTCATCGAAAGGCCCTGTCCGATGGGCAGGTTCGCGAACGATCCGCCGGACCACTGGTCGCGGGCGGGCACCTGGCCCGCGCTCTCGCCGGGCAGGCCGACGCCGGTGCGCTGACCGAGTCCGAACCGGTTGAGCATGTCCGCGTAGCGGTCCTCACCGACCCGCTGCGCCAGCATCAGCGTGCCGACGTTGGAGGACTTACCGAAGACGCCGGTGGTGGTGTACGGCACCGTGCCGTGCTCCCAGGCGTCGCTCACGGTGACGCCCGCCATCCGGATGGAACCGGGAACCTGCAGCACCTCATCGGGATTGGTGAGCCCGTACTCGATGGCGGCGGACGCGGTGACGATCTTGTTCACCGAGCCGGGTTCGAACGGGTCGGACACCGACGGGTTGCCCATATCGGCCGAACCCCAGTTCTGCGGTCCGAGTTTGGGATTGAAGGTGCTGTCGTTGGCCATGGCGAGCACCTGGCCGGACTTGGCGTCCAGCACCACCGCGGAAGCGCCCTTGGCGCCGGACAATTCGCGCGCCTGCTGCACCTGCTGCTGCACGTAGTACTGGAGGTCGGTGTCCAAGGTGAGTTCGACGCCGTAGCCGTTCACCGCGGGCTGCTTGTCCCGCCAGCTGCCCGGGATCACCGCACCGTCGGAACCGCGGTCGTAGGTCTGTGAGCCGTCGGTGCCCGCGAGCACGGAATCGAGTGCGTCTTCCAGGCCGATCTGACCGTGCCCGTCCCAGCCGGTGGCGCCGATCACGTTGGCCGCCAGCGAACCACCCGGGTACTCGCGCAGATCCTGGCGTTCCGAACCGACCTCGGGAAACTGCCCGACGATGTCGGAGGCGATCCGCGGATCGACGCTGCGGGCCAGGTAGACGAAGGTCTTGTCGCTGCGCAGCTTGTCGAGCAGCTCCGCTTCGGCGGGCGCGTCCTGGCCGAGTTTGTCGTGGATGGCCTTGGCGATGGCCTTGAGCCGCTCGTCCGGATCGGGCGCGTCGTCCTTCTTGGCCTTCGCATCGGCGAGGCGCTTGCGGACCGCGACCGGCTGGAAGCTCAGTGCGCGCGCGGTGATGGTGAAGGCCAGCGATTTCCCGTTGCGGTCGGTGATCGGGCCGCGGATGGCCGCCTCGATATCGTGCGCGGTGCGCTGGCTGGCCGCCTGCGCGGACAGCGTCGGCGCGGAAATGCTTTGGATCCAGAGCAATTGGAGCGCGACGACGAGCAGTGCGACCAGCATCACGATCCGGCTGAAACCGAGCCGCAGCCGTAGCGGCCGCTCCGCCGAGGGCGGCGCCTGCCTGGGTCTCGCGGCCTTGGACGGGGCCGGCCCGCGTCGCTGGCGCGGCGCGGGCCTGCTCGTCTTGCGGGTGTAGGAGTCCCTGTTCACCGTGCGGCTGCCCCTTCCGGCAGGGGTTGCGGCTGTGGGTGGGGCGTTTCGACCGGAGCCGGGGGCGGCGGGGTTTCCGCGACCGGACCGGGCGCCTCGGGGGCGGGGGCAGCGGGTTGCGCCGGTGCGGGGGCCGGGGGGACCTCGGGTCCGGCGACACCGGGCGCGGGTGCCGGTGTCGGCGCCGGAGCACCCTGGGCCGCAACGGAATTCGCCACCGCGTCCTGCGGGGGCGGCTCGGGCTGGCCCGGTGGCGGGGTCGGCGCGGGCGGTCGGCTCGTCACCACCGGCACCGGCCGCTCATCGCGCGCCTGCGCGTTACCCACCTGCGGCGCGGCCGGCGCCGACGGCGAAACGTTCAGCGGCGGAACCGGTGCGCCCTGGGCGGGCGTCGGCTTGCCGATCACGGTGACGGTGCCGTCGGGCCCGATGACGAGGCGCGCCGGATCCTTCGCCGGGATCATGCCGAGTTCGCGTGCCCGCGCGGCGAGTTCGGGCGGCGAATCGGCGGCCTTCACCTCGCGCTGCAACGAGTCACGCTCCTCGGACAGTTTGCGATTGGCCGTCCTGGCGTCGCTGAGCTGGTAGCTGTCCTCGGCGGCGCGGGTGGTCAGCAGCAGTGTCAGCGCGAGACCGCAGCCGAGCAGCGCGATGATGGCCGCCACGAACGGTATGCGCGACGCCATCGCCGACGCGCGACGCTTCGGCAGCTCCGGCGCGTCGACGCGCCCCTCGGCACGCAGCTTGCGGCGCGCGTAGGCCCGCTGTGCCGCACCGGATTTGACGCGGTCGGACTCCTGGACGCGCCGGGCGACCCGGCCCGGCTTCTCCTCGGTGCGCATGCGCATACTCATCGGGTTGTCCCCTCCTGAATCCGCTCGGCCGCTCGCATCCGTACCGGCGCCGCCCGCGGGTTCTCCTCGATCTCCTGCTCTGTCGCCTTCTCGGCCCCCCGAGTCAGCATCTTGAATTCCGGTCCCATACCGGGCAATTCGACGGGTAGGTCGACCGGTGTGCGCGACGCGATCCGCGGCGCGAACTCCTGTTTGACCACCCGGTCTTCCAGTGACTGATACGACATCACCACGATCCGGCCGCCGACCCGCAGTGCGTCCAGCGCCGCGGGCAGCGCGGCGCGCAGCGAATCGAGCTCGCCGTTCACCTCGACCCGCAGTGCCTGGAAGGTGCGCTTGGCCGGATGCCCGCCGGTGCGCCGCGCCGCCGCGGGGATCGTCGCGTACAGCAGCTCCACCAGCTCAGCGCTGGTGGTGAAGGGTTTCTGCTGCCTGCGGCGCAGTACCTCGCTGGCGATCTT
This sequence comes from Nocardia sp. NPDC052566, assembly GCF_044547285.1. Lineage (NCBI taxonomy): Bacteria > Bacillati > Actinomycetota > Actinomycetes > Mycobacteriales > Nocardiaceae > Nocardia > Nocardia sp. NPDC052566. Next base: position 1,514,706 of record NZ_JBIUAF010000002.1, on the reverse strand, counting down.
GCCAGCGAAGCGTTCCTCGCCATAGGTTTTCAGCACCCTGGCGAGATCGCCGTGGCTGTAGGTATTGAGCACGTCGGCGGCGGTGGGCCCCGTCGTCGGGTCCATCCGCATATCCAGCGGCGCATCGATGGAGTAGGCGAAACCGCGGTCGGCCTCGTCCAGCTGCATGGAGGACACGCCGAGGTCCATCAGGATGCCCGAGACCGAACCGGTGGTGGGCAGGCCCGCCTGCTCCAGCGCCGCGGCGATGCCGTCGTAGCGCGTGTGCACCAAGGTGATTCGGTCCGCGAAGGGCGCAAGCCGCTCACCCCCCAGCTTCAGCGCGGTGGTGTCGCGGTCGAGCCCGACCAGATGCACGTTCGGATACGTGCGTAGGAAATGTTCCGCGTGGCCGCCGAGGCCGAGGGTGGCGTCTATATAGACGGCGCCGGGTTCGGTGAGTGCCGGTCCCAAGAGGGCATCGGCTCGTTGCAGCAGAACCGGAACATGCAGCGGGCCGCGCTGTTCACGGTTCACCTCGACCTCCCGGATCATGCCTCGCGTCGTCGCCTGCACCGCTCGCACGGGTCGCCTTGTTACACAGTGCATTTCGAATAAGAACTGGTACCGATAGCGAATGCCCCGTGGTCTCTGACCGAATACGGCACCTGGCGTCGGGGAAGTACGTCAGGGTCCGCGTCCGGGCAGAGGCCGCGTGGCACTCGCTCGCTCGGGGCTAGAAGATTCCGCCCAGCGACTCGTCTCTCGCTTGCGCGTAATCCTCCTCGTGCTCGGCGAGGTAGGACTCCCACGCCTGCTTGTCCCATATTTCGAGGAAGTCGACCGAGCCGATCACCACGCAATCCCGATCGAGATTCGCGTAGCGACGATGGTCGGCCGACAACGTGATCCGGCCTTGGGTGTCCGGACGCTGTTCATCGGTTCCGGCCGCGAGGGCGCGAACGAACGCGCGCGCCTGCGGGTTGCTTCGAGACGCCGCCGCCGCTCGCCGGGCGAGCGCGGTGAACTCTTCCTTCGGATACACGGCAAGGCTGTGGTCCTGACTCTTCGTGACCATCAACCCTCCCGCCAGATCGTCTCGAAACTTTGCGGGCAACGTGAGTCGCCCCTTGTCGTCCAGGCGAGGTGTGTAGGTACCGAGAAACAACTCGATACCTCCCTAGTCGATCACCTCGATGGTCGGCCTCGCCTGTAGTGCGCGCTCCACATTACCCCACTTTCCCCCACTTTCAATCGAAACCAGCGGTGATCTGGCTCCCCGCCTCTCCAATTACGCAGGTCATCCCAGCTATCACCGGCGTGGAGAACTTTTTGCGTGTTCTGCCGACACGCGCACGGGGATCGGACAAAGCCCCGAAAACAACCAGCAAACGCCCTGGTCGTCCCCTTTCGCCCGATCACGGGCCATCGCGGTGGGGAGCTTTGTGGGGGAAGTTGGGGCGGTGCCGCGAGATCACATCGAGATCATCCGGTGATCAGGTCCCGCATACACAAGACGGCGACGCCGCACCGGTTTCGGTGCGGCGTCGCCGTCTTGTCTGAAAGTGTCAGGCTACGGACGAGCAACTACTCCTGCTCGAATCGTCTCCGGAATCGATCCTCCATACGCTCGGAGAAACCACCGGACTTGCGCTGTCGCCCAGGCCCATTGGATCCGCCGCCGCTCGATCCGCCACTCGGCGCGTCGGTGGGGCGCGTGCCCTTGCCGCCGCCCTTCGAGGTGCCGAGCAGCAGGAGCACGCCGGCACCGAACATGACGATGAATCCGATCAGGCTGATGATCGGGAAGCCGCCGGGCTTCCACGGAGCGGCGATGCCGGCGACAAGTAGAAACAGACCGAGGACGAACAAGGCCGCGGCCTGGAGTCTGCGACGACTCGAGGTCGAGCGAAGGCGTCCGCCGCGGACGGACGAGGCGAACTTCGGATCCTCAGCATAGAGCGCGCTCTCGATCTGTTCGAGCATGCGCTGCTCGTGCTCGGAGAGTGGCACGGTACCTCCCCCGGCACTAGGACGTGGCTGCCGCCTCCGGGTAGGCGGCTGATAACCCCTGGCGGCTATCTGACACCAATGATACGAGTTCGATCAGGGCCGTACCACCTACTCGCCGATAACTAAGCGGTCATGCCGTTCGACCACCCCGCCGACGGCCGCAAACGCGAGGCAGTGGCGAGCAGATCTTCCACGTCGTGGAGGAATGCGCCCACCCGCGAAGAGAACTCGTCGGCGGTGTGATCATCGACATGGCGATCGAGCCCCGCCTCCAGCGCCGCCCGCAACTCCGAACGGGCACTGAAGTAGTCGGCCCACATCACGAATTCCGGTGCGGCGCGCTGCATCAGCACCCAGGCGTTACGCGAACGCGCCCGCGGCCCGGTATCCGCACCGGTGAGCGCCAGCACCGCGCCCGCACCGCGCAGCGCGGCCAGATAAGCCGTGCGGAACCGCTCACGCGGATCCGGCTCACCCGCCGCCTGCATGAGCAGCCCATCGGCCCGTTTGAGCAGCGTTCCCGCACGCCCGGGCTGTCCGGGATGATCGTTTCGACCGGCCATCTCCCCGCTCCTTCACAATCGCGCACCCCGGCCCTTGGTGTGCAATCGCCAACCGAGCGGACCGAACAGGTATTCGAACGTTTGAATTGAGCTTGAATATAGAGACGACCACCGACAAACTTCCGCGCTCCCGCCCGCCGGACCGACGAGAGATATGACCGCCGTCAAGCCCAATCACACTCCCGCACCTGTTGTTGTCGACCTGACGATCGCGAATCTGCGATCCCGGTTGCACGATGCGCTCGCGGTATACGTCGCAGCGATGGACTATCCACGCGGTACCGAGCACCATCGCGCGCCGATGTGGACCGAGCACACCACGCGCCCGGGCTGGCAGGCGGTCGCCGCGCTCGTCCCGAACGACGACGGGCACATCGACCTACGCTCCGACCCGATCGTGGCGATCGCCTACGGCTACCGCGGCGCGGCGCACCAGTGGTGGCATCAGCAGGTGCACAGCGGCATGCGCCGCTCCGGCTGGCCGGAACACTCTGCGCGCGAACTACTTTCGGACTACTTCGAACTCACCGAACTGCACGTGCACCCCGCGGCGCAGGGCCGTGGCATCGGCGGCACCCTGCTCGACCGCCTGCTGCGCGACCGCCAGGAGAAGGCCGTGCTGCTGTCGACCCCCGAGGTCGACGGCGAGGACAACCGGGCATGGCGCCTCTACCGCCGTCAGGGATTCGGCGACGTCATCCGCAATTTCGTCTTCGCGGGCGACAGCAGACCCTTCGCGATCCTCGGCCGACGGCTGCCACTGTGAGCGTTGTGGTGCTCGGTCCACGGCACAACGCTCTGGTCAACACAGATTGCCAGGTGCGCGCTCGGCAACAGGCAGCGGCGCACGGGCGCGACGAGGTGCTCGGCCGGACCGCCTCCACGGGGTCGTCGCACGTCATGGTGCGGCACACCGGAGCTGGAGCACCACTGTGAGCGCCGTGGTGCTCGGTTCCGGGCACAATGCGCTGGTCGCCGCGTGTTATCTGGCGCGCGCCGGGCAGCGGGTCGAGGTGCTCGAGCGTGACGAGGTGCTCGGCGGGGCCGTGTCGACGGTGGCGCGGTTCCCCGGGCATCTGGTCGATCGGGGCTCCTCGGCACACATTATGGTGCGGCACACCGGGATCATCGAGGAGCTCGAGCTCGATCGGTTCGGGCTGCGCTACATCGATTGCGACCCTTGGGGTTTCACGCCCGGGTCGGATGAGCGTGCACCGATCGTGTTCCATCGCGACCTCGATCGGACATGCGCGTCCATCGCGGCCGCGTGCAGTGCGCGGGATGCCGAGGCCTATCGGCGGTTCGTCGGCGTGTGGGGACCGCGCAGTGCCAGGGTGATGCGCGCGTTCGGCGGCTCCCCCACGCCCGGTCGCCTGCTGCGCTCGTTCTGGGGACTTGACGCGAAGGGCGGCGGCAGCGCGCTGTCGCGTGAGTTCTTGCAGTCCGGGGATGCGCTGCTCGACACCTACTTTCAGGATGAGCGGCTGAAGGCGTCCCTCGCCTGGTTCGGCGCGCAGTCCGGGCCGCCGATGTCGGAGCCGGGCACCGCACCGATGGTCGGGTTCGCCGCGCTCATGCATACCCTGCCGCCCGGACGCGCGGTCGGTGGAAGCGGTGCGCTGACAACGGCCCTGGTCGCCCGGCTGTGCGCCGACGGCGGCGTGGTTTCGGCGGGCGACGCGGTCACCTCGGTGCACCGGGACGGCAAAGGCTGGCGGGTGCGCACCGCGTCGGGCCGAAACCTGTACGCGGACACCGTGATCGCGGGCACCCACATCCTCACCACGCTTGATCTGCTGCGCGCGGGCGGATTCGACGCGGGCGTACTCGACGACTGGCAGTCGCGCATCAGGGTCGGGCCAGGGATCGGGATGGTGGTGCGCGCCGCGACGAGCTCGCTGCCGCGGTACCCGGGCAGCTCGACCAGCGAATCAGCCCGCGGCCTCCAATTTCTGGTTGGCGACCGCCGCCAGTTGCGCCTGGCCCACGGCGCCGCCCTGGCCGGTGACCTGCCGCCGCGCCCGGTCGTCCTCGCCATGAGCTTCAGCGCACTCGACCCCACCATCGCCGCCCCCGGTGAACACCAGCTCTCGCTGTGGGCCCAATGGCACCCGTATCGACTGGCCGACGGTAGCGACTGGTCCGCCCATGCCGAACCCGAAGCCGATCGCATCATCGCCGAAGTCGACTCCTACGCACCGGGTTTCGCCGACACCGTGCTCCGCCGCTTCGTCCAGACCCCGGTCGACCTGGAACGCGAACTCGGTCTGCGCGGCGGCAACGTCATGCACGTCGAAATGTCCCTCGACCAAATGATGCTCTGGCGCCCACTCCCCGAACTGTCGGGCCAACGCGTCCCCGGCGCCCCCGGCCTCTACCTCACCGGCGCCTCCACCCACCCCGGCGGCGGCGTCTCCGGCGCCAGCGGCCGCAGTGCCGCCGCCCTGGCCCTCCGCGACCACCGCCCCCGCCGCTTCCCCCTCCCCCGCCTCCGTTGACCCCCACCCGCGACAAACACCCCGCCGTCGAGCGCAGTCGAATGGCCGGGCGACACGCCGTGCAGGGCGGCCATTCGACTGCGCTCGGCGGCTCGACCTCCTCGGCGGCCATGCGATGGCGGCGCAAGCGATGACGCATTCGCCCCATAGCCCTGGTGAACACGCGAAAGCCGAGGAGAGCCGTGCGGCCGAAACACTCGGCGAGCGCAGTCGAATGGCCGTGCGACACGCCGTGGACGACGACCATCTGACTGCGGTCGGCGGCTGGGGGTTGGCGGCAGCGGCGCGGTGGTGGCGGGGGGTCGGTTGGGGCGCTGGGGTGTTCGCGGTGTTGCTGGTGCTCGCGCAGATTTGTTATCCGCTGGCGTCGGGGGAAGCGCGGGATCGGGTGACGGTGGTTGTGGTGTTGCTTTCGGCGGGGACCGCGTTGGCGCATGCGCGGATGGTGCGCGGGTTGCGGTATGCGACAGGGTTTTTGGTGATCGTGTCCGGGGTGGGGCTGATGGCCGAGGTCGTGGGGACGGCGACCGGGGTGCCGTTCGGGTGTTATGGGTACGCGGAGGGCAGGCTCGGGATCGCGGTGGCGGGGGTGCCGTTGGTGGTGGCGCTGGCGTGGACCGGTGGGTTGTATCCGGTGTGGGTGGTGGCGGGGATGCTGGTCCGGCGGACCAGCGCGCGGATCGGGTTGACGGCGGCGGGCGCGGTCGGCTGGGATCTGTTCCTCGACCCGCAGATGGTGGCCGACGGGCAATGGACATGGTGCGCCGACTCTCCGGGGCTGCCCGGCATAGCGGATATCCCGTACACGAACTACCTGGGCTGGTTCGCCGTCGCGCTGATCATGGCGACGCTGCTGGCGATATGGGAGCACGCGGCGCATGCCGGACCCGCTGCGGCGGCGGGCACATCGACCGACGCTGCTAGGCGGACACTTTTCGCCTCCTTGCGGCGAAATTTGCCACTTCGATACGAGTTGTGTCCGGCCAGACCCGCTCACTCCGCATCGGCAAACGTGGTGCCGGTGACCATCTTCCTGTGGACCTGGCTCGGGTCCGCCCTCGCACACGCGGTATTTCTCGGCCTGCCGTATTCGGCCTGTTACGGCGGAATCGGGTTGGGGGTGCTCGGGGTTCCGCTGCTCGTGCGGCTGATTCGGGAGCGCCGGGGAAAGAGCGGTGGGCGAACCGCCCGTCGCGTGGCAGTCTGACGGGCTCGCCTGGCACGATGTGAGCCGTGCAGCCGAGTCCTCTCACCACGATGCCCGATGCCCAGGCCCGACCGTCGAAGCGGTCGCACCACAGGCGCGTGGCCGCGGCCGTTCTTCTGACGGCGCTGCTCGCGCCGCTGCTCGCGGGATGCCTGCGGGTGCAGGTATCGATGGGTGTCTCCTCCAACGACAGAGTGTCCGGCCGGATCGTCGCCGCGGCCGTCCCCGCCGACCCCAAGGACAAGGGGCCGCAGCTGAAGCAGCCGGAGGCGCTGGCGGGCAAGATGCGTGTCGAGCCGTATTCGCAGGACGGCTACGTGGGCAGCCAGGTGTTCTTCGAGGATCTGTCCTTCGGCGAGGTGCAGCAGCTCGGCGGACTGTCCGAGCAGACGCAGGGCATGTTCTCGCTGCAGTTCCAGCGCGCGGGCGATCTGGTCAGCATGACCGGGCGGGTCGACCTGAAATCCCTTCCGCCGCACGGCTCCGACGTGCAGTTCACCATCGCGTTCCCGTCCAGGGTGGCCAAGACCAACGGCAACCGCGAGGACGATTCCACGGTGTCGTGGAAGCTACCGCCCGGCGATGTGTCGACCTTGCGCGCCGAGGTGAGCTACGCCGATCCGAACACCCGCTCGTTCGCGGGCTGGGCGGGCATCGTCGGCGGGATCACGCTGGCCGTCGCCGCGATCGTCGCGGCCGTGGCGTACATGAACCGCAATCCCGCGATGCCGCGCACCCCGGAATCCGGTTTCTCGCTGTCGCGGTGGTGGCACGAGACGACGGGCCGCTGAGCCGTGCTCTTCCGCGCCGCCGCGCGGGCGGGCGCGGGTGTCGCGGCCGCCGGATGCGCGGTGGCGCTGTACAACTGGGCCACGGTGCGGCGACTGCCGCGGCGGCCCGCGAGCGTGATCGAGCCGATTACCGTCTGTGTGCCCGCCCGCGATGAGGCGTCGCGACTACCCGGGCTGATCGCGGATCTGCGCGCGCAGGTCGGCGTGCCGCGGCTGCGGGTGGTGATCCTCGACGACGCCTCCACCGACGGCACCGAGGCCGCGGCGCTCGCCGCCCTCGGCGATGACCCTCGCTTCACCGTGATTCGCGCGGAGACCGAACCTGCGCCCGGCTGGACCGGAAAAGCCGCGGCCTGCGCCAGGCTGGCCGAGGATGTGACGACCCCGGTACTGATCTTCCTCGATGCCGACGTGCGGCTGGCGCCCGCCGCGATCGCAAGCGCGGCAAGCGAATTGCGCAGACAGGGCGGCGCACTGCTGTCCCCATGGCCGCGTCAGGACTTCGGTTCGGTATCCGAGGCGCTGGTGCAGCCGCTGCTGTGCTGGTCGTGGGCGTCATCGCTGCCGATGACACTCGCCAACCGCAGCCTGCGCCCCGCCACCGCGGTGGCCTGCGGACAGTTCCTCGTCTTCGATACCGCCGCCTACCGGGCCATCGGCGGCCACGCCGCGGTCGCCGCCAGTCCTACCGAAGACCTGGATATCGCACGCGCCCTGCGCCGTTCGGGCCGCCGCACCGCACTGGTCGCCGCCGGAGATCTGGCAAGCACCCGAATGTACTGCGACGCAACCGAGCTCGAATCCGGCTACACCCGCTGGCTATGGTCCGCCTACGGCGGTTCCCGCCTCGGCGGTGCCGCGGTGGGAACCGTTGCCGCTCTTGCCTATTGGCTACCACCCCTGGCCGCCCTGTGCGGCAAGGGCGCAACCCGCCGCGCCGGGCTCGCCGGATACCTCGCCGCCGTCACCGCCCGCCTACTCGCCCGCGCCACCGAACGCGGCGCCCCCATCACCCGCCCCGACCTCCTCGCCGCCCTGGCCCACCCCCTCTCCATCGCCGCCTACCTACGCCTCTGGACCCGCTCGCACCAAGCGAACCGTCGCGCCGCCCTCCAATGGAAAGGCCGCCCCCTCACCGCACCCCACTGACCACGCCCCATCGCCGAGCGCAGTCGAATAGCCGCCCTGCACGGCGTGTCGCACGGCCATTCGACTGCGCTCGGCACAAGAGAGTGAGCGGCGGAGCGCATCCGCGGCCGGGTGCGAAACCGAACCAACGCGGCCCGTGCACTCATTCATCTGCCGCGCACGGAATAACGCGAGAACCGCAGCGGGGCGCCACCATCCGTGCGCGGCACCTAGCTTGCGGGCAGTAATAGTTGCGGACGTTCGTCGAGCGCAGTCGAATGGCCGCCCTACATCGCGTGTCGCACGGCCATTCGACTGCGCTCGACAGAAGGGGCGGGCGGCGGAGGGGATTCGGCGCTGGATCAGGGCAGTCTCGCGCGCTCATTTGTCTGACGCGCAGGGGGTAATGGGATAACTGCGGCGCGGCGGCGCGATTGGTGTGCGGCAAGAGTTGCGGGTATGTGCTCGAGGGAAGGGGGCAGGCCGCGGAGTGCATCCGGGGGCAGTGTTGTCGCGCGCACTTGTCTCCGCCGCGCACGGAATATCGCGGTAGTTGCAGTGCGGTCGGGGCGGGGCAACCGGGTGGCGTGTGGCATGTGTTGCGGGTGTTCGTCGAGCGCGGGGCAACTATCGCTGAAATGGGGGGTGGCGGCAAGGGCTACGTTCAGCGTGATTTCTACCCTTCCGGGCGGTCTTCTCGGGGCGCATTATTCTTCGGCGCGCCTTCCGACGCGTGCAGACCATCCAGAGCGATCGAGAGACCTGGCTCTATGACGTCGCAGCAACCCCCCGTTCGCGGGTGCGGGTGCTTCCGCCGGGAACGATGGAGGAACGAAATGAACTACCGCACCATCGATTTCTCCAGGCGGCGGCATATCGATCAGTGCCGGATCACCTCGACCGGCTGTTGCCGGTGAGACGCAGCCAGACTGTGCACCCGTCGCTGGCCGGGTGATGCGACCGGCCCGAGGGCACGGTCTCGTTCGTTCTCCTGTTTGGGATCCCCGCTATGAATGCGTCTCTCGCACCCGATGTCGCGATACCCGGCATTTCGGGCGCGCGCTCGGTGGCCGACGCGCCGCCGACGGTGGCCAACGCCCGTCATCCGTGGCGCTGGGTGGTCAGCGCCGCCATACTGGTGCTGCTCGCCCAGTTCGCGCACGGGCTCGTCACCAATCCCGGCTGGGACTGGCCGACTTTCGCGAAGTACTTCACCGCGCAATCGGTGCTCTCGGCGCTGAAGGTGACGCTCGAGCTGACCCTGTGGGGTACGGCGCTCGGCTTCCTACTCGGCACCCTGCTCGCGGTGGCACGACTGTCGAACAACCCGGTGCTGCGGGTGATCTCATGGGTCTACATCTGGGCGTTCCGTTCGATTCCGCTGATCGTGCAGCTGCTGTTCTGGTTCAACATCGCCTACCTGTATCAGCGGCTCTCGGTCGGGATCCCGTTCGGCCCAGCCTTTTTCAGCTTCGAGGTGAACGGGGTGATCAGCGGGTTCAGCGCGGCGGTGATCGGTCTCGCGCTGCATCAGGCGGCGTATTCGGCCGAGATCATCCGCGCGGGCTTCCTTTCCGTCGATGACGGCCAGCTGGAGGCGGCCGCGGCGCTCGGCCTGCCGCGCTGGCGGCAGTTCCGCACCATCGTGGTGCCGCAGGCGATGCGCTCGATCCTGCCCAATGCCACCAACGAGGTGATCAGCCTGTTCAAGGGCACCTCGATCGTGTCGGTGATGGCGATCGCCGAGCTGTTCTACCAGGTGCAGGTGATCTACGGCCGCAGCGGCCGGGTGGTGCCGCTGTTGATGGTTGCCACGGTCTGGTACATCGTGCTGACCACGATCCTGTCGGTCGCGCAGTACTACATCGAGCGGCATTACGCGAAGGGCGCGCATCGCACGCCACCGCCGACACCGCTGCAACGAGTGCGGCAGAAGGTCCGTGACATCGCCGCCGCGAGCGCGGCCGCACCGCGCGGAGCCACCCGATGACGGCGCCGAGCACACCGGCGGTGCATGTCACCGGCGTGCGGAAATCCTTCGGCACCACCGAGGTGCTGCGCGGTATCGATCTGACCGTGCGCACCGGCGAGGTGGTCGCCGTGATCGGCCCGTCCGGCTCCGGTAAATCCACTCTGCTGCGCGTGCTCAACCATCTCGAGACGCTCGACGCGGGCACCGTGTACATCGACGGTGAGCTGATCGGATACCGGTTGCGCGGCAACAAGTTGCACGCGCTGTCCGAGACCGAGGTGCGCAGGCAACGGTCCAGGATCGGGTTCGTCTTCCAGCAGTTCAACCTGTTCCCGCATCTGACCGCGCTGGAAAACGTCGCGCTCGCACCGATTTCCGCGCAGCGCCGCCCGCGCGCCGAGGTCGAGCGGGAGGCGCGGACCCTGCTGGAACGCGTCGGCATCGGTGAACTCGCCGACGCCTATCCGCGCAGGCTCTCCGGCGGGCAGCAGCAGCGCGTCGCCATCGCGAGGGCGCTCGCGTTGCGGCCGCCGGTCATCCTCTTCGACGAGCCGACCTCCGCCCTCGATCCCGAGCTGGTCGGCGAAGTCCTCGATGTCATCCGCGATCTCGCGCACGGCGGCACCGCGCTGGTGATCGTCACGCACGAAATCGGTTTCGCCCGTGAGGTCGCCGACACCGTGGTGTTCCTCGACGCGGGCGCGATCGTCGAACAGGGCCCGCCCGCCGCGGTGCTCGACGATCCGCAGCACCCGCGCACCCGCGCCTTCCTTTCCCGAGTCCGTTGATCCCATGAACAGGTACCCGATGAGAATCCCCGCCCTGATCGGCATTGTCGCTACGGTCGCCGTGCTGGCCACCGGCTGCGGCAACGATCCCGACGCGGACGCGACGACGCAGACCGCGGGCTCGGTCACCTATGACCTGAGCGCCGCACAAACCGGACGGGTACGTGCGGCCAAGGTCGACGACATCGCCGCCCTTGTCCCGCAGGCCATTCGCGATCGCGGCGTCCTGCTGGTCACCGGATCGTCGGGCACCGTGCCGCCGCTGCGCTTCTACGCCAACGACGACAAGACGGTGATCGGCTCCGAAATCGACTTCGCGACACTCGTCGCCGACAAGCTCGGCCTGAAAGTCGATGTCCAGGTGGCGGATTGGTCGCAGAACTTCGTTCGCGTCGATTCCGGCGAGGCGGACGTGTTCATCTCCAACGTGACGGTTACCGAGGAGCGCAAGGAGAAATACGATTTCGCCACCTACCGCACCGACACCGTCGCGCTGGAGGTGCCGCAGTCGAGCACCCTCGACTACAAGGACCGTAAGTCACTGGCGGGCAAGCGAATCGGTGTCGGCACCGCGACCAACCAGGAGCAGCTGCTGCTGAAGTGGAACGAGCAGAACCGCGCCGAGGGCCTGCCCGCGATCGACCTGGCCTACTTCGACAAGACCAGCGACTACTTCCTCGCCCTCGCCTCGAGCCGTCTCGACGGCTACGTGGGCCCCAACCCTGCCTCGGTCTACCACGTCGCCACCGCTAAGCAGACCAAGATCCTCGCGACCTTCTCCGGTGCGGGTGACGCGCTACAGGGTGAGATCGCCGTGCTGACGAAGAAGGACAACGGCCTGATCGGCGCCGTGCACAAGGCGCTGGAGCACGCCATCAAAGATGGCAGCTACCAGAAGGTGATCGACCGCTGGGGCCTGCAGAACGAAACGGTACCCGCGTCGCGGATCAACCCGCCCGGCCTGCCGAAGAAGAAGTGACCGCCGGATGACACGACGACTCAACCTCCCCGAGCTGCGCGTACGTCACGTGGCGCAGGACGATCCGCTGGCCGCGCCGCTGCTCGCCGAGCTCGCCGTCGAATACAGCAGCCGCTACGGCGGCACGGCGGGCGAAGTGCACGCTGATCTGCGCGACTACCCGGCCGCCGAGTTCGCACCGCCGCACGGCGCGCTGCTGATGGTCACCAGAAACGCGGAAGCCGTGGCTGGCGGCGCCTTTCAGCGATACGACGCCGAAACCGCTGAGCTGAAACGGATTTGGACCGCGCGCGAACACCGCAGACAGGGGCTCGGACTGTTCGTCCTCGAACAACTGGAGGCCGAGATCGCCCGGCGCGGCTACCGCCGCATCTACCTGACCACCGGCCCGCGTCAGCCCGAGGCCGTCGGCCTCTACCTGCGCGCGGGCTATACCGCCCTGTACGACCCGGATCTGCCCGCCGAGGAGATCGGCCCGCATCCGTTCGACAAGCGGCTGACCGCCCGAAAGCAGTCGCCCGCCCGTGAATCCGTCGGAGTTCTCGCATGAAATTTCTGTTGTTCACCCTCGTCACCCGCGTGCCGGACCCGAGCACCGGGCGGCTGCCAGGCACCAGGGAGCGCCTGCTCGCCGTCGTCGAACAGGCAAGGCTGGCCGAGGAACTCGGCTACGACGGGTTCGCCGTCGGTGAGCGGCACGAGGATCCGTTCCTGTCCGCCGCGCCGCCGGTGATCCTGTCCCATATCGCCGCGGTCACCTCGCGGATCACCCTGTTCACCGCGGTGACCACGCTGAGCCTGCTCGATCCGGTGCGCGCCTTCGAGGACTACTCGACGCTGGACAACCTGTCCGGCGGCAGGCTGGAGCTGATCATCGGCAAGGGCAACGGCGCGGCGCAGGCCCAGCTGTATCACGTCACCACCGATGATCAGTGGGACCGCAATCGCGAAGGCTACGAACTGTTCCGGCAGCTGTGGGCCGGCGACAGCGTCACCTGGTCCGGGCGGTTCCGGCCGGAACTGAAGGACGCCAAGGCACTGCCGCGGCCGTGGCAGGACAGGATCCGCATCTGGCACGGCAGCGCGACGAGCCGCGATTCGGTGGAATTGGCCGCGCGCCACGGCGATCCGTTGTTCTCGGCGAACGTCACCAACCCGATCGAACCCTATGCCGAACTGGTGCGTCACTACCGCGAACGCTGGGCGCACTACGGCCACAACCCCGCCGACGCACTGGTCGGCGCGGGCACCGCGGGCTTCCATGTCGCGCCGACCTCGCAGCGGGCGCTCGAGATCTATCGCCCGATCTTCGAGGCGAAACTCACGCTGGCGCGCAAGCTCGGCCTGCCCGTGGTGTTCGAGACGCTGGACGACTTCGTCACCCGCAGTTCGGCTCTGGTCGGCAGCCCGGAGCAGGTGATCGACAAGGTCGGCCGCCAGCACGAGGCGTTCGGCCACGAGGTCATCCACCTGTCCGCCGAGCGCGACGGCCGCCCCGAGGCCGACTACCGCACCAGCCTCGAGCTCTTCCAGGCCGAGGTCGCGCCCGAACTGCGCCGCCGCATCCCGAGCAGGCCGCTGGCCAACAGTCCCGAACTAGCGGGAGTCACCGCGTGATCCGACCCCGCCATCGCCTCGCGACGCTCGCCGCCGCCGTCCTCGCGGCCGCACCGCTGGCCGCCTGCGGCGACACCTCGGGCCCGTCCGGCGCCGACGCGGGACCGCCGCGACCGGGCGGCACACTGCGCTACGGGCTTTCGGTGGCCGTCAGCTGCTCCGATCCGGCGCAGGCGACCAACAACCAAAGCCTGTACGTGACAAGGCAGGTCGTCGATTCACTCACCGACCAGGATCCCAAAACCGGCGAGCTGAAGCCGTGGCTGGCACAGAGCTGGGAGATCGGGCCGGAGGCGAAGGTGTTCACCTTCCACCTGGCCGACGGCGTCACCTTCAGCGACGGCACCCCGCTCACCGCGGATTCGGTGCGCACATCGTTCGATTCGATCGTCAAGGTGCTCACCGGCGCGAAATCGCCGCTCGGCGCGAGCTATCTGGCCAACTACGTCGGCACCACCGCGGTGGACAAGCTGACCGCGCGGGTCGAGTTCAGCAAGCCCAACACGCAATTCCTGCAGGCGACCTCGACCACCGCGCTCGGCATACTCGCCGACGCCACCACGGCCAAACCGGCCGAACAGCGCTGCGGCGGCGACAATATCGGCAGCGGGCCCTTCACCTACGCGAACTACCGCCAGGACATTTCGGCCACGCTGGCCAAGCGCGCCGGATACCACTGGGGCTCGGCGGTATTCGCCCATCGCGGCGAGGCCTATCTCGACCGGATCGAGTTCACCGTCGTTCCCGAATCCGGAGTGCGCACCGGCAGCCTCGCCTCCGGGCAGCTCGACGCCGTCAGCGACGCGCTCCCGCAGGACGCACCGCAGATCGAGGCGACAGGCGGGCGGGTGCTCACCACCGCGAATCCCGGTGTGCCGTTCGGCTTCCAGCCCAATGTGACCCGCGGGCCGCTGCGCGATCCCGCGGTGCGCCAGGCGCTGCTGCCCGCCGTCGACCGCAAGCAGCTCGTCGATACGGTGCTCGGCCCCCAGTTCAAGCCCGCGACCGGCGCGCTCGCCGCCGCGACACCGGGCTACCAGGATCTGTCGGCGGTGATCGCCTACGATCCGGCCACATCGCGGGCCATCCTCGACAAGGCCGGGTGGGTGCCCGGACCGGATGGCATCCGGGTGAAAAACGGTGAACGGCTGTCCTTCTCGGTGATGTTCAGCCAGGTGTTCGCGGGCAATCAGGCGATCATCGAGCTGCTCCAGCAGCAGGTGCGCCAGGTCGGCGTCGAGCTGAAGCTGGACCTGGTGTCGTTCGCGGAGACCAGCGCACGGCAGAACAGCAAGGATTACGACGCCACCTACTACAACTCGACCCGCGCCGACGGCGACATCCTGCGCACCCAGTTCAGCGTGGACGGACGCAATCTCAATGTGCGGGAGCGGATTCCGCAGCTGGACGACGCGCTCGACGGCCAGTTGAGCTCGGTGGACCAGGCCGCGCGCAACGCACAACTGCGCACCGCGCAACAGACGATCCTCGACCAGGGGCTGTGGATTCCGACGGTCGAGCTGTCACAGGCGATCGGCGTGAACGCCGCGGTGCACGACCTGAAGTTCGAGGCCTCGGCGCGGTTGCAGTTCTTCGACACCTGGCTGAGCGGGCGCTGACCATGGCTCGCTATGTACTACTGCGTGTGCTGCAGGCGATTTCGGTGCTGTGGGCGGCGTTCACCATCTCGTTCGTCGTGCTGTACCTGCTGCCCGCCGACCCGGTGTCCATCGCCGCCGACGGCGGCGGAGCGGGCACGCCGGTCGACAAGGCCGCGATCGCCGAACTCCAGGCCCGCTACGGGCTGGATCGGCCACTGTGGGACCAGTATTGGACCGCCCTGACCCATGCGGTGGGCGGTGATCTCGGCCGGTCCATCACCACCGGGCAGCCGGTCACCGACGCGCTCGGCGACGCGCTGCCGGGGACACTCGGATTGGCCTCGCTCGCTCTGCTTTTCGCGGTGCTCGGCGGCGTCTCGCTGGCCTTCGCGGCCAGTCACACCCGCCGCCCGTGGCTGCGCAACGCGCTGGCCGGGCTGCCGTCCGTCGGGGTGGCGGTGCCGACCTTCTGGACCGGATTGCTGCTGCTGCAGGTGTTCTCGTTCCGCTGGCGGCTCGCCCCCGCCTTCGGCGGGCACGGCTTCGCGGGCACCGTACTGCCCGCGCTCACGCTGGCCGTTCCGATCGGCGCGGTGATCGCGCAGGTGCTGACGGCCGGGCTGGAATCGACGTGGCGGCAGCCGTTCACCGACGTAGCGCTGGCCAAGGGCGGTTCGCGGTGGTGGGTGCAGCGCAGGCATGTGCTCCGGCCTGCGAGCGTGCCCGCGTTCACCATCGCCGGTGTGCTGGTCGGCAACATGCTGGCCGGATCGGTGGTGGTGGAGACCGTCTTCGCCCGCCAGGGCGTCGGGCGGCTCACCCAGACCGCCGTACTGGCACAGGACATTCCGGTGGTGCAGGGCATCGTGCTGCTCACCTCGGCGGTCTTCGTCACCGTGAACCTCGCGGTCGACCTGCTCTACCCGCTGCTCGATCCGCGCATCGGCGGGCGCGGGCGCAGGACATTCGAGGCTCCGGACACCACCGAGGAGGCGATTGCCCATGGTTGACGCGATCGATGAACGACCGCGCGCCCTGATCGGGCTGCGGCGGCCGAACTTCCGATGGGATCTGCTGCGACGCAACGCCTTCCTGCTGCTCTCCGGTGCGGTCGCGCTGCTCGCCCTCGGCTGGGCGCTGTTCCCCTCGGTGTTCGCCTCCGGCGATCCGCTGACCGGCATACCCGTACAGAAGTTCCGATCCCCCAGCGCGCAACACTGGTTCGGCACCGACAACCTCGGCCGCGACCTCTACACCCGCATGGTGCACGGCGCCGGGCTCTCGCTCACCGCGACGCTGTCCGCCGTTGCCATCGCGCTGATCGCGGGGTCCATCCTGGGGCTGCTATCCGGTGCGGCGGGCGGTGTCGTCGACACCGTCATCATGCGATTCGTCGATGTGCTGCTGTCCATTCCGGCACTGCTGCTCGCCCTCGCCCTGGTGACCGCGCTCGGCTTCGGCACCCGCAATGTCGCGATCGCCGTCGGTATCTCACTCATCGCCAACTTCGCCAGGGTGATGCGCTCGGAGGTCCTGCGGGTGCGCCAGTCCCCCTTCGTCGAGGCCGCCCACGCCTCGGGCGTCCGCTGGTACACCGTGCTGGCCCGCCACGTGCTGCCCAACGCCTACCAGCCCGTCCTCGCGCTGGCCGCCGTGGAATTCGGTATGGCGGTGCTGTCGGTCTCGGCACTGAGCTTCCTCGGCTACGGCGCGAAACCGCCCACCCCCGAATGGGGTTCGCTCATCTCCGAGGGCCGCAACTTCCTCGCCACCGCGTGGTGGATGACCACCTTGCCCGGCCTGGTGATCGTCGCGGTCGTCCTGTCCGCGCAACGCCTCGGCCGCGCCGCCGGAAGGAGAGGGCAAGCATGAGCGGCAAAGTTGTCAACGATGTCGAACCTGCTCCACTGCTGCGCATCGACAACCTCCAGGTGCGATATCGCTCCGACGACGGCCCGGTGACGGCGCTGGCGGGCGCGTCGCTGACCGTCGCGCGCGGTGAGGTGGTCGCGCTCGTCGGTGAATCCGGTTCCGGTAAGTCGACACTCGCGCAGTCGGTGATCGGGCTGCTCGGAGCTAACGCCGAGATCGCGGGCGGCACTGTCGCTTTCGACGGCGAGCCGGTGGACTACCGGTCCGAGCGGGCGCTGCGGCGGCTGCGCGGGGCACGGATCGGGTTCGTGCCGCAGGATCCGGGGTTGTCGTTGAATCCGGTGCGGCGGGTCGGGGATCAGGTGGCCGAGGCGCTGGTGGTGCATCGCAAGGCGGATCGGAAGGCGGCGTTGCGGCGGGCGGTCGAACTGCTGGCGGAGTCGGGCCTCGATCGGCCGGAGCTGCGGGCCACGCAATATCCGCACGAGCTGTCCGGCGGGCAGCGTCAGCGGGTGCTGATCGCGGCGGCGCTGGCGTGCGGACCGGAGCTGATCATCGCCGACGAGCCGACCAGCGCGCTGGATGCCACCGTGGCGCGGCGGGTGCTGGATCAGCTCGCCACGCAGATCGCCGCGCGTGGCACCGCGGTGCTGCTGATCACCCACGATCTCGCGGTCGCCGCCGAGCGGGCCGATCGGCTCGTCGTGCTCAGCGGCGGCGAGATCGTCGAACACGGCCCGACCGCACGGATACTCGCCGAACCGCAGCATCCGTACACCCGCCGGCTGCTCGCCGCGTCGCCGAGCCTGACACCGCCCGGCGCGTATCAGCAACCGCGGGAACGGGACACCGAACCGCTGCTGGTGCTGCGCCAGGTGCACAAGCGTTTCCACGCGCAGGCGGGCGGCGCGGTGACCGCGGTGGACGGTGTCGGCTTCGAGCTCGGCCGGGGCGAAACGCTGTCGCTGGTCGGCGAATCCGGCTCGGGCAAGTCGACCACCGCGCGCATAGCGCTGCGGCTCACCGAACCCGACCGCGGCACCGTCACGTTCGACGGACAGGACCTGAGCCAGGCCAAGCGGTCGCGGTTGCGCGCGCTGCGGCAGCGGTTCCAGGTGGTGTACCAGAACCCCTACTCCTCACTGGATCCCCGCTTCCGTGTCGGTGCGATCATCGAGGAACCGTTGCGCGCGTACGGCATCGGCGATCGCGGCGCCAGGCAGGCGCGCGTTCGTGAGCTGCTCGATCAGGTCGCGCTGCCCGAGCAGTTCGCGCGGCGCAGACCCGCGGAGCTGTCCGGCGGGCAGCGTCAGCGCGTCGCCATCGCACGGGCACTGGCCCTGCATCCGGATCTGCTGGTGCTCGACGAACCGGTCTCCGCGCTGGACGCCTCGGTGCAGGCACAGATTCTGGAGCTGCTCGACCGCCTCCAGACCGAGTTACGCCTGTCCTACCTGTTCATCTCGCACGATCTCGCGGTGGTGCGCCGGATCAGCGATCACGTTGCGGTGATGCGCCGCGGCCGCATCGTCGAATCCGGCCGCACCGAAGACATTTTCGAGACACCTCGACACGAGTACACCCGGGAACTGCTGTCGGCCATACCAACTCCGGCCGCGGCGAAAGGAGCGTCATGATGCTGCGCACTCTGTGGTCCCGCCTGCGCGGTGACACCGCCCCGGCCGCCCACCCGGCGCCGGCCGACCGGTTCCACCACGCGCGTCCCTTCGCACCGCGGCTCGATGCGCTGCGGGCACGAAATACCGTCCCCGCCTATACCCAGGCCGAGCTGTGGCAGTACTCCTGCCTGTTCGCACCCGATGCCGTCAGCTATGGCAGTCATACAGCGGCGCGGGACCTCATCGATCGGAAAGGACTCTACTGATGGCCGATTCGAACTTCTTCCTGGCGGCCGAATTCGCCGGGACCGGCGCGCATCCCGCGTCGTGGCGGCGGGCGGATTCGCGCGCCGAGGAGCTGTTCACCGGCGGCTACTGGGTCGATGCGCTCACCGCCGCCGAGAACGCCGGTGTCGACGCGGTTTTCCTGCCGGACTCGTTCGAACTGCAGCCCGGCGGGGCCGGGGCGACCAGGGGCAGGCTCGACGCGGTGGCGATCGCGGCGCGGGTCGCGGCGCGCACCCACCGGATCGGGCTGCTGCCGCAGGCACCGGTCACCCACACCGAGCCGTTCCACCTGTCCAAGGCGATCGCCAGCCTCGATTTCGCCACCCTCGGGCGAGCGGGCTGGGAGGTCACCGTCTCGGCGACCGAGGAACAGGCGAAGGCGTTCGGCCGCAAGGACGTTCAGGATGCCGACGCGCTGTGGCACGAGGCGGACGAGGCCATCGAGGTGGTCACCCGGCTGTGGGACAGCTGGGAGGACGACGCGGAGATCCGCGATGTGCCGACCGGGCGTTTCATCGACAGGGACAAGCTGCACTACATCGACTACGCGGGCGACAACTTCTCGGTGAAGGGCCCGTCGATCACGCCGCGCTCCCCGCAGGGCCAGCCGATCGTCGCGGTGCGCGCCGATGATCCAGCGAGCACCGCCGTCGCGGTCCGGCGCGCCGACCTGATCCGCATCACCGCGGCCGATCTCGACGAAGCACGCACGCGCCGTACCGAATTGCGCACCGCGCTGGTGGCCGCCGACCGCGATCCCGACCAGGTGGGGGTGCTGCTCGACCTCGACATCCACCTCGCCGAATCGGACGCCGCGGCGAAAGACGAACTCGCCCAGCTGAATCAGTGGTCGGTGCAGGAGGCGCACGGCCTGCGCCACCTCGGCACCGCCGCCACCCTGCGCGCACTGCTCGAAGAACTCGCCGACGGCATCGACGGCGTTGTCCTGCGTCCGCTCGCGCTGCCCACCGCACTGAAACACCTTGCCGCCGCACCACCGCGCGAAGCCCGCGCGAGCACCACCCTGCGCGACCGCCTCGGGCTCACCAGGCCGGTGAGCCGATACGCGGTGAGCGCGGCATGACAACCACCGCATCCACCATTCGACGGAGGTCGTGATGAGCGCGAAACCCCGCAAGACCGTGCATCTGGCCGCCCACTTCCCCGGTGTCAACAACACCACCGTGTGGGCCGATCCGGAGTCCGAGAGCCAGATCGACTTCGACTCCTTCGTGCACCTGGCCCGCACCGCCGAGCGCGGGCTGTTCGACTTCTTCTTCCTCGCCGAGGGCCTGCGGCTGCGCGAGCATCGCGACCGCATCCACGATCTCGACGTGGTCGGCAGGCCGGACACCTTCACCGTGCTCAACGCGCTGGCCGGGGTCACCGACAAGCTCGGCCTGGCAGGCACCATCAACAGCACCTTCAACGAACCGTTCGAACTGGCCAAGCAGTTCGCCTCGCTGGATCACCTCTCCGGTGGGCGGGCGGCATGGAATGTCGTCACTTCCTCCGACGCGTTCACCGGCGAGAACTTCCGCCGCGGCGGCTATCTGGAGCACAGCCAGCGCTACCGGCGCGCCGCCGAGGTGGTCGACGCCACCAGGGCGCTGTGGAACAGCTGGCCCGCCGAGGCGCTGACCGTGGACCGGGAGGCGGGCGTGTTCTCCCATGACGTCCCCGAAACCCACTACCGCAGTTCGCAGTTCGACATCATCGGCCGCTTCGTCCTGCCGCCGAGCCCGCAGGGGCATCCGGTGCTGTTGCAGGCGGGCGACTCCGACGACGGCCGCGAATTCGGCGCCGCGAGCGCGGACGCCATCTTCACCGGGCACGGCACGCTCGAGGCGGGCCAGCGCTTCTACGCCGACGTCAAGGGGCGCCTCGCCAAATACGGTCGTGGACAAGACGATTTGAAGATCCTACCCGCCGCCACCTTCGTACTCGGTGACACCGAGCAGGAGGCCCAGGATCGGGCGCGGCACATCCGCCGGCAACAGGTCGGCCCGCAGACCGCCATCGCCTTCCTCGAACAGGTATGGGGCCGTGACCTTTCCGGCTACAACCCGGACGGTCCGCTGCCGGAGGTCGAACCCGCCGACAACGTGAACATCACCAGGGGCCGGGTGCGGCACGCGAAGGATCCGCGCGCGGTCGCCGACGCGTGGCGGGCCAAGGCCGAGGCCGAAAACCTCAGCATCCGTGAGCTGATCATCGACGTCACCACGCGCCAGCAGTTCATCGGCACCCCGGCCGCGGTGGCCGAGCAGATCGACGCCTACGTCCAGGCCGACGCCAGCGACGGATTCATCCTGGTCCCGCATCTCACCCCGGGCGGCCTCGACGAATTCGTCGACCGTGTGGTCCCGGAACTGCAGGAGCGCGGCAGCTTCCGCACCGAATACACCGGCAGCACCCTGCGCGACCATCTCGGTCTGTCACACCCGGAACACAGCCATCCCCACCGTTATCTCTCCGCCCACGAAGGAGCCCGAGCATCATGACCGCAAGCACCACCACCCTGTTCGAGACCGAGTGGGCGACCTGGCATCACGCCAGGGAGGATCAGCTGCGCGACCCGCTCGGTTTCCTGAGCCTCACCGGATTGCACTGGCTCACCGACCAACCGGAGCGACTGCCCGAGGTGCCCGGCACCTGGTGGGTCACCGACGACAAGGTGTTCATCACCGCGCAACCCGCCGACCGCCTCGAATACGACGGCGCGGGCCTCGCGGGCGTGCACATCCTCACCCCGGCCGAAGGCGCGCCGGGACTCACTGTGCTGCACGAGGATCGGGTGCTCGAGGTGATCCGACGCACCGGGCAGTACGCGGTGCGGGTGCACGATCCGCTCGCGCCGGGCCTGTTGAGCTTCGACGGGATTCCGGCCTACGCTCCGGATCCGAGCTGGGTGCTGGAAGGCAAGTTCGAACCGTTCGCCGAACCGCGCACGGTGACCACCGGCGCGGTCGTCGACGGCCTCGAACACCATCACACCGCCGCGGGCACCATCGTTTTCGGCGTCGGCGGGGTGACCGAGCGGGTGATCGCCTTCGGCCCGCCCAGCGATCTGCGGGTGCTGTTCACCGACGCCACCAGCGGCGTCACCACCTATCCCGCGGCGCGTTCGCTCGCGGTCGGTGCGGCGGACGCGGACGGTACCGTGCGGCTCGATTTCAACAGGGCGGCCAATCTGCCGTGCGCGTTCACCGACTACGCGACCTGCCCGCTCGCGCCCGCGGAGAACCGGCTGCGTGCGGCCATCGAAGCGGGCGAACAGCATCCGCGCAGGCAGGATTCGGCGGTGCGCTCATGACCATCCCGCTATCGATCCTCGACCTCGCGCCGATCAGCGCGGGCTCCACCGCACAGCAGGCGCTGCGCAACACCATCGATCTGGCCAAGCACGCCGAACAGTGGGGCTACCACCGGTATTGGCTCGCCGAGCACCATTTCGTCTCGGTGGCCAGTTCCTCGTCGACCGCCCTCATCGGACTTGTCGCCGCCGCGACCTCGCGAATCCGCGTGGGGTCCGGCGCCGTTCAGGTCGGGCAGCACACTTCGATCTCGGTCGTGGAGTCGTTCGGCATCGTCGATGCGCTCTACCCGGGCCGGATCGACCTCGGCATCGGCCGCTCCGGACATCGGCGCACCGAATACGGTGCGGAGCGCGCGAAAAGCGCTCGCTCCGTGACGGATACGGCGACCGGACGCACCGAGGTGCGCGACGGCGTCGTGGTGCCGCCGCCGTTCGACTACGGCCGGATCACCGACCGCTCGAAGTTCCTCGCCTCCCTGGAGGCGTTGCAGCTGCCCGGCGCGCAATCGCTGGACTTCGCCGACCAGGTCGACGAGATCCGTGCACTGCTCGGGGGCACCTACACCACGAGTAGCGGTGTCGCGCTGCATGCGGTGCCCGGTGAGAACGCACAGGTCGAGCTGTGGCTGTTCGGCAGTTCGGCCAGCGAAAGCGCCGAACTGGCAGGCAAACTCGGCCTCCCGTTCGCCGCCGCCTACCACGTCTCCCCCGGCACCGCGCTGGACGCGGTCGACGCCTACCGTGCGGCATTCCGCCCGTCGGAACAGCTGTCCGAGCCCTACGTGCTGGTGTCGGCGGATGTGGTGGTGGCGCCCGATGATTCGACCGCCCAGCACCTCGCCTCCACCTACGGCCACTGGGTGCACAGCATCCGCAGCGGCGCGGGCGCGGCCGTCTATCTCGACCCGGACACCGCCGCACCACTGACCCCGGAGCAGCACCGCCTCGTGGACGACCGCCTGGCCACCCAGTTCGTCGGCGCACCGGAGACCGTCGTCGCCAGACTCGAAGCGCTGCAACGGGTCAGCGGCGCCGACGAACTCCTCGTCACCAGCGTCACCCACCGCCACGAGGACCGGCTCGAGTCCCACCGTCTCCTCGCCGATGCGTGGGGCCTGCGGGCGGTGAAAGCCGCCTGACCGCGTGGGCCCGGCGGTGCACGCCACACCATCGGGCCCACGCACCGAATGCCAGCCCGCCGAATCGAATTGGTGCATGATCTGAGCAATGGTTGGCGGTGGGTTCCGCAGCGGCCGGACAGTGCTCCGGCGATGACGCCCACCGAGATGGGACTGCTCGTGCTGTCTTTCGTCGCCGGATTCGGCGGTGGCGGACCGCTGCTGCTCGCGGCGGCCTTCACCGTCCTGTACGGCGCGGGCAACGGGCTTGCCACCATCACCAGAGGCACCCGGCCCCTGGCGCTGTTCGACCATCGCGAGTACGGCGCGCTCGCGGGCCGCCTGCTCATGGCGGGCTTCGTGGTCTCCGCCGCGGCGCTCACCGCGGCCGCCGAGCTCGCCCGCCGATACCGGCGGCACACCGCGTCCTGAGCGCCGTTCGGCAGCGTGCCCAACCCGACGGGCCGCTTGTTGGTCGGATGTCGATTCTCCGCCGCTCGGTTAAAAACATACAGTCGTGCATGTATATTTCTGCGTGTTCGGATGCCGGAGAGGGGAATCGATGAGGAACTCACCTGTCCGCCGGGGAAGCCGGTGGTTCGTCGGTGTGCTTGCGTCGCTTGTGGTTTCGAGCCAGGTGGTGGCGCCGTCCGCGACGGCGGAGCCCACGGGCGAGCCGCAGTGGACGGCGCTCCACGATGGGCCGCAGCGGTATCCGTCGATGCACATCGACTGGGACGTGCCGATCACGATGAGCGACGGAACGGTGCTCGAGGCGAACGTCTATCGGCCCGCCGACGCGAACGGGCCGATCCGGACACCCTTTCCGACCATCGTGAACATGACGCCGTACACGAAGCTGCTGTCGATGATCGCGCAGACCGGGCTGTCGATTCCGGTGCTCTCCGACGCGATCACCGGATTCCTGCGCGACTTCCAACTCGACGGCACGCCGCTGGAAGCGCTCACCGATGCCACCCGCGTGGCGGGCGGCGGGTTCATGCGCAGCTTCGCGGTCGATCCGCAACTGGTGCGCAGCGGCTACACCCAGATCGTCGTCGACGTGCGCGGAACCGGCTTCTCCCAGGGGATCTGGGAGCCGTGGGGCCCGAAGGATCAGCAGGACACCCCCGAGGTCATCGCCTGGGCGGCGGCGCAGCCGTGGTCCGACGGCCAGGTCGGCATGACCGGCGCCTCCTACTCCGGCATCAACCAGGTGCAGGCCGCCGAAAAGCAGCCGCCCGCACTGAAAGCCATCGTGCCGGTGGTGCCGGGCAATGATCTGGTCCGCGACATGATCGCGCCGGGCGGTGCGGCCATCGGCATCCTGCTGCCCTATCTGCTCGCGGTGAACGCGGCCAAGCTGCTGCCGGACCTGGTGTCGATCGCCAGGGGCACCTTCGACACCAAATGGCTCGCCGACCGCCTGGCCAGCCCGATGTCGTTCATGGACGTCGGAATTCAGACACTGACCACCGAATCCTTCGATACTGTGCCGCCACAGCTGGAGCAGGTGCTCAACCCCGAAAGTCCCATCCGCCAGGCCTGGCTCGGCCATCCCGAGCGAATCACCTTGCCCACCTTGGTGATCGATGGCTGGCACGACAACTTCGCCAACGGCGCGCCGCGCATCTACCAGGACATCCCGCTACCGCCGGGACAGAAGCAGCTCGTCATGGGCAACGGCTACCACGTGAGCACCGGCTTCGACATGCGCGGCAAGAACGGTGAGCCGCCGCGCATCGACGTGCTGCAGCGCGCCTGGTTCGACAAGTGGCTCAAGGGCATCGACAACGGCATCGACCACTACGGCCCGGTAACCATGTGGCAGCAGGGCGCCGGTTGGACCAGCGCCGGAGAGTTCCCCCGGCCGGGTACGACGCACCGGCGAATGTACCTGTCCGCCACCCCGAGTGGCACCACGAACACCAGCGTGCACGACGGCAGCCTCACCCCGGAGCCCACCACCGGCACCGCGCGCCTGACGGTCAGCCCCGGCCTCGCGAGCCTGTGCTCCGCCGATTCGGCGCAGGGCACCGCGGGCATCCTGGTCTTCTCCGGCTGCGGTAAGGAGGCGCGCATCGAGGAACTCAACGCGCTCACGTTCACCGGTCCCCCGGCCGTCGCGCCGACGCCGATCTCGGGACCGATCAACGTCCACTTGAACACCGTCCACGACGCCACCGACGGCTACTGGGTCGCCACCCTCAACGACGTTGCCCCCGACGGCCGTTCGACGACGCTGACCACCGGGCAGCTCATCGCCTCGCTGCGCGCCGTCGACGACGCGCAGAGCAAGCGCTCCGCCAACGGCGACTACACCGATCCCTTCCCGCTGATGTCACTGGCCGCGCGCCTGCCGATCGTGCCGGGCGTGGCGACCCAGCTCGACGTGGGTCTCGCCCCCACGGACGCGATACTGCAACCGGGACACCGGCTTCGGGTCGACATCTTCGCCAGCAATCTGCCCAAGGGTGTGCCGATCCGCCCGTTCCTCGATGCCACCGAGCTGAAACCGCAGCATCTGCAACTGGATCCGGCGGTGCCGAGCTTTGTCAACGTGCCGATAGGTACGGAATCGGGCTGGTGAGTGCTCAACTGCGCTGGCACTTTTCGCTGGATCCGGCCGGAATCCCACCGATTCGGACGAAAAGTGTCCGCGCGGCCGAGGCAAGGATTTCGGGGATGGAACAAGGGTTTTCCCTGAGGTGACGCACCCCACACCGATGCCACGATTTCCTCGTGAAATCGCTAGGTGTGCTGCTTGTTTCGGCCTCGTCGTGTATCTCCGGATACGGAGTGCTGCGCCTCATCGGACTCTCCGACGGACGCTACGGACCCGGTATCGACTGGCAGACCGCGCATCTCGCCGGGCTGACCGGCATGGTGCTGTTCGTGCCGGTGGTACTCGAGCTCGGGCAACTGCTCCCACGCGGCGGGTGGCGCACCGGCGGCGTCGCCGTGACGCTGATCGGGTTGGCGGCGTCCATCGTGCAGTTCGGCGCGGATATCGCGTTCGGGGCGCTGGCGGCGGACAAGGCCGAAATGTCGCGGCTCAGCCATCAATTCAAGGAGATCCCCGGCGTGGAGTTCCTCGTCTACGCCGGGGCGCCGCCGCTGTTCTTCCTCGGCATGGTCGCGTTGACCGTGCTGCTGACCAGGGCCGGGCTGCTGCGCTGGTGGAGCCCCGCGGTCATGCTGGTCAGCGGGCTGCTGCCGTTGCTCACGCTCGACCTGCTGCCGGTGACCGGCCTCGGCATGCTCGCCGCCCTGGCTCCGCTCATCGCGCCTACGCGCCTGGCGCGAACCCGATGAGATCGACGTTCTTCGGTCCGATACAGAGGATGAGGACGGCGCCGGGAGCGGCCATCGGCATCGTGATCTCGTAGTGACCGTCGCCAGGACTGAGCGGGTATGCGGCGACCCGGCTGCCATCGGTACGGCTCCACACCCGCACCTCGGTGCGAGAGCCGCCGTCCACGTCGTAATGTGCGGCCTGGACGAGCTCGTCGGCGAGGAAGATGTCGTCGGAAGAGCTGTGAATGTAGTCCTCTTGGATTCCGTCGACCGGATACTTGACGGTCCCGTCGATCGAAACAACCTGGTAGGCATGCACATCGACCGGCTGGGTCGGCCGGGAGACCAGAATCTCGTCGCTGTTCGGATCGGCGGCGAGTGGGTGCAACGATGCGGTGGTATCGGGAGCCGTGGTCAGATGTGCGGGCCGGTCGACGACAATGCTGCCCCGCATCCGCACCGAATCCGAGAACCAGTCGATGACAACGGTATTGGCGATGGTCCTGGTGAAAACCCGCGGCGCGTTCTCGGTGGCGAGGCGGGTGAGCTCACGGGTGGCGGTCACCGTGCCCGTCCCCGGATCCAGCGCGTTCGCCGTGATCGTCATCTCGTTCCCGTTGACGCAGTGTGTGATTCGATAGATCGCCGGGTCGGTGACCGCGACTTCCTGGCGCCGGTCGCCACAGCCGTCGGCCGACCACATCCGCGCACCGGTGCGCGCGTCGTACCGCTCGATATGCGAACCATCGGTGAGCACCAGATACCGTGCGGTCGGCCGGAACTCGTCGTCGGCGATCCGCCACGGATTCTTCTCCGACGCCGAGGACAGGTCCGGATCCGGGAGCCTGCGGGTGAATTCGGAATCGGTCCACAGCACCGCACCGGTGACCGCGTCCAGCGCGACCCAGCCCTTGTTGTCCCAGCGCGCGAGGACGACGCTCCCGCCGTCGGCCGACATCAGCGATGCCCGGATGTACTCGACACCGAGTTGATCGCCGCGCCGCACGTTCTTACGCAGGTAATGCCAGCGCGGTTGACCGGTCGCCCCGTCGAAGGCGGTGAGACCTTCGGTCGAGGCGACCACGAACCCGGCGCCTGCCACCACCACATCCGCCGCACGCTTGCGGTTGGCATCGCGCGCATCGATCTGCACCGGCAGCGCCACCCGATACCGCTCATTGCCGAGCCGCCGCGGCACGGGCGGGATGGTCACCGATGCCGCAGTGCTGTGGTCCACATTCGCGTCGTCATCACCCGCACGCACCGCGAGCACCGCGACGCCCGCCGCCACCGCGAGCCCTACCGCGATCAGCGTGGCCATCGCCCCGCGCCCGATCCGGCGCACGTTCACCGGATACAGCGCGAGCCCGAGCATCAGCACACCACCGATGAGCACCAGCGCAGTGGCGGCCAGCGCGGTCGGCAACTGGGCGAACCACGGATAGTCGAACCGAATGCTGTCCCACATGCCGGGCAGATGGGCCCTGACGGCGAACCCGCCCCACACCGCCACACAGGCGAGCACCGCGAGCGCGAAGACGCCGGCCCGGCCCGATCCCGCCCTGGCGCGCCCGCCGCGGACCGCGACCGCGACGGCAACGGCGATCAATGCCACACCGAGCAGGATCGCCGCCGTCGCGAACCGGACCGGCACCCCGGCCACGGGCGCACGGAACGAACCGAACCAGTCGGACCCGTCGGCCATCCGATCGTCCAGATGCTCGGCCGAGGCGAAGAACCGGCTGTAGACGGCGAGGGCGGTACCGCCCGAGATGAGGCCGATCCCGACGGCCGCGGCACCGGCGGCACCGCGTGATCGCCAGCGTGGCGCGCCGTTCGACGCCGGTGTTTCGTCCGAATTCGGTGTGCCGCCCAGATCGTTCATCGCAGCCTCACGGTACCGGAGTCGATCTTCGGCCAGCGGGAACCGATCGGCGCCCCGCTGCGTCGAAGACAATAAGACCAGTAGTAAGGGGGGACCCATGAGCCCCGATCCGAATGACAGCGGCGGATCCATACCGACCGGACCGGTGCCGCAGCCGCCACCGGCCCCGCCCATCCTCGGCGTCCAGCCGGATCAACTGAAGACCATCGTCACCACCTGGCGGCGCGAGGCCACCGATATCGCGAAGCTGCCATGGGCGACGCTGTCCGAGGCCGTCGGCGAGGGCAGCGAGGTGCTTGCCGCCGTCCGTGGCACCGCTGATCCGGCGAAACAGGCGATGACCTCGATCGAAACCCGATACGCCACGCTGGCCGACCTCGTCGACCGGTTCTCGGCCGACGTCGGCGCACTGGACGAGGAGATCGGATTCGAGATCGGAAGGCTGCGGCCCCGCTGATGCGTCCTACCCTGCCCCAATTGGACGGCTGGCGGCTCGACACCCTGCGCCACGCGGCCGACGTCGCACGCGAGAACGCGGACGCGCTCGACGGCTCACTCGACGACTGCTCCCGTGCCGTCGACGCCGCCGGCGGCTGGATCGGCAAGACCAAGGAGGCGGCGTGGCAGCGCACCAACGAGGAGACCGACCACGGCCGCGAGGTCCGAAACCTGCTGCTGCGCTTCGCCGATGACGCCGACGACGCGCATCGCGGCTTCGAACACGCGGTGAAATACGTACTGTCCCAGCGTGATCACGCCGTGCAGCAGGGGTGCACGGTCGCGCCCGACGGCACCGTCACCGCGCCGAACACCGAAAAGGAGGGCGACGCGGGCGTATTCCAGCTGAACATCATGAGCGGCCTGGACGAGGTCGAACGGATCGACACCACCTTCGGCGCGACCCTGCGCGATGTCCAGGCCCAGCTCGGCGCCATCCGCGACGGCCAGCAGGACGTCACCATCCCCGGCGGCGAGCGCCGCGATCCGGATGCGGTGGTCGCCATGCTCGCCACGATGACGCCGGATCAGGTGGCCACCTTCCTCGCCGGAATGAGCCCCGCCGATGTGCAGCAGCTGGTGATCGCCGCACCGGACAAGATCGGCAACATGAACGGCGTCCCGTTCGACACCCGGATCGCCGCCAACGAACTGAACATCCGCAACGCGCTCGCGGCCGAGGAGCGCAAACCCGACCGGAACCAGTCGCGCATCGATCAACTGCGCCGCATGCTCGCCCCGATTCCCGATCCCGCCAAGTCCGACAGCCGGACACAGGCGATTCCCACGGACGGGCCCGGCTCGGCCGCCCCCGACAACATGATCGACCGCAAATTCGTCATGTTCTCCCCCGACGGCAACGGGCGGATGATCGAGATGGTCGGCGCCATGACGCCCGGCGTGCCGGGCATCGGCGTGTACGTGCCAGGTACCGGCACCAACCTCAACGGCTCCGACACCAACACCACCGCGGCCTGGAATCTCGCGCACCAGACCAAATCGCCGATCTTCCTGTATATGGAGGGCGACTTCCCACAGGACTTCGGACAGGCCGCGGACAAGCGCTGGACGCAGGAGATGGCGCCGAAGCTCGTACACTTCGGCCATGAGGTCGATCGCGAGGTCGCGGCCCACGCACCGGGGACACCGGTGACCTACGTCGGGCACTCCTACGGCGGCGCCATCGTCGGCACCGCCGAACAGGAGGGTCTGCGTGCCGACCGAATACTGCACGCCTCCTCCGCGGGCACCGGCAGCCACTCCGGCGGCTGGCACGACCCGAACCCGAACGTCCAGCGGTACTCGATGACCGCACCGGCCGACCCGATCGGCGCCTACCAATCGACCAGCCAGAAGAGCCTCGGCGCCGACCCTGATACGGCGCCGGGCGTCACCCGGCTCGACACCGGTTACTACCATCAGGACGGCGACGGATTCCGCAGGAACGAACCGGTATTCGGGCCCAACGGGCACGGAAAGTATTGGAACGACCCGACATCGGACGCGTTCCAGAACATCGTCGGGGTCATCGCGGGCGGCGAGGTGACCGGGTATGTCGACCGCGAGATCCTGTCCAATCACGTGGACGCGCACATCGGCGACGCCAACAACTGGGGCAGGGAGATCCACGACGTCCTGCAGGGCAGGTACTGGGCGAACGACAATCCCTACGGGAATCCGCACGTCACGATCAATCCCGAGCTCGGACCGAGGATCCCGGTCCGATGACACCGCTACGCACCCTATTCCTCTGCGCCACAGCACTTCTCGCCGCTGCGTGCGTCTTCCCCGACGGACCGAGCAACGACGAGGTGAAAACCTCGACCGGGCTGACCGTCGCCGAGGCCGAACGGACACTGCTCGCCAACCTGTACGCCGTCTGGCCGGCGGCGAATCCGCAACTCACCCGGCCGATTCCGCGGACCGCCGAACGCATCGGCTGCCGCAACACCGCGTCGATGACGAGCTACGGCCCCCCGTGGTGGTTGCGCGCGACCGCGACCCAGCCCAACCCGTCACCGGAACTCATCGACGAGGTGCTGTCGCGCCTGGATGCCATGACGGCACAGGGGTTTACCCGGCAACCACCCGGAGTCGTCGACAACCACCCCGCCGACCGCGACTACCGCGACGCCCGCGGCTACACCATCACCAGCGACTTCACCCCCGCCCGCGACGCGAACACCCCGGCCCGCCTCGACGTCACCGTCACCTCACCGTGCGCGGCGGAGTGATCACCGGACCTCGCCGACTTTTCGCGCGATGAATTCCGCCGTGTTGCGATACCCCTCGTCCGCGGACACAGACAGCTCGACCACGAGTGCGTCCACTTCGTCTACGGCGGCGAGTGATTCGGGTGGCATTTCGGCAAGGGCGTGCACCAGGGCGGACAGCTCCTGCTCATGTGAGCGCACCTTGGCGATCAGCATCTCGACGGTCTCCGGCGAACCGATCCGGATGAGGGTCTGCTTTGCCTGATGCCGGGTGTCTCGATAGCTCTCATCATCCAGCAGCAGTGCGATCAGCGTCGACGTGGTGGATGCGGCCACTGGGCCGATACCGCGGAGAGAGCTCATGATTCGGCATTTGGTGATCTCGTCTGCCATCCAGTGGCCCGTATTCTGCTGTGCCGGAACCGGAAAGGCGAGCAGTGCCGCATGCAGGTACGCGACGGCGGCCGCACCGTATTCGGCGATAGCCCGCTGGGTGAGGACTCCATCGAAGTTGTCGCATTCCGGCAAGCCGGCCACCAATGTTTCGACAGTGGGCTGGGTGTCACCCGTGAAATAGGCGAGCAAGCGTCCTGCCACTCCGTCGGCGGCGCGGTGTCGGTCGAACATCCGGTAGCACGCGGCGGTGGCCCTGTCGTCATCGATCGCCGCGAGCGCGATCACGGCGTTCTCCCTGATCAATGGATCCGCTGCCTGGATGATCGCCGACTCCAGGGCATCGACGATCCGCTCGAGGACCTGACCATTGTCGTCGAGGTCGGCGAGCCGGTCCAAGATCTGGTCGGCCACTAGAGCTTCGGCGGCCGCGCGCGCGGCATCGACGTCGGCATCGTGATTGCGGACCGCCTCGATGAGGGTGCCGATATCGATCCCACCGGGCTCTACTGTGTGCTGCACCGACAAGGAGTAGCAAGTCCGGGGTACCCGAGTCGACTGGTTTTCCGGAAACCCGCTGCTTTCAATCTGTTTCGTCGACTTGGTAGCCAATCTCGGTGGGCGACAGCGTCACTCGGCAGACAAATAAATTCGACCGGTCTGATTAGTCGTCGAAATATGTTGCCCAGCAGGCGATCATGTCGCGCGATTGACCAATAGTCGCAAATTGATCTATAGGTACGGCCTATACTTCGGTGCAGCACAATATGATTCAACTCGCTCGAAAGAGCCTTACGGGGGCCTCAGCAACCGTCGCGCGGTGATGCCGCGCGACGATCGAATCCGGGAGCGGTTTCGCCGAAAGTCTTGGAGCAACGGCGCTTCACCGGAGCTCGGGGATGCACCTCGAGAGTCAGAGAAGGAGATCATCATGGCCGACATCGATCTGGGCCTGGCTACCGATTGGGAAGAGGGCGACACCCACGGGCGAGTCAAGTTGCGGCAGAACCAAGTTTACCCTAACTCCCCGAAGAAGGATGTGCTCATCAGCTCTCCGCTGAGCATCGAATTCTCGGTGAACACCAACTACAGCACCTCTCAGGAGGCGGACAAGATCTACTTCACCACCTACCACGGAAGTCAGAAGAAGATCATCGCGATACTGGATTCCGACGGCAATCTCTCCATCGCGGGGAAACTGCAGCAAGATAACAGGGATCTGAAGTATCTATAGTCGGCGAGCCTCCGACCTGAGCACGGCCGCGCCCACGGACCGATACCACCATTCAAGGCGCGCGTGGTTCCGTCCGTCAACGCGGCCGTGTCCAGTCCGCCGGAGTCACCGCGGCACAACGGACGATCCCGACTCGATGGCGGATACGGCTATCCGCGCGCTAATTGCGCTGCCGCGCAGTGGATTCGGCGATAATTCGTGCGCGGCGCGCGAAATGCCCGCGCGGCACGATCGGCCGTATTCCTACCGGTTCCCTGCCGAATATGTTCCAGCAGAACCATTTCGATGGTCAGCGGGCGAACTCGCCCAGATCTTCGATGTGGTCACGGTATTCGGTGACCGCGTGGTCGAGGAGGCGGCTGATGATGGTTTGCAGGGTGGGGATGTCGCCGGGGCGGACGGTCAGGGTGCGCGTGCCGGTTTCGAGGTAGCGGCCGTCGGGGAGGTCGTACCAGCGGACGGTGCCGACCTTGCGGGCCGGGGCGAGTGCGTTGTGCCGGGGGCCGCGGAAGACGGTGATCAGGCCCGCGCCGGTGGACGGGCGGCGGACCAGGCGTTCATAGCATTGCAGCGGTGTGGGTTCGCCGGTGCGGCGGCCGAGTGGCTGATTCTCCGGGCGGAGCGCGACGGCATCGAAACGTTGCGGGCGGCCCCTGCCCGGCGGATGTTTGGGCAGCAGGCGGGTGAGGACGGCGGGCAGTTTGTCGTCCGGGATGATCGACACTTCGATCCGTGGGCGCACCGTGAACTGGGCGGCGAACGCGGCATGACGGGCGTGGCGGGCGGCGGCGACCCGGATCGGGCCGACCGCGTCGTAGAAGCCGTGGATCTCCAGCCACGCCTCGGGGGTGGTGAGCACGGTGAACGCGCGCGTCAGCAGATCCGCCTCATCCCAGCTGAGGCGGCCGCGCTCGGACCAGTCGTGCCGCACCCTGGCCCAGTATTCGTCGCGCTCGTTGATATGCGGGAAGCGGCTCAAATAGTCCAGCGGGTAGAGCATCCGGTCGTTGGCCGGGCCGAACCACAGCGCGGCGAACTCCTCGCTCTCAAATGACCAGGAGGCCATCACTCCCCGATCGCGGGCGGCACGTTCTTGTTCCGTCCGAGCAATTCTTCGGTATTGCGCTCGTGCTTCAGATCGACCTTCTTGTCCTTCTTCTCGTGGTCGCCGTCGCGCACCCCACGGGCCCCCGGCGGGTACATCCCCGGCGAGCCTGCCGCGCCGGAGGTCGCACCGGGTCCCACTGTAGACGCGGCAGCCGGTGTCGCGCCCGGCGTCAGCAGACCCGGCAGCGCGGGACGGCTCGAACCCGGTGCGGGCGAGCCTGTTGTTCCCGGCGTACCCGGGCTCGGCACACCTGAACCAGGGCGCGGGCCGGGACCGGTCGGTCGACTGCCGGGAGTGCCCGCCGCGGTGGTGACGCCGGCGGGCACATTGCCGGGGGTCGTCGTGGTGGTCGCGGGCGTGGTCGTCGTCGCGCGCGACGTGTTCTGGCTGCCGGAATCCAGCAGTGACGAGGTCGTGGTCGGCTGGGGGTTGGTCGCGGCGGGTTGAGTCGTGCCCGGCTTCTGCTCACCAGGCTTGCCGTCGGTCGGCTTCTCGTCCGATTTCTTTTGCTCGCCAGGGTTTTCGGAGCCGGGTGTGCCCGCGTTGCCCGGAGAGCCACTGGTGGACGTGCCCGTTCCCGGTGCGGTCTTGGTGCCCGGAATACCCGGTGTGCCAGGGGTACCGGGCAGACTCCACGCGGCGACGGCAGGGGGGAACGTCGGAATCTTGGCATCCTGGTCGATGAACGGAATCACGTAGCGCTGCTGCATCACCTGCCGCGCCTCGGCCTCGGCGGTCTTCGCGGCCCTGGTCTGATCGTCGTACGCGACCGCGTCCTTCGGATCGGCGGTCACCTCGACCACCGGCGGGATGAAGGATTTCGCGATCACCGCGGCGAGCTCGGTATTGGTGACGGTGCCTGCGGTCGCCGCGAACAGATCCGCCAGGTTCTCCGCGCGCACCGCATAGCTCTCCACCGCACCGGCCGCCGTATCCGCGGCATCCCCGGTCCAGTGACCGTTGACCGCGGAGCGCACCGCGTTCACCATCTCGGTGGTCGAATCCTGCAACAGCGTCCGCGCCCGCAACCAGTTGTCCGCCGCGTCGTTCGAACCGCTCGGCGCGACCACGTCGAACGCTTCCTTGATTTCCTTGTGCGTCAACGCATCCACGTTCTCGGGGTTGGTGATCCCCGGCGGATCGTATTCCGTCATCGCCCACCACCGTGCTCGGGCCGCTGCGCCAGCTTCAACTCGTGGAACCTGGCCGCGAATGCTTGATCGGTCTGCTCGAAACGTTCTCGGATCGTGCGGAAGAGGGTTTGGAGCTGCTCGGCCGCCTTGTAGTGCCCCTCCAACGTATCGAACGCATTGTTGGCACCGTTCGACGCCTTCTGCCGAAACCGCTGAACGATCGTCTGTGCCGACGTCAGTGGTGGTGCTGATTCTCCTAGGCCCCAAGACTGCGACTCGCCAATTGTGTTGACAATCGCCTGTATCTGCCGAAGTTCCGACATTCGGCGGTCCATGGCCTTATCAAGCGTGAGGAACACGGCCGGATCTACTTTCAGCGAAACACCACCGGTCTTGGCCTTCTCGATCATCGGGCCGAACACCTGGGCTGCGCTCTCATCGGCCATGTGCCCTTACCTTCCCCTCTCGCGTAAACCCTTCATCAGCTTGGACGTCTCGGACTGCCGATCGGTTCCGTCCATCGAGGGCACAAAATAACTAGTCGCTGCTCAACCTCAAGCGCCCGACGAGATCGTAGGCACCACCTGCTGCACCAACTTGCTTAGCAGGTCGCAGGCGTTCTGATTTCCAGTCTTGGGCGCAGACGCCGGGTTGGACAAGTCGAATTCCAACAGGCCTGAAGCCAGCTCAGCCGCATATGCGCAGCTAGCTGGACCACGCTCGGGGAACACCGAGAAGTATGCGCCACGACGGCTACCGACCGACTGATCTCGGTACGTGCCGGGGTACTTGGCCTTGACCTTGTCCAAGGTCAAGTTCGTCGTCATGATCCGAACCTCGTACCCTTTGCCCTGCCGATCACCGTACGCACATCCTTTCCAGGTGATGTCGCCCGAATTGGCGGTCACGGGGATGTGATTCTCGAGGTTCTCCGCGTTGAGCACATTCTGCGGAATGTCCTTGCACGGATCGAACTTCGCAGGTTTGGCCGACGACGACGCAGCTGCCGAAGACCCCGCCGTCGTGGACGGCTTCGGCGACCCATCCTTATCACTGCATCCCGTCAGCAGCAGCGCGAGCGCACCCGTGATGCCCACGCTCACCACACCGGCGCGATCCCACCGCATCACCGACCGCGCACCCCGCACCATTTCGATCACGTCCAACCTCCTGCTGTCGACGCTGACCAGCGAAAACCTGTGCCCCATCGGTCACCGTCCGCCGAGATCGGCAACCCCCGATCGACCATCCTGCCCGGAGGCTACCAGCTCATCCGCCCACCGCTGAGCCCCCAGAAAAACATCCGCCGGACGCCCGTGGTCGGCGGTTTTCGCGAATCGCTGCACGGCTGGGAAAGTAAGCGCTACGCTTTGTCTCAGCAAACATTCGGCAAGTTCGACTCTTGGATGTGAGTTTCGTGCAGAATCTTGTTATCCGAGCACTACCGGGCATTGGGGCACTGTTCGCAGTCGCCGCATTCGCGGCCCCGACCCATGCCGCACCCGCTGCCAACGCACAGCAAGCGCAGGACGCCTGCATCGGCTACCTGCTCCAGACCATCCGCGCCATGCCCGAGGGCACC
Organism: Nocardia sp. NPDC052566; assembly: GCF_044547285.1. Classification (NCBI taxonomy): domain Bacteria; kingdom Bacillati; phylum Actinomycetota; class Actinomycetes; order Mycobacteriales; family Nocardiaceae; genus Nocardia; species Nocardia sp. NPDC052566. The sequence goes on along the minus strand of NZ_JBIUAF010000002.1, from coordinate 1,478,011 downwards.
TACCTCGAATTCCAACCGGATCCGGACCGACCGACCCCGCCCGGCCACACCGTGCCGACGGGTACCGGAAGCTTCCTTCTCCCCCGCGACGAGTACTACGTAATCAGCTACCGGCTACTCGGCGATTCCGGCTCGGCCGCATATACCGACGCGGAGTCCGCTTGGGAAGACCTCGGATGGCCGACGAACCGGAAGCCGCCGCTCTCCAACGGAGCCCAGCAGACCAACACCCACCCCACCGCGGACTACACACTCGACGCCTTGTTCGTCGTCGGCCCCACAGGCAGCCGCGTCACCCTCTCGTGTACAACGGCAAGCACCTTCCCCGGCGGCGGCCCAGGCTCCGTCCCCGCCCCCACAACCCTTACTCGGTAGCGGCGCCACTCGGCGACTACGCGGGGACGTCGCAAGCGTCGCGCCAGGGCGGTGCAAGGGGCGTCGAAAAGCATTGGGTCATGGATGAATTCGACGTGGTGATCGTTGGGGCCGGGCCGGTGGGGCTGTTCCTGGCCTGCGAGCTCGGTCTCGCGGGCTGCACTGTTCTGGTGCTCGAGCGGGACGCGGAGCACGGCTCCCAGTGGCGGCGGGCGCCGCTCGGGATGCGTGGCCTGTCCGCCGCATCGGTCGAGGCGTTCGACCGGCGCGGGATGGTGCGCCCGCTCTTGACGGCGACCGGCGTCGCGGACGGGTTCGGCGAGAATTCCGACGCGGACGAACCGTCGCCCCCGCGCATGGCGGGCCACTTCGCGGGCATGACCCTCGATCCGGCCGATATCGACACCGCCGCATTGCCGTTCCGGCTGCCGAGCCCGATACCGGAATTCATGATGGCAGGCCTCGACCAAGTCGAGTCGGTGCTGTCCGAGCGGGCGGCCGAGCTCGGTGTACGGATCCGGCGTGGCGCCGCGGTCTCGGCCATCGCGCAGGACGAGGACGGCGTGGTCGTGCGTGCCGGCGAGCACGAGTACACGGCACGCTGGGTCGTCGGCTGCGACGGCGGACGCAGCACAGTGCGCAGGCTCGCGGACTTCGACTTCGTCGGCACCGAGCCGCAATTCACCGGCTACGTCGCGCTGCTCACCCTCGCCGATCCGGAGAAGCTGCGCCCCGGTTTCATCACCCTGACGCCGACGGGCGCATACCTCCAGATGCCCGCCGCGGGACACATCGGGATGATGGACTTCGACGGCGGCGCGTTCGACCGCACGCAGCCGCCGACCCTCGACCATCTGCAGACGGTGCTGCGCCGGGTATCCGGCACCGACGTGACGGTGAGCGAGGTCGAGCTCGCGTCGAGCTTCACCGATCGGGCGAAGCAGGCGACGACCTACCGGCAGGGACGCGTCCTGCTCGCGGGCGACGCCGCGCACATCCACTCTCCCCTCGGCGGGCAGGGGCTCAACACCGGCCTCGGCGACGCCATGAACCTGGGCTGGAAACTCGCGGCGACCGTGCACGGGCACGCGCCGGACGGGCTGCTCGACACCTATACCGGCGAACGCCATCCGATCGGCGCCGGAGTGCTCGAATGGTCACGCGCCCAAGTCGCGGTCATGCGGCCGGACCCCCATGCCCAGGCCATCCAGGCGATCGTCCGCGACCTGCTCGCGACCCGGGACGGCACAACCTATGTGTTCCAACGGATATCGGGATCCTCGCTCCGTTACGACCTCGGCGGCGGGCACCCGCTGATCGGTCGCGGCGCCCCGAACTTCCGGCTCGAGGACGGCACCCGGCTCGGTGACCTGATGCACGACGGACGGGGCGTCGCACTCGATTTCACCATCGACCGATCCCTGCGCGATTCGGCGGCGGGTTGGGCGGGCCGGATTCGCTACGCGGCCGGACCGGCACGAAACAACCTCGGCTGCGGTGCGGTGCTGATCCGGCCCGACGGCGTCGTCGCCTGGGCCGGTGATCCCACCCCCGATCGGGCGGCGTTCGAACAAGCCGCCGACCACTGGTTCGGCGCAATGCAATTGGAGCACGCATGACCTGACCGAACTCCACAATCGCCGCCTGGTTGCGATCGGTCGCGCGACCGGGCGCCGTTTGTCGATGGTTCGGCATCGAGCGCAGTCGGATGGTGGCCCGTTCCGGCGTATCGCACCGCAATGTGACTACCCTCGATCAGCTACGGAGACGAACCGTTCGGAAAGGGCCACTGCCATGCCGACATTCATCGATATCTCGGTTCCGCTGCAAGCCGGGATCGCGTCCGATCCACCGGGCTATGTGCCGCAGATCGAATACCTCGGCCACCCCGACACCGTCGACGACATGCTGCGTTTCTTCCCCGGCGCGACCGCGGCCGACCTGCCGGACGGCGAGGCGTGGGCCATCGAGCGCGTTCAGCTGACCACGCACGCGGGCACCCATCTCGATGCGCCGTACCACTATGCCTCGACCATGAACGGCGGCGAGCGCGCGATCACCATCGACGAGGTGCCGCTGGAGTGGTGCTTCCAGCCGGGCGTGAAGCTCGACTTCCGGCACTTCGAAGACGGTTACGTGGTCACCGCGGACGATATCGATGCCGAGCTGGACCGCATCGGCCACACGCTGCGCCCGCTGGAGATCGTGGTGGTCAACACCAGCGCCGGAACCCGTTACGGCGCCGACGATTACGTCTCCTCCGGCTGCGGTATCGGCCGCGCCGCCACCCTGCGCCTACTGGAGCAGGGCGTGCGACTCACCGGCACCGACGCGTGGAGCTGGGACGCCCCGTTCACCTACACCGCCAAGCGATACGCGAAAGACCATGACGGGTCGGTCATCTGGGAGGGGCACAAGGCGGGCCGCGATATCGGCTACTGCCATATCGAGAAGCTGCACAACCTGGAACAGCTCCCGCCCACCGGATTCCACGTCTCGTGCTTCCCGGTGAAGGTGCACGCCGCCTCGGCCGGTTGGACCAGGGCGGTGGCGATCATCGACGCGTGAGCGTCAAGGCACTGTGTGAGCGTCAAGGCACTGTGTGAGCGTCAAGGCACCGCGTGAGCGTCAGGCGCTGATGGGTGCGGCACTGACGCCGTACCCGAGGTTGGTGAGCACCTCGCTGGTCGCCTTCGCGAAGTTCAGCGTGATGAAGTGCAGGCACGGCGCGCCCTCGTCGATGAGGCGCTGCCCCATCTCGGTGGCGATCTCGATACCGACCTCGCGCACCGCGGCGCGGTTCGCCTCGGGATCGTCGCCTGCCGCCTTGTGCAGCCGCTCCAGCACGGCGGCGGGCAGCGGACGCCCCGACAGTTCCTCGGCGCGCTCCACCGTGCGCAGCGAGGTGATCGGCATCAGCTCCGGAATGATCGGCTTGGCGCCCTCGACCGGATCGCAGGCGATCACCCGATCGCGCAGGCGCAGATAGTCATCCACGTCGAAGAACATCTGGGTGATCGAATACTCCGCGCCCGCACGGAGTTTCGCGCACAGGTACGCGGTATCGGAGTCCAGGTCGGGCGAGCGGTGGTGGCCCTGCGGGAACGAGGCGACGCCGACGTGGAAGTCGCCGAGATCGCGCACGATGCGCACCAGTTCCTCCGCGTAGGCGACGCCATGCGGGTGCTTGGTCCATTCGCCGAGCGGATCGCCCGGCGGGTCGCCGCGCAGCACCAGGATGTTGCGGATGCCCGAATCGGCGTACGCGCCGACCAGCGAACGCAGTTCGGCGACGCTGTGCTCGACCGCGGTCAGGTGCGCGACCGGAAGCAGGGTGGTCTCGGTGGCCAGCTGACCGGTGACCCGCACGGTGCGGTCGCGGGTGGAGCCGCCCGCGCCGTAGGTCATCGAGACGAACGCGGGATGCATCCGCTCGAATTCGCGCACCGCGCGCCACAGCCGCGCCTCGGCGGCGGCGTCCCGCGGCGGGTTGAACTCCACGGAGAACGGGACCGCGCTGCGCGAATGGATCCGCAAGCTCTGCATCACAGAGACGTTCGGTGGCGTCGGGGACGGCCGGCCTGGGGTCGAGCGTCCCCGTACGTTGTCGAAAGTCACCGGTTCAGTGTAGTGGGACTTGTTACCGACCGGTCGGGGCAGCCGAGCGGAATCGCGGCGGCCGCGTATTCTTCGGTCTTGGCAGCGGTGTGCCCGATCCACCGCACCCGCCGCGCTCGATCGGCGCCAACCATCCGAACGATCCTGGAGGCTCTCCTGTCCACGCCAACGGCCATCGCACGATCGTCGGGCACGGCGGCCTTCGCCACCGCTGTGGAGTCCGCGCTCACCCAGTTCTTCGCCACCCGCAGGGCCACCGTGCAGCAGCTCGGCCCGGTCTTCGTGGAGGCGGCCGACGAGCTCGAGCTGTTCGTGCTGCGCGGCGGCAAGCGGACCAGGCCCTCGTTCGCGTGGACCGGCTGGGTCGGCGCGGGCGGCGATCCGAACGCGGCCGACGCCACCGCCGTGCTGAACGCTTGCGCCGCACTGGAATTGGTGCAGGCCTGCGCACTGATCCACGACGACATCATCGACTCATCGCGCACCCGGCGCCGCTTCCCCACCGTGCACGTCGACTTCGAGCAGCGCCATCGCAATCGGGGCTGGATCGGTGATCCGGAGCACTACGGCACCAGCGTGGCGATCCTGGTCGGCGATCTGGCGCTGGCCTGGGCCGACGATATGGTGCACGCGTCCGGGCTCGACCCGGCGGTGATCGCCCGGTTCGCGCCGGTGTGGTCGCAGATGCGCACCGAGGTGCTCGGCGGGCAGCTGCTCGACATCTACGGCGAGGCGGGTGGCGACGAATCGGTCGAGGCCGCGATGCGGATCAACCGGTACAAGACCGCCGCCTACACCGTCGAACGGCCGCTGCACCTCGGCGCGGCCATCGCCGACGCGGATCCGGCGCTGATCGCGGCCTACCGCACCTTCGGCACCGATATCGGCATCGCCTTCCAGCTGCGCGACGACCTGCTCGGCGTCTTCGGCGATCCCGCGGTCACCGGCAAACCGTCGGGTGACGATCTGCGCGAAGGGAAGCGCACCGTGCTGCTCGCCGACGCGCTGCAGCGCGCCGACCTCACCGATCCGGCCGCCGCGGCACTGCTGCGAGCGAGCATCGGCACCGACCTCGACGCCGATCAGGTCGAGCGCATCCGCGCGCTGCTCACCGACCTCGGCGCGGTCGACGAGGTGGAGCGGCGCATCACCGAACTCACCGAGCAGGGCCTGGCCGCCATCGAGGCGAGCTCGGCCACCGCCTCGGCCAAGGAGCAGCTGCGCGCGATGGCGCTCGCCGCGACGAGGCGTGCGGCATGAGGGCGATCGTTGGCCCGCACGAACGGGCGATCGTGGTCGGCTCGTGCCCGGCGCGGCCGGAGGACGGCAAGCGGGTGGCGGGTCTGATCGAACGCCGGGTGATCGTCGGCGGCGCCATGCCGACCCGCCGCGGCATCGGCCCGGCGGGACGGCGCAGGAGAACCAGGTGAGAACCGTTGCCGGACCGGCCGATCGGGTGGTCGTGGTCGGCGCGGGCCTGTCCGGGCTGGCCGCCGCGCTCTATCTGACCGGTGCGGGCCGCACGGTGACGCTGCTCGAGCGCGCCGATCACCCCGGCGGCCGGGTCGGCCGCTACCGCGGCCCCGACTACGAGATCGATTCCGGCGCAACGGTACTGACGCTGCCCGAGCTGATCGCCGACGCACTCGCCGCGGTCGGGCGCGACTTCGATTCGTGCACGCCGCCGCTGCGCATCCACAAGCTCGCGCCGAGCTATCACGCCCGCTACGCCGACGGCTCCACCATCCGGGTGTTCGCCGATCCGGACACCATGGCCGACGAGGTGACCGCGACGTGCGGCGCCGACGAGGCGCGCGGCTATCGACGGCTGCGCACCTGGCTGGCGCGCGTCTACGCCGCCGAGTTCACCGAGTTCATGGACACGAACTTCGATTCGCCGCTGGATATGGTGCGCAAGCCCGAAAAGCGTGCCGCGCTGGCCGCTTTGGTGCGGCTGCGCGGGTTCGGCAGGCTGGCGCCGCAGGTCGGCCGGTTCGTGCGCGATCCGAGGCTGGCGCGGCTGTTCACCTTCCAGGCGCTCTACGCGGGCATGGCGCCCGCCGAGGCGCTCGCGGTGTACGGGGCGATCCCGCATATGGACACCTCGCTCGGCGTCTACTTCCCCGAGGGCGGCATGCGCGCGATCGCCGCGGCGCTGGCCGAGGCGTTCACCGCCGCGGGCGGCACGCTCGCGCTGAATACCGAGGTCACCGGGATCGACTACGCGAGAAGGCGGGCCACCCGAGTCCGCACCAGCGCCGGGCCGGTCGACTGCGACGCCGTGGTGCTCACCGCCGATCTCGGCAGCATCGAACGCTTCGGCGTGCGCAAGCGCCGCGGGCTGCGCGCCGCGCCGTCGGCGGTGGTCGCGCACGGCACCGTCCCCGCCGAGATCGCGCGCACCTGGCCGGTACAGGCGCACCACACCATCGAATTCGGTCACGAATGGGACAGGACGTTCCGGGAGATCGCGGCGCGGCGCGGGCGCGGCAAGACCATGAGCGACCCGTCGCTCTTGCTCACCCGGCCCGCGCTCACCGATCCCGCGATGTATCTCGACCGTGCGGACGGCCGCCACGAGCCGCTCTCGGTGCTCGCGCCGTGCCCGAATCTCGATGCGGCGCCGCTGGACTGGGACCGCCTCGGCCCGGCCTATCTGCGCGAGCTGCTCCAGGTCCTCGAGGAGCGTGGGTATCGCGGTATCGCGACGCATTTCACCGTCGATCGCCTCGATACGCCGTACACCTGGCGTGACCAGGGCATGCTGGCGGGCACGCCGTTCTCCGCCGCGCACCTTTTCCGGCAGACCGGACCGTTCAGGTCACGCAGTTTTCCACGCTCCAGCGACAACGTGGTTATCGCCGGTTGCGGCACCACGCCCGGTGTCGGAGTGCCGACGACACTGCTGTCCGGGAAACTGGCGGCAAACCGGATTACCGGCGGCATCGGGCCCGCTCGGGTCGAAACCGCACGTACCAGCGGGATAGTGTTCCCGGCGACGCCGTAAACTGAGCGCCGACCTGTTTACCCGCGGTTGCGACCGCCAACCATTCCGGGGGGACCGACACCAGATGGCATCCCCCGAGACGAGCGCCCCAGCGACCACCACAACGACAGTGACCACTTCGCCGACCACCGCACCCGCCGCCACCGTGCGCGCCACCCCGGCGCCCGCGCGCCGCTGGATACACACCTACGCCGATTTCGCCCGCAGTCCCGAGGGCCACGCGGCGCTGCTCGGCTTCTTCGGCGCGCTCATGATCACCTTCGGTGGCTTCGGCGCCGGCGCCGTGCGCAAGCAGGACCCGCTGCTCGAGGCGATGCACCTGTCCTGGCTGCGCTTCGGCCACGGCTACGCGCTGTCCACGATCGTCATCTGGATCGGCGTGCTGCTGATGATCACCGCGTGGGTTCGGCTCGGCCGCACCACGATCGGCACCGGCGACCGGCCCGGCGCCGAGGTGACGCTGAACGAGCTGCGCGCCATCGTCGGCATCTGGATCTTCCCGCTGCTGTTCGCGGTGCCCATGTTCAGCCGCGACGCCTACTCCTACCTGGCGCAGGGCGCGCTGCTGCGCGACGGCATCGACCCGTACAAGTACGGGCCCGTCGCGCTCGAACCCGGTGTGCTGCTGGACAACGTGAGCCCGGTGTGGACCACGACCACCGCGCCGTACGGCCCGCTGTTCCTGCTGATCGGCCGCGCCATCACCACCGTCACCGGCGACAGCGTGGTGGCGGGCACCATCGCGCTGCGCCTGGTCATGCTGCCCGGCCTTGCACTGATGATGTGGGCGGTGCCGTACCTGACCAAGCACCTCGGCGGTAAGCCGACCGTCGCGCTCTGGCTGGCCGTGCTGAACCCGCTGGTGCTGATCCACCTCATCGGCGGCGTGCACAACGAGGTGCTGATGGTCGGCCTGATGTGCGCGGGCGTCGCGCTGGTGCTGGAGCGCCATCACGTGGCGGGGATCGTCGTGGTGGCCATCGGCGTCGCGATCAAGGCGACCGCGGGCATCGCGCTGCCGTTCCTGGTGTGGATCTGGATGCTGCACGAACAGGAACGCCGGGCCGCACAGCGCGCGGCGGAGGATCCGTCGGCCGCCCTGCCCGACGATCATCCCGATGCCGCGCGGCCCAGCGAAGATATGCCGCATCCCGCCTGGACCTTTGCCAAGATCGCCGGGCTCGGCCTGTGCGTCTTCGCGGTGGTGCTCGCCGCCGCCTCGGCCGCCGCCGGTGTCGGCCTCGGCTGGCTGACCGCGCTGTCGGGGTCGCAGCGGATCATCAACTGGCTGTCGCTGCCGACGATCCTGGCGCATATGGTCCTGTGGGTCACCCCGTTCCAGATGGATCCGGTGCTGAAAATTACGCGCGCGCTCGGCGCGCTGGCGCTGGTGGTCGTGCTGGTGTGGACGTGGTGGCGGTTCCGGCACAGCGAGCGGGAAGCGGTGCTCGGCATCGTGATCGCGTTCGTCGGCATCGTCATCCTCTCGCCCGCCGCGCTGCCCTGGTACTACTCGTGGCCGCTCGCGCTGGCCGCGGGCTTCGCGCTGTCGACGACGACGCTGATGGTGCTTGTCGGCCTGTGTACCTGGTTGATGCTGGTGTTCCAGCCGGACGGTTCGATCGGGCTGTACGACTTCTTGCATGTGGCGCTGGCGACATTCGCCGCGGTGGTCGCGGCCATGTCGCTGCGCAAGGTCGACCCGCTGCGGTTGCGCGCGCCCGCCGAGCCGGCGACGCCGACGCGGTCATGAGGGCCGGGGAGCCGACCGCGACCCCGGAACCCGATGCCGACCTGGAACTGGCGGGCGCCTATCGCGCGTGCCGCCGGATCGCCGCGGTCAACGGGCGCACCTACTTCCTGGCCACGCGGCTGCTCGCCGCCGAGCGCAGGCCCGCGGTGCACGCGCTGTACGCGTTCGCGCGGATGGCCGACGATATCGTCGACGACGCCGAGCGCGGCACGGACCTCCACGTCGCCGACGAGCTCGACCTGGTCGAGAAGCAACTGCGTATCGTGCTCGAACACCGGCCGTATGACGGTGGCGCACAGGGTGACTCGTGGACCGAGGCCGATAACGCTTGCGCGCGACTACGTTCGCAGGTACTGCACGCGCTGGCCGATACCATCCACCGCTACGACATTGCTCCGCACCACTTCCTGACGTTCCTCGACTCGATGCGCATGGACGTTCCGGGCACCACGCACTTCCGCGATCGATACGCGACGATGGCGGACCTGCGCGACTACATGCGCGGTTCGGCCGCCGCGATCGGGCTGCAGCTGCTGCCGGTGCTCGGCACGGTGGTGCCGGTCGCCGAGGCGGAACCGGCGGCCGCCGCGCTCGGCGAGGCGTTCCAGCTCACCAACTTCCTGCGCGATATCGCCGAGGATCTGGATCGCGGCCGGATCTACCTGCCCGCCGACGAGCTCGCCGCCTTCGGTGTCGACGCCGACCTGCTCGCGCACTGCCACCGGACCGGTCGCACCGACCCGCGGGTACGCAGGGCGCTTGCCCATGTGATCGCGATCAACCGTGACATCTATCGCATCGCGAATCCGGGTATCGATCTGCTCGAGCCGCGTGTCCGCCCCGCCATCCGCACGGCAAGCGCCCTGTACGCGGGCATTCTCGACCGGATCGAACAGTCGGGCTACGCGGTCTTCGCGCAGCGTGCGGTGGTCCCCCGGCACCGCCGCCTGCGCGTCGCCTCCGTCGAGTTCGTCACGGCCGCCCTGCGGCGCGCCTGAACCAGCCCGCCGCGCGCACAGCGCGGCGGCCAGGCGCGCGGCCGGGGATTCAGCTCAGAAGGGGTCGGCGGCGGCGCGGCGCACGACCTCGCGGGCCAGTGGGCCGTGCAGTGCGTCGACGGGTCTACCCGGCAGCGTCTCGTCCTCGGTGAAGATCCATTCGAGGATCTCCTCGTCGGTGTACTTGGCATCGCGCATCACGGTGATCAGGCCCGGCAGCATCTTCACCACCGCGCCGTCGTCATCGAAGAAGCGCTCCGGCACCCCGGCGACGCCGTCGCGGCGCACCGCGAGGAGTTGATGGTCACGCAGCATCTGATGCACCCGGGTCACCACGAGGCCGAGCTTGTCGGCCACTTCGGGCAGCGGCACCAGCGCCACCGACTCGGGAAGAACATCATCACTGCAGGGAAATGCACTCACCCGGATAACGGTAGACGGTCCGCCGCCGCACGTCGTGAGACACCCGGGCACGTTTCGTCGATACCATCGTGGGGGCCGCACGGGGCGGTCGTTCGCTTGTCGCACCGAGCGCGAGGGGTGAGAACTTTGTGAAAACCGGAGGACATCAATTGATCGGCCAGATGCTGGAAGGGCGCTATCGCATCGATGCGCCGATCGCCCGTGGTGGCATGTCGATGGTCTTCCGTGGGGTGGACACGCGCCTGGATCGCCCCGTCGCCATCAAGGTGATGGACCCGAAATTCTCGGGAGATCCGCAGTTCCTGTCCCGATTCGAGTTCGAGGCGCGCGCGGTCGCCAAGCTCAAGCATCCGTCGCTGGTCGCGGTGTACGACCAGGGCGTCGACGGCGAGTACCCGTTCCTGATCATGGAGCTGGTCGAGGGCGGCACGCTGCGCGAACTGCTGCGCGAGCGCGGCCCGATGCCGCCGCACGCGGTGCGCGCGGTCGCCGAGCCGGTGCTCGCCGCGATCGGCGTCGCCCATCACGCCGGGCTGATCCACCGCGACATCAAGCCGGAGAACGTGCTGATCTCCGATGCCGGCGAGGTGAAGATCGCCGATTTCGGCCTGGTGCGCGCGGTCGCGGCCGCCAACACCACCTCGGCGAGCGTGATTCTCGGCACGGCGGCGTACCTGTCCCCCGAACAGGTGACCACCGGCACTGCCGACGCGCGCAGTGATGTGTACGCCTTCGGCGTGCTGATCTTCGAACTGCTCACCGGGCGGGTCCCGTTCACCGGCGACAACTCGCTGTCGGTGGCCTATCAGCGGATCGAGAACGACGTACCGAGCCCGAGCCAGTTCATCGCCGGTGTGCCGCCGGAGTTCGACGATCTCGTCGCCCGCGCCACCGCGCGCGAACCGAGCCACCGCTTCGCCGACGCCACCGAGATGGCGGCCGCGCTGCGCTCGATCGCCCACGCGCTGAACCTGCCGCCGTATCGGGTGCCCGCGCCGCAGGAGTCGGCCGAACATCTCAGCGCCAGCTTCAAGGCGGTCACCCCCGATGATCCGCGGCCCGAGCCGTACACCCCGCCGCCGCCGCGCGCGCCGCACCCGCAGCCGCCCGCACAGCAGCAGGTGCAACACACCAAGGTGGTCACCGCACCGCGGCCGCGGGTGCCCGAATACGCTCCGGCGCCCGATCATCGGCAGCCGGTCGACGACTACGCCTCGCAGCAGCTGCACCAGCCGCCGCCGTCCTATCCCGGCTTCGACGAGCGCAGGCGCTCGCGGCGCACGGTGTGGATCTGGGTGGCCATCGTCGCGGCCATCACCCTGCTCGTCGGCATCGGCGGCTGGTGGCTCGGGGTCGGCCGCTACTCCCCCGTCCCCGCGGTCGCCGGGCTCGACAGCGACCGCGCGGTCGCCGCGCTGCAGGCCGCCGGTTTCTCCACCGAGATCAGGCAGAAGGCCTCGGAGACCGTTCCGGTGGGCGGCGTGGTCGGCACCGATCCGTCGGCGGGCGCCAAGGTCACCAAGGGGTCGACGGTGGCGGTGCTGATCTCCAGCGGCAAACCCAAAGTGCCGGACGTGAAACCGGGCGACGACGTGGCGCAGGTGACCAAGCTCATCCGCGATGCCGGGCTCTCACCGGTGGACGCGGGCGAAACATCGAGTACCGCACCGAAAGGCACGCTCGCGAAAGTGGAACCCGGTGCGGGCACCGTCCTTCCGGCGGGCGGGCAGGTGAAGGTGTACCGCAGCAAGGGATCTCAGCCGGTGAAGGTGCCCGATGTGCGCGGCAAGACCACCGAGGAGGCGATCCAGGCGCTCACCAAGGCCGGAATCACCGTGCGCGAGACCAGGGCTCAGTTCGATCGGAGCATCGAGGCGGACAAGGTGATCGGCACCGATCCGGCGATCGGCACCACGGTGCAGTCCGGCGACGGCGTCACGCTGATCGTGTCCAACGCGGTGAAGGTGCCCGGGGTCATCGGCTCGTCCGTCGGTGAGGCGCGCACCAAGCTGCAGGCGCTCGGACTCCAGGTTGTCGTGCAACAGCTCACGCAGCTGGACAGTTCGGTGGTGATCTCGCAATCGCCGGGACCGTCGTCGAATGTGCAATCGGGGGCGACGATTACGATCGTCGCGCTGCCCTGAGCCCCGGGGGTCGGATACCGCGGGCTCAGTACTGCTCGATGATGCGCCTGCGCAGTTCCGCGCCGAACTGCGGGTTGCGCGCGGCGACGAAGGCTGGCACCGGTTTGGTGACGCCTTCGGTGGTCCACGCGCCGCCGACACCGGCGAGATGATCGAAGAAGCCGAGCACTTCCTTCAGCCCGAGGGTGAACCCCTCCTTGCCCTCGTGCATGGTGTAGATGGTGATCCCCAGTGACGCCAGGATCGGCAGATACGCGGTGTCGTACGTGGTTTGAGCGCGCGGGCAGACCAGGGCGGCGAGACCGCCGAGCACCAGGCCGAGCGCGGCGGGCGCGCCACCGAGCGTCGAGACGTAGAGGTCCTTGTCGGCGAGCAGCGGCGCGATCACCCGGCGCCGGGCCGGATCCGAGGCATTCGTCGCGACCGTATCCGCCCGGAAACCGTCCAGCACAACCGGATCGGTGATCGACACCAGCCGCTTGCCGATGGCGGCGCCGCGGGCCGCGCTGTCGTCGGTATCGGTACCGAGGGCGATATCCGTCGCGGTGTACACGTTTCCGACGAGCGCGCCCTGCTCGTCGCGCTGGTAGCAGGCGACGAAACCGGAGGAGTTCATCACCGCCGCGAACATCAACAGGTTTTCGTTGCCCTTGACTCGCCGATAGGCGAGCAGATTACAGGCGTAGCCGAAGGTGAACGACTCGTACAGCGTCGACCCGTCGAGCGCGTCGATGGAGAAGATCAGCGAACCGGGCGGTGAGCCGATCGCCGCCCACCAGTCGTGCTCGGTCGCTTCCTCGCCGACCACGTAGCAGCCGGGGAACAGGATGCGCAGCCGGTGCTGCATGACGACGTGGGTATCCCGATCCGCCGGGATGGGCTCGTGGCCGGGATGGCGGCCGAGATCGGCATCGCTCAGCCCGACGTCCTCGGCGAGCAGCGCGAGCCGCCGCAGCGCCTTGCGGTGCTGGATATCGCTGGAATCCCATGTCTCGGCGTCGATCACATCGTTGCCGCCGAGTAGTAGCCCGTTGGCGAATGTCAGCCCCTCGACCATGACATCCAGACAACCGTCTCGAAGGGTGACTCGGTCCATGCTCGGGCCCTCCGTTCGCCAGGCGCGTCCCGTTCGACGGTCCGAGACTATCGCTTACCACCGGCGATTTCGGCGCACTAGCGAGTCTTGTTACAAGACAGACGGATACGCGGCCGATCGGCGGGCCGCACATACACACGCGGGCCGCCGCACCGACCGCTGTCCACGGTCCACGCGGCGGGCAAGGCGAGCAGTTCGAGCAGGCGGCCGCCGCCGAGCCACAGTGAGTACGGGTTGTCGCCCGGCATAGTGTTGCGCCGCAGCCGGATTGCCGCACCGGCGAAAACGCCCGCGTACCAGTCGTTCGTGTCGGGTACGCGGACGAAGACGATCGCCGTGCGCAATGCCAGCTCCGGCTCGGCGAGGATCAATCCCGCTCCTCGGTGGCCGGTGCGGTCAGTGTGGCGAGCACGTCGGTGGTGCGCGCGTGCGCCGCGGCGACCTGTGCCTGGAGTTCGGGGTCGGCGAGGCGCTGCTCGACGTAGAGGTTCATGGCCCTGCGGATCTGCTCGGCGAGGTTGGTGCCGTCGACGATCATCAGCGCCTCCAGGCGCTGAATCATGTCCTGCGGCAGACGCACGGTAACCGGCTTGTCCGTCATGGTGTCCTCCTCTGCTTGGGCGATCGGTCGAGACGATCACTACATGATTCTCGACCTCTAGCCACCTGTTGTCAAACTTCAGATTACTGTAATCTGATTTCCGAGTACAGATGACATCGAGCACCCGATGGCACTGCTGCTTATGACCCGGAAAGGACAGGTGCAATGGCGGCACCAGCTACACCGCTACTCACGGCGCGCGCACTCTTCATCCTCAGCCTCGCGGTGGTGGTCGGCGTGGCCGGCGGCTACCTCGGACATCTGGCGGACCAGGACTTACCCATCGCGGCGGTCACCGGCATCGTCAGCGCGGGGGCGACCATCACCCTGGCCCTCGCGGTCGACTGGGCGACCATGCTCAGCGTCCGCGGCGGCGCGATACTGCTCGGTTCGGCGGTAGCGGGCCTCATCGTCGGCACGCTCATCGGCGCGGGCACACACAACCCGGCGCAGGGAATCCTCTACGGCGCAGGGGTATTCAGCGCCATGCTGGTCGGCTTGGACAAGTACACCGCATAATCGCGGACCCCGCACAGCACGAGAGCGCGGGATGCCAACGGCATCCCGCGCTCTCGCGTGTTCAGGTGAATCAGCTCAGCGCAGCATCTCCGCGACCAGGAAGGCCAGCTCGAGCGACTGCTGGGTGTTCAGGCGCGGGTCGCACGCCGTCTCGTAGCGATCGTTGAGATCGAGATCGGAGATCTCCTGGGCGCCGCCGATGCATTCGGTGACGTTCTCGCCGGTCAGCTCGATGTGCAGGCCGCCGGGATGGGTGCCGAGCGCGTGGTGCACCTCGAAGAAGCCCTGCACCTCGTCGACGATCCGGTCGAAGTGGCGGGTCTTGTAGCCGGTGGACGCCTCGTGGGTGTTGCCGTGCATGGGGTCGCACTGCCAGATCACCTGATGGCCGGTGGCCTGGACCTTCTCGATGATGGGCGGCAGCACGTCGCGCACCTTCGCGTTGCCCATCCGCGACACGATGGTCAGCCTGCCCGGCTCGTTGTTCGGATCGAGCCGCTCGACGTATTCGACGGCCATATCCGGGGTGGTGCTCGGGCCGATCTTCAGGCCGATCGGGTTGGCCAGCAGTTCGGCGAAGGCGATGTGCGCGCCGTCGAGCTGGCGGGTGCGCTCACCGATCCACAGGAAGTGCGCCGACAGGTCGTACAGGGTCGGCTCGCCCGCGTGGTTCTCGCTGAGCCGCAGCATGGCCCGCTCGTAGTCGAGCACGAGCGCCTCGTGGCTGGCGTAGATGCGCGCGGACTGCAGGCTCGGGTCGTTCACCCGGCACGCCGTCATGAAGGCGAGGCCGCGGTCGATCTCCTCGGCCAGCGCCTCGTAGCGGGCGCCCGCGGGCGACTGGGCGACGAAATCGCGGTTCCAGTCGTGCACCTTGTGCAGATCGGCCATGCCCGCGCCGGTGAGCGCGCGCACCAGGTTCATCGCGGCGCTGGCGTTGGCGTAGGCGCGGACCAGGCGCGACGGATCGTGCTCGCGCACGGCGGCGTCGGCGACCAGCGAGTTGACCATATCGCCGCGGTAGGACTTCAGGCCGAGCGAATCGGTATCGGAGGACCGCGGTTTCGCGTACTGGCCCGCGATGCGCGCGACCTTCACCACCGGCAGGCTGGCGCCGTAGGTGAGCACGACGGCCATCTGCAGCAGGGTGCGGATGTTGCCGCGGATATGCGGCTCGGTGTTGTCGGCGAACGTCTCGGCGCAGTCACCGCCCTGCAGCAGGAAGGCCTCGCCGCGCGCCACCTCGGCGAGCTGCGTGCGCAGCTCCTCCACCTCGGCGGGCACGCAGATCGGCGGGACGCTCTCCAGCACGGTGCGCATCATCGCCGCCTGGCCGGGATCCCAGGAGGGCTGCTGTAGTGCGGGTCGGGCCAGCGCGTCGTCCAGACGCCTGCGCAGCTCGGCGGGCAGCGGCGGCAATTCCGGCAGGCGATCGATGGGTACGTCGACGGTCCAGTTCACCCGTTCAGAATACGGATGCACCGGGTGGGGACGATAGCCGGAGGTTGCCGCCCCTAGGGTGATTTGTGCGCACCCTGCGTACCCCACCGAATGACTGAGGAGAGACCGATCTCACTGCGATACTTCTACGACTGCGAATTCATCGAGGACGGCGTGGTCATCGACCTCGTTTCCATCGGTGTCGTGTGTGAGGACGGCCGCGAATACTATGCGGTCTCCACCGAATTCGATCCGGACCGCGCGGGGCCATGGGTGCGCAAGTACGTACTGCCGAAGCTGCCCTCGCCGTCCTCGCCGCTGTGGCGCAGCCGCAAGCAGATCCGCGAGGACCTCTACAACTTCTTCGTGCCGCGCCCGACGGTGCAGCCGGAACTGTGGGCCTGGGTCGCCGCGTACGACCATGTGGCGCTGTGCCAGCTCTGGGGATCGATGGTCGACCTGCCGAGCGCGCTACCGCGCTACACCAACGAGCTGCGCCAGCACTGGGACGCGCACGGGCGCCCGGAGCTGCCCCCGGTGCCGCCGGACGCGCACGACGCGCTCGCCGACGCCAGGCACAACCTGGCGAAGTTCGAGGCCATCGAGGCGGCCCGGCGGCGTTGACCCCTAACGGGCCCGGTCAGGACTTGGGCTGCGGGCAGTAGGCATCGATCGCCGCGCTGGCCAGCGCGGCGCTCTGCTTGGCGTTCAACGCCGGAATCGAGATCCCACTGGCCACCTCGGTGGGCGTTTCCCGATTCTTGGTGATGGTGGCGCACACCGCCTTACCGTCGCGGATCGCGGCATCGTTGTCGGCGTGCGGGACGCCCGCGGCGTCCAACGCGGCTAGATAGGCGGTGTCTTTGGGGTCGCGAGCAGGGGATTCGGTCGAGGAACCGCATGCGGTCAGCACGATGGCCAAGGCGGGCAATACCGCCAGATACTTCATCACGGCGGTAGCCTACGATCTCGCGCCGAGATATGTAACACGAAGGCCCCGAGTCGATTTCGACTCGGGGCCTCCGTGCTTCAGATCACCGATCAGTGGCCGTGCTTGCCGTCCTGACCGTGCTCGAGCTGCTGGCGCTTCAGCAGCACCGCGAGCTGCTTGTGCTCTTCTTCGTGCTCGATCTCGAAGTGCTGTTCGCTCTCCTGCCACGGATCCGGGCGCAGGAAGCTACCGGTGCCCGGCTTACCCGCCGAACCCAGCTTGTTCATCTTCTTCGGGACGTGCGCACCCTGGTACTCCAGCGGCAGCGGGTGGCCGTGGTCGTCGACCGGGCCGAGCGGCTGGTGCACCTCGATGTACTCACCGTGCGGCAGGCGCTTGATCACACCGGTCTCGATACCGTGCTCGAGCACCGCGCGGTCGCTGCGCTGCAGGCCGATGCAGAATCGGTAGGCGACGAAGTACGCGACCGGTGGCACGACAAGCATGCCGATGCGGCCCATCCAGGTGGTGGCGTTCAACGAGATGTCGAATTTCAGCGCCAGGATGTCGTTGACGCAGGACAGCGTCAGCACCACGTAGAACGAGATCGCCATGGCGCCGATCGCGGTACGCACCGGCACATCGCGCGGACGCTGCAGCAGGTTGTGGTGCGCACGGTCGCCCGTGAGCTTCTGCTCGATCCACGGGTAGGCGATCAGCACGGTGAACACCAGGCCCATGATCAGCGCGACCCAGAACACCGCGGGCACGGTGTAGCGCCCGAGGTAGAGCTCCCACGGCGGCATCAGGCGCGCCAGGCCGTCGGTCCACATCATGTAGAAGTCCGGCTGCGAACCCGCCGAGACCTGAGACGGGTTGTAGGGACCCAGGTTCCAGATCGGGTTGATCTGCAGCACACCGCCGAGGATGCCGACGATGCCGAGGGTGAACATGAAGAACGCACCCTGATCGGCGGCGAACACCGGGATGATCCGAGCGCCGACCACGTTGTTCTCGGTGCGGCCCGGTCCGGGGAACTGCGTGTGCTTCTGGTACCAGACCAGCGCGACGTGCGCGCCGATCAGCGCCAGGATGATGCCGGGGAACAGCAGCACGTGCGCGATGTAGAGGCGCGGGATGATGATGTCGCCGGGGAAGTCACCGCCGAAGATCAGCCAGTGCATCCAGGTGCCGACGATCGGGATACTCATCGTGATACCGCCGAACGCGGCGCGCAGGCCGGTGCCGGACAGCAGGTCGTCGGGCAGCGAGTAGCCGAAGAAACCCTCGAACATCGCCAGGATCAGCAGCAGCGAGCCGATCACCCAGTTCGCCTCACGCGGCTTACGGAACGCGCCGGTGAAGAAGATACGGAACAGGTGGATGATGATCGACGCCGCGAAAAGCAGTGCGGCCCAGTGGTGCACCTGGCGGACGAACAGACCGCCGCGCACCTCGAAGGTGATGTTCAGCGCGGTCTCGTAGGCCCGCGACATGGTGACGCCGCGCAGCGGCTGGTAGGCGCCGTTGTACACGACCTCGCTCATCGACGGATCGAAGAACAGGGTCAGGTACACACCCGACAGCAGCAGGATGATGAACGCGTACAGCGCGATCTCACCGAGCAGGAACGACCAGTGGGTCGGGAAGACCTTGTTGATCGAGCGCTTCATGAACGCGGCGGCGCGATACCGCTCGTCCATCGCGTTGGCCTGATGCGCGCCAGCGCGCGCGAGTGCGGATGTCATGAACGACGCTCCCAGTAGGCCGGGCCGAGCGGCTCGATGAAGTCGCCGTTGGCGACCAGGTAGCCATCGGCGTTGACGGTGATCGGCAGCTGCGGCAGTGCGCGAGCGGCGGGACCGAAGACCGGCTTACCCCATTCGGTCGCCGAGAACTGCGACTGGTGGCAGGGGCACAGGATCTTGTTGGTCTGCTGCTCGAACAGCGACGTCGGGCAACCGAGGTGGGTGCAGATCTTCGAGTAGGCGAAGTAGTCGCCGTAGTTGAAGCTCTCCTGGCCCTTGCGCTTGATCGCCTTCTGCGCGTCGGCGGTGCGCAGGCGAATCAGCATGACCGCGTTGCGGATACCGCGCAGCGACTGCAGGGTGGCGTGCTCGTCGCCGCGCCACTTCTCCTTCCAGGGGAACACCGTCTCCATGGCGCCCGCGTCCAGATCCTCGGGACGCACGAGCACGATGTCCTCCGGGCGACCGGTGTCGCGGCGGATGAACACGGTCTCGCCCGGGTAGTCCGGGGTCCAGCCGGAGACCCACAGCGGCGACTTGGCGCCCTTGGCCCACGGGTTCTTGATCAGGCCGCCGACACCGAGCAGCAGCGCGCCGATGCCGAGCACGCCGAGACCGGCGCCCGCGGTGCGGGTGATCATCTTGCGGCGGCCGAGGGTCGAGGTGTCCAGCGCGTCGGACAGCTCGGCGACCAGCGTGCGCCGCTCGACCTCGGGCGACGGGCCGTCGTGGCGGTCCTGGATGGACAGCTCGGCGGGGATGAACGTCTTGCGGATCAGCACCACGGCGATACCGATGCACAGCACCGAGATACCGAAGGTCAGGCCGATCAGCGGCGTCGACAGCGAGTAGACGCCGTGCTTCTCGTCGCCCTTGCCGACCCACTGCCAGGGCCAGAACAGGTATACACCGACCAGGGCGGCCGCGGCCAGCCCGGAAACGGCGAACCAGAACGAGACGGCGCGCTCGGCCCGCTTCTCGGCGCGGGTGCCCGGAATCGGGAACCGCTCGCGCCGGTAGGCGACGTCGACGCCGTCACGCTCGGTGCCGAGCTTGACCAGCTCGTCACGCGACATCGCGTCCAGTTCTGCCTCGGTGTACTCCTTGGACGCGGAGTTCACCGACTCGTTCGACGGCGTCTTGCCGTCCTGCCCCTCATCCGGGCGACCCATGTCGTTTGGCTCCTTGTCACTCATGACTGCGCCTCGCTCGCGCTCGGCTCCGTCATTCCTGAAGACGCTGTGTTGATGATTCGCTCGCTTCGCTCGCTCATGAGCGGCTACCGATCCACATCGCCGAACCGACGACCGCGACGATGCCGACGACCCAGATGGCCAGGCCTTCGGTCGCGGGGCCGAAACCACCGAGATCCCAGCCGCCGGGGCTGCGCTCCTCGGTCGAGTTCTTGACGTAGGCGATGATGTCGCGCTTCTCCTCCGGGCTGAGCTGGCGGTCGGAGAACTTGGGCATGTTCTCCGGGCCGGTCAGCATGGCCGCGTAGATCTGCTGCTCGGAGGCGGGCTCCAGCGGCGGCGCGAACTTACCGGAGGACAGCGCACCGCCGCGTCCGGTGAAGTTGTGGCAGGACGCGCAGTTCATCCGGAACAGCTCGGAACCGCGGGCGATATCGGGGCCGCGCAGCGACTCCTGCGCGATCTCGCCGTTGGCCTCGCGGATCACCGAGGGGCCGCCGCCGTTGGCCGCGACGTACGCGCCGAGCGCGTCGGTCTGGTGCGCGTCGAACTTGGCCGGCTTGCGCGCGGCCTGCGCCTGGTTGGCGGCCAGCGGCATACGACCCGAGGACACCTGGAAGTAGACCGCGGCGTCACCGACGCCGATGAGGCTGGGGCCGCGGTCGGGCACACCCTGCAGGTTCGCGCCGTGGCAGGTGATGCAGGACGTCTCGTACAGCTGCTGGCCCTCGCGGATCAGCGCGGTCTGGTCACCGTTGGCGGTCGCGACCTGCGCGGTCGGCGTGAGCGCCGCGGCGAGGAAGCCGGCTCCGACCAGACCCATCAGCAGTGCGAGTCCGCCCGCGATGCGACGGCGAACGCGCCGCTGCTTGCGCGTCTTGCTTGCCTGGCCGTTAGCTGCCGCGTTCCCGGGGCTGGCGGGTTCTGGCGCTGACGGGGGAGATGAACTCATCTGTGTCCCTTTGGAGTAGACGGAACCGACTTGTACAAAAGATTTCGGGGGCTGGCTATCAGCGGACGAAGTAGATCGTGGCGAAGAGGCCGATCCAGACGATGTCGACGAAGTGCCAGTAGTACGAGACGACGATCGCGGCGGTGGCCTGCGCGGGGGTGAACTTACTGACCTTGGTGCGGATCAGCAGGAACACGAAGGCGATCAGACCGCCGATGACGTGCAGACCGTGGAAGCCGGTGGTGATGTAGAACACCGAGCCGTAGGCACTGCTCGAGATGGAGGTGCCTTCCTTGACCAGGTTCGTGTACTCGTAGCCCTGGCCGAGGACGAACAGCGCACCCATGATCAGGGTGACCACGTACCAGCGGCGCAGGCCGAACACGTCGCCGCGCTCCGCGGCGAACACGCCCATCTGGCAGGTGAACGAGGACGCGACCAGCACGGTCGTAACCGGCACCGCCAGGTAGAGGTTCAGCTCGGTCGGCTCCGGCGGCCACTCGCCGTGGGCCTGGGCGCGCGCGACGAAATACATCGCGAAGAGGCCGGCGAAGAACATCAGCTCGCTGGACAGCCAGATGATGGTACCGACACTGACCATGTTGGGCCGGTTCAGCGAGTGCACACGCTGGGTAATGGCCGATCCTGGGGTCCCTACTGCGGTCGTCACGGGGGTAAGTATGACTCGTCGTAGTACGACACAAGTACCCGGGTGCGAAACTTGTTCGTCCGTGTCGGAAAACGCACGGACAGACAGGGTCTCGACGCGGCCTCGGCGTGTCAGGGTTTACCCAGCGTGTCGCGGTGACCGGCGTCGAGCATGGCAGGCGCGGATAAGTAGAAGCTGAGACGGAGGCAACGGTGGCAGCGGGATGGTTGCGGCGGATGTTCGGGCGCGAACGCGCGGCGGAACTCGATCGGGACCGGACCGACCTGGTGGTCGTCGCGGCCAGTTTCGATGACGCCGAGGCATGTTCGGCGGCGCTGGAGCGGGCCACCCGGCTGGTGGCCGACGCGCCCGCGGTGCTGCGCCACCATCTGCGCGTCCCCGCCGACCGGATCGCCGACGTGTGTGCGATCGCCGCGCAGGACGGCTACTCCCCCGCGCCCGCCGACGCGCCGCCCGCGCCCACCGACGCCGAGCGCGCACCCATGACCGGTCCGCTGGAAAAGCTTGTCCTGCAACGCGTCCAGGTGCTCGACGCGCTGCACTGCGCACAGGAGCGGTCGCGGATGGCCGGTTTGGCGCAGCGCAACGACGGGATCGCCGACGGCTGGGACGCTTTGCAGCCCGATTCGATGACCGAACCACGCTAATAGGCCCTAAAGCGCTCGCCTACTAGGCTGCTTCGCGACAAACTGGTGCGAACCAGTGTGAATGGGAGACGTAGAAACATGACTGTGCGTAGCTGGCCCCAGGTGCTCGGTACCCTCGCCGACGGTGGCGACCTGGCCGCGGCCGACACGGCATGGGCGATGAACGAGATCATGTCGGACAACGCCACCTCCGCGCAGATCGCCGCGTTCGGCGTCGCGATGAAGATCAAGGGCCCGACGCCCGACGAACTCGGCGGGCTGGCCACCGGCATGCTCGATCACGCGCGCCTGGTGAAGATCGATGGCGACGCCGTCGACATCGTCGGCACCGGCGGCGACCGGTCCGGCTCGGTGAACATCTCCACCATGTCCGCGATCGTGGTCGCCGCCGCCGGTGTGCCGGTGGTCAAGCACGGCAACCGCGCCGCGTCGTCGAAGAGCGGTGGCGCCGACGTGCTGGAGGCACTCGGCGTGAAGCTGGCGCTGGGCCCGGAGGCCGTCGCGCAGTGCGTGCGCGAACTCGGCATCGGCTTCTGCTTCGCACCGGTCTTCCATCCCGCGCTGCGCTTCGCGGGCGCGGCGCGTAAAGAAATAGGCATCCCCACCGTCTTCAACATCCTCGGCCCGCTGACCAACCCGGCCCAGCCGCGCGCCGGGCTCGTCGGCTGCGCGTTCCCCGATCTGGTTCCGGTGGTCGCGGGCGTCTTCGCCGAGCGCGGCGCGAGCGCGCTGGTGGTGCGCGGCAACGACGGCCTGGACGAGATCACCACCTCCGACACCACCGATGTCTGGGTGGTGTCGGGCGGCAAGCTGCGCGAGACCACCATCGACCCGACCCGCCTCGGCATCGCGCGCGTCGATCTGGCGGCACTGCGCGGCGGCGAGGCCGACGTCAATGCCGCGGTGGCCCGCGACGTTTTCGCCGGAACGCCGGGCGCGGTCCGTGACGCCGTGCTGGTGAACTCCGCGGCCGCGATCGTCGCCTACGATCTGTCGCGCGGCGCCGGCGATGCCGAGGCCGACCTCGATGGCGCGCTGTCGGCCGGGATCGAGCGCGCCGCCGCGGCGATCGACGCCGGTGCGGCGGCCAGGCTGCTGGACCGGTGGGCCGCGCTGACGAACACCCTCGGCGACCGCTGAGCCAGGCCAGCGCGCCACAATCGGGATTTCGCGGTACCCCGCATGCGCAACAACTAGAGTTGTAGCAACAATCACGCAAATCGCCCGGACGCGTCCGCGGACGTGTGCCCTTCCGGCATGACTGGCGAGGAGCACGGCATGAGGTACGGCATCGCCGCAGTACTCGGCGTGACCTCGGGGGCAGCGATGATCTTGGTCGGCCCGTTGGCCGGTGCGGCCGCGGGCGATCTGATCATCAATCGCATCCCCTACCGCAATCCGGACGGATGCCTAGAGGTAGCCGGTAAGGCGATGCCGCTCGCGGTCGAGAACAACACCGCGACCGGCGCCGCGGTCTTTCGCGACTCGGGCTGCACCGGCGAGATGACCGGCTACATCGACCCGTTCAACACCCGGCGGCCGGGACCGGCACCCGCCGGATTCTTCGGTGCGTCGATCAAGGTCATGCGATGAGTGCCGCCCTATAAGTGATGAGTGCCGCCCTATAAGTAAGGAGCACAGCATGCGACGCAGTATTCGCGCGATCCCCGTCCCGCTCGCGGCGGCGGCGTTGCTCGTCCTCGCCCCCACCGCGCACGCGGTCAACGGACAGCTCATCGTCGACGGCGCTGTCTACCAGGATCCGTCGGGCTGCATCTTCATCGGCGAGGACGCCAACCGCACCTTCGAGAACAACACCGAGGGCGTGGTGACGGTCTTCCCGAGGGTCGATTGCAGCGGCGAGGCCAGCGCGGTACTCCCCTCGGGCGACTCCGGCACCTACCCCGGCAAGTCCGTCGCGGTCGGCTGAGCCGGCTTCCCCGGGCTCATTCGCCCAGCGAGAACCCGGCTTCCACCTCCGCGCTCGAGTAGGACTTGAACGCGATGTGGGTGGTGGTCCGCGCGACGCCCTTCACCTTGTCGATGCGGTTGGTCACCACCTCGGCGATCTGCTCGTGGTCGCGCACCCGCACGATCGCGATCAGATCGACATCGCCCGCGCAGGAGTAGACCTCGGCGACGCCGTCGGTGTCGGCGACCGCCTGCGCGGTCTCCGGAATAAGGCCGTTGTCGGCATTGATCATCACGATCGCGGTAATCATGGGATCAGCCTAAAGCGTCGAGGTACTCCGCTTCAGGCGGTTTCGCCCTGGCCGCCGCATCCGCCACCTCGGCCCACCCCAGCCAGCGCGCCGCGCCGTGCATCGGCTCGCCGTAGCCCTCGCTCGTCCGCACGATCCGCACGCCAGGGCGGGCCAGCCAGCGCGCGACCAGACCGGCCTCCTCCGGTGACGCGCCGCGCAACGGCGGCGCGTCGTCGAGATCGCCTGCCGGGACGACGGTTTCGGCCGACGCGACGATCCGCTCCACCACGGGCATCGGCGACACTCCCCTGACCGCGTGCCCCGCACCCGCGAGCCGCCCGTAGCGGATCACCGAGAACTCCCAGCCGCCCGCACCGTCGGGGTGCGCGATCACCAATTCCGCGATCCGGGCAACGGCGGCGAGCCGCTGGGTGCGGTGCAGTGCGCGGATCACCGCGACGGTGCGGTCACGCAGCCGGGCCGCGGCCTCGAAATGCTCTGCCCGGGAATGGGTTTCGATACGGTCCAGCATGGTGCGCAGCGTCGCGTCCGAGGCGCCGCTGAACAGCGCGCGCACCGCCGCCGCGGCGGGTGCGTATTCCTCTCTATTAAGGGGTGCATCGGAGACCGCCGCCGGACAGCCGCCGACCACCGCGGGCGGGCAGTCGTGGCGGCCCTTGTTCGGCAGCCGCGTCGTGCAGGTGCGCAGGCCGGTGAACTCGGCGACGACGGCCGCGATATCGAGCGCGTCCGCACGGGAGTGAAAGGGGCCGAGCGCATCCCGGGCCGGCGTGCGGACGACCGCGAAGCGCGGGAACGGTTCGTCGGTGAGCGTCAGCCACCAGGCGCGCTTGGGGAACTTGGAGCGCCGGTTGTACGGCGGGGTGTGCGCGACGAGCAGCCGCAGCTCGCGTACGCCCGCCTCGAGTCCGTGCGCGCATTCGACGTGATCGACGCGCACGGCGAGCGCGACCATCTCCTTCATCCGCCCGCGCGTCTCCGAGCCGGTGAAGTAATTGCGTACGCGGCGGCGCAGATTCACCGCGGTGCCGATGTAGAGCACCTCGTCGGACGGGCCGCGGAACAGATAGACACCGGGCCGCGCAGGCAGATCGGCGGCGAGCCCGCGTTTGGCCCGCTGCCCCGCGCCGACGTCGGGCAGGTAGTCGAGCAGTTCGGTCAGGCTGTGCACGCCCTGGTTGCCGACGCGGGCGATGAGCGCGTGCAGCACGTCGACGGTGGCGCGCGCGTCGTCGAGCGCGCGGTGGGTCGGCTGCACGCTGGCGCCGAGCACCCTGGCGAGCACGCCGAGCCGTACCGAGGGCGCCTCGTCCCGGTTGAGCACCCGCCGCGCCAGCTTCACCGTGCACAGCACCTGCCGGTTCGGCCACGCGGTGTCGCTGCGGGCCGCGGCGGCGCGCAGGAAGGCCATATCGAAGCGGGCGTTGTGCGCGACGAGCACCGAGCCCGCGGCGAATTCGAGGAAGCCCGGCAGCACCGATTCGATCCGCGGCGCCGCGTAGACCATGGCGGTGGTGATCCCGGTGATGTGCACGACCGCGGGCGGGATCTCACGGCCGGGGTTGACCAGCGTCGCGAACTCGCCGAGCACCTCGCCGCCGCGCACCTTCACCGCGCCGATCTCGGTGATCGCGTCGGCATCCGGGCTGGTCCCGGTCGTTTCCAGGTCGACGACCACGAAGGTGGTCGCATACAGCGGCGTATCGAGGTCGTCGAAGGCCAGTTGCTCGGCGGGCACGGCGTGCAGCGTAGGGCCTCGGTACGACAGGAACGCCCGCTGTAACACGCCGCCGGAAAGTCCGAATTACTCCGTGAGAATTTCGCCGTGATACCCACGAAATGATCTCCAACGCTCGAAAGTGACGCAGGTCACAATGTTGCGGACGATACATCAATGCTCCGGGCGTGTCGGAATCCCCGGGGGTGGCGAACCGAGGGTGCTGCGTCGCGCGGCGCCGCGACCACGCGGCCGGGCGAGTCCGATGGCCGGTAAGGTCAATGATGACCTTCGCGACCTTGGAAAATGCTGAGAACCAGATGGCGATCTCGTGAAGATCCGGTGCGCGTCCCACTCGGGTAGCGGCCAGGACGCTCGCCGATAAAGACCTGGCGTTATCTTTTCGTGATTGGTGTGAGATATCTCGCACCGATAACACCGAAAATTTGTTGACCGCCCTCATTTCGCAAGCCGGCGACTTTACAAACCCCCGTGATGTGTTCGTAATCTTTTCGAGACCTCACGGAGTCCGACGCATCCACCTGGTGCGGCGTCGTGGGGCAGATTGGAAGTACCGCATCATGGCGATCAACACCGTCAAGCGACAGGCGCAGCGTGTCGCTGCCGCCGGAGCTGTCGGCGCTGCCACCCTCGGCGCGTTCCTGCTTCCGGCCGCCCCTGCGTCGGCCCAGCCGGTGACCATCCCCGGCATTGGAACGTTCGAGATTCCGAACGAGATCCAGATCCCGCAGGGCATCCCCGGCATCGAGCTCCCCGGTCAGCCGGGCGCGCCGCTGCCGTTCGTCGCGCCGAAGAAGACGCTCGGCGAGGTCGCGCTCGACGCCGCGATGAGCAAGATCGGCGCCCCGTACGTGTACGGCGCCGCGGGCCCGAACGCCTTCGACTGCTCCGGCCTGGTCCAGTGGGCCTACCGCCAGGCGGGCATGGAGCTGCCGCGCACCAGCGGTGAGCAGCTCGGCGCCGGCACCCCGGTGTCGCTCGAGAACCTGCAGCCGGGCGACATGGTGTCGTTCTACGGCGGCGGCCACTCCGGCCTGTACGCCGGTGACGGCAACGTGGTGCACGCCTCGACCGCGGGCACCCCGGTCCAGGTCGCGTCGATCTCGTCGATGCCGTTCGCGGGCGCGCGCCGCTACTGAGCCACGGCACGGGGCGGGCCGAGAGGAAGCGGCCCGCCCCGAAAAGCCGTATATCGGACAACAGGCGTGATCGTTTCGTTCCCCGCTGGACATCCGCCTACGCCGTTCCGTAACCTAAACGAGACCTACGGGTTACTACGTCGCTTTCGCTTCACCGGAGATCTAGCTTCCAGACCAGAGAACGGGGCACGGCAGGCTGTGGCACACCGAAGACAACGCATCGGTCATCGGGTGGGAGTAGCGATCGCGGCCGGATTCCTGGCCACGAGCATCTATAGCGGCGGTCCGGCGGGGGCCGAGCCCGCGGCCATGCCCGCGACGGCCAGCGAGGCCGTCCAGCAGATGATCGACCTGTCGCGGCAATCCGAACAGCTCAATCAGCAGGCGCTCAACGCGCAGACCGATCTCGACGCCAAACTCGCCCTGCAGCGCGAGGCCGACGCGAAGGTGGCCGAAACCACCGGCGCGGTCCAGGCGGCACGCGAGGAGGTGCGCAAGTACCAGCCGGTCATCGATCGCACCGCCATCGCGGAGTACCAAGGCGGCAGCAGTAATCGGATGTTCGCCGTGCTGCTCAGCAATTCACCGCAGCAGCTGCTCGACCAGATGTCGATGCTCGACGTGCTCTCGGCCCAGACCGCCGACCAGCTCAACGAATTCAAGAAGGCCACCGACGCCGCGACCGCGGCGGACAAGGCCGCGCGTACGGCCGCCGACGCCGCGCGCAGCGCCGCCGACAAGGCCGACGCGGTGCGCGCCGATCTGGAGCGCAAGCGCGGCGAACTGGGCGGCGCCATCGCCCAGGTGGTCTCCGCGTGGGGCGCGCTGTCCACCAGGGACCGCTCGGCGCTGGCCGGTTCCCCGTTCCCGCCCGGATTCGACCGCGACACCCTGCTGCAGGGCCTCGTCCCCGGCAGCGGCACCAGCGCGCTGGCCGCCGGGCTCACCCGCGTCGGCGACCCGTACGTCTGGGGCGCGACCGGCCCGCATCAGTTCGACTGCTCCGGGCTCGTGCAGTGGGCCTTCAAACAGGTCGGCAAGGATGTGCCGCGCACCAGCTCGCAGCAGGCGGGCTACGGCACGCCGATCGCCGAGAAGGATCTGCAGCCCGGCGACATCGTCTTCTTCTACTCCGATATCTCCCATGTCGGCATCTACGCGGGCAACGGACTGATGCTGCACGCCTCGACCTTCGGCGTGCCGGTGGCGGTGGCGCCGATGGGGACGACACCGTTCCACTCCGCTCGGCGATACTGATCAGCTATGACGGTGGCCGGGCGGTTTCGCGGGTGGTTGTCGGCGCGCGGGCGGTTCCAGTTCTGCCTCACCGTCGCCATGGTCGCGGTGCTGACCGGCACCTGCGGCGCGCTGGTGCTGCTGCCCAATTCGGTGCTGCCGAAACTGCGTGCGGCGCAGACCGCGTCGGCCGACGCCTTCCCCGCCGCCGCACCCGACGATCCGCGGCTGGCCGCGGTACGCCGGACACTCGAGCCGTTCGGCGCGATCGTCGCCCGCCGGGTGCCGACCGGTAACGGTCAGGAATCGCTGGTCGCCGGCCATCGCGCGCAGAACATCGAGATGGGCGTGCTCGAGCGGGAACTCGCGCAGGCCACCGCCGCCGTCACCGAGGTGTGGGGCGCGGACTGGGCACAGTCGGCGGTCGTGGTCGTCGCGTCCAATCCGTCCGAATTCGCCGCGCTGATCAAATCCGGCGCGAGCATGCCGAGCGAGATCGCCGCCGCCTCGGTGGCCGATCCCTTCGCGCCGGGCACCAGGCCGACCGGACAGCGGGTGGTGTTCAGTCCCGAGGCGGGCAGGCGGCTCGGCCCCGACGGGCTGCGCACCCTGCTGCGGCACGAGCTCACCCATGTCGCGGCCCGCGCGCAGACGGTCGACGGCGCGCCGCAATGGATGCTGGAGGGATTCGCCGACTTCGTCGCCCACCGCGGCCAGCACCACGGCTTCGCCGATATCGCGCCGACCCTCACCGCGCATGTGCGCGCGGGTGACCTGCCCGCCGATCTGCCCGCGGATTCCGAATTCGGCGGCGCCAACGCCTCGTTCGCCTACGAACGCGCCTGGTCGGTCTGTCAGTTCGTCGCCGAGCGGTTCGATCAACCGCGCCTGGTCCAGCTCTATCACCGCATCGCGGCGAGCAAACAGGACGGCGCGAGCGAGGATCGAATCCTGCGCGAGGTGCTCGGCACCGGCCGCGCGGAGTTCGTCGGCGAGTGGCGGGCGTGGCTGCCGGGCCAGGCAGGCGCGCAGCGGTGAAACCTGCCCCGCGAACGCGCCGGGCGCGGAGCGGCAATTAGATTGGGGCCCATGGCCCGAACTTTGCTGGTTACCAATGATTTCCCGCCGCGGCCGGGCGGTATCCAGTCGTATCTGCACGCGCTCGCGGAGCAGCTGCCGCCCGATGATCTGGTCGTTTACGCCCCGCGCTGGCGCGGCGACAGCCATCTGAAGTTCGACGCCAAGCAGAAGTTCCAGGTGGTCCGCCACCCCACCACGCTGATGCTGCCGACCCCGCTGGTGATCCGCAGGGCCGCGCGGCTGCTGCGCAGCGAGAACTGCGACACCGTCTGGTTCGGCGCCGCCGCGCCGCTGGCGCTGATGGCGCCCGCGCTGCGCCGCGCGGGCGCCGAGCGCGTCCTGGCCAGCACGCACGGGCACGAGGTCGGCTGGTCGATGCTGCCCGGCGCCAGGCAGGCGCTGCGTTCGATCGGCGAGCACACCGATGTGGTCACCTACGTCAGCCGCTACACCCGGTCCCGGTTCGCCTCGGCGTTCGGGGCGGGTGCCGCGCTGGAGTACCTGCCGCCGGGGGTCGACACCGATGTCTTCCGGCCCGATCCGGCCGCGCGGGCGGAACTGCGCGAGCGCTACGGGCTGGACGACCGCCCGACCATCCTGTGCCTGTCCCGGCTGGTCCCGCGCAAAGGCCAGGACGCGCTGATCTGCGCGATGCGCGAGATCCGGGATCGGATCGACGGCGCGGTGCTGGTGATCGCGGGCGGCGGACCGTACGAGCAGAAGCTGCACGAGCTGGCCAAGGCCGCCGGCGTCGCCGACTCCGTGGTGTTCACCGGGCGGGTGCCCGCCGCCGAGCTCCCCGCGCATCACACCATCGCCGACGTGTTCGCGATGCCGTGCCGCACCAGGGGCGCCGGGCTCGATGTCGAAGGGCTCGGCATCGTCTACCTGGAGGCGTCGGCCACCGGCGTGCCGGTGGTGGCCGGCCGCTCCGGCGGCGCACCGGAGACGGTCGTCGAGGGCGAGACCGGTCGCGTGGTCGACGGGCGCAAGGTCACCCAGATCGCGGGCGCCATCGTCGACATACTCTCCGACCGCGCGGCCGCCGCCAGAATGGGCGCCGCGGGCCGGGTGTTCGTCGAGGAACGCTGGCACTGGGACAGCATCGGCGCCCGGCTACGACAGCTGCTGCGGTGAATATCTGTGGATGAACTACGCTCCTGAATGTGAGGGAGCGTAGCGAGCGAACCAACAACACAGCGCCTTTGCTCTCGGCGCAGCCGAGCGCCAGCGAGGCGAAGCCGTGAGGGAGCGAGGCGAGCGAACCAACAACACAGCGCCTTTGCTCTCGGCGGAGCCGAGCGTCAGCGAGGCGCAGCCGTGAGCAGCATCCAGGTCGCAGATCAGACGTTCGTGGCCGCACCGGGGACCGCGGTCGCCGATGTGCTGGCCGCGCCGAACAATTGGCGCCGCTGGTGGCCGGATCTCACGCTCGACGTGCGGGAAGACCGGGCCGACAAGGGAATCCGCTGGTCGGTGACCGGTGCGCTGACCGGAACCATGGAGGTCTGGCTGCAGCCGTCGCTGGACGGGGTGATCGTGCACTACTTCCTGCACGCCGAACCACGGACCGCGCTGGCGCCCCGTGACCTGGCCGCGGCCAACCGCGCCCGCCGCGTCGCCGGCCGGACCATGTCGTTCGAATTGAAGGCCAGGCTGGAGGCGGGCAGGCCCGCCGGTGTCGCTCCCGCGCACTCCGCCTGAACCACCTCCGCCGGAAAGGAACCGTTGCCCGCCATGGCCGACAGGACCCAGAGGTCGATCATCGTCGAGGCCCCCTCGCAGCAGGTGATGGCCGTCATCGCCGATCTGGAGTCCTACCCGGAGTGGGTGTCGGCGGCGAAATCCGTCGAGGTGCTCGACAAGGGCCCCGACGGCCGGGCGCGGACCGCGCGGTTCGTCCTGGACGCGGGCGTGGTCAAGGACAGCTATGTGCTCTCCTACACCTGGCGCGCCGACGACAAGGCGGTCAGCTGGACCCTGATCAGCGGTGAGCTGCAGAAGGCGCAGGACGGCACGTACGAACTCATCGACCGGCCCGACGGCAGCACCGAGGTGGTCTACGAACTCACGGTCGACCTGAACATCCCGATGATCGGGATGTTCAAGCGCAAGGCCGAGAAGGTGATCACCGATACCGCGTTGAAAGAACTGAAGAAACGGGTCGAAGGCTGAGCACGACCGGGACCCGCGTCGAACTGTTCATCGGCAAAGGCGGGGTGGGCAAGACGACGCTGGCATGCGCCACCGCGATGGCCTACGCCAGAGCGGGGCAGCGGGTGCTGATCGCCTCGCTCGACCAGGCGCATTCGCTCGGCGATGCGCTCGGCTTTCATTTCCCGCACGATCCCGGCACGGTCACCGGCATCGCGAAGGTACTGCCCGACCTCGACGTGATCGAGGTGGATTCGCTTGCGCTGCTGGAGGATCGGTTCCGCGACGTGGTGCGCGCGCTGTCCGGCACAGGCCACGATCACGGCATCGACCTCACCGCGCTCGACCCGGCCGAGCTGACCGGGCTGCCCGGTGTGCAGGAACTGCTGATGCTGGTCGAGATCACCGAGTTCGCCGGCGACGACGAATGGGACGTGCTCGTCCTGGACTGCCCGCCGTCGGCGGACATGCTGCGGATCATCACCGCGCCGGACACCCTGCTCGGCTATCTGGAGCGGGTGTGGCCGCCGCACGCGCGCGCGATGAGCACCATCGGCACCGACCTGCGCCGCGCGGTGCTGGCGAGCACGGTCGAACGAATCGTCAAGGCGGTCACCGAGGTACGCGATCTGCTCGCCGACCACACGCGCACCGGCGCGCGGCTGATCACCGTCGCCGAGCGGGTCGCGATCGCCGAATCCGAGCGGGTCCGCTCGGCGGCGGCGCTGCTCGGCCTGCGGCTGGACGCGGTGGTGGTGAACAAGGTGCTGCCCGCCGTGCCGCCGCCCGACGACGCCACCCATCCCGCGATGCAGTGGTACCTGAACCGGCGCGCCGAGCAACTGGACGTGATCGACCGCCTCCGATACAGCCTCGACGGCACCCCCGTACTGATCGCCCAGCACACCGGGCCCGAACCGGTCGGGCTGACCTCACTGGCCGCGCTGTCCTACGCGGTGGTGGGTGACGATCCGGCACCGCCTCGCACCACTTCCGGCGAACCGATGGTTCGATGGGAGTCCGGCACCGGCCTGCAATCGGTGTACGCACTACGGATGCACCTGCCCGTGGTTGACCCGGCGACGCTGCGACTGGGACGAGTGGAGGACGATTTGATCGTGGGAGCGGACGGGGTCCGGCGCCGCGTGCGCCTGGCGCCGGTATTGCGGCGGTGCACGGTCGACGGCGCCGAACTCGACCACGGATACCTGGTCGTGCGGTTCGTGCCGGATCCGGAGGTGTGGCCGATATGACCGAGCAGGACGGTCTCGGCGAATTCGCCGAGGAGCTGAAGCTGCTCGCCGAGGCGGTGCTGGAACGGGTCGAGCCGGTGCTGCGCCGCAGCGCCGCCGACGGGCAGGCCGAATGGTCGAGCTGCAGCTGGTGCCCCGTGTGCGCGGCGGCGGCGCTGGTGCGCGGCGAACACCACGACGTGGTCGCCGCGATCGCCGATCACGGCACCGCGATCGTCACGGTGCTGCGCGAGGCGCTCGCGGGCGTACCGGTCGAGCCGCTGCTGCCCGATCCGGAAGACGATGCGGGACACCATCATTCAGGCGTACATGACCATTCGCCCGGCGCGGAGGACGCCGCCGACCAGACCACCGAGGAGCCGACATCAGCCCGCAAGCGCAGCAGGTACATCGGCATCCCCGTGACGATCAAGGCATGACGCGCCGGATGGCGGGTGCGCCACCGCTGACCGTCGGTATCGACGTCGGCGGCACCAACATTCGCGCCTCCGTCGTCGACGGCGAGGGCGAGGTGCTGGACACCGTGCAGGCGCCGACGCCGCACTCCGCCCGCGCACTGGAGGACGCGCTCGAGCGCTCCGTGCGCGAGCTGTGCCGCAGGCATCCCATCGGCGCGGTGGGTCTGGCGGTGGCCGGGTTCATCACCGCCGATCGCACGACCGTTCGATTCGCGCCGCACCTACCGTGGCACGACGCACCCGTCGCCGAACGGCTCACCGAGCGGCTCGGCCTCCCGGTGATCCTGGAGCACGACGCCAACTCCGCCATGTGGGCCGAGTACCGCTTCGGCGCCGCGGCGGGCGGGCACAACGTCGTGCTCGTCGCGATCGGCACCGGCATCGGCGCCGCGCTGCTCATCGACGGGCAGCTGTATCGCGGAACCCACGGTGTCGCACCGGAACTCGGCCACCTCCAGGTGGTGCCGGACGGCAGGGCCTGCCCGTGCGGCAAGCGTGGTTGCTGGGAGAGGTATTGCAGCGGAACGGCATTGGCCGATACCGCGATCGAGATGCTGGCCACCGATCCGGTGCGCTCGGTACTCGCCAAGGATGTCTATCGCGATCCCGGCTCGCTCACCGGCCGCAGGGTCGCGGGCGCCGCGCAGGACGGCGATCCGCTCGCCACCCTGGTCATGGCCGATTTCGCGCGCTGGCTCGGGCTCGGGCTCGCCTTCGTCGGCGATATCTTCGACCCGGATCTGGTGGTGATCGCGGGCGGTGTCAGCAGTTCCGCGTCGCTGTTCCTGGACGAGGCGCGCGAGCATTACGCCAAGTCCATCACCGGTGCGGGACACCGCCCGCTGGCCCGGATTCGCACCACCCAGCTCGGTGAGGCGGCGGGCATGATCGGCGCCGCGGAGCTGGCCAGGGCGACCCTTGTCGGCGCCGACGGCGGGCGGGCGCGGGTCGCGCGTTCCACCCGTTGAGAATCATGTGGTGAGATAAACCGCTGCGGTTGGATGTGATCTGCGACCAGCGGTAAAGTCGGCATCTGACGCAGGTGCTCGCTTCGATCCCGGTCCCGGGGGAAGGACGTCATGTTCTACTGGCTGCTGAAGTACGTGTTGCTGGGACCGTTCATGCATCTCTACAACAGGCCGACGGTCGAGGGTGTGGAGAACATTCCGGCGGACGGCCCGGCGATCATGGCGGGTAATCACCTCTCGTTCGCGGACTGGTTGTTCGCGCCGCTGATGAGCACGCGGCGGATCAACTACCTCGCCAAGGCGGAGTACTTCAACACACCGGGTCTCAAGGGCGCACTGCAGAAGTGGTTCTTCAAGACCTCCGGCCAGTACCCCATCGACCGCACCGGCGCCGACGCCGCCGAGGACGCGCTGAACGCCGCGCGCAAGCTGCTCGACGAGGGCCGCCTGGTCGGGCTGTACCCGGAGGGCACCCGCTCCCCCGACGGCCGCCTCTACAAGGGCAAGACCGGCCTGGCCCGGCTCGCGCTGGAGACCGGCGTCCCGGTCATCCCGGTCGCGGTGATCGGCACCGACGAGGTCAGCCCGCCGGGACCGTTCCGCTGGCGCCGTCGCAAGGTCACCGTGAAATTCGGTGAGCCCATCGACTTCTCCCGCTACGACGGCCTCGGCGGCAACCGCTTCATCGAGCGCGCCGTCACCGACGAGGTCATGTACGAGCTGATGCAGCTCGGCGGCCAGGAGTATGTCGACGTGTACGCCGCGAGCCTGAAGAAGGGCGTGCCGAGCGGTTCACGTCCGGACGCCGCCCGCATCCCGCACACCGCGGCCAGCTGACTCATTTCCGTTCCGCAATCGCACCGCTACCGGCGGTTATCGTGTGCCGGTGACGGTGCGTACAAAGATGTGCGGGATCAGGTCGGTGGCGGATCTGCGGGTCGCGTTGGCCGCGGGCGCTGACGCGGTCGGGTTCATTTCGGGGACAACCCATTTCAGCGAGGACGCACTGGACGCCGCGGCGGCGGCCGAATTGGCGCGGCGCACACCGCCGTTCGTCAGCCGGGTGCTCGTCACCCACGTGGTGGAGCCTGCCGCGATCATCGATCTGGCCGAGCGCATCGGCGTCGACGCCATCCAGGTGCACGGCGTTGTCCCGGTGGACACCGTCCGCGCGGTGCGGCGCGCGGCCCGTGGCCGCCAGGTCATCGCGGCCGTGCACGTCACCGGGCCGGAGGCACTCGACACGGCGCGAAAACTGGCCCCGCATTGCGATGCGGTACTGCTGGATTCGCGTACCGCGAACCGCCTCGGTGGCACCGGCCTCACCCATGACTGGTCGATCAGCGCCGCGATCGTCCGGGCCCTGCACCTGCTCGCCCGCCCGGTCGTGCTCGCGGGCGGCCTCACCCCGGCCAACGTCGCCGCCGCCATCCACGCCGTGCGCCCCTTCGCCGTCGATGTCAACAGCGGCATCGAAACCGGCACCGGCGATAAACACCCGGAAGCCTCCAAAGCCTTCATCACCGCCGCCCACAAGGCCTCCCCCTAAACCCACCCCTACTCACCGCGCACTCACCCTGCGCGCTCCCCACCGTGTTGCTAGGTTGGACGGAACCACTTGGGGTAGGGAGGGTTTCGGCACATGATCGAGCGGCTGCGCGTATCGATGCGCATAGACGCCATCGAGCAATTCCACAGAAATCGCCCTGACCAGCGGTATTGACTCACTTTTTACGGCCCAGCTAACTGACTGCTATCGGTTCGGGTCGATAGAATGTCGCACCATGGGGCGCGGTGGTTGTGACGCCCCCGACTACGTGCGGTCGTTGCCGACAACGCCGCGCGGGTAGTCGCGCCGCCGGGGATTACCCAGCTGTACCCGCACCCGGCGGCGCGCTCCGGCCGTCCCGGCGTCCGCTCCCCCGGCGGACACGCCGTACTCGTGAGAACATGACGCGCGAATACGGGATGAGGACGCTTGGTATGAATTTCGGCTGGATCGAGGTCGCGGTGGTGGCCATGGTGTTGGCGCTGCGACTGCTTTCCGGCGGGTGGATGCTCGCGGCGTCGGTGCTTTCGTTCGGGGTGCTGCCCGCGCTGACGCTCGGGCCGCTGATCGGGGCCGGGTTCCTGGCCACCGGGATCGCCCATCCGGCACTGCTGGTCGCGGACGCCGCGGTACTGCTCGGCGCGCTGACCTTTCCCGACTTCGGCGATGCCGACGAATACCAGGTGCCGCTGCTGATGCTGGTGCGCGGCGATCCCGCGCTGTCGACCGGGAGCCGTTTCGGCACACCACTGTTCGCGATCGGCTCGGTGGCGCTCGCGGGGTACGCGATCAGCCTCGCGGTGGTGTGGATTCAGATCGGGCTCGCTTAGATCGCCGGTGACGCGGCGGGTCGCGGTGCACAACCACGTCCGGCGACTTCCTCAGCGCCCTCGATCACTTGCACTCCTGACCGCGTGACGTTCGCCACGCGGATGTCACCTTTTCGGTCGCGGATCCGTCTCATGTGCAGCGGTACGAGATCGACAAGGAGATCACCATGGCTGTCAATGCGCCTGCGGCGCTGGACGAGCGGTTTCGCGGCGCCGCGTTCGTGAAACGCTCGATCAACAAGGTGTTCCCGACGCACTGGGCGTTCCTGCTCGGCGAGATCGCGCTGTACAGCTTCATCATTCTGCTGCTCTCGGGCATCTATCTGACGCTGTACTTCGATCCGTCGATGACGGAGGTCGTCTACGACGGCGCCTATCAGCCGTTGCGCGGCGTGCACATGTCGGCGGCCTATCAGAGTTCGCTGAACATCTCGTTCGAGGTGCGCGGCGGATTGTTCGTACGCCAGGTACACCATTGGGCCGCACTGATGTTCGTGGCCGCGATCATCATC
This sequence comes from Nocardia sp. NPDC052566, assembly GCF_044547285.1. Lineage (NCBI taxonomy): Bacteria > Bacillati > Actinomycetota > Actinomycetes > Mycobacteriales > Nocardiaceae > Nocardia > Nocardia sp. NPDC052566. Next base: position 1,440,754 of record NZ_JBIUAF010000002.1, on the reverse strand, counting down.
CACTGCCTGCGGATCTTCTTTACCGGCGCGTTCCGCAAACCACGCGAGGCGAACTGGGTGATCGGCTCGCTGCTGCTGATTATGGCCATGTTCGAGGGCTACTTCGGCTATTCGCTGCCCGACGACCTGCTCTCCGGTACCGGCCTGCGGTCACCGCTCGGCGGTATCACGATGAGCGTGCCGATCGTCGGCACCTGGATCCACTGGGCACTGTTCGGCGGCGAATTCCCCGGCACCGTACTGATTCCGCGGCTGTTCATCACCCATGTGCTGCTGTTCCCCGGCATCATGCTCGCGCTGATCGCCGCGCATATCGCGCTGGTCTGGTACCAGAAGCACACGCAGTTCCCCGGACCGGGCCGCACCGAGCGCAATGTGATCGGCGCGCGCATCGTTCCGGTGTTCGCCGCCGATCAGGGTGCGTTCTTCATGTTCACCCTCGCCACGCTGGCGGTGATGGGCGGCGTCTTCCAGATCAACCCGATCTGGCAGCTCGGCCCGTACAACCCGGCGCAGGTGTCGGCGGGTTCGCAGCCGGACTTCTACATGATGTGGACCGACGGCATCGCCAGGCTGATGCCGCCCTGGGAGATCTACATAGGCAACTACACCATTCCCGCGGCGTTCTGGGTGGCGCTGGTGATGGGCCTGGTGCTCGCGGTGCTGCCCGCCTACCCGTGGATCGAGAAGCGGCTCACCGGCGACAGGGCGGCGCACAATCTGCTGCAGCGGCCGCGAGATGTGCCGGTGCGCACCGCGATCGGCGCGATGGCGGTCACTTTCTATGTGGTGCTGACGGTTTCGTGCGTCAACGACATCATCGCGCTGAAGTTCGATATCTCGTTGAATGCGACCACCTGGGCGGGCCGCATCGGCGTACTGCTCGGCCCGCCGCTGGCCTACTTCGTCACCTACCGGTTCTGCCTCGGCTTGCAGCGCAGCGACCGCGCGGTACTCGAGCACGGTATAGAGACCGGCATCATCAAGCGGCTGCCGCACGGCGAATACGTCGAGGTGCATCAGGCGCTCGGCCCGGTCGACGAGCACGGCCATCCGGTGCCGCTCGAATACCAGGGCGCCGCGGTGCCCAAGAAGATGAACAAGGTCGGCTCGGCGGGCAAACCCGGCACCGGCAGCTTCGTGCGCGCCGACCCGCCGGAGGAATCACGGCGGCACTTCGAACTCGAACATCGGGAGGAGCGCAAGCAACTGGCGGTCTTGCAGCGGTATCAGGAGCGGATGGCGCGCGATGGGAGGAAGCACTGATGGCCGAGGACTACGGCCTGCTGCTGCCCGCGGCCACCGTCCCCGATCCGATGACGGCGGGCAAGGTCCGAGACCTGCTGCGCGGCAATGGCATCCGCGCCACCACGGGGCCCGCCGACCCGGACCGCCCGATCAGCAACGCACCGGGCGGCAGCCGCTGGCGGGTGCTGGTCTTCCCCGAGGACGCGCTGGCCGCCTACGAGGTGCTGTGTAACCACACCACTTGACCACAGCGACCGCACCATGGAACCACCTGACCGACGACCCCGGGACCCTTCACCCGGGGTCGTCACTGTTCCTGCGGCGCAAGCAGATTGGCTTCGACCCGACGCAGCATGCGCAGGAATTCCGCGCGCTGGCGGTCCGAGAAGCCACGGGTGGTGACCGCCTCCAGTTCCGCCCAGATGCGCTCCACCTCGGGCCGCAGTGCCGCACCCTTCTCGGTCAGCGAGACCACCATCGCCCGGCGATCGGCCGGATCCGGCGTGCGCACGATGAGCCCGTCGCGCTCGAGCGTCTTCACCTTGGCGGTGATGGTGGACGGGTCGAGGCCGAGCGCCTTGCCCAGTTCGGCCTGTGATCGCCCGTCCCGATCCCACAGCACCATCAGCAGTAGCTCCGGGCCCGCCGTGAGTCCCGCCTTGCGCAACAGACCGGCCGCGGCGCCGATATGCGCCTTGGTGGCACGCGCAATCATATGGCTGATCGGTCCGTTGACCGCCGATACGGATGGCAGTTCGGGCGTATCCATCGCCCTCCTTCCCGATTCATCGCTTGGCATCCCAAATAATACTGCCCATCTGACCAGGGCTCGAGCATGGCAGCCGTCACAGTTCGGTTGATTTTAGTTGGGGCCCCAAGTAATACTCTTGGTATACCAACTTTCCAGGAGGACGAGATGTCGCAGACCGAAACCGCCGCGCTGTTCACCCCGGTCACACTCGGCGCGCTCGAGCTGCCGAACCGGCTGTTCATGGCGCCGATGACCCGCAGCAGGGCCGTCGGCGGCCGCCCCGACGCGCGTACCGCCGAGTACTACGCCCAGCGCGCCGCGGCGGGCCTGATCATCACCGAGGGCATCCAGCCGAGCGTGCTCGGCCAGGGCTACATCGATACGCCCGGCCTGCACGACGCGGCGCAGATCGCCGCGTGGCGCACCGTGACCGACGCGGTGCACGCCGCGGGCGGGCGAATCTTCGCGCAGCTCATGCACACCGGCCGCGTCGGCCACCCGTCACTGCACGGCGAACTGCCCGTCGGGCCGTCTCCCATCGCCACCGGCGGCGGCATGTACACCGCCGAAGGCCTGCTGGAGCACCCGGTGCCGCGCGAGATGACCATCGCCGATATCGACGCCGCGGTGCGCGAGCACGTGAGCGCGGCACGCAATGCCATCGAGGCGGGCTTCGACGGCGTCGAGTTGCACGGCGCCAACGGCTATCTGCTGCACCAGTTCCTGGCCGACGGCAGCAATGTGCGCACCGACGAATACGGCGGCTCGATCGACAACCGGGTCCGCCTCGCCATCCAGGTGGCCGCCGCGGTGAGCGCGGCCATCGGCCCCGAGCGGACCGGATTCCGCATCTCCCCCGCCGTCACACTGAACGGCATCACCGAAAGCGACTCCGCCGCACTGTATCCCGCGCTGGCGCGGGAACTCGCCCCGCTCGGCCTCGCCTACCTGCACGTGATGGAGATGGGGACACGCGAGATCACCCGCCTGGTCCGCGCCGACTGGCCGGGCACCCTGGTGCTCAACCCGCATCCGGTCGACCCGAGCGCCCCGGCCACCCCGGAGCTCGGCGCGGCGGCACTGAGCGAAGGGGTCGCCGACGCCATCACCCTCGGCGCCTATTGGCTGGCCAATCCGGACCTGCCCACCCGCATCCAGGCCGGCGGCCCGTACAACACCGCCGATCGCGGCACCTTCTACGGCGGCGACCACCGCGGCTACACCGACTACCCGACGCTGGCCGAAGCGGTTCTCGCATAACCGCGAACAGCCGGGTCGCGACGGTGCCATGCTGGTCACTGGCATCGTCGCGATCCGCACAGGAGGGCCGTTCCCATGAGCTTCGAGAAGACTCCGGCCGGAACGAGGGGGCCGCGCCAGCCCGCGTCCAATCCGTTCTTCCGCTTCGCGATGAGCGCGATGGAGCGATATCACCGGCTACGTGGTGACCGGTTCCTCGGCATGGATCTGCTGTATCTGACCACCGTCGGCGCGAAGACCGGCGAGGAGCGGCGGCATCCGCTGAGCCGGTTCTCCGACGGCGCGGGATGGCTGGTCGTGGCCTCCGCGGGCGGGACGATCCGGCATCCCGGCTGGTATCACAATATCGCCGCGCATCCGGACCAGGTCTGGATCGAGCTGGGCGGCACGAAGTTTCGCGCCGTCGCCGAACAGCTCGACGGCGAGCGGTACGACGCGGCGTGGCAGCGGATCACCGCCGAGCAGCCGCGGTATCTCGGCTATCAGAACAAGACCGACCGCCACATCCCGATCGTCCGGTTGACCGCGGCGGTCAGCGACTGAGCCCGGCGGTCAGCGACTAGAGCGCGTCAGTCAGCTAATGCACGCGGCCGTCGGCTACTGCACGCGGCCGTCGGCTACTGCACGCGTTCACAACCCGAATGCGTGCAGTAGCCGGTTCGTCGACCGCGGCGCAAGCCCGCGCAGCGTCCGCGCGGCACCGGTATCGACCTCGACCGGACGGGTACGAATCGCGGTGGCGACGCATCGCGCCGCGGCCTCGGGATCGAGGGCGGGTTCCTCGCTGTAGTGGGAGATGCCCGCGTCGATATCCACCTGGAACGCCGGATAGTGCACCGTGGTCACCTGGATGCCGTGCGGCGCGAGTTCGGCGTCGGCGCACTGGCCGAAGGTGGTCCACGCGGCCTGTGCGCTGGCGTACGGCGCGAAATTCGGTGCGGCGCCGATATTCCGGTGCCACGGCCCGACATTGATCACGTGCCCGGCCCGCGCGGCGAGCATGGCCGGCAGCAGGCCGAGGGTGAGGCGCAGCGGCCCGAAGTAGTTGGTGGCCATCATGCGCTGATAGTCGCGGAACCGGTCCAGCGACTGCGCCACCGGCCTGCGCAGCGGGCGGCCCGCGTTGTTGATCAGCACATCCACCGCGCCGAATTCGTCGAGCACCCAGCCGACGAGCTGATCGACATCACCGAGCGCGGCGATATCGCAGCGGTACCAGCGCGCGTCACCGCCCGCCGCGGTGATCTCCTCGCAAGCGGCGATCAGCTGATCGCCACGCCGGGCGACCAGCACGACCCGCGCACCGCGCGCGGCGAGCAGCCGTGCGGTGGCGCGGCCCGGCTCGGCACAGGCATCGGTGATCAGGACGCGCAGGCCCGCAACGGATTCGGCGGGCCGCACACCACTGCGATCGGAAACAGGACTTCGGTCGGGAACAGGGCGGAACTCGAGCATCGGCACAGACCTTCACTGCAGAATGACTGAACATACGCATTCAGCACCCCGCCGACAGTGCCGAAGCCGACCGCAACCCCTCAGCGACTACGGTTGACGCGGCACAGTCTAATCGGCCGAGTCGTACCGCATGGCATGTTCGGAGCGGCAGATCTCGTCGATGCCGGACACGATGTCGCGCAGCAGTTCCGACGGTAGCGCCGAGGGCCGCAACCGGCAGGTGAACGTGATGAGCCCGTAGTCGGCCTCCGCGAGCCCGCGCTGTGCGGCCTCCGCCCGCAGGTGCTGTGAGCGCACACCGTAGGTCATGGCCGAGATGACGGTGAAGCAGCCCGTGCGCTCCCGATGCCCGGCGAACAGATCGTGCAGCCGGTAGAACACCGAGGTGTACCCCGACAGCGGCGCGAAAACGCCCACGCGGTAGGCGGGTCCGCGCTCGGACGAGCTGAGCTGGGTGTCGGCCAGGTACTCCGCGTCGCGCAGCGTCAGCACCTTCGGCGCGAACATCAGCGCGGCCGCCGCCGCGTTGCGCACCGGCATGCCTGCGCGCCCGCCCGCGGCGGAAGCGATGGCGCCCAGCGATTTACGCGTCCTGGTACCGGCCTCACGCCGGGCGCGCAGGCCCCTGGTCGGTGTGGTCGGGTGCAGGCTCGACCACTGACCGAAGCGCACCGTGCCCAGCTGCACATGCCCGGTGCCGACCGGCCGCGCGACCTTCAGCGGCGCCGTATCGACCCAGCGGCCGACCTGCAGCGCCGCGTCGCCGGGGCGGGCGATCTCGGCGTAGGCGTGCTCGACGAACGAATCGAAGTCGAGGAAGCGGTCGGCGTTGGTGGTCAGCCAGGTGTGTTCCTTGTCGACCGACACCACGTCGAGGGTGAGCGCGGTGATGATGCCCGCGCGCCCGCCCGCGCCGAGGATGCGGTGGAACCGCTCGGTGTGGTGGGTGCGCCCGCAGGTGCCGATCCTGCCGTCCGGGTCGACGTATTCCAGATCGACGATCTGATCGATGAACAGCCCGTACTTGTGCGAGGCCGTGCTCACCCCGCCGACCGAGGCGAAACCGCCCGCGGTGATATCGCGGTGGTCGCCGACGATCGGCAGCCCGAGCCCGTGCGCGCCGAGCCGCCGATCGATATCGGACAGCTTGGCACCCGCCTGCACGCGCACCGTCCGCCTGCCGAGGTTGATGTCGAGCACCTGGTTCATCCGCCGCAGCGACACCACGGTGCGCTGATCGGGCAGGGACAGGTGATCATCGAGCGGCTCGCCGCCGCGCACCGTGATCCGCTCGGCGCGTCCGCGCGAATCCCGAACGGTGCGAACGACATCCGCGGTGTCGCGGGGTAGATACTCTTCGGCGGCGACGGTGTGCGGCGTGCTCATGGCACGAAAGCTAACCACAGCTGAGCCCCGGATGTGCACCCGAATAGGGGGGTCATCTGGATGCCGGTGCCAGCCGCTGACTGAACAGCACCGATCCGCTCGCATCGCACAGGTTGACCGTCAGTTCCCTTGACGCTCCGTCGATCAGCACCTCACCGAAGTGCTGGAAGGCGCCGTCCAGCGGCGAGGCGTTCTGCACGGGCGGCGCGTGCACGAACACCGCCTCCGGGCCGAACGTCGCGTCCAGCGGATTCGGGCCGAACGCACCGGCGTTCAGCGGTCCGGAGACGAATTCCCAGAACTCGTCGAAATCGGTGAACGCGGCCCGCTCCGGCGAATAGCGGTGCGCGGCGGAGTAGTGCACGTCGGCGGTCAGCCACACCACATTGCCGACCTTGTTCGCCTTGATCGCCGAGAGCACCTGGGCGATCTCGGTTTCCCGGCCCGACGGCGCGCCGGGATCGGCGTTGGCCGGGCCCTCGTAGGCGGTGGTACCCGGCTGTTCGCCGTCCTTGACCACCAGGCCGAGCGGCAGGTCGTTGGCGACGATCTTCCAGGTGGCCTTGGAATCGCGCAGGCCCTCGATCAGCCACTTCGTTTGCGCCGCACCGAAGATGTGGCCGTCGGGGCGGGTGTTGACGTCGTTGGTGTCCTTGTAGGTGCGCATATCGAGCACGAAGACGTCGAGCAGCGGGCCGTAGGAGATCTTGCGGTAGAGCCGCCCGTCCACCGCTTCCTTGGGGTCGAGCGGCATCCACTCGTGGAAGGCCTGCCAGGAGCGGGTGGCCAGGGTGTCCATGCTGCGCTCGGTGTAGCCCTTGGTCGCGGCGACCTGACCGCCCGGGTACCAGTTGTTGACCGTCTCGTGGTCGTCCCACTGCACGATCTGCGCGACCGAGGAGTTGAAGCGGCGGTAGTTCTGGTCGGTCAGGTTGTAGGCGTAGTTGCCGCGGAACTGTTCGAGTGTCTGGGCGACAGCGCTTTTCGGCTCGCTGACCACGTTGCGCCAGACGCGCCCGTCGGGCAGTGTCACCGACTCCTTCAGCGGGCCGTCGGCGTAGATGGAGTCGCCGGAGTGGATGAACAGGTGCGGATCGCGGGCGGCCATGGCGGAGAAGATCTTCATGCCGCCGAGATCGGGGTTGATGCCGTAACCCTGGCCGACCACGTCACCGGACCACTGCAGCTTGATAGTCGACGGACTGGTCGGCACGGTGCGGAAGACACCGGTGACGGCCTCGGAGGTGGCGCCGTCCTCGCCCTCCAGCGTCACCCGGTAGTGCACCTGCTGGCCCGCGGGCAGTCCGTTGACGCGCACGCGGCCGGTGCCGTCGCTGCCGGGGGTGAGCAGCGGGCCGGTGAAGCGCTTGGCATCGGTGAAGGATTCGGTCGCCGCGGTCTCCACGATCAGTTTCGCGGGGCGGTCCGAGCGAGCCCAGATCAGCGCGCCGTCGCTGCGCGGATCGCCCACCGCGACACCGTGGGTGAGCACCGGCCGCTGCCGCACCAGACCGGGCCCGTCCGACGAGCATGCGGCCAGCGCGGGCGCCGCGACCAGCCCGAGCGCGGAGGTGCGCAGCAGGGTGCGCCGGGTGAAGCCGAAGTTCGAACCACTCATGGGATCACCCTGACCCAGCAAACCCAACGAAATGTGAACGGTGATCGGCGCGTCGACCAACAGCGTCGCGAATGCCCAGCAAGCACAAAACGCCCCACCGGGAACCGGCGGGGCGCTTCATGACAACTGATTTCGCGGCACCCAGGTCTGGCCTGAATACGCGGGGAGGCGGAAGAGCAGCGCCCCACCGGAATCCGGTAGGGCGCTTCATCAGAACAAACTCAGTGCTTCTCGGGGCCGAGGTAGTACTCGAACACCAGGCCCGCCGCCGCGCCGAGGACGCAGAGCACGCCGACGGCGATCAGCCACGGCTGGAAGAACGCCAGGCCGAGCGCGGTGATCGAGCCCGAGGCCGCGAGGGTGATGGGCCAGAAGCTGCCCGGCGAGAAGAAGCCGAGGTCACCGGCGCCGTCCACGATCTCGGCATCCTCGTAGTCCTCCGGGCGCAGGTCGAGGCGACGTGCGACGAAACGGAAGTAGGTGCCGATGATCAGCGACAGGCCCGCGGTGAGCACGGTGGCGGTGGTGCCCGCCCACTCGACGCCGGTGCGCGACTGGCCGGTGAAGAAGCCGTAGACGATTGCCACGATGACGAAGAACGCCGTGAGCAGTTCGAAAATCCGCGCTTCGATCTTCATATCAGATCAGTCCTTTACTTCGCCTCGGCCGCGGTCTTGGTCGTGCGCTCGGTGTTGAACGGCCGGGTCGACGTGGCGACCGGGGTCTCACCGATGGACTCCAGCGCCTCGGCGTTGGTCTTGCCCGCCTTGCGCGCATCGAGGTACTTGGTGAACTTCTCCGGCGTCACCGCGCGGACCTCGAAGTTCATCATCGAGTGGAACGTGCCGCACATCTCGGCGCAGCGGCCGACGAACGCGCCTTCCTTGGAGATGTTGGTGATCTGGAAGACGTTGTCCGAGTGGTTTTCCTTCGGGTTCGGCATCACGTCGCGCTTGAACAGGAACTCGGGCACCCAGAAGGCGTGCACCACGTCCGCGGCGGCGAGCTGGAACTCGATGGTCTTACCGATCGGCAGCACCAGGATCGGCACCTCGGTGCTGGAGCCGACGGTCTCGACCTTGTCGTAGTGGAGGTAGGACAGGATGTCGTTCTCCGGCTTGCCGTGCACGGGGCCCGGCTGCGGGTGACCTTCCTCGTTCTTGCGCTCCTTGTACTCCTCGAGCTGCTCCTTGTTCGCGTCTTCCTTGGCGGTGTTGATGCCGTCGAACTTGTAGCCGTCCTTGAAGTCGACGTTGCGGTAGCCGAACTTCCAGTTCCACTGGAAGGCGGTCACGTCGACGGTGACGTCCGGGTTCGCCACCTTCTCGTGCACGTAGTTCTGCACGACGACGGTGAAGTAGAACAGCACCGCGATGATCACGAACGGAATCGCCGTGTAGGTCAGCTCCAGCGGCACGTTGTAGCCGGTCTGGCGCGGGAACTCGGGCGAATCCGCCTTCTTGCGGTGGAAGGTGACCGTCCAGAAGGTCAGGCCCCAGACCAGCACGCCCATCACCAGCGCGGCGAGAACCGACCAGGTCCACAGCTCGCGCATCTTGGTGCCCTGATCCGTGACACCCGACGGCCAGCCGAACCGCAGCCATACGTTATCGATCGAGCAGCCCGAGACGAGCAACGCGGTGATCCCGAGGGACACCGCCAGCCCGGCCCGTCGAAGGATGCGGCCCTGCCGACCCTTCGCGGGTCGTGCCCCGATCTCTTCGCTCGCCTTGTGCGCCACGCTCACGCCTTCCTGGTCGCCACACATTCCGACATTGCACCGCGCGGGCCGCGATCGCCCGACGGTACGTCCTAAGCACGTTCAGGCCGCTTCCTAAGAATGGCCTGAGTACTACGCAGCGTAGACCAAACCGGCGCCCACTTTGTCGTCGGGTCGTATTCGACACTCCGCCGATCCCGGCCACCAGCGCATAGACCCAGTACAGGGTGTGCGCGAGACACGATTTCGGCGCGTGCGGCATACTCGGACACAACTTTTCGCGTCCTACCTACCGGAGAAACGAGGTTGCCGACACCGTGTGCGGACTGCTCGGATTCCTGACCGCCGATGCGGCGACAACCGATGTGGTCGACCAGGTCTACAACGCGCTGCACTGCGTGCGCCATCGCGGTCCGGACGAGCGCGGCACCTGGCACGACGACCACATGATCTTCGGGTTCAACCGCCTGTCGATCATCGATATCGAGCATTCGCACCAGCCGCTGCGCTGGGGGCCGCCGGAGAACAGGGAGCGCTACGCGCTCACCTTCAACGGCGAGATCTACAACTACCTCGAACTGCGCGAGGAACTCGCGGCCGCGCACGGCACGGACTACGCCGACGGGTCGATGTTCCTGACCGAGGGCGACGGCGAGGCCATCGTCGCGGGCTTCCACTACTGGGGCGCCGAGGTACTCGGCAAGCTGCGCGGCATGTTCGCGTTCGCGGTCTGGGACACCGAAACCCACGAGCTGTTCCTGGCCCGCGACCAGTTCGGCATCAAGCCGCTGTTCCTGGCCACCGGCCCCGGCGGCACCGCGTTCGGCAGCGAGAAGAAGAGCCTGCTCGAACTGCTCGCCCCGCTCGGGCTCGGCGACGAGCTCGATCCGCGCGCGCTGGAGCACTACACGGTGCTGCAGTACGTGCCGGAGCCGGAATCGCTGCACAAGAACATCCGCCGCCTCGAATCCGGCAGCTACGCCCGGCTCACCCCCGGTCAGGCGCCGAAGGTGACGCGCTACTTCCGGCCGCGGTTCCAGGTGCGCCCGTTCGCGGCCGGTTCGGCCGACGCGCGCTACCGCGAAATCGCCGCGGCGATGGAGGATTCGGTCGCCAAGCACATGCGCGCCGATGTCACCGTCGGTTCGTTCCTGTCCGGCGGTATCGACTCCACCGCGGTCGCGGCGCTGGCCATCCGGCACAACCCGAACCTGATCACCTTCACCAGCGCCTTCGAGCGCGAGGGCTACTCCGAGGCGGATGTGGCCGCGGAGACGGCCGAGGCGATCGGCGCCAAGCACGTCATCAAGACGGTCTCCCCCGCCGAATTCGCCGGCGCCATCCCCGAAATCGTCTGGTACCTCGACGATCCGGTGGCCGATCCGGCGCTGGTGCCGCTGTACTTCGTGGCCAAGGAGGCGCGCAAGCACGTCAAGGTCGTGCTGTCCGGCGAGGGCGCCGACGAGCTGTTCGGCGGCTACACCATCTACCGGGAACCGTTGTCGCTCAAGCCCTTCGAATATCTGCCCGGCGGTCTGCGCAGGCTCGCGGGCAAGCTGTCCGAGCGCATTCCGGACGGCACGAGGGGCAAGAGCCTGCTGCACCGCGGTTCGCTCACCATGGAGGAGCGCTACTACGGCAACGCGCGCAGCTTCAACGACGCCCAGTTGCGGTCGGTACTGCGCGATTTCCGGCCCGAATGGACCCATCAGGACGTCACCGCCCCGATCTACGCGCAGTCGCGCGGCTGGGATCCGGTGGCGCGCATGCAGCATCTGGACCTGTTCACCTGGCTGCGCGGCGACATTCTGGTCAAGGCCGACAAGATGACCATGGCCAACTCGCTCGAACTGCGGGTGCCGTTCCTGGACTCGGAGGTCTTCAAGGTCGCCGAGCAGGTGCCGCTGGAGCAGAAGCTCACCAAGGAGACCACCAAGTACGCGCTGCGCCGGGCGCTGGACGGCATCGTGCCGCCGCATGTGCTGCACCGCGCCAAGCTCGGCTTCCCGGTCCCGCTGCGGCATTGGCTGCGCGGCACCGAACTCTACGACTGGGCCCAGCAGACCATCGCCGAATCGCAGACCGATCACCTACTGAACAAGGCCGCGATCACCGACATGCTCGTCGCGCATCGGGCGGGGACCTCGGATCACAGCCGCAGGCTGTGGACACTGCTGGTGTTCATGATCTGGCACGGGATCTTCGTCGAGGATCGGATCAAGCCGGAGATCCAGGAGCCGGTGTACCCGGTCTCGCTCTAGCGCCGAACAACGAATGGCCCGCACCGATCTCGGTTGCGGGCCATTCGTCTACGTCCCCGCTCAGAGCAGCGGCTTGATCTCCGCGGCGGCATCCGCGCCGTAGGCGGCGGTCAGGCGCTCCAGCGCGGTCTCCTTGTTCAGGGTCCACTCCTGGGTACCCATCGTCTCCAGCACGAGCACCGCGATCAGCGAACCGAGCTGGGCGGAACGCTCCAGGCTCAGGCCCGCGGTGTGGCCGGTGAGGAACCCGGCGCGGAACGCGTCGCCGACACCGGTCGGCTCGACCCGCTCGGTCTCCGGCACCACGCCGACGTGCACCTTGGTGCCGTCGCGGTCGACGATCTCGACGCCGTCCTTGCCGAGGGTGGTGACCCTGATGCCGACCCGCGCCGCGATCTCGTCCTCGCTCAGGCCGGTCTTCTGCTGCAGCAGGGCCCACTCGTACTTGTTGGTGAAAAGGTAAGCGGCGCCGTCGATCAGCTGGGTGGCCTGCGCACCGTCGAGGCGGGCGAGCTGCTGCGACGGATCGGCGGCGAACGGGATGCCCGCCTCGCGCGACTGCGCGGTATGCCGCAGCATCGCCTCCGGATCGTTGGCGCCGACCAGAATCAGCTCCAGCGCATGGGATTTCGCGAGCTCGACGATGGAGATGTCGCGGGCCTCGCTCATCGCGCCCGGGTAGAACGAGGCGATCTGCGCCATGTCGTCGTCGGTGGTGCAGACGAAGCGCGCGGTGTGCGCCCGCTCCGAGATCAGCACGCCGGTGCAGTCGACGCCGTGCTGTTCCAGCCACTGGCGGTACTCGGCGAAATCGGCCCCGACCGCGCCGACCAGCAGCGGCGCGCGGTTCAAAAGGCCCATGGCATAAGCGATGTTGCCCGCGACGCCACCGCGCCGGATCTGCAGATCATCGACGAGGAAGCTCAGGGAGACGTGATCGAGCTGGTCGGCAAGCAGTGCGTCGGCGAACCGTCCGGGAAAGCGCATGAGGTGGTCGGTGGCGATGGACGCGGAGACAGCGATGGACACGGAGCTGAGCCCTTCAACGTAGGCGGCAGACGAAAAGACCGGGACCATCGGTCCCGGTCTCACCGTATCAACTTGCTCTGAAACCGAACATCAACGGCGGTGCCGCGGTGCGTTCACCTGCGCGACACCGGTGCCGGGTTACTCAGTTGAACGAGTCGCCGCAGGCGCAGGAGCCGGTGGCGTTCGGGTTGTCGATGGTGAAGCCCTGCTTCTCGATCGTGTCGACGAAGTCGATGGAGGCACCCTGCACGTACGGGGCACTCATCCGGTCGACGGCCAGCGAGACGCCGTCGAAGTCGACGATGAGGTCACCGTCGAGCGAGCGGTCGTCGAAGAAGAGCTGGTAACGCAGGCCGGCACAACCACCCGGCTGCACGGCGATCCGCAGCGCCAGGTCGTCGCGACCTTCCTGGTCCAGCAGCGCCTTCGCCTTGCTGGCGGCAGCGTCGGTCAGCGTCACACCGTGAGCGGTGGCGGTCTCGTTCTGCACAGTCATGGACTCTCCTAAAGGACACCTGTGGTCAACCCGTGGGACAGCGCACGGGTCGTGTCGATCAACACCACTCTGCGGGCTGCTATTCCCCATCTTGCCACTACCGCGAGCAGACGGCGGACGCAACCTGGGAGCACTGCGGGCACCCCGCGCGACGACCGCATTTCCCGCTGGCCACCGCATCGAATAGCCTGGTCGCGTGAAATTGTTCCGTCGCGGCGAGTCCAGCACCACCGACGCGACCGCCGATTCGACGGCGGTCGCGGACGGCGGCTCGGCCGCAGGCTCCAGTCAGACCACCTCCACCGTCACTCTCGGCAAGGGCCGCCCGACGCCGAAACGCCGTGACGCCGAAGGCAAACGGCGCGGCCCCGTCGCACCGGCCCCGCTCACCGCGAAGGAGGCACGGGCCAGGCGCAAGGCCACCCGCGGCACCCGCGAGGAGCGCAAGTCGGCGTCGGCCGAGCGGCGCGCCGCCGCCCAGGATCGGCGGGCGCGCATGCTCGCCGGCGAGGACAAGTACCTGCTGCCGCGCGATCAGGGCCCGGTCAGAGCGTTCGTGCGCGATCTCGTCGACGCGCGGCGCAACCTGGTCGGCCTGTTCATGCCGATGGCGTTGGTGCTGATCATGTCCATGTTCGTCGCGCCCGCGCTGCAGACGATTGTGACGCTCGCCATGCTCGTCATGATGCTGTTCATGGGCATCGAGGGCGTCATGCTCGGCCGCATCGTCAACAACCGCGTCCGTGAGCGCTTCCCCGACACCTCCGACGGCGGGATGAAGCTCGGCTGGTACGCGTTCGTCCGCGCGTCACAGATCCGCAAGATGCGCGCACCCAAGCCGCGCGTCACCCCGGGCACCGCCGTCTAGGCTGCCGGACACCAGACCGCCCCGAGCTCTCCGGAGCTCGGGGCGGTTCTCTGCTGAACAACAAAGCACTCCAGAACTCCCCGCAAGCGCCGGGCCGGTTTCCGCTGAACAACGAACCGTCCCGGAACCCCCGTGAGCGCCGGGGCAGTTCTCTGCTGAACAGCAAACCGCCCCGGACTCATCGCGAGTGCCGGGGCGGTTGGGTGGTGCGCCGCTACCAGGAGCGGCGCGGACGGTGGACGGTGGCGAATGCCATCGACCAGAGGGGAGCCCGGCCGCGGACAGTGCCCGTGTCGTGACCGATCGCGGTGCGGTCGAGCATCGCGCCGATCTCGGCGTGCTGGCGCTGGGCGTCGCGATCCTCGATGTTCGTCGATCCGTACCGCGCGGGCCGCAGGTACATCGCCAGCACGACGACCGCCACGGTGGCCAGGAAGACAAGTGCAGTGGTCATGGTTGTTCTCCTTTGCTTGTCGCATCTCAGTGCTGGGTCGCGCGACCGAGCATCGTGGTGATCTCGTCGTGCAGGCGCTGCGCGTCGCGCTCCGCGCCATCGAAGGTTTCGGGCCGTCCGGCACCGGAGGCGAGCAGGACACCGAGGCCGACGACGAGGGCGAGGAAGAGGACGAAAGTGATCATGGCAGTAATTTTGCGCTCGCCGAATTGCCGCCGAAAGTGGCTGAACTGACACACTTCGCAAATATCCCGCCAGTTACACTTGGTGCATGTTGTCGAAGGTCGCCGTCGTGCTCACCGAGCGCGTCGCCATGTTCGAATTCGGCGTGCTCTGTGAGGTTTTCGGGCTCGACCGGTCCGCCTCCGGCCTGCCCAAATTCGACTTCAGGGTCTGCGGGCTCGAGCCGGGAGTGCCGCTGCGTGCCAGCAGCCCCGGCATCACGCTCACGCCGGAATTCGGCCTCGACGGGCTCGAAGGCGTCGACCTGGTCTGTGTGCCCGCGTTCTCCGGCGGCGGCAAGATGGTCGTCGATCAGCGCATCGTCGACGCCGTGCGCGCGGCCGCCGACGCGGGCGCGATCATCCTCACCGTCTGCTCCGGCGCATTCCTCGTCGGCAAGGCCGGACTGCTCGATGGGCGCAAGTGCACCACGCACTGGCAGTACGTCGAGGAACTCGCCGAGATGTATCCGGAGGCCACCATCGATCCAGACGTCCTGTTCGTCGACGAGGGCAACCTGATCACCAGCGCGGGCACCGCCGCGGGCATCGACGCCTGCCTGCACCTGGTCCGGCGCGAACTCGGCAGCACCGTCGCCAACGCGATCGCCCGCCGCATGGTGGTACCGCCCCAGCGCGACGGTGGACAGCGTCAGTTCATCGAGCGCCCCGTCGCCGCGTGCACCTCCGACAGCCTCGTCTCCACGCTGGCCTGGATGACCGAGAACCTCGAACTCCCGCACACCATCGAGGATTTGGCCGCCCGCTCCACCATGTCCACCCGTACTTTCGCCCGCCGCTTCGCCGCCGAAACCGGCACCACCCCGGTCAAATGGCTCACCAACCAGCGCGTCCTGCTCGCCAAACACCTACTCGAAGCCACCGACCTAGGCCTCGAGCAAATCGCGAACCGCTCCGGCTTCGGCTCCGGCGCCCTCCTCCGCCACCACTTCCAGCGCCTGGTAGGCATCGCCCCCACCGAATACCGCCGCCGCTTCGGCGCCGAAACCCCCGCGGACTCAACGGCACTCACCTAGCACCCGGCGCGAAAGCCCCCGAAAGGCCAAATGCGCTCGGGTGGCCATCCCGCTCCAGCATCCGAAGCCCGGCATCGGCCTCACCGTAAGACCACGATCGCCAAACGCGCTCAGGCGACCACACCCCCTCCAGCGCCCGAAGCCCCGCGGTCGACTCAGCGGAAGATCGCGACTATCAATCGCGTCGATTGGGTCGGTTTGCTTACCCTCCCAGCCAGGATTTCGGCTGCGCGTTTCGAGCTGCCGGTGGAGCGGGTGGTCGACCTGTCGGGATTGTGATCGGACCGGTGGGCTGTTGGTAGCGTGCAGGACGTGTCGGACAGTGCGGGATCGCGACGGACGCTGGTGCTCGGGGGCGCCCGCTCGGGTAAGTCGGCCTTCGCCGAGAAGCTGGCGATCGAATCGGGTGGGCCGGTGCGCTACCTGGCGACGGCCGTGCTCGATCCCGCCGACACCGACTTCGCCGAGCGTATCGCCGGACATCGCGCCCGCCGCCCCGCCGACTGGACCGTTGTCGAAAGCGCCGACCCCGCAAAGGTTCTCACCGAACCGGCCCCCATCACCCTGATCGACGACATCGGCACCTGGCTCACCGCCCGCATCGACGACCGCGACGCCTGGGACCTCCCCCGCGGCACCATCACCCCCGACGCCGACGCCCTGGTCGCCGCCGTAACCGCCTACCGCCACCCCCTGGTGATCGTCACCCCCGAGGTCGGCATGGGCATCATCCCGGCCACCCGCTCCGGCCGCCTCTTCCGCGACGAAATCGGTGCACTCAACCAACGCCTGGCCCAAGCCTGCGACACCGCCTACCTCCTCGTCGCCGGCCTCCCCCTCCGCCTCAAATAACCACCCACCTCACCTCGACGAACACTGTCCGCCATCGAAGCGAAAAGCGCCCCCTACCGAGGTCTGGCCGACTCGAGCGCGCGACCCAAGTACTCGAATGGCCACCGATAGAGCGAGCAGCACTGCTGAACGGACACTTTTCACGGTCGTGCGGCCGAATCAGGGTTGTCCAGGCGAAAAGTGTCCGCTCAGCACAGGTCTGGCTGACGCGCAAGGTCCACCAGTGCCTGTCATTCACGCCACCCCACCCACCCCTTCGTCCCTGCCTCGCCCTCCGACTCGAGGGTGCGGCCCGAGTGCCGGAGTGGCCACCGATAGAGCGAGCAACGCTGCTGAACGGACACTTTCGGCGGCCATGCTTACACCGCCTCACGACGCGCGGACCATCTCGGCGCCTCGGACAGCGCCGCCCGATGCCTCGGGTGGCCACCCGTGGAACGGGCAACGCTGCTGAGCGGACACTATTCGCGGCCATGCGGCCGAATCAGGGTTGTCCAGGCGAAAAGTGTCCGCTCCGCAGAGGTGTAGCCGCTGAGCGCATGACCACTGGGTCGAGCCATGAGCGTGAGTGGGGTGTCCGGGCGCGAATTGTGGCCTGTGCGCGTGTTATTGCGGCTGGGTAGGGGGTGGTGAGACCCGGGGAGAGGGGGTTGGGTGGGGCGGGTGAGAATGGGGCGGTAGTCACTTGTGGTGCAGCAGGATGGATGGCGTGATCCGACCGGGAAGGCTTGATAGTGAGTAGCGGATTCGGACCGGTCGCGGGGCCGGATACCCAGGTGCGGGTGGCGGCCGAGCGGCGGCAGGAGCAGCTGACGAAGCCCATCGGCGCGCTGGGGCGGCTCGAGCGGCTCGGCAACTGGGTCGCGGCCTGCCAGGGTGTGTGCCCGCCGAAGCAGTTCGAGCGGGCGCGGGTCGTGGTGTTCGCCGGAGACCACGGTGTTGCGCGGCACGGGGTTTCGGCGTATCCGAGCGAGGTCACCGCGCAGATGGTCGCCAACTTCCTCGGCGGCGGTGCGGCCGTGAACACCCTCGCCGCCATCGCGGGCGCCACGGTGCGGGTCGCCGACATCTCCGTCGACGCGGACACCGACGCGCACGTCAGCGCGCACAAGGTGCGCCGCTCCAGCGGTTCCATCGACCGCGAGGACGCGCTCAGCGCCGACGAGGTCGAGGCTGCGCTCGCCGCGGGCCGCGCCATCGCCGACGAGGAGATCGACGCGGGCGCCGACCTGCTCATCGCCGGCGACATGGGCATCGGCAATACGACACCGGCCACCGTGCTGATCGCCACGCTGACCGACACCGAACCGGTCGCCGCCGTCGGCCGCGGCACCGGCGTCGACGATGCCGGCTGGGCCCGCAAGGTCGCCGCGATCCGCAACGCCATGCGCCGCGCCCGCCCCGTCGTCAAGGATCCGGTCGAACTCCTGCGCGTCGCCGCGGGCGCCGACTTCGCCGCCATGGCAGGCTTTCTCGCCCAAGCCGCCACCCGCCGCACCCCGGTGATCCTGGACGGCGTCGTCGTCACCGCCGCCGCCATGGTCGCCGAGGACCTGGCCGAGGGCGCGAAAGCCTGGTGGCTGGCGGGCCACCGCTCCACCGAGCCCGCCCACAGCCTCGCCCTCACCCACCTCGGCCTTGACCCGCTTCTCGAGCTGGACATGCGCCTGGGCGAAGGCTCCGGCGCCCTCACCGCCCTCCCGATACTCCGCTCCGCCGTAGCCACCCTCACCAACATGTCCACCTTCGCCGAGGCAGGCGTGAGCACCGCCGACGAAGCCCCTACCCCCGCCGACGCTCCCCTCGACCTACGGAAATGACGCTGCCGCACCGCAACCCACCGCCCGGGCCACGCCCCGGCCAGGCCCTGCGGTGCCGCAACGACGGCACAATCACGAACCGAGCCACCAACTCTCGCCGAGCAGGCCGGCGCTGGGACGTTGCCGAGTCGCGCCCCCTGTCGAGCAGGCCGACACAGTGACGGTGGAACAACTGACCGGGCACCAGCTCTGGTCCGACGGCGCGGCAACGTCGGCACGGCTGCGAACCAGGGCACCCGCTCTGGCTCATGTCGAAGGCGCGGCGGCGGCAGTAACGCCACGAACCCCACTGACAACCCCGACCCGGCGCGACGCGGTGCGGGCGGCCGCTGACCGAGCCACCAACGCTGGTCCGGCGGGGCGGCGCTGCGGCAGCGACCAAGTCCTGAATCCGCGGCCGACGCCGCTCCGGCAGGCCAGCCCGGTGACGACGGCACAACCACGAACCGGGCAACAGGATCTGATTCGACGCGGCAACGCAGCGCCGATGGGGCCGAATGGGCTTACAGCTCGGATTCAGGTCGACGACACGGCAGCGGCAGGTCAGCCGCGACCCGGCCCGTCAACTCCGGCTCGGCGGTGCGACGCTGTCGCGGTGACGCATCCGCGAACCGAGGCGCTAGCTCTGGTCCGGCGGGGCGGCGCCGGTTCGGCAGGGCGGCGCGGTCGCGGGGCGGCGATGTGACCGGGCTGCGGTTGGCGGTGTCGTGGTTGACGGTGTTGCCGGTGCGTGGGCCGGAGAGTGTGGATCGGGCCGCGGCGGGGCGGGCTATCGCGGTGGCGCCGGTGGTCGGCGGGCTGTTGGGCGCGGGGGCGGCCGGGCTGCTGTGGGTGCTGACTCATGCTGGGGCGAGCGGGCTGTTGGCCGGGTTCGTTGTGGTGGCCGGGCTGGCGCTGATCACGCGCGGGATGCATATCGACGGGCTCGCCGACACCATGGACGGGCTCGGCTCGTACGGCCCGCCCGAGCGGGCGAGGCAGATCATGAAGAGCGGCGACGCCGGACCGTTCGGGGTTGCCGCGATCGTGTTCGCCGTTGGTATTCAAGCGGTTTCGTTCGCGGCACTGGCCGAAACCGGGCGGTGGCTCGCGGTCGGCCTCGCCGTGGCGGTCGGCCGCGTCGTGGTGGTGCTCGCCTGCCGCCGCGGACTGCCCGCCGCACCGGACACCGGTTTCGGTGCGCTCGTCGCCGATTCGCAATCGATGCTCACCGGAGCGCTGTGGGCGCTCGCTGCCCTCGTCTGCGCGATCTTCGCGGTTCCCGGACGCGCCTGGCTCGGACCGATCGTCATCGTCGTCGCCATGGGCACTGCCGCAATCCTCGTCCGCCACACCGCACGCCGCTTCGGCGGCCTGTCCGGCGACGTGCTCGGCGCCACACTGGAAACCGCCGTCACCATCACCGCCGCCGGGCTCTCCCTCGGCGCTTAGCGACTCGCCACTACCGTCAAGCCCCGTACACGCCAAGCCGTCGAGCGCGGTCGAATGGCCGCCAGTCACGGCGCGTCGCACGGCCATTCGACTGCGCTCGCGGGTTTCGATCTCGAGAACGGGACCCGGCCGGACACTCGTGCGCACACGCTGACTGCCTGCGGCGAAGTACTCGGCGCCGCGCTGGCGGTCTGCCGCCACACCGCCGCCGGGTTCTCCTTCGGCGCTCAGCGAGTCGCCTTCTCGTGCGGCGCACACTCGCCGACTGCTGATGTGCGCGGTTCCCGAGCTCGGCGCGGCCGATTGTCACGCTCACGCCACCTGCGTCGCAGCGATATTGGAGCGCCACACCGTCCGGCGTTTCGGCGGTCGCGGGCGGTGTCAGCTCGGCCGGGGGACAGTGGGCCTTGCCGCGGGACCGGGCCTGCGCCGACACTCTTGGCCCCCTCCTGGCAATTTCTGCCTCACCGGGGCGAATTGTGTCCGCGCAGACCCGCCACCCGGCTGACATGCGCACTGCGCGCCGCGCAATAGGGTGTGCGTATGTCTTCTGAGCGCCTGTACTTTCGCCAGCTGCTGTCGGGTCGCGACTATGCCGTCGGGGATCCGATCGCTACGCAGATGCGGAATTTCGCGTATTTGATCGGTGACCGGGAGACCGGGGAGTGTGTGGTGGTGGATCCGGCGTACGCGGCCGGTGATCTGGTGGATGTGGCCGAGGCGGATGGGTTGCGGCTGAGCGGGGTGCTCGCCACGCATCATCATCCCGACCACGTGGGTGGGACGATGCTCGGCTTCACCCTCGGCGGGGTGCGGGAGTTGCTCGAAAAGGTCAGTGTGCCTGTGCATGTGAACGCGCAGGAGCTGGACTGGGTCGCGAACGTCACGGGGATCGCGCCGAGTGAGCTCACCGGGCACGAACACGGTGACAAGGTTTCGGTGGGCGCGTTCGAGATCGAACTGCTGCACACACCGGGGCATACGCCGGGCAGCCAGTGCTTCCTGTTCGACAATCGGCTGATCGCGGGCGACACCCTGTTCGTCGACGGGTGCGGCCGCACCGACTTCCCCGGCGGCGATTCCGACGAGATGTTCCGCAGCCTGCGCTACCTCGCCGATCTGCCGGGTGACCCGGTCGTCTACCCCGGCCACTGGTATTCGGAGGAGCCGAGCGCCACGCTGTCGCACATCCGCGACAGCAACTACGTGATGCGCCCCAAGACCCTGGACGAATGGCACATGTTCATGCCCAGCTGACCAGCGAACGGACCATGGCCGCTCGGCCATGGTCCGCCGCGACGATCAGATGCCGCGCATCCATCCGTGGATATCGGCGAAGGTGCCGCGCTGGATACCGGTGAGCGTGTCGCGCAGCGCCATGGTGACCTCGCCCGGCTCACCGCCGCCGATCGCGAACTCGCCCTCGGCCGAACGCACCCAGCCGACCGGCGTGATGACCGCCGCGGTGCCGCACGCGAAAACCTCGGTGATCTCACCGGATTCGGCGCCCTTGCGCCATTCCTCGACCGACACCTTGCGCTCCTCCACCACGAAGCCGGAGTCGGCGGCGAGGGTGAGCAGCGAATCGCGGGTGATGCCAGGCAGCAGCGAACCGGACAGTTCGGGCGTCACCAGCCGCGCCTCCGAACCGGAGCCGAAGACGAAGAACAGGTTGTTGGTGCCCATCTCCTCGACGTAGCGGCGCTCGCACGCATCGAGCCACACCACCTGATCGCAGCCCTTTTCCGAGGCCTGCGCCTGCGCGAGCAGCGAGGCGGCATAGTTGCCTGCGACCTTGGCCTCACCGGTGCCGCCGGGCGCGGCGCGCACGTATTCGGTGGACAGCCACACCCGCACCGGCTTCACACCGCGCGGGAAGTAGGCGCCGGCGGGCGAGCCGAGCAGCAGGTACTTGTAGGCCGCGGCGGGCTTCACGCCGAGCCCGGCCTCGGTGGCGAACATGAACGGGCGCAGGTACAGCGATTCCTCGCCGCCCGCGGCGGGCACCCAGTCGGCGTCGACGGCGAGCAGCTGCTGCACCGATTCGATGAACAGGTCCTCCGGCAGTTCGGCCATCGCCATCCGCCGCGCGGAGCGGCGGAACCTGGCCGCGTTCGCGTCGATGCGGAAGCAGGAGATGCTGCCGTCGCTCTGCCGGTAGGCCTTCAGGCCTTCGAAGATGGCTTGGCCGTAGTGGAAGACCATGGTCGCCGGGTCCATCGCCAACGGCCCGTAGGGCTGGACGGTGGCGTTGCCCCAGCCTTCACCCTCGGTGTAGTCGATCGAGACCATGTGGTCGGTGAAGTAGCGCCCGAATCCGGGGGCCGCGAGGATCTCTTGTACCCGCTGCGCCGGGGTGGGCGCGGGATGCGGAATGCGGGAGAACTGTGCGGCAACGGTCATGACTGTGATCCTATCCGTGCCGATTATCGTCGGCGCGCCCGATCCGCTTCCCAGGTCCGAGCCGGTTATCCCGAGCGAAACGCACACGCGCGCACCTGCTGAGCACGTTGCACAGCTAACCCCCGGCCGCTCATAGGGCGGCTGCGCAAAAAGCCGTGCCCCCGCCCGCCGAACCCGCCCTCGGCTCCCCCGAAAAAATTCGCGCCGGCGACACGACGCGCCGAACGACACACCGAAATCGCCAGACGCGCACCGGCCGACCGCCGACTTCGCCCGCTGTTCGCACGCAAGTCCTGACGTGATCGGGCGCAAACCTTACGACCCACGCGCGAGTTCGCGAACCACCCGACACGAATCCGACATCCACACGAAGCCACGAACCCATCGGAAGCAACCCAGACAACCCACGCGCGAGTTCACAAACCACCCGACGCGAATCCGACATCCCCGCGAAGCCACGAACCCATCGGAAGCAACCCGGACAACCCACACGCGAGTTCACAAACCACCCGACACGAATCCGACATCCCCACGAAGCCACGAAGCCACGAACCCATCGGAAGCAACCCAGACAACCCACACGCGGGTTCGCGAAACCATCGGACTCGCGAACCCGCGAAGAGCAGCGGACCAGAGGTCAGGAGGTGTGCGGCTGCACGAACGGCGGGCGGATCACTTCGCAGCGGAGGCTGCGCCCACGAACGTCGACCTCCACCTCGGTGCCCGGCTCGATGTCGGCGTCGGTGTCGATGAGCGCGAGCGCGATACCGATCTTCAGCGACGGCGAGAAGGTGCCCGAGGTGGTCTCGCCCACCGGCGCACCGTCGCGCAGCACCGTCTGCCCCTGCCGCAGCACGCCGCGATCGAGCGCCTTGAGCCCGAGCAGCAGCCTGCGCGGTCCGTCCGACTTCTCCTGTTCCAGTGCGGCTTTGCCCCAGAACTCCGGCTTCTTCCAGCCGACCGCCCAGCCCGCGCGGGCCTGCACCGGCGAAATCTCCAGGGAGAGTTCGTGTCCGTGCAGCGGGTAGCCCATTTCGGTGCGCAGCGTGTCGCGGGCGCCGAGGCCTGCCGCCTGCCCGCCGGCCTTCTCCACCTCGGCGACGAGCGCGCGGAACAGCGGCTCGGCGTCGGCCCAGCGCGGCAGCAGTTCGTAGCCGTGTTCGCCGGTGTATCCGGTGCGGCACACCCGGATCGGGCGCCCGTCCCATTCGGCGTCGGCGTAGGCCATGTACTCCATGTCGGTGGGCAGCCCGAGCGCGGCGAGCACCTCGGTGGAACGCGGCCCCTGCACCGCGAACACCCCGTATTCGCGGTGCTCGTCGGTCACCGTGATGCCCGCGGGCGCCACCTTCTTCAGTTCCGCGACCACCGCGGCGGTATTGGCGGCGTTGGGCACGAGGAACAGTTCGTCATCGCTGACGTAGTAGGCGATGAGATCGTCGATCACGCCGCCCTCCGGCGTACAGCACAGCGTGTACTGCGCCTTGCCCGGCCTGATCCGGCCCAGATCGTTGGTGAGCGCCGAATTCACGAACTCCGCCGCCCCCGCGCCGCGCACGGTGGCCTTGCCGAGATGGCTCACGTCGAACAGCCCGACGGTGGTGCGCACCGCCTGATGTTCGGCGACGGTGCCCGCGTAGGACACCGGCATTTCCCAGCCGCCGAACGGCGCGAACGTCGCGCCAAGTTCGACATGCACCTTGTGGATAGGGCCTTGCAGCAGGTTCGAGTCGGTCACCCGGCGAGCTTATCCGCCCGGACCGCCCCGCAGGCCCGCTGCCTCACCCCACCCCCGCCCCATGTCACACACGCGAGCACGGCGCATCAGCGACGCCACGGCCCGCGGATCGGTGCCGCGATCCCGCCTGGCGCCGCGCTGACCGAGCAGGTCGAGCGACTGAGATGCGAGCTGGCCGCGGAATCCGTTGCGGGCCTGCCCGATCGGACCATCGCGGAACTGATCCGTCGATCGCCGAATACCGAGCACGTCGGGCCGTGAATCGCCCGGCGCCCTCCGATCACTTCCCCGACTACCGGCGAAACCACACCAGCGGCAACGGAGTCGGGCGGGTATGGCGATCAGCCGCGGAACCACATGTGCCGCAGGGTCGGTCCCCCTTCGGGCAGCGTGTGCTCCACTCCAGTTCGGACGAATCCGTTCCGGGTGTACAGGCGGGCGGAGCGTTCGGTGCTGGCTTCCAGGAAGGCCGGGAGCCCGGCGTCGGAGGCGGCCTTGGTGCGCTCGGCGAGGATCGCCGCGCCCGAACCCTTGCCCCGGTACTCGGGCACCGTGACGATGACCTGCAAGTAGCTGTGCGGGAACTCCCGGGGGTGCTCGCGCGCAAGGAGTTCCATCACGTAGGCCGCCCGCTGCAGGACGCGCAGTTCGGGTGCGGCGGCGGCCTGCTTCCCGGTTTCCACGGCCTCCGCTTGGAACCGCTCGAGCGAGGTGACGGTCTGCCACAGCGATACCGTCCAGATCTGGTCGTCCGCGCCGGCGATCCACACCTCGTCCTCGGCGAGCGCCTTGTCGATCAACGCGGGCGTGTAGTTCGACTGGAACTCCGCGGCCGGATAGCCCTCGAGCACCCACGCCGACACCGCCTCGTCGAGTGCGGCGGCGGCGAACGCCTCGATCACGGCGTCCCGATCGGCGAGCCCGGCCCGGCGGACCGTCAACGTCGTTTCCATGTTTCGTCCTTTCGAGGTGAACGGTGTGTGCGTTCGCCAAGGTAGGCAGCACACAGGGAGTTAGCTAGAGTTTCGTCACACTCGTTCGTGTGTCGAAACTATGGGGGTCATCCATGGCGTGCGCATTCTGCGATGAGCGGCTCGACCAACCGGCCCTCGGCCGTCGCCGCCGCTACTGCTCGCGGTCCTGCCAGGCGCGCGCCTATCGCGCCCGCCGCGACGCGGTGCCCGTGCCACGCCGCACCGCCCGCCCGGCGCGGCTCACCCGGGTCGGCATCGTGCGCACCGCCGTCGAGCTGGCCGATCACGACGGCATCGACGGGCTGACCATGCGCCGCCTGGCCAGTGCACTCGGTGTGGCCACGGCCAGCCTGTACCGGCACTTCCCGGACCGGGAGACGCTGCTGGCGGGCATGGCGGAGCTGGCACTCGCCGAGATCACCCCACCGCCGCCGCAGTGCACCGACTGGCGGGCGCGCCTTCGACACGAGGCGATCGCGGAATGGCAGCTCTACCACCGGCATCCGTGGATGCTGCACATCCTCGCGCGCACCCGCCCACCGCTCGGCCCCGCGCTGCTCGACATCCTGGAGCGCAGTTTCGCCGCGCTGGAACGTCCCGAGATGAGCAGCAGGACGCTGTTCGCGGTGTATCTGTCGCTGTCCGGCCTGGTGCAGGGCCTCGCCCTGCTGTGGAGTTCCGAACGCGCCGACGGGCTCGGCGATGTCGCGGCGCGCGCCCACTACGCCGCCGTGCACGACGAGATCTCCGAGCTGCTGAACCCGGCGACCCGCCCGGTGCTGCACCGGATCTTCACCACCGACCCGGCCGAGCTGGACATGGACTTCGACGCGGTGCTCGATACCGGTCTGGAACTGCTGCTCGACGGCGTCAGCGGATACCGCGCGAAGCAGACCGAATAGCCTGTTGACATGACCGCTGTTGCAGATCGCTCGCTCGGACCGGACCTGGTACGCACGGTAACCCTCGGCCCCGACATCGACGTGCTCGTCATCGGACTCACCTCGTCCGAGAACGGCCCCGCGATAGTGCCCGCCGACCTGTTCGGTGAGGTGCTCGACCCCGAGGTACGCGCGGAACTGCTCGATCAGCTCGGCGCGGTCGGCGCCAAGGGCAAGGCCGAAGAGCTGACCAGGGTGCCCGCACCGGCCGGGCTGGACGGGGTGACGAGCGTGCTCGCGGTGGGCCTCGGCGCGCCGGACAAGGTCGACGCCGAGCAGATCCGCCGCTCCGCCGGTGTCGCCGCCCGCACGCTGACCGGCACCGAGACCGCGGCGACCACGCTGTCCGGCCTCGATCTCGGCGCCGCCGCCGAGGGCTTCTACCTGGGCGCCTACGCATTCACCCCGTTCAAGTCGGACAAGTCCGCGCCCAAGCCGGACGAGCAGCCCTTGGCCAGGGTCGAATTGCTGGTCCCCGAGCCGGAATTCGGGGAAACCGAGCTGACCCGGGCCCAGCTGGTCGCCGAAGCCGTCGCCACCGCACGGGATTTCGTCAACACCCCGCCGAGCCACCTCTACCCCGCCGAATTCGCCTCGCGCGCACAGCTGCTCGCCGAGGCGGCCGGGCTGCAGGTTGAGGTGCTCGACGAAAAGGCGCTGGAGGCAGGCGGTTACGGCGGCGTGCTCGGCGTCGGCAAGGGCTCGGCACGCCAGCCGCGGCTGGTCCGGATCGTCTACTCCGGCGGCCCGAAGAAGGTCGCGCTGGTCGGCAAGGGCATCACCTTCGACACCGGCGGCATCTCCATCAAGCCCGCGCAGAATATGGAGAACATGACCTCGGATATGGCGGGCGCCGCCGCGGTGGTGGCCACCGTGCTGCTCGCCGCCCGCCTCGGGCTGCCGATCTCGGTCACCGCGACCGTGCCGATGGCGGAGAACATGCCATCGGCCAACGCGCAACGCCCCGGTGACGTGCTGACCCAGTACGGCGGCACCACGGTGGAGGTGATCAACACCGATGCCGAGGGCCGTCTCATCCTGGCCGACGCCATGGTGCGCGCGGGCGAGGACGATCCGGACTATCTGATCGACGTCGCCACCCTGACCGGCGCGCAGATGGTCGCGCTCGGCACCCGCACCCCCGGCGTGCTCGGCACCGACGAGTTCCGCGACCGGGTCGCCCGCATCTCCCGCGAGGTCGGCGAAAACGGCTGGGCCATGCCGATGCCCGCCGAATTGCGCACCGATCTCAACTCCAAGATCGCGGACCTGGCCAATGTGGCGCCGCACCGCTGGGGCGGCATGCTCTCGGCGGGGCTGTTCCTCAAGGAGTTCGTGCCGGAGGGTGTGCAGTGGGCGCACCTGGATGTGGCGGGCCCGGCGTACAACACCGGCGCTCCGTTCGGCTATATCGGCAAGGGCGGCACCGGAGTTCCGGTCCGCACGCTGATCGCGGTGCTGGAGGATATCGCCGCGGAGTAGGCGATCGCGCAGGCGGTGGCCCGCTCCGGGCACCGCCTGCGTCCCCATTCGAGGATCGGGCCGGTGCTCGTTCGCGGGCCGTCGCTGGCACAACCCATGGCGCGCTGCGTTGGTCGACTGCTGCCGCCACTGAGCGTGTCACACGAAACACGCCGCGGCAGAGCGCGTCTCGGACAGCAGTCTTCTCAGCGATGTTGATTCCGCTTCGGAACAAGACTCCTTGTTGATAGACCTGATGTGCCCGCGAGATCGAAAAACGTTCGCGGGCAACGGTCCAGAAGGGGAGCCCGTCGATGAGGATGACGTTCGTCTCGGTCGCCGCCCTGCTGTTCGGTTGCGCGGCAGCCGGTCCCGCGGCCGCGGTGCCAGGGATCCCGGGCACCATGCCCGCCCAGGTCATCACGGTGACGACCACCGCCGACGGCCAGGCGGCCCACCCGTTCAGCGGCGAATGCCGCACCGCCACCGGCGAATGCACCCTCCGCGCGGCGATCCAGGCCGCCAACGCCAGACCCGGCAGCACCATCGTGCTGCCCGCGGGCCGCTACCTGCTGACCATCCCGGCCAACCCGCTGAACATCAACGGCCCGCTCATCGATCCGACCACCGGCGATCTCGACATCACCGCCGACACCACGGTGCGCGGCGAGGGCCAGGAGCAGACCGTCATCGACGGCAACCGCCTCGACCGGGTCATGCTCACCACCGCCGCCGTCTCGCTGTCCGGGCTGACGATCACCGGCGGCGCCACCGCCGAACGCGAGATCCCCTTCTACGACACCGGCGGCGGTGGCATCGCCAACTCGGGCAACCTGCGCCTGGACCACGTGACCGTCACCGGCAACAGCGCCCACTACGGCGGCGGCATCTTCAACGTCCCGCAGGCCGACATGACGATGACCGACAGCCTCGTCACCGCCAACTACGCCGAGGAGGCGGGCGGTGTGCGCTGCGACAACACCTGCACCTTCACCAACTCGGAGATCTCCGGCAACCGAGTCGTCAACGCGGGCAAGTGGTATCGGCCCGGCGGCTTCGCCGGGCGCGGCGGCGGCGTCGACATCCGCGGCGTCGGCGAGGTGCTGTTCATCGACTCGGTAGTCACCGGCAACACCGCGAGCGACGGGGGCGGCGGCATCAATATCGCGCCCGCCTACCTCGACACGATCACCGACTCCGGCGAACCGGGCATGGGCCGGCTGATCCTGCGCGGCACCCGGATCACGAACAACCACGTCGGGCCCGCCGTCCAGAACTGCAGGGCGGTCACCGCGACCATCCTCTCGGCGGGCGGCAACACCAGCGACGACACGTCCTGCCAGCTGACCGCGCGCGGCGACGAGATCGATCCCGGCGCGGGACGCTGAGACGAACAGGAGATACCGATGGGCTCGTTCAACATGGGCGGCTGGGCTACCCAGCTGTCCCGGATCTACACCTGGCTGATGGCCATGGCGATCTCCGGATCATCGTCCGGATCGGGATGACGATCCGCTATAGATCGCGCAGATCGCGTTCCAGGTCTCGCTGCCGCTCGAGGCGTTTACGGGCGTCGTAGTCGCGCATCCGCTGTGGATATCCGGTTCGGCCGACGTCGTAAACGGGTATCCGCAAATCTCGGGCAAGCCGTTGCGCGCCCTGTTCGCCGACCAGCCTGCGCGTCCATTCACCGTCGGCGGCGATCAGTACGACCGTGACATCGGTCACGGTGGTTTTCGGTTCGACGTAGGCTTCCACGCCGACGTGAGTGCTCACCCACTCGGCGAGATAGCGGGCTTCGGAGCTACCTCCGCCGCCGCGATGTGCGCCGCCACCCCGAGCTGCGGCGCCTCGGAAACGATCCAGCAACCCCACGGGCGCCCACCTCCTTTCGACACCGGCGAAACACTTACTACCGGTCTTTCCATATTGCCAGCCGGAGTGGAGTTCGCTGCCCTGTGCTACGCCGCACATGTGCAAGTGCAAGGATGGATCGCGGTACAAGAACCACACAGATCTCCGGTGCCGCGCAGAATGATCGGTGGCTTCCGGGCTCCCGCCGCGACCCGCGACGGGCAACCCGCTGGAGATCAACTGTTGTAGAACCCGTCGAGCAGTCAGAGGAGTCAACGGACATGGCCTTCTCCGTCCAGATGCCGGCTCTTGGTGAGAGCGTCACCGAGGGAACGGTGACCAGGTGGCTGAAGCAGGAAGGAGACACGGTCGAGGTCGACGAGCCCCTGCTCGAGGTCTCCACCGATAAGGTCGACACCGAGATCCCGTCCCCCGTGGCGGGTGTGCTGTCGAAGATCGTCGCCAAGGAAGACGATGTGGTCGAGGTCGGTGGCGAACTCGGCGTGATCGGCGATGCGGGCGAAGCCCCCGCCGCGGCCCCCGCGCCCGCGCCCGAAGCAGCCGCCCCGGCACCCGCAGCCCCGGCCCCCGTGGCCGAAACCCCGGCGCCCGCACCGGAACCCGCGCCCGCCGCGCAGGCTCCCGCGCCCGCCCCCGCCGCACCGGCCGCGCCCGCCGCCGGCTCCGGCACCTCCGTGAAGATGCCGGAACTCGGCGAATCGGTCACCGAGGGCACCGTCACCCGCTGGCTCAAGGCCGTCGGTGACTCCGTCGCGGTGGACGAGCCGCTGCTCGAGGTCTCCACCGACAAGGTCGACACCGAGATCCCCTCGCCGGTCGCGGGCACCCTGCTGGAGATCACCGCGCAGGAAGACGACATCGTCGCCGTCGGCGGTCAGCTCGGCGTGATCGGCAGCGGCTCCCCCGCCGCGGCCGCGCCGGCACCTGCCGCCCCGGCACCCGCCCCGGCCGCACAGGCTCCGGCACCCGCGCCCGCTCCGGCACCCGCGCCCGCCCCGGCGCCTGCCCCGGCTCCCGCGCCCGCTCCGGCTCCGGTCGCCACCGCCCCCGCCCCCGCGCCCGCGGACGGCAACGGCGCGACCCCGTACGTCACGCCGCTGGTCCGCAAGCTGGCCGAGGAGAACGGTGTCGACCTCGGCGCGCTCACCGGTTCCGGTGTCGGCGGCCGTATCCGCAAGCAGGACGTGCTCGCCGCCGCCGAGGCCAAGAAGGCACCGGCTCCGGCACCCGCCGCGGCGGCAGCCCCGGCCAAGGCGGCGCCCGCCGCCGCGGCAGCGGCCACCTCGCAGCTGGCGCACCTGCGCGGCACCGTGCAGAAGGCGAGCCGCATCCGCCAGATCACCGCGACCAAGACCAGGGAATCGCTGCAGACCACCGCGCAGCTGACCCAGGTGCACGAGGCGGACGTCACCAAGATCGCGGCACTGCGCGCGCAGGCCAAGGCGGCGTTCAAGGAGCGCGAGGGCGTCAACCTGACGTTCCTGCCGTTCTTCGCCAAGGCGGTCGTCGAGGCGCTCGGCGTGCACCCGAACGTCAACGCCAGCTACGACGAGACCACCAAGGAGATCACCTACCACCCCTCGGTGCACCTCGGCATCGCCGTCGACACCGAGCAGGGCCTGCTCTCCCCGGTGATCCACAACGCCAGTGACCTGTCGCTGGCGGGGCTGGCGCGGGCCATCGCCGATATCGCCAACCGGGCACGCAACGGCGGCCTCAAGCCGGACGAGCTGGCCGGTGGCACCTTCACCATCACCAATATCGGCAGCCAGGGCGCGCTGTTCGACACCCCGATCCTGCTGCCGCCGCAGGCGGGCATGCTCGGCACCGGGGCGATCGTGAAGCGTCCCGTGGTGGTGACCGACGAGACCGGCAACGAGTCCATCGGCGTTCGCTCGATGTGCTACCTGCCGCTCACCTACGATCACCGTCTCATCGACGGCGCCGACGCGGGCCGGTTCCTCACCACCATCCGGCACCGGCTGGAGGAAGCCGCCTTCGAGGCCGATCTCGGTCTGTAAAGGAATGGTCGTCCACCCATGAAGGTCGTGATCGCCGGTTCGTCCGGACTGATCGGGACGGCGCTCGTCGCGGCACTGCGCCGCGACGGGCACGAGGTGGCCCGGCTGGTGCGGCGCGCCGCCGGCGCCCCGGACGAATTCGTCTGGGATCCGGCGCGCGCCGAGCTGGACGCGCGCGCCCTGCGCGGCGCCGACGCGGTGGTCAACCTGTGCGGGGCGGGCATCGGGCGGCGCCGCTGGAACGGCAGCTACAAACAGGAGCTGCGCGACAGCCGCGTCACCCCGACCGATGTGCTCGCCGACGCGGTGGCCGCCACGGGCGTGCCGGTGCTGGTGAACGCCAGCGGCGTGCACTACTACGGCGGCGAGACCGGCGACCGGGTCGTCGACGAATCCTCGCCCGCCGGTTCGGGTTTCCTCGCGACCATGTGCCGCGACTGGGAGGCCGCGACCAAACCCGCCGCCGACGCGGGCACCCGCGTCGTACTGGTGCGCAGCGCCGTCGTGCTGTCCCGCGCGGGCGGCATGCTCGGCATGTTGCAACCGCTGTATTCGCTCGGGCTCGGCGGGCGGCTCGGCAACGGGCGCCAGTACACCCCGTGGATCTCCATGGACGACGAGATCGGCGCGATCCTGTTCGCGCTGAGCAACGACAAGGTGGCCGGGCCGATCAACGCGGTCGGCCCCGCGCCGGTCACCAACGCCGAATTCAACCGCGCGCTGGCCCGCGCGATGCACCGGCCCGCACCGCTCGTCGTGCCCGCGTTCGCGTTGCGCGCGCTCGTCGGCGAGTTCGCGCAGGAGGCGATCCTGCACGGGCCCCGAGCAATTCCGACGGCCCTCGAAGAAGCGGGCTACCAATTCCACCATCCGACCATCGGCGCCGCGCTGGCCGCGACGCTCGGTCGAAGCGGAGCAGCCCGATGATCGACATTCGCGACGCGAACGAAGCAGACCTCCCCGCCATCTTGGCGATCCACAACGCGAATATCGCCACCTCCACGGCGATCTGGGATCTCGAACAGGTCGGCATCGAGGAGCGGCAGGCCTGGTTCGCCGCGCGTACCACGGCGGGGATGCCGGTGCTCGTCGCCGATATCGAGGGCGAGGTCGCCGGATACGCCAGCTACGGTCCGTGGCGGCCGAAGGCCGGATACCGCTACACCGTGGAGAATTCGGTGTACGTCGACGAGCGGTTCCATCGGCGCGGGGTGGCCACCGCGTTGCTGACCGAACTGCTGGCCAGGGCGCGCGGCGCGGGTTCGGTACACGCGATGATCGCGGGCATCGAATCGACCAACGCCGCCTCGATCGCACTGCACGAGCGGTTCGGGTTCCGCATCGTCGCCGAGATGCCCGAGGTCGGCCACAAATTCGGCCGCTGGATGGACCTCACCCTGATGCAGGCGACCCTGCCGGTGCACGCGCGCTGAGCGCGATAGGTGTTGCCGCCGAAGCGTATTCGGCAATCTTCCGGCATTCGCCCGCGCCGATCAATGCGATGTACGGCAACCCTGTGGCACTCCCCACACCGTGCCACTGGAATAGACGGACCCGCTGGGCGTACCGTCGAGGTCGTGAACGACACGCGCACCACCTGGTCCGCTCGATTCGATACGACCCCGATCGTGGTCGAGGATCTCGGACTGATCGACTACCACGCCGCATGGGATCTGCAGCGCAAGATCGCCGCCGAACGCGCCGAGGGCCTGGGGGACGACCATCTGCTGCTGCTCGAGCACCCCAGCGTCTACACCGCGGGCCGCCGCACCGAGGCCGAGGACATGCCGATCGACGGCAGCGCGGTGATCGAGGTGGATCGCGGCGGCAAGATCACCTGGCACGGGCCTGGCCAGCTGGTCGGCTATCCGATCGTGCGGCTCGCCGAACCGGTCGACGTGGTCAATTACGTGCGCAGGCTGGAAGAAGCGCTGATCACCGTGTGCAGTGAGATGGGGCTGGAATGCGGCCGCGTCGAGGGCCGCTCGGGTGTGTGGCTACCCGCCACCGAGCTGTTCTCCGAGCGCAAGATCGCCGCCATCGGCGTGCGCGTGCAGCGCGGCGTTGCCCTGCACGGCATTTCGCTCAACTGCAATTCGGCGCTCGACGGTTTCCAGGCCATCGTGCCCTGCGGCATCCGCGACGCGGGCGTCACCACGCTCAGCCGCGAGCTCGGGCGCGAGGTCACCGTCGCCGAGGTGAAGCCGCTCGTGACCGACGCGATCATCCGCGCACTGCAGGGTGAGCTGCCGGTGACGGCGCACGATATCGCGCGGGTCACACAAGCGGGAGCGAGCGCGGCGAGCGCGGGCGAGGCGGAGGCAGGAGTGGTACGCACCGCCAAATAATGGAGGCGTAAGGTCGATCAAGTGACCTCAGCTTCAGCACCGGCCGGACGCAAACTTCTCCGGATCGAGGCGCGCAACGCGGAGACCCCGATCGAGCGCAAACCCAGTTGGATTCGCACCCGCGCGACCATGGGACCCGAGTACAGCGAACTCAAGGGCCTGGTCAAACGCGAGGGTCTGCACACGGTCTGCGAGGAGGCGGGCTGTCCCAACATCTTCGAATGCTGGGAAGACCGTGAGGCCACCTTCCTGATCGGCGGCGAGCAGTGCACCCGCCGCTGCGACTTCTGCCAGATCGACACCGGCAAACCGGCCGCACTCGACCGGGACGAGCCGCGCAGGGTTGCCGAGAGCGTGCAGGCGATGGGCCTGCGCTACTCGACCATCACCGGCGTCGCCCGCGACGACCTGGAGGACGGCGGCGCCTGGCTCTACGCCGAGACCGTGCGCGCCATCAAGAAGCTCAACCCGAACACCGGCGTCGAACTGCTCATCCCCGATTTCAACGCGGTGCCCGAGCAGCTGGACGAGGTCTTCTCCGCGCGCCCGGAAGTGTTGGCGCACAACCTGGAAACGGTGCCGCGCATCTTCAAGCGCATCCGCCCCGCGTTCCGCTACGAGCGTTCGCTGTCCGTGCTGACCGCCGCGCGCGAAGCGGGCCTGGTCACCAAGTCGAACCTGATCCTCGGCATGGGCGAGACCCCGGACGAGGTCACCCAGGCGATGCGCGACCTGCACGAGGCGGGCTGCGACATCCTCACCATCACCCAGTACCTGCGCCCCTCCCCCCGCCACCACCCGGTCGACCGCTGGGTCAAGCCGGAGGAGTTCGTCGAGCACTCCCGCGTCGCCGAGGAAATCGGCTTCGCCGGCGTCATGGCGGGCCCCCTGGTCCGCTCCTCCTACCGCGCGGGCCGCCTCTACGCCCAAGCCATGACCCACCACGGCCGCGAAATCCCGGCCACCATGGCCCACCTCGCCCAGGAAGGCACCGCCTCCCAAGAAGCCAGCGCCGTCCTCGCCCGCTTCGGCAACTGATCGCCCTTCGGAACGAGCCCCCGCACCAGGCGTGCGGGGGCTCGTTTCGTTCGAGCGTGCGCACGATCATCTCGAGCGAAGCGTGTGCGGCGGGTGAATGTTGGTGGGAAGCTCGAAGTACGGCAGGTGTCTAGCTGGAGCTGATCACATGGTCGACAGGACGAGTGCACCCGCAGAGGTGAACGGCAGAGTAGTGACGGCGGCGCGGCCGGAGGGCATCCGCAATGTCGTCCTGGTCGGGCCGAGCGGATCGGGGAAGACGACGCTGGTCGAGGCGTTGGCGCTGGCCACGGGGGCGGTGAATCGGGCAGGGCGGGTCGAGGACGGCACCTCGGTATCGGACTACGACGAGATCGAACATCGCCAGCGCCGGTCGGTTCAGCTGTCGGTGGTCCCGCTGAGCTGGGACGGCATCAAGATAAATCTGCTGGATACCCCCGGATACGCCGATTTCGTCGGCGAGCTGCGTGCGGGCCTGCGCGCCGCGGACGCCGCGCTGTTCGTCGTCTCGGCCACCGAGGCCGCCGAAACCGTCGGCGGCGCAACACATGTGCTGTGGCAGGAATGCGCGCGCCTCGGCATGCCAAGGGCCATCGTGATCACCCACCTGGAGACCTCGCAGGCCGATTTCGACGAGGCCACCGAAACCTGCCGGACCGTCCTCGGTGCCGACTCCGCGGAAAGTATGCTGCCCCTGCACCTTCCGGTGTACGGGGCCAAGGGCCGCGACGGGCAGCGCATGGTGACCGGACTGGTCGATCTGCTCGGACAGCACACCTACGACTACTCCACGGGTGAACGCACCACCGCCGACGGCGAGATGGAAACCGGGGCACGCGACCGTCTCATCGAGGGCATCATCGCCGAGAGCGAAGACGAAACCCTGATGGAGCGCTACCTCGCCGGCGACGATATCGACCACGCCACTTTGGTTTCCGACCTCGAACGGGCCGTGGCGCGTGGCAGCTTCCACCCCGTGCTCATCGCCGCACCCGCCGCCGACGGCGCCAAACAGGGCCTCGGCACCGTCGAACTGCTCGAGCTCATCACCGGCGGATTCCCCACGCCCACAGAACATCCCGTGCCCATGGCGCACACCGTTGACGGCGCCACCGCGACACCGCTCACCTGCGATCCCGCCGGACCCCTTGCGGCGGAGGTGATCAGGACGATGTCGGATCCGTACGTCGGACGGGTATCGCTGATCCGCGTCTTCTCCGGCACGCTGCACCCCGACGAAACCGTGCACGTCTGCGGTCACGGCGCCGACCGTCCCGAATCCGGTCACGATATCGACGAGCGCGTCGGCTCCATCAGCCTGCCCTTCGGCAAACAGCAGCGCCCGCTCGGCCAGGCCATCGCGGGCGATATCGCCTGCGTCACCAAGCTCGGCCACGCCGAAACCGGCGACACCGTCTCGGCCAAGGCGACGCCGCTGCTGATCGAACCGTGGGCGATGCCGGATCCGCTGCTGCCCGTCGCCATCAAGGCGCACAGCAAGGCCGACGAGGACAAGCTCTCCCAGGGCCTGAACCGACTGGTCGCCGAGGATCCGACGGTGCGGCTGGAGCAGAACACGCAGACCCATCAGCTGGTGCTGTGGTGTCTCGGCGAGGCGCATCGCGACGTCGCGCTGGAGCGGCTGCGCACCCGCTACGGCGTGCAGGTCGATGTGGTGGATCATCGGGTCGCGCTGCGGGAAACCTTCGCCTCCAAGGCATCCGCGCGCGGCAGGCATGTCAAGCAGTCCGGCGGGCACGGCCAGTACGCGATCTGTGAGATCGAGGTCGAGCCGCTGCCCGGCGGGTCGGGTATCGAATTCGTGGACAAGGTGGTCGGCGGCGCGGTGCCGCGCCAGTTCATTCCGTCGGTGGAGAAGGGCGTGCGCGCCCAGGCGGCGCGCGGCTTGATCGTCGGGCATCCGCTGGTGGATATCCGGGTGACCCTGTTCGACGGCAAAGCCCACTCGGTCGACTCCTCCGACGCCGCCTTCCAGACCGCGGGGGCGCTCGCGCTGCGCGATGCCGCAGCCGCCGCCCGCATCAGCCTGCTGGAACCGATCGCCGAAGTGGCGGTGGAGATTTCGGACGAATACGTGGGCCCGGTGATGAGCGATATGTCCAGCCGCCGCGCCCGCGTCCTCGGCACCGAACCCGCCTCGCCCGGCCGCTCCATCGTCCGCGCGGAGGTGCCGGAGCTGGAGTTGAGCCGCTACGCCATCGATCTGCGCTCGCTCTCGCACGGCACCGGGCACTTCACCCGCGCCTATCTGCGCCACGAGCATATGCCCGCTCCCCTTGCCGAGGCCATGCGCAAGGAGCACGCGTGAGGCCGAGAAGCACTCGGCCCCACCGTGTTCCGTTCAGCCGACGAGGTTCTTCCGTAACTTGACGATGGTCATGGCGTCCAGGCCGAGGCCGTCGGTGAGGAACTTGCCGAAGTCGCCGTATGCCTGTTCCATCTTGTCGATCGCGCTGTCCAGATAGGCATCACGCACCTCCTGCAGCGGGATCAGCAGGTCAGGGTTCTGCATCAGCCCGGCGCGCTTGACGTCGTCGCGCAGCTTCTGATCGGCCGCGGCACGGAACTGGTTGGACAGCAGATAGTCCTGCCGCGCAGTCTGTTCCGGCACGCCGACCGCGCGCAGCATGACGTAGGTGAGCCAGCCGGTGCGGTCCTTGCCCGCGGTGCAGTGGTAGAGCGTCGGCTTGTCGGTGGCCGCGATGTCCTTGATCGTCTGCCCGAACTTGGCGCGGGAATCCGCGGTCAGGAAGCTGCCGTAGACCCGGGCCATGATCTGTTCGGCCTTGCCGTTGCCCAGCGCCTCCTGCTGCTTCTGCGGATCCCTGGTCTGGATGATCTGCAGCATCTGCGGGAACAGTCCGGTGTCGTCGATCGGCCGGGAGACCAGCGGAACTCCCTGCGGCAGTTTGTCCGGCCCGCTGAACTGGATCTCGGCCTGCGTCCGCAGATCGACCACGGCCTTCAGGTTCAGCGCACCCAGCTTCGTCAGGTCGGCGGGGGTGAGTTTTTCCAGCGAATCGGAGCGAATGGCCTTGGCGGGCTTCACCTTCTTACCGTCATAGGTCCGATACCCGCCGATATCACGAACATTCACCGCCCCTTGCAGGTCGATCCGCGCCGCCGCAACGGAATCCACCTCCAGATCCGGTTCGGCGAACGCCACCGGCGACGCCGCGGTCAGCGCCACCGTCGCCAGTGCCGCACCGATCAGGGAAACAATCGAAATCTTCATGCCGGGCGACAGTAGAACCGTCATCCAAGCGCTTGCTAGGTTTCCCGGCGATCCCGCCGCTTCTGCCTCACCCAGCGAGACTCGCACCGCGGCCAGCGAGATCCCCACTGGACACCCGAGAACCGCGATAAACGGCCGGTGTGGTGCTTATGATCGGCTGAGCAGGACGGGGAGGCCGGAGTGCTGCGCAGTGGAAATGTGTTCGCGGGCTATGCCATCGAGCGCCAGTTGGGGCTCGGCGGCATGGGTGGCGTGTACCTGGCGCGACATCCCCGGCTGCCGCGGTTGACGGCGCTGAAGCTGCTCAATCGGGAGTTGAGCTCCGACAGCGTGATTCGGGCGCGGTTCGAGCGCGAGGCCGATCTTTCCGCGCGACTGCACCATCCGAATATTGTCACCGTCTACGACCGCGGCATCGAAGACGAACAGCTGTGGATCGCCATGCAATACGTCGACGGCGAGAACGCGGCCTCGGGCACCTTCGTCTCCGGCAGCGCGCTGCGGATCATCACCGAAACCGCCGAGGCACTCGACTACGCGCACGGAGCGGGCGTACTGCACCGCGACGTGAAACCGTCGAATATCCTGCTGGCCCGCGCGACACCGGAGCAACGCCCAGGGGTGCTGCTGACCGATTTCGGCATCGCCCGGCTGCTCGACGACCCCACCCGACTGACCCGGACCGGCACCGTCCTCGCTACCCTCGGCTACGCCTCCCCCGAACAGTTGAACAGCGGCCCGATCGACCCGCGTTCGGACCAATACTCCTTGGCCTGCACCCTCTTTCAACTCCTCACCGGCGCACTGCCCTTCCACGGCCTCGACGCCCACCCCCGCCTCGCCACCACCCTCCGCCCCGACCTCCCCGCCGCGCTGAACGAAGTACTCGGCACAGCACTGGCGAAGAACCCCGACGACCGCTACGCCTCCTGCACCCAATTCGCCGCAGCGGCCGCCGCCGCATTGACCCCGTCCCACCCCCGAACACCCGAACTACCGCACACCCACCCCACCGACGACCCGCCCAACGCGCCGAAGAGCGATGCCGCCGCAACTCCTTCTCAGGTTGCCGACGCCCCGGCAGCCAACCCACGAAGACCGAGCACCCCGGCCACCAGCGTCCCTACCACTCGCACCCCGATCTCCGACGCCCCGCCATCGGCCCCCGGCGCCGACGCCACCACCGGTGCGAATCTCGTCGGCGCCGAGCCTCGGTGGGTGCGGCGAGGAGTTCTCGCAGTGATTGTCGCGGTCGGGATCGCGCTCGCCGGGTTCGCGGCCTTGATCCCCGGCGATTCCGCGCCCACCGTTGGGGCGAGTTCCGTGGCGCGGCCGATTCCCACACCACCTGATCTGGCTGCGATTCAAGAGATTACGCAGACATTTCCGGCGATGCTGCCGCACGTTCCGCACTCCGGGGAAGGGTACAACCGGGCGTATTGCGTTGATGCGACGGTGAATCGGTATCTGGCGCCGCTGGATGATCCCGGGTTCGCGGGCTGGACCGGGGCTTGGTATTGCAGCTATCCCACCGACTACGAAGGCATCACCCAGATCCCGGTTATCGCCTACGCACTGTTCGCCTACCCTTCGGCGGCGCAGGTGCTCGAGGTGCTGAATCGGCTACCGCTCACCGTCGCCGTCCAAGGCCTGCACGGCGACCGCCCCTACTCCATGTACCAGTTCACCGAGGACAAGTATCCGCCCGGCGTCTACCCGGCCGCCCGGATGCTGACCAGGTTCCCCAGCAACTCCGGCGGCACCGAATTCCTGATGTACTGCGAATCCCCCGCGGGCCGCACCGCTACCCAACTCGACTGGTGGCGCGCGGCTCCGCTATCGACCCGCGTGGAGAGCCCGCACCGCTGACTCACTCGCCCAGTGCCACCACGGCTTCCACCTCGATCAGGAACTCCGGCTTGAACAGACCCGCCACCCGCACCAGCGAGCTGGCCGGGTTCGGCAGCTCACCGAGTGCGGGCCGCAGGAATTCGTCACGTACGTCCCGGATCACCTGCACCTGCTCGACATCGGTCACGAACCAGGTGAATTTCACGACGTCGGCCCAATCAGCCTTCAACGCCCGCAAGACATTCTGCATATTGATCAGCGCCTGCCTGGTCTGCGCGGCCAAATCGCCCGGCCCGACCAGCTTGCCGTCGACGTCCACCGCGACCTGCCCCGAGACGAACGCCAGCCGCCCGGACGTGGTCACCGCATGCGAATAGCCGAAACCCGGAGCGACATCAGGGATTTCGGAGAACCTGTCATTGATCGCCATGACCGAAGGCTAGTCCGGGAGGTCACCGCCGGAACAGTGAAATACCGGCCAGCGGATACGGCGCGAGAATCGGCGTCCCCGGGATATTCAGCGTCCCCGACCACAGCCCTTGACGCGGGTCGATATCGCGTAGGTCGAGCCCGTACGGTAGCCCATCGAACGTCGCATAGGTCTCGTCCGGCCCCACCGGCGCCTGCCGCCCGCTCCGACTGGATCCCCCGCACACCAGCACCACCGTCCGCCCGTCCACGAACACCTGCAGATCACAGTTCTCGACCGGCGACCCGACCACATTCGACGGATTCCGCGTGATCCGATACGTCCCCGGCGGCACGACCCCATTGCGCGGAAACTCTGGATCATCCGCCGACGCCACCCCCGGAACCACCGCCACCGCCGCGGCGGCAAGCACAACCCCAGCCACAACACGCATCATCTTCAAGGGCTCAACTCCTCTCGATCGAATTCGTCGGACGAAACCAACCCGTATGTCGCTCCCCCCACCCACTTCGTTTCGAAGCTCAGTTGCTTCCTTCGATAGCGCGACGAGCGTGTACCCACGCCCGCTCGAATTCCGCCGCGGTGACCTGGGTGAGCGCGTCGGGCCCAGGATCCCAGTCCGCTGTATTGCCGTCCGTCACCACACCGTACTTACGCTCGTACGCTTGAACCGCCGCGATACCCTCGTTGTCCCGCGCGAACATCACCTCATCGAGCGCCGCAGCCGTCACCGGCCGTAACTCCGGCCCCTGCAGATCGACCTGCCGACACACCCACCCGTCGTCACCGATCTCGAACATCAGCCAGACGTCCTCATCTGCGTAATAACTGCGAACCCACCGCACCCCACCAGTCTGCGCGCCATCCACAAGATCATCAGGAACTCACGCAACTCGCCTCTCGCACAACAGTTACCTCAGTTCCTGATGATCTTGTTCCCTGCGACCGCAGGCGGGCGTTGGTCAGCGGGGTGGGCCGAAGAGGGTGTGGCGGATGTCTTTCCGGGTTTGGCGGATGGTGGTGCGGGCAGTGGTGAGGGCTTGGCGGGTGGTGGTGCGGATTTGGGCGGCGAGGGTGGCGGTGGGGCGCCAGAGGGTGTCACGGAGGAAGTGGCCCAGCGGGGTGAGGGTTGTTCGGTAGAGCCAGCGGGCGGGGCGGATGATGAGCCAGCGGGCGAGGGCGGCTAGGAAGCGGCCTATCGCGCGGGATAGGTGCCCAGCGACGCGCCATGCGTAGGCGACGGCGTCGGCGATCGCGCGGGCCACGGGGACGATCACGCGGTGGTAGATCCATAGGGCCGGGCGGACAACGATGTTCCGCAGCAGCCAGGCGATCGCTGCGAACAACCAGAAGAGCGCGGCACCGAGTTGACGGAACGCCCAGGCTATCGCCGTTCCCAGGGGGATCAGCGCGGTGCGCCAAACCCATTGTGCGGGTACGACAACGAAGTAGTACACCAGCCAGGCCAGCGCCCGGTAGCACCAGACGAGTCCGACCTGGATCCACCGGGCCACCCAGGCCAGTGCCCGATAGCACCAGGCGAGTCCGATCGAGATCTGCCGAGCCAGCCAGGCCAGCCAGGCGCGGATCGGCATCAAGACGTGCCGCCACAGCCAGCGCGCGGGCACGACGACCAGATACCGCAGTAACCAGGACAGCGCCCGGTACATCAGATACCCGATGGCGCCGAACACCATCGCGATACCTTTCACCACCCACGCGATCGCCCGCCCGACCGGCGTGAGCACCGAGCGGTACAACCATCCGAGCGCACTCCCCAGCGCCCGAATCGCCTGTGCGGCAAGACGTCCGAGCGGCGTCACCA
Source organism: Nocardia sp. NPDC052566 (assembly GCF_044547285.1). Classification (NCBI taxonomy): domain Bacteria; kingdom Bacillati; phylum Actinomycetota; class Actinomycetes; order Mycobacteriales; family Nocardiaceae; genus Nocardia; species Nocardia sp. NPDC052566. Next base: position 1,398,686 of record NZ_JBIUAF010000002.1, on the reverse strand, counting down.
CATGACGCCAAAACCATTGGGCCGGAACGACTAACAGCACATGCCCGAGCCACCTGAGCCCGCGGCCGAACGGCAACAGGACCGAGTCCCGCAGCCGGCGTCCGACCGCGACGAGCGCATCCCACACCAGCCGGATCGGCACCACGAACACCAGCGCGACGATCCGCACCGGAATACGGATCGCCGCGGCGAGACATCCACCGGGCGAATCCTCTTGCGCACCAGGCTGTTTCTCGAAATCCATCATTCCCCCCTAGAACACTGCAGCCCGTGCCGACAAACGGCACGGGCTGCAGTGTATTCACTGTCGCCGACTTAGACGTCGAAGTACAGCTCGAACTCGTACGGGTGCGGGCGCAGGTTGACCGGGGCGATTTCCTGGGTGCGCTTGATGTCGATCCAGGTCTCGATCAGGTCGGAGGTGAAGACATTGCCTTCGAGCAGGTAGTCGTGATCCTGCTCGAGGCGGTCGATCACCGACGCCAGCGAGGTGGGGGCCTGCGGGATGTTCTTGGCCTCCTCCGGCGGGAGCTCGTAGAGGTCCTTGTCGACCGGGGCCAGCGGCTCGAGCTTGCGCTTGATGCCGTCCAGGCCCGCCATCATCATGGCGGCGAAGGCCAGGTACGGGTTGCCCGAGGAGTCCGGCGCGCGGAACTCGATGCGCTTGGCCTTCGGGTTGTTGCCGGTGACCGGGATGCGCACCGCGGCGGAGCGGTTGCGCTGCGAGTACACCAGGTTGATCGGGGCCTCGTAGCCCGGAACCAGACGGTGGTAGGAGTTCACGGTCGGGTTGGTGAACGCGAGCAGCGACGGGGCGTGGTGCAGGATGCCCGCGATGTAGTGGCGCGCCAGATCCGACAGGCCCGCGTAACCGGCCTCGTCGTGGAACAGCGGCTTGCCGTCCTTCCACAGCGACTGGTGCACGTGCATGCCCGAGCCGTTGTCACCGAAGAGCGGCTTCGGCATGAACGTGACGGTCTTGCCTTCCTGCCACGCGGTGTTCTTCACGATGTACTTGAACAGCTGCAGGTCGTCGGCCGCGCCCAGCAGGGTGCCGAACTTGTAGTTGATCTCGGCCTGGCCGGCGGTGCCGACCTCGTGGTGGCCGCGCTCGAGCTCGAAGCCCGCGTTCTGCAGGTTGGTCGAGATCTTGTCGCGCAGGTCGACGTAGTGGTCGTACGGCGCGACGGGGAAGTAACCACCCTTGTTGCGCACCTTGTAGCCGCGGTTCGGGGTGCCGTCGGCGTTGTACTCGGCGCCGGTGTTCCAGGAACCGGAGATCGAGTCGATCTCGTAGAACGCGCCGTTCATCGCCGAGTCGTAGCGGATCGAGTCGAAGATGTAGAACTCGGCCTCGGCACCGAAGTAGGCGGTGTCGGCGATGCCGGTGCTCTTCAGGTACTCCTCCGCCTTGCGCGCGACGTTACGCGGGTCGCGGCTGTAGGCCTCACGGGTGAACGGGTCGTGCACGAAGAAGTTCAGGTTCAGCGTCTTGGCGGCACGGAACGGGTCGATGCGCGCGGTGCCGAAGTCCGGCAGCAGCAGCATGTCCGACTCGTCGATCGACTGGAAGCCGCGCACGGAGGAACCGTCGAAGGCTAGACCCTCCTCGGCGAGGTCAGCGGTGAAAGCCTTCGCCGGGATCGAGAAGTGCTGCTGCACACCCGGAAGATCGCTGAAGCGGATATCGACGTACTCGATCTCCTCTTCTTTGATGTGCTTGATGACCTCTTCGGCCGTGCTGAACGTCACTTGTTCTCCTTACGGATCGGTTCCCAGCCGTGTTGATTGCATGGGTTCGTCGCGTCCAGACGCTATGGACGCGAAGTTTCCCCGCAGTCAAGGCTGTGTTTCGCCAGTGTTACACGTGCGGCTGACCGGGTGGTGATGACCACTCGGGCTCGAAGAGCATGCTAATCCTGCCACCCGCCCAGGCAGGCAACGACGCGAAGTCCCCTTACGCGGTGCCTGCGGCGCCATCGCCCCCGCATAAAGTGGTGGCCATGGCACGCAGCACGGGATCCTGGCTCTCCGGACCGACGCCCGACCCTGCCGATCCGGCGACGCCCGACTATCCCGGCGAGCTACTCGGCCTGCCGCGCGAAGGCGTCGGCGCACTGGTCGGCATGATGCGCCGGATCGCGGCGCTGTTCGTGGACTGGATCCTCGCGATGGGTATCGCCGCGCTGATCGTGCGTCCCGACCCGCAACGCATCCTCGCCGGGATGACCATTCCCGCAGGCCAGCAGCGGCCGTCGAACTTCGAGGTGGTGACAAGCGCGCTGGCCACCCCGACCTGGCTGTCCTGGTTCGTGATCGGCCTGGTGACGGTGACGCTGTTCGGCTTCACCCCGGGCCAGTACTTCCTGCGCCTGCGGGTGATCCGCATCGACTCCACCGGCGGTGTCGGTTTCGTCCGCGCGCTGGCCCGCCAGGTGCTCCTGGTCTTCGTGGTCCCCGCCCTGTTCACCGACGCCGACGGCCGCGGCATGCACGACCGCGCCACCGGCACCGCCCTGGTGCGTTCCCGCTGAGTTACCGCCGAACGGCTGAGCGGGCGGACCAACCGAGTCACGCAGGCCTGCGGTGCCGCCGGTGATACTCGTCGTCGACGACGATTCCTCGGTGCGCGAGGCGGTGGCCGCCACTCTCGAGTCGGATGGGCATGCGGTCCGCGCGGTGGCCGACGGCACGGCCGCGTTGTCCGCGTTGGCGGACAACGTCTTCGACGCGATGGTGATCGATGTGATGATGCCCGGCGTCGACGGGCTCACCGTCTGCCGGCTGCTGCGCGAGCAGGGTGACCGGATTCCGATCCTGGTGCTCACCGCGCGCGGCGAGGTCGGCGACCGGATCGCCGGGCTCGATGCGGGCGCCGACGACTACCTGCCGAAACCGTTCGATATCGATGAACTCAGCGCCCGCGTGCGCGCCCTGCTACGCCGCGCGGCGCTCGACGCGCCCCCGGTCCAGCTCGGCGCGTTGACCCTGGACCCCGAATCCCGGCGCGGCACCTGGTCCGGCCGCACCATCGATTTCACCCAGACCGAATTCGCCCTCCTGGAACTGCTGGTCGCCAACGCCGGTCTGACGCTGACCCGCGAGGTGATCATCGACCGCGTCTGGGGCCACGACTTCGGCCCCCAATCCAATTCCCTCGCCGTCTACATCAACTACCTCCGCACCAAACTCGAAACCGAAGGCGCCCCAAGGATCATCCACACCGTCCGCAGCGTCGGCTACCGCCTGGAACTCCCATGACGCCAGCAGCACTGCCGCACACCGATTCCACCGTCGTGCGTCTTCTTCGGTCGAAACCCGTGCGCGGCGGTGAGTTCGGTGCGCGACAGGCCTCACATCAGCCGCGAATCAGGACAGGGGCGGCGACTGTTGCTCGGCGCACCACGTTCAGCTTCACCGATCGGATACGTGCCCGAAACTCATTGCAGCGCAACGATTTCAGCGCCGCGCACGTTCTGCGGCGAAAGTTCGTGCGCGGCGGCGAGCTCAGTGCGCGGCAGAGCTCACACCAGCCGCATATCCGGGGCGGAGCCGCGTGAACCGGCGGTTGCGGATCAGGACGCGGATGGCGGTGGCCGCCTCGGTGGCGGTGGCCGGGGTGGTGGTGCTGTGTGCGGCGGGGGCGTATTGGATCTCGTCGCGGGAGGTTTATCGCAGTCTGGATCTCGGGTTGGTGCGGGAGGCTACGGCGTTGCAGTTGCGGATCGCGAGTGGTCAGGATCCCGGGATCGGTGGTGAGTGCGCGTATCTGTCGTCGCCTGCCTGTTATGAGGTGTTGCGCAAGGCGGGCGATCGGTCGTCGGTGCTGCCGACGCCAGGGGTCGTCACCGAGGTGCTCGAGGGGCGGCACGGGCCCGGGTTCATCGATATCGAGCTCGCGGGTACCGAGGGGCGGATGTATGTGACGCCGCTGCCGAAAGGCGGTGCGCTACTCGTCGCGGTGCGATCCGATCAGCAGATCAGGGCGCTGGAGCGGATCAAGCGGCTGCTCGTCGCGCTGTGCGCGGCCGGAATCGGGGCGGCCGCGGTGCTGGGTTACGCCGTGGCGCGGTATTCGCTGCGGCCGGTCGCCGCGCTCTCGCGCGAGGCCGAGTCGGTTGCCGCGCAACGGGATCCGAAGCGCAGGGTGTCCGAAGCGGGCTCCGATGAGCTGGCGACGCTCGGCGCGTCGATCAACAGCATGCTGCGCGAGCTCGACGATTCCATCGAATCGCAGAAGCGGCTGGTTTCGGACGCCTCGCACGAGCTGCGCACGCCGCTGACCGGCATCATCGCCAATGCGGAGCTGCTGGCCCGCGGCGATCGGCTCAGCGACGAGCAGCGCGTGCGCGTCCGGGCGGGGCTGGCCCGCAGCACCGAGAACATGCGCGCCCTCATCGACGATATCGTCGACCTGGCCCGGGGGGCGGAACCGACCTCGGCCACCGAGCCCGTCGCGCTGGATCGCATCGCGCACGCCGTCGCCGACACCGCGCGTGCCCACTGGCCGGAGATCGAATTCGACTGCCGGACAACGCCGTACTCTTTCGACGGCAACCCGGCCCGGCTGGCGAAACTGATCGCCAACCTGGTCGACAACGCGGCCGCGTTCAGCCCGCGGGGCGGCCGGGTCGAGATCACCCTGTCCGGCAACACCCTTCGCGTCCGCGACCACGGCCCCGGCATCGATCCGCGAGACCTGCCAAGGGTTTTCGAGCGCTTCTACCGCTCTCCCGCCAACCGCGCCACCGCGGGCTCCGGCCTCGGCCTCGCCATGGCCCAGCAGATCGCCAACGCCCACCACGCCACCCTCACCGCGGCCAACGCCCCCGACGGCGGCGCGATCCTCACCCTCCACCTCCCCACCAGCGACTGACCGGTCACGGCTCCCGGCACCGACGAACCCTCGCGCGCCCGCTACCTCGCCGAGCTCGACACCTACCCGTGCTGAGCCCAACCCACATCGCCGAACGACGGCGCCTTACCCACCCTCCACCTCCCCACCGCCGCTGACCGATCACAACTCCCTATTTACCGACGAACCACCCGCGCCCACCTCACCGAGATCGACACCGACGCGTTCCCAGTCGAACCCACATCGCTCGAGGACTCGGCGGTTGGATCCCAAGGCGCTCTCCTCCTTGCCCGCCGCCGCTGCCACTCCGCTAGGCCCCCGGCACTGCCGGAGCGTCGAAGCGCACCAGGTCGTACACATACGACCGATCGCCCTTGAAGGTCACCCACACTCCCTCCGGCGGGACATCGCCCTGACCCGCGTCATCGAACGGGCGACTCGACACCACACCGTCCTCATCGCACACCACCCACCCGAAATCGGGCAGCCGCCGACACCAGATATCGAGGTCGACCCGCCGGTAGGACGGAAACCCATCCACCTCACCATCACGAACGAACTCGTAGGTCATACCGTCCACCCGCCGCACGAACCGCACACCCGCCATCAATCCATCCTCGACGACCCCGCCCCTCTTCGGCTCTGATTTTTCGCTAACGTTCGGCTTCTAGCGTGCGGGCATGAGACGAATCGTATGGACGAGCGCCGTCGTCACAGTGGTCGCGCTCAGCGCGAGTGGCTGTCATGCGGGGAGCGCGCCGGCGACGGCGACGGTGCGGGTCGACGGGGGCACGGTGGAGGTGCCCGTCGACGGCGGTACGGCGGAGATCAGTGTGGCCGATCTCGCGGTGCGTGCCGGGCAGGTCGAGTTGTCGGCCGCCGCGGGCGGATTGGGTGCGCCGGGGGCGGTGCGCGTGGACAAGTCCGGTGCGCATTGGTCCTATCCGGCGCGGGGACTGGATGTCACCGCCGCCGCCAGGAACGGCCGGTTGACGGTGGATATCAACGGCACTCGGGACGAGAAGCTTGCCTGGCCGGTGACCGGTGCCGGCGCGGCAGATCTCCAGCTTCCGCGTGGTGAGGGGCTGAATATCCCGGTGGCGGATAAGTTTTGGAACGGTGCCGACGGTGGCCTCCTCGGCGAGGACGGGATGCGCGTGCAGGACCTGTCGATGCCGTTCTGGGGCTACAGCGCCGGGTCGACAGGCGCGAGCTATCTGGTGCCGACCGATATCGGCACCACGCTGACCTTCGCCTCGGTCGACGGCCGCCTGCGCACGACATCGACACACGAGTTCCGGCCCGACCGAGGCACTCAGCAGTACACCGTCACCTTCGCGCTCACCGATGGCTCGCCCGTCGCGGCCGCCAAGGACTATCGGCGGCTGCTCGAGCAAGAGGGCAAGCTGACCACCCTGGAGCAGAAGTTCGCGGCGAACCCGCAGGCGCGCAAGCTGATCGGCGCCTTCCACGCCTACCTGTGGGGCGACGGACGCAGCCCCGAAGCGATGAAGAAATTGCGCGAGCTCGGCCTGACGAACATGTGGCTCGGCTACGACGCCGATGAGCACCCGATGACGCCCGAGGCGGTCGAAACCGCCATCGACGCCGGATATCTCGTCGGGCCCTACGACACCTTCGACAACGCACAGAATCCGGCGGGCGAGGTCGACAACCCGGCCTCGCGCTGGCCAGGCACAGCATGGCCGGACGGCTGTGTACACGACGAAAACGGCCGCCCGGAAACCGGTTTCGCCGGTCGCGGCTGCTACCTGAGCTCACAGTATCTCGCCGAACATCGCGAGATGATGACCTCGCGAGTCGACGCGAACACCCGCAACGGCGCCAACAGCTACTTCCTCGATGTCGACGCCACCGGCGAAACCTTCGACGACTTCAGCCCGGACCACCCGATGACCCAGTTCCAGGACCGGCAGCACCGGATGGACCGGATGCTCGCTGTCGCACAGCATCTGGTGCTCGGCTCGGAATCCGTATCCTCCTGGGCCGCGGGCGCGGTCACCTACAGCCACGGTTCGAGTACGCCGACCGCGAACGGGCTGTGGAAGCTGGAGAAGGATCGCCAGGTCTGGGGCACCTACGCGGGCGCCAACGGCCCCGGCGTCTTCTTCAAACCGGTCGAGCTGCCCGCCGCACTGCACACCGCGATGTTCGACCCGAAATACCGTGTGCCGCTGTACGAGACCGTGCTGCACGACTCGGTGGTGAGCACCGACCGCTGGGAGCTGCCGTTCAACAAGCTGCCCGCCGAACAGCACTCCCGCGCCCTGCTCGCCATGCTCTACAACACCCCGCTCAACTACACCCTCAACGCGCAGACCATCGCCGAGCAGGGCCCGCGAATGGCGAAGCTACAGGCCTACTTCCGCACCTTGCAGTCGGCCGCTGGCACCGCCCCGATGACCGACTTCCGTTGGCTCACCCCGGACCACCTCGTCCAGCGCACCACCTTCGGCGACGGAAAACTGGTGGTGACAGCCAACTTCGGCGACAAGCCCGCCGAGGGCGTCCAACCCGGCTGTGTCACCGCCTCGGTCGGCGGCACGCTCTGCCCCTAGCTCCCGCGGCGGAATCGGTGCGCGGCGCCGCCGGAATTCAGGCAGCGGGGCCCGCGATTGTCTCGGCGCGCCTCGCCGCGAATTCCGGGCTACGCTCCGGCGGTGTCGCTGAATCCGGTCATGCTGGCCGTCCGGTTCGTTCTGGAACTCCTCGCGTGGGGTTCCTTCGGGGTCTACGGCTGGCGGGCGTTCGATTCGCCCTGGCGCTATGTGCTCGTGGTGGTGTTGCCGATCGCGGCGATGGCGCTGTGGGGCGTGTTCACCGTTCCCGGCGATCCGAGCCGTAGCGGCGAATCGCCGGTCGCGGTGGCGGGCCCGATCCGACTGCTGGTCGAGCTCGCGGTGTTCGGCGGCGGGGCGCTCGCATTGTGGCTGGCCCAGCTGCCTCGGTGGTCGCTGGCGCTCGCGGCCGCGCTGGTGGTCTATCACGCACTGGCCTACGACCGGATCTCCTGGCTGCTGACCACCGGGAGATCCGGCCAGCCCTGAACTCAGCCCAGTACACGGCCGAGGAACTCGCGGATCAGTGCCGCGATCTCCGCACCGTGCGATTCCAGCGCGAAGTGGCCCGCGTCGAGCAGGTGCAGTTCGGCGTCGGGCAGGTCGCGCAGGTAGGCGCGGGCGCCGTCGGCGCCGAAGATCTCGTCGTGCTCACCCCAGGCGATCAGCACGGGCGGGCGGTGTTCGGCGAAGTACTTCTGGAATGCCGGGTAGTGGTCCAGGTTGTACTGGTAGTCGGAGAACAGCTGCAGCTGAATCTCCTTGTTGCCGGGCCGATCCAGGTACGCCTGATCCAGGGTCCAGGTGTCCGGGCTGACCAGCGCCTGCCGATCGGCCGGAACACCGTGCAGGTACTGCCATTTCGTCGCGTCGGCCGTCAGCAACTCGCGCGCCTTCGCCTCATTGGCCGCCCGATCCTTGGCATGGGCGAACAGCAGCTCCCAGAACGGCGTGAAGCCCTCCATGTAGGCGTTGCCGCTCTGCGTGATGATCGCGGTGACGCGCTCCGGATTCCGTGACGCGATGCGCAGGCCGATGGGGGCGCCGTAGTCCTGGATGTAGAGGGCGAAGCGCTCGATCCCGAGCGTGTCGAGCAGTTCCTGGGTGATCTCGGTGAGTTTGTCGAAGCTGTACTCGAATTCGGTCAGCGACGGCATGGCGGACTGCCCGAAGCCGATGTGATCGGGCGCGATCAGGTGGTAGCGGTCGCCGAGATCGCGCAGCAGGTTGCGGAACATCGCCGAGCTGGTCGGGAATCCGTGCAGCAGTACGAGTGTCGGGTTCGCCGGATCGCCCGCCTCCCGATAGAACACGGACTGGCCCTGGATCTGCACGGTGTGGTGTCGCACGTCGGTCATCGCTCGCTCCTTGAAGTATCTGCCGATCATCTAACTGGTCATCATCACTTTAAAGGTTAGAGGTGGCCGATTTCTTCCCACACCGATGAACTTTTTTCGCGAAACCCGCGCCCACACCGCCGGATCGGCCCATGACCAGGAACAACGCCTGGACAAAACGAAGGCCCGCATCCCATCAACTGGGATGCGGGCCTCGAAAGAGGTATGGCAGGAGGGTCAGCGCCTGCGGATGGTGCGCTGCACGCCGCGCATCTTGGCGCCCGCGGGCATCGGCCCCTTCGGCAGCGCGGGACCGCTGCGCGAACTCAGCGCCGCGAGCCTGCCCTCGATCAGGTCCATCCGCTTGGTGTCGATATTGCGGGGCAGCTTGGTCAGGTAGCGCTGCAGTTCCTTCAGCGGGACCTGGCCCTCGTCGTTGCCGACGACCACGTCGTAGATCGGGGTATCGCCGATCAGCCGCGCGGTGCGCTTCTTCTCCTGCGCCAGCAGCGATTTCAGCCGCTGCGGATTGCCCTCGCCGACCAGGATGATGCCGGGCAGGCCGATCACCCGGTGCACCGCGTCCAGCTGGGTGGTCGCGGCGATGCCATTGGTGACCCGCCACTTGCCCTGCAGGTTGTCCAGCACCCACGCGCCCGCGCCCGCCTGGCCCTCGGCCTTGGTGTAGACGTTCTTCTGCACCCGGCGGCCGAAAATTATGAACGCGACGAGCACGCCGAGCAGAATGCCCAGCGGCAACAGGAACCACGACAGCCCGACGAGCAGGCCGATCACGACGAATACGGCGGTGATGCCGACCACGGCGCCGATCATCAGCGGCAGCAGCAGCTTGTCTTCCTTGCGCTGCATCTGGAACGCCTGCCAGAGTTGCTGACGGCGTTCTTTCGACTGCTGCTTGCGGGCCGCCTTCGCGGCGGCCTTCGCTTCCTTGGTGGGCTTACCTGCTGCCATGTCTCTCAGGATAGTGAGCGAGGTCGGACGGCGGACCGGCGGCGTCGGGTTCGGATCAATTCAAACCGAGGACGGTGAGATCCAGCTCACCCGAGGCCTCGGTCCAGCCCATCGCCCGCAGCTCCACCGGTGTGCGCACGCCGAGCGCGTCGCGCAGGCCGACGGCCACCGAACGGGCGAAGGCGACGAGGCCGTCGTGCGAGATGGGCCAGAGCAGTGTGCGCGTCCAGTTGTCGGCATCGCGGCGCAGCACCGGCTCCCGCCAGCCGAGATCGCGCAGCGCCCGCTCGGCATCGGGCGGAATGGGCTGCATCAGGTAGTGGTTGCCCGCGAGTTCGGCGGACAATCGGATATCGAATTGGACGAATTGGACATAACGATTGCCGGGCGCCGCGATGACCACCGTCGCCCGGCTGGGTAGCTCCTCGAGGCATTGCGCCAGCGCCTGCACGAACTGATCCCAGTTCGCGGTCACCGGCTCACTCATACTTCCCCCGGGCACTCGCACTGGCCCGATCATACGCCGACACGGCGCACAGGCCACCGAAATATGTTGGACGGCGCGTAGATTCGAGGCTTCGGATAGCGAAAAGGAATGACCCGCCGCGCAATCGCGCGACGGGCCGATTCGATACGCGGCGGACCGCACTCACGCGGCGGCGTGCAGTGGCGGCGACACCCTGACCTGCGCAACCGATTCCAGTTCGGGCACCCGGCCGTAGCCGCGGAACACCGCGACCCCGAGCCTGCGATTATCCGGGCGCAGCGCCCACGACACCACAACGGCCACCGCGAACAAACTCGTGTACAGCAGGTGATTCCACGCCGACCCGTGCGCGATATGCGAGGCGAGCCCACCGGTCAGATCGAAAAACGCACCCGCATAAGCCCATTCCTTCACCAGCGGAAAGCGCGGTGCGGCAATTGCCATAGCGCCGAGCACTTTCCAGAATCCGAGGATGGTCATCACATAGGTCGGATAGCCCAGTTCGGTCATACCGCCCGCGGTGCCCGCGCGATGCAGCAGATCCGCGACACCTCCGGTGGCGAGTACGAACACCACCGAAGCCGTACTGATCCAATATCCGATCGTTTTCGCGCTGTACTTCATGGCTCTCCCTGCCTCGGTCACCCGGCGCGACCGGATGCCGCGCCGTCACAGCCATGACCGGTGGCACAGGAGGGGTGTGACAGCGCGGCCGGGCTCAGCCCTGGAGCTCCAGCTCCATCTGCTCGATCGTCTCGGCGTCGGCGAGCAGGTCGATGGCGACGATCCGGCCGCCCGCGACGGTGAAATCGAAGACCACCCTGGTGGCGCCCCCCGCCGCCCAGATCGCGCCCGCCCGGCCGTCGACGAGCGCGAGCCGCGCCGCCTTGGCACGGCCGGAGAACGTGTCCGCCACCGCCTTCGCGCCGAGGGCGGCGGTGGCCCCGGTCAACATGGCGGCACCGTCGACCCGCAGCACCACCTCCGGATCGAGCAGCGTGAGCAGCGCCTCGAATTCGCCCCCGCGCGAGGCGGCGAGGAAGGCGTCGACCACCTCGCGCTGCCGGTCGCGGTCCACCGTGGCGCGCGCGCCCTGCACCCGCCGCCTGGCCCGGCTCGCCAATTGCCGTGCCGCGGCGGGTGTCTTGCCCACCACCGGGGCGATCTCGACGAAGGGCACCGCGAACATGTCGTGCAGCACGAAGGCGAGCCGCTCCGGCGGCGCGAGCGTATCGAGCACGACAAGCAGCGCGAGCCCGATCGAATCGCCGAGTACCGCCTCGTATTCCGGGCCCGCCACCGGCTCGGCGGGTTCGTGCTCGGCGGCCTCGTGCGCGTCGAGCGGTTCCTCGCGGCGGGTCTTGCGCGACTGCAGCATGTTCAGGCAGATCCGCGCCACCGCCGTGGTCAGCCAGCCGCCGAGATTGTCGATGGCGTCCGCGTCGGAGCGGCTCAACCGCAGCCACGCCTCCTGCAGCGCGTCATCGGCTTCGCTACCCGAGCCGAGAATCCGGTAGGCCACCGCGAGCAGGTGCGTGCGGTATTCCTCGAAGCGCTCGGCGAGAAATTTCTCGTCCATCTGTCACATCCTCCCGTTCGGGCCGGTCAAGTACACGGAACCGGAGGGACACCGGAGCTGAGTTACCGAACCAGACCGACACAGCGAACAAGGAGCGAATCATGACAGCGGGATTGAAGACCATCGTGTACCCCGTCACCGACCTGGTCAAGGCGAAGGCGCTGTACGGAGCGCTGTTCGGCGCCGAACCGACCGCGGACACCGAGTACTACGTCGGTTACCGGATCGCGGGCCAGGACATCGGCCTGGACCCCAATGGCGGCAAGAAGGGAATGACCGCGCCGATCGGCTACTGGCACGTCGAGGACATCGCCAAGCACATCGACGCACTCGTCGAAGCGGGCGCCGAGGTGCAGGACAACCCGCGCGACGTGGGCGGCGGCAAGCTCATCGCCACCGTCAAGGACACCGACGGCAACGTCATCGGCCTGCTGCAGCCCTAGTCGCGCCGCTCGCCGGACCGGCCGAACCCGATCGGCCCGCACCGGGTCGCCATCCTCGCTGTGGACGGCCCGGTGCTGACCGTCGGCGGCCCGGAGGCGATCGACGGCACACCGGTCCGGAGAACCGCTGACCCCGGCCGATCTTCAATCGATGCCACCTTGATGTTCAAGTCGCGGCTACCGGGCGGTGTTACCTTCCGGGCGTGTGTGCGCGGTTGGTGGTGAGCATCCATGACGTGGCACCGGCGAGTGCGGCGGAAACGGCGCGCTGGTGCGCCGATGCGGATGCGTTCGGGATTCCGGTGTCGCTGCTGGTGATTCCGGGGCCGTGGCGCGGGGCCCGGCTCGCCGAACGGCCGGACTACGCGAGTTTTCTGCGGGCGCGGCGAGCCGGGGGTGACGAGATCATGGTGCACGGCTGGGAACATCGGGCCGGGCCGGAGGGTGCGCTGCCGCGGCGGCTGGTCGGACGGGCGGTCGCCCGCGGCGCGGCCGAATTCGCCGCGCTCGATACCGCGCAGGCGGCGGCGAAACTGCGCGACGCCACGGCGGTGCTGGCCGGACACGAGCTGTCCGCAACGGGTTTCACGCCGCCGGGCTGGCTCGCCTCCCCCGGCGCGATGCGCGCACTGCGCGCGGCGGGGTTCTCCCACACCACCTCCCACTTCGGCGCGCACGACCTGCGCACCGGAAAGCTGCATCGCGGGTTCGCGCTCTCGCACCGCCCCGGCGGCGGCTGGTCCGAGCGCTTCGGCGCGGCGCTGTTCGAGACGCAGGCCAGGCGCGCGGCGCGGCGCGGCGGACTGGTCCGGCTCGCCCTGCATCCCGACGACCTCGGTCGTCCCGGTCTGCGGGAGGTGACGCTGCGCGCCATCGACGCCGCGCTGACCGAGGGCGCGCGGGCGTGCACCTACGCCGAGCTGGTCGGATCGGCGGTCGGCTAGTGCGCATCGTGCAGCTCGCCAACTTCTACACACCGGCCTCCGGTGGGCTACGCACCTGCGTGGACGAGATCGGCCGCGGCTACACCGCCGCCGGTCACGACCGGGTGCTCGTGGTACCCGGCCCCGACGACGACGCGGACCGTACCGCGGCCGGTCGCCGGATCACCGTGCGCAGCCCCAAGTTCGGCGCCGCGGGCTATCACGTGCTGACCGCGCGCCGCACCCGCGCGGTGCTCGACCGGCTCGCTCCCGACGTGCTCGAATGCAGCGACAAACTCAGCGTGCGCTGGCTCGCGCCGTGGGCGCGCGGCGCGGGCGTGCCACTGGTGCTGTTCTCCCACGAGCGCATCGACGCCATCCTGCGCTCGCGCGTACCGCGCGGCTTCCCGCTCACCGCCGCGGCCGATCTGGCCAACCGGCGGCTGTGCGTGCGCGCCGAAAAAGTGGTGGTCACCTCGAATTTCGCCACCGCCGAATTCGAGCGGATCGGCGCGACCAACGTCCGGCGCATCCCGCTCGGCGTCGACCTGAGCACCTTCCGCCCCGCCGATCTCGGCGAAAACCCCTACCCCGCCGACGATTCCGTGCGGCTGGTGCTGGTGAGCAGGCTGTCGAAGGAGAAGCGCGCCGAACGCGCCGTCGAGGCGGTCCGCGTGCTGCACGGCGCGGGCCTGCGCTGCGAACTCGCGGTGATCGGCGACGGCCCGCTGCGGCCACGCCTGCAACGGCTCGCCGCCGGACTGCCGGTCACGTTCCACGGCCATCTCACCGACCGCGCCACTATGGCGGCTCTGGTCGCCGACGCCGATATCGCGATATTCCCCTCCCCCGCCGAAACCTTCGGCCTCGCAGTCCTGGAGGCACTGGCCTGCGGCACTCCCGTGGTCGTCCCCGAAGCGGGCGCTGCGGGCGAACTCGTCGGCCCAGCCGGCTCCGGCGTAGTCTCCGACGGTTCCCCCCGCGGCCTCGCCGCGGGCGTCCGCGAACTCCTCGAAATGCCTGCCCCCCAACGCCGCCGCGCCGCCCGCACCGCCGCCGAACGCTTCCCCTGGTCCGCCACCGTCGCAGGCATGCTGGCCCTCTACGCCGACTACGAAACCCCCTCCCGCACAGCCTGATCCAGCCCTGCTCGAACGCAACACCCAACGGTCACACCGCCCGACCGCCGAAAGCATCCGCACCCAGCGGTGCACGGCGAGACCGGAAGCCTCGGCACCGCAACGCCGTCCGGCAACACACGTCACGGCTGGGAAGCACACATCGCAGCAATGCACCACCGCCGATAGATCGCCGCACTCGGCCAGGCGGACACTTCTCGGAATCACAGGCCGACTTCCGGGCCCGGGTGAGAAGAGTGTCCGCTGAGCCGAGTCGGGCATGTCGTAGGCAGGCGGAACGTCGAGCTCGTCAGGTAGTGCGGGAGGTCGTACGCTGACGACAAGTCCGGCTATCGACATCGCCGGAGAGCGGGGCGACTGTGGATCAGCAACCATTACCTGGTGGGCATGGCGGGATACCTGTGCCGCAACGGGTTACGCCCGCAGCGTGGTGGTATGCGATCGTCGCGGTGTGCATCGTGCTCTGTCTAGGGGCCGGGGGTGTGCTCGGGGCGGTGGGAGCGGCCAAGGGGTTCAGGGCGCTCGATGACCTGCAACGGATCCGAGTGCCCGGCATCGGCACCGTGCAGCTGACGAAGACCGGCACGTACTCGGTGAACTACGAATACACCGACGCATCGCATCGGCCGCCGCCCACGACGACGGTGCTCATCACCGGTCCGGACGGCGTGAATGTTTCGCTCACCCCGTACGGCGGGCGGGCGTTCACCTATGCCACCGATCGGCGGCAAGGGCGTACGCAGTTCACCTTCCAGGTGGCTCATCCCGGCGCGTACCGCGTCACCACCGAAGGCAGTCCGGAGGTAACGGTCGCGATCGGCCCCGGCGGTGGACTCGATTTCGTCCCGTGGCTGATCGGCGGGCTCTGCGTCGGGATCGGCGGTCTGCTGGTCGGTGTGGTTGTCCTCATCGTCGTCACGGTCGGCCGCGCGGGCAGCAAACGCAGAATGATGCGGTAGCGCTACGAAACATCCACCGGCGCCGAAACATCCACCGGCGCCCGGATTCGGCACAAGTCGCCGTTCGTCGTGCAGGGCGGCAAATTCGCCAGTAGTGCCACTGCGACGATGACCGTGAGCGCGGCGCGATAGATCCCGCCCCGAGTGCGCGCAGGCCCTTATGTCGGGTGACCGTCATTGTCGCGGTACTGCGCGGCCGCGGCAAACGCCGGGCCCGGGGTACGGGAGAGATCGGGCGCACCCGGATCCGGCTCACGTAGCCGTTCGTCGTGCAGGGTCGGTGAATTCGCCAGTACGGCCACTCCGGCGATGACCGGGAGCGCGGCACACGCCAGGGGCAGCGGGTGGGGGTGGGTGACGACGGTGAACAGGGTGGCGCCCGCGGCGTAGCTCAGCACCGGGTCGGTGATGGTCATGGCAGTGAGCGCGGTGGGCAGTGAACCCCGTGCGTATGCCTCCTGTGTCAGCAGCCCGCCGATACAGGTCGACACCGGAATCCCCAGCAGCGCCCAGCTGAGTTGGGGCAGCGCGCTGGTCGCGACGACGACCAGCACGGCGGTGGTCGCGAAACAGCATCCCGCGGCGATGGCGAGCAAGGCCGACCGCAGCTGTGTCGATCCCGCCAGCCGCCCGGCCGCGACCAGGACGATGACCGCGATGAACACCCCAACCCCCGCGCCGGGCAACAACTCGGGCTGCACCGCCGAATGCGCCGGTACCCCCTGCGCGACCAGCAGGATCAGACCGGCGCACACCAGAATCGTCCCGGCCCAATCCCGGCCGAGCAGCCCCCGTCCGCGCCGCGCGGCGGCCATCGGCAGGGCGAACAGCAACTGCACCACGAGCAGTGCCTGCACCACCGAGATCGCGCCGAGCCGCAGCGCGGTCGCGTGCACCGCGAACCCGGCCACGTTCGCGCCCTGGCCAGCAAGCCACCGCCGGTCGGTGAGCAGGGCGCGCAGAATCCCGATGATGGTCAGCCAACGCCCCTGGCCCGCGGCGGTCGCGGCCTGCCGCGCGGCCGCCTGTTGCAGCGCCGCGGACGCCGCGAACAGCAGCGCGGCCAGCAGCGCGAGCACGACTGCCGACACGGCGCGCACATCAACGGACTCGCCGCCGAGCACATCGACAGCAGCGGGCATATGGCACATGCTCGCTGGCCGGGGTGAACACCCAGTGGCCTCCGTCGGGCAGGTTGGCAACGCTTTCCCCGGGCACGACTTCCACTCGGCGCACAGACAACCGCCCTGCCGAGCGGAGACCGCCGCGAACTCAGCGCGCGACGACTCGGCTCGATCGAGAGATCCGCCACGCCGACGCGCGGGACCTGCGCCAACGGTGGCGGCCGACACCCCTACCCCGGTTCCGGGGGCTCGACGGTCTCGCGGGCAGACTTGATAGTCCTATGGTGATCGAACGAACCGTCTTGATGCGCGCACTGTGCGGGGTGCTGCTGGTGCTGGGGATATCCGTTCCGGCGACGGCGGGCGCCGACCCGATTCCGGTACCGTTCCAGTGGCGCCAGGCCTTCATCGACGCACCGGACGGCACCCGGTTGCACGCCGACATCCTTCGTCCCGAGGGTGTTTCCGACGACACCAAGACGCCGGTCATCATGACGGTGAGCCCCTACCGCAATCACCTGGCCTACATCAGCCAGCCGCGCGTGGTGGAGAAGGGCCCGAACGCCGAGAACATGAACCCGGAGCTGTTCCTGAACGCCGGCTACACCTATGTCGTCGTCGATCTGCGCGGGTACGGCGGTTCGTCCGGCTGCCCGGATTTCGGCGGTCCCGGTGAACGCTCGGACGTGAAGGCCGCGGTCGAGTGGGCGGCGGATCAACCGTGGTCGACCGGCCGCGTCGGCCTGGCCGGTATCTCGTACGAGGGCTGGACCGGTCTCATGGGCCTGGCGGAGAAGCCGCGCGGCCTCGCCGCCGTGATGTCGTTCGAGCCCGTCGTCGACCCGTACGCGTACCTGTACATGCAGGGCATCGCGTGGAAGTTCTCGCTCAAGCCGGTGACCGAAACCGGCGTTCGCCCAGGCGATCTGGCCGGTTTCGAGCATCTGCTTATCGCGTCGACGCCGGCCCGCCCCGACGATCTGCCCGAGTATCAGGCGAATGCGTCGAAGCTACCGCTCGACTGCTATGTGCCGTATCTGCAGAACACGTCCAACCACGACCCGAACACCGAGTTCTGGCGCGACCGCGATCTGGTGGAGAAGGTGCGCGGCAACACGATTCCGCTGTTCCTCGGTCAAGGCTTCGCCGACGGAAATACCCGCGCCGACCGCATCTTCGAGCTGTGGAACGGTCTCGGCCCCGGCGATCACAAGGCCTGGTTCGGCCAGTGGGGTCACCGCACCTGCAACGACAAGTGTGGCACACCGTATTTCAACAACGAGTTCCTCGCCTTCATGGACAAGCATGTCGCGCAGCGCGACGTGACGGTGCCGGGCCCACGAATCACCATGGGCCAGTTCGACACTCGCTGGCGTGGTGAAACCGCCTTCCCGGCGGCCGATGTCCGCAGGGTGCCGATCGGTCTGCGCACGGGCAGCTACACCGATCGCGGCCTGATCCCGGGACCCGACCGCGAGATCTGGACCATCTCCGAACCTTTGGCGCAGGATCAGCATCTGTCGGGTCTGCCGTCGGCGACCGCCCGCGTCACCGGACCGCGCGAGGCGACCATCACGGCGGAGATCTACGACATCGCACCCGACGGCCGCGCCACCCTGGTCAGCCGCGGCATCGCGCCGGTCGGCGACGGTAATCCGCGGATCCGCATGCTCGCCCAGGACTGGCCGATACCGGCGGGTCACCGCATCGGGGTCAGGATCATGGATGTCTTCGACGAGGTGTGGGCACACCCACCGACGTTCGCGCAGGTGACGGTGACCGAGGCCAGCATCGAACTGCCCCTGCTCACCGCCGTGCGCACACCCGACCTGCCCGGCGGGGTCTCCGAGGCGATCCCGAAGTGGCGCAACGAGAAGACCATCACGCTCGACGCCGCGGTGGTGAAGAATGCGACGGTGGCGATGACTCTTCCCACCCGGACGGGTGACCGGTGAACGGCGTCGACGACAAGGTCGCCGAGCGGCTGGCCGAGGCACTGCGCTGTGCCACGGTGTCGACCGAGGAGCCAGGACAGTCGAACGACCCCGAATTCGGCAGGCTGGCGGCGCATCTCGAACAGTGCTTTCCCCGGGTGCATGCCGAGCTGGAGCTGACGCTGTTCGGCCGCAGTAGGTTGTACCGCTGGGCGGGCACCGAGCCGGACCGGGTGTCGGCACTGCTGCTCGCCCATCAGGATGTGGTGCCCGTCGACGATGTCGACGGCTGGACCCATCCACCCTTCGACGGCGTGGTCGACGACGAATTCGTCTGGGGCCGTGGCGCGATCGACGACAAGAGCCGGGTGCTGGCGATCATGGAGGCGGTCGAATCGGCGCTCGCCGACGGCCTGCGCCCGCGGCATACCGTCTACCTCGCCTTCGGCCACGACGAGGAGGTCTTCGGCGGCGCGGGCGCGGTGCTGATGGCCGCGCATCTGCGCGAGGCGGGGGTGCGCGCGGAGCTGCTGCTCGACGAGGGCGGCGTGATCACCGAGGGCCTCGCCGCCGACGTCGACCGCCCTGTCGCCGGAATCATGGTGGGCGAGAAGGGATATGCCACCGTCCGGCTGTCCGTGCGGGAACTGGGCGGGCATTCCTCCATGCCGGGCAGGCAGACCGCGGTGGGCCGGATCGCCCGCGCGGTGGCCCGTGTACAGGATCATCCGATGCCGCTGCGGCTGACCCCGGTGGTGGCCGACATGCTGGCCAGGCTGCGGCGCTTCATGCCCGCCTCGCGGCGCAGGGTGCTCGCGCTCGCCGGAGTGGCCGCACCGTTGATCACCAGGGTGCTCGCGACGCAGCCGCAGACCGAGGCGCTGGTGCGCACCACCACCGCGCCGACGGTGATCCACGGCGGGGTGAAGGCGAACGTGCTGCCCCAGCACGCCGAGGCGCTGGTGAATTTCCGTATCCTGCCCGGCGATTCGGTGGACGGCGTGCTCGAGCACTGCCGCAGGGTGATCCGCGACCCCGGGGTGCGGATCGAACTGGTCGGCACCGCGTCGGAGCCGTCCGAGGCCACCGGCCCCGGCCCCGCGTTCGGCATGATCGCCGATCTCGCCGAGGCCGTCGTCCCCGGTATCGCGGTCACCAGCGGAATCGTGCCCGGTGCCACCGACTCCAGGCACTACGACGACCTGGCCGACACCCGCTGCAATTTCGCGCCCATCGTGCTCACCAAGGCGGACCTCGCCACGATCCACGGAACCGACGAGCGCATCTCCCGGGTGAACTACGCTCGGCTGATCGAGTTCAATCGGCGGCTGCTCGACCGGCTCGCGCAGTAGCCGGTCGAGCACCGCCGCAGACGTCAGGAGCCGATGCATGACCGAGTCAGGGCCCGGAGGAGGCAGCTTGCGTAACCACGGAGGGCCCCTCGGGCAGGCAAAAGAAGGCACAGCATGACCGAGTCAGGGCCCGGAGGAGGCAGCTTGCGTAACCACGGAGGGCCCCTCGGGCATGCAACAGAAGGCACAGCATGACCGAGTCAGGGCCCGAGCCACGGGCCACCGAGCAGACCGGCGAATTCGACGGCCGCGGCAGCCGGATCGCCTGGCGCGCCTGGCTCCCCGAGACCGCGACCCGCGGCGTCATCGTGCTCGTGCACGGCGTCGCCGAACATTCGGGCCGCTACGTGCACGTCGGAAAGCGGCTGGCGGACAGCGGTTTCGCGGTCTACGCACTCGATCACATCGGACACGGCAAGTCCGCGGGCGGCAAGGCCAATATCGGTTCGATGGACGGCGCCGCCGACAATGTCGCCGCCATGCTCGATATCGCGACCAGGGAGCATCCCGACGTGCCGCGGTTCCTGCTCGGGCATTCGATGGGCAGCCTCATCGTGCTGTACCTGGCCACCCGCGAGCCGATCGCGGTGGACGGGATCGTGCTGTCCGCACCGCCGCTCGATATCCCGGTCGGCAATCCCGTCCAAAAGCTCTTCGCGCCGCTGATCAGCCGGATCGCACCGAACCTCGGTGTGCTGCAACTGGATTCGTCGCAGATCAGCCGCGATCCGGCGGTGGTGCGCGCCTACGACAACGATCCGCTGGTCTACCGGGGCAAGCTGCCCGCGCGCACCGGCTACGAGATCCTGCACGCCACCGAGCTGGTCAAGCGGCGCCTCGGCAAGCTCACCGCGCCGCTGCTCGTACTGCACGGCACCGCCGACGCGATCGCCGCGCCGTCCAGCTCGGACCTGATCGAACGCGGCGCCGCCGCGCAGGATCTCACCGTCCTACGCTACGACGGCCTGTACCACGAGGTGTTCAACGAGCCCGAACAGGACAAGGTGCTCACCGACGTGGTGCAGTGGCTGGAGGCTCACGTTACCGAACAGTAGGCTTCGGTCATGGAACAGACCGGATCCGTCGCGTTCATCCGCGCCATGTGGCACAGCTCGATCGTCGGCAAAGCCTACGAGGGCTTCACCGCCGAATACGCCGACCTCGGCTACGACCCGGCCCGCGTCGACGTCTTCGAGGTGCCCGGTGCCTTCGAAATCCCGCTGCACGCACAGCGACTCGCACGCACCGGCAAGTACTCCGCGATCGTCGCCGCGGCGCTGGTCGTGGACGGCGGCATCTACCGGCACGACTTCGTCGCGTCCGCGGTGATCGACGGGCTGATGCGGGTCCAGCTCGACACCGATGTGCCGGTGTTCTCGGTGGTGCTCACCCCGCACCACTTCCACGAGCACAGCGAGCACGTCACCTACTACACCGAGCATTTCGTGACGAAGGGAGCCGAGGCCGCCCGCGCGCTGGCGACCACCCTCAGCTCCCTGCGCTCACTGCCCGTTTAGGCGTACCTCCGCATTCGCTCCGGCCGTGCGCGAAGCGGACTCCGTCCGCTGCGTACCTCCCCGCATTCGCTCCGGCCGTGTGCGGTCTGGGGACGGACTTCGTCCGGCTGCGCCCATTATTCAGGTGAAGCGGGTCAGGCAGGCGCTCTCGCCGTCGAGCACGCCGGTGCGGAACGCGTCGAGGCGCTGAAATCCGCTGGGCACGATCTTGCCGTCGACATCGGCGGCGGCCAGTCCGTCCGAGAGCAGTCCGGAGACGGCCTCGTCGAGATCGCCCGCCGACAGACGCGGATCGCTGCCCGCCTCGCTGAGCCGGGCGGTGACCACGCCGGACAGGCACGCGGTACGCAGACCGGCGCTGTCGGCGCCGGTCAGCGCCAGCTTCCGCTCCTGTTGCACCGCAAGCACATAGCGGGAGATGAAGACGACGAAGGCGTTGTAGTCACCGGCCACCGTCGCGCCGAGCGGATCGTCGTCGCCCTTCAGCGGCCCGCCGCGTTTGGCAAGCGACGGCACATCGGTGCCGACGATATTGCCGGTCGGGCAGTACGACACCGGTGCCGTCGTCGTCACCTTCGGGCAGTTCTTCACCACACCGGAGTAGTCGAACTTCGGCGCGCGCTGCAGCGGGAAGATCCTGGCCAGCGCCTCGCTCATGCTGGTCAGCGAGGACACGTCGACCGGGAGCTGCGCGTCCCGCTCACCGGGTTCGAAGGTTCTCGGCAGCATGCCGCGGCGCTGCTCGAGCTCCTTCCTGTTGATCTTCTTGCAGCCCTGCGCGCCGTCGGTCCAGCCGATCTGCAATGCGGTCACCCGCTCGAACGCCGAGCCGTGCACGCTGCGCTTGTCGTTCGGATTCTGATCGCGCACCGCGACGGTGGTGGCGAGCACCGCGTTCAGCCCACTGGTGGTGTTCAGCGTGAAGTGCGCCGAATTGCCTTCGGCCACTTGACGAAGGAACACACCCGCCAGGCAATCGGCCTGCTGCTCCTCCACCACGGTCGGGGTGAAGAAGCCCGCGAGCTTGGCCTGCCCCTGGATGGAGTGACCGTATTCGTGCGCGAGCACCATCACCACCGACATCGGCCCGTACCGCTCCACCAGTGCGGGCAGCAGTACGCCGCGATCCCAGCCGATGGTGTGGTCGTTGCCGCAGTAGGCGGCGTTGACGAACTTGTAGGTGCTGACCGTGCAGAACTTGACCGCCTCCTCCTGGGGCGCCTTGGCGCTCCAGGAGATGTAGCGGGTCACCGGTTTGAAGGTGCCGGGAAAGTTCTTGCCGTACTCGGTCTTCCAGAACGTGTCCAGATCGGCGAGGGTGTTCAGGGCCAGCTTGTCGTAGGTACCGCCGTCACCGTTCTCGGCGGTGAGCGTGGTGTCCGGTACCCCGGAGCGCGGCCCGCTCGGTCCGGTGCTCGATGCCGCGCCCGCCAGTTCGAACGGATTGCCCGACGCGTCGGCGGTGACCTTCTGGCTCGGCTCCTCACCGGCCCGTACACCGCAACCCGCCAGCGCGGCGGCCACCGCCACCAGCGCCAGCAGCGCACCCACCCGCAGCCGTCTGGTCCTGTTCATTCAGTTACCTCCCCGAGTCCTGTGCCTGATTATCGCGCAGAACCCTTGGGGCGCAACGATGGTTAGCTCAGCCAAACACGTGCGATCACCGCGCGATGATCCGAACCGGGAATGGTCAGCGCACGCAGGTCCTCGGTGGTGCCGCCGGCCACGAGCACATGGTCGATGCCGATCACCGGACCCCAGCTACGGTCGGTCGGGAAGGTGCGCACCAGCCCGGCGCCCGCCTGATCGGCCGCCGCTTGGAAGCGGCCGCGCACCAGCTCGCGGAACTCCACGTGATCACGCGTCGAATTCAGGTCGGCGCCGACGATCGCGGCGCCCTGCTCCGCGTCGAGAATGCCGCGGATCCAGCCGAGTTCGGTGGTCCACCGGTCGAAGTCCTGCGGGATCACCGGATGGAACGCGTACACGGTGACCGGCCCGCGCTGCGGATGATCCATTACCGCCGAGATGTTGTGCAGCCGGAAACCCTCGTAGTTCTTGGTGTCGCGCAACGGATACCGGCTGTAGATCCCGGTGCCCGCCGCGCCGACATACGGCTGGAGATAGTGGTAGGGCAGCAGCTCATCGATACCCGCCGCGGTCAGCCGGTCGACCGCCTGCGGTGTCATCTCCTCCAGGGTGAGCACATCGACCCGGCTGTCGCGCACCGCCGCGAGCACCGCGCCGACATCGGCCTGTCCGAACAGCAGATTCGACTGCATCACCGTCACCGGCGTGCCACTGGCCGCCCGCCCGTCCGGCACGAAACTCGGCACCAGCGTCCACAGCACCGTCGCGACAACGACTCCCGCGACCGCCGCGCTGCGCCAGCCGCGCGCGATCAGGAACAGTAACAACCCGACGAGCGCACCGATCATCAGATACGACGCCCCCGCGGCGAGCAGTACCGGTATCAGCCGCCCCTGCCCCACACCGAAATACAGCACCAGACCGACTAGTCCGGCGGCTAGAGCGCACCACCCCGCACCGAGTAGCACTCGGTTCAACCATTTACGCATTCCCCGACCCTACGCACGACATGTGCAGACGAAACGGACCGGTTGTGAAGATCCTGTGGTGCCGAATCCGAGTGCTGCCAGCCCGAACCGGCGGCGCGGGGCACGCGGTCCTAGACTTGGGGCCAAGTACCCGTTTGGTCGTTGGGCGGCGATTACGACAGGACCGGAGGTAGCCGCCGTGTATTTCGAAGAGTTCGAGGCGGCGGGGGCGCTCACCGTCGATATCGCGGAAGACCTTGCCGCGCTGGCAGGTCGGTACAGCTCACGGATCACCGTCAACAGCGGTGGCCGCAGCGTGCAGGCGCTGGTCCTGCCCGCCGCCTGGGATGTGCTGCGGATCCGCGCGGGCAGCGTCGTCTCGGTCACCGCCGAACACGGCCACCGGGCCGCGGGCGACGAAGACCGACTAGCGATCCGTGACTTCGTCACCCGCTTCCAACTGCTGACCGGCGAGGTCAGCTCCGTGCGTGACGCATCGTCTTGACCAGCGTGGCGGTATCGGCGGTCAGTGAACCACCCGCGAATTCCAGTGTGGCGTGCGAACGTTGCGCCGCGGCCGGGTGGCCCGCACCGCACGCGTCGGTGACGACGACGGGCAGATAACCGAGATCGAGACTGTGCCGCACCGTCGGTTCGATACCGACCTCCATCGCGATGCCCGCGATCACGTAACTGTCGATACCGCAGTCGCGCAGGGCGATATCCAGCGGCGTACCGGCGAAGGCCGACATGGTGATCTTGTCGAACACCATCTCGTCCGCACCCGGCGTCAGCTCGGGCGTGAGCTGATACTGCGGCGAGCCCTGCGGGAAGCTGGAGCGCACCTGCATCGGATCGTCGAGATGCTGCCACTGCATCGCCGTGCGCAGCTGCGACACCCCGGCGGCGGCCGCGGGCAGCGACATGTGCCGGGTGTAGAAGACGCGGAAACCGCCCTCGCGTGCCGCGTTTCGCAGCTGGACGCAGGCGTCGACGATCCGGTCGGCGTCCTGGATCTGCCGCACGATGCCGACCTGCATGTCGTAGATCACCAGCGCCATCCGCGCCGGATCACACGCCTCCTCGACCGTCTGCGGAATGCTCAGCCCAAAGGCGCTTTTCATGTCCGCACCTCACTTGGTCCGGTCGTAGGGCTCGGCGACGTCGACCGAGGCATCCATCAGCGCCTCCAGCGGCAACGGCGCCTGCACCGGAACATAGGTCCACTCCAGGTATCCGGCCTTGGTCAGCGGGAAGTCGTCGACGTATTTGCGCGCCTGCTCGACGCTGTCGACCTCGAAGACGATGACGACGCCCGGTTCGTCCGCGCGGGCGTAGTTCTCCCGCACGATGCCCGCCTTCCACAGCCGCCACACATTGGCGACCTCCTGTGGCAGGTAGGGCGTAATGGTCTCCATCGTCACACCGGGCTTGAAACGGTCGAAAACGATGACTTTCATGGGGATTGGGCTCCCTGTCTGCCGAAATGGGTGCGGCGGCGCCGCGGTACGACTCCATGGAAGCGCGATGATTACAGTGTTACAAGAACGCACTTTTTGGTGAGTACCGGTGCGGTGAGCATGGGAGCACTGCGATGACGGACAAGCGCTACCACTGCGCGGTCGAGGTCACCGTCGACCTCATCGGCGGCAAGTGGAAGCCGGTGATCCTGGCGCACCTCAAGGAGGGCGTGCGCCGCTACGGCGAACTGCGCAGGCTGATGCCGTCGACGAGCGAGAAGATGCTCGTCCAGCAGCTGCGCGAGCTGGAGGCCGAGGGCCTGGTACGGCGCAGCGTCTTCGATACCGTCCCACCGCAGGTGGAATACGACCTGACCGAGGAGGGCTGGAGCCTGGTGCCGGTGCTCACCGCGATGTACGAGTGGGGCGAGAAGCGCGCGGCGCGGGCGGGCATCACGGTCCAGCCCTGAGCTCCTAGTCCCGGCTCACCCTCATCGAGACGATCGCGTCCATACCGTCCAGCTGAGCGGGATCGATGGGTGCGTACCGAAAGTCCTCGGGGACGACCGCGGGCACACCGGGATGCGCGCGCAGCGCGGTCAGCAATGGCCGCACCGGAAACAGTCCGCGCTCGCCCGTCGCATCGGCGAGCAGATACTGCAGACTCGACGAATCCGACTGCGGCGCGGCCAAATCCGCGGTATCGCTACCGATGAAGACGTAGCGATCGCCGAGCTCCGCCGCGACGAGCGCGCCCGCGCTCCACCAGTGCAGGTGCTGTCCCGCCATTCGCATCGAGGAGCGATGCCGCTGCAGGTGCGAGTTGTGCGCGAACACCAGGCACCCGCCGCGGTCGGGCGCGCTCCTGGCGATATCGAGCAGGTTCGCGGCCATCATGCGGTCGCGCTCCTGGCACAGCACGCCGAAACGATCGGGCGTATCGGCGGCCATGGCCGCGTGATAGCGCAGCAGCCCGACGGCGGTGCGGGCGAACAGGTTCGCGCGCTCGAAGGCGATCTCCGAGCCGGCCCCCCGCAGGCCGGGCGCCTCGGTCTGGAACACCGCAAGAACATCGTCGGCCGCCACGCGCAACGCTCGCGCCCGCGCCGAATCACCGATGGACCGTGCGGGTTCCAGCATCGCGGCGGGGTTCTCCCACGGCGCGTCCGCGCCGAGCAGTTCGCTCAGCTCCGCGGCGTCATGGGGCACGCGGTCCGCACCGAGGTGCTCGACCAGGTAGGAGTGGGCGCCGAGCAGCGCGGCACGCGGACTCGGCGCGTGATCCATCTCCGTCGGTGCGTCGACGCCGTAGAACCGCACGCGATCCAGTTGCCGCGCGTTGACATCGCGCAGCCACGTGACGAGTTCGCGGTTGGCGGGCCAGCTCCCCCACTCGTGACTGAATCCCTTCGCGAGCACCTCATCGAGATCGCCGATACCTGTGGTGACGTATTCGTCGACGAGCACCCCTGACAGGCAACTGCTTTCGAGGGCGATGGACCCGTAACCGCGATACTCCACCAAATACCGCAGCAGGTCGTTGCGCAGCTGCAGGAACTGTTCCACGCCGTGCGTCGGCTCGCCGAGGGCGAGCAGGGCGGGTGTGCGATCGAGCCGGCCGAGGAACCGGGTCATCGCCGCGCCGAGCGCGGCATCGTCGCCGAGGTCGAGACCGATATCGCGAACAGCTGTCTGAACGGACATGAGCTGAGCCTTTCGTGGTGCCGAATCAACTCCTTCAACCGTATCGTTGAACATACGGCTGGCACTTTTGCTGGACTTCTGCGACAAACCCTTGGTAAACCCTCAAACAAGGGCGTAGCACACTGGAGTCATGGCGCCACCCGATCTGCGGCCCGCCGACCTGGCGGCCGAGCACGGCCTGTCCACCCAGGCGATCCGCAACTACGAGGACGACGGCATCCTGCCGCCGTCCGCCCGCACCGACAGCGGCTACCGCCGATACACCCTCGCGCACGCCCAAGCCCTGCGCGCTTTCCTCGCCATGCGCCGGGCATACGGCCATCAGCGGGCCGCCACCATCCTGCGCGCCGCACACCGCGGCGACGACGCCACGGTGTTCCGGATCATCGATCAAGCGCACACCGACGCACTGCGGGAACGCGAAACGCTCGACGACGTCGCCGCCACGCTGAACGCGCTCGCCACCGCGCCCACCGCGCCCGAAAACCCGCTCACCATCGGCGCATTGGCGCATCAGCTCGGCATGCATCCCGCCTCCCTGCGCAAATGGGAGCAGGCGGGCGTGCTGCGCCCGCAGCGGGATCCGAGCACGGGATACCGCGTCTACGCACCGAATACGGTGCGCGACGCCAGGATCGCCGGCGAGCTGCGCCGCGGCGGCTATCCGCTGGCGCGGATCAGGCTGTTCCTCGACGAGCTCCATACCGCCGGGGACACAACCACTTTGGCGGACACACTGCACGAATGGCGAACCAGACTCAGCTACCGAGGCCGCGTGATGCTGTCCGCAGGCTACGAGCTCGACCGCTACCTCACGATGATCGACGCGACCTGATCACTCGGCGACCTGATCGCTCGACGGACTGATCACTCAACGACCTGATCACTCAACGACCTGATCACTCAACGACCTAAGCGCCGAAGACGCGCTCCACCACCGCTTTCGCCCGGCGGGTGATGCGCATGTAGTTGTCGAGGAATTCGCTGCCGTCGTCGTTGGGCCAGCCCGCCACCCGCGCGACAGCGGAGAGCAGCCTGCCCGGTCCCGGCAGCTGATCG
Source organism: Nocardia sp. NPDC052566 (assembly GCF_044547285.1). Classification (NCBI taxonomy): domain Bacteria; kingdom Bacillati; phylum Actinomycetota; class Actinomycetes; order Mycobacteriales; family Nocardiaceae; genus Nocardia; species Nocardia sp. NPDC052566. The sequence goes on along the minus strand of NZ_JBIUAF010000002.1, from coordinate 1,370,705 downwards.
GCGGGCTTGCCGCGCACCAGCACCAGTGCGTTGCGCGCCTTGGTCGCGGTCAGCCAGGCATCGCGCAGCAGCGCCACATCGGCGGCATCGAGCAGTTTGCTCTGCTCGATGACGTCCAGCGATTCCAGCGTCGAGGTGTTGTGCAACGCGCGCACATCGTGGGCGTAGCGCAGCTGCATCAGTTGCACGGTCCACTCGATATCGGCGAGCCCGCCGCGCCCGAGCTTGGTGTGGGTGGCCGGATTCGCCCCGCGCGGTAGGCGTTCCGCGTCGACCCTGGCCTTGATCCGCCGGATCTCGCGCACCGCGTCGGCGGAGACGCCGCCCTCCGGATAGCGCACCTTGTCGATCAGGTGCAGGAACCGCAAGCCCAGTTCCTGATCACCGGCGACCTGATGCGCCCGCAGCAGCGCCTGTACCTCCCACGGCTGCGCCCACTGCTCGTAGTAGGCGGCATAGGCGGCGAGAGTACGCACCAGCGCGCCGTTGCGGCCCTCCGGCCGCAGTCCGGCATCCACGTGCAGCGGCGGGTCGGTGCTCGGCGCGCCGAGCATCCGCTGCACCTTCTCCGCTACCCCGTTGGCCCACTTCACGGCCTTGGTCTCGTCCTCGCCGGGCCGCGGATCGCAGACGAAAAGCACATCGGCGTCGGAGCCGTAGCCGAGCTCCATGCCACCCAACCTGCCCATGCCGATCACCGCGAGATCGGCGGGCGCGGGCGCGTGGGTTTCCACCTCGGTCGCCCGGATCACCGCTTGCAGAGCGGCTTCCAGCACCGCGACCCACACCGAGGACAGCGCCTGGCACACCTGGCGCACGTCGAGCATGCCGAGCAGGTCGGCCGACGCCACCCTGGCCAGCTCGTGCCGACGCAGCGAACGTGCCGCCGCCACAGCTCTTTTCGGGTCTTCATAGCGGGCAGCGGCGGTCAGGATACCGCGCGCGACATCGTCGGGCTGCGGCGCGAGCAGCAGCGGGCCGCCCGGCCCGTCGGCGTACATCCGGATGGTGTCCGGCGCATTGATCAGCAGATCCGGTAGGTACTCCGAGGAGCCGAGCACGATCATCAGCCGCTGCGCGATCGCGCCCTCGTCGCGTAGCTCGCGCAGGAACCAGATCTGATCGTCGAGTCCCTCCGACACCCGCCGGTACGCGAGCAGCCCGGCATCGGGATTCGGTGTCTCACCGAGCCATTCGAGCAGCGTCGGCAGCAGCAGCGCCTGGATGCGGCCCTTGCGCGAAACGCCACCGGTCAATGCCTTCAGATGGCCGAGCGCGTTCTCCGGCGCCGCGTAGCCGAGCGCGGCGAGCTGCCGGATCGCCGCGTCCGGGCTCAGCCGCAGCGCGTCGGAATCCAGCCGCGCCACCGCCTCCAGCAGCGGGCGGTAGAACAGCTTGGCGTGTAATCGCCGCACCCGCACCGCATTACGGCGGATCTCCGCGCCGAGCACACCGACCGCGTCCTGCCTGCCGTCGGGGCGGATGTGCGCGGCGCGGGCCAGCCAGCGCATGCCCTCCTCGTCGTCGGCGGCGGGCAGCGTATGGGTGCGCTTGAGTTTCTGCAGCTGCAAACGATGTTCGAGCAGCCGGAGGAATTCGTAGGAGGCGGTGAGGTTGGCCGCGTCGTCGCGGCCGACGTAACCGCCCGCGGCCAATGCGGTCAGCGCCTCGACCGTGCCCTGCACGTGCAAGGTCTCGTCGACCCGCCCGTGCACCAATTGCAGGAGCTGGACCGCGAATTCGACGTCGCGCAGGCTGCCGTGGCCGAGTTTGAGTTCGCGCTCGCGCAGATCCGCGGGCACCAGATCCTCCACTCGCCTGCGCATCGCCTGCACGTCGGCGACGAAATCGGGCCGCTCCGAGGCGGTCCACACCATCGGCATCAGCGCGTCGCGGTACTTCTGCCCGAGGATCAGGTCACCGGTCATCGGGCGGTTCTTGAGCAGCGCCTGGAATTCCCAGGTCCGCGCCCACCGCTTGTAGTAGGCGATATGCGAATCCAGCGTGCGCACCAGCGCGCCCGCCTTGCCCTCCGGCCGCAGCGCGGCGTCCACCTCGAAGAACGCGGCGCTGCCGACGCTCATCAGCTCGGCGGCGAGCCTGGTCGCGGTCGCGTCGGCAGGCTCGGCGACGAACACCACGTCGACATCGCTGACGTAGTTCAGCTCGCACGCGCCGCTCTTACCCATCGCGATCACCGCGAGCCGGACCGGGCACGGCGCGTCTTTGCAGATCCGCGCCACCGCCACCGCGAGCGCGCCGGTGAGCGCGGCATCGGCCAGATCGGTCAGGTGCCGCCCGACCACCTGATACGGCAACACCGGTTCGTTCTCCACGGTGGCCGCCAGATCCAGCGCGGCGAGCAGCATCAGCTGATCGCGATACCGCTTGCGCAGCAACGCGACCGCCTCCGGGCCGGACACACCGGCACGGAACAGCATGGGCCCGGCATATGCCCCGTTCTCCGGCACCGCGCCGACCGCGTCGAGCATGTCGGCGATCACCTCTTCGCGCGTGGGCAACCCCTTGCGCAGCAACACCTGCCAGGCCGACGGATCGATCACCAGGTGATCGGCGAACGCGCTCGACGAGCCGACCAGCGCGAACAGCCTGCCACGCAACGAGGTATCGGTGCGCAGCGCCGAATCCAGTGCGGCCCACTCGGTTCCGAGCGCCTCGCGCAGCCGGATCAGGGTGGACAGCGCGAGGTCCGCGTCGGGGGCGCGCGACAGCGCCCACAGCACGGGAATACTTTCGACGTTGTCCCAGGCCAATTCGCGTAGCGAATCGGCGGCCGTCGGCTCGAGCAACCCGAGCCGACCGACACTTGGAACAGCGGAGCGGGCAGACGGTGGCCGAACCATGACTCTTAAATTACATGCCCTTGACTAAGGACATGCCGCAGAGTCGATGCCCTTACGGTTACAGTCCGAGGTATTCCTTGAGCTCGAACGGGGTCACCTGGCTGCGGTAGTCCGCCCACTCCCTGCGCTTGTTACGCAGGAAGAAGTCGAAGACATGTTCGCCGAGCGTCTCGGCGACCAGCTCCGAACGCTCCATCGCCTGCAGCGCCTCGTCGAGCGTGCCGGGCAGTTCGCGGAAGCCCATGGCGCGGCGCTCGGCGGCGGTCAGCGACCACACGTCGTCCTCGGCCTCCGGCGGCAGCGTGTAGCCCTTCTCGATACCGCGCAGACCGGCCGCGAGCAGCACCGCGAAGGTCAGGTACGGGTTGCATGCCGAATCTGGGCTGCGGATCTCGACGCGGCGCGAGGACGACTTGTTCGGCGTGTACATCGGCACGCGCACCAGCGCGGAGCGGTTGGACCGGCCCCACGAGGCCGCGGTCGGCGCCTCGCCGCCGTGGATCAGGCGCTTGTAGGAGTTCACCCACTGGTTGGTGATCGCGCTGATCTCCGGCGCGTGTTCCAGGATGCCCGCGATGAACGCGCGCGCGGTCTCCGACAGGTTGATCGGGTCGTCCGGATCGTGGAAGGCGTTGGCCTCGCCCTCGAACAGGCTCATATGCGTGTGCATCGCCGAACCGGGGAACTTGGAGAACGGCTTGGGCATGAACGTCGCGCGCACGCCCTCGTCGATGGCCACTTCCTTGATCAGGTAGCGGAAGGTCATCACGTTGTCGGCCATGGACAGCGCGTCGGCGTAGCGCAGGTCGATCTCCTGCTGGCCCGGCGCGCCCTCGTGGTGGCTGAATTCCACCGAGATGCCCATGGATTCCAGCGCGTCGATGGCGTGGCGGCGGAAGTTCGGCGCCGAATCGTGCACGGCCTGGTCGAAGAAGCCGCCGGTATCGGCCGGGATCGGCTCCGAGCCGTCCTGCGGGCCGTTCTCCAGCAGGAAGAACTCGATCTCCGGATGCACGTAGCAGCTGAAGCCGACATCGCCGGCCTTGTTCAGCTGGCGGCGCAGCACGTGGCGCGGGTCGGCCCAGGACGGCGAACCGTCGGGCATGGTGATGTCGCAGAACATCCGCGCGGAGTGCTGATGGCCCTTGCTCGTCGCCCACGGCAGCACCTGGAAGGTGGACGGATCGGGCCGGGCGACCATATCGGCCTCCGAGACACGGGCGAAGCCCTCGATGGCCGAACCGTCGAAGCCGATGCCTTCCTCGAAGGCGCCCTCCAGCTCGGCGGGGGCGATGGCAACGGACTTCAGGTATCCCAAGACGTCGGTGAACCAGAGCCGCACGAAGCGGATGTCCCGTTCTTCGAGCGTCCGCAGCACGAATTCCTTCTGGCGATCCATGTCCGCGAGCGTAAGCACCCGGCGTTAAATCCGTGTTACATACACGCTTAGGATTGCATTCCAGTTATTCGGAAATGAACCTCACGAGCCGGTACGGCTGGACGTGAGCGGTTTTCGCCTCAGCAGGCCTGCCCGTTCGCGGGGGCCTTCAGGGTGATCAGGTAATCGATCACCGCATTGTCGACGCAGCGTTCACCCGCCACCAGGGCGACAGTATGCCTGCTGCCCTTGAAGGTGATCAGCGCCGCGCCCAGCTGGCCTGCCAGGTCGACCCCGGCCTGATACGGGGTCGCCGGATCCTCGGTCGTCGACACCACCACCGTCTTCGGCAGGTCGCGCACCGAAACCTGGTGCGGCTCGCTGGTATTGGGCACCGGCCAGGTCGCGCACAACTCCAGCGGCGCGGCGCCGGTGCCGCGCCCGTCGTCGGCGAACGGCGCCACCCTGCGGTATTCGGCGTCCTGCTTGCCGACCACCGCGCGATCGGTCACCCGCGGATCGTCGACGCAGCGAATGGCGTTGAAGGAATCGGTGCGATTGCTGTAGCTGCCGTCGTCGCGGCGGGCCTGATACATATCGGCCAGGCGCAGCAGGGTGTCGCCGCGATTGTCCCGCAATTCCTGCAGGCCCATGGTGAGTCCGGGCCACAGGTCATCGGCGTAGAGCGCCTGGCGCACACCGGTCATCGCGTCGTCGTAGCCGAGGCCGCGGGTGTCTCGCGTCGGTATCCGCTTGCCCCACACCGGGTTCAGCAGCTCGCGGAAGCGGGTGACCGCCGCCGCGCGCTCGGTGCCGAGCGGACAGTCCACCTGTGTGACGCAGTCGGCGGCGTAGGCGTCGAACGCGGTCTGGAAGCCCGCTGCCTGCCGCAGCGATTCGGCCACCGGATCCTGGGTGGGATCGATCGCGCCGTCGAGCACCATGGCGCGCACGCTGCCGGGGAACTTCTCCGCGTAGGCGGAGCCGAGCCTGGTGCCGTAGGAGTAGCCGAGGTAGGTGAGCTTCGCGTCGCCGAGCACCGCGCGCAGCACGTCCATGTCCTGCACCACCTCGCGGGTGCCGACGTGGGCGAGGAAGGCGGCGCCGCTGCGCTGGACGCAACGGTCGGCGTAGCGGCGGTTGTCCGCCTCGGCGTCGGCGATGCCCGCGGGCGAGTTGTCCTTCGGCGGCTCGGACCGTTCGGCGTCGTTCTCCGCGGACGTCTGGCAGACGATCGACGGCGTCGACGCGCCGACACCGCGCGGATCGAAACCGATCCGGTCGAACCGCTCGGCCAGCGGCGTCGTCGCCGCCATGCCGGACATGGATAGGCCCGCCTCGCCGGGCCCGCCCGGATTCATCAGCAGCGCGCCGATCCGCTTACCGGTCGCCTTGATCCGCGAGATCGCCAGCTGCGCGGTCGGCCCGTCCAGCGCCGCGTAATCGATCGGCACCGTAACGCGCGCGCATTCGGCCTTGGGCGCCAACCGGATCGAACCGTCGCCGAATCCCTGGCAGGAGACCCACTCCAGCTGCTGGGTGTAGAACCGCTCCAGCCCTGCGGGCGGCGCGGGCAGCGGCGCGTTCGCCCCGTCACGCCCGGCGGTGCATCCGCTCGACACCAGCGCAAGCACCGCCGCCACCAGCACCGCACACCCACTCCGCACCACAGCCATGACCACGATGGTGCCAGGGCGGCGCACCTGTGTGATCGATCGCACCGGCGGTCGACCTTAAACGCACCGCGGCGCAGGTGGCACACTTGATTGGTCAGCAAAACCCGGGGACCTGCGACGGCCCCGAGGCACACGACGAAATGAGGGACGAAGATGTCCGTATCCGATGCGGAAACCCCTGCCTACGGCGCTGCCCCCACGGCCACCAAGGCCAAGCGCAAGGTCCGGGTGCACCACCTTCAGGAAATGAAGGCCAACGGTGAGAAGTGGTCCATGCTCACCGCGTACGACTACTCCACGGCCCGGCTGTTCGAAGAGGCAGGCATTCCCGTGCTGCTTGTCGGCGATTCGGCCGCCAATGTGGTGTACGGCTACGACACCACCGTGCCGATCACCGCCGACGAGCTCATCCCGCTCGTCCGCGGCGTCGTGCGCGGCGCACCGCACGCGCTGGTCATCGCCGACCTGCCGTTCGGCAGCTACGAATCCTCGCCGCAGCAGGCGCTGGCCACCGCGACCCGGTTCATGAAGGAGGGCCAGGCGCAGGCGGTGAAGTTCGAGGGCGGCGAGCGGGTCGCCGAGCAGATCGCGATGATCACCTCGGCGGGCATCCCGGTGTGCGCGCACATCGGCTTCACCCCGCAGAGCGTCAACGCGCTCGGCGGTTTCCGGGTGCAGGGCCGTGGCGACGGTGCCGAGCAGCTCATCGCCGACGCCATCGCGGTCCAGGAGGCGGGCGCGTTCGCCGTCGTCATGGAGATGGTGCCCGCCGAGCTGGCCGGGCAGGTCAGCAACAAGCTGACCATCCCCACCGTCGGCATCGGCGCCGGCCTCGACTGCGACGCCCAGGTGCTGGTCTGGCAGGACATGGCCGCCTACACCAGCGGCAAGACCGCCAAGTTCGTCAAGCGCTTCGGCGAGGTCGGCAACGAGCTGCGCAATGCCGCGGCCGCGTTCGCCGACGAGGTGCGCCGCGGTACCTACCCGGGCCCGGAGCACAGCTTCTAAAGCGCGTCACCCTCGTTCCGGCCGAGCCGTGCGCACCCGCGCACGGCTCGGCCGGAAGTATTTCCGCCCCCGCCCGCCCGTGCGAAAAAATGGCAGACTCGATGCCGACAAGCACGATTCGAGCAGAGGGCAGGTATGCGGCAACGCCGTTGGATTTCACGCAGCACGCTGGCGATCGCGGGGGTGGCGGCCACCGCGGCCTTGACCGCCTGCGGTTCCTCCACCACCCCGGCGCCGACCGGCAGCTCCGCGTCGACCACGGCGGCGCCGTCGTCGACCAAGCCGGGCGGCGGCACCACGGTGAAGCCGAGCGCACCGGAGGTCACCGACGCCCAGGCCACCCAGCTGTGCGACATGATCCGGCCGGTGCTCTCGGACTGGCGGGTGCAGGGCCCGACGCTCGGCAAACTCCAGCTGAACGCGCTCGTGATCGAATGGCGGGTGCGCACCGGCGCGCTGCAGGCCGATAAGCCGACCATCGATCGGATCACCACCAAGAGCTGCCCCGATGTCCGCCAGCAGGCGATCGAGGCGCTGGAGATCCCGGATCTGGCCTCGGGATTGGTGCTCTGATGCGCGGACCGTACCCGGAGATCGAACCGTACGAGACCGGCATGCTCGACGTCGGCGACGGCAACAAGGTGTACTGGGAGGTCAGCGGGAATCCCGCGGGCAAGCCCGTGGTGTTCCTGCACGGCGGCCCCGGCGGCGGCACCGAGGCCTATCAGCGCCGGTTCTTCGACCCGGCCGCCTACCGCATCGTGCTGTTCGACCAGCGCGGCTGTGGCCGGTCCACCCCGCATATCGCCGACGGCGCGAGCCTGGACACCAACGACACCCCGCACCTGATCGCCGATATCGAGGCGCTGCGCGAACTGCTCGGCGTCGAGCGCTGGCAGGTGTTCGGCGGCTCGTGGGGTTCGACGCTCGCGCTCGCCTACGCGCAGGCGCATCCCGGGCGGGTGACCGAACTGGTGCTGCGCGGCATCTTCCTGTTGCGCCGCAAGGAGATCGACTGGTTCTACAACGGCGCGGCGGGCTACCTCTACCCGGACGAGTGGGAGAAATTCCTCGCGCCGGTGCCCGAGGCCGAGCGCGACGGCGATCTGGTCGAGGCATACCACCGCCTGCTGCACTCCCCCGACGAGCGGGTCGCGCTGGCCGCCGCCGTCGCATGGTCGGTGTGGGAGGGCTCGACGATATCGCTGCGGCAGCAGCCGGAACGGATCACCGAGGTCGGCGATCCCCGGTTCGCGCTGGCGTTCGCGCGCATCGAGAACCACTACTTCCGGCACGGCGGTTTCCTCGACGAGGCCCAGCTGCTGCGCGATATCGGTAAGATCGCCCATATCCCCGCCGTCATCGTGCAGGGGCGCTACGACGTCGTCTGCCCCGCGATCAGCGCGTGGGATCTGCACCGCGCGTGGCCGGAATCGGTGCTGCACATCGTGGACGACGCGGGCCACGCCGCCAACGAGCCCGGCATTACCCACCATCTGGTCGCAGCAACCGATGGATTCGCGAAAGTGAGCTGACCATGGTCGCCACCGCCGGCACCGCGATCGTCGCGGCACTCCGCGACGACGTGGACCGGCTGCTGGCCGCCGAACCCGAGGTGCGCTGCGACGCGGCGGATTCCGTGCACCAGATGCGGGTGGCCACGCGCAGGCTGCGCAGCGTGCTCCGCTCCTATCGCAGGCTGTTCCAGACCGATCCGGTCACCGCGATGGGCGCGGAGCTGAAATGGCTCGCCGCGCTGCTCGGGGTCGCCCGCGACGCGGAGGTGCGCGCCGACCGCTTCGACATCCTGCTGGCCAAGCACGCCGTGCAGGCCGAGGCGCTCGGCGCCGACCTCGACACCGTGACAGCGCGATTGGTCACCGCCGAGCTCGCGCGGTACCGCGGCGCACACGCCCAGGTGCTCATCGCGCTGGACAGCGACCGCTATGCGGCGCTGCGCGCGGAGCTGATCCGCTGGCGCACCGAGCCCCCACTGCGCGAGCAGCGCGCCGACCACCCCGCCGACGAGCACTTCGCCGTCGTGCTGCACCGCGACCGGCACCGTGTCGAGCGGCTGGTGCACGCCGAGCCGAGCGTGAGCCGAGCCGAGCGGGTCGAGCTGCTGCACGATATCCGCAAGAGCGCCAAACGATTACGGTATTCCTGCGATGCCGCCGAGCCGGTGCTCGGCGCCGCGGCGAGCGAACTCGGCGGCCGGGCCAAACGCCTGCAGACCGTGCTCGGCGATCACCGCGACGCGATCGAATCCCAGCACGCGCTGTTCGCCATCGCGGCCGACGCCGCTGCGGCGGGCGAGGATCCGGCGACCTATCGGCTGCTCGCGGGCGCGGAGGAGGCGGCCGCGCGCGCGGCGCTGGAGCGCTATCCCGCCGCGGCCGAATCGCTGTCCGCGGACTGATCTTTCGCGGGATAGGCGAAGGTGATCTTGCGGTTCGCCGGATCCGCCGACACCAGCCGCACCCGCACCGACTCCCCCTCCGGCGGCTGGCCGACGCACGGCCCGAGCACCGGCGGATCGGCGACGAAGATCTCCGCGGGCCGGTTGCCGTTGGCCTCGCGCACCACCACCGCCTCGAATTCGGTACCGGCGCGCGGCGCGAGCAGGGTCGCCTCGGTCAGGTCGATACAGGCGCGCTCCACCTTGCCCGCGACGGCGTCGCTGCGCCGCATGGTCTCGGCGGTGCCGACGAGGCCGTCGCGGACCCATTGCGGCACTTCGATTCCCGCGCTGCGGGCCAGGCAGATCTCGGTGGCGAAGCGGTCGGCCAGCCGCCGCAGCGGCGCGGTCACATGCGCGTAGGGCGCGCCGATCGCACTGTGCTGCAATTCGACGCTGTGCTGCAAACCGTCCGGCGCCATGCCGACCGCGCCGTCGAGCACGGTGTAGCTGGCGCCGCGCAGCAGGCCGGTGGCCTCCGACATGAGCACGAGCGCCGCGGGGGTGTTCGGGTCGAGTTCGGCGAGCATGCGCCCCACCGGCTGCTCCTCGGGCCAGTCGACGCCGAGCGCGGCCGCGGTGCGCCGCATCGATTCGGCGGCCGCATCGGCGGGCGGCGGCATGGTGCGAAGCAGTGCGATGCGCTCACCCTCGGAGCCATTGCCGTCCAGCATGATTCGCGCCGCGCACATTCCGGTCAGCAGCGAGATCTGCTCGTTCCAGTCGTCGGCGGCGGTGCGCGGCTCGACCACCAGCCGCCAGTTCCCGTCGGTGTCGTCGTCGCGGACCACCGACTGCGCGGGCAGCCGCAGCCCGATCGCGCCGCGGGCCAGACCGGCCTCGATGCGCCGCGTGCCGAATTCCGGCAGGGCCGCGATCGAGGGGTGCAGGCGACCCGCGTCGGCATCGGCCTGCACGGTGGCGTAATCCAGCCTGGCGCGGGAGCGGACGGTGGCGCGCACCACCGAAAACCGCTGCGGTTCGGCGTTTTCGTCGAGTTCGATGGTCCACAGGGCCACGGGTCGGGTCTGCTCGGGTAGCAGGCTGGCCGAATTCTCCGACAGGATCGGCGGATGTAACGGCACGGTGCCGTCGGGTAGGTAGAAGGTCTGCCCGCGGGCGCCCGCCTCCCTGGCGAGCGCACCGGCGGGGTCGATCACCGCACCGACATCGGCGATCGCGTAGTGCACGCGATAGCCGGTGCCGGTGCGTTCCAGATGCAGCGCCTGGTCCAGATCCATGGCACCGGGCGGATCGATCGTCACGAAAGGGATATCCGTGCGATCGATCCGATCGCCCGCGAACGCGTCGACCGCGTCGCGGGCTTCGGCGCGCGCCGCGGCGGGATACGCCGCGGTCAGTCCGAATTCGGAACGGATGGCGCCGAAATCGACCGGCGCCGACACGATCCGCTGGTGCAGTTCCACGCTGGGGGCGCCCGGTCCTACTGCAGCGCCAGCATGGTGCCGTTCAACTGATCGAACGGCCCGAAAACGGTGAAGGTGACCCGGCCACCCGGCACCGACGAGGACACGGTGGCCGCGGCGTCGAGCGCCTCACCGAACGAGGCGGCCGACGGGTGCGGCAGACCGGCGATCGTCCGGCCGAGGTGATTGTCCGACACCCACGCCGTGTCGGCGGGGCTGAGATCCACCCGCACGCCACCCGGCAGCGGAGTCACCGCGACCGCGTTCGCGGACCCGGCGCCGAGCATGGCGAAAACCGATGCGGCCCCGGCAATCAAAGCGCCGGCGACCATAGAACGAACTACCCGCATAAAGTTGAGACCTGCTTTCCCGCGATCAAGGAGTGAACGGCCCGCTCCTACCCGGCAACGGGCCTAGCCGACGGCGATTACTTTATGACGTCCCTCACGTTCTAGGCCAGTTACGCACGAATCGCCCTGCCGGACACGGCGAGCCGGGTAGTCCTGCTAACGTTCCTGCCGTTGCGGGCAAGCTCTGGTCCCGCACATTCGAAGTGTTCGGCATACATCGACAATTGGGAGTTCCGTACAGATGTCTTCGATTGTTTTCGACTACCTGCTGCCGTTGGTCGGTTCGGAGCAGGCCGCGTACTGGGCCCAGGTTCTGGTGATCCAGCCCGCCTGACCGCAGCGTCCGCTGTGAGCTTCGCCTCGCCTCCCGTGACCACACGGGAGGCGAGTTTCGTTCCGGGCGGCTAGCATCCCGCTGCGTGACAAGAACTACCGCCGCAATCGCGGTCTGCGCCACCGCCTTCGCTCTGCTGCTCAGCGGCTGCGGCGAGGACAAGTCCACCGGATCCGGATCCAGTCCGGCCAGTTCCAGTGCCAACGCGAGCACGTCCGCGGCCAAGCCGGGCGACAGCACGTCGGTCGACAATCTGAAGACCAGCTCCTTCGTGGTGAGTTTCAAGGGCGCCTTCCCGAAACTCGCCGAGGGCAAGGACGACAAGCAGATCGGCGCCATCCTCACCGAGACCTGCAAGGACATCAAAGGCGGCAAGTCCGAGGACGACGCCGTCAAGAACATCATCGGCCGCACCAAGACGGGCAGCACCGAGGCGTCCAAGGAAGAGGCGCAGGCGATCTACGTGATGGCCAAGCTGCTCTGCTGACGATCCGGACGAGCTATTCGTCGATCCAGGGCAGGAACCTCGGCAGGAATTTCAGCGCGTAGCCGATACCGATCATGATGAGGATCGCGGCTATGGGAATGAGGATGGACATCGATCGGTCCTTGCTTGCGTTGTTGCCGAATGTCTTGCGTTATCGGTGTCGGTGCGGTGAACGCCGGACCTACACCGGTATACGCGCGATGTATTACGTCCGCGTTCCGTCCTGGTCCGATGCGGCGTCGCCGGGTGCGGCCGGGAGTGCGGCTTCCGGCGCGGGTGCGGGAATGGCCGCGGGGGGCGGCGACGGCTCGGGCGGTGGCGCCGGTTGCGCGCTGCGTTCCAGGAAGCGAAGCAGCTCCACCGGGAACGGCAGCACCAGCGTCGAATTCTTCTCCGCGGCAACCTGAACCACCGTTTCCAGTAGTCGCAGTTGCAGCGCGGCGGGCGTCTCGCTCATCTGTGCCGCCGCCCGCGACAGCATGTCGGAGGCCTGCAATTCGCCCTCGGCGGAGATCACCCGCGCCCGGCGTTCCCGCTCCGCCTCCGCCTGCCGCGACATCGAGCGCTTCATCGAATCCGGCAGTGCCACATCCTTGATCTCGACGCGGTCGATGTGCACGCCCCAGCCGAGCGCCGGACTGTCGATCATGATCTCCAGCCCCTTGTTCAGCTCCTCACGGTTCGACAGCAGGCTGTCCAGATCGCTCTTGCCGATGATCGAACGCAGCGAGGTCTGCGCGACCTGCCCCACCGCGAACAGATAGTTCTGCACCTCGACCACCGCGAGCACCGGATCGAAGACCCGGAAGTAGACCACCGCGTCCACCCGCACCGTCACGTTGTCGCGGGTGATGCCGTCCTGCGCGGGCACCGGCAGGGTGACGATCTGCGTCGACACCTTGCGCATCTTGTCCACGAACGGAATCAGCATGCGCAGCCCCGGCTCGCGCGTCCCGATCACCCGGCCGAACCGGAAGACCAGCCCCTTCTCGTACTGGGTGACCACGCGAGCGCTTGCCGCCGTGGCGATTCCGCCCGCTACCGCGCCGATACCGAAGATCGCCGCCAGGATTTCGAGAATCATCTCTTGCTACCAACTTCCGCTCCCCTGCGCCTCCATGATGGCACCGGAATTGGACGCATGAAGGAAATCCCCGCGCCCCCACAGCACGAATCCCGGCCGCGAGACAAGACCCAAAGGCCGCCAACCGCAACCTCTCGAAGCACCACGCACCCCGTACGGAGCGAGTCTTACGAGCGACCGTTGGCGGCCGTCTCGCATCCGAGCCCTCGAAGCGCATGCGCCGCAGGCGCGAGTCCCGAGGGCTCGGATGCGAGACATAAGGGGCCGCCAACACGCAGCGCCGCAGGCGCTGCCAAAGATACGGCGGACGAGTTGGCCTGTAAGCCGGATCCTGTCCCCGGTTCGCACCGGGTGGCGACCATCCATCTGGACACACCGTTGCCGGGTGCCTCGAGCGGTCCACCCGCAGGCTCGGGCGAGCAGCCCTCGAACACCTGCGCAGCCGCACCGCGAGCGGTGCGACCTTCGACCTTGCTCCGGGCGGGGTTTACCTAGCCGCCCCGGTCACCCGGGGCGCTGGTGCGCTCTTACCGCACCGTTTCACCCTCACCACACGGTCGTGCGGCGCATGCGCTGCGCGACCGTGGGCGGTCTATTTTCTGTGGCACTGTCCCGCGGGTCACCCCGGGTTGCCGTTAACAACCGCCCTGCTCTGTGGAGTCCGGACTTTCCTCGGCGTCGGGCGGCGGCACAGTCGTGCCCGTTCCCGTCGCCGCGGTCGCCCGGCCAACTCGTCCGCCTGCCTACAGTACTAGGTAGCTTGTAGACCCATGGAACGTGTCGAGGTCAGTTTTCCGTCGGGTAGCGAGCAGTGCGCCGCCTGGCTGTATCCACCCGACGGCGTCCCCAAGCCCCGTCCCCTCGTGGTGATGGGTCACGGTCTCGGGGGCAATCGGGAAATGGGGTTGGATCGCTACGCGCGCAGGTTCGCCGCCGCGGGCATGGCCGTGCTGGTATTCGACTACCGGCATTTCGGGGCCAGCCAGGGCGCACCGCGCCAGCTGCTGCACATCGCCCGCCAGCGCGAGGACTGGCGCGCGGCCATCGCGTTCGCGCGCAGTCTGCGCGGTATCGACAAGACCCGAATCGCGTTGTGGGGCACCTCCTTCGGCGGCGGCCACGTGCTATCGGTGGCACCGGAGGACGACTACATCGCCGCGGTCGTCGCGCAGGTGCCGTTCACCAGCGGCTGGTCATCGGCGATGGCGAAGGGGCCGATCAGCCTCACCAAGGTCGCCACCGTCGCGGCCACCGATCTGGTCATCGGTTCGCTGCGGCGCAGGCCGATCGGCATCAGGCTGGCCGGGCGCAAGCGCGCCGCCGCGCTGATGAGTGCCGCCGATGTGCCGGAGGGTTACGGCAGGCTGGCCGAGGAGAGCGAACGCTACGAACCGAAAGTCGCTGCAAGGATCGCGTTCTCGGCGCTGTTCGACGCGCCGGGGAAGCGGGCGAAGGCGCTGAAGATGCCGGTGCTGTACGTGGTCGCCGACCACGATTCCATCGCACCGGCCAAGCCGACGCTGCGCGCCGCCGAGCGGACCAAGCACGCCATCGTGAAGCGTTATCCCGCAGGGCATTTCGACGTCTACTTCGACGACGTCTTCGAGCAGACGGTCTACGACCAGACCCAGTTCCTGGTATCCGTCCTGCGCCCCTGATCGCCCGCGCCTCTGCCGCGCACCAATTCCCGCCGCCACGCACGATATCCGGTGCGCGGCGCGGCAATCGGTGCGCAGCGCGCGGGCTCAGGCCAGCAGTTCGCGGGTGAGGGTGGTGATCCACCACTGTTCGACTCTGTCGGGGGACCAGCCGCGTTCGACGGTGAGGGTGGTAAACACGTCGATTGTGCACAGGGCGGCGTAGATATCGGCGGCGGTCGCCAGGTCGATACCCGCGCGCAGGGTGCCGGGGGGCCAGCTCGCGAAGACCTGCCCGCGACTGTCGTCGCCGCGTGCGCGTCCGTCGGTATATGCCTGCGCCAGTTCGGGTGCCGTGCGCCCGGCCTCACGCAGCAGCGCGATCACATCACCCGCACGCTCGAATAGGCGGCGGTCGTACTCGATCATCGCGACCAGTTGCCCGGCGGGATCGGCGGCTTCCAACTCGTCGAGCAGCCTGCCTGCGTCCGCCGACAGGTCGGCCGCGTCGACCAGCGCCCAGGTCAGGCCGGCCTTGTTGCCGTATGCCGCATACACCGTCGGCACCGAGACGCCCGCCGCGCGCGCCACATCGCGCACCGTAGTCGCCGCCCAACCACGCGTGACGAACAATTCCCGTGCGGCACGGGCAATCTCGGCGCTCGTCTGTTGCGCCTGCGCCGTGCGGCGCAGGGAGTCGTAGCGACGAGGCGGTTCCGCGCTCATTATTCCCCTTTCGGTTTACGCTGATTATATTGAATGTATGGCAGATAAAATCGGTGGAGTCGCCACCTGGTCCTTCACTCGCATAGGCGGTCTCGGCGCCTTCGGCTTCGCACTCATCATCGTGGTCGCCAATCTGATCCTGGTGCCGGCAGGTATGCCGCAGGTCGGCGCGGGCATCGATGAGGTCAACACCTTCTTCACCACGAAAGCCGGTGCGGCCGAACTCTCCTCGGCCTTCCCACCCGTCGCGTGGGTGTGCCTCGTCGTGTTCGGCGCGGCCGCCGTCGCCACACTGTGGCCGCGCGAGCGCACCACTGGATCCGCCTGGTGCCTCGTCGGATTCGCGGGCGCCCTGTTGCAGACCGGCACCTTCGTCATTGTCGTCGCCGCACGCCTCGCGATGTCCACGACTACCGACCACTCCAGCACCGGCACCGCGGGCATATGGGCTATGCACGACGCGCTGTTCACCCTCAACGGCACCTTTCTCGCCCTCGCCATGCTCGGCTTCTCCGTCGCCGGCCTGCGCACCGGCCTCATCCGGCCCTGGCACGCGATCCTCGGATTGATCTGCGCGGCAGGCCAACTCGTCTCGTCGATCCTCACTCCACTCGTCATCGACCACGCCGGACCGCTCGGCCTGATCAGCCTGATCAGCTGGCTCGGCTGGGTCGTCTGGCTCGGCGCCTGGGGCGTCACGCTGTTCCGGCTCGAGCCCGCCGTACACGCGACCACCTAGACCGCGGACATGGCTCACCCCAACCTCATTCGCGCCTACCGCGGCATCGAGCGGCTCACCTGGCGGCCGGAGAGATCAGGAGTAGATTCCGTCGGGTACCACCCTGCGCAGAACCGGGAGCCCGTGATGACCGACCCACTGGAACTGGAGGCCCGGCGCCAGGCGCTGCTGGACAGGCTGCGCGCCCTCCGCAGCGGAATCGCAGACCTGAGCGCGGAATACAGCATGCTGCCCACCGCGGGCCTGCTGCTCGACACCGAGGGCATCGGCGCGCTCACCACCCCCGATTACTGCGCGGCGGGCGCACGCGAGGTCTTCGAGGAGGCCGTCATCGAACTCGACGCCGCCACCGACGCGATCACCCGGGCGGGCGCCTACACCTCCCGCCTTCGCCTGGCCGCCCTCGACTGACGAGAGTTGTCGGTGCCCGCGGTTACAGTCGCGGACATGCTGCCTGCCACCGCGACGGTCGCCGAGATCGTGCGTGAGATCGCCCCGTTCGACGCGCTCGAGCGGGAGCACATCGCCGAGACGCTGCGCTGGCTGGAATCGACCGATGACGTGTTCCGCCGGGTCAAACCCGCGACACCGCCGCGACATCTGGTCTCCTATGTGGTCGTGGTCGATCCGGAGGCCAGGGCGGTACTGCTCGGCTGGCATCTGCTCGCGGGGCTGTGGCTACCCACCGGCGGTCACGTGTCGCCGGGCGAACATCCGCTGGCGGCGGCGCGGCGCGAGGCGGCCGAGGAACTCGCGATCGACGCGGAATTCACCGTGGCGGGCACGCATCCGCTGCTGCTCACCATCACCACCACCGTCGGCACCCACGCGGGCCACGAGGACGTCAGCCTCTGGTACGTCATCCGCGGCCACCGGTCCCGCGCGTACGCGCTCGCCCCCGCCGAATTCGGCGACTCCCGCTGGTGGGATATCGATCACTTCGCGGTACCGCAGTCCGACCCGCATTTCGCCCGCTTCCTCGCCAAACTGGACTCGGTCCTCACCCCGAGCGCCGCACAGCACTGAGCCGCTCTTCGCCACCGATCTAGGGTTCGTTGTCACAGTCGCCGCGTCCGCGGGCTCATCCGAGTGACGTGTGACGACGAGATAGGTGTGCGTGATGGATGGAAACGAGTGGCTGGCCGACCGGTTCGAGCAGCATCGGCCCCGGCTGCGGACGGTGGCCTATCGGATGCTCGGCTCGCTGGCCGAGGCCGATGACGCCGTGCAGGACGCCTGGCTGCGGTTGAGCCGGTCCGACGCGGAACAGATCGATAACCTCGGCGGCTGGCTGACCACCGTCGTCGCCCGCGAATGCCTGCACATGCTGCGCTCGCGCAGGCAGCGCAGGGAGGATCTGTTCGACACCCACCTGCCCGACCTGGTCGTCGTCCCGGACGGCGCCCTCGACCCCGAACAAGAAGCGCTGCTCGCGGATTCGGTGAGCGTCGCCATGCTCGTGGTACTCGACCGGCTGGCCCCGGCCGAGCGGCTCGCCTTCGTGCTGCACGACATGTTCGACCTGCCGTTCCAGGAGATCGCCGACCTCGTCGGCCGCAGCCCCGCGGCCGCACGGCAGCTCGCCAGCCGGGCGCGGCGCCGGGTGAACGGCGCCGAACCCGTTGCGCCCGATCCGGATCTGACCCGCCAGAAGAAGGTCGTCGACGCCTTCTACGCCGCCGCACGCACCGGCGACTTCGGCGCGCTCGTCGAGGTACTGGACCCGGATGTCGTCCTGCACACCGACTTCGGCGCCGGTCGCACACCGGTGGTCGTACACGGCGCGGCGACCGTGGCGAGGGGTACTCGCGTCCCGAGTGGCGGCGAACTCCGCCCCGCCCTGGTCAACGGCGCGATCGGCGCGGTGATAACCGTTGCGGGACAGCCGTTCTCGATCATGGCCTTCACCGTCGCGGGCGACCGGATCGTCCGGATCGATGTGGTCCGCGATCCCGCGCGCGTCGGCCGCCTGGCCGCCACCGTCCTCGACCGCTGGTAGTCCCCGGACCCGGCGGACGACCCATCGGTCGCCCGCCGGGCCCGTTGCCGTTCTCGACCCGCGATAGCCCCTCAGACCGGACCCGCTGCCATTCGCGGCCGCACGAGGCGACCGGCCCCGAGCCCGGTGCGCACGCACACCGGGCTCGGTACGGACTACCAGTACTTGACGGATGGCCGAATCTCGATCGCACCACCCATGCGCGCCTGCGGAATACGCGCCGCGATGGCGATCGCGGCCTCGAGGTTCTCGGCCTCGACCACACCGAAGCCGCCCACCGCACCCTTCACATCGAGGTAGGTCCCCGGGGTCGTCACGGTGACCCCGTTCTCCACCCGCACGGTCGTCGCGTCCTGCGGCAGACCGAGCGGCGGCCCGGCCGTGAGGTTCTCCATCTTGCCGAGCGCGGCATAGTCGGCATAAGCCGCCTGCACATCTTCCGCCGAAACATTCTCGGCCTCAGGCGTTCCCGGCAGCGGGTAGTCACCGTGATAGGTCACCAGCACGAACTGCATCATCTTCTCCTTATCCGGTAGGTACACCCCTATGAGCCCGGATAACCCCCCGATGTGACCGCCCCACCCGAAAATCCCGCTGAATCACCTACGCGGCCGACCACACTCGGAGCGGACCGAGCGTTTCGAATCCGGCACGAAGCGGCGCGGCGAGATCCTCACCCTGCTCGTAGCCGACCACAGGATGCCCTGGCCACAACCTGGCGACCGTTGCCAGGCATCCTGTCCAGGCATCGTCGACACCGATGTCCGAGTGGAAGAGGTTCGAAACACCGACCACCGACGCACTTCGGTGCGCGACCGCTCCGGCGACGAGTCGATCCGCATCCCAGCGCCCGAGCACCGCCACGGCGTCGTCCTTCAGCAACTCAGGGCGGAATATGCTGTCCGACAGCCGGTCCCGATCCCACGCGACAGCCCAGTCGGCGAGATCACCGGGTTCGGTCACTCGTCGCCACGGCCGCTGCGAGGTGGCCACCGGTCCGGCCGCGCGATAGATCCATTGCGCGTCGAACAGCACTCGAAAGCCCGCGCCGGACAAATCCAGGTCGGCGAAGCTGTCCTTGATCGTGGCACCCGGTGTGCCGCAATCGATTCGGTCCAGAATCAGCTCGGCGGACGCGTCCGGACTCAGCGTCACCGCATCCGGATACAGCAGCGGGGTTCGCACCGGGCTGGTCCACATCGCGGCATCGAATGCGCCTGCCATCCCGTGCGATCGGCACATGGCGTCACACCATTCGGCGTTCTCGAGCGCGGCGACGAGCACCGGATTCCATGCGATCACCGCCCTATCGTGGCAGATCGACACCGCCGGATTCACGTCAGATTCAGGACCATCTCGAATTCGGGGCGCGGGTCGCTGACGGAGATGATGCCGCGCACACCGGTGCGGGCGAAACCGTGGCGCTCGTACAGGCGCTCGGCGTGGACATTGCCTTCGGCGACCTCGAGCCAGACCGCTCACCCGAAGAACCATCAAGGGAATTCGCCGCTCACCCGCGACGCAGACCGGCGTATTCGAGCCCGGCGAACACCGCGACCACCGCCGCACCGACGAGCATGAACACGATCCCCGGACCTGTCAGGTCGATCACCCCCGAGAACGCCAGCAGCACCATCGCCACGGCCGATACCGCGTTCACCGCGACGACGGCGCTCCCCTGCCGCGCCGAGATCTCGGGATAGCCCGCGACGAGTAGCAGCGCGAGCGCACCACCGAGCATCGCGACGCCGAACGGGATCGACCATGCCGTCGGCAGGCCGAGCGGGTCACGCAGCGCCGCCGCACCGCCGAGCATGACCACACCGAAGACGCCGGTGCTCCATCCGTCCACCCGCAGCGCGGTGCGCAGGTCGAGTCCCGGTCGTGCGGTCAGCGTGCTCATGGCCATCTCCCATGGTCGTCGTCCGAAGCCGCCTCGGCTTCCGATCACCACAATGCGGGCCTGCGGTGATGGTCTCAATAACCTCGGAGGTTATGGCCGCGCGCCCGCGGCACTGATTAGCCTGCACAGGTGGCGCTAACCGAGATGGACAACGAATCCAGGGTCGGCGCACTGCTGCGCGAGTGGCGGATGCGGCGGCGATTGAGCCAACTCGATCTGGCGCTGCAGGCCGATACATCGGCCCGCCATGTCTCCTACGTGGAGACCGGCCGCGCCAAACCGAGCCGTGCGATGGTGCTCCGCCTCTCGGACGCTTTGGATGTGCCGCTGCGCGAACGCAATACGCTGCTGCTCGCGGCCGACTATGCGCCCGCCTATCGGGAGAGCAGCCTCGACGACGCCGATCTCGATGCGGTGCGCTCGGCGCTGGACCTGATGCTCACCGCGCACGAACCGTATCCGGCGGTGGTCGTCGACCGGGTGTGGACGGTGGTCACCGGCAATGCCGCGATGGGCGTGCTGATGACCGGCGTCCCCGAACATCTGCTGCTGCCGAAACCGAATGTGTACCGGCTGGTGCTGCACCCGGACGGCCTGTCGGCGCGCCTGGCGAACCTGACGCAGGTGCGAGAGTTGTTCCTGGAGCGGCTGTCTCATCAGGTCAGCGCCACCGGCGATGCCGAGCTGCGCGCGCTGCTCGACGAGGTCGCTGCCTACCCGGCGCCGACCGCGCCGGACGAACCGGATCCCGATGCCGCGCGGCCGAGCCCGTTCGAGGTGCCGTTGCGGATCCGCACACCGGTGGGCGAGCTGCGCATGTTCAGCACCATGGCCACCTTCGGCGCACCCGCCGATGTCACGCTCTCCGAGCTGGCGATCGAATTGTTCTATCCCCTGGACGAATTCACCGCCGCCACCCTGCGGGGGATGGCGACGGCGAATGCGCCCGCGGCGCCGGAGTGAACAGCGCCGAGTTCCTTCGGTGTGGCTCGATCAGATCGGCTGGAATCCGGCGCCGACGCCGCCGCCCGCGTTGATCGCGCCGAGCACCACGTCGATCGGCGCGAAGAACGCCGGCGAATGCACCGGTATCGCGGCGACCACGCACGGCACATCGAAGCCGATCGGGCCGAGGCCGGTGAGCCTGCCCTGGTTCATCCCGACGAGCCGGTCACCGACGGTCACCGGACCACCGGAATCGCCCGGCTTGGAACATGATTGGTTGATGGTGCTGCCTTCCAGCGAGCCCCAGACCACGCCGCAGTCCGAGCCGCTGGTCCGCCCGCTGGAGCAGACGGTCGCACCGGGTCCCGGCTCGCCGCCGATGCCCGCGATGGTGGTGGCGCCGACGGTGCGCACCGGGGTCACCTTGGCGGGATCGAATTCGATCACCGCGTAGTCGATGCCCTGGCCGTTGTCGGAGAACGCGACGGTGCCGACCGGACCGGCGGCGGGCGTCTTCTCGGCGACCAGGCGCGCACCGGCCGGTGCGCAATGGCCCGCGGTCAGGCCGACCAGCCTGCCCGCACTGTCGTGGCCGATGGCGGTCAGCGAGCAGGCCGCGTTGTTGTCGAAGACCACGCCCGAGCTGCCGCCGAGCACCGCGGTCGGCTCAGCCTGTGCGGTGCCCGCACCGGCCACGACGAAAGCTCCGGCGGCCGCGACGGCGGCCATCATCCCTGCGAACTCGATTGCCACTGCTTCTCCTTCTGGCGAACCCGTCGACCTGCGTCGACTCCCGAGACAAGCTGGCAGATCCGATCACGATGCGGCTAATTTTCAGCAATGCCAAATATAGGCACAATCGCCGATCAGAAATGCGGAATTCGCCCCTGCCGATAAATAGCTATTGAATAGCAACATCAGCATCGAGGGCTCGTCTCCGGATGGCAACATCGTGTGCGCCGCACCACATGCGGCCCGCGACTGCGACCCGGGCCACAACAAGGCCACTGGCGTCGCGAAATCGATTCTCCGGATACGGATTTCGTCCGATGCCACCCGGCGGAAGCGACATAGCGGGCCGCGCCCGAGACGCAACCGTTACCGTGCCCGAGAATGCGAACCGGGCCGGAGCTTGCGCCCCGGCCCGGTTCCCGGCTCACGCGTCGAGCATCTGCGCGCCGAGCTCCCGATCCAGGTCGGGGTCCGCCTCGGCCAGCACCGCGTCCAGCTGCACCGCGACCTCGCCGACGTGCGGCTCGGTCATCATGTGCAGGTGGTCACCCGGCACCGCGACCACCTTGAAGCCACCCGCCGCGTACTGCTGCCAGCCGTTGTTCTCGCTGTCGAACATGCTGCCGACCTCCCGGTGCGCGATATCCACGCCGGGTGGCAGGCCCTCGGTGGCCCGCAGGAGCGTGAAATCGCACTCGTACGCGTCGAGCCGGTACTCCAGCAGCGCCGAGTAGTTGGCGAAGAACACGTCGTACAGCCTGCGGATGGCGTGCCGCGAGCTGTCCACCGGCAGGATGCCGGAGCGGATCGCCTCCTCCAGCATCGCCTCGAACAGCGCGTCCGAACCGTGCACGTCGGGTTCGAAGTCGACGAGCGCGGCCTGGTTGCCGCGGGCGTACCAGAGCAGTTCGAGGAAGAACCAGCGGATCAGCTTTTCCTCATCGATCGGCTCCCGCTTCTGCTGCCGCAGCGCCATGGTGTCGAGCAGGGTCACGCTGGCCACCTCACGCTCGGGCAGCCTGCGCGCCATCTCCAGCGCGACATTGCCGCCGAACGACCAGCCCGCCAGATGGTACGGGCCCTCCGGGCGCACCCGGCGGATCGCGCCGAGGTAGGACTCGGCCATATCCGGAATGGATGTCTCCGGCGCGCTGCCCGCGTCGGCGCCGGCCGCCTGCAACCCGTACACCGGGCGATCCGGATCGAGGTAGCGGGCAAGTGCCAAGTAGCACAGCACATTTCCGCCGATCGGATGGACGAGGAACAGCGGTGTCTTACCGCCACCGGTGGTGATCGGCACCAGCGGGTCGAAGGTGCGCTGGGTGTCCCCGGCCCGGATCAGCGCGGCGAGCCCGGCCGCCGTCGGCGCGCCGATGAAGGTGTCGAGCGCGATCTCGACGCCCCAGCGCCGCGACAGCCCCATCACCACGCGCATGGCGCCGATGGAGGTGCCGCCGACGGCGAAGAAGTCGTCGTCCGGGCCGATCGAGACCAGGCCCGCGTATTCGGCGAGCAGTTCGACCGCGGAGCGCTCGTACGCGTCGACCGGTTCCCTGCGCGCCACCGTCACCGAGGATTCGGGGGCCAGCTCGGCGAAGGAGCGCAGGGTGCGATCGTCGCGCTTACCGCTCGGCGTGCGTGGCAGCCCGGTCAGCCACAGGAACCGGCTCGGCACCATATGCGCGGGGAGCACGGCACGCAGTTCGTGGCGCAGGGCGGCGACATCGGTCTGCTCGGCGTCGCCGACCAGGAAGGCGATCAGCGCGCCGTCGATGCCGCCGAAGCCGCGGGCGATCACCGCCGCCTCGCCGATGCCGGGGAACTTGTCGACCATGCCGAGGATGGCCAGTTCGACCTCCGCGGGCTCCACCCGGAAGCCGCGGATCTTCACCTGGCTGTCGCTGCGGCCGAGGCAGACGATGTCCCCCGTTGCCAGGCGCACACCGAGATCGCCGGTGCGGTAGCGGATTCCGCCACCGGCGGCGGCGACGAACCGCTGCGCGGTGAGCGCCGCCCTGTCGTGGTAGCCCTGTGCGAGGGAGCGGCCGCCGAGATAGATCTCGCCGATCACGCCGTCCGGCACCGGGCGCAGCGCGGTGTCGAGCAGTTCGACGCGATCGCCGTCGACCGGGCGGCCGATCGGCGGCAGCGCCGGATAGTCCTCGACCGCGCCCGCGAGGGTGAAGGTGGTGGCGACATGCGATTCCGTCGGTCCGTACTGGTTTTCCAGCAGCAGCCCCGGTACGGCGATGCACAGCGCGCGGATCTCGTCGGTGATCCGCAGCTGCTCGCCGGAGGAGGCGAGCACCTTCAGCGAGGTCGGGAACACCGTCCTGGCCACGGCAGCCTCGGCGAAGGCCTGCAGCGCCACATACGGCAGGTAGATCCGCTCGATGCGCTCGTGCACAACGACATTCAGCAGTTCTTCGACGTCGGCGCGCAGATCCGCCGAGCTGACCCGCAGCGTGGAGCCGGTGGTCAGCGTGGTGAAGATCTCCTGGAACGATACGTCGAAGCTCAACGGCGCCAACTGGAGTGTGCTGGCCAGTCCCGTACCGGACCTGGTCCTGTTCTGCCAGTCGACCAGTGTGGTGAGCCCACGGTGCGGCATGGCCACGCCCTTCGGCTCGCCGGTCGAGCCGGAGGTGAACAGCACGTAGGCCACCGCGTCCGGCGAAACCGGTCCGGGCACAAAGGCTTCCGTATCGACGACGGCCGCGGGATCGAACAGTTCGGCGCTGTCGAGTACCAGCGCGGCATTGTCGACGATGCCCGCGTACTCGGCGTCGGCGACCACCCGGTGCGGCCGGGCTCGGTCGATCATCAGGTTCAGTCGCGCGGCCGGATAGCCCACGTCGAGCGGGACGCAGGCCGCGCCGAGTTTGGTGAGCGCGAGTACCAGCACGACCAGCTCGGGGCGGCGGCCCATCAGGATGCCGACCCGATCACCGGAGCCGATCCCGAACCCGTTGAGCCGCTGCACGAGTCGATCGGTGGCGCCGATCAGCTCGTCGTAGGTGACGATGTGGTCGTCACCGTGCAGCGCGATGTCGTTCGGGTGCAGCGCCGCCGCCTCGGCCACCTGGGTGGCGACATCGCGGGCGGCGCCCGCCTCGATCGGCGCCTCGACATCGGACACGATGCGCTCCAGCATGCGCAGCTGGGTCAGCGCGACCGTCTCGCACTGATCGGAGGTCAGCGTGTGATCGCCGTCGACCCGCACCCACATCCTGCCGTCGCGCGGATCGAGCGCGGTGGTGACCAGCAGCTGGAAGTTGGTGTCCTCGCGCACGTCGAAATCGGTGAGCCGCACCTTATCCAGGCCGAGCATCGGCTGGAAGAGGTGGTAGTTGATGTAGTTGAACGCCGTCTCGAACGCGGGGCCGCCGTCGCCGAGAATGGCGCGCAGCGGGTAGCGCCGGTGCGGATAGGATTCGCGCTCCCTGCGCGCGATCTGCGCCACCGCCGCGTGCCAGGTGGTCGCGGTCCCGTCCAGGCGCATCGGCAGTGTGTTGAGGAACAGGCCCGCGATGCTCTCCGCGCCCGCCCGGTCCGGCCTGCCGTGGCTGATCACGCCGGTGGTCACGTCCGCCCGGCCGGTCAGCACCCGCAGCGAAAGGCAGTGCGCGGCAAGGTAGATCGACTTCTCCGAGAGCTGATGCGCGGCGGCGTAGGCGGATACCCGCGCGGCGAGCCCGCGCGGGACGAGCGCCCGCGCCTGCGGGATCTCGGTGGCGACGCCCTGGTGCGCCGCGAGCCCGGTCAGCGCCGTCGGCTCGGCGCCCGCCAGCGCCGTCCGCCAGTACTCCTTCGTCGAATCATCGTGCGCAGCGCGGGATTCGGCATGGGCGTACTCGGCGAGCACGGTGGCCGAATGCCTGGTGCCCGCGACGGCGGTCTCGCTCAGGCCGAGCCGGTGCAGATAGTCGAGCAACAGCTCGAGCACCGAGGTGGCGACGCTCCAGCCGTCGAGGATGGCGTGGTGGAAACTGAGCACCAGGTCGACGGCGGACTGCCCGCCGGGCCGCAGGAAGACTCGCACGGCATGCAGCGGCGCGGCCGTGAGGTCGTAGGTGGCGTGCCTGCGCTCCTGGACGTAGGCCTCCACCCGCTCGTCGGCGGTCAGCGGGTCGATGCCGGTGAGGTCGACGACGGACAGGTCGTGTTCGATCGCCCGGTGCACGATCTGCACCGGGACGGAGAACCTGGTGAGGTCGAACGAGGAGCGCAGCGCGGGCTGACGACGCACCATCCGGTCGTAGGCCGCCTGGAATTCCGCGGCGTCCCAAGGGATTTCGAACCGATACCGGAAGACGTCCTTGTAGGTGACCGAGTCGGCGCGCTCGATGCTGTGATACAGCATGCCGAGTTGCAACGCGGTGGCGGGGAAGGCGTCCTCGGCCTGTGCCAGCGCGGCCCGGTCGATCAGCGGCACCGTTTCCAGCGCCGTGGCGATCCGGATCCGGCTGTCGTCCTGGCGGTCCGAGACGATGGTCGCCAGCTCGGCGATGGTCGGGTTCTCGTAGAACACGTCCACATCGAAGTAGAGCCCGGCACGCTCGGCGGCGGTGCGCAGCGAGAGCGCGAGGATGGAGTCGCCGCCGCTGGTGAAGAAGTTGTCGTGCACGCCGACGGATTCGACGCCGAGTACGGTGGCCCACACCCGCGCCAGCTCCGCCTCGACGGCGGTGCGCGGCTCCACCGCGGCATGGAGCGCGCCCTCCGCCGCGCCGCGCGCGACCTGCTCGGCGAGCGCGCGCCGGTCCAGCTTTCCGTTGCCGGTCAACGGGATTCGGTCCACGCGGTGCAGCTGGCTCGGAATCATGTAGCGGGGCAGCCGATCACCGATACCGTCGATGACGTCGGCGCTCGCCAGCTCGCCGACGTAGTAGCCGATCAGCTGCACACCGTGCTGCTCGGACCGCTCGTCCACGACCGCGGCACCGAGCACGCCCGGCACCTCGAGTATGGCGTTCTGCACCTCGCCGAGGGTGATCCGATTGCCGCGGACCTTGACCTGATCGTCGAAGCGCCCCAGGTAATCCAGGGTGCCGTCGGCAAGCCAGCGCACCAGATCGCCGGTGCGATAACGGCGGCGGCCGGGCACGGTGCGATCGTCCACGAAGGCGGCGGCGGTGAGCTCGGGACGGCCGCGGTAGCCGCGCGCGACGCCGACACCGGCGATGTTCAGCTCACCGGGGACGCCGATCGGCACCCGGTTGCCCTGTTCGTCGAGCACGAGCAGGTCGATGTTGTCGATCGGGCGCCCGATCGGCACCACCTCGATCGAATCGTCCTGGGGGCAGTCGAAATACGAGACGTCGACGGTGGCTTCGGTCGGCCCGTAGAGGTTCACCAGCCGCGGCGGCGTCATGCCCGCCGCGGCGAATGCCGCGTTGAAGCGCCGCACCAGCGCGGGCGCAAGCGCCTCACCGCTGCAGAACACCCGGCGCAGCGTCGAAAGTCGCGCCGCCATCGCGCGATCGGCCGCCAGCTCGTCGACGAACGCGGCGAGCATGGACGGCACGAAATGCATGACGGTCACCGAATCGGCGGCGACGGCCTCGGCGATGCGGCGCGGATCGCGTTCCCCGCCCGCCTCCAGCAGCGTGACGCGCGCACCGGTGATGGCCCACCAGAACAGTTCCCACACCGAGACGTCGAAGGTGACGGGCGTCTTCTGCAGGATCACATCGTCGGCGGCCAGCGGATAGCGCCGCTGCATCCAGGTGAGCCGGTTGACGACCGAGCGATGCTCGACCATCACCCCCTTCGGCACACCGGTGGACCCGGAGGTGTAGATCAGATAGCTCACATCGGCGGGGTGCGAGATATTCTCGATACCGCCGCGCACCGGTACCGTCCCCGTCACGCCGAGCCTGGTGACACCGAGCCGGTCGAACACCTCGGCGTGCTCGCGGCCCGCGACCACGAATCTCGCCTCGCAGTCGGCCAGTACCGTCTCGATGCGCGCCGCGGGATAGTCCGGATCGAGCGGAACGTACGCGGCGCCCGCGCGCAGGATGCCGAGCACCGCGACGAGCAGGTCGGTCGACCGGGTGAGCACCACCGGAACGGATTCGTTGCCGGTGACGCCGAGATCGCGCAGCCGCGTCGCGAAACCATCTGCGCGCGCGGACAATTCGCCATAGGTCAGCGCGTGCTCGCCGCTGCCCGCGGCGGGCACGATCGCGACGCGATCCGGATGTTCGGCGGCCCGTTCGGTGAACAGCCGATCGATGGTGGTGTACGGGAATTCGACGCTCGGCCCCGATTCGAATCCGGCGATCCGCTCGGCCATCGACGGTGCGAGCAGCGGGAGCGCGCCGACGGGGGTTTCCGGCTGATCGAGCGCCGTGGTGATCATCTCGCACACGCTGGCGAGCGCCGCTTCGATCGGGAAGTTCTCGTCGAAAACGTCCTTGTCGTAGAACAACTGGAGGCTGATGGAGCCGTCCCTGCCGTTCTCCGCGGTGACGATGGTCAGCGCGTTGGTCACCGAACCGGGGTTGTAGACGGTCCACTTGGCGATCAGTTCCTGGACGTAGTCCGCGTCCGGGAGCTTGGTGGCGGAGTAGGCCACGTCGTACAGCGGCGGCGCCGTGGGATCGCTGTTCAGCGCCCTGGTCAGGTCGCCGTACGGGAATCGCTGATGCTTCTTCAGCTTTCGGATCTGCTGGGTGACCTCGGCCGCCAGATCGGCGAGCGAGGCCGCCCGGTCGACCCGCACCGGCAGCGGGACGACATTGGCGCGATGGCCCGCGGTGCGGTACGTCTCGGCCGAGTGCCGGTTCAGCATCGGGCAGCCGATGACCACCTGATCGGTGCGGTGCACGGTCGACAGGTAGGCCGCCACCGCGGCGGTGGTGTAGGCGAAGATGGTGTAGCCGGTGGCACGGATCCGGTTCAGGAATTCACCGGAGATCATCGTGATGTAGTGCCCGCGAGCGATTCTCGGCGAGGCCGAGCGTCCGGGGAACAGCGCGGGTTCGACACCGGTCAGCGCGGCGAGCAGCCCTTCGCGATCCTTCTCGTACTGCTCCGAGGCATGGTAGGCCGCATCGTCCTCGGCGATCCGCGCGTAGGTGGCCGCCGAACGGTCGGCCTCCTCGGGCACCGGATCGGGTATCGCCAACTTGTCGAGCGGCACATCCTTGAGCTTGTAGCTCGTATCGAGCGTGGCGATCAGATGATTCATGCCGTAGCCGTCGAAGACCGCGTGGTGCACCGACATGTACATGAAGAACCGATCCGGCCGGTCCACCACCGCGACCAGGCGCGCGGGCCGGTCCGGCCGCTCCGGATCGCCGACCGCGCGCCACATCCAACCCTGTGCCGCCGCTTCCGGATCCGGCTCACCGGTCAGGTCGATCACCTCGACCTGGGGAATATCGTTCGAAATCCATTGCCGGAACTCGCCGTCCGCGAACGCGAAACGCAATCGCAGCGAGTCGTCGAACATCAGCGCGCGCTGCCAGCACGCCTGGAGCCGTCCGAGATCGAGCGGCTCGTCCATGCGCAAACTATAGGTTTGCTGGACAACAGGTTCTGGTGCGAATCGGTACGCGAGGCCGAGTACGTCGCGCTGATACGCGCTGACGGGCCATGCCTCGCTCGATCTGTCTGGTACCTCGGCTTTTTCGGATGTCACAGTCACTCCTATCGCGACAATCGCGGAACAGGCTGTGCGCGTTGACCGACCACCCCTGCATCGGTGTTCGCCACGGAGCGCCAAGCTGTTGCTGTTCTGTTATCGTGCCGACGCTTTATACCGTAAGAACGGCATGGCAGAACCCCAGGAGAGGCACATACCCAGCTGATCGGCGTGTGGTGTAGCCGCCGGTGGTGCGGCTACACCGCCGCCAGTAGCGCCCGCACGCTCTCGTCCGCCAACCGTTCGGCTCGCTCCCGCGAGACCGCGGGTTCGACGTAGCCGACGTTGAAGGACAGTTCGCCGTGCGTGGCGTTGGCGGTGGCCATGATGAATCCGCTCACCGACATGCCGGAGACGAACTGCGCGCCCTCCAGATGCCAGGAGCCGATCTTGTCCGGGAACGGATAGCGACCAAGGTAGGTCATGCAAAGGTGGCCGGGACCTCGGGTGTCCATCAGCTGCACCGTGGACGCGCTGGCGCCCACCGACTTCGGCGCGGCGACCTTCATCAGGTTCATCGCCGCCAGGTGGTCACGGCGAGCCATCCGGTCGCCGTACTCTCGCTCGATTTCGGCGGCAATCTGCCACAGCGACACCCACGGTGCGAATTTCGCGGGAGTGGCGATCATGCCCTGATAGGTGCCGACCTCGGTATCGGCCACCGCACCGTCGAGGTGCGAGCGGAAGTTCACCGAACTGCCGACGGTGTAGTAGCGCTCCTTCGCGGTACCGGCCTCGCGGGCCGCCGCGATCAGCAGCGCCGCGGACAGCGCGGCCTGCAGGCCGACGCCGTGCCGCTGACACCCCGCGGTCAGTGCGTCGAGCTGGTCACCGACCAGGCCGCGATGCACCACCCTGCTGCGCCGCTGCGCGGGCGGGGCGAGCCTGGTCGGTTCCAGCCTGCCCGGCTTGCGCAGCTGCGACTTCTGGTCGCGCAGTAGCGATCCCACCGTGCGGCCGATACCGCCGACGCCATGGAAACGGGCCGGGAACAGGTCCTCCGGTCCCGGCCGCACCGGGGCGGGGTCGAAGGCGATGCTCTCCCCCGCGGCGACCTGCAGCACCTGCTTGGCCACCGTCATCGCGCTCTCGCCGTCACCGATGGAGTAGTGCAGGGTGATCACCAGATCGCCACCCGTACCGTCGGTGATCAGCACCGCGCGGGCCAGCGGACCGGTGTGCCAGTCGAAGGGCTCGCGCAGCTCGACGTCGTCGACCTCGGCCAACCACGCGTCGCTGTCGGCACTTTCGACGATGCGCAGCGGAATCTGCTTGCCTGCCAGTTCGACGAAGCGCGGCTCGGTGCCGTCGGGGTCGGCGGCCACCGCGACCCGCAGCAGCGGATGTCGGCGCTGCACCTCGTCGAGGCCGGCGCGCACCTGCTCCTCCGTGATCGCGCCGTTGACCCGCACGCGCGCCAGAATGTGCAGCGGGGCAAGCTGATCGGCGATCCAGTGCCAGCGCTCGATCGGCGAGAGTGGACGCGGCAGCTCGACGGTCGGCCCGTCCAGCGCCGGAAAGGACATGGGCTTGCCGAGCTCACGGAGGAAGAATTCGGTCGGCGCGTGCTTGAAGTAGGTGTTGCGCACCTTGACCAGCGTCGGATCGGTGGTCTGCTCGACCTTGCCGAGCGACCACGAGCCGTTGACGAACATCGCGGTCCGGTCGGCGCGCTGCTGCTCGTAACGGCGCAGTCCGGCAACGGGATCCAGTGAGGTCTTCAGCGCGTGCGCGAGCACCACCGCGTCCTCGATGGCGGAGTTGGCGCCCTGCCCGAGGCTCGGCAGCATCGGGTGCGCGGCATCGCCGAGCAGGGTGACCCGGCCGCGGCCCAGTTCCGCCAGCGGCGGGCGGTCCCAGGCGGGCACGGCGAGAATGTCCGCGTCGTCGGTCTGCTCGATGCAGGCCCTGACCTCCGGTGCCCAGTCGGCGTAGATCTTCAGCAGCTCTTCTTTGCCGCCTTGCCAATTCGCGGCTTCGTCACCCGGCATGGTCTGAGTGCCCCACCAGTACACCCGGCCGTGGCCGATGTCGGCGATGCCGAAACGCATACCGGTGCCCCAGTAATGGGCGGCGTATCCCTGCGGCACGGCGCGATGCTCGAACGGGATGCACGCCAGCCAGCAGACGAAATTGCCCGGCCGCGGCTCGGCATGGCCGTGCAGCTGGGTGCGCACCATGGAGCGGATGCCGTCGGCGCCGATCAGCAGATCCCCCTCGGCGACCCGGCCGTCGGCGAATTCGACCCGCACGTGATCACCGTCGTCGACGAAACGCGTTGCCTGCGCGCCCACATGGGTCGGCGTGTCGCCGATCGCGCGCAGCAGCGCGGCGTGCAGATCGCTGCGGTGCAGCGACAGGCTCGGCGCGCCGAGGCGGGCATCCTGGCGATGCACCGGCAGTACCCGCAGCGGGCTGCCGTCGGGATTGCGGAAGCTGAAGGTCTCCACCTTGGCCCCGCGGTCGAGCAGTTCCTCCTCGATACCGAGGCCGAGCGAGCGCAGCGCCATGATTCCGTTGGCCTGCACCGAAAGTCCGAAACCCTGTGCCCGCAACTCCGGCGCGCCCTCATAGAGCTCGACACCGAAACCCGCGTGACGCAGTGCGGCCGCTGTGGTGAGTCCCCCGATCCCCGCGCCCAGCACAACAACCTTGATCGGACTACTCATCGAACCTGCCATCTCGTCGAACCACTCGAAGGCACAGTGATGCTTCACAATCCGAAGCGGCCCAGCGAGCGCCGTTGCTCACCGGCCCGCCATGCCTCCTGAGCGGCGCTGTTCGACAACGGATCGCCGTCCTCGACCACGCAGGTCGGGCGGGACACCTGTGCCTGACCGCCCCGAAGCCTACCGTGCGTCCGGTGTTTGAAACGTGATTGGGTGAGATCGAGTGAGATTCACCGCAAATACCCCTCTCGAAAGGCGAGATCCGTTGGAGTGCGCGATAATTCACGCCTCCCACCGCCATAATTGGGCAGTCTTACAAATACGACGTGTCGTTGACCAACCGGACCGACGAGCCGCCGTCGGGGTAGAACTCGGCGATCGACAGCGACGCCAGGTCCAGATGCAGGCGGTACAGCAGCGACGGGCCGACACCGAGCGCGAGCTGCAGCAGGGTCTTGATCGGGGTCACATGGCTGACCACCACCACATTGGCGCCGGGATACAGCGCGACCAGATCCGCGCGCACCGTCGCGATCCGCTCGCGCACGGCATCGAAGCTCTC
Source organism: Nocardia sp. NPDC052566 (assembly GCF_044547285.1). Taxonomy (NCBI): domain Bacteria; kingdom Bacillati; phylum Actinomycetota; class Actinomycetes; order Mycobacteriales; family Nocardiaceae; genus Nocardia; species Nocardia sp. NPDC052566. The sequence continues at coordinate 1,338,073 of NZ_JBIUAF010000002.1, read as the reverse complement.
ACCGCCCGGCGCGGGCACCGAGGGATCGCCGAGCCAGCGCGCGTGCAGTTCCGGATCGCGTTCGGCCGCCTCCAGGAAGGTCAGGCCCTCCCAGTCGCCGAAATCGGTTTCGATGAGCCCGTCCATGATCCGCACCGGCACGCCGAGCGCGGTGGCCGCGGCCTCGGCGGTAGCGCGGGCCCGCCCGAGCGGCGAGGAGACCACGGCGGCGATATCGCCTTTGGCCGCAAGCATTTTCGCGGCGCCCGCGGCCTGCCTGCGCCCCAGCTCGGTGAGCGGCGGATTGCCGCGGCCGGAGTAGCGGCGCTGCACCGACAGTTCGGTCTGGCCGTGGCGTAGCAGCAACAGACGCGTCGGGCGGCCGACCGCGCCGGTCCAGCCCGGTGCTGGTTCGGCGACGGCGGGCTCGACCGCCTCGACCTCCATGGCACGCAGTTCGGCGCCGAGCACCTCTTCGATCAGCGTCGCATCATCCATCGCCTCGTTGGCGAGGCGGTCCGCATGCGAATTCTGCTCGCGCGGAATCCAGGTGAAGCTCACCCGTTCGAAACCGGCGACCAGCCTGCGCGCCCGGTCGGCCAGCGGAATCATGGCCGGATGCTTGACCTTCCAGCGGCCCGACATCTGCTCGACCACCAGCTTGGAGTCCATCCGCACCGCGACCACGCGCGCGCCCAGCTCGGCCGCGGCTGCCAATCCCGCGATCAGGCCACGGTATTCGGCGACATTGTTGGTCTCGGTGCCGATGTACTCCTTGCGCTCGGCGAGCACCCGCGCGTGATCGGCGTCGAAGACGACCGCGCCGTAGCCCGCCGGACCCGGATTGCCACGCGAACCACCGTCGGCCTCGACGATCACCTCGCGCTCGGTCACCGGGCGACTCCCGTCACAGACCCGATTCCTTGGTGCGGACCAGCACCGCGCCGCACTCGGGACAGCGCACCACGACATCGGGCGCCGTCTTGGCGATCCGCGCGATCTCGCCGCGATCGAGCTCGATGCGGCAGGCGCCACAGCGCCTGGCCTGCAGCAGCGCCGCACCGACACCGTGCAGCCCGCGCTGCTTGTCGTAGATGCCGAGCAACTCGGCCGGGAACAGCGCGATCAGCCCGGACCGGTCGCTCTCGCAGCGGGTCTGCGCCACATCCAGATCGGCGATCGCCTCACCGCGCTTGTACTCGGCGGCGGCCAGCTCCTCCTCGGTCTTGGTCAGCAGCGCGCCCGCGTTGTCATAGTTGCCCGCGGAGGCCTCGCGGCGCTCCATCACCTCGAGCAGTTCGTCCTCCAACACCGAGCGGCGCCGCTCCAGGCTGGCGAGCTCGTGCTGGATCTCCGAAAGCTGTTTGGCGGCTACCGAACCGGAGGTGAGCATGCCACGGTCGCGGTCCTCGCGCTTGCGCACGGCGTCGATCTCACCCTCGAGCTTGCGGATATCGCGATCCAGATCGTCGAGCATGATCTGCACGGCCACCGCCGCGTCCTTGTGCGCGTTGCGCTGCGTCTCCAGCCGCGCCACCTCCTGCTGCTCGGGTAGCACGGTCCGCCGATGCGCGATACGCGTCAGTTCGGCGTCGACGGCGGCGAGCTGGAGCAGCTTGGCCTGGACAGGGGCTTCGACATTCAACGCGGACAAACTCCTGAACGCTATGGAAGGGTGGCCCTCAACCGTACTCCACTCCGGTCAGCGCCCCGCCTCCCTGGTTTTGATGGCGTCGCGCGATATATAGACGTCGTAGTCGCCGGGCATGGCGATCACCGCGTTGCCGTAGGCGGAGCGCACGAACGGCTGGGTGAACCACTTGCCCGCGCGCATATCGGTGAAGAAGTCCTGATCGTCACCATTGAGGAAGATCTGATTCTGCTTGGTCGCGACACCGTCGAGGCGCTGCCCGTACAGCCGCGACACCTTGTAGCCGGAGTGGAAGCCGAGCGCGTTCACCCACGGCTCCAGCTCGACGATATTGGCCTGCAGCACCCACATATCGCCCTCGACCTCGTAGGTCTTGCGCTGATCGGGGTGGTCGTCGTCACCGTAGAGGGTGAGGTCGACGGTGATTTTGTGCTCCTGCCCGGCCACCGGGGTTGCCACCACGTGCGCGGCCTTGATCTCACCGGTGAGTCCGAGGAAGGTCTGCATCAGCGTGGCCACCCACAGCAGCACCACCGCGGCCAGCAGCAGTACCAGCCCGCTCGCGCCGCGGCCGATCAGTACCCGCAGGCCGACCTTGCGCACCATGAACAGCGCCGACACCAGCAGCACCAGCGCGACCACGATGAGGAGAATCAGCCCGATCTGCACGAACCCGAACTCCACCGGGAAATTCATGCGGTAGTTGTACCCCGTCGCGTACCGCCCAGTCAGGCAACCCGCCAAGGAGATAGGCCGACAAATGCGACACGCGTGGAACACGCCGGAACGTTATGAAGGTGATCGGCGCGCCTCGGTCAGGTGGCGCTGACCGTCCACGGGTCGGTGCGCACGGTCGACACCCGCGTCTCCAGACCGGGCAGCCCGCGCCGGACCACGCCCTCCGCCTGTGCGCACCAAGGAAATTCGGTCGCCCAGTGGGCGGCGTCCACCAGCGCGGGACCGCCTTTGCGCAGCTGCTCGTCGACCGGGTGATGACGCAGATCCGCGGTGACGTAGGCGTCGACGTGCAGCCGCGCGACCGCGCCGAGATACGAATCACCCGAGCCGCCGCACACCGCGACCGTGTAGATGGTCCGGTCCGGATCGCCCGCGGCGCGCACGCCCCATGTGGTGCGCGGCAGTGCCGCGGCGACCCGAGCGGTGAACTCGCGCAACGACTCCGGCTCCGGCAGCACGCCGACCCTGCCGATACCGAGCGGCGAGGGCAGCAGCGCGCGTTCGCTGATGTGATAGGCCGGATCCTCGTACGGATGCGCGGCGCGCAGTGCCGCGAGCACCGCGGCGCGGGCGGCGGGCGGCGCGATCACCTCGAGGCGTTCCTCCTCGACGTGCTGCAGCTCACCGTGCGAGCCGACCGCCGGATTCGCCTCGGCCATCGGACGGAACTGGCCGACGGCGGGTACCCGAAGCGCGCAGTCGCGGTAGTCGCCGCTGCCGCCCGCGCCCGCGGCGAACATCGCGGCGAGCACGGCGTCGGAATGCGTGCTCGGCACCTGCACCACCCAGTTGTCCACGGCGGCTTCCGGTTTCGGATCGAGCGGGCCGGTGACGGTGAGGCCGAGCGCGGCGGCGAGCGCATCGGAGACGCCGGGATCGGCCGAGTCGGCATTGGTGTGCGCGGTGAACAGCGCGCACCCGGAGCGGATCAGCCGGTGTAGTAGCGCGCCCTTGGGGGTGTCCGCCGCGACGGTGTCGACACCGCGCAGCAGCAGCGGGTGATGGACCACCAATGCCTGGGCGCCCCAGGCGATCGCCTCGTCCACGACCGCCGCGGTGGCGTCGACCGCGAACAGCACCCTGGTCACCTCCTCGGCCGGATCACCGCAGACCAGGCCGACCGAATCCCAGGATTCGGCAAGCTTCGGCGGATAGGCGGCGTCGAGCACCCCGATGAGCTCAGCGAGCGTGGTCATCGCAACCTCCTGTATTCGGCTGTGTAAGAACAACTTTCGTGCGACCCGCTACGTCGCTGGGCAGCACCGGCGGCCGTGCGCCGGTTGGCCTCGCGCGCACGCAAGCGGATCGAGGACAGCACGCCGCACCCACGCGAGTGAGATCGCCGCGCCGGGTGGCTCCGGCGAGCGCCGGGGCGCACATATCGCGCCGAAACCGCGGCCGCCTCAGCACAATGCCGCCCGTATGGCCGCGATCAGCCGGTCGACCGCGTCGGCGCCGCGGACCGCCACGCGCAGATGGTTCGGCCCGAGCCCGGGGAAGGTGTCCGCGCGGCGGACCGCGATCCCCTGTTCGGCCAGATGTTTGCGCAGCAGCGCACCGTCCGGCACATGGAGCAGCAGGAACGGTCCGTCGGCCGGGGTGTGCACCTCGATACCGAGTGCGGTCAGCCGCTCGACCATCGACCGACGCTCGGCGGCAATCACTTTCGCATGCTGCTGCGCCTGTGCGACCGCGGCGGGCTCGGCGGTCGCGGTGATCGCCTCCACTTGCAGTGTGCCCAAAGGCCAATGCGCCCGGCCGTGGTTCAACCGCGCGAGCACCTCGGGCGCACCGAGCCAGTAGCCGCAGCGCAGCCCGGCCAGCGCCCACGTCTTGGTCAGGCTGCGCAGCACCAGCACATCCGGCGCGGCCGAACCGGCAAGGCCCGCCAGCGATTCCGGCTCGCCCGCCACCGCGTCGGCGAACGCCTCGTCCACCACGATGATCCGGCCCGGCCTGCGCAGCTCCAGAATCGTTGCGGCGCAATGCTGTACCGAGGTCGGGTTGGTCGGATTGCCGAGCACCACCAGATCCGCCGCCTCGGGCACCAGCGCCGGATCCAGCGCGTACGGCGGCTCGAGCACCACCCTGGCCACCTCGACGCCCGCCTCGCGCAGCGCGAGGTCCGGTTCGGTGAAACTCGGATGCAGCACCGCGGCCAGCGTCGGCGAGAGTCGCGGCAGCATCGCGAAACCCTCGGCGCCCCCCGCGAGCAGCAGCACCTCGTCCGGCGAACATCCGTGCCTGGCCGCCACCGCCGTGCGCGCGGCCAGTTCCTCTTCGGCGCTCGGATACCGCCCGAGCGTGTCCAGCCGGGCGGCCAGCCGTTCGCGCAGCCACGGCGGTGGCGCGTCGCCCTGGACGTTCACCGCGAAATCCAGCATGCCCGGGCGCGCGTCCACATCGCCGTGGTGGCGCAGTGTCGCGTGATCGATGCTGTCCTCGGGCACGAGAGCACACCCTACGTTGCGGTGATCGCGGCCAGAGCGCACCCGCCGTGGCGGGCGGGCGGGGCGACCGGCCAGAATGGCTGTCGTGGCCGATCTGCATGTGTCGTTCGTCTGTACCGGCAATATCTGCCGTTCCCCGATGGCGGAGAAGATCTTCGCCTCGCACCTCTACCGTGCCGGGCTGGCCAATCGGGTCCGCGTGAGCAGCGCGGGCACCACCGCGTGGCATGTCGGCGCGGCCGCCGACGAACGCACCGACGCGACGCTGCGCAAGTACGGCTATCCGACCGGGCACCGCGCCGCCGCGCTCGGCGCCGACCATCTCGATGCCGACCTGCTGATCGCGCTCGACCGCACGCATGAGCGCGCGCTCGCGCAACTCGGCGTGCCGAGCGAGCGGCGCAGCCTGCTGCGCGCGTTCGATCCCGACGCCGACGGTCCCGACGTCCCCGATCCGTACTACGGCGACATGGCCGACTTCGAACTGGTCCGCGAGCAGATCGAGGCCACCGTGCCCGGCCTGCTCGACTGGGTGCGCACCACGCTGGGCGCGCGGTCCGACGATCCGGTACTCGACGGGCACGCGTGATGCGCAGGCTGGCGTTCCTGCTGCGGCCGAGCTGGCTGATCCTCGCGGTGCTCGTCGCGGGCTTCGCCTACCTGTGCTTCTCGGTGCTCGCGCCGTGGCAGCTCGGCAAGAACACCTCGACCTCCCACCGCAACCAGCTCATCGCCGATTCGGTGCGCGCCGACCCGGTGCCGCTGAGCTCGCTGTTCGACGGCGGCAAGCCCGATGAGCACACCGAGTGGCGGCGCGTCACCGCCTCGGGCAGCTACCTGCCCGATTCGACGGTGCTGGTGCGGCTGCGTCACCTCGACGGCGCACCCGGCTATGCCGTGCTGTCGGCGTTCAAACTCGACGACGGGCGAATCGTGCTCGTCGACCGCGGCATGGTCGCGGCCGTCGACGGCGTCCGCCCGCCGCCGATCGCGGATCCGCCCGCGGGGACACAGCAGCTCACGGCGCGCGTGCGAATGTCGGAAGGGGTTACGCCCGGCAAGGACCCGTCGGTCCAGGACGGCTTCCGCCAGGTGTACTCGATCGACACCACCCAGGAAATGACCGTCCTGCAACTGCCGCTCACCCCGATCCCCACCGGCGAACGCGGCGGCTACCTCCAGCTCGACGAGGGCCAGCCGGGCGCCTTCAAACCGACCCCGCTCCCCCAGCTCGACGCGGGCCCCTACCTCTCCTACGGCCTCCAATGGCTCGCCTTCGGCATCATGGCCCCGCTCGGCCTCGGCTACTTCGTCTACGCCGAAATCCGCGAACGCCGCAAAGACAAGGCCGCCGCGACCGAACCGGCCCCCACCCCAACGGGAGCCCAACCCGAGGCCCCCGAAAAACCAGCAGCCACCACCGAGGCCCGCCTAGCCGACCGCTACGGCCGAAGCCACTAACCCACGCCCAGCACCGTCGACGCAATCCAGCTCCGTCGAGCGCAGTCGAATGGCCCTGCGACACACCGTAATCAGGGGCCATTCGACTGCACTCGACGTGCGGCGAGGCCCCGCACGCAGCTGAACCGCCTTCCAGCCCGCTCACCTGTCCGCAGGTTGCGTTGCCGAGCTGACGAGATCCGCGAGCGCAGTCGAATGGCCCTGCGACACACCGTAATCAGGGGCCATTCGACTGCGCTCGGCGTGCCGACCAGCGAGAAGCACGCTGGCTTGCGGCCCGCTTGCCGCGCTGACACGCGTGCGTTTGTGCGGCTAGCGGCAGAGGCGGGTGGCGAGGGGGCAGAGCCCGGAGATGGTCCATAACGCGGCGACCAGCGCGGCGGCGAGTTGTACGGCTTCCGACATGAGTACCGCGCGCCGCAGGTCGGCGACCGCGGGGATGGGGCCGTCGCCGAGGGTCGGGCGTAACTCGGTGCCGTAGCGGTATTGGGTGCGGCCGCCGAGGCGGACGCCGAGCGCGCCCGCCATCGATGCCTCGACCACACCGGCGTTGGGGCTCGGATGTTTCGCGGCGTCGCGACGCCAGGCCCGGATCGCGGCGGCGGGCCTGCCGCCGACGAGTGGCGCCAAGGCGGCCGTGAGTACGCCGGTGACCCGGGCGGGTATCAGATTCGCGAGGTCATCGATGCGCGCGGCGGCCCAGCCGAAGTTGCGGTAGCGGTCGTTGCGGTAGCCGATCATCGCGTCGAGCGTGTTGATCGCGCGGTAGCCGAGCAGGCCGGGCGGACCGGCCACCGCACCCCAGAACAGCGGGGCGACGGTCGCGTCGGAGGTGTTCTCGGCGATGGATTCCAGTGCGGCGCGGGCCAATCCGTCCGCGTCGAGCACCTCGGGATCGCGGCCGCACAGCGAGGGCAGCAGCGCACGGGCGGCGGCCAGGTCGTCGGCCTCGAGGTGCTCGGCCATCGACCGCCCGGCACGGGCCAGGCTGCGGCCGCCGAGCACGGTCCAGGTGGCCAGCGCGGTCAGCAGCACCGCACCGCGCGGGCCTGCCGAGCGCGCCAGCCCGAAACCCGCGCCGGTGACCGCGCCGACGAGCAGCGCCTCGTGCAGTACACCGGCGGTGCGCTCGTCGGCGTAGGTCATCGATTCGAGCGCGCTTGCCGCGGAGCCGAATCCGGCCACCGGATGCCAGCGGCGGGGATCACCGAGCGCGCGATCGAGCGCGAAGCCGAGCAGCAGTCCGGCGGCAGTCGAGGTCCCGGTAGGCACCGGGCGAGGGTAACGGGTGCGCGGCGCGCCACGCCATGGACCTGCCGAAAACCGCGGGCTCATCCCCTAACGAGACAGCGAGCCCGGCAGGTGTGTACCTGCCGGGCTCGGGTCAGCGCTGTCGGAGCGGTGGTGCGCTCAGAGCGTGATCGGGTCGCCGTAGACCGTGACCGCGTGATCGGCCGCGGCCGTCTTGACCGTCGCGGTGGCGAAGGAACGCATCGTCACCGGACCCATGCAGGCATCGACCTTGACCTCGACGCCTTCGGCCGTGATCGAGGCACGCGGCCCGGCAAGCGGTTTGGTGCCGAAGACGACGGAGGTGATGGTGCCGGGCTTCAGCGTGGTCTGGATGTTCGGCACGACCGCGGCCGAGGCGCCGATGGTCGGGCCGTCCTTGATCGACAGGTTGGCGTTCGGGCCGAACGAGAAGCCGAGGCCCATGGTGAGCCCGCTCGACACGTCGACCTGGCAGCCGAGCTGATAGCCGAAGCTGATGTCGCCCGCGTCGGCCTTGCCGCCCGCGAATTCGGCGATAGCGCGCAGCGAGACGAAGCCCTCGCGAGTGGTCGGCGTCGCGGCCAGGTTCGGGACGCGGTCGACGGTCTCCATGGTCTTGCTGACGGTCAGGCTCCCGCCGCCGTCGATGTCCGAGGTGCGCGTCTTGTCGGCGACGAAGTCGGCGCTCGCGGTGCCCGTGCCGAGCAGCAGGGCGGTCGTGACCAGTGCGGTGATGCCAACGGCCGCGGCTCCTCCGCGGCGAATTCCAGCCAGGTTCATCGGGTGTTCTTCCACTTTCTGATCGCTACGTTTCGCAGAACCCAGCTGCGGTCGTATGGGAGGTTCGTTGCATCAAGTGAAAGTGAATAGCTATCGTTTGGCAACCACTCATAGGTGCCCCAACAGGGCATGTGACCGCCCGTTAACCCGCCGTACATCCATCGCGCCCGCATAGTGCGGCTATTTATCGGACCAATGTCCAGAGTGTGATGTCCAGCACCCCGCCGCCGTTATCCGGCCAAATGTGACCTGCCACACCGGCTTTCCAGACAACGCGGGCAGCCGCCCGGCAAGCACCCGCCGGGATGTCACACTCGCTGTCCCTGTGTCGTCCTCCCGATGACGCACACCCATAGACTCGCCCCAGCGGGGGCGGCACAACGGAACGGCGAGAGCAGTGACATCCGAACAGCCACCCACCGAACCCATCGACGCGGCCGAGCTGGCCCGGCGGTTCGAGGAGCACCGGCCGTACCTGCGCAGGCTCGCCTACAGCACGCTCGGCAGCCTCACCGACGCCGACGACGTGGTGCAGGAGGCCTGGCTGCGGCTGCAGCGCCAGCACGAGGCGGGCACCGCAGGACAGATCGATAATCTGCGCGCCTGGCTGTCCACCGTGACCGGCCGCCTCGCACTCGACTACCTCGGCTCGGCACGCGTCCGCCGCGAGCAGTACGTCGGCGAATGGCTGCCCGAACCCGAGGTCACCAGCTGGGACGATCCGGCCGACCGGGTGACGCAGGACGAGCGGGTCACCACCGCGCTGCTCGTCGTGCTCGAATCGCTGTCCCCCGCCGAGCGCACCGCGTTCGTGCTGCAGGACGTATTCGGCATGAGCGGGCCCGAGGTCGCCGAGGTGGTCGGGCGGACACCGGCGGCGGTGCGCCAGCTCGCCTCGCGCGCACGCAAGCGGGTCGAGGACGGCACGCCGCGCTTTCCGGCCTCACCCGATGAGCAGGAGAAGGTGGTGTCGGCGTTCGCGCTGGCCTGGCGCTCCGGCGATCTGAGCGCGCTGCTCGGCGTGCTCGACGCCAACGTCAGCCTCGTCGCCGACGGCGGCGGCAAGGTGCCCGCCATCCGCCAGCCGGTGCGCGGCGCGGAGCTGGTGGCCAAGCTGCTGCTCGGCTGGTACCACTCGCCCTCCACCGACGGCGCGTGGGGCCGCGCGGTGCTGGTCAACGGCCAGCCGGGGCTCGTGGTTTTCGACGGCACGCACACCGGCGTGTTCTCGTTCACCGTCGACGAGGGAAATATCGTGGCCATCAACGTGATCCGCAACCCGGACAAGCTGCGCGACCTGCCGACCTCCGGCGAACCGGACTGGTACATGGGCGAAGGAAACTAGGGGTTACGACCACCTCCACTACCGACAGCCGCTGGCGTAGAGGTCCCGGCAGATCCGGGACCTCTACGCACGTACGACGATTCGGCAAAACCCCGGCGTGTGCCGCGATGACCGAGTCGGATCCGCCGGGACGACGGGCCGTCAGCCGACGAGACCGACCGGCTGTGGCGCCGTATACCCGTGTGCCGCGGCCACTTCCACCGAACGCAGCACCCCATTGTCGGCGGTCAGCCCCTGGCCCAGGTCGGGATGCGCGGCGCAGGCCGCCTTCCAGCCGAGCTCGGCGATCGCCTTCACGTACGGCAGGGTCGCGTTGGTGAGCGCCACCGTCGAGGTGTGCGGCACCGCGCCCGGCATGTTGGCCACGCAGTAGTACAGCGAATCCGCCACGGGGAAGGTCGGATTCGCGTGCGTGGTCGGGTGCGATCCGGCGAAGCAGCCGCCCTGGTCGATCGCGATGTCGACCAGCACCGAGCCCGGCCGCATCCTGGCCACCAGTTCCTCGGAAACCAGCTTCGGCGCCCGCGCGCCGGGGACGAGCACCGAACCGATCACCAGATCCGCTGCCAGCAGGGCGCGTTCGATCTCGGTGGCGTTGGACGCGAGCGTGCTGATCCGGCCGTGGAAGCGGGCGTCGAGTTCGCGCAGTCGAATCAGGTTGGTATCCAAAACGGTAACGCGCGCGCCCATACCCGCGGCAACGGTCGCGGCATTGGTCCCCGCCACACCACCGCCGAGCACGACCACATCCGCGGGCCGCACACCGGGCACCCCGCCGAGCAGCATGCCCGCGCCGCCGAGCGGCGCCATCAGGTGGTAGGCGCCCACCTGAGTACCGAGCTTGCCCGCGACCTCACTCATCGGCGCGAGCAACGGCAGCGACCCGTCCGCCGCGCGCACCGTCTCGTAGGCGATCGCGGTGATACCCGAGCGCAGGATCGCGTCGGTGCATTCGCGCGAGGCGGCCAGATGCAGGTAGGTGAACAGCACCTGCCCGCGGCGCATCCGCGAATACTCCTGTGCGATCGGCTCTTTCACCTTGAGCAGCAGTTCGGCGTCCCACCACACCTGTTCGGCGGACGGCACCAGCCTGGCACCGGCCGCGGCGTAGGCGTCATCCGGGAAACCGGATCCGACGCCCGCGCCCGTCTGGATCAGCACCTCGTGCCCGTGCGCCACCAGCTCCGCCGCGCCCGCCGGCGTCAACGCGACCCGGAACTCCTGCTCCTTGACCTCCTGCGGTACTCCGATGGTCCTCATAGGCCCATCGTGACCCACCAAAACAGACCCTGCCAGGAACGACGCGCTGATATCGCACCGTGATCAAACGGGCGCCGTCCCCCACCGACTTTCTGCGCATCTTGATCACCTGGCGAACCGGAGCCGGCCGCCGCGACGCACTCCCGCGTGGCGACGGCCGTATCCCGGCGTCCACGCGCGGGTCAGACCTCGGTGGCGACACCCAGCTTCGGGATGCGAAGCTGAGCGGCGCGGCCCGCGTAGCCGAAGCTGCGCTCCAGGCGCTCGAGTGTCTCGCTGAAGTGGTGCCAGCCGTCGCCGTGCACCGGCACGATCACCGCGTCGTCGCCGAGCAGTTCGGCCGCTTCCACCGCGCTGCGCGCGTTCAGCGTGACGTCGGCGTCGCCGAACAGGCCGATATTCGCGGCGCCGACGAACAGGACGGCGATATCGATGCGGCCGAACCGCTCGACGATCCGGCCGACCACGCCGACCGAGGCGTTGTCGCCCGAGACGTACACCGTCGGCAGCCCGTCGGCCTGCAGCACGAACCCGGTGACGACGCCGGTGATCGGCTCGCAGCCCTCCGGCCCGTGCAGCGCGGGCACGCCGGTCACGGTGACCGCGCCGATCCGCGCCGTCTCCCAATTCTCCAGTCCCCGAACGCCTTCGATCCGCTCGGCGGCGCCGGGTGTGGACAGTACGGTGCCCGCCTCGGCGAGGAATTCGCGGCCGGAGTTGTCGAGATTGTCGGCGTGCTCGTCGTGCGAGAGCAGCACCACGTCCACCGCACCGATCTGGTCGACGGGCACCGCGGGACCGGTCAGCTTGTGCAGGGTGGCGCGGCCCGGGTAGTCGCCGGGGGCGTCGAAGGTGGGATCGGTCAGGAAGGTCTGGCCGCCGTACCGGAACCGCAGGGTGGGTCCGCCGACGTGCAGTACCTCGGTCAAGGTGCTTTCGACTGTGTTGTTGATTCGCTCGCTGTGCTCGCTCATGCGACCAATATTCGCCGCCGAAGATCACCCCGAACAGTGGCCCGCAGGCCGCCTATCGCTAAAATCGGGCCATGCGTACCGTTGCCGTGCTCGCCTACTCCGGCATGAGCCCGTTCCACCTGTCCGTGCCGACGCTGGTCTTCGGCCGCATGGGCATCGAGGGCGGCGGCACCTCGCCCTATCGCGTCGTGGTCTGTGCCGAACATCCCGGCATCCTCACCACCCCAGCCGGTTTCGATCTGGTCGTCCATCACGGGCTCGACGCGTTCGAACGTGCCGATCTGGTGGTGATCCCGAGCTGGGAACAGCACATGCCGTTGCCCGACGCGGTGCGCACCGCGCTGCGCACCGCACACGCCCGCGGCGCGACGATCGTCGGACTCTGTTTGGGCGCGTGGGCGATCGCGGCCAGCGGGCTGGCCGACGGGCGCGAGATCACCACCCATTGGGCGGGCGCCGTCGACCTGGCGCGCACCTTTCCAGCGGTCGACGTGCGCGCCGATACGCTGTGGTCCGATCTCGGCGATGTCATCACCTCGGCAGGCGTGGCCGCCGCGCTCGACTGCTGCCTGCACATCGTGCGCGGCCACCACGGCAGCGCCGCGGCGACCGAACTGGCCAGGGCGCTGGTCACCGCGCCGCACCGCAGCGGCTCACAGGCCCAGTACATTCCCGTCGCGGTGCCCCAGGCAGCCGACGACGACCCGATCGAACGCGCGATGGTCTGGGCGCGAACGCATCTCGGCGATCCGATCGATCTGGACGGCTGGGCCATGGTCGCGCTGATGTCCCGGCGCACCTTCACCCGCCACTTCCGCGAGCGCACCGGAAGCAGCCCGCAGCAGTGGTTGCTGCAGCAGCGCACCGACCGGGCGAGGCTGCTACTCGAATCCACCGACGACACCATGGATCGGATCGCCGCCGACACCGGATTCGGCACCGCGGTCAGCCTGCGCCACCACTTCCACCGCATCCTCGGCACCAGCCCGGCCGCCCATCGCGCCATGTTCAAGGCGCCGACGCCGCATCGTGAACTTCTGCCTACCACCCGCTAGGTTCTAGCTATGCGGATTGAGGTCGGCGGGTTTGCGCCCGAGATTGAGCAAAGCGCCTGGATTGCGCCGAACGCCACGGTGATCGGGCGCGTGACGCTCGCCGCCGAGGTGAGCGTGTGGTACAGCGCGGTGATCCGCGGTGACATGGAGGCGATCAGCATCGGGGCGCGCACCAACATCCAGGACGGCTGTGTGCTGCACGCCGATCCCGGCTTCCCGCTGACCGTCGGCACCGGAGTTTCGGTCGGGCACAACGCGATTCTGCACGGCTGCACGGTCGGCGACGACGTGCTCGTCGGCATGGGCGCGACCGTGCTGAACGGCGCGGTGATCGGCGCGGGCAGCCTGATCGCGGCCAACGCGCTCATCCCCGAGGGCGCCCGGATTCCGCCCGGCTCGCTGGTCGCCGGTGTACCCGGCAAGGTGCGACGCGAACTGAGCGAGGCCGAACAAGACGGCATCCGGCTCAACGGTGCGGTATACCTGCACAACATGGCGAACCATCGCGACGCCAGGACGGTGTGAGACAGCGCACACTGATCAAGCGACCACTAGGAATCGCTGATAACATTCGGCCAGCGTGCCCAGTGACCGGGGGCTCTGGCTGAACGGTCGGCGGATACGCGGCGTGCAGGCAGGAGGTACCGCGGTGGCGTACGCGCAGTCGAGTATGCACCGGCCGATGGGACGGATCAGTGTGGCCGATATCGCGGCCCAGCCCGGCGGGATAGAGGCGCTACAGCGCCGGGTTCACGAATTACGTTCCAGCGGAGTGGATTTCGCGGCCAACGCGATCGAGCAGGAAATGGCCGCACTGGATCTACCGCGTCAGTAGGGGCGGGTCGAGCCACGCGGGCGGACCGGTTGGCCCGTATCGCGGTCGGCGCGATGCGCGTCGGTGAAATAATGATCGGCAATCACCCGCAGCGTCGCGGGCGCCGAGCTACCACCGGCGGCGTACGCGCCGAATGACTGGAGACCCGATGCCGACCGTTCCGCCCATACTGCAGCGCATCCTGGACAAACCCGTCAGCGACGGTGAAAAGCTCTTGGAGAGCGCGCTTTCGGCGTTCCTGGACTTCGGTATCAAGCGGACGAGCATGGGTGAGATCGCCCGCCGCGCCGGTATCAGCCCCGCCACGCTGTACCGCCGGTTCGAATCCAAGAACGAACTGGTCGAGGCGGTCAGCGTGCGCGAGGCACAGCGGTTCGTCGCCGAGATCGATAAGCGCGTGCAGACCGTGCGCGGCAGCGAGGATCAGCTGGTGGAGATCTTCGTCGCGTTCATCACCACCATCGCGGGCAACGAACTGCTGCGCCGTCTGCTGCGCACCGAACCCGACCTCATCCTGCCCAGGCTCACCACCGACGCGGGCCCGATCCTCGCGGTCGGTCGCGGCTACCTCGCCGAAAAGCTGCGCGAGCTACGGGATTCCGACGGCGCCGACGATTTCGACGCCGACCTGGTCGCCGAGATCATGGCCAGGCTCGCGCTCTCCCTCGCGCTCACCCCCGACGGGCTCATCCCCATCGAAGACGCCACCGCCGGACGCGATTTCGCCCGCCGCACCCTGCTGCCGATGGTCGGCGTGCGCGCCGCGATATAAGCACGGAGTCTGCCCCGAGACTGCGGGCCGCAGCATCGGCGGAGTACGCCTAGCGCGGCGCCGACGGCTCCAGCACGACACCGAAGGCCGCGGCCACCCGCTCGTCGAGCAGGTGACGGCCGTCCGCGTCGTGCGGGCGGCCACCGTCCACGAAATCCCGCACCAGATCGATGATTCCGGCCGCCGCGCGGGTATGCGGATCGGGCAGCGGCAACCGGGACACGTACTGGGTGATCCAGCGCCGCCTGCCCGAATACAGCCGGTTGCCGCACACCGCGTCGTAGAACGCCAGGCCGAGCGCCGAATTCGCCACGCCCATCAGCAGATACGCCAGCCGCTCACCGTCACCCGCGGCGCGCAGATCGGCCAGCGAGATCCAATAGCAGTCACCGTTGACCACCGCGCCGGACCGATCGAGCGCGAACCGCGGCCGCTCGCTGATATCCGGGAAAACCACCTTCGGCACCCGCCACAGATGCGGCCGCTGCGGCACCCAGATCTCGAACCACTCCCGCCCGCCGGCCGTCACATACCCCCGCGCCGCGAGCACATCCTTGTGCACCCGCAAATAGTCTGCGGCACAAGGGAATTCCACCAGATCAACCGGCGTACGCGCGGGCCGCGCCGTATCGTACGGGTACAACACCCGCCTGTCACACGCCCGCCTGACCCGCCACGGCCCGAGGTCGTGATGCGTAATCAGCTCCAGCAACAACTCCGCCTCGGGACAAGGCTCGACCTCCGCCCACCGATCCGAAATGAACACCTTGTCGGCAGTGGTCTTGATCCCCACCCGAATCCGCCCCACATCCCCGAACACCCGCCACGTCGCCGCACCGATATCCGCCAGCCAAGCATCAACCCCCGGCCGCGACATCCGCCACGCCTCACTACACCCTGCCGCGGCCCCCACATACCGCTGTTCACCTGCCCTCGCCGCTCCCCCATCGCCCACCGCCCCCACTCGACTCCCTCCTGCCGAGTCGAAATACATTGCCGCAGACGTAGCGGACACAGCCGCACGGTCGACGTCCATTGCCGCGGAGCGAAGTTCGCCCGGCGCAGTCGAATGGTCACCCACCAACGGCGCACAATCGACATCTGATGTCGCGAACCGACGTTCGCCGAGCGTAGTCAGATCGTGGCCCGCCGACGGCGTGTCGACCACCATCTGACTACGCTCGGCGTCGGTGCGCGTCGCGTATGTGGGCTGCGGGTCGGCGCGGTGGCCGCTGGGCTTGGTGGCGCCTGTTACCAGGGTGCCGATCTCGATTGCGAAGGTGCGGCCGTTGTGGGTGACGTGTGTGCCGTGGCCGCCGATCAGGGCGTCGAAAAGGTCTGTTGCGCTGTGGGGGTCATCGCGGTCTATCTCGTAGGCGGAGGCGTAGCGGCAGGGCGCGTCTTGTGTGCAGCGCGTGGCAATGGTGACGGCGGGCAGGACGGCGGCCGTGAAGAGTTTGGTGTCGCCCAGGTCGTACAGCTCCACCGGGGACAGTTCGGCGGACAGGAGGGCGCGGATGTTCGCGCCCGCCCTGGTGGTGAGAAAACGGTTGGCGCAGAGCAATCCGAGTACGCCGTCGGTGCTGAGCAGGCGTGGCACGATCGCGACGAAGGGGTGGGTGAGGTCGATGCGGCCGCGCAGGCCGAACTGCTTGCTGAGCAGTTGTGCGGTTGCGCCGCCGAGCTGCTGGGTGCGCACGTAGGGCGGGTTGGTGATGACGGCGTCGTAGGACGCGTCCGCCAGGTCTGCCGAGGCGGTGAGGAAATCACCGGTGTGCCAGTCGATCTCGACCGCCGCCGCGTCCGCCCGCGCGCGGGCCGACGACATCGCCGCGGCATCCAGGTCATATCCGGTGAGTTCCAGCCGCAACTCCGGCCTGCGCGCAGCGGCCTCACAGTGCAGCGCGAGCAAGAGCTCCCCGTCGCCACACGCCGGGTCGAGCACCCGCAGTACGCCGGAGTCCGGCGCGTGCGCGAGCAACCGTCGCGCCAGGAAGCGCGCCAGGGCGGGTGGCGTGTAGTGCCTGCCGTGGCGCTTACGTTCGCGGGCGACCGGTACCTCGGAACCCATGCCAGGGATTGTGCCCGCTCGGGTCGTGCAATCGGGACGACGCGGCCCAACCGGTCCGAAAAGGGACCGTGCCCGCTCCGGCCATGTCGATCGCGGCGACGCGGCCCGGCCCGGCACCGAATCGACCCGAGCTGCCCGCCCCGCCCGCACCGCATATTGTTAGCGCGTGATTCGCTGGACCCTCGTCGCCGACGTACTGCTTGCCGTGGCGGCCGCACTGCTCGGCTATCTGCAGCGCGACTCGCCGTGGACCGGGCTGCTCCCCGGCAGCGCACCCTACGTCGCGGTGCTCGCGGGTATCGCCCTGCTGTTCCGCAAGCGCTACCCATTCGCGGTGCTCGCGGTCGCCGTGGCCGCCGTTGCGCTGAGCTGGATGACCGTCCCGCTCATGCTCGCGGTCTTCACCGTCGCCGCGCGCAACGGCAATCGCCGCAGCACCTGGTCGGCGATCGCCGCGGCGATGGTGTGCTCGGCGATCCCGTGGGGCGGTCCGTGGACCGCGGGCGATTTCCTCAGCGCCTCGATCCTGTCCGGCATCGCCACCGCCGCACCCGCACTGCTCGGGCTGTGGCTGCATCAGCGCCGCGAATTGGCCGAACTCCAGCGCAGGCACGCCGCCGCCGTCGAACGCGACGAGCTCGCCGCCGCGGCCACCGTCCGCCAGTGGTCCCGAATTGCCCGCGAGTTGCAAGAGGTTGTGGAGTACCGGCTTTCACAGATCACCGATCAGGCCGAGACACTCGAGGCCGACACCGTCGGCGCCCCCGCCCGCCGCGCCGCGGCCATCGCCGACTCGGGCACCGCGGCACTCGCGGAAATGCGCGACCTGCTCGATACACTCCCGGACGACCCGCACACCCCGCCGCCTGCCGCACCGGCACTGGACGGCGTGCGCGAACTACTCGACGGCGCATCCGCTGCCGGACAACGCCTTCGGACCAGCCTGCCCGCCGTCATGCCCGCCGTCCCGAGCCGCGTCGGGCACGCCGTCTACCGCATGATCCGCGACTGCCTGGCGCTGCTCGCCGAGCACACCGCCGACGCCGAGATCTGGGTCCGGGTCGGCGGCAACGCCAACGTCCTCACCGTGCTCGTGCGCGGCGATCAAGGCTGCTCGCACGACGGCAGGGTCACCGCGCTCTGCGACCACATCGAACGCAGCGGCGGCACCGTGAGCACCCGCATCGACCACAACACCTTCCAGGTCTTCGCCGTCTTCGACCAGGCCGCGGCCCTCGAACGCACGACCCGTTCCGGCTAGTGCTACGCCCAGAAAAGCTTCTGAGGTCATCGAGCGCAGTCGAATGGCCCCCAATTACGGCGTGTCGCAGGGCCATTCGACTGCGCTCGGCGAGGACCACTATCGGCACCGAGCACGCCGCGCGGTCCGGCTGGCGGACAGCGTCATAGTTCGGACACACCTGCGGGTCCGATGCTCGGGCATACTGCCCGATATGGGATTTCGTGACCTTGGGGCACGGAGCCGGGGGCGGATCCGATCCTGGCTTCGATGGAAAACCGTAGTGCGCCTCGGCATTTGGGTGAGCGCGGGCGCCGCGGTCGTGGTATTCGGCTGCATCGGCTGGGTGCGCTACCAGGCGAGCGACTACCAGTACTCCGCCGATTCCGTCCCGGCCGCCGAGGTCGGTCTCATCCCCGGCGCGGAGGTCTACGACAACGGTGAACCCTCCCCCTACCTGGCGATGCGGCTCGATATCGGCCGCAAGCTGCTGGAGACCGGCAAGGTGAAAGCCCTGCTGCTGACCGGCGACAACGGCCGCTGGTCCTACGACGAACCGACGGCCATGCTCCGCTATCTGGTGCGCAAGGGCGTCCCGGCCGGCAAGCTCGCCGTCGACTACGCCGGATTCGACACCTACCAATCCTGTGTCCGCGCCTACCGCATTTTCGGCGTCCGCCAGGCCGTCGTCGTCACCCAGGATTTCAGCCTCCCCCGCACCGTCGCCCTGTGCCGCGACGCGGGTATCGACGCCACCGGCGTCGGCGACGACACCCAGCCGCACAACTTCATCTACAACAAATGCTGGCTCCGCGACCAATTGGCCGCCACCAAGGCCGTGCTCAACATGGTGACCCACCCCGACCCCAAGTTCCTCGGCAACCAGGAAACCACCGTCCGCGACGCCATCAACGCCCCAGGATGATCACCCGGGCGGCGGCCGCATTCCCCATAACCGGCAATCCCAGGTCGACGGTGTCCAGCGCGGTAGGGTGACGGAACGAATTCGGGGGCCGAATTGGGCATTGATCGACGTCGCTTGCGCAAACAGGAGGCAGATTCATGCGATGCACCGGCACTCTCGCAGTCATCATGGCCGCCGCCGCGCTAACCTTCGGCGTGACATCCTGCGGTAAGAACTCCACCGACAATTCCACGAAAACGACCTCCGCGACGGCCACCTCCACGGCGGTGAGCTCCTCGTCGGTCGTACCGCCAGCACCGACCACACAGGCACCCGCCCCGCCACCGACGCGCCCACCGACGCCGCCCGTCCCACCGGTGCCTCCGGTACCGCCGACCTCCAAGCCACCCGTCCCACCGACACCACCGCCGACGACGACTCCCCCTGGGCCCCAACAGGTTTACTGCGGCCCGGGATTCAACGGCCTCGCCATCATCGCCATCACCACCGAGGGCGCCGCCGCGTGCAGCACAGCCACCGAGGTCACGAACGCCTACGGCGATCACGCGGAGGACTGGGGCCCCGGCGTCGTCATTCCCGTCTCCGTCGAGGGCACCACCTGGAATTGCCAGGAACGCCAGGGCAATCCCAATCCCTACCAGGAATGCGTCAACACGCAGAACCCCGCCGAGAAGGTCCGCCTCAGCTCGTAGCGGCAAAGACCAACGCGGACAAGGGCATACGAGTGTGGGCCCCGGAGAATCTCCGGGGCCCACACTCATCGGTCCATCTCAGCCGCAAAAGCCTTACAGCGGAATGTTCTTGTGGTGGCTCTTGCGCGCGGGCGCGGAGGCCAGCGCGGCGGCGATGGTGCTTCGCGTCTTCGCCGGGTCGATGACCTCGTCGACGACGCCGATCGCGATGGCGCGTTCCACACCGCCCGCGATCTTCTCGTGCTCGGCGGTCAGCCGCTCGTGCAGCGCTTCGCGCTCTTCCTCGGGCGCGGCGGCGAGTGCCTTCTTGTGCAGGATGCCGACGGCCGCCTTGGCGCCCATCACGGCGACCTCGGAACCCGGCCACGCGTAGACCGCGGTGGCGCCGAGCGAGCGGGCGTTCATCGCGATGTAGGCGCCGCCGTAGATCTTGCGGGTCACCAGGGTGACGCGCGGGACACGGGCCTCGGCGAACGCGTGCAGCAGCTTCGCGCCACGGCGCACGACGCCCTCCCACTCCTGGCCGACGCCGGGCAGGTAGCCGGGCACATCGGTGACGACGATCAGCGGGATGCCGAACGCATCGCACAGCCGCACGAAACGCGCTGCCTTCTCGGCACTTTCGGAGTTCAGGCAGCCGCCGAGGCGAATCGGGTTGTTGGCGAGCACGCCGACCGTACGGCCGCCGAGCCTGCCGAGACCGGTCACCATGCTGCGCGCGTAGCCGCCCTGCAGCTCCTCGAAAGATGATTCGGTGTCGCCGTCGGGAGATTCAACATTGTCGAGCAGTTCGTGCACGATCGGCTTCACGTCGTAGGCGCGCTTGGCCGATTCCGGCAGCATCGCCTTCAGGTCGACGTCGCCGTGCTGGACCGCGTCGAGATCGAATTCGCCCTGTTCGGCGAACATCGACACGAGGCGGCGGCCGCGGTGCAGCGCATCGGCCTCGTCGTTGGCGACGATGTGGCACACGCCGGACTTCTTGCCGTGGGTGTCCGGGCCACCGAGGGTGGCCATGTCGACCTGCTCGCCGGTCACGCTGCGCACCACGTCGGGGCCGGTCACGAAGACCCTGCCCTCGGGGGCCATGATCACGATGTCGGTCAGCGCGGGGCCGTAGGCGGCGCCACCGGCGGCGAAGCCGAGCACCACCGAGATCTGCGGCACGAGGCCGGACGCGCGGACCATGGCCTCGAAGACCAGGCCGACCGCGTGCAGTGCCTCGACACCCTCGGCGAGCCGGGCACCGCCGGAGTGCCAGATGCCGACGACCGGGATAGCGGAGTCGATGGCGGTGTCGATCGCGTCGACGATGTGCTTGCAGCCCTCGACGCCCATCGCGCCGCCCATAACGGTGGCATCGGAGCAGTAGGCCACGGTGCGGACGCCGTCGACCTCGCCGATGGCGGCGAGCACGCCGGACTTGTCACGCGGGTGCAGCGGCAGAACGGTGCCGGGGTCGAAGAAGCGCTGTAGACGGCCCAGCGGGTCACGCGGGTCGGTCACTGTCTCTGCCTGAAACGCGGGAGCAATGATTGTCATCGCGTTCTCTCCTCACCTCAATGAGTGCGCCGCAACCGCGGCTGCGAAAGTCGAAATCCGGTGGGGTCGGCAAGCGTGTAGCCGACCCCACCGGGATCGTTGTGCAGTCGTGCGCGATCTGAGCGCTAGGCCCGACCGAAGGCGAGCGCGACATTGTGCCCACCGAAACCGAATGAGTTGTTGATCGCGTACTCGATCTCCTGACGGCGAGCCTCGCCGTGAACCACGTCCAGATCGATCTCCGGATCCAGGTTCTCCAGGTTCAGCGTCGGCGGGACGATGCCGTCCCTGATGCTGAGCACGGTGAGGACCGACTCGAGCGCGCCGACGGCGCCGATCGAGTGGCCGAGGGCCGATTTCGGTGCGTACACCGAGGCATGGTTGCCGACGGCCTTGTTGATCGCGTTCGCCTCGGCGGTGTCGCCGATCGGCGTCGCGGTGGCATGCGCGTTGATGTGGGTGATGTCCTTCGGGGACAGACCCGCGGTCTGCATCGCGCGCTGCATCGCCCGCGCGGCACCGTTACCCGTCGGGTCCGGTGCGACCAGGTGGAAGCCGTCGGAGGTGATACCCGCGCCCAGCAGTCGGGCGTGGATGGTGGCACCACGGGCTTTCGCGTGCTCCTCGGTCTCGATGACCATCAGAGCGCCGGCCTCGCCGAAGACGAAACCGTCCCGATCCTTGTCGAAGGGACGCGAGGCGCCCTTCGGATCGTCGTTGCGGGTGCTCATCGCGCGCATCATGGTGAATGCCGCGATCGGCACCGCGTCGATGAAACCCTCGACGCCACCGGTGACGACCATGTCGGCGTCACCCATGACGATCATTCGCCAAGCATTGGCGATGGCCTCGGAGCCGGACGAGCATGCCGAAACCGGAGTGACCACTCCTGCCCTGGCCTTCAATTCGAGACCGACGACGGCCGAAGGACCGTTCGGCATGACCATCTGAACAGCCAGTGGGGAAATCTTGCGATAGCCACCGTTCTTCAGCTTGTCGACCGAGTCGATGAGGGCGTCGCCGCCGCCGAGACCCGTGCCGATGGCCACACCGAGCCGCTCCGGGTCGACGTCGGGGCTACCGGCGTTCTGCCACACCTCACGACCGAGAACGGTCGCGAGCTGCTCGACATACGCCATGCGCCGACATTCGACACGGCTCAACAGGGTGTCCGGCCGAACCTTCAGGTGGCCGCCGATGCGGACCGGAAGGTCGTATTCCTCGATGAAGGAATCCTCGAGAACGTCGATTCCGCTCTCGCCGTTGAGGAGTCCCTTCCACGTCGCATCGACATCACCCGCGATCGACGTGGTCGCCGCCAGGCTAGTGACGACGACGTTGGGGAAGTTCCCGTTCAAGGTGGAAGGAGTGGTCACAGTGTCGGCCCTACTCGGCTTCGTTCTGGAACTTGGCCTTCATAGCCTCGGCGGCTTCGGAGTTCTCCGCCTCGAGCTTCTGGATGTACGCGACCGCGTCGCCGACCGTCTT
Organism: Nocardia sp. NPDC052566; assembly: GCF_044547285.1. Taxonomy (NCBI): domain Bacteria; kingdom Bacillati; phylum Actinomycetota; class Actinomycetes; order Mycobacteriales; family Nocardiaceae; genus Nocardia; species Nocardia sp. NPDC052566. The sequence continues at coordinate 1,315,543 of NZ_JBIUAF010000002.1, read as the reverse complement.
CAGGCTGGCCAGATCCTCATCCGGGATCTTGACGCCGTACTTGTCCTCGGTCTGCACCGCGATCTCCACCATGGACAGCGAGTCGATGTCCAGGTCATCGACGAAGGACTTCTCGATGGTCACCTCGGAGGGCTCGATACCCGTAACCTCTTCGATGATCTTGCCGAGTTCCTCGACGATTTGTTCCTGGGTCAGAGCGGCCACTTGGTGGCTCCCTTCTTGTTACGGTGTAGGGCTTTACTGTTTTTTCGGGTCTGAACGAGCGATGGTTACGTTCGTTCGGTCACGCCCATGCGTCACTTGCATGGCCGCGGGTGGAAAGCTAGCCGGAAGTCGTGAGTCCGGCCAACGCGGGGAGGTCTTCGGGGGTTTTCAGGGCCAATGTTGGCGTGCCCTTCAGCTCCCGTTTGGCGATACCGACCAGCGTGCCCGCCGGCGGCAGTTCCGCCACCGCAGAAACACCTGCGGCGCGGACAGTTTCGGTGCACAGATCCCACCGGACCGGCCTGGTGACCTGCGCGGCGAGCTTGTCGATCGCATCCTTGCCCGAGCTCACCGGCTTGCCGTCGAAGTTAGACAACAACACACGGGTCGGCTCATTCGGCACGATCTTCGCTATGGCGTCCGTCACAGCGTCCTGGGCCGGAGCCATGAACGCGGTGTGGAAAGCCCCCGCGACGGGCAGCGCGCGCACCCGCGCCTTCTCGGGCGGGTTCGCGGCGAGTTCCGCCAGGGCGGCCAATCGTCCCGCGGCCACGATCTGACCCGCGGCGTTGCGGTTGGCGGGGACGAGTTCGAGCTCTTCGAGCCGCGCGAGCACGGCGGCCTCATCGCCACCGAGCACCGCGGACATTCCGGTCGGCTCCAGCGCGCACGCCTTGGCCATCTCCGCACCGCGGAGGGCGGCCAACGCCACCGCATCGTCGGCGGAGATGACTCCGGCGACCGCGGCGGCGGCGAGCTCGCCGACCGAATGCCCGGCGACGATGGTAGCCGGTGCAAGTGAATCCTGGTCCACCTCGGCGAACGCGAGCAATGCCGCGGCGACGACCAATGGCTGGGTCACGGCGGTATCGGTGATCTCCTCGGCCGTCGCGGTGGTACCGAGACGGAGCAGGTCGAGGCCGGCGGCCTTCGACCAGAGGGTGAGTCGATCACCGGCGCCGGGTACATCAAGCCACGGCGTCAGCATGCCGGGAGTCTGGGAGCCCTGTCCTGGGGCGAACAACGCGATCACGTCTCTAAGAAAACACTGTGAGGTACGCCGCAGGAGATGTCGACGCGAATGAAGCTTCCGGATCGGTTTTGTGTGAACCCCACAAAACCCCACCTGGGATTGTCCCGATCGACCGGTTCGCGAGTTCTGTTACAGCCCCTCGGGGCCAACAGGGATATGTGTGGCCTCTGGGGTAGATGTTGACGATTCGTTACGGGTTCGTGTCAGACGACCTATGGTCGCGGCGATCCGGAGCACATACGCGTCCCGTGGATTCATCGGGTCGCGGCCCGTGATTTCGGCGATTCGCTTCAAGCGATACCGAACAGTATTTGGATGGACGTACAGCTGACGGGCACACGTCTCGACGGCGCCACCACAGTCCAGATAGGCATCGAGAGTGTCCGCCAGCGACGAACCCGCCGCGGCCAACGGTAGGACAAGGTACTCGTTCAACGCGTCGACCGCAGCACGATCACCCAACAAGGCGCGTTCGGGCAACAATTCCGTCGCGTGCACCGGGCGCGGCGCACCGCGCCAGCCGACCACGGCCTCCATACCGGCCAGCGCCTCCACCGCGCTGGCGTGCGCCGCGCCGAGCGTCCTCGTCGTCGGGCCGATCACCACCGGTCCATCGGAGAACACCTCGGCGAGCAGATCCGCGAGGAACGGGGATATATAGGTCATGTCGCCGAGGTGGCCGCTGACCACCATCACCAGCCTGGTGCCCTGCACCACCGCGAGCGCCGCGCGACCGTGCCGCGCGGCGATCGCGTGGACCGCGCCCACCGCCGAGACGCCCTCCTCCCGCGGCGGGGTGCCGACGAGCACCGTCGCCGGGGCGGTGGCGTCCCAGTTCAGCGTCGCCGCCCTGGACAGCATGTCCGGACCGGAATCGCCGCGCACGACGGCATCGACCACGAGCGCCTCGAGCCTGGTGTCCCACGCGCCGCGCGATTCGGCGGCGCTGGCGTACACCGAGGCGGCGGCGAACCCGAGCTCACGCCCGTAGCGCAGCACCGCCTCGGTGAGTGCGACCAGCTGCCGGTCGTTGCGCGCGAGCGCGGGCAGCCACTGCTCGAAGAACTCCATGGCCACCCGGACCATGTCGACGGTCTGGCGCAGCGTCAGCCGCCGCGCCAGATCCTGGGGGATCACCTGGAAGGCGTCCAGGCTGAACCGGATATCGCTCTCCGGATCCTGCAGCCATTCCAGGAAGTTCACCACCGCGGTCTGCACCAGCATCTGCACGCCCGCGCGCTGCGCGGCGTCCAGATCGGCGAAGAACGGCAACCGATCCTGCATCGACCCGACCGCCTCGGTGGAGAGGCGCCCGGAGAACTGCTTCACGCGTTTGAGCAGTGTGTCCGGGAGCGGGTCACGATTCTGCCGGTTCGGGGAGAGCGCGCCGGTCGGCAGATACACCTCGTGCTCGGAGGAGCCTTCGGAGATCCGTCGCGGCCGCGGCGGTTTACGATCCACCATCCAATGTTCCGCTATGCCAGTTCGTCGTCGGCGCTGGACGCCGACTTCGGCGCGGCGTCGACGTCATCGATGCGGTACTCGGCCGCCGCCTCGAGGACCTTGGCCTGATCGATCGTGCCCGCGCGGGCCAGACCGGCCAGCACCGCGACCGCGATCGACTGGGCATCGACGTTGAACACCCGGCGCGCGGCGGGACGGGTATCGGAGAAACCGAAACCGTCCGTACCGAGCGTGGTGAAATCGCCTGGCACCCACTTGCGCACCTGATCCGGCACCGCGCGCATCCAGTCGGTCGCGGCGATGATCGGGCCGTCGACCTTCGACAGCACCTCGGTGACGTAGGGCACGCCCGCGTCGGTACCCGGATCGCGCAGCGCCGCGATCTCTTTGCCGAGCGCCTCCTTGCGGAGCTCGCCCCACGAGGTCACCGACCAGACATCGGCCTGCACACCCCACTTCTCGGCGAGCAGCGCCTGCGCACGCACGCCGTCGGGCACCGTGACGCCGGAGACCAGGATCTGGGCGCGCACCGCACCCGCCCCACCGCGCTTGTACAGGTAGATGCCCTTGAGCAGACCCGCGATATCCAGGTCGTCCGGCTCCGCGGGCTGCTGGTACGGCTCGTTGTAGAGGGTGATGTAGTAGAAGATGTCCTCGCCGCCGAAGGCGTCCTGCTGCGGCCGATGCGCGACGGTGCCGGGAACCGCGCCGGGCACGGCCTGCGGCGCGCCGCCACCGTACATGCGCCGCAACCCGTCCCGCACGATGTGCGCGATCTCGAAGGAGAACGCCGGATCGTAGGTGACGACGGCCGGATTGGTCGAGGCGAGCAGCAGCGAGTGACCGTCGTTGTGCTGCAAGCCCTCACCGGTCAGGGTGGTTCGCCCGGCGGTCGCTCCGAGCACGAAACCGCGTGCCAGCTGATCGGCCGCGGCCCACAGGCCGTCGCCGGTGCGCTGGAAACCGAACATCGAGTAGAAGATGTACAGCGGGATCATCGGCTCGCCGTGCGTCGCGTACGAGGTGCCCGCCGCGGTGAACGACGCGGTCGATCCGGCCTCGTTGATGCCCTCGTGCAGAATCTGCCCGACGCTGCTCTCTTTGTAGGCAAGCATCAATTCCGCGTCGACGGAGGTGTACAACTGCCCGTTGCGGTTGTAGATCTTCAACGAAGGGAACCACGAGTCCATACCGAAGGTGCGTGCCTCGTCGGGAATGATCGGGACGATCCGCTTACCGATCTCCTTGTCCCGCAACAGCTCCTTCATCAGCCGCACGAGCGCCATGGTGGTGGCGACGTTCTGCTTGCCCGAACCCTTGCGCACCGAGCGGTACGCCTCGTCGCCGGGAAGTTGCAGCGGCTTTGCCGAGGTGCGCCGCTCCGGCAGGTAACCGCCGAGCGCCTTGCGCCGGTCCAGCATGTACTGGATCTCGCGTGCCTCCATGCCGGGGTGGTAGTACGGCGGCAGGTACGGATCCTTCTCCAGCTCGGCGTCGGTGATCGGAATCCGCTGCAGGTCACGGAAGTCCTTGAGATCCTGCAGCGTCAGCTTCTTCATCTGGTGCGTGGCGTTGCGGCCCTCGAAGTGCTTGCCGAGGGTGTAGCCCTTGATGGTCTTGGCCAGGATCACCGTCGGCTGGCCCTTGTGCGCCATCGCCGCGGCATAGGCCGCGTACACCTTGCGGTAGTCGTGCCCGCCGCGCTTGAGGTTCCAGATGCTCGCGTCGGACATGTCCTGGACCAGTGCCTTGGTCCGCGGGTCGCGGCCGAAGAAGTGATCGCGGACGTAGGCGCCGTCGTTGGCCTTGTAGGTCTGGAAGTCGCCGTCGGGGGTGGTGTTCATCAGATTAACCAGCGCCCCATCGCGATCCGCGCCGAGCAGCGCGTCCCACTCGCGGCCCCACACCACCTTGATGACGTTCCAGCCCGCGCCGCGGAAGAACGACTCCAGCTCCTGGATGATCTTGCCGTTGCCGCGGACCGGGCCGTCGAGGCGCTGCAGGTTGCAGTTGACGACGAAGGTCAGGTTGTCCAGACCCTCCAGCGCCGCGACGTGCGCGAGGCCGCGCGACTCCGGCTCGTCCATCTCGCCGTCACCGAGGAAAGCCCACACGTGCTGATCGGAGGTGTCCTTGATGCCGCGGTCGTGCAGGTAGTGGTTGAACCGCGCCTGATAGATGGCGTTCATCGGGCCGAGGCCCATCGAGACCGTCGGGAACTCCCAGAAGTCCGACATCAACCGCGGATGCGGATACGACGGCAGGCCGTGGCCGGGGCCGCCGTGGCTGTACTCCTGACGGAACCCGTCCATCCGGTCGGTGCTCAGCCTGCCCTCGAGGAAGGCACGGGCGTAGATGCCCGGCGACGCGTGGCCCTGGATGAAGACGGAATCGCCACCGCCGGAATGGTTCTTACCGCGGAAGAAGTGGTTGAACCCCACCTCGTACAGCGCCGCGGAGGACGCGTAGGTCGAAATATGGCCGCCGACACCGATACCGGGCCGCTGCGCGCGGTGCACCATGATCGCGGCGTTCCAGCGGATCCAGGCGCGGAAGCGGCGCTCCACCTCCTCGTCGCCGGGGAACCACGGCTCGTTCTCGGTGGGGATCGTGTTGACGTAGTCGGTCGAGGTCAAAGAGGGAATGGCGACCCTGCGCTCCCCCGCGCGCTCCAGGAGGCGCAGCATCAGGTAGCGCGCACGGCCGGGACCTTCCCGGTCGAGCATCTCATCGAATGACTCGAGCCATTCGCTGGTTTCCTCGGGATCAATGTCCGGTAGGTAGGACGCCACTCCTTCGCGGATCACCCGCACCCGCGCAGCCGACTGGTGCATCGGCGCCCCGTTCGGGTCGCCGCCGGCGGGGGCGGTGTTCGGCACAGCGGGTTTCGCTGGAGCGGAAGAGTGGATCACGTCGGTCAAATCTGCTCCTCGTACAAGGGGTTGGACATGCTGATGGCGTCTGTTTCCCGCGGAAGGGCACGCGTGGTGGCGGACCGTCCGTTACGAAAGGTTCTGTGGGCACCCTCCATCCTTGCGGATGATGTGTCCCAGGTCATCATGTCAGTCGCAAATCCAGTACGGTTCCGCAGGGAACGTGAGTCGAGACCGCCGGACCGAAACAGGAGCGGGGAGGAAGATGAAGGTGCTGGACCCACGTGGGTTCGGGTTGGTGTGCGCGCTCGCCGCGATCACCGTCGGACTGGTCGTCGCCGGGTGCGGCAGTCAGATTCAAGGCACCGCGAACCCGAATCAATCGGATCTAGCCGCGTACAAGTCCGATGCCGCGTCGTCATCGGCGGCGGCCACCTCGTCCAAACGGGCCGCGGCACAGGCCAAGGCCATCTCCGACAACTGCGGGCAGTTCCCGACCACCACCGGCGTCGGCGTGTCGAAGTACAACGAATTCGTCGACGCGCACGACAAGAACGCCCCCGACTACGTCGCCAAGCGCGACCTCGCCGCGTCAACCCTGGAGGACGCCGCGACCAAGGTCGAGACCGGCGTGAGCGCGGCGACCGGCGTGTTGCCCGACGAACTCGCCGCCAAATTCACCGACTACGTCACCGCCGCCAGAGGTCTGGCCGCCGAGACCCGCCGGATGGTGTACACCGCGCCCGTCGATCCGCTCAACGTGGCGAGCAGGCGGGTCAACGACGCCCGCAACGCGGTTCGCGACGCCTGCCCGAAACGCTGACGCGCGCGATAACACACCCCCGGCTCACGACATTCGGTGGGGAATTCGCCCGATCAGCTTGCGCTGAGACGGATAACCATGTTCGCTTGCAACTACCTACTGTCGGGAGTTGAGGAGGACACCACCGTGGTCGCCGCGGCGGACGCGCAGAATTACGCTGAGAAGCTTGGCATTACACACGGCATGGTTGTCCAGGAACTGGGTTGGGACGAGGACACCGACGACGACCTGCGGGCCGCCGTCGAGGACACCAGTGGTGGCGAGATGGTCGACGAGGACTCCGATGAGGTCGTCGACGCTGTGCTGCTGTGGTGGCGTGAAGGCGACGGTGATCTCGCCGACGAGCTGATGGACGTCATCAGCCCGTTGGCGGACGACGGCTTCATTTGGGTCCTCACTCCCAAGACCGGAAGTCCTGGCCATGTCGATCCGAGCGAGATCGCTGAAGCCGCCCCCACCGCGGGCCTGACACAAACCTCGGCCATCAGCCTCGGTTCGTGGTCAGGTAGCCGTCTGGTGCAGCCGAAGGCGCCCTCGAAGCAGCGCTGACCACTTTCGCTATGGTGTCGCCGGGCGGTGGATCCACCGCCCGGTGCCAGCCCGGCACCCGCGGTGGGAGCGACGGGCCCGGAGGCGGTAGCTTGCGTGGCCACGCTGGGCTCCGCGCGCGCCGCCAACAGACACGGAAGGATTCGCGATGCCGCTCGACGTTGGCACTGTCGCGCCAGATTTCACGCTGAGGGATCAGAACAACCAAGACGTGACACTGTCGGACTTCCGCGGCAAGAAGAACGTGCTGCTGGTGTTCTACCCGCTCGCGTTCACCGGTATCTGCCAGGGTGAGCTCTGCAAGGTGCGTGACGAGCTGCCCAAGTTCCATAACGACGACGCCGAGATCCTCGCCATCTCGGTCGGCCCGCCGCCCACCCACAAGATCTGGGCGGCCGAACAGGGCTACCTGTTCCCGTTGCTCTCGGACTTCTGGCCACACGGCGCGGTCGCCCAGGCGTACGGCGTCTTCAACGAGAAAGCCGGCTACCCGAACCGAGGCACCTTCGTCGTCGACCGCACCGGAATCATCCGTTTTTCGGAAATGAACGGCCCCGGCGAGGCCCGTGACCAGGCGGCTTGGGAGAAAGCGCTCGCCGCGCTAGATTCATAGACCGTTGCCGTCGGCACCCACCGACGGCACACGGGCGTATAGCTCAGCGGTAGAGCACTGGTTTTACACACCAGCGGTCGGGGGTTCGATCCCCTCTGCGCCCACTCAGGAAGCACTCGGTCATGCCCAGGTTCGATCCGAGCCTGGATCTTGGAAGCGAATCATGTTGGTGTTCAGCAGCATGAAGGACGGTCGCCGTCGTTGTCGGTGCCGCAGGTTATCGTGAGATATGGCTACTCCCGTGCCGATCCCCGACCCGCCACCGATTCCCGCGGCGGATCCTGAAGCCCTGCGGACCGCCTTACCTGCCGTGTTGCGCGACACGTTCGATACGGAATGGGTTCAGGTACTGGATCGCGCGAAGCAGTCGCATTCGCTGAGGGAGATCCACGAGCTACTGAACAAGTGGCAGCACACCGCGGCGATGGAGTTGCGAGCTCCGGGCTCGTATCAGCGCCTGTTGGACAAGGCGGCGCAGATCGAATCGGCAGGTGGTCGGTCCAGCGGTGTCTCAATCGAGGACATGCGCGCACTGATCCAGCGACGCATGCAAGCCAGCTGAGGCTTTTGCCGCTTGTACCGAATCATTCCTGATCCGGAAACAGTCGAGCAGGTGCAGGCTCTTCCGGTCGACGCGCTGCCGGACTACGCCCAGATACTGAGCGTCCTCGAAGTCTCACCGTGGGCGGGTTCCCCGCAGAATGAGGCCAATCCCGACGGCGCCGTGCGCCGGTGGGCATTCGGTCCGAGGAATGCCGGGCAGGTCGTCTATCTTGTGCTCGAAGCACAGCGTGAGGTCCATCTGCTGATGGTGCAGTGGCTGGGTTGAATGGCCGGCAGAGTTGTCGGCGCATCGAGAGTCCCGGAAATCGATTGTCTACGTGAGTCATCACGAACACCCTGCCATCGAGCAGCGTATGCGCAAAGGTCCGCGCCCTGGAGACGGTGGCCGCAAGATGGAGATCTCCGCCGACACTCGACGCCATCACAGACTCCCCTATCCCCTCGAGTCATCCTTGGGCCGGAACACGGCCTGCGGGTTGGCATGTGAGGCCTAGGTCGGCGACTTCGGCCTCCATCTCTTCGATGTTGTAGTTGCCGGTCGCGTAGAGCTCCCAGGCGCGAACGACAAGGGCTCACTCGTCGTCGATCTTGATTGTGTTCACCTGCCGGCCTACGACGAGGACGCGGGCGTTGACGTAGCCGAGTTTGGCTCGGCCGAGTACCGCCGTTCATCGCCTTGTTCAGCGTTTTCAGCACGACAGGCCGCTTCCGGCTGGACTGGCCGGACGGAATCCCGCCGTTGACCTGGGCTGGAAAGACGCTCGCGCACAAGGGAACACGGTTCTGATCGGCTGTACACACCAGAGGTCGGGATTCAATCCCCTGTGCGCCCATAGACGAAGCGGGACCGAATGTCTTTGGTAGCGCCAGGACGCGGCGATTGTGGGGCCACCTCTACCGGGCAGTGAACTCCTGTTGGACGCGGAGCGGGTCGGTGATGTTGACGGTCAGCAGCAGCTGCAACAGGATTCGGGACTTTGCGGGGTTCAGGTCGGCGGAGGCGACGAAGCCTAGTTCGTCGTCGTTGACCTCGGCGTTTCGGACCACCTCGCCGGCGCCCACTCGGGTCGAGCGGACGACGACGCGGTCGTCGTTTGCTTTGGCGAGTGCGTCGAGTACGGCTTTGGCGGTGTTGCCGTCGCCTACGCCGGCCAGGACGATGCCCTTTGCGCCGTGGTCGACGGCGTCACGTACCTGGTCGGGGCGCATGCCTGCGTGGGAATAGACGATGTCGACTCGCGGCAGTGACGAGCCCTCCGGCAGGGGGAAGCGCGGACGTTGGTGTGACAGCGGGTTTTTGACGAAGCGGACGGAGTCTCCGGCGACGTAGCCTTCGGGGCCGGTGTTGGGTGAGACGAATGTTTGGATGCTCGAGGTGTGGGTTTTGGTGACGTCGCGGGCGCCGTGGATGGTCTCGTTCAGTACGACGAGCGCTCCCCTGCCGCGCGCGGCGGGTGCCGCGGCGACGGTGACGGCGGCACGTAGATTGGCCGGGCCGTCCGCGCTCAGTGCGTTGGCCGGGCGCATGGCGCCGACGAGCACCACCGGCTTGTCGGTGGCGACCACGTTGTCGAGGAAGAACGCGGTTTCCTCGATCGTGTCGGTGCCGTGGGTGATCACGACCCCATCGGTCGCGTTGTCCGCGAACAGCTGATTTATCCTGCGCGCCAGGGTAAGCCAGATCTCCTCGCTCATATCCTGGCTGCCGATATTGGCGATCGACTCCGCCTGCAACGTCGCGATCTTCTCGAGACCGGGCACAGCGGCGATCAAGTCCTGCACGCTGGCCTGCCCTGCGGTGTACCCGACACCCGATCCGGCCGTGGCTTTTCCGGCAATCGTGCCGCCGGTGGCGAGAATCGTGATCCGCGGCAACGCACCCGGAGCGGGCGGCGGCGCCACGCTCGTCGACGCGGCAACCGTCTTGGAGGTCGCGGATGCACCGGGGCCGGAATCGGAGTCGCAGCCGACAATCAGACTGGCACATAGGGCCAGTCCGAGAAGGGGAATCGTGGTGCGGCGTCCCATGGAAGAGTCCTTTCAGCAACTCGGCGCAGTCCCCCACTCGGCCGATAGCGCCGAGGGTCACGCCGATACGCTCGACGCTGGCCTGCTTTCCCTGAAGTCTCTCTCGGATACGCCGCCGCCGCGGTTGATCTGTCAGATCAACTACCCGTGATTGCCGCGGCCTTGCACCGAAAAGGCAAGCGGCCTCGGCTATTTCGACCCGGTCAGATCGTGATGGTCTGGTATTCGGTGTATTGGCCGAGGCCGACCGCGCCGAATTCGCGGCCGATGCCGCTGGCCTTGAATCCGCCGAACGGGCCGTCGAATCCGACCGGGGCGCCGTTGATTGTGACTGTGCCGGTGCGGATTCGGCGGGCGACGGCCAGCGCCGCGGCCTCGTCGGCCGACCACACGCCGCCGGACAGGCCGTAGTCGGAGTCGTTGGCGATGCGGATCGCATCGTCGATGTCGTCGTAGGCGAGGACTGCGAGGACGGGGCCGAAGATCTCCTCGCGGGCGATGCGCATGGTCGGCGTCACGTCGGCGAAAACTGTTGGGGTGACATAGAAACCGCCCTGCAGCCCGGGCGGGAGCTGCGGGCCGCCGCAGACCAGGCGTGCGCCCTCGGCGATACCGATCTCGATGTAGTCGCGGACCCGCTGTTGCTGATCGCCGCGCACCATCGGCCCGATGAAGGTGTGCGGGTCGCTCGGATCACCGACCGGCAGGGAGTCGACCATCGCCGCCAGCGCCGCGACCACCTCCTCGTAGCGGGAGCGCGGGGCGAGGATCCGCGTGTGGGCGATGCAGGACTCTCCGTTGTTCAGCAGCGAACCGAACTTCAAGCCGTTCATCGCCGCGGTCAGATCGGCATCGGGCAGGATCACCGCCGCCGACTTGCCGCCCAGTTCCAGACTCACGCGCTTGAGCTGGGCGCCACCGATGGACGCGATCCGGCGACCGGCCGCGGTCGAGCCGGTGAAGGCGATCTTGTCGACCTGCGGATGCGAAATCAGGTGCTCACTCGTTTCCCGGTCCGCGGGCAGCACACTGAGCACGCCCTCTGGCAAGCCGATCCGATCCATCAACTCGGCGAGCAGACCCATGCTCAGCGAGTTTTCCGGAGATACCTTCAGCACCACCGAATTTCCGGTGAGCAGGGCGGGCAGGATCTTCGAAGTGGCTGAGGAAAAGGGAGCGTTCCACGGGATCACCGCCGCCACAACACCAACCGGTTCACGCCGGACCACGCTGCGCACCTGCTCATCTGGATCCGACGGAGTGAGCGTGCGCTCCCAGTCGAAATGCTCTGCGGCCGCGAAGTACGCATTCGCCTGCCGGGTCAGACCGGACTGACTCGCCTTGGTGAACCATGCGGCGGAACCGTTTTCGGCAGTGGTGAGATCGGCGATCCGATCGCCTTCTTCCTCGCGCAGCTTGTTGAACCGCCGCAGCAGGGCAATCCGCTCGGCGGGCGGAATGTCGCGCCACCCACGACCTTCGAAAGCCGCGGACGCCGCGGCCACCGCGCGGTCCACATCGGCGGGCTGCGCCTGCGCCGCCCGGCCGATCACCGACCGATCGTGCGGCGAGAGAATTTCCAGCAGTGCCGGTTCGCTGGGCTCGGTCCATGAACCGCCGATGTAGAGCCGGTCGTAAGTGATCATCTGTTGTCTCCTGGGCAGGCGAATTCGGTAGTCATGTCAGTGTGGTTCGCGCGCCCCCACCGCCACATCTGTCGACTGACGCTCACCATGACGTAGTCGCCGAAAGCGCCGCCGACTACGTCACTCACAGCGTCACCTGACCGATTCGCCGCCAGGCCCGAGGCGGCGACAGTATTTCCATGCGTGCCGAGAACTTACGAGAGTCCGAACGACCCCCTATCGCAGCGCTTTTCGTCTGCGGTCCGGTGGCGATGCTGATCTGGTCGCCCCCACGCCGGAGAGACAGCATGCACCTCCCCTCAGCCCGTGGCAGGTAGCTCCCAGATCCGGACTTCCTCGACCAGAAAGCTGGAGGTGGCACCCGGATCCATGAGCCACGACCATCCGAGCACGCCCACGGTCCCGCCGGTCAGCTGCGATTCCGGATCCCGGTACCGGATCTGATGGCCGTTCACGCTCACCACCAGATCGACGCCGCCGACGGCGGTGCGGCATGACGCACCGATGCGGGTCTCCTGATCCATGTTCAGTCCGGGCAAGCTGTCCTGTGAGGCGAGCACGGCAACCCTCGCCTCCGCGGGCAGGCCCATCGCGATACCCCAGTGCCCGGTACTACTCACCGTGAAAAGGTAGCGGCGAGTCATGTCCCCCGGTTCGCCCCGGCACCACAGCCCCACTCCCCCGTACCCTGATTCCTTGCGCACCACCGCTTCCATACACGTATTCGTCAACGCCGGTAGCGGTGCGCCGGCCTGGACGACCTGGGTGCCGGACACAGCCGTCAAACGGTATGCGCCGAAGGCATATTCGGTGTGGCCGTCCCGTTGCGGCCAGCCGGTACCCCCGTCGGCGAAGCTGTCCTCCAAGAGCATCTTCCCACCCAGCTCCGCGCAGAACGACGACGCCGATTCCGTTCGGGCGCCGCCGGGTGCGGACTCGTCGTCCATCACCTGCCACACGAAGACGACCGCTACGACCGCCAGCACCACAACGGTCGTCAGCCCTGGCAGCCAGCGTCCCCTTCGCCGCGGCCGCACCGGGACTTTGCGGGCCGAATCCGGCTCGGCCACACCGGACTCGGCCGATGTCGCGAACTCCGCGGTGACGTCCGCCGCATCGTCGGGAGCTTCGTCCGGCTCGTCGTTGTCGCCCAGAGCATCTCGCAACTGGATATAGCGCAACCGCCAGATCCGGCGATCACCGCCGTCGGTGGGTGGCTCGGCTCCAGCCTGATCGATGAGGCGCAGGCAAGTGTCGATGAAGATTTCGAACGTTTCCCACCGCGGCATGGTCGGGTTATCCGGATTGATGATGTTGCCGATGGTGGCTTTGCTGATGCCGCCCCGTACGCCTGGCCCCTTCGCGGATTCTCGCGCGAGCGTCATGAGGGAATCGACCTGCGTGGTCCAACGCAGTTCGCGCAGTTGCGTTTTGAGAATGCGCAACTCATCCAGCGGATCGGCCATGCTGACCTCCCTGGTCGCATTGTGACCAATCCCGTCCAAAGTTGTCCAGATTATCCGGCCACCAACGCTGACCAGGTGATTCTGGATCGGTATCACATCCGAGAGAACGGAGTTCGACAGTGAATACGATCCGTGCACGTCTGGGCATCACCACCGCCGCGCTGGCCGTGGCCGCCGCTCTCACACCACTCGCCGCCCCCGCACAGGCGGCACCGGCCAACTGCCCATGGCCGTTCGTGTGCCTGTACGACTTCAACGGCGTGAAGAAGGGCGCCTTCCAGGACATCACCGCCGGGTATCAGCGGGTGAATTTCGGCGGGGGCACCGGTTACAACGCCCGCCGCGACGACGTCGTCTATCTGCGGGATATCAACGGCACCGTGGGCTGCATCGAGCCGGGCAAGTCCGCCAATCTCCCGACCCCCATCAACGGTCTGCGCATCGCCCCGGAATCGCGATGCTTCAGGCCCTGATTCACCGAACCGACTCATCGAGGCCGCGCGGCGTGCCTCGATGAGTTCGCCGTCACGGGAGCGGGTGGTTCTTGAAGAGCTGCCACATGCGGTCGCGGACGTCGGCGCCTCGGGCGCCGCCCGGCCAGCCGTGGCCGCCTGCCTTGTACTTGCGCCAGACGACATTGGCGCCCTGCTCGCAGGGGTAGCGGAAGCCCTCCGCCACCTCGGGGCCGGTCTCGGTGGCCGCGTCGTTGCCGCAACCGATGGTGCCGCGCCATTGCAGATGTGCCGCGAAGACCGGTACTTGGGTGAAATCGTTTTCGGCCGTGAAGAATCCGAACGAGAGCTTGCGCACCGGGACGCCGTCCTCGCATCCGCCGTGCGAGCCACCCGCGTACATCGCGAACGCGGCCAGCTGCGGTGAGGCCGCGCAGGCCATTCGGGAGGTCATCTGCCCGCCGTTGGAATGGCCGGACAGGTAGACCCGCTTGCTGTCGACGCACCACTTGCCCTTGATGTCGGCGATGACCTTCAGAAGGAAGTCGACGTCGTGCCTGTTGCCGTTCTCGTAGAACCAGCTGCGGTCGTCGGGGCGGTTGGGGTCGTCGATGTCGTCCTTGCCGCCCTGCGGGTAGGCGACGATGAACTTCTGCTCGGCGGCGAACGGCGTCCAGCCGGACTCCCGTTCGTGCGTGCCGGGATTGCTGCCGCCGCCGTGCAGCGAGACCAGCAGCGGCGCGGCACGGGTCAACCCGCTCGGGACACGAATCAGATACGGCTGACCGTTGATGTAGCGGGTCGCCGACGTGGCGGCCAGCGAGCAGGCTTCCGAATCGCCTGGCTCCGGGTCGTCCGCGCCTGCCGCGGCTGGCACGGTCAGCGCGAGTACGGCGCATAGAACGGCAAAGACCTTGCCCGCAGCAGCGGGCACCTCAGTGAACTTACGGATGTAGCGCATCGAATACACCTGTCCAACAATTGAATTCAGCAATAGAACTATCCGAAACCTATCGCCGTACAGAGGTGTTCGCATATGTTCACGCACGCCCTGTGACAACTCCCAGCCCCCGGTGGATCAGGACGGTGACGTGGCCGTACGTCCGGCGCCTTGATCGGAACCGAAGCGTGTCGCCGACGTTCGAGGCCGACTGCCCACTACTGTGCGCGAAATGCGTCGAGTGCTGCTCGTCCTGTCTGCCGCGGTGCTGCTCGCGGGTTCCGCCGAAACCTCTGCCGTCGCCGAGAGCGGTGCGTGGCAGCGGGCGCTGGACGATATCGTCGCGCGCGGCGCGGTGGGCGTGCAGGCTCACGTGCACACGCCGGCGGGCGATTGGGATGGTTCGGCGGGCAGCGTCGAACTGGGGCGGGGCGGGCCGATCCCGGCCGGTAGCCGCTTCCGCATCGGTAGCATCACCAAAACCATCACCTCGACCGCACTGCTGCAGCTCGTCGGCGAGGGGCGCGTCGGGTTGGACGATGCCGTGGCTCGATGGCTTCCGGACTACGGCATCGATCCTCGGATCACCGTCCGGATGATCCTCGGCCAGACCAGCGGGCTGCTCGACTATCTCAACGGCGGGGCGGGCCACGCGCCGATGGTCGGCGATACGCTCGCCGCCATCCGCCACACCTGGCAACCACCCGATTTCGTCCGCTGGGCAACGGAGAAACCCCTGCAGTTCGCGCCCGGCAGCGGATGGGCGTACTCCAACACCAACTACATCGTCGCGGGCCTGCTCATCGAGAAGGTCACGGGGTTGCCCTACCACGTCAACATTTACACCCGAATCACCTTGCCGCTGCTCATGATCAGCACCGGCGTCCCGCAAACCTTCGAAGGGATCCTCGGTCCGCATGCCCACGGCTACCACGGCTACGGCAACACCCTGACCGACGTCACCGATCAGAACCCGTCGTATGTCTGGGCGGCAGGCGGAATCGTCTCCTCCACAAGGGATCTCCACACCTTCCTCACCGCGCTGCTTGACGGCCGCTTGCTGCCACCGCACCTGCTGGCCGAGATGCGCACCTTCCGCCACGTGAACGATTCCTACGATTACGGCCTCGGCCTCTACGAATTCCGCCTCGACAACCACGGCTGCCTCGCCAACGGACACGACGGCTACGTCAACGGTTTCGGCTCCCTCGCCCTCCGCACCCCCGACGGCCGCCACGCCGTCACCCTCTCGGTCACCGACGCCACCACCAACGACTTCTCCACCGCCATAGACCATTTCGTCCGAACCGCCATGTGCTCGCGCTGAGGGTGCCGAATGCGGCTTCGGTGTCCTCGGCGGCGAGACGGTCAGCTTTGGTGTTCGGGGCAATTCACGCGCAGGTCGGCGGGGGTCAGTGGCATTTCGAGTAGGTCGCAGTGGTGGGTTTCGGTGTTGGAGCGGTGGAAGCGGCAGGTCAGGCAGGTTCGGGCGATGGTGATGATGTTTTCGCGGTGTAGTTCGGCGATCAGGGTCAGGAGGGATTCGAGGATGCGGTCGCGGTCGGCGGGGGGTAGGTGATCGACGGCGGAGATCAGTTGTTGCCGGTCGGCGGCAATGGCTTTCGCGACCTTGTGGCCCGCGTCGGTCGGGACGAGTCGTTGCCTGCGCCGGTCCGACGGGTCGGGCCGGCGGGTTATCAGGCCCTTGGCGATCAGGGAGGCGACCGCGTCGCTGACGGTTGGCTGGGAGAGTTGGAGTTCGCGGCGCAGGGCGTCGACGCTCGGGGCGGGCGGGGGGCCGGCGGCGAGGGCGGCCAGTAGCTGGACTTGGAGTTGACTCAGCCCCTGGGCGGTCGCGGCCTGCTGGGCGAAGGTTCGGTACGCGACGCTCAGGCGTTCGAGTGCGTCGATCGTCTTCTCCGAAACGTCGCGGCTGCCAGGGGGATTCATGCTTGACATTCTATAGGACTCCTATGCAAACATAGGAGTCCTATCTATCTGGAAGGTGTTGGCCATGACCACACAGATTCCCGCCGGCTACCACTACGGTTCGACTTCGCCAAGCCCGGTCTCGACGGACGAACTGGCGGCGTTGGAGGCGAGCCTCCTGTTCACCCCGGAGGATGTCGAAGCTTTACAGCTCACCGGAGATGTTCTCGAAGACCAGATCGACGACGTGCTCGACGTCTGGTACGGGTTCGTGGCGAGCCATCCGTACCTCGTCGCCTACTTCGCCACCCCGAAAGGCGTTGTGCTGGAGGAATATCTGGCACGCGTTCGCGCGCGATTCGGTCAGTGGATACTGGACACCTGCCGCCGCCCGCACGATGCGGATTGGCTCGCGTACGCCCACGAGATCGGCGTCCGGCACACCTACGAGGGGAAGAACCGCACCGATGGGGTCGGGTCGGTACCGCACATTCCGCTGCGCTACATGGTGGCCTTCATCTATCCGATCACCGCGACCATGCGCCCGTACCTGGCCAAAGCGGGTCACGGCGACGCCGACATCGAGCGCATGCATCAGGCATGGTTCAAGGCCGTCACCCTGCAGGTGGCCCTGTGGCTAAGGGCGTACACCGCAGATAGGTGGTAGGACAACTGAATCCGACTGGTCAGGCGGTGAGTTCGAGGATGTCGACGCCTCGGCGATTGTCGGCAACGTAGGCAAACCCCTTGTGCCAGTACGGCGCCCACGCGGCCGCATCGGCGGGTCGGTAGTAGGCGATCTGCTTGGGGTCGGCCGGATCGGAGATATCCAGGAACCGAGTGCCCTGTCCATAGAACGACTGCACCAGGACCTTGCCTCGCACGTCGAAGTAGTGGGCGGAGCAATCGGCGGAAGCCGGGTCACTACCCTCCTGACCGGCGACGCCCCAGGTGCCAATAGTGTTGAGCCGGAACGGCTTCTGCGGAGTGGAGCGCCAGCCCTCGCCACCGTAGGAGCCTTCCAGCGATGCGATGACCAGCACGCCGTCGCCCTCGCAGCCGTCGACGAAGCTCTCCTCGGTGGCGTAGATGAGGTTCCCGCCGCCCAGGTTCCCGGTACCGCCGCCGTCCTGTGCACGGTTGCCGATCGGATGAAAACTGTTGTGCATGAACCTCGATGGCGCGGCCGTCTCCTTGATCCCGCCGCCCGCGTAGGGGACCGGGTCGCTCGGCGAAGCCACCCGGTTCTTGCCGGTCACCGGGTCCCTGTGCGTGCCCGCCGTCCAGTACCCGCGCACGCCGCCGCGGCCGGATGCCCAGGCCACACCGGCCTCATCGACCTGGACGTCATGCACGTAGTCGGTCTTGCCGTCGTTGCGCGCGAGCTCGATCGGCTTGGGGAACACCTTCGGCTTGCGAGGATTCCTGACATCGGTGACCCAGATCGGGCGACCGCCCCATTCGGCGGGTTGACTATCCGCCTTGGCGGGCCCGCCGGTCCACAGGTACTGACAGTCGTTGATACAGGTGGTGGTGTGGCCCGCGGGCACCTTGACGTAGCTCAGCACGGACGGCTTCTCCGGCTCGGCCAGGTCGACCACGTAGATGCCGGACTCGCCGGTGCGGACGTCGCCACCGAAGGCCCGTGGGTCACGGGCGAGGAAGACCCGCTTGCGAACCGGATCGACCTCGGTGTCCTCGGTTTCCCACATCCCCGGCATGTCGAGCTGCCCGATCAGCTGCGGTGCCGCCGGATTCGCGGTGAGGTCGTAGGTCTTCAGCCCGAACTTGCCGGAGACGACCATGACGTCCCGCTCGCCGTACTGGAGGAACTGCAGGGAGATCGCCCCCTGCGCACCCGGGACATTGCCGACCACCTTGACGTTCTTCTCGGCGCCGGGCGCGCCCGCGACCGGCGGATCGGCGGCATGCTGACCGGGATCGTGCTCCTCGCAGGCCTCGGCGGGCGAGACGGTGGCGACAAGGGCCGCCGCCGCACTGAGCAACAGCAGTGAGGACCGGAACAACCAGCGGTGCACGACTACCTCCCAGTGGGACGTGATCACCATCCGACCAGAATCCTGGCCCGGCGATGCCTCACTGTAGGTGTCGACGCGGTTGGATCGCGATATCCCCAACTGGGGAACAGCTTTCGCGTAATCGGTAGCGGTCGGCCGCGCCCCAGGCAACCGAGCGCCCCAGGCTACTCGGCACCCGCGCGGGATCGTTGGGCGTTGTCGCGGATTTTGCGCAGCGCCCGCGCGAGCGCATCGCGTTCAGGGCTCGAAAGCGGTTGGACCAGAGCGCGTTCCAGAATGTCGAGGTGGCCGGGTAGCACCTCGGCGGCCTTGGCCGCGCCGTTGTCGGTAAGCCGAGCCAGCACGACCCGGCGGTCGGCCGGTTCGACGGCGCGCTCGACGAACCCGCGGGCGTCCAGACGGTCGATCAACCGGGTCATCCCGCCCGAGGTGAGACCGGTCTGGGTGTAGAGGTCGGTGATCCGCAGCTGCCGGTCCGGGGAGCGGCCGAGCCGCAACAGGACGTCGAACTCGGCGACCGAGAGCCCATGGTCGCGTTCCTGTGCCGAGACCTCCCGCATGACCTCGCTGTATGCCTCGGCGAACAAGCCCATCAGCGTGATGCGGGGGTCTGCCAGCAGGTTGCTCGAATCCATGGCTGCGAACGCTACCACTTGTCGAGACCAGTCAGTATCTGTACAGTCAGACACTGATCAGTCAGATAACTGCAAGGATGCTCGGCTCCGAGAGGATGAGTGCGATGACCAGTTACACCGTCGATCGAAAAGTGCCGTGGCCTGTGCCGATCTGGGATGCCGACACGGTGCGCCTGATCGCTCAGGATTTGGGTGCGGGCGCCTATGCGGTCGTGGCCGACACGGCCGACGCGCAGACCACGCAGGGAATTCCCCAGGCCACCTCCGGCGGGTTCGTCGTCGGCGCGAACGGGGTGTTCGTGATCGAATCCATGATGACCCCCGCGCTGGCGCGGCAGGTCCTCGATCTCGTCGCCGCGACGACCGACGCGCCGATCCGGTACGTCGGGGTGACCTCCGACCACGGCGACCACTTCTTCGGCAACTATCTGATGCCGGAACAGGCACGAATAGTCCAGCACCAGAACGCCTTCCACGCGATCGAAGCGTCCGGTATCGAGCCGCGAAAGCAGGCCCAGATCGGCTGGTTCGACCTGGGCAAGGGCATCGAGGACGTGCGGTATCGTCCGGCGGATCTACTGGTGCCGCCAGGCGGACAGCTGTCGGTGAACCTCGGCGGCGGGAAGTTCGTGGAGGTACTCGATCTCGGACAGGGCCAGACACCCGGCGATTTGTGGTACCACGATCCGCAGGCGAAGGTGCTCTGGGCGGGCAACGCGTTTATCTGCGAAAAACCGGCCATCCCTTGGCTTTTGGACGGCGTAGCGAAGACACCCGCGCGAGCGCTGCGCGAAATCTTCGATCGGATCCCCGAAGGCACCCGCATCGTGCCCGGCCACGGGCGCGTCACCGACAAGGAGGGGATGCGCTTCTTCGTCGAGTACACCGAACAGCTCGTCGACCGGGTCAGCAAGGCGGTGTCCGATGGAATGAGCCTGGAGGACACCAGGAAGGCGGTCCCGATGCGCGAATTCGACGCCGGTTATCCCTTGTTCGAGTGGCTGCATTTCGACATCAACATCCCCTGCGCCTACCGCGAAGCCCAGCAGTCGGACTGAGCCGAGGAGAAGCGCCTGCCGCGGTTCCGCACCGGCAGAGACACCATTCATGCCCCCGGCTAGCCAGGGATCGATAAGGGTTCTATGCTCGACTCGATGATGACTCATTCTGATCAAAGATTGGGGGTCCCGTTCGTGTCAGGTGAATGCTGATGGGCATTCCGAACACGAATGGGGACTGTTCCCGCTTTTCCTTCTGGCTGCGCGTGCGTGAATTCGCCGTGCCTGCCGCCATGATCGAGACCGCGACCGGTCGGCGACGCGTCGGGGACTGGGCAGGGGCTTGTGCCGCCGCCGGTTTCGATGTCGATGTCGATGTGCGTTGGCTGGCACGGGCTTACGGGTCGGAGTTGGCGGCGCGGGTCCGGGACGATCTTCGATATCTGGCGCCGGATCTGTTGCGGTGGCATCTGCCGAGGGTTGCTCCGGATGGGCTGTTGCGGCCGGGGCTGACGATCTCGCTGGCCCGGTATGGCCGTCACAACGCCAGTGGCAGAGCACATTTCGTGCATCTTGTGGTGCGGACGGCACCGGCATGGGCGGATTCCGGTCAGCGGCTCAGCCTCGCGGTGTGGGACGGCCCCCACTCGGAGCCGAGCTTGCATCCACATCCGCGCCCGCATCCCCGATTCCGCCTGGATCTGCATCGCCACGTGTGGGATGCACGCAGGGCCGATGACCTGCGGATGCGGTGCGGGGCAGAGCATTCCGGCGACCATCTGCCGATACTCGACCCCGAGCTGATCGCCGCGACACCCATGGATCGCGGCTGCGCTATCCACCGATGGGCGGACGAGGCGCGCATTCTGCTGGACGCCGAGGACCGGCAGGGCAATACCTTCCTGGTCCGGTTGAGTGCCCGGCAACGGCTGATCATGGATCTCGCCGAGGACGCCACACTGCGCGCGGGGAGACATCCCGCCGGAGGCATCACCGCCCTGCCGGTCCTCCCCGACGCGGCGACCTGGGTGCTGCCCGACCTGGAACTGCTTCGCACCGGCGCGATTTCGCCCGATCGGCTGCATCCGCTGGTCGCCTCGGCACTGGTGCCGGGCTATTCGCCCGACGCCGCTGCCCCGGCCACGTCCCGTCCGGGTGAGCCGCTGCTGGTGGAGTGCCGGGGCGAGCGGCACCGGATCGGGGTGGTCGATGGTGTGCTGTCCGCGCTCGACCACGACCCGGCCGAGATCCGGCGGGAGGAACTGCTTGTCGCGCTGGCCGGCACTCCCCTGCCCTGCCTGCGGTTCATCGATGCGGCGCACCGCCATCCGGATTGCCTTGCGGGCGTGCGCGAACGGCTGGACCACGGCGACACCGCCGGTGCGCTGGCCGTCGTCGAGGCGCTGCTCGGTCCCGAGGCACTGCTGCGTGACGGCGATTTGCGTGACGAGTTGGAGGCGTCCGCGCGAAAACGGATCGTCTACGGCCTGTTTCGAGCCGGGTTGGCCGAAACCGGATTCGACCGGGTAGCACCCGGCCGAAGGCGTCCCCGCGACAGCCGCGCGCATCCACGCAACGCGTCGTTCTGACTCGAGAACGCGTCCATCGTGGGCGCTGACGACGCGTCGGGTGCACCGCGGCCGCATACGGATCCCTCGATCCCCCTTCGCACTCGAACTACTTCAAACCAAAGGTGATTCATACATGACCGGAGACTCCGCCCAACTCGATATCGCCGACGAATTGCTCTCCCTGCTCGGCACGGTGACCACCGAACCTCGCCCCGACACCCAACTGGAGGCGCTGACGCTGGCCGTCGCCGCCGACCTACCCGTACTCCTCTGGGGCGAACCGGGTATCGGCAAGACCGCCGCCCTCACCCAACTCGCCGTGGCACTCGACCTGCCGCTCACCACCGTGATCGCGAGTGTGCATGAGCCGTCGGACTTTTCGGGTCTGCCCATCGTCGGCGACAACCCAGCGGATCAGGGTGTCCCGATGGCTCCGCCGGACTGGGCGGTCCGGCTCGTCCGGGCAGGCAAGGGACTATTGTTCCTGGACGAACTGTCCACCGCCCCACCGGCCGTACAAGCCGCGCTGCTTCGTCTCGTGCTGGAGCGGCGGATCGGTTCGCTCCAATTGCCGCCCGGTGTCCGGATCGTCGCGGCGGCGAACCCGCGTTCCTCCGCCGCCGACGGCTGGGAGCTGAGCCCGCCGCTGGCGAACCGGTTCGTGCATCTGCAGTGGGTGCATGATCACGACGTCGTCGTCCGAGGCCTCGGCGGTACTTGGCCGCGTGCCACCATGCCCCGGCTCGAACCCGAGAAGTTACCGGAGGCAGTCACTTTCGCCCGGCGTGCGGTGTGTGTGCTGCTGGCGGCGCGCCCCAAGCTCGTCCACCAGATGCCGAGCAGCGAAACGCGCAGAGGCGGTGCATGGGCATCGCCGCGAAGCTGGGAGATGACACTGCGGCTGATCGCCTTCGCCACCGCGGCGGGCTCGTCCCGAGATGTGTTGTCCCTCTTGGTCCGTGGCACCGTCGGCGATGGTCCGGGATTCGAACTGCTTGCCAGCATGGACCGCATGGACCTCCCCGACCCCGAGGAACTGCTCGCCGACCCGGCGGCCGCCGTCCTGCCCGACCGCGGCGACCTGCGCCAGGCCGTACTCGACGGCGTGGTGGCGGCGGTCCGTAAGCGGCCGACCCGCGCGCGCTGGGATGCCGCGTGGACACTGCTGGTCTCGGCGGTGGAATCCGGAGCACCGGATCTCGTGGTCGTCCCCGCGACCACGCTTGCCACACTGCGCCGAGACAATTGGGATGTTCCGGCGTCGATCGAGAAGCTGGCCGGAATGGTGTCGGTATCTCAGCGAGCAGATCGCGCCGCCGATATCGTGCGGGCGGTCGGTCGATGACCGGGAATGCCCCGGCGGCAATGGATTTCGACAAGCTCTACGCGGCCCGTCTCTACGCCGTTCGAGTCCGGCCGTATCTGGCGACCGCTCTGTTCGCCCTGCACATCGTCGAGTCGCGCCGGGTACCGACGATGAGCGTCGACCGGCATTGGCGCTGTTACGTCTCCCCGGCGTTCGTGGACAGCATGCCGGTCGGGGAACTGGCGGGCGTCCTGGTGCACGAGGCCTCCCACCTGCTGCGCGACCACCATGGCCGTAGCGAAAGATACGCGCGGGAACACGAATTGACCGGCCCCGCCGAACGACTGCGCATGAATGTCGCCGCGGACTTCGAAATCAACGACGACATATTCGGCGACGGACTGGTGACCCCGGAGGGGGCCGTCGTGCCCGCGGACATCGGGCTGCCCGAAGGAAAACTCATGGAGGAATACCTGCGCGAGTACCGATTCAGCGTGTACACGCGCAACATGGCCTGGCTCGACTGCGGCAGCGGCGCCGACGGACGGGACCGTGACTGGGAGTTCGGGCCGGACGGCGCCGACGGCCTCAGCGAACAGGAGCGCGACGCGGTCCGATTCCGGGTGGCGCAGGGCATTGTCGGCCGTCCCGGCGACGCGCCCAAGGGCTGGCAGCGGTGGGCGGAGCAGGTGTTCCATCCACCGCAGCCGTGGCGCGATCTGCTGGGCGCCGCACTGCGCTCAGCGGTTTCGGCACCTGGCGTCGGCGACGACTACACCTACGGCCGGCCCGCCCGGCGCTCGGCCGGTGTGCCCGGTGTCGTATTGCCGAGCCTGCGGCGCACGCCACCGCGGGTCAGCGTGGTCATCGATACCTCGGGGTCGGTCAGCGACGCCGAACTCGGCACCGCACTGCTCGAGGTTGCCGCCATCACCCGTGCCGTGGGCGGCCGCCGCGACCTGGTCACCGTGTTGTCCTGCGATGCGGCGGCCGGGATCGTGCACCCGCTGTGCCGGGCCGAGGGCATACCGCTGGTTGGTGGCGGCGGCACGGATCTTCGCGAGGGATTCGCCGCAGCGCTTCGGGCCCGGCCCGATGTCCTTGTGGCGCTGACCGATGGCCAAACACCCTGGCCGTCCAGCAAGCCACCGTGCCGGACCGTAGTCGGCCTGTTCCGCCGGTCCGATTCGTGGCGCGACAACGACGCCGACTACGTTCCCGACCAGCCGCCCGCCTGGGCGCGAGTAGTCGATATCGGATGAAATCCGTTGTCGGACAGCCCGGCAACAGCAGGGATCGGCCTGGCCGACGGGGTCACCGGCCGCGCCAGCCCGCCGGGTCGACGCCGCCGGGGATGGGGGCGGTGGGCGGGTAGGGCTCGCGGGTGAAGATGTAGCTGACCAGTTCGAGGTGGTCGACGGCACCGTCCGGGCCGCGGACCGCGCGCAGCCGCTCGCCCGCGTAATAGCCGTCGAGGCCGGTCCAGGCGTCCTCGCCGTCGGGGCGGAAGCGGGAGGGGCGTCCGCCGTGCGCGAGGGGCTTCAGCTCCAGGTAGCCGTCGGACCGCAGGTGCAGTGCGATGGACGCCGAACCCCAGTACCACGGGCCGGTGAGCGCCAGCAGTGCCGGGTCGGCCGACTCGGCGGGCAGCCATTCCTCGGGCATCACCGGTTCATGCTCGGCCATGATGTCGAGCATGGCCAGGTCCAGTTTGCCGCGGATGCCGCCGTAGGTGGTGTTGGACAGGAACAGCACGCCGGTGCGGTCGGCCGGATCGGCCCAGACCATGGCGATGAAACCGGGCATGGCCCCGCCGTGCCCGATCAACCGGCGGCCGTTGTGCCTGGCCAGTTGCACGCCGAGCCCGTGGCCGACGGTCCACTCGTCCTCGTCGATGACGGCGGCGGGCTCGCGCATCTCTTCCCAGGTGTCACGGGACAGCACCTCGCCGGTGTCGCCGCCGAGGAACGCCGCCCAGCGAGCGAGGTCGTCGACGGTCGACCAGAGCTGGCCCGCCGCACCCATCGCACCGTGATCGTGCGCGGGTTCGGGTAGCACGACGTCGGCCCACGGGTGCACCGCCCAGCCGGTGGCGTGCGGGGCGATCGGTGACGGCGTGGTGCGGCCCATCCCCAGTGGCGCAAGCACTTCGGCGCGTACGGCGTCGAACCAGCTCTGCCCGCGCAGCCGGGCGATCAGTTCGCCGAGCGCGGCGTAGCCCACGTTGCTGTAGTGGTGCCTGCGGCCGGCCCGGTGCAGTACGGCCTCGCCGTCCATACTCGCCGCCAGCTCACTCCAGTCGCCGCCCTTGGTGCGCTCCCACCAGTCGCCGGGCGATTCGGCGCGAACGCCGGCGGTGTGCGAGAGCAGTTGCGCGATGGTCCGGTCCCCCATCGGCGCCCCGGGCACATGCCGGGCCAGCGGATCGGACAGATCCAGCTTGCCCTCGTCGCGTAGCCGCAGCACCACCACGCCCACCATGGTTTTGGTGATCGATCCGATCCGATATTGCGTATCGGCGGTCGGCCGCTGCGCCCCGTCCACTCGCCCGCGCGCACCCCACCAGACCAGCTCACCGTTGCGCACCACCGCGGCGACCAGCGAAGGCACCCGGTACTTCGCCTGTTCTTCCGCCAGCCGATGCAGCAACGCACGCTCGGTCGTCGCCAACAACGCACTTCGTGGCATCCGGCACCTCTTCCTCGTCCTCGCGGCCTGACCTACCCTTGGCTAGGCACTATATTCGCGAGTCGGCACGGCGAGAGGGCGGAGCGGGGCGCCGCCGTCGCATCGGAGCGATGCTAGCGGCGCAGGAGGTCGACGACACCGGTGTTGGATTCGTTGCCGCCGCCCTCGGCGACGCGACGCCGCATCAAATCCATGAAGGGCGTGAGGAGTTCGGGGCTCACGCCCTGTTCGGCGGCGGTGCGCAGGAGTGTGTCGTTCGTGGTGACCATCATCGCCAGGTTCGATTCGACGCCCTCGGTGTAGTCGCCGCTGGCCAGCTGTGCGGCGGTGCCGTAGGCGTATCCGGCCATCGCCTGCTGGTAGCCGACGAGCAGCGGCGCGAAATCCACCGGTGAAATGTCTTCCGGGGCAATCAAAGCGAAGGCATGGGCCGCGCCGGCGAACATGCCCCACATGCCGCTGAGCAACGCGATGTCGTACAGGGCGGCGAAACCGGGATCCGCGCCGACATAGGTGACGGCGGCCGGAATCGCCAAGGTTTCGGCGTGGGTTTCGTGGAGTTCGGTTGAGCCGCTGTAGAAGACGTAGGCGCCGGAATCGGCGACACCGATCATCGAAGGGACCGCCATGATGCCGCCGTCCACGAAACGTCCACCGCGCGCCGCGATCCAGTCGGACAGTGCGCGGGCCTCGGCGGGGGTGCTCGTGGTCAGGTTGACGATGTCGCGGCCGGTCAGGTCGATGCCGTCGAGGGTCGCACGGACCGACGCGTCATCGAGAAGACACACGACGACAAGGGAATTCGCGGTGACGGCGTCGGCGGCGGTCGCGGCGACGATCGTCCCCTCGGGAGCGGGCCTGGCACTGCGGCTCCAGGCCGTGACGGTGCACCCCACAGCGAGCCACGAACGGATGAGGGCCGAGCCCATATCGCCGAGGCCTAGGACGGTGAGCGAGTTCTTCGAGTGATCGGACATGCCCGTTACTCTTGGCGTGGCATCCGGGTCCATCAAGTACGCACCTGCGAGTGGGTACGTACTTCCGGGTAAGAAAACAGGCAGGTGAAAGGGATTGTCGTGCCGATCACACGCAGACCGGGCGCGTATACGTGCGGGCTCGACGCCACACTGTCGGTACTGAACGGCAAGTGGAAGATGATGATCCTGTGGCCGCTCAGCGAGCGGCCGCACCGTTTCGGTGAATTGCGCCGCCAGGTGCCGGGAGTCAGTGAGAAGGTCCTCACCGCGCAACTGCGCGAACTCGAGGCCGACGGGATCGTCCACCGCGAGGTGTACAACGAGGTGATCCCCCGCGTCGAATACTCGCTGACCCCGCTCGGCGAACTGCTCAATAACGCCCTGCTGCCCCTGGAGGCTTGGGGCCGTGAACATCTCATGGACGCCGCCGCACCCCCGCTGGCCGCCAACGGCTGATCGCCACACCAACCCGAATCGGGTTACCGCTCGATCGGGCATTCAGCTGCTTCAATGACCTACATGTCGGACAAAGTAGTGCTCATCACGGGCACCTCGACCGGGATCGGGCAGGCAGTGGCGGTGGCGGCGGCCGAGGCGGGATGCACCGTGGTGGCCACCATGCGCGATCCGGGCCGGGGCGACGAGTTGCGGAAAGCGGCCGGCGGGATCGACATTCGGGCGATGGATGTCACCGATCCGGATTCCGTGCTCGGCGGTGTCGCCGGGGTGGTCGCGGACTACGGACGACTGGACGCCGTGATCAACAACGCGGGCGTCTCGGTGCTCGGCACCGCCGAGAATCTGCCCATGGCCGAGATCCGGCGGGCGATGGAGGTCAACTACTTCGGCGTGGTCGAGATGACCAGGGCCGCACTGCCGCATCTGCGCGCCACCAAGGGCAGGGTGATCACGGTGACCAGCGTCGGCGGCGTGGTCGGCCAGCCGTTCAACGAGGCGTACTGCGCGGCGAAATTCGCGGTCGAGGGGTTCATGGAGAGCCTGGCCCCGGTCGCCGCCACGGTGGGTGTCGGGGTGAGCGTGGTGGAACCAGGTGCGGTCGCGACCGCCTTCGTCGCGAACGCCAAAGTGGATCCGGTGGCCGCGGTGGCCGAGGCAGGCCCGTACGCCCCCGCCCTCCAGGCCTACATCGACCGCACCCTCGGTGCCTACACCACGAGCCAGACCGCTGAGGAGGTCGCCGCCGTGGTCTTGCGCGCACTGACCGCCGAACCCCCGGTCTTGCGCTGGCAAACCTCCGACTGGGCACAGACTTTCGTCGCCACCAAGATCACCGACCTCGACGGCGCGCGGGTACAGGCCCTCACCTCCGACTGGGTGCGCTGACGCGCGCGCGGTGCGGGCGCGCCCGACATACCGGACACGCCGTGCATTGGGGCCTTGACGAATCCACGCCGGTCGCAGCCACGAATATCAAGTGACCAACAGCATGTGAAACGCACCATCCGCTGGGCACTGCCCGGCGGCTCAGCTATACGGCCCAGCTCCGCCTGTCGGTCGTTTCGAGAGGTGGGGCTCGATGTCGATCTTGATACTGCTTGTGCCGGTGCTGACCGCGATCGTCGCGGTGGGGGTGTTCGTCGCCGGGGATCGGCTGCGGCCCGACTCGTGGCGTGAGTCCGATGACGAAGAGGACAAGGCGGGTTCGCTGGTACTCGACCTGATCAACACGCTGTTCATGGCCGTGGTCGCGTTCGTGATCGTCATCTGCTGGCAGCAGTTCGACACTTCGCACAATCACACCGTCGCCGAGGCGAAGGCGCTGGTCGACACCTACTGGACCGCGCATTCGCTGCCGGATGCCGAGAAGCAGAAAGTGCAAGGGCTGCTTCGGGATTACACCGAACAGGTGGTCGGCAAGGAATGGACGGTGATGGACGAGCAGCGCAGGCTCAGCCCGGCCACCCAGGAGACCTTCGACACCCTGCGTGACGCGGTGGCGTCGGTGAAGGGCGATGATCCCGACGTCGCCGATCTGCGGACCAGCGCCATGACCAGCCTCGACGAGGCGGCGCAGGCGCGCCTCGACCGCGCCATGGACGCGCACTACACCATGCCCGGATTCCTTTATGTCGCACTATGGTTCGGCACGATCCTGCTGCTGTTCGGCGTCGGACTGTCCGGCGTCGAGGTGACCACGCGCAGCCTGCTGATGACCGCGCTGCTCGGCATCGTGGTCGGCACCACGATTCTGGCCATCTACAGCCTCGATCGGCCGTTCTCCGGCGGATACATCGTCTCCCGGGATGCCTTCGAGCTGGCGCTGGCCCGATTCCAGCAGATCGGCTAGCGGATTCGCCGGGCAGCACGACAGCGTTAGGACGGTACACCCATGGTTCTCGGCGAATCACGCAGGGCTGCTAGGAGTTTGGTGGTGGCGATGCCGTTGCTCGCGGTACTGCTCGCTGGCCACCCCGCCGCGGCCGACGCGCCCTTTCCGGGGTTACCGGATTTCGGCGACCTGGCGACCGGCAGCGCGGGCACCGGCAGCACCGGCGATATCGGGGCCGAGACCGGCAGCGCCGGTGGCGAACTCGCCCTCGGTCCGACCGGAAGCGCTGGCACCGGCAGCAATTCGAGTAACCCGGTGTTCACCCAACCGCCGATACCCCTCAGCGTCGAACCCGCCGAGGAGATTCCGTCCGTCGACCCGATCGCGAGCAACCCCGCCGAATCGCTCGGCCTCGACTCCGGCAGCGTACTGACCGCATGCACCGGAAGCGCCGTCGTCGGCAGCGCGACCCTCCTGCTCGGTTCGGCGACCGGCAGCGGATCCAACGGACTCGGTCATCTCGGACCGCTCGGGTCCAGCGGATCCGGGCTCGGCAGCACGGTCGTCGGCAGCGCCGCCAGCGGGAGCGCGCTGCTGACCTGCCTGCTGCTCATCCCGACTCCGCCACCACCCGAACCAGGGATCCCGCTGGAACTCGGCCCGCCACCGCCGCCTGCCCCCGCACCGCCTGCCCCCGCACCGGCTGCCGTCCCCGCTCCCCCCGCACCGCCGATCGAGCAGCAGCCGCCCGCACCACCCCTCCCGGTCCCGCCGCCTCCGCCACCACCACCCGCCCCGCCGAGGTACGCCGCCCCGCCGCGTCCGCTCGAACCGACACTGAGCCCGGTGGCCTGGAATCTGCTGGAACTCGTCACGATCATGGTGGTGACGATCATCGCGGTGGTCCGCACCACCCGAGCCGAGGTCC
The DNA here is from genome assembly GCF_044547285.1 of Nocardia sp. NPDC052566. NCBI lineage: Bacteria > Bacillati > Actinomycetota > Actinomycetes > Mycobacteriales > Nocardiaceae > Nocardia > Nocardia sp. NPDC052566. The sequence goes on along the minus strand of NZ_JBIUAF010000002.1, from coordinate 1,285,527 downwards.
AGCGCTCCCGCGGCCGAACCGGCTGACTCCGACCTCGGCACGCGGATAGCGCTGGCCGTCTGCTGATTTCACGCAGGGGCGCTCCGGTGGAAGTGACCGCGCCAGGCGAGCAGGTCGACAGGTTTCGCCTGGAACGGCAGGATCGCGCGCAGCGTGGTTTCCACGAGGGATGCCACCGTCCAGCCGTCGGCGAATCCGGCGCGCAGCCGGTCGGCGGTGATCGACGGCAACATCTGATCGAATTCCATATCACCGTCGGCCATCTCAGCTTCCATCCGCTCGACGAGTTCGCCGAATCCCTCGCGGATCGATGCCGCCGCTCGATCGCTGATCCCCAATACGTGCACGGAGGCGCCCGGGCGGCACGCGTGATGCAGCGCCGCCGCGTACCGCGTCAACTCATCGTCGTCGAACAGGTGCGCCAGGCCGGAATCGAGCACGGTATCGAATTGTTCGTGATAGCCGGATAATTCGAGGGCGTCGGCGATATCGAAGGTGGCCGCCAACCCCCGATCCGCGGCCTTCCGCCGCGCGATCGCGATCGCCGTCGGCGCGAGGTCGAGCCCGGTCACCGCATAGCCGCGACCGGCCAGAAAGAGGGCGTTTTCCCCGGTGCCACACCCGGAGTCGAGCACAGCACCACTGATCAGACCGGCCTCCTCCAGTGACACATAATCGGGTTGCGGCCCGTCGATATCCCATGGTGCGCGATCACCCAGCGGACTCTCACCGCGATAGATCGCATCGAAATCGAGTTCTGCGCCTTCACCGGGGGTATTGGTATCACTCATACCTCCACCATCGCGCGGAATTCGACACCCCCGCAAGGCCAATGTCCAGCTAATCGCACCACGGAGCTCAGTCCCAGCGGTCGAGGGTGTAGCGGACTCGGAGGTCGCCGGTGGTGACGCGGAAGGTGTGGTTGAGGTTGTTGCCCTTGGAGATCAGTAGGCCGCATACTTCCGCGTCCTTCTTGCCCGCGACGACGGCGTCCTTGGCGTAGGCCTCGAGTGTTTTGCGGATCTCGTGGAGATCGCTGCTGAGGAATTCCGGGAAGAAGCCCGCGCCCTGGGTGTAGCTCGTGTCCGTGGCGCCCGCGAGCGCGAAGAGCACCGACTGCTCGCGTGCGGTGCGATCGAATTCGACGTGCCAGGTCGCCGGGTGCGGGATCACGGCCGTCACCTGCCGGTATTCACCGGGGCGCAGGCCCCACTGGGCGGGCGCGGAGCCGTTCACGTAGACGTACCAGGTCACCGGATTGCGGTTGTCCGGCCTGTCCCACTGCACGATCGGCGGTGCCTCGGGGTTCGCCGCGGTGACCATGGCGCCGTAGCTGGTGGCCGCCGAAGGCACCTGGTATTCGATGCGCTCGGCGGACGGAAGTACGGTGCGCGCGAACTTGTCCCAGGTCATGACCACTGTCTCGGTATCGAGATCGGTTGCTCTCCTGCGCTTCTCGGCCGGAACCAAATGCCCGAAGACACCACCGGATCGCGGCGCGTCCGCGGTCGGCGACCAGATCGGGCGCACATCGGCAAGTTTCGCGAAGCGGCGCTCCAGCGAACCCGCTGCGCGCAGTTCGGCGATGACCCGCTCGGCGCGCGCGATCATCGCCGCGGTGGGTGCCGCGGTAGGGCGACGGTACTGCAGCGGATGCATCTTCTCCGCGAAACGCCGCTTGACGCTGTCGAAGGGCAACTCCTCGGCGAGATCGCTGAGGAGCGTGCCGATCATGCCGCTCTTGACATGGCAGTGGCCCGCCGGTGCCGTGGCGGCCGCCAGCCAGACGAGGTTGTCGCGCTGCCGCTGCGCGGTATCGCCGCGCCCGCGCACCGCCTCGAGCGTCGCATGCAATTCCGACAACCAGGTCCCGACGCCGAGTATCGCGTCCGAGCGGTACAGCTGTTCGGTACGCAGCAGTGCCACCGCCTTTTTCACCACGGGATGCGGAAATTCGGCGAGGGCACGCTGGAGCGTTTCCCGGTCGGCGTTCTTCGCGGCGACGTACTGCGCCGTCGTCGCGAGCGCCGACGGCGTATGCACCAGATACTCCGGCGGAGTAAGCGAAAGATGGTTCCACGAGCCGCGTTCGGGATATCCCCAACCCGTCGCGCTCGAGCGGAACAGCGAGGTGATGGGCCTGCGCTCGACCTGTTCGGCCAGCGCGGCCGCGGCCTTCGCATAGGCGGGCGGAGCGCTGTCCGCCGACCACAGCACGGACTTCGTCGTCCCGTCCGCACCGACGAGCACGAGGCCGCCGTAGCGCCGCACGAACGCACGGCAGGTGCCGCAGTTGTTCACCGCGACGAGTTCCGGTGCGAGCGCGCCGAGAAACACCTCGAACAGGTCGTCGCCACCGACGGTGAACAGTGCGGCGCCCTCGGTGACCGTCGCCTGAAAATGGCGCCGCACACCGTTCAGGAAGTCGTCGTACCGGTCGTCGATGGGCGCGCTGAACGCGGCATGCGTTGTCATGGTGAGTTTTTCGATCTCTCGTCTCGGTGGTAATCCGAGACTAGCGGTCGCCAGGCGCTCGCCCCCAAGGGATTTCCGCACGATCGGCGACCACGGAACAGGCCGAGGAATCTCCTGCCCGGCCTGCCCCGCTGGCCGGGCGGCATCGGCCGCCCGGCCGGTCCATATCAGCAGTTGTCGGTCGGAGTGCACCACGGTCGCCGGGTGCAACCGCAGGTCGCACACGCCGACTCGCAGCCCTCGAAATCGGAGGTTGTCCGGAGGGCCGAGTTCACCTCGGCCATCCGGGTCGACTTACTGATCCGAATATCGAGATCGAATTCATCAATCGGTGCGGACATGTCACTTCCTTCGAATCGCTACTGACAATTACATTCGGTGCGGCACGTCGGAAAGCTGGTGCATTCGTCGGTGGGGCACTGCTCAGGACCATCGCTCTTCCCGCGCAGCGGCACGAACCGGTGACCATGCGACGGCAGGTCACCGATTCGGATATCGAGATCGAATTCATCGATCGGAGTTGACATCTGATTCCTTCCGAGGATCCGCCGCACGAATACGCCTGCGGACGGGAAACCGCTCGGCGGACCGCGGCGCACGTCCGTCTCTCACGGTGCGCCGGGGCCGTACCTCAATGAAAGGGAGAGCTACCGCTGATGGCCGGGACATTTTCCCGGATCTTCCTGGCTGCGGCCTCTATCGGACGGGCTATTTCCAGCCTTCCGTGGTCGGCCGGGCGAGCTGTCGCCACTCCCTGTCCCACTGCGCATTTCGGCCGCGGTTCAGCAGCCACCGGAAGCTCTGGACCAGGCACCAGCCACCGGCCCAGGTGCCGAACAGCGCGGCCAGGCCCATGCTGACCCCGCGTGCCGCCGCGGCGGCGGGCGGCCTTGGCGCGGTGGTGAATTCGCCCGCGCGATCGAGCCACACCGGAACGAGCTCGCCACGGCGCGCGTCGCGCGGCACCGGCACCGTCGCGGCACCGGTGCGGTTGCCGGCGTTCCACTGCACGCGGGCCTCGACGTGTTGCAGGTCGACCACGCCGGGCTCGGCGGTGATCGTTGCCGTGACAACGGATTTCGTCGCACTCTCGGCACGGATCCTGGCGGCGTCGCTCGCGTAGGAAGCCGTGCCGAATGCTCCGGCGATCGGAATCGCGGCCAGCATGGCGACGATCACGACGAGACGGAACACCGCCTCGAGGCGATCTCCCGTGCGCATCAGCGGATTCGGATTCCACGGTGCATACGACATCAGCCGGGTCACCCTCGCCCGCCGCCCGCCGACCGGTGCACCGCGTTCAGCCATCGGCCCCTCACCTCCTACGCTCGTATCCGGTTCGAATCCGATCGCCACAGCCCAGGCGACCTAGTGTTCGCGTACCCGCCATCACCCCGCATACACAGCCGGTTCGGCTCCCCGCAGTGGGGCAAGCCCGAAACATGATGGCTCGGCTCGGCTCTCGCCGACCGAGCACTCCGCTGGCCGTGGTGGCCGCGGGATCTGGAAATCGGCGACACCCTCGCTCAGAGTTTGTAGCCGATGGTGCGCAGGAGTTGTTTGCGGGCGGTTCGGTCGTCGGGGGTTTCGATGCCGAGGGGTGGGGCGCCGTCGATCACGCCGATGATGCCGCGGCCGAGTGGGGTTTCGGCGATGAGCACTTCGACCGGATTGGCGGTGGCGCAGAAGATTCCGCATACCTCGGGGACATTCCGGATCGCGTTGAGCACGTTGACCGGGTAGCCGTCGCGCAGGAACACGATGAACGAATGGCCCGCGCCGACGGCGGTCGCGTTCTTGGTGGCGAGGTCGGCGAGGTCGTCGTCGTTGCCGGAATACCGCACCAGGCGTGGGCCGGACGCCTCACAGAACGCCAGCCCGAACTTCAGATGCGGACTGGTCCCGACCAGCGCCTCGTGCAGGTCTTCGACCGTCTTGATGAAATGGGACTGCCCGATGATGACGTTGAGCTCATCGGGCTTATCGATGGGCACCGCAGTCAGTTCCATTGATCAATGGTGCATCGATCCGGGCCGCTGCGGCGGCGGTTCGCGGTGCGCCCCCTGATTCCCTGGGCTGGCAACCTGACCAAGCCTGGTTAGAGTCGACGCCCGTGGATGTGGATTCGGGCCTCGATGATCGGTTGACCGAGGCGGGTCGGCGGCTTGCGGGCATCGCGAGTGACGCGGAATACGTCGATATGGACCATCCCGACTGGATCGCGGATGTTCGAACAGTGCGCGAGATCTATACCGAGGTGCTGCGCAGTGCTGCGGATCATCTCGAAGCCGCGGTCGGGCTCGCCGTGCTCGCGGGGGCGGAGCTACGCCATCACATGGTGAACAAGGTGGACGAGGGGTGGTGGGAGGAGGGGCCGCCCGTCGTCGAAATGTCGGCCGACGACACCGCGGGACGGGCGCTGGCCGCCGAGGTGGTCACCGCCGCCCGCCACGTCCTGTCTGTCGATCCGACCAACAATCTGGCCGTGTTCCTGGAGGGGCTGGCCCACGAATGTGCGGGCGCTTCCGAAATGGCGTTGCGGGCATACAAATCGGCCCTCGAACTCGACCAATGGGACTACCCCGCCCTTGATCGCACGCTAGAGCTCGACGACAACTACGAACGGCCGGAGTCGGACGCAGAGCCGAATCCGCACTCCCGATTCTTCTGGGTTCTGCGCTGTGCCGAGCGGATCGAGCACTCCGGTGACACGGAGCAGGAAGTCTGGCGGACCAGCGACCCCGCCGAAGCGCGCGAGATGATCGAATCGGTGTTGTCCTACCGCATTCTCAGCGACCCGGATCTGGTATCCGCCTGGGGCACCGACGAATACCGCCACCATCAGAGCGGCGACTTCGAACTCGTCACCTACGCGCCCGGACAGCCACCCCGATGGATCGACCTGTACGACGCGCTCCACCGCACCGGCGACAACACACTCAAAATAGATTGGGCCGCAGTACCTCTCGACGCACCGCCGCCCGCCCTCCGCCTGCCACCGGGACAACCGATCCGCATCGGCGGCCGCACCCACTTCGCCGTCGTTCCCGACGAATAGCGAGCGGTCAGATGCCGCAGCGGAGCAAGGCTTTTCGGAGGTTGCGGCTGCGGGCGTCGTCGAGGACGGCCAGGCCGAGGCGGTTCATGGTGTAGCCGAAGCCGAGGCCAGTGGTGGGGTCGGCGAAGCCGAAGGAACCGCCGAGACCGGTGGTGCCGTAGGCGCGTTTGTCGGAGCCGAAGCGGAAGGCGCCGCGGGATTTGCGGAAACCGAGGTGGTAGCGGCTCTTGGTGTGCAGGACGAGGTCGTCGGCGGGGACATCGTCGGCCGTATCGGCGGCGGCGAGGCGGGCGAGCAGCGCGGCATCGATGGGCAGTGCGCCGGTTCCGGCCGCCGCGGCGCCGTACGCCTTGGCCAGCGATCGGGCGTTGCCGACGCCGTTGGAGCCGGGCATCTCGACCTCGAGCACCTCGCGGCGGGTCGCGCGGGCGGGTGCGCCGAAGCGCGGATTGGTCAGTGCCGCATAGGAATGCCCGCGTTTTGCGGCCATCTCGACGGCCAGCGGCAATGCCGGGAAATCCCGTTCGTAGCGCAGGATGTCGAGGCCGCGGGTCGCGGCGAGCACCGCGATCCGGTCCATCCTCTGTTCGGCGGGCAGGCCGATGAAGAAGTCGAGGCCGAGCGGTCGCGCGATCTCCTCGGCGAAGAAGCGACCCAGCGTGCGGCCCGCCGGATCGACCCGGCGCACCAGCTCGCCTTCGTAGAGACCGAGCGTGATCGCGTGGTACCCGTGCCTGGTGCCTGGCTGCCACGCGGGTTTCTGCGCCGCGAGTATCTTCGCCAGCCCATCCAGATCGGCGACCTGCGGCAGCTTCACGACGGTGTCCAGACCGGACAGCCCGGCCTGATGGTCGATCAGCTGCCGGACGGTGACCTCGCCCTTGCCCTGCGTCGCGAACTCCGGCCAGTACTTCGCCACCGGCTCCTCGTAGTCGAGCAGCCCGCGCGACACCAGCGCCGCGATCACGAATCCGGCCATGCCCTTGGTAGAGGAGAACACCGGCACGATGGTGTCGCGCTCCCACGGCACCGTCCGCCGCCGGTCGCGGTGCCCGGCCCACAGGTCGACGACCGGCCGATCGCCCGCGAAAACGGCGACGGCGGCGCCGATTTCGCCGTGCCGGGCGAAGTTGCGGCGGAAGGCATCGGCAACGGGACCGAAACCGGCCGCCACATCGCCGTGAATCAGGGTGCGTTCGGCTGTGTTCATGGATCGCTCGCTCTGCTCGCATACGGTGACTCGATCGTACGGGCGGTCTTCTCGTACGCTCGTCCGGTGCGTTCTCTCGAGCAGATCCGCGAATGGCCGGTGCGCCACGCGGCGGCGGCCGTGGTTTCCCGTGCAGGTACGACGCTGGCCGGCGATGCCGACCGGGTGTTCCCGCTGGCCTCGGTGACGAAGCCGCTGGTCGCCTACGCGGCGCTGGTCGCGATCGAGGAGGGCGCCATCGAACTGGATCAGCCCGCGGGCCCGCCGGGGGCCACCGTGCGGCATCTGCTGGCGCACACCTCGGGTATCGCCTTCGACACCACGGAGGTCATCGCGCAGCCGGGTACCCGGCGGATCTACTCCAGCGCCGGTTTCGAGCTGCTCGCCGCGTTCGTCGCCGAGCAGTCCGGCATCGCGTTCGAGGAGTACCTGCACGATGCGGTGTTCGAACCGCTCGGCATGACGGCGTCGGTGCTCGCGGGCCCGGCCGGGCACGCGGGACGATCCACGGCGGCCGATCTGGCGCGCTTCGCGGCGGAACTGCTCGAGCCACGTCTGCTCTCGCCCGAGATGCACGCCGAGGCCACATCGGTGCAGTTCCCGGGCCTGAACGGGGTGCTGCCCGGCTACGGCTCACAGCGTCCGAACGACTGGGGACTCGGCTTCGAGATCCGCGACGGGAAGTCGCCGCACTGGACCGGAAAGACGAATTCGCCACTGACCTATGGCCATTTCGGACAATCCGGGACATTCTTGTGGGTTGACCCCGAGTCGTCGTTGGCGTGTCTCGCCCTCGCGGATGAGAATTTCGGCGACTGGGCGCGGGCGGCGTGGCCCCCCTTCAGCGATGCGGTGATCGCGGAGTCATCACGCGCACGCAACACGGTCGCGAAGTAACACGTGTAACTTCGGGCACTCCAGTACACTCGGGCAACAGCCAGTACGACGGGTCGTTGGGGAAGACGGTCCACGTCGAAGCTGGAGGTGTTAGTAGTGCGCGCATCGAGTCAGTTCGCGGACGCGACGGCGGGTGTGGTCTACATCCACTCGTCGCCGGCCGCGCTGTGCCCGCACGTCGAATGGGCACTCGCCTCGGCGCTGGGAGCTCCCGCGAAACTCCGGTGGACCGCGCAGCCCGCAGCGCACGGCCAGCTGCGCGCCACCAGCGACTGGATCGGCCCCGTCGGCACGGCCTCCCGCATCGCACAGGCGCTGCGGTCCTGGCCCGTGCTGCGGTTCGAGGTCACCGAGGATCCCAGCGACGGCGTGGACGGCGAACGCTACAGCTTCGTCCCCGGCCTCGGCCTCTGGCACGGATCGACCAGTGCGAACGGCGATGTCACCGTCGGCGAGATGCGCCTGCGCGCGATGCTGCGGGCGGCGAGCGAACTCGGCAAGTACTCGGCCTACGACCTGGCCGCCGAGATCGATCGCGCACTCGGCACCGCGTGGGACGACGACCTCGAGGTCTTCCGCTACGGCTACGAGAGCGGCGCGGAAGTCACCTGGCTGCGGCGCGACGTCGGCTGAAACACACTGCGGCCGCGCGGTGTCGGCGGGCCGTTCGCGCCCGCGAGCTGACACGATGGCCGAATGGAAACGACCGCGGTTACCTTCGAGTCGCTGGTCCGACGACTACGCGCGCTGTCACCGTCGGTCGGGCCGGTCCGGCTGGTGGCCGTCGACGGGCCGAGCGGCGCCGGCAAGTCGACCTTCGCGCGCCGATTGGCGCAGGCCGCCGACGATGCGCCCGTGGTGACCTCGGATCAATTCCCGGTGCCGTGGGACGGCGATCCACTGGTGTGGTGGCCGTTGTTCGCCGCCGAGGTGCTCGCACCACTCGACCTGGGACTGCCCGGCGGTTTCCGCCCGTACGACTGGCACCGCAACGAGTACGGCGCACGGATCGAGATCCCGGTGTCCCCCATCCTCATCGTCGAGGGCGTAGGCGCGGCCCGACCGGAATCACCAGCGGCATACCGAATCTGGGTCGACGCACCCCAGGACGTCCGCGGCAACCGGGTCATCGCCCGAGACGGCCTCGACCTCGCCGAGATCTGGCGCGACTGGGATGCGCGCACCTCCGCCCACTTCACCACGGCACGCACCGCCTACCGCGCCGATCTCCACATCGCGGGCGCCGCCGAGATCGACTACGACCAAGATCGCGAATTCATCGCCGAGGACCTGCCCGGCGCGCGCTGACTCCGGCAACAATGGCGCCCATGATCAGCACGGGCGCCTGGACCGTCGCACCCGAACCCTTCGATTCCCCTGTCGCGGCCACACTCTGGCGCGCCTACTACACCGAGGTCAGCGACCGCTGGTACCGGCGCACTGAAGGTCGCGACACCGACCCGGACGAGCTCGACCGCGGAGTAGCCGCCGCGACGGGAGCCGAGTTCGCCCCGCCGACAGGCACTCTCCTCGTCGCACGGTACCGGGGTACACCGGCCGGAACGGCGGGAGTCCATCTGCTCGATCCGGCGACCGCGGAGCTGAAACGAGTCTTCCTCCGCATCGAGCTGCGCGGCATGGGCGGCGCTGCCGCGCTCCTGGCGGCCGCCGAGGACGCGGCGCGTGCGCTCGGCGCCGAGCGCATCGTGCTCGACACGCGCCGCGACCTGGTGGAGGCCAGGGCGTTGTACACCGGGAACGGATATGCGGAATCGGCGCCGCACAACGGGGAGCCCTATGCCGAGTGCTGGTACCGCAAGGAGCTGTAGGCTGCTGAGCCGGCCGGATATTTCTCGGACAGAGGAGTGATCGTGGCGGAACAGGCGAAGACCGTCGACGCGTACATCGCGGCATTCCCCGAGGATGTTCGAGTGATCCTCGGGGACATCAGGCGCACGCTCCGGCAGGCGCTGCCCGGCGGCGCCGAAGCGATGAGCTACGGGATCCCGACGGTGCAACTCAACGGCCACAGCGTCGTTCACTTCGCGGGATGGAAGAACCACATCAGCGTCTATCCGATACCGGAGGGCGACAAGGCATTCGAGGCCGCCATCGAGCCCTACCGTGCCGGAAAGGGCACGCTGCAATTCCCGCTCGGCAAGCCGGTGCCGTACGACCTGATCGCACGGATCGCCGCACTGCTCGCCGAGCGGCGCCGGTGATCTACCAGTCGGCTTCGGTGTACTTGATGATGCCGCGAATGTTCTTGCCGTCCAGCATGTCCTGGTAGCCCTGGTTGATGTCCTCCAGGGAGTAGGTGCGGGTCACCATGTCGTCCAGGTTGAGCTGGCCGGACTTGTAGAGGCGCAGCAGCTGCGGGGTGTCCTGGCGGGCGTTGCCACCGCCGAAGATGCAGCCCTTCACCGTCTTCTGCAGCATGGACAGCAGGAAGCTGTTCATCTTGACGTCGCCCGCGTCCATCCGGCCCATCGAGGTGACGACCAGCGTGCCCGCCTTGGCGGTGAGGATCAGGCCCTCTTCGACGTAGTCGCCGTGCATTTCACCCATGGTGAGAATGACCTTCTCGGCCATCCGGCCCTCGGTCGCGTCCATGATGGGCAGGATGGCGGCGGCCATGCTCTCGTAGGTGTGCGTGGCGCCGAACTTCTGTGCCTGCTCGCGCTTCCACGGATTCGGGTCGATGGCAATGACTTTCGACGCGCCGGAGAGCACCGCGCCCTGCAGCGCGCTCATGCCGACGCCGCCGATGCCCGCGATGACCACGGTGTCGCCCGGCGTCACCTGCGCGACGTGGGTGGCGGAACCGAAGCCGGTCGGCACTCCGCAGCCGACGAGGCAGGCCACCTCGAACGGGATGGTCGGGTCGATCTTCACCACCGAGGTGTGGTGCACCGTCATATACGGCGCGAAGGTGCCGAGCAGGCACATCGGGATAACGTTCTGGCCGCGCGCCTGGATCCGGTAGGTGCCGTCGCTGATCGCGAGACCGCTCAGCAGGCCCGCGCCCAGATCGCACAGCGCCATATTGCCGCTCACACAAGCCGGACAGCGTCCGCAGGCGGGGATGAACGACAGGATCACGTGATCACCGACGGCGAGGTCGGCGGGGCAGTTCGGCCCGAGCTTGGTGATCACGCCCGCGCCCTCGTGGCCGCCCATCACCGGGAAGGCGGGCATCGGTGTCGCACCGGTCACGATGTGGTGGTCGGAATGGCACATGCCCGCCGTCTCCAGCCGGATCTGCACCTCGCCGGAGACCGGATCGCCGACCTCGATCTCCTCCACCGACCACGGCTGGTCGATCCCCCACAGGATCGCGCCCTTCGTCTTCATTCCTGTCGACCCTCTCGCGTGCACGTGCTTATATGTGACTGCACCCACACTACGAGAAAACTGGAACGCGTTCTAGTAGTCGGCCGAAAAATCATCAGCAGAGCGGCCATCCGCCTGCGAACAGGTTCTAGAAATACGGCTCAGGCACGCACGTCGTGCACGTGGTGGACGAGGTCGTGGATGAAGTAGCGAGAAAACGATTCGACCGTGAAAACCGAGCCGTCACTGCGCGCACCGCGCTTGCCGAGGTCGACGGGCGGCACGGATTCGAAAGCAGCCGCGATCTTTTCGGCCGCCTCGGCGAGTTCGACCGCCACCCGGGCCGGATCCTGCTCCCAGTAGCGCTCCTCCACCGCCGTCACGTCCTGATCCCAGTTCGCAAAGCGCGGCACCGGACCCTCCGGGGTATCGGCGAGCATCAAACCCAGACGGGTGTCGAACAGGCGGCACACGTCGCGCACGTGGGCGCCGTATTCCAGCGTCGACCAGGTGGATTCGTCCGGGCGGACGGACGCGCCGTCGCGCTCGAGGGCGGCGACCATCCGGCGGGCACTGTCGCGAGTGAGGCCGGGTACCGCCGCATATTCGGTCGCGGGTGCGTCGAAACCGCATTCGGGACAGGCCCGTTCGAGTATCCAGGTCCAGTTCTTCACATCAGGAACGATCGGCATGCCCCACACCTTAGAGTGGCAGAATATCTATATCCATAAATATCCCGCCAACTCTCGCCGAGATTCCGACACTCATTCCATGATGCGATGCGCCTGCTCGAACAGCTCCAGCGTCACCGCGTGCAGGAAGTCGCCGACCTGCTTGGGCGCCTTCCCCGCGAAGGCACGCGCGTGCGTCCCTTCCAGCACGATGCCGAGTTTGAAGCAGGCAAGCACCGTGTACCACGGCACCGCGCTCAGATCCCGGTCGGAGAACAGCCCGTAGTGCGCGGCCATCTCCTCCGGCGTCGGCAGCCCGCCCACCTGGCCGAGCTTGCCGATCAACGCCGAACCGACGGTGCCCGCCGCGGGCCTGGTGGCGATCTGCCAGCCGAGATCGAGCAGCGGATCGCCGATGGTCGACATCTCCCAGTCCACCAGCGCGGCCACCTCGGGCCGGTCGTAGGAGAACATGATGTTCGCCAAATGGCAGTCACCGTGCAGGATTCCGGGCGTCCACTCGGTGGGCCGGTTGCGGTCGAGCCACTCCCCGACCCGCGCGACGCCGGGGATCTCCGGCCCCGGATAACCGTCGAGCGTCGAGTACGACTCCAGTTCGGCGAGCCAGCGCGGCACCTGACGCTCCAGGAAGCCCTCGGGCTTGCCGTAGTCCGCGAGCCCGATCGCCGCGTAGTCGACCGACCCGAGCCGCGCGATCGCCTCCACCGCGGACAGCCCCATCTGCTTGCGCGCCTCGGCGTCGTTCGCGTATCGCTCGGGCAGTTCGGTCTGCGGGTTGAAGCCCGCGATCGGCTCCATCAGGTAGAAGACCGCGCCGATCAGCCCGTCGTCCGGGCAGGCGGCGATCACCCGCGGCGCGCGCACCCCGGTGCCGTCGAGCGCGGCGAGCAGCCTGGCCTCGCGGCGGATGACCTCATTGCTCTTGGCCCGCAGATGCTTCGGGCCGCGGCGCAGCACGTAGTCGCGGCCGCCGCGGGCGAAGCGCAGCATGATGTTCTGGGTTCCGCCGCCGAGCGCGGCCACCTGCTCGAATTCACCCGCGGGCAGACCTTGCTCATCCATCCACTTGCCGACGGCGGCGAAATCGACAACGGCGGGATCCACCTCGACCGGTTGCGCTACAGACATGCCCCACATTGTGCACCACGCCCGCTCACAAACTGAAGGCAACCGACCACAGTTGGTCGGTATCGGCGGGGCGTAGATTGCGTCCCATCATGCGCACGTTGCTCGTCGACAACTACGACTCGTTCACCTACAACCTGTATCAGCTGATCAGCGAGGTGAACGGGGTAGAGCCGACGGTGGTGCGCAACGACGAGGTCGCCGATCTCGCAGGTCTGGACTTGGCGCGGTTCGACAACGTGGTCATCTCGCCGGGCCCTGGCCGTCCCGACCGGCACAGGGATATGGGGATCTCGGCGGCGATCATCCGCGACACCGAACTCCCGCTGCTCGGGGTATGCCTGGGCCATCAGGGCATCGTGGTGGCCGCGGGCGGGGCGGTGACCGCGGCCCCGATCGCGCGGCACGGCTACCTGGACCGGATCGAGCACGACGGGCGCGGCCTGTTCGAGGGCGTGCCGCCGGAGTTCACCGCCGTGCGCTACCACTCGCTGGCCGCCGAGCGGCCGCTGCCCGACACGCTGGAGATCACGGCGGTCGCGCAGGACGGCGTGATCATGGGGGTGCGGCACCGGAGCAGACCGCAGTGGGGCGTGCAGTTCCATCCCGAATCCATCTCCAGCGAGCAAGGCGCGGCGCTGCTGCGCAATTTCGCGAAACTGACGGCGGCGCATCCGGTGCGGCAGGACGGCGTGCCGAGACCGCAGCCACCGGCGCCGGTGGCCGGGCGGACGACGCCGCCGGTCGCCGAGCCGCCGCACTTCGCCAGCGTCGGCGATCCGAGCGATATGCCCTCGATCCGGGGCGAGACCCGTTTCCCCGGCGAGGCGGAAAGCCGGTACGGCACCGGCGAATCCGCGCCATCGTGGCGACTACAGCACGCCGTCATCGAGCGCCCGATCGACACCGAAACCGCCTTCGTCCGCCTCTACGGCGACTCACCCACCGCGTTCTGGCTCGACAGCGAGCACGTCGAACTCGGCCTCGACCGGTTCTCCTTCCTCGGCGACGCGAGCGGCCCGCTCGCGGAGGTGGTCCGCTACCGGGTGGGCGAGGGCGCGGTCGTCGTCGAATCCGCCGACGGCGGCAGGCGCACCGTACCCGGCGATGTGCTGGACTATCTGGCCGGCGAGCTACGCAGGCGCCGCACCGACATCCCCAATCTTCCTTTCGATTTCGCCTGCGGCTACGTCGGTTATCTGGGGTACGAGGTCAAGGCCGACTGCGGCGCGAAGGCCGTCCACCGCGCACCGACGCCCGATGCCCAGTGGATCTTCGCCGACCGGCTGGTGGTGGTCGACCACGTGGCCGGGCACACCCATCTGCTCGCGCTCACCCACGCGGCCGCGGATTCCTTACGGGCGGGCGCGGATTGGCTGCGCGATACCCGCGAGATCATGGAATCCCTGCCCACCTGGTCGAATCCGCCCGAACTCGAGGTGGATTCGGATACCGAGGCGGTCGCCGCGCGGCTCACCCGCGGCCGGGACCGTTACCTCGCCGATATCGCGATCAGCCTGGATCGCCTGCGCCAGGGCGAATCCTACGAAATCTGCCTCACCGACAGCGTCACCGTGCCCGCCGCCGAATCCGACGGGCTCGAGTTCTATCGCACGCTGCGCCGCTGCAATCCCGCGCCGTACGCGGCCTACCTCCGGTTCGACGACCTCGAAATCGCCTGCTCCTCACCGGAGCGCTTCCTCAAGATCGACCGCGCGCGCACGGTCGAGAGCAAGCCGATCAAGGGCACCGCACCGCGCGGCGCGACACCGGCCGAGGACGAGCGGCTGGCCCGCGAGCTGGCCGCGAGCCCCAAGACCAGGGCCGAGAACCTGATGATCGTCGACCTGTTGCGCAACGATCTGGGCCGGGTCTGCCAGATCGGCAGCGTGCACGTGCCGAAACTCATGGCCACCGAGGCGTATACGACCATGCATCAACTGGTTTCGACGGTGCGCGGCACGCTGCGCCCCGATGTCGACGTGATCGACTGCGTGCGCGCCTGTTTCCCCGGCGGCTCGATGACCGGTGCGCCGAAGCTGCGCACCATGGAGATCATCGATGAGCTGGAAACCGAAGCGCGCGGCATCTATTCGGGCACCATCGGCTTCCTCGGGCTCGGCGGCACCGCCGACCTCAATATCGTGATCCGCACCGCGGTGCGCCACGACGGCCGCTGGCGCATCGGCGCGGGCGGCGCCATCGTGCTCGATTCCGATGCCGAGGACGAGTATCACGAGATGGTGCTCAAGGCGGCGGCCACCTTCCGGGCCGCACAGCATCCCGTCGCACACTGAGCACCGCCCGAGGGCATACCGACCGGCGCGGATCGCCGAGCATCAGGGGCGAGGAATTCGGCGTGTCGGTGGCTCGTGGCATAGTTCGAGGACGATGAAACTCAGCAAAGGCGCCAACGCAGCCGTCCCGACATCGCTTCTTGCCGTGGTCATTTCGTGGCAGTCCGCGCATGCGGTCGACGCGCACGCGTTGCTGCTGACCGGCGGTGCCGTACGCGGCGACCGGGATCTGGTGTTCTTCAACGCGCCAAGGCACGTTTCGCAGGCGGTGACGCTCGATCAAGAGCCCGCGCCGCGCACGGCCAGGCTGAGCGTCTCGCTGCCGCGCACCGAGGCCGAGGTGGATCGCATCGTCGTCGCGGGCTCCGTCGACGAGGGATCGTTCGGCGATATCGCCGGTCTGACGTTGACCGTGCACGGCGCCGACGGCGCGCTGCTCGCCTTCGAGATCGAGGACTCGGATTCGGTGTCGGCCATGATGTTCGGCGAGTTCTATCGCCGGGACGGGGCGTGGCGGTTTCGCGCGGTCGGCCAGGGGTGGTCGAGCGGGCTGGCCGGGCTGGTCACCGAATTCGGTGTGAGCGTGGACGAACCGGAGACGCCTCGACCGGCCGAGCGGCCGCGCACGGCAACCGGATCGCCCGATGTCGCGGCGAGACGGCCTGCCGCACAGCCTGACCCGTTGCCGCGGGGAATGGCGCACACGGAACCACTCGACCGGCAGCGAACCGCCACCGAGCCGCTGCCGCTGCCGCTGCCGATCGAGGCTTCGAACTCCACTCGGCCGCAGCAGACCCGGCGGGTGGATCTCACGCGAACGAATCACACCGCCGAACCCGCACCGCCCCCGCCCCCGCCGAATCCGGCACGCGCGGACTGGCATCCGGATCCGGAGGGTCCCGCGCGCCTGCGCTGGTGGGACGGCGCACAATGGACCACCGCGACACACACCCCGCCCACCCTGCGCCCACGCCATTGCGCCCGCTGTGGTAACCCGCTGCGCCGCAAGATGTTCGGCGGCCTCGCGGCGTGCGAGAGCTGCCCGCGCGAGATCGACGAATTCCTCACCCACTGGCATTCGCGCGCCTGGCGGGTGTTGACCACCTCCGGGACACAGGGTGCGGATTGGGACGCGCTGTGGGCATCGTTGCGATATCAGCGCATCGACGAAGCGGCGGGGCGGCAAGCGCTGCGCGATGTCGGGCTCAGTTACGTGGAGCGGCTGGTCACCTTCGCCTTCGCCGACGGCGAGGTCGAGCAGGCCGAGCTGGACGCCTTCGAGCACGCGGTCACCGAGCTGACGCTGACCGGCCCGCTCATCGACGACCTGCGCAGGCGAATGCATCGGGGCCGCACGCTGTCTCGGCTGCGCGCCGGGGAGCTGCCGACGGTGCGTACCCCTGGACTGCATCTGGACCCCGAGGAACGGGTGCACGTCGACCTGGCCGCGACCCATGTCCGCCAGCTCGCCCGCGGCCCGAAGCTCACCGAGGGCAGGCTGATCGGCAGCAACAAGAAGCTGCGCTTCGTCGGTGACGGCACCGGGACCGAATTGCCGTGGTCCCGTGTGGTTTCGGTGCATGTCGAGCAGAGCAGCGTGGTGATCGCGGCAACGTCGGCGCGCGGCGGCGCCACCTTCGACGTGCACGATCCCGACTATGTGGCAGCGGCGCTGGAGGGCGCGCTGCGGGTGGCCAAGCGCCTCATCCTGACACCGGGCCAGCGCGACACCCGCAGCATCCCGCAGGAGGTGAAGGCCGAGGTGTGGCAGCGCGACGGCGGCAAGTGCGTCGAATGCGGCGACGGCCACTACCTCGAATTCGATCACATCATCCCGCTCAGCCGCGGCGGCGCCACCTCGGCGACCAACCTCCAGATCCTGTGCCGCGCATGCAATCGTGCCAAGGGCGCGCGCATCTGAGCGCCTTCGGAGATTAAGGCGTGATGAAGCCCGCACTGCGCCCGAGATCGACGAGCATAGCGTCGAACAGGACCTCGGGATTGTCGAACGGGATCGGATAGTTGCCGAACACCTCCAAGGTGACGTGGCCGTACAACCGAGCCCAGAGCTGGATCATCAGATAGGTGACGCCGAGGTCCAGCTTTTCGGCAGGGAACTTCTGGCCGGACTCGGAAAGCGCCGCGAGCAGCTCGGTTTGGAAGTGCACCAGATCCTCGCGCAGTTCCGCCGGGATGGCATCGGTGGGCGTGGTGATGATGTCGTAGTTGGCGAGCAGCCTGCCCGCGCTCGCCAGGAAGATGCGCCCAAACGGCTCGTTGAACCGCCGCAGCGCCTGGGACCGGCCTGCCCCGGGCGAGGCGAACACCAGGGTGTACTCCCTGGAGTGCGCCAGCGCCCAGCGCCGGAAACCCTTGCAGATGGCCAGGAACTGCAGTACGCCGTCGTCGGGCAGTGCGGCGAGCTCGGTGGCCAGTTCGGCCGCGAGATCGGCGCAGAAATCCAGGCGGAGCGCGTCGAGCAGATCGTCGAGCGAACGGTAATAGCGATACAGTGCGGGCGCGGTGATGCCGAGTTCACGCGCGATGGCGCGCAGCGTCACCGCGTCCGGCCCCTGCTCGACCAGCAGCGCACGGGCCGTGCGCCGGATGTCGGCGTCGGTCACCACCGGCGCGCGGCCACGTGGTTTTGCCGCTTCGCTTCGCTCTGTCACCAGTCGATTCAAGCGTATTCGACTTCCCACCGCTTGATGCCGTTCAGCCAGCCCGAGCGCAGCCGCACCGGATCGGACTTCTGCCGCAGGTTGGGCATCGCGTCGGCGATGGCGTTGAACATCAGATCGATCTGCATCCTGGCCAGGTTCGCGCCGACGCAGTAGTGGGTGCCGGTACCGCCGAATCCGACGTGCGGGTTCGGATTGCGCAGCACATCGAAGCCGAACGGGTTCTCGAAGGCGTCCTCGTCGAAATTGGCCGAACCGTAGAACAATCCGACCCGCTGCCCCTGCTTGATCTGCGCGCCGCCCAGCACGACGTCGCGGGTCGCGGTGCGCTGGAAGGCATTCACCGGGGTGGCCCAGCGCACGATCTCGTCCGGGGCGGTGCGCGGGCGCTGCTCCTTGTACAGCTCCCACTGCTCAGGATTGTCGACGAACGCCTTCATACCGTGCGTGATCGAGTTGCGGGTTGTCTCGTTGCCCGCCACCGAAAGCAGGATCACGAAGAACGCGAACTCGTCCGAAGCCAGGTGCTCACCGTCGATATCGGCGTTCACCAGCTGGGTGACGATATCGTCGGCCGGACACTTGCGGCGCTCCTCGGCCATATTCCACGCGTACCCCATCACCTCGGCGGTGGCGGCGTGGTGATCGCCGTTGAACTCGGGATCGTCGTAGGAGATCATCTGGTTGGACCAGTCGAAGATCTTCCTGCGATCCACCTGCGGAATACCGAGCAGTTCGGCGATCGCCTGCAGCGGCAGCTCGCAGGCGACCTGCTCGACGAAGTCGCCACCGCCGTTCTTCTTGGCCTCGTGCACGATTCGCGCGGCCCGCTCGGTCAGCGCGGCCCGCAGGCCCTCGATCGCGCGCGGGGTGAACCCCTTGGAGATGATGCGGCGCACCTTGGTGTGCTTGGGCGGATCGAGGTTGATCAGCAGCATGTCGCTGAGCATGCCGATCTGCTCCGGGGTGGTCTCCTCGTTGAAACGGATGATGGATCCGTTCTCGTGCGAGGAGAACACCTCCGGATTCTTCGAAATCTCCTTGATGTCGGCCAGTTTGGACACCACCCAGTAGCCGCCGTCGTCGAAACCGCTCGCGCGGCCGGACTGGGCACACCACCACACGGGTGCGGTGCGGCGCAGTTCCGCGAATTCCTGGATGGGCAGGCGGGCGGCGAGCAGGTCGGGGTCGGTGAAATCGAATCCCGCGGGGATCGAGGGCGTGGTCACGGCTATCTCCTACCGGTCTGGCTTGACGCAGACCTCACAACGTTGTGTGGAACACGTTCCAGTGAGATGGAACCACAGAAACCGGTCTCGTGAACAGTGTTTACTAAAACCTGTTTACTTTTATGCCGGACCACGCCATCGGGTTTCAGCTCAGCTTGCCGAAGAATTCGCGCAGGTCATCGATCAGCGCCTGCGGCGCCTCCATCGACAGGAAGTGCCCGCCGTAGCCGAGCTCGGTCCAGCGCGCGATGTGATGATCACGCTCGGCCCAGCGGCGGACGGTCACGTCGTGTGCGGAGACGAGCACCGCGGTCGGCACCGTGCCGCGCGCGGCGGCGGCCCACTCGCCCGCGCCCGCACCCCAGTCGTCCGCCTGCCCAGCGCCATCCGTCTGTTCGGCACCGCCGGACCACTCGGCGCCGTCCGACGACGCGGCGGTGGCCGCCGCGCTCCAATCGTTCGCGGTGATCTCCTCGTAGTAGATCTGCGCCGCCGACGCCGCGGTCCCGGTCAGCCAGTACAGCGACACATCGAGCAGCATCCGGTCGCGATCAATGATCTCCTCGGGCAGCGCCTCCTCCGGCACCTTCAGCTCTTTGAACTTCTCCATGATCCAGGCGAGCTGACCGGCCGGTGAATCGCTGAGCCCGAAGGCGACGGTCTGCGGACGCTTCGAATTGCATTGCAGGTAAGCGTCGTTGAAGTTCTGCATCCGCTGCCAGCGTTGCTGCTCGACCTCGCTGAGACCGTCCATCTCCCCCTCGATCCCCATCGGGAAGGTGATCATGGCGTTGACGTGCACGCCGATCACTGCCTCGGGATCCTGCGTGCCGAGGTGCGGCGCCACCCACGCGCCGGTGTCGTAGCCGTGCACCCCGTAGCGGTCGTAGCCGAGCCTGGCCATCACCTCGCGCAGTGCCGAAGCCATTGCGGCGCCGTTCATTCCGGGCCCGGCCAGCGGCGTGGAGAACCCGAACCCCGGCAGTGAGGGAATCACCAGGTGGAACGCGGTGGCCGGATCGCCGCCGTGCGCACGCGGATCCGACAGCGGCCCGATGACATCGAGGAAGTCGGTGAACCCACCGGGCCAGCCGTGCAGCAGGAGCAGTGGGGTCGCGGCCGGTTCGGGCGAGCGGACATGCAGGAAGTGAATGTTCTGCTCGCCGACGGTGGTGATGAACTGCGGGTACCGATTGATCTGCGCCTCGTGCGCCCGCCAGTCGAAGCCGCTGCGCCAGTGTGCCGCAAGACCTTTCAGATAGCCGACCGGCACACCCCGATGCCAGCCCACCCCGGGCAGTTCAGTCGGCCAGCGCGTGTTGTCCAGCCGCGCGTGCAGATCGTCGAGCCGATCCTGCGGTATCTCGATGCGGAAGGGTCGGATGTCCTGTGCTGTCTTGGTCATGACGCCTACGCTAGGAACCCCTTAGGACAGGTTCGTTCCTAACGAAATCGGGAAAATCTTCGGCCCGGAAACCGTATGCGCCGGATCGCGCGCGGGCCTGTAATGGAAGCCATGACCAGTCTGTACGAGCACGCCGGCGGCGACGAGGTGCTGCATCGGGTCGAGGCGGCCTTCTACGAGAAGGCGCTCGCCGACCCGGTGCTCAAGACCCTGTTCACCGAGCGCCGCCCACTCCACGTCGACCACCTCACCTGGTTCACCGCCGAATCCTTCGGCGGGCCGGAACGATTCACCGATCGGCTGGGGTTCGACTACCTCATCGCCGTGCATCGCGGACTGCAGATCACCGACGAACAGCGGGAACGTTTCGTCGAGGTGTATCTCGAAACGTTCGAGGAGGCGGGCCTGTTCGACGACGCCGCCTTCCGCGCCGCGGTCCGCTCCCACGTGGAGTTCGGATCGGCAGTGGCACAGCAGAATTCGCACGCCGAAACCGACGACCAACTCCATCCCATCCGCGCGGTGCCGCGGTGGACCTGGGACGGCGACGAATAGTTAGACCGGCGTGAGCCCGGGTGGTGACCAACTTCCGTCCACCGCTATCTCTTTCGGCGCGTACAGGCGCATCGTCAGCGAGAAGACACCCGCCGCCGGGATCGGCAGCCAGTTGCCCGCGGGCACGCTCGGACCCGGATCCTCGCTCTGGACTGCCAGATCCAGCGACCCGTCGGGGTTGAGCACCACCGGAACCTGATGACCGATGGCATAGATGTTGGCGGGATTGGGCACCAGGTAGCTGTCGGCGTCGTAGGCGGTGAGCGACCAGAAGGCGTCGACCGGCGGGGTCTTGCCCGGCGGAAAGTGCAGCCGGAATCGGTTGGGCGCGCCGTTGCTGTCGGCGTTGCCGACCAGCGTCGGATAGATGGCGTCCTGCGGCAGGTTCGCGCCGAGCGCGATCTGGGCGATATTGGCGCGCAGCGGATAGTCGGTGCCGTAGCTGCCGATATCCGGATCGAAGAACCAGCCGTTGCCGTTCCTGGCCTTCGGGTCGCGGAAATCCGCGATCTGCTTCTTGGCGGCGTCGGCCGCCGCGGCCAGATCCGGGTCCGCGATGCCGGTGACGGCGCCACCGGGCCGGATGCCGAGCGTGGCGAAGCGCGCCATGGCGGGCGCGTCGGCGGGGGCGGGCGGGTTCACCGCGAGCAGTGCGCACAGGCGGTCGAAGAACGCACGGGGTTCGAGCTCGGCGACCTGCTGCGGCGGCGGCACGGCCGGATGCGGTGGCGACGTCGGCGCGGCGGCCGGAAGATCCTTGCCCGCGGGCCATGCGCTGAGCGGCACCAGCTTGATCTGCTCCTGAATCGCGCGCACCACAGGCAGATCACCGGGACCGTTCACCTGCACGCGGCCGAGCAGCCAGGCCATCGGCGTCGGCATGGGCAGGTGGGCCGCGCCCGCGGGCAGCGTGCCCGTCCAGCCGGGTCCGGTGAGGACGTAGGTGAAGGTGGCCGGATCCGGATTGGATGCCGTCTGCGGCCGCACGCTGCTCGGATTGTGCACGGTGTTGGTCCACGCGTCCATCACCTGCATCAGCCAGTAGCGGCCGAGATCCATGGCGGGCACCTGCAATACCAGCGGTTCGGCGGCCAGGTCGAGCCAGGCGGAGGAGTACAGGGTGTCCAGATTGATCCGCACCACCTGCTTGTTCGCCGGTGTCGGCAGGGTGGTGGCGTGCTGAAACCGGTTGACCGGTACGGATTCCAGGAAGGCCGACCTGGTCGCGTCCATCACCAGCAGCGGATAGCCGAAGACGTAGGCATCGGTGGCGACCGAGCGCGGATCCATCGGCAGCGCGCTCGTCGTCGGCGCGGCCACGGTGTCATCCGACGATTTTCCGCACGCCACCAACGCCATCGAGGAGGCCGCCGCGAGGCCGAACATCCTGCGAGATATGCCGACACCCATGGGCTTACTCCCTGCTCACCGGTCCGATCGGACAACTTCGAGAGACGAAGCGAGAGTATGCCAGGAGTTAGCCCATGAGTGCGGCAGCGACGCTCAGGTGCCGATGATGGCGTTCATGATGGTGCCGGCACTGGTTGCCACGACGCCGCCGATCATCGCGCCCGCCACCATCTTCGGCGACTGCAGTGCCCCGCCGGACCACTTCTCCCAGGCGAAACGGCCGCCCGCGTAAATGATGCTGACGATTCCGGACAGCATCGCGAACCAGGTCAGGTAGCGGACCATCTGCAGAAGCTTGTCCGATAGCGGGGGTGCCTGCGGAGTCGGGTTTCCGATCTGCGCCAGCGTCGTGAAGGTGTCCCCCATCGACGTCAGGATGATGCTCACCGTCTGCTCCCTCTCCTCTGCGACCATGCTGCTGCCGAGTTGCCGGAGATCATCTGAAAGTTGTTCGGCCACCGGCTAATTCGACCACCACCGAGGATACGGGCAAGTCCGCCAACGCCCGCGCGCACGCCGCCGTATTCCACCGCCGCGTCCTGGCACCCATCATCCCGACCTGCGCCGACTCCCGCAAGGTTTCGGCGAACGGCGACAACATGGCCGAGCCGACTGCGCGGTATGCCCAAAACGGGATACCATTCCCCCGAGCGAATCCCCATTCCTGTCCCGAATCCGGAAGAGCAGCACGAATGATCCTGGCCACCGCATACGACACCCTGTTGGCGCAGATCGGCAACCCGACGCCGCAGGCGCCGCCGGTGTCCGACAAGATCCTGCTTCTCGTCCGCTACCTGACCTGGTTCGTCCTTTTGTCCGGTATCTGCGGAATCATCTATGCCGGTGGACGCTTCGCGTGGGAGAAGTGGACCGGCGGTGGTCTCGAATCCCCGAAGATGGTGGCGGGCGCCATGATCGGCGGCGTGGTCGCCACCAGTGCGGGCACCATCATGAACGCGGTCATCGGCTGATCAGCGCGTACGCCCGACCGAATCGGCGTAGGCGGATTCGATCTGGTGGCGCAGGTGCTTCTCGGCGTACCTGATCGTCGGGACGACGAGCGCCTTGATCACCCGATCGAGCGCACGCCCCGCCAGTCCGCCCGGCACCGTGTAATCGACCACCACTTCGACTTTCGAGCGGTGCTCGTCGATCCCCTCGAACGTCCAGCGGACGACGCCCTCGATACCTTTCAGCGCGCGCAGCGCCAGCACGGCGTTGTCCTCCCACTCGATCACCTCGCCGCGCAGGTGCAGTGTTATCGGGCCCAGATTCACCGCGCTGTCGAAGACCGCACCGACGCCACGGGTCTGCTCCCCCACCGGTGTGTAGTGCTTGACGACGGACACCCAGCGCGGCAGGTTCCGGTAGTCGGCCACGTATTCGAACGCGAACTCGACCGGAGCCTTGCCTTCGGCGCGATAACTGACATGCCCCATGCCATGCCCTTCCTGTTCGGCTCCTACGAACATAAGCGTTCGCCGCGGCGCCTGCCCGCCGAACGGAAAGGGCTGGGGCGGTGCGCGATACGCACCGCCATCGGTTACCGGTCGGCGAGCCAGCTGCCGTGGAAACCCTGGGGTACCCGGGCGGGCAGGTGGATGGTGGCCACCGCGGGAGCGGCGAGATCGGCGGCATCGACGATGACCAGGTCGCTGCGATCGGTCTCCGGGTCGTACACGTACGCCATGAGATAGCCTGCGCCACCGGCATTCTCGTCGGCGGGCGCGAACGCGGCCTCGCTGGCGATGCGGCCGCGGCCGAACTCGTGGGCGGTGCTCGCACCCGTGTGCAGGTCGTAGCGGAGCAGGGCGCCGACCTCGGATTCGGTGGACGTGGTGGCATGACCGAAGCGGGCGTCCAGGCCGATGAGACGGTCGTCGACGCGGGGGAATTCGGCCTCGCGGTCGTCCAGCTGCTCCTCCGCCACGGTGCCGGTGGTCAGGTCGATGGTCCAGCGCCACAGGCTCGAACGCTCGAACGCGGCCGAATTCGCCCGCCACAGTTCGGGATAGCGCATCACGTACAGCACGATGCGGCCCGGCTCGTCGTGGGCGTTGAGCGAATGGAACACATAGCAGGGGTCGATCGGGAACCAGCGGACCTCGCCGTGCGGGTCGTCCCGGCGCAGCACGCCGAGCCTGGCCTGATAGTCCTCGCGCCACCGGAACGGCATGCCGCCACCGGCTTTCGCGGTCGCGAGGTCGAATACCACCGGCAGATCCATGAATACGACATGCTCGGCGGTGAGGTTGAAGTCGTGGTGCATGGTCGGGGCCGGCACGTCGATGGGGCGGCTGAGCAGCAGAGTGCCCGCGGCGTCGGCACGGTGATAGGTCAGGTAGGGCGCGCCGGTCACCTCGAAGCCGAAGAAGTGCAGCTCACCCGTGGTCGGACAGGTCTTGGGATGCGCGGTCATCGCGGTGCGCAGGGTCCCGTCGAAATCGTAGGGGCCCACCGTGTCCAGCTCACCGGTCAGCTCGTAGGGATACGACGATTCGACGAGTGCGAGCGTGCGGCCCGCGTGCCGGATGACGTGGGTGTTCGCGACACCGGCCGTCAGATCGTGCTTGCCGTCCTGATAGACGCGCGCACCGTCGGTGAAGGTGGAGGTGCGCACCCACCGGTTGCGATAGGACACCGCGCGGCCGTTCTCGATCCGCACGCCGTGCACCATGCCGTCGCCCAGGAACCAGTGCGCGGAGGCGGCGGCGTGCGGGTTCGGGCCGTTGCGCAGGTACCAGCCCGACAGCTCGGCGGGGATCCGGCCGGTGACCGGCAGGTCGTAGGCGGTGAGTTCCTCGGTGACCGGCGCGAAATTGCCTGCCAGATGGGCGGGTGCGGTCATGATGGCTCCGATTTCGATCGACGGAATTCAGGACGTGGCGATACCGGCCGACTTCGCCTTCGACTGGAGGTGGGCGACGTAGCGGATCGTGAAGACGATGGGGACCACGAAGGCCGCGACCTGCGCGATGGTGCGCGGCGTCCCGCTGTGCGCGAGGAAGGTCAGCGCGATCGCGCCGACGGCGAAGCTCGCGGTCCACACCGAGGTGATGACGTACGCGGTCCGGATGAACCCCGGATGCTCCCACAGTTCCCTCGGCGCGGAGTTTTTGGCGATCGCCAAGGTGAAAGGCCTGCGCACGGCGAGCGATACGCCCGCGATCACCGCGAGCACGCCGGAGGACAGTGCGGGGGTGTAGTCGTGCAGCGCGGTATCCGGGTCGGCGAAGGCGAGCGCCGTCAGCGCGGTGAAGAAGAGCGCGGTGCCGATATCGATGATCAGCGCGTCCCACTTGCGGCCCGCCTTGGTCTGCCTGGCGATCTCGACCACGGAGAGGAGCAGCGCGACCAGGGCCGCCCACTGCCACTGCTGCGAGGGAATCACCGCGAAGGCGATCCAGGGGGCGAAGGTACGCAGGTAAGACATGTTCGACGAGCTCCTCGATATTCCTGTTTTGACATGTCGAATGTAGAGCCTCGTCTCTCGACATGTCAATACTGGAATGTAGAGTCTGGGTATGAGCCTCCGGAACGCCCTGCTCGGGATGCTGGCCGATCGTCCGGCCAGTGGCTACGACCTGCTGCAGCGATTCAAGACCTCACTGGCCAACGTCTGGCCCGCCACCCAGAGCCAGATCTATACCGAGCTCACCAAACTCGCCGACACCGGACTGATCGTGGTGCGCGAAGAAGGCGCGCGCGGGCGCAAGGAGTACGCGCTCACCGACGAGGGGCGCACGCAGCTGCGCGAGTGGCTCACCGAAACCAAGCCGAAACGCGTGCAGCGCAACGAAATGCTGCTGCGGGTGTTCTTCCTCGGCGTGGTCAGCCAGGCACAGGCCCGCGACTATTTCACCGGCATCGAGACGGGCACCGCCAAGGCACAGGCCGAGCTGGCGGAGCTCGAGGCGCGCATCGAGTGGGACGACGACGACTTCTCCCTGTACGGCCGTATCGCGATGGAATGGGGTCAGCGCTTCTATGCGATGAACCAGCAGTGGGCGCAGTGGGCGCTCGATGAGATGGCCGAGCGTCAGAAGATGACGGAGCGTACCGCGCGTAAGAAATAGATCACCGAGTCGTCCTCGCTCGCACAGTGACTCGTCGATCGGGTCGCAATCTCGCCGATCCTGACTAGCATCCTCGGATGGGATGACGACTTCGGGAGAGCCGCATGGAGCCGAACGCGGGCAAGGTACCAGCGTGAGTGGCATGCTGTGGTTGCGTGGGCAGGCCGCGCACGGAACCTGCTGGGTGCGCGCCGATCAGGTCGTCGCCGTGTTCGCCGGGCCGCCGACCAAGAGCGGCTTCACCGTCTACGCGACCGTCGCCTCGGCCGACCCGCTCACCAAGGCCGCGCTGCGCGTCGCCGACGGCGTCGCCTCCGCCGAACTCGCGAACTGGATCGCGGGCCGCTGCGTGGCCTTCCTGACGCTGCATCACGATGCCGCGGGCGAACTCACGTTCAACGGCACGGATGTGGAGTTCACCGAAGCTCCACAGTGATCCGGCGTCACGGTGGTCCGCCGTCGCGCGAGACGGCAGTTTGCCGGGCTGCCGCGGTGGCATTCGACTTCACTACGGTGAATTCATGATCAAGAAGACACCCGCGGTGCTGTTCATCGTGCCCGTTGTTCTGATCTCACTGGCCGCGCACGCGAACGCCGAGCCGAACGCACCCGAGCTGCTGTACACGCCGCCCGGCCCTGCCAGCGCACAGAACCCCGCATACTCCCCCGACGGCAAGACGCTGATATTCACCGAGTTCTTCAAGGGCTACAACGCCGGCGGCGCCAGCCTGAACCGCATGCCGAGCACCGGGGGCGCACGGGAGGAGCTGGTACGCGACGGCGACCAATCCGCGGTGAACATGCCCGGCTCGGCGTGGAACGGCCCGACCGGCCTGATCACCTTCTCCTACGACATCACCGACCGGGCCGAGATCTGGACCCTCGCGCCGGGCGGCGCGCCGCAGCAGGTGAAAGCAGGTGAGCACGCGCTCCCCTTCACCGAGCCGACCTTCTCCCCGAACGGCGACTGGATCGTCTTCCAGGAGAACACCGATCAGAACTCTCCCGCCGCGCGTGGCAGCATTTGGAAGATCCGCCCGAATGGCGAGGGCTTGACCAAACTGGTCGACGGACCGGCCACGAATACCGATAACCGCCAGCCGAATTGGTCCCCGCGCGGTGACAAGATCATTTTCCAGTCGCGGGCCAAGGATGCCGACCAAGCCGACCTGATCGTGATGTCCCCCGACGGCACCAATCGGGTACCGCTGCTCACCGGCCCGGACGACGACACCGACGCGAGCTTCTCCCCCGATGGCACATGGGTGGTCTACTCGACCAACCACGGCGGCGCCAAGAACGCCCGGCTCTACATCACCCGCTCCGACGGCACCGGCCAACCCATCCAGGTCACCAACTCCGACCGCTACGACGGCGCCCCGAGCTGGTCTCCCGACGGCGCCTGGATCGTCTTCGAATCCGGCACGGGCGACAAGTTGCCCACTCAGATCTGGCGCGTCCGCGTCCCCGCGCTCTCCTGAAAACCCGGCGGTCTTGTTCGGCCCGGCTTAGGCTCGAGCCATGAGCGACGCCGCACCGATCATCGTGTACTGGCGGCCGTGGTGCCCCTACTGTCTGCGGCTCGCGGCCGGGTTGCGGCTGGCGCGGATCCCGTTCGAGCGCATCGACATCACTCGCGACCCGGCCGCCGCCGCGGAGGTGCGGGCGATCACCGGGGGTGACGAGATCACTCCGACGGTGATCGTGAACGGGCACCAGCTGGTCAATCCCAGCGTGGCGGAGATACGCGCCGTGCTCTAACCGTTCTTCGGATGACAGCGGGGCGTCGAAGGGGCACAGTGATCCCATGATCAGCCATGTGCTCGCGATCGACCTCGGGAAGACCGGATGCCGTGGCTCACTGCGGATCGGCGGACAGCAGACCCGGCACGCCGAGGCGGCCGGTGCGCCTGGACTGGCAAGCGCCGGTGGAGTCGGCGCTGCGGACACGGCGATTCGCGCTGTTGTCGACGAAATCGCGGGTCAGGACGCCGCTTTCACGCTGGCGGTCGGTGCGGCGGGGGCCGCGTCGGCGCCGGAGGCCGCTGGGTTGCTCGCGCGGCAACTGGCCGATATTCCTGGTGCGACAGCGGTTGTCGTAACCTCCGACGCCGTCACGGCGCATGCCGGCGCGCTCGGTGGGTCGCCGGGCATCGTGCTTGCCGCGGGCACCGGGGCGGTGGCGACCGCGGTCGATGCGGCCGGGCGATTCACCCGGGTCGACGGCTGGGGTCCGTTACTCGGCGACGAGGGTAGCGGCGGATGGATCGGGATCGAAGCGGTGCGGGCCGCGCTGCGTTCGTTCGACGGACGCGGGCCGCGCACCCAGTTGGCAGAGCTGGTCGCCGAGCACTACGGCGTCCCACCCACCGAACTGCCGAAATACTTCGGCCAGCACGACAATCCGGCACTGGTCGCCGCTCGGCTCGCACCCCTCGTCGCCACGGCCGCCGCCACCGACGCGACCGCCGCGGCCATCATGACCGCCGCCGGGCACGCGCTCGCGCGCACCGTCCTCGCCGCCATCGACAGATCGGGCCTGCGCTGGCCGGTGCCGTATGCGATCACCGGTGGACTGGCCAAACTCGGTGCGCCCCTGCTCGATCCGCTCAATCGATCGATCGCCCACGCGGTCACCCACCGGGAAGCACGCGGCGAGCCGATCGACGGCGCGGCGCTGCTCGCCCTCGATACGGCAACCGCGTTGGAGGCGTTGGTCATACGAATCGGCTGATGACACGAATCGGCTGACAATCATTGACAGCTTCGCTGTGACGACTGACACTAGTTTTCATTCAGTCCGTCGCGTCACCGGGAGCTGCGATGAACGCACTCAACCTGGCCGTCATCGTCGCCTACCTCGTCATCGTCGCGTGGGTCGGTCTTCGCCTGTCCGGAAAGCAGAAGTCCAGCACCGACTATTTCGTCGGCGAGGGCCGAATGCCTTGGTGGACAGTGTGTTTCTCGGTGGTCGCGACCGAAACCAGTGTGCTCACCGTCATCTCGATTCCGGGCGGCGCCTACACCGATCAGGCCTTCGGCAACGTCGAGCTGGCCATCGGCTACATCATCGGCCGCACCATCGTCGCCATCGCGCTCATCCCGCTGTACAAGCGTGGCGGATTCGTCAGCGCCTACCAATATCTGGACCTGCGCTTCGGCCGGTATCTGCAGGGCGTCGCCTCGGTGACCTTCGTCTTCACCCGGCTGCTCGCCGAGGGCGTGCGCCTGTTCGCCTCCGCCATCCCGATCAAGTTGCTGCTCAGCGAATTCGGGCTGACCATCGGCTACGACGTCATCATCGTCGCGCTGACGCTGCTGACCGTGGTGTACACCTACCTCGGCGGCATCAAGGCGGTCATCTGGACCGATGCGCTGCAGATGGGCCTCTACCTCACCGGCGCGATCATCGCGATCTGCGTGCTCACCGGCCGCGTCGGCGCATCGGGCTGGTCGGATGCGCTGCACGGCGGCAAGTTCCGCGTCTTCGACACCGATTTCGCCCTGCCGCACATCCTCACCAACACCTTCGCCCTGCCGACCGCGATCCTCGGCGGCGCGATCTTCGCGATGGCATCGCACGGCTCCGATCAGCTGATCGTGCAACGCATCCTGGCCACCCGCTCGCTGCGTGACAGCCAGAAGGCGATAATCGGCTCCGGGATCTTCGTCGCGGTGCAGTTCGCCGCCTTCTCGCTGGTCGGCGCGCTGCTGTGGGCCTACAACGGCGGCAAGTCGCCGAAGGAGCTCGGCCTGACCAGCGCGGACGGCATCTACCCCAACTTCATCCTGCACGGGCTGCCGGTGGTGATCTCCGGACTGCTCGTCGCGGGCATACTCGGCGCCGCGATGGGTTCGCTGTCCTCGGCGCTGAATTCGATGGCGAACTCGACCGTGGCCGACATCATTCGCAGCTTCGCCCGCCGCGAGATCCCCGACGACGCCATGCTGCGGCTCGCCCGGGTGATGACGCTGGTGTGGGCGGTGCTCATGGCGCTGTTCGCCATGGGTTTCAGCGCGACGACCGGCAATGTGTACCTCACCGCACTCACCATCGCCGGATACACCTACGGCGCGCTGCTCGGCGCCTTCCTGCTCGGCAAATTCATCAAGCGCGCCAACCAGATCGACGCGGTGGTGGCCTTCGTGGTCACCGTGCTCGTGATGACCTTCGTGGTGCGGGTCGTCAAGATCGACGTCACGGTGGCGGGCAAGATGGTCGAAAAGGGGATCGCCGCACAGTGGCTGGTGCCGATCGGCGTGCTGGTCACCCTTGTCGTCGGTGGCCTCAGCAGCCTCCTGCATCCCGCGCCGACCCCGGCGCCGCCGGAACACGTTGCGGCGGTGGCCTAGTGCGCGTCATCGGGTTGATGTCGGGTACCTCCCACGATGCGATCGACGCGGTCGGCGCGGAGATCGTCCTGCGCGACAGCACACTTCGGGTCGACATCGCCGGACAGCTCAGCAGGCCCTATCCCGATCGGCTGCGCGCCGAACTCATCGCCGCCTTGCCGCCGGGCGCGATCGATATGGCGACGGTCTGCCGGTTGGATACCGCGATAGGACAGGCCTTCGCCGCCGCGGCGGCTGATGCCGTAGCCGAACTCTTCGACGGCACAGCCGATCTCGTCGCCTCACACGGGCAGACGGTCTACCACTGGGTCGATGAGGGGACGGTGCGCGGCACCCTGCAGCTCGGCCAGCCCGCCTGGATCGCCGAACGCACCGGACTGCCGGTGGTCAGCGACTTCCGGCCGCGCGACGTCGCGGCGGGCGGACAAGGGGCTCCGCTCGTCGGGTTGTTCGACGTGCTGTGGCTGGCCGGGCGGCCGGGGCGGGCCGCCGCGCTCAATATCGGCGGCATCGCCAACGTGACCGTCACGGGCGTTATCCCGGTCGCCTTCGACACCGGGCCCGGCAATGCGCTGATCGACGCGGCGGTCGAGCTCGTCACCGGCGGGCGCGAACACGTCGACCGCGACGGTGTGCGCGGCGCGCGCGGGCAGGTCGACGACGAGCTGCTGAATGCGCTGCTCGCCGAGCCGTACTACCGTGCGGCGCCGCCGAAGACCACCGGCAAGGAGCTGTTCCACCGCACCTACCTGGAGCGCACGCTGGCGGGCCGCACGCTGGCGCCCGACGATATCGTCGCCACTGTGACCGCACTGACCGCACACACCATCGCCGACGCGCTCGCGCCCTACGCACCGAGCGAGGTCATCGCCTCCGGTGGCGGCACCCGCAATCCCACGCTGCTCGCGATGCTGCGCGAACTGCTGCGCCCCGCGACACTGCGCACCTCCGATGAGCTCGGATTGCCCTCTGGCGCCAAAGAAGCCGCGGCGTTCGCCGTCCTGGGCTTCCTCACCGCGAACGGCATCCCCGGCAGCCACCCGGCATGCACTGGCGCGGCGCGTCCATCGATACTCGGTTCGATCACACCGGGGAGCGCCGGATTCGCCCTTCCCCCAACGCCTTACACCATCCCCCTGCGACTCACGCTGGCCCGGTGAGCTATGGCCGAGAGTGAGGACGTGCGCACCCGCCTGCTCGCCGCACTACCGCAGCTCACCCCGACCGGGCGGCGGGTCGCCGGTGTCATCCGCGACGATCCTTCCGGTGTCGCGCAGTTGACCGTGAGCCAGCTCGCGGAGCGCGCGGGAGCCAGCACCTCGGCGGTCGTCCGGCTGGCCAAAACGCTCGGCTACGAGGGATATCCGCAGCTGCGGCTGGCACTGGCGGCGACAGGCACCGAGGACCGATCGCCGGTATTCGCCACCGATATCGCCGCCGACGACCCGCTGTCGAAGGTGCTGCACAAGCTCACCGCCTTCGAGACCGAGGGCATGCTGGCGACCGCCGAACTCGCCGATCCGGCGACCATGGCGGCGGTCGTCGACGCGCTGGTGCGCGCGCGGCGAGTGGAACTCGTCGGCGTCGGCGCCTCCGGGCTGGTCGCAAAGGATATGGAGCAGAAGCTCACCCGGATCGGAATGTGGTGTCGCGCCTGCACTTCCGAGGACGACGCGCTGGTGCAGTCCAGCCTGCTCATCGCCGGCGACGTGATCATCGCGTTCTCCCACTCCGGGCAGACCACCTCCGTCGTCGAAGCCGCGCGCCAGGCCGCCGCCGGGCGCGCGACCACGGTCGCGGTGACCGCGGGCGCCAGGTCGCCGCTGGCCCGGATTTCGGCGCACACGATCCTGGTCGCCGGGCGCGAGGACGGCTTCCGGTCGGCCGCGATGGCCAGCCGGATGAGTCAGCTGCTCATCGTCGACGCGCTGTATGTCGGTGTGCTGCAGCGCACCCCGTCGGCAGCGGCGGCGCTGCGCAGAACCTACGACGCGGTATCGGATCGCCGGACAGAACCCACAGAGTGACTATCCAGGAGGCTGCGTGAACGAGATCGGATCACTGAGCACGGAGACCGCGAACCCGCGCTCCGCCACCCTCGACTCCATGCCGATCGAGGAGCTGCTGCGCACCATGAACACCGAGGACGCGGCCGTGGCCGCGGCGGTGGCACAGGCGATTCCGCAGATCGCGCGCGCGGTCGAGCTGATCGTCGCGGCGCGCGGGCGCGGTGGCCGGTTGATCTATCTCGGCGCGGGCACCAGCGGCAGGCTCGGCGTGCTCGACGCCGTCGAATGCCCGCCGACCTTCGGCACCGCTCCCGGCGAGGTGATCGGTCTCATCGCGGGCGGCCCGGAAGCGTTGTGGCAGGCGGTGGAAGGCGTCGAGGACGATCCGGCGCGCGGCGCGCTCGACCTGACCGCGATCGAACTCACCGCGAACGATGTCGTCGTCGCCGTTGCCGCGAGCGGGCGGACACCGTACGCGATCGGCGCATTACAGCACGCACGCGCGAACGGCGCTGCGACCGTCGCGGTCTCGTGCAATCGCGGTGCCGAACTCAGCGCGCACGCCGACGTCGGTATCGAAATCGAGACGGGCCCCGAGGTTTTGACCGGATCCACCCGGCTCAAGGCGGGCACGGCGCAGAAGATGGTCTGCAACATGCTCTCCACCGCGACCATGGTCCGGTCCGGCAAGGTGTACGGCAACATGATGGTGGACGTGAACCCGTCCAACGCCAAACTCGTCGACCGGGCCAGGCGCATCGTCGCCGAGGCAACCGGGGTCGACTCGGCCACCGCCGCAGCACTTCTCGACGCCTCAGGCGGTCATGCGAAAACCGCGATCGTGATGCGCTTGGCCGGTGTCGACGCGGCGGCGGCGCGCAGGCTGCTCGACGGTGCGAACGGATTCGTCCGCACCGCCGTGCGCGGCTGAATCAGCAGGAAGGTACTGTTCGGCGGCGACGGAGCCCGTGCCGACCAGCAGTGCGGCGCCGGTGACGTACTCCAAGGACATACAGCATTCGGGATCATTCGGTGATCATCCGAACGGCAGGTGGATCCGAATCCTCGTACGTAGGAATCAATGTTTCGGAATGAGGCCATCCATGGGCACACATCAGCCCACCACTCCCGTTCGCCCCTTCACCCGCCGCGCGGCATCGTTCGTCGCCGCCGGAGCCATCCCCCTCTCCCTTGTCGTGATCGGCGTCAACCCCGCCGCGGCCGAGCAGCCATCGGGGCTACTCACCGCTTACGGGCTAGTCGTTCTCGATACTCCAGCGGCCGCCTCGCCTGCCGTGGCATCCGGCGCGGACAACGCTGACTTTGCTGTCGCCAATTACGCAGTGGCGCAGGCGTATAAGGTCGTCGCGGCTACTCCGATCACCGACTCGCGCCCCGCACCGGTCGCGCTTCCTGTGGTGCCGGACAACCGCATTCGGATCGGCGACGTCCAGATCGACCGGCCGGACTGGCTGGATCCGGAGCAGGGCAGGCAGATCAACGAGGCCGCCGCGAGCGCCGAAACCGCAATCGCCCAGGCCCTCAACTCGACCGGCATGGAACCGGCACGCTCCGACCGCATCGCCAGCGATGTCGTCGGTACCGCCGCGATCGGCGCGGCCGTCGGCGCCACCGTGGTCAGCCCGGTCGCCGCCACCGGCGCGGTCATCGGCGCCGTCGCGGGTCTTGTCGCGGGCCTGCCCTTCGCTCCGGCGGGCCTGTTCGTCATCACTCCGGTCGGCGCCGCACTGGGCTACGCGGCGATCGCCGTCCCCGCCGCGGTGGTCGGCGCGGCGGTAGGAGCAGCCGTCGGCGCCGTCGAGGGCTACCTCGCACCACCGATCATCACCGAAGAACAGCGGCCAACGCTGTAAACCCATCGCACAGACCAAGTGCCGGCCAATCCGGAACCCGGACGAACCGCACGAACGCGGAGGCCTCACCACGTCGACGGCCGCATCCCCGCACCGACCAGCGTTGCTCCACGCCCTTTGCGGCAACCCCCTGTGATGGGTGTGCAGTACGGACAAAGGGGGTGTGCACTCCGCTCGGGGTCGGATATGACCGACACGATGCGAGAACTGATACGGCGGCAGGGCCGGGCAACCCTCGGCTCTGCCGCCGGACAGCGACTACCCGCGTCTCGACAGCGGCGACGTCGACCGTAAGCGCTCCCGCGGCACCAGCAGCAACAGCAGCGCAAGCACCAGACCGCCGCCGACCAGATACAGCCCCCAGGTTCCCGACAACAGGTGCCGGTAGTCCGCCCGCAGTTGGTCGTCGAACCGCTGATCCAACCGCCACGCGAGTACGCCGAGGCCAGCAAGCCCAACGAGCACACCGAGCCAGCCGACCGAACGTGCCCCGAACAGCGCGGCCAGCAGCACCACCAAGGCCACCCCCAGCAGACCGATAGTCAGCGATGTGAAGAACGCGGCCGAATGGTCACCGACTTGCTCGAGCGAACTTCCGGACGCGAATCCATTCCTGAGATCGGCAAACCCGACGTCACGGGCGCCCACCGCGCCGACGAGCGGACCGAATGCGCCGACGCCGATCGCGATAGCACAGGCGAACAGCAATAGGTGTACGAAAGTGCGCATACTCCACGGTATTCCGCATTCCCCATGAGCGGTAGCGGTAATGCAATAGGCGCGTCATGTCGATCGACCGCATATCTCCCCGATCGCCGCTACCGCTGCGGCGATCAAATATGGCAATGAGCGCGCCGTTGAGCAGAGCCCTCCCTCATCGTTCAGGGGAACCTGATGCCACAGAACGCTCCGGCCCCGGCAGTCCACCTCCGGTGGCTACCGGACTGCTTTCCACTACCACCGGATCGACAGCAAAGCGACGCCCGCGAACCAGCCCAACCGTCACAACCGCAGCCAATAACCCAGCAGCACAACTGATCCCGAACGCCGACGCGAATCCGAACCGCTGAGCCAGCGTCCCGGCGATGGGCGCGGAGATCGCCTCCCCCAGAATGAGCCCGCTACCGAGCAGCCCCATCGCCTCACCCATTCGCTCCGCGGGCGCGACCCGCTCCCCCAAACTGAACAAGGTAATCAAATAGGGCGCCACCGCCACACCGATGCCCGCGATAACGACGGCCGCACCGGCAAACCCCTCGACCGCCAGTAGCGGCACGATCAACACCGCCTCCGCGACCACCGCGAGCGCCGCACGGACCGTCAGATCGCGCCGACTCGGGCGAGCCGTAACAACCAGGCCCGCAATCGAACTCGTCACCGCCATACCCGCCCAGATGAAACCGGCGATTCCCTGATCACCAAGATCTTTGGCCAGCGCATTGACCCCCGCATTCGCCGCACCCCAGATCCCACCCTGCAGCACAGTCAGCACGAACAACACCATCAGCCCCGACGACAGCAGCGGCACGCCCGCCGCACGCACCGCGCCGACCCCCTTCGGAGCCGAAGGATCAACCGCGAACAGCACACCGAACACCACCATGAGCACCGCGGCGAGGCCGAGCGCCCCCGCCGGATGGATGAGCACGCCGACCGCACCGGCCAACGCCGGGCCAGCGAAGAAGCTTGCCTCATCCATCGTGGTATCGAACGACATTGCCCGACTGATGATTTCGGCACCGCCATCGCGCCCTTTCGCCATCGCGACCCACCGTGTCCGCGAAAGCGGCCCCACCTGCGGAACCGTGACACCGACAGCGGCGGCGAAAACCGCCTGCCCCACAACCGGCGCGCCGCCGAGCACCGTACCGATCAGCCCCACGATCGCCGCCGCATTCAAGATCGACGCCACCAGCAGTACCGTGCGATGCCCCCTCCGATCCGCCAGCCGTCCGATCGTCTGCCCACCGATCGCCTGCCCCAGCCACAACACACCCGCGAGCACCCCGGCCCGCCCGATCCCCTCGAGATCGGTCACCAGAATCAACGTCCCCGTCGGACACAACGCCGCAGGCAGCCGGGCCAGAAACGAGATACCCAAGAGCCGCGCACTCGCCAGCCCGCGCGTCACGTCTCTCAAAGCTGCCCCTATCCGCTCAGGATTCCGATCCGACCGTGGTCCGGATCAAGCAGATGCCCGGGTCGGCCGACCAGTGGTAGCGGGCGAATGCCTGGTCAACAGCATCGCTCGCACAATCACATCCGCGCTATTGGTGGAAGCTACGACGGCGGCGTGGGCGAGGAACCCTGCCCTCGTCGAAAGCCTCTGGTTGTGAGGCCGCATCCAGTTGGTGCGAGCTGGCAGCCGACGAAGCTTGTCGGTGTAGGGGCGGATACTCGGAGTCTGGTCCTCGGCGGGGCAGAGGTGCGGTTTTCGGCGGGGTTGAAGGACGGATTATCGTGTTGCGTCCTGGACGGGGTTGCTTTGCCTCCCGCTGTCAGGTGCATCATCTCGGCTTCCAGCCCACTTACCCTCTCCTGGTATTTCCTTCTCTTGGGGTGATGTCCAGGGGCGGAAGGTGTTTGCTGCGCCGGTGGGTCCCGACGGGGCGAGTGAGTGCGTCGGCCACGGCCGTTTCCGGTGTGTCGCACCCTCATCCGCGCGTGCTCGGGCTCGGTTCGGCGTCGAGCGTAGTCCAATAGTGGCTCTCCCCGGCGTGGCGCACCGCAAGATGACTACCCTCTACGCCCGCACTCAGTACCGCGACCAGCCCCGCTGTGTCACATCGCCATCGGACTGCACTGGGGCACAATGCGATGTCGAGCGCAGCCAGATAGTGGCCCTTCCCAGCGTGCCGCACCGCAATGTGACTACCCTCGACCAGTCGCGGAGGTCGAGCGCAGTCAAATGGCCCCCTGCTACGGCGTGTCGTGCGGCCATTCGACCGCGCTCGACCAACTCCCCGTGCCCGGCGGCCGTATTCCGGCGAACCCTGCCGTGTCGCACCATCACCCGGATCAGGTCCGGGCCCGTCGTCGAGCGCAGTCAGATGGTGGCCCTTCCCGGCGTGTCGCCGGGCCATTCGACTGCGCTCGACAGCACCGGACACCCGTTGCCATATGCCACCCCAACTCCGGCGTGTCTCACCGCTTTTCGACACCGCACCGGATCTCTTTCGTCTTTTCGTCTTTTCGTCTTTTGATCTTTTCGATCTCTAGAACAGCACCACAGCCAGACGACCGGGCCGGAAGCCGAACACCCCCACCCAATTGCGGGAGGTAAGCCGGGAACGGCAGGCGACGCGCCCAGCAATGCTCCCGGTAAACCCTGTAGCCGCAGTGCATCACCGAAATTGTGAGCCGTGAGACGGGTAAGCCCCGCACCCCCACCGCAGCAAACTTGACCGACCCCAACCACCGAATACCCAAGAACCACAACCTATTACATGGACAAGCGACCATCGATACGGTCGCATTTGTCCGTTATTGTCTCGTGACAATCGAACACTGATTCGATAGAATAAACGTATGACACCAGCCGAAGCGACTGCCCCGCAACGGGTTACCACCCCGTTGCTGCATGGCGTCAACACGCTGCTGGACACCCCACTACTGCCATTAACCGACGACGAGATCATCGACACCGTCCACGATATCGAACACGCCCGACGGATCCTGGACGCCGCCGAACATCGAGTCCTGGTACAAGTCTGTGAACGCTCCATCCCGGACAAGACCGGCACGGGCACGCTACCGAAGTTTCTGATGCACACCCTGCGGATCTCCCACCGCGACGCCGCCCAGCGCAACACCGCGGTGACGGAATTGGGGACCTTCCACAATCTCCACGGCGACCAGCGAGAACCTCAACACCCCGAAACCGCGAACGCACTGGCCGAAGGCGCGATCTGTGCCGAGCACGCCCGCAAGATCTCCGAGATCCTCAAAAAAATCCCGCGCCACACCCTGGCCGAAAAATATGTCGCCGCCGAAACCGCCTTGGCCGACTACGCACGCACCGTGCACGTCGACGACATGAGCAAGGTCGGCGCGAAACTGTTGTCCTACCTCGATCTGGAAGGCCCCGCACCCGATCACCGGGAACGGCAACGCCGCCGCGGCCTGCACCTAGCCAAGCCAGGCGTGGACGAGATGGCCCGGCTCACCGGGGACCTCACCCCGGAACTGACCGCACTGCTGGAACCCGTACTCGCCAAATGGGCACGACCCGGCATGAACAACCCCGACGACCCCGACTCCCCACGCGGGGACTGCGAACACGTCGACCGCAAGGCGATGGTCGCTGCCGCGTCCAGGGATACCCGCACCACCGCGCAACGCAACCACGACGCGATATTGGCGTTGCTGCACCCCGAAACCAAGGTCGACCACTTGGGTACTCATCGTGGGCTGCCGGTCGAGTTGATCCTCACCATGGGCATCGACCAGTTGGAGGAAGCGGCCGGGGTCGCGACCACCGCCACCGGCGGCACCGTCCCCATCAGCGAAGCACTCGCACTCGCCGCGCATGCGAAACCATATCTGCTGATCTTCGACACCCACAGCCAGCCTTTACATTTCAGCCGCCGACGCCTGGCCTCACCCGACCAACGCCGCGTGCTGACCGCGACCCTGCGCGGCTGCTCCCGCCCGGGCTGTGACGCACCTGCGAGCATGTGCGCGGTGCATCATGTCACCGAATGGGCTCGCGGCGGACCAACAGGAATCGACAACCTCACCCTCGCCTGCGACGCCTGCCATGCGCTGGTCAACGACGGCCCGAACGGATGGAAAACCGTTGTCATGGACCGAACCTCGGACTACCCCGGCAGGGTCGGATGGATCGCACCCAAACACGTCGACCCTCATCAAAGACCACGAGTCAACCACCGCCACCACCCCGACGAACTAATCACCGAAGCCCGAGAAACCAGACGACGCGAAAACCAAACACCACCACACCCAACCGAATAGCGGCGTATCACCCGATCGCACCTCACCCCGACATAAGCCGGGCGACACGATGTCGCCCGGCCACACCCACAGCCGAACTCAACAAGGCAGACCCGAAATGCCCTGCCAAGCTACTCATCCCGACTCCCGACAGCCAATCCCCTTCAGCGACAACCCCACTGCCCCGCAACCCACCACCGGCTCGTCACGCTGCTACTGGCCAGCCACGAGACCCCCGCCCCGGCGCTGGCCTGGCCACTGCACGACACCCAGCCAGCCATCTCACCCACGGTGATGCAGCCCCCGTTCCTACCCCCGAGTTCCCTACCCAGCAGCGGCTAGCGTAGAAACCACTCCGCCGCAGCCGATGCCGCTGGCAGCGGGCCAATGTTGTCGAGGCAGAGCCCGTCCGGCGGCACGGTATCGATGCCCGCATCCGCAGCTCGGACGCCATCGTCCCCGTTGAGGCACATCGGGCTTAAACCGCCGCGGAGGGAGACTCCGTCGTAGTCGACGCGCAGCGTGTCGTGGATGCCGTTCTCGCCATCGACAAAGTCCAGCGAGGCGATCACCCACAGTGCGCCGTCCGCGTCGGCGTGATACCACTCGTCTATGTCGGCAACCTGTGCCCTCAACGCAGCGAAGAATCGCTCTTCGTCCAGCGTCGGATCCTGATCACGCACATCCCAATTATCTCCGGTGACCGAGGATTGGCGGTCGCCTGGCGGTTCTCGGCCTCAACCACCGTTCAACCATTGGTTTTTCAGCTTCGTATGGTTCTCCCACCATGCATCCCACGCGGCCTGGTCGGCGCCGATCGGCGGCAGGGTCTCACCCGGGAACAGTCCCTCACCGTTCGGTGCGCTGACAGTCGTCGAAGGCATGGGCGGTGGCATCTCGGGCGAGCTGTCCTGCGTGGATGAATCCGTGATCGGTGCGGGCTCAGAAGTAGTGGGCGATGTCGATTCCGACGCCGACTCGGTTGCCGCAGCCGGTGTTTCCGGTACCGACAGCGAGGGCGGAGCATCCGTGGACGTTGGCCCCGCCGACGCACTGGCCTCCCGCATGCCAGTGTCCATGCGCACGACGACAGCTCCGACCACGGCCACAACCACGGCCAAACCGAACACGAGCAGCGGGCCACGCGCCGTGTGCGAAGTATCCTCGGGGGCAGCGATATTCGTATCGTGATGCTCACTCGCCGCCACGACGGCGGCACCACGCAAGGCCGCCCCCGCGACGTGATGGATCGCGATCTGCGAGTTCGGTGGTCCAAGACGACGAATCGCAGCGACGACCGAATCATCAACGAGCACACCGCATACCAGCGCAGCATCGAGCTGGATGTCGTCCACGTTCGCTTTCCGCCACACGTGCGCGATCGCCTCCACTATGCCCGCAGTGGTAGCGGCGCCCGGACGCAGAGCATCGCCGACCAATGCCCGGTCACGCTCGGGCCCGACGACCACGAACGTCACCTGCTCCCCGGACAGCTCGAAGGCGGCCACCGTGGCGAAATCATCGAGCTCC
Organism: Nocardia sp. NPDC052566; assembly: GCF_044547285.1. Lineage (NCBI taxonomy): Bacteria > Bacillati > Actinomycetota > Actinomycetes > Mycobacteriales > Nocardiaceae > Nocardia > Nocardia sp. NPDC052566. Next base: position 1,244,365 of record NZ_JBIUAF010000002.1, on the reverse strand, counting down.
CTGGCGTTCTGCACCGCAGCCAGCAGCGCCGACCGCACCGAGACCATCGATGACGAACACCACGGCCCCTCCGCCAGCTCAGCGACCATGGCCCGCCGCTGCTCCACGGTCCGGTACACGACCGCGACGTCCTCGATGTCCTCCACGACACCGGCCGCCAGATGGTCGAGCACCGACCCGAGCGCCGCCCCGTTGGCCACTAACTCGACGCGCCGAACCGTCTCCGCACCAAGTTCCGTGAACGAGACCAGCTCCGCATAAGCCACCTCGCGTTCCGATGAAATCCCGACCGTGACCCGCATCCTCAGCCTCTGCTCAAAACCGATATACCGCTATGTATTTCGGTACGCCCCCACCCGCTGATGGGTCCCCTTCAGAGTTTTCACCGTTTCACAAGGCAGAGACGTCGGCACCGGCCACGACGCATGACCGCGCGCAGCTACAGCTCTGGCCTATCCCGCGTGCCGTACAAGCCGAAGTCGTCGCCTGCGAGGTAGGCCTGATGCTGGGCATCGGCGCGCGCCACGATCTCGGCGCTCTTGGCCGCGATCTCCTGTGTTCGCCAGCGCAACAGCAAGAACCCGCACCCCGCGGCGATCACGGCAGCCAGAACCATGCCGCCTGCTGGGTTCTCCGGGTTGGCAGGATCTGGGCTGATGATCTGCATGATGCCGCCCGCAAATCCGAGTACGCCGAACACCAAACCTGACCACGCACTCCCTTTCGGGTGCTGCTTCACGAAATCGATCATCGCGTTACAAGCCATACTTCGAGGTGAGTGACGGCCCTGTCGGTCGAGGCGATCCGAGATCAGCCAGACCTGCACCATGCAGGTGATCAACCCCGGCGCGATGGCATCGATCGGGTTTCCGTCACCGACGGTGATGCGGAGACCGAACAGGCGACGCATTGAACTTCTGACGCAGGGACACCGAGGCCTCAACGGATGGCGCCCTCGGGCGCGATGACGGGCGCGACGATCAGTAGTTCGTTCTCGACCAGGTCCTACGGCGCAGTCCGGCCGCGAAGCCGTTCTTCAACTCGTATAGGTCATCGAGGTCGACCAGCCCGGCCGACTGGGCTACGCCCGAAATCCATAGCTGTATATGAGCTTTTCTGACGCAGAACGTCTATCCAAATCTGCATCTCAGCAGTTCAGAGGGGGTTTGTGGGGCGGGCGGGGCTCGAACCCGCGACCAATGGATTATGAGTCCACGGCTCTAACCGACTGAGCTACCGCCCCGGGCTGTGGCGGGGCCACAGCTTGGTGGATGCTACCGGGTCGGGGGGCGGGGGCACCAGTCGGACCCGGGGTAGTGGTTAGGGGTGGGTTGTCGGCGGGCTTGGAGGGCCGGTTGCCGTTAGGGTGGGATGGTCCTGTAACGGTACTGGAAGGTTGGCCATGTCCAGTGTGTTCACGAATGTGCTGAAGGTGCATCAGTGGGTGTACGAGAACAGTGGCGGCCTGGTGGGGCACCGGCTGCTGTTCGGGAATCCGACGTTGCTGCTGCGGACGGTGGGGCGTAAGAGCGGACAGCAGCGGACGTCGGCGCTGACCTATGCGCAGGACGGGAAGGATTATCTGGTGACCGCGTCGAACGGCGGGTCGCCGCGGCCGCCGGGGTGGCTGGCGAATGTGAAGGCCGAGCCGGAGGTCGAGATCCAGGTGGGCCGTCGGCGGGTGCCGGTGGTCGCGCGGGCCACGTATCCGGCGGACCCGGATTACGCGCGGCGGTTCGCGATCGCGGACAAGGTGAACAAGGGCCGCTACGCCCAGTACCAGACGTTGACCAAGCGGCCGATCGCGGTCGTGGTGCTGACGCCGATCGGCTGAGACTCAGTCGTCATCATCCCAGCTGTCGCCGTAACCGCCCCGGTCCCATCGCCTTTCGTCCCGGGGCGGTCTACTGGCGAAATGCACAACTGTGGCAACAAGAATCAGTATCCCGATGACCACGAGCACGATAATCACGCACGCACCCTAGCGCCGCGGATCCACGCACGCAGTACATCCTGAGACAGTTGTGAATGTTCCTGTGTCAGAGATGATCCGATGGTGATCAGACAGTGAGGACGGTGCGCCCGAATGCCGTTCGCGATTCGATCGCGGCATGCGCGCGGCCGGCCTGATCCAGCGGGAAGCTCTGGCCGATCACGACTTCGAGCCGACCGGCGACAGCTTCGTTCTGCGCCCGCTCGGCCAGCGCGTGCCAATCGGTGTCGCCCGCGGTGAGGTCCATCAGTCCGGTCACGGCGATTCCGCGCGCGGCGGCCGCCTCCTGGTCGAGCGCGGCGAATTCGCCTGCGGCGGCGCCGTATCCGATGAACCGGCCGCCATCGGCCACGGCACCGAGCGCGGCGGTGCCGAAGCCACCGCCCGCGCCGTCGAGTGCGACCTGCACGCCCGCATCGCCGGTGGCCGCACGCGCCTTCGCCGCCCAGTCCGCTTCGGAGTAGTCGAGAACGACCGAAGCGCCCAGTCGCGCCGCCAATTCCAGTTTGGCGCCGCCCCGGGCCGCGGCGATAACGTTCGCACCGGCGGCACGCGCGAGCTGAATCAACAAGGTGCCCAAGCCACCTCCCGCGGCGGTGATCAGCACCCACTCCCCCGGCCGGACGGCGGCACGGTCGAACACCGCGAGCGCGGTCTTGCCGTCGTGGGCGACCGCGACGGCCTGGCTGAGCGTCAGCCCATCCGGCACGGGGACAAGGGTTTCCGCCTTGGCGAGCGCCTGTTCGGCGTAGCCGCCGGTGGGCAGGCCGCCGCCGATACCGCTGGCCGCCGTCTGGCTGGATACCCGCTTGCCGACCCAGGACGGATCGACGTCGGCGCCCACCGCGGTGACCACGCCCGCGATGGCGCCGCCTGGCACGTAGGGCGGCCGCACATCGAAGAAGCTGGTGCCCCATCCGCTGCGCAGTTGGGTGTCGAGGAACATCACGTCGGCCGCGGCGACCTCGATGACCACCTCGCCCGGCCCGGCCACGGGTTCCGGCACCTCGCGCACGGTGAGCACCTCGGGTCCACCGAATTCCGTTGCGTACACAGCCCGCATGACATCCTCCATCGTTGCTCTTGCTCGAACAGCCACAAGCTTGGAACCTGAAGGAGTGTTGAGGTCAATGCGGCGGGCGCGATTACGCCGAGCGCTGAATTCTCAGGAGCTGCCGCCGCCGCAACTGCTGCTACTGCCACCGCCACAGCTACTGCTGCTGCTCCCGCCGCCACAGCTGCTGCTACTGCTCCCCGAATCGGAGCCGCTGGAGTAGCCGGTGCTGCCGTGGTCGTAGGACCCGCCGTGGTGGTGGCCGTGATGACCGGAATATCCACCGCTGCCCGGGTCGTAGCCGCCGCTGTATTCGCCACCGCTGCCGGGCACGTAGTTGCCGTTCTCATCGACGTATCCGCCGGAATCGCTCGATCCCGCCGCCCACGCCGAGCGCCGGTCGCGGCGCGGCTGATTACGCCCGGCCCGCACGATCACCAGCACGATCGCCACGATCGGCACGGCGATGGCGAATACCAGTCCGCCGAGAAAAAGCAGGCCGACGAGGATTTCCAGCATGACCGCACACTAACGCCCGGCACGGCCCGCGTATAGGGATCGACCCGCCGTACAGTGAATTGTGCCGCTATTCAGCCTCCGCAAATTCCGACAGCGCGGAATCGATCTCGACACCGTCACCGCGACCGTCGGCGCACTGGAACTCCCCGAACCGGTCTTCAAGACCTGCCCGTGGCAACCGCGCGACCTGGTGGAGACCGGGCTGCGGCAGTGGCTGCGCTGCTGTGGCGCCGCGATGCGCGACGACCAGGTGATCGGCATGCCGTCGCACGCGGTCGACGAGGCTTGGCACGGGCTGATCCTGTGCACCGAGCGGTACGCCCGATTCTGCGCGACCGCCTACGGCCGATTCCTGCATCACTTCCCGGATGGCGCAGCGCCGCAGGGCAATTCGCACGGGTCCATGGGTGAGCAGCTGAGCCGCACCGTGGTCGCCTGGTCGATGGTCGCCGAGCCGGGCGAGCGGTGCGTGCTGTGGGATCTGGACCGCATGGTCGGCGTCGACACCCCGTGGGGTATCGGCGCCGACCATGTCGCGGCCGTCGAAGCCGAACTACAACGGCTTACGTGAGCTTCACCCGAGCCGCGAAGAACCGGCCGACCGCGGGCGCGAGCCTGCTGAAGTGGTACTGCAACCTGGCCTCCGGGGTGACCGGGACGATGCTGCGGTCGCGCTCCACCGCGCGCACGATCTGCGCGGCCACCTTCTCCGGACCGTAGCTGCGCTTGCGGTACAGGTTGTCGTAGCGCTCCTGCTTGCGCTTCTCCTCGGCCGCGCTGACACCCGAGAATCGAGTGTTGGCAACGATATTGGTGTGCACGATGCCGGGGCAGATGGTGTGCACGGAGATGCCGCGCCCCGCGATTTCGGCGCGCAGGCAGTCGGAGAACATGAACACCGCCGACTTGGAGGTGGAGTAGGCGCTGAATCCGCGCTGCGGGCTGTAGGCCGCCATGCTGGACAGGTTGACGATATGCCCGCCGAGCCCACGCTCGGCCATGGCGGCGCCGAAGGTGCGGCAGCCGTTCACCACGCCACCGAGGTTGATCCGCATGACGCGGTCGAATTCCGCGGCGGGCGTATCGAAGAAGTCGCCCGCCTGGCCGATGCCCGCGTTGTTGATGAGGATGTCCGGCACACCGTGCGCGGCGAGGACGGCCTCGGCATGCGCGGTCACCTCCTCCTCGTTCGCCACGTCCAGCGAATACGCGTGCGCCACTCCGCCTTCGGCGGCGATCAGTTCGACGGTCTCCTTGGCAGCGACCAGATTGAGATCGGAGAGCACGATTTCGGCGCCACGGCGCGCGAAGGCGAGCGCGGTCTCGCGCCCGATGCCGCTGCCGCCGCCGGTGATCACCACCAGCTGATCCTCGAACGCCCCTCTGCTGCGGCCGGTTTCGGCGCGCCGCAGCCCGCGCGGCGCGGGCGCGCCGTTGACGGTGTCGATGAGCTCGGTGGCCGCGGTGGCCAGCAACTCGGGGTGGGAGAACGGCATCCAGTGCCCGGCCGGCACATCGCGGCGCCACAGCCGCGCGGTCCACTTGCCCTCGTCGTCGTAGCCGGCGGGCCGGACCGCGACGTCACGACCGGCCACGATCAGCTGCACCGGCACCTCGGTGTGGCGCTCGCGCGGCGACAGGATGCGCTGCACGATATTCGCCCGATAGATGAGCAGCCCGTCGACCATGTCCTGCCGGAAGGTCGGGCCGAGTTTCACATTCGACGGCGCGGTGTCGTTCATGAGCGCGACGGCGCGCTGCCATATCGGCTCGGTGCCGACCAGCCCGAAGGTGGCGCGCGGCAGACCGGGTGTCATGAAGAAGAACGTGTAGGCCGAGGACAACAGCTGAGTGAACGGCTGCCAGACGTTGCGCGGGGTCGGCCGGGAAAGCCGGTCGCGCATCCATTTCGCGACGTGGTCGAGGTTCGGCCCCGACACCGAGGTGAACGATGCGACCCGCGCGGCGGCCTGCGGCTCACAGACCGCCTCCCACACCTGCACCGACCCCCAGTCGTGCGCGAGCACGTGCACCGGGCGGTCGGGGCGCACCGCGTCGATCACGGCGTAGAAGTCTTTCGCCAGCTCGTCGAGCCGGAAGTCGCGGGTGCGGCGGGTCCTCGTGGATTCACCGTGTCCGCGTGTGTCGTAGGCGACGACGTGGAAGCGCCCGGCCAGCAGCGGAATCACCGAATCCCACAGATGATGTGTATCCGGCCAGCCGTGCACCAGCACCACGGTCTCCGCGCCCGGATCGCCGTATTCGTAGACGGCGATATCGAAATCGCCGCTGCGCACGGTGCGTTCGGCCGCCGGGATGGCGTTGTCGGTCGTCGTCATCGACATGGCTCCTCAGTTGTCATAGGTCGAGCACCAAACGTCCACCCGCCGAACGGGATACGCACACGAGCAGCTCCCCTGCGGCGTGCTCGTCGGCGGTCAGCACGGTTTCGCGATGGTCCGGTTCACCGGCGAGTACCCGGACCTTGCAGGTCCGGCAGAAGCCTTGACGGCACGAGTACGGCCGGTCCGGCAGGCTCTCCAGGATCGTCGCCAGCGCCGACTTGTCGGCGGGCACCTCGACAACCGCACCGGTGGAGGCGAATTCGATCTCGAACGCGACGCCGTTCACCACCGGCGGCGGCGAGAACCGCTCGGAATGCAGCTCGACGCCGCGCATTTCGCGAATGGCGTCGGTAATGGCCGTGGTCATCGGGACCGGCCCGCAGCAGTACACGGCGGTCTCGGCGGTGACGCCGGGCAACAGCGCGGCCGCGTCGGGCAGGCCGTGTTCGTCGTCGGTGCGCACGGTGACCCGGCCGCCGAAGCTCTCGACCTCGTCGAGGAACGGGATGGTGTCGCGGCTGCGGCCGGTGTACACCATCGTCCATTCGATGCCGAGCCGGTGCGCCAGTCGCATCATCGGCAGGATCGGCGTGATCCCGATGCCGCCGGCGACGAAATGCAAACGGGCGGCCGGTGATCCGTGACCGGGCACGGCGAACGGGAAGGCGTTGCGCGGGCCGCGCACCACCACCTTCGTGCCGACCGGCAATGCGTCGTGCACCTCGATCGATCCGCCGCCGCCGTCCGGGATGCGGCGCACCGCGATCCGGTAGGCGCGGGTGTCGGCGGGATCGCCGCACAGCGAGTACTGGCGCAGTTTGCCCGACGGCAGTTCGATATCCAGGTGCGCGCCGGGCCGCCAGGGCGGCAGTTCCCTGCCGTCCGGCGCTTCCAGGCGCAGGCTCACCACGTCCTGGTCGTGCGCCTCGACGCGGCGTTCGCGCACCACCACCGTCAGCCTGCGGTCGTCGACGCGCGGTGCGAGGTCTTTGCGGTTGATCAGCGTGGTCCAGCGCAGCCGCGCCGTCGCGAGCGCGTCGAGCGCACGGACCGCCCGATCCTTGGCGCGCTTACCGAACAGATCCGCCGGGATATCCTGCGGAACAGTTCTCATGAAGCCACCGCGCGCGCCGCGGGCGACTGCGCCAGGTAGGCCACCGCCTGCGCGGTCGAGCCGACCGATTCCGGGTTGTAGCCGGGCTTGAAGGTGGTCAGCGCGCTCCACAGCAGCGAGGGCACACCGGGCAGCGCACCGCGCCACATCGAGCCGAAGACCCGCTTGATCAGCCGCGGATAGCCGAGGTCGGGCAGCGAAGGATCCTGGTGCACCATGAATTTGGTGCCGCGCAGCACCAGCGTGATGAAGATGGGGAACACCAGCGTCATCACGGCGGCGCGGCGCACATAGCCCGCGCCGAAGTAGACGGCCACATCGTGGGCGACGTGCCGGTGCTCGACCTCCTCGGCGCCGTGCCAGCGGAACAGGTCGGCGACCCGGGGATCGGCGCCGAACTTCTCCAGATCGGCATTGAGCACCCAGTCGCCGAGGTAGGCGAAGAAGTGCTCGAGGCAGGCGATGAAGGTGAGTCGCTCCACCATCTCTTGGCGCTGTGTGGCGTCCTCGACTCCCTTGGGCCCGAGGGTCTTCCGGAACAGGTACTCGGCCTGGCGCACGTACGGCTCCGGATCGATGCCGTGCACGGCGAGCACCTCGTGCAGCACCTTGTCGTGCGTCTCCGCGTGCATGGATTCCTGGCCGATGAAGCCGAGCATCGCCTCGCGCAGCTTCTCGTCCTTCACATACGGCAGCGCCTCGGAGTACGCGGCGCAGAACATGCGCTCGCCCTCGGGCAGCAGGAGATTCAAGGCGTTGATCAGATGGGACGCGATCGGCTCGGCCGACATCCAGTGCAGCGGTGTGTCGGTCCAATCGAATTGCACGTTGCGGGCGTTCAACGCCACCTCACCGGGATCGACCTCCGGTCGGGGCTGCGCCCTGCGAAGTAGCTTCATCGATACTCCTCACTTCTCACCGGCCGCGCCGCTGCCCCGGCGGACCACGATCGCGACGTTGCGTACCTTCCTGCATGGCCGTAGCAATGATCATACACATATATGAAACCTCTGGTAACACACATGCGTGCATCGTCGAGTCGCGCTGGCATATTCGCACCATAGCAACGGACTTGAACGCCGTTCAAGTCATCCAGGCGAACGCCCATTCGGAATACAGCCGCCGATGCCAGGGGGGTTGACAACGGGCCGCGCCACTGTGACCCACACCCCTGCGAACGGCCGGAGAAATAGAACACGTTCTAGTAGTCTTCGGCTATGGAACGATTAACCGGATTGGACGCCAGCTTCCTCTATCTCGAGACCGGTACTCAGCACCTGCACGTATGCGCTCTGCTGATCCTGGATCCCGCCGAAGGGGACTATTCATTCGACACATTCAAGGCAGAACTCGGCAGACGGCTACCGCTGGTACCGCAGATGCGGCGGCGGATCCACGAGGTGCCGTTCAACCTCGATCATCCGGTCTGGGTGGAGGATTCGAATTTCGACCTGGACTACCACATTCGGCGCATCGGACTGCCGAGTCCCGGCGGACGCGAACAGCTGGCCGCGCTCGTCGGCGATATCGCGAGCAGGCCGATGGATCGGGACCGGCCGCTGTGGCAGATGTCGGTGGTGGAGGATTTCGACGACGGAAAGGTCGCGGTGATCTGCAAATACCATCACGCCGCCGTCGACGGCATCACCGGAACCAACATGATGATGCACCTGTGCGACCTGGAACCCGGTGCCAGACAGGACACCTCGGCCCCCGAATGGCAACCGGAACCCCAACCCAACGACCTACGGCTCACCGCCGAGGCGCTGCTCCGGTTCCCGGCCAAGGCGGGCATGGTCGGCATGGTGCCCAAAACCGTTGGCATGCTGGCCGGTTTCGCGCAGCGGCGCCGGAACAACAAAAAGGGCATGGCCTTACCGCTGACGGCGCCGCGCACGCCGTTCAACATGGCCATCACCCCGCACCGCGCGGTGGCGTTCACCGAGACGAATCTCGATGCCATCAAGGAGATCAAGGCGGCATTCGGGGTGAAGGTCAACGACGTGGTGCTGACCATCGTCGCCGGCGTGCTGCGCAGCTATCTGGAAAAGCACGACGAGCTGCCCGACCGTTCGCTGATCGCCTCCGTTCCGGTCTCCACGCACGAATCCACCAGGCACACGGCGGGTATCAACAAGGTGTCCACGCTGTTCGCCACGCTCGGCACCGATATCGCCGACCCGGTGGAGCGGCTTCAGCAGGTCGCGGAGGCCAACCGGGGCGCCAAGGCGGAGCACGACCTGATCGGCGCCGACTTCCTCCAGGACTGGTCGAAGTACGCGCCGCCCAACACCTTTCAGCTGGCGGCGCGGGTGTACTCGTCGCTGAAACTGGCCGAGCACCATCCGGTGGTACACAACCTCGTCGTCTCGAATGTGCCCGGCCCACCGATGCCGTTGTATTTCCTCGGCGTCCGGGTGGACGCGATGTATCCGTTCGGGCCGGTCTTCCACGGCGCCGGGCTGACGGTCACCGTGCTGTCCAACAACGGTGATCTGGACTTCGGTTTCATCGCATGTAAGGAGCTCGTCCCCGACGTGGCACAACTCGCCGACGCGGTGCCGGAGGTGGTCGACGAATTGGTCGCCGCGGCACGCGCACTGGGCTGAGATACCGCCCCGAGCCGGCCGCCCTGTTCGCCATCGGCGTCGAACAGGGTCACTGCCCGACCGCCGAATCAGACTTCCCGACGGCCGAATCAGGCTGCCGCGCCAAGACATCCGCGCAGGCGCCGCGCAGGACCGCAGCGAATCGGTCCGCCGCCGTCACACATCCCGCATGCCCCGCCTTGAGCAGGTGGATGCTCGCGCCCGGAATCATGGTGGCCATCTCCAGCTGCCGATACACCGGAATGGCCCGGTCTTTGGTCGTGATGACCACCGCGGTCGGCGCGGTCAACGTCGCCAGCCACTCGGTCGCGTCGAAGCGGCCGATCTCGGCGATCGCCTGGGCCAGCGCCCATCCGCTGGTACTGCGCAGTTCGGTCAGCGCCCACTGATCCAGACGCCCTGGCGCCCACGTGTGCTCCGGCAGCTCGGGTAACCGCCATGCCCGCTCCTCCGCACGCCGGAACGAATAGGGGCCGAGCGCGTCGGCCAGCGCGCCGAAGCTCAGATGGAAGGCGCGCTCGCGCCACTTCTCCTGGAAGCGGTAGGGCGTGGCACACAGCACCAGCCCGCGCACCCGCTCCGGATGCCGGTGCGCGGCAAGCAGTCCGACGATGCCGCCCATGGAATAGCCGACACAGGTGGCACTTTCGACGCCGAGTTCGTCGGCGACCGCGATGACGTCGTCGGCGAGATCGGTCAACCGGAATCGCTCGGAGCGAATGCCGTGGCCGTGCCAGCGCTGATCGAACAGGATCACCCGGTAGTTCTTCGTCAGCGCGCCGAGCACCGGGAACCAGTTGAGCATGGCGGTACATGCCGTGCCATGCAACAGGATCAGGGTCGGGGCGCCCGCGGGGCCCGGGATGTCGGCGACGTAGGTGCGACCGCGGCCTGGTAGATCGATGACCCTGCCGCCGGGCACCTCGGTGATGTCGGGCATGCCGCTGCGCCTGCCGAAGCGCCGCAGCATGGCCTCGCTTCCGTTCCGGTTCGCCATCGTCAGCCTCCTGCAGCGCCACCCGCCGGACAAGAAATTAGAACGCGTTCTAGACGATGCTACCCGTTCGCAGTAGGTTGACGGAGATTCTGTTACGAGACTGTGGAGGTCGCGATGGGGCGGTTGACCGGCAAGGTGGCACTGATCAGCGGTGCGGCGCGGGGCATGGGCGCCGCGCACGCGCGCGCGATGGTGTCCGAGGGCGCCAAGGTGGTGCTCGGCGATGTGCTCGACGACGACGGCGCGGCCGTCGCCGAGGAATTGGGTGACGAGGCCGCCTACGTTCACCTCGACGTGCGCGAACCGCAGCAGTGGACCGACGCGGTCACCGAGGCGGTGCGGCGCTTCGACAGGCTCGACGTGCTGGTGAACAACGCGGGCATCGTCAACGGCAATCTGCTGGTCGCGTTCGAGCTGGCCGAGTGGCAGCGGATCATCGACATCAACCTCACCGGCACCTTCCTCGGCATGCAGGCCGCCACCCGCGCCATGATCGAGGCGGGCAACGGCGGCTCGATCATCAACATCTCCTCGGTCGAGGGCATGCGCGGCAGCCCGGGCCTGCACGGCTACACCGCGACCAAATTCGCGGTGCGCGGCCTCACCAAATCCGGTGCACTCGAGCTGGCGCAGTACGGAATTCGGGTCAACTCGGTCCACCCCGGGCTCATCCGCACCCCGATGACCGAGGCCATTCCCGCGGACTTCCTGCAGATCCCGCTGGCCCGCGCCGCCGACCCGGTCGAGGTCTCGGCGCTGATCACCTACCTCGCCAGCGACGAATCCTCCTACTCCACCGGCGCCGAATTCGTCATCGACGGCGGCCTCACCGTCGGCGTGCCGCACAAGACATTCTCCTGATCAGCCGCTAGCCGCTGCCGGACAGGTCGCGCGAGGCGATGACGGCGAGCAGGGGTAGCGCGAACAGAATGACGCAGGCGATCGCGTTGACCCATTTGTTGGCGACCAGGATCGCGGCGAATTCCCGCAGGATGGCGCTCGGCAGGTAGTAGAAGGCGGTGCGCGCGCCGGTCACTTCGGCGTCCAGGCCGAGGCCGCGCGCGAGGATGGCCGTGCGCAGGATGTGGAAGTTGCTCGTCACCAGCACCATTCGGGTGCTCGCACCGCGCTGCCCGAGTAATTCCCTGGTGTAGAGCAGGTTCTCGCGGGTGGTGGTCGAACGGTCTTCCAGCACAACGCTGTCGGCGGGGATGCCGCGCTCGGCGAGGTAACCCGCCATCGCGGCGGCCTCGGAGATCGACTCGTCGGAACCCTTGCCGCCGCTGGTGACGATCAGCGGATGGCGCCCCGCGGCGACCTCCGCACGATAGACCTGGATCGCGCGGTCGAGCCTGCTCGCCAGCAGTGGCGGCACCCGCGAACCCAGCAGCCCGGAGCCGTGCACCACGATCGCGTCCATACCCGCCCGATACGGCAGCGCGCCGTAGAACAGCGAATAGAAAAGGAAAGCGACGAAGACGAATCCGACGTAGCTGATCACCATCGTCACCGACGCGAGCAGCACCACGATCCACAGGTTGTCGGTGAACAGTGCCGCGGCCAGCAGCACATAAGGAATCAGCAGCGCCACACCGAGTCCCATCGACAACAGGTTCGCGATACGCAGGCCCTCGCGCCGCACCATCTGCACACCGTTGGCGATCAGCAAACCCGCGAGCACCAGCACGAGCAGCGGGGACAGCGCGACGAGCAGACCGGCGAGCACCACCGGCAGATCGCCGTGCACACCGGAGCCGAGCAGCCACACGCCGGTGAAGATCACGCCGAGCAGCAGGTACACCCCGTTGCTCAGCCGCCGCCGGTCCTTGCGGAACCGGATCCCGAAGACACCGAGCAGGATGAGGCCGATCACCAGCAGGATCACTCGACCCACGGTAACCGGGCTTTCGGCAACCTTCCAGCGACGGACCGCGGCCGCGTCGTCGCGGTATATCCGATCGCAACCGAGACGACGCCGGATATGCGGCGCGGCTCCTTCGGACTTTTCGGACTTTCACATAGTGTGGCGGCCGTTGAAATACCACCTCGCAAACGTCCGGCATTGCACGTGATGAATGGAGTCGAGGATTGGGAGTGCTGCGAAGACTGACCACGACGGTCGCGAGCTGTGCGCTACTCATATCGGCGATCGGCCAGGCGACGGCCCAACCGGTATCGCCCGCCGAAATTATCCGCATCGATGAACTGACCCCGACCAGATCGGCGGTTTTCGTATTCTCCGCCGCCATGCAGCGCGTGATCGAAGTGCATGTACTCCATCCCGTCGGCAACGAATCCCGGCCCGCCTACTATCTGCTGGACGGTATCGATTCCGGCCCGCCGGAAACGAATTGGACCAGGCATACCGATATCGTCGCGTTCTTCGCCGACAAGAACGTCAACGTGGTGCTTCCGGTGGGTGGCGAGGGCAGCTACTACACCGATTGGCAGCGCCCCGATCCCGGTCTCGGCGGGATGCTGCGCTGGGAGAGCTTCCTGACCGAGGAGCTGCCGCCGCTGATCGACGCGACATTCCACGGCACCGGGCGCAATGTGATCGGCGGGCTGTCGATGGGCGCGGCGTCCGCGGCGATCCTGGCGACCAGGCATCCGACGCTGTATCGCGGGCTGGCCACCTTCAGCGGCTGCATCAACACGGTCGCGCCCGACGCCCGCCTCGCGATCCGCCATTCGATCAGCTGGGTCGGCGGCAATCCCGACAACATGTGGGGACCGGATGGCGATCCGGCCTGGCTGCACCACGATCCGATGACGAACGCGGAAGCGCTGCGCGGCATGGCGATCTACGTCTCCGTCGGCACCGGAACGCCCGGACCGGAGAGCCTGGGCGATCCGCAGATGCCCGCGGCGGTCACCTTCGGCGCGCTGCTCGAACACCTGGCCCACGTCTGCACCGTGGAATTCGAGCACCGGCTCGGCCGGCTCGGGCTGCCCGCCACCTTCGTCTACCGGGAGCGCGGCACTCACTCCTGGCCGTACTGGCAGCACGATCTGCACCAGTCATGGCCGATGCTCGCGGCCGCGCTGGCCGAATGACCAGGTCAGCCCGGCCACTCGGCGTGTCGTGAATTCTAAGCAAACTCGGCGTGTCGCACGCCGTCAATTATTCGCCGCACATCGAGAATGCACGCGGCAACTTTGCAGCAATTCCACTTTTATTCGGTGCGAGGAGGGGTAGACGGTGCGCTCGACAATCGTTCGATTCGGAGCAGGTGCGGCGAAAGTTCTGGTGGCGATGGCCGCGGCGGCGGCCGTGGTCACCGGCACCGCGACCACCGCGGCGGCGCAACCCCTGTACCCGATCCCCGATCCGGATCCGTTCTATGCCGCGCCACCGGATCTGGAGCGCGCAGAACCCGGTGACATCCTCGGCGTGCGGCCGATGCCGCCGATCATGGCCTTCCCGGACACCGCCGTCACCATGGTCAAGTTCCGCTCGACCAACTCGGCGGGCAGTCCGATCGCCGCGACCACCACCGTGCTCACTCCGCGCGGCCATCGCCCCGACGGGCCGCTGCTGTCCTACCAGCACATCATCAACGGGCTCGGCAGCAAATGCGCCGTCTCCCGCGTCCTCTACACCAGCGATCCGAATCTGCAGGTGCGCGAGGCGGTCGCGCTGAACGCGGTGCTGGCGCGCGGCTGGTCGATCGCGCTGCCCGACCATCTCGGCCCCACCTTCGCCTACGGCGCGGCCAAACTCGGCGGCCTGATCACCCTCGACGGCATCCGCGCGGTGCGCAAGGTCGGCGAGCTCACGCTGGCCGCGAGCCCGGTCGCGATGCTCGGCTACTCCGGCGGCGGCATGGCGACCTCGTGGGCGGCGGCGCTCGCGCCGAAGTACGCGCCGGAGCTACCGATCGTCGGCGCCGCCGAGGGCGGTGTGCCGATGAATCTGGTGAAGATGACCGAGGGATTGGGTTATCAGCGGCATCCGGTATTCGGTCTCGCACTGGCCGCCGCCATCGGTCTCGAGCGCGAATACCCTAAGCAGCTACCGGTCAGCGAATACATGAACCCGCTCGGCCTGCTGCTGCGCGATCAAATCGCCAACGGCTGCACCAATGAAATCCTGGCTGCCGGCGCCGGGCGCAGCGTGCTCGATCTCGCGAATTCCACCACGCTGGTCGGCTCGCCGGAAGCGCGCGCGGTGGTGGAGGAGAACAGCCTCGAGCTGTTCGACGGCACCCCGAAGATGCCGATCTTCGAATGGCACGCACCGGTCGACGCGTTGATCCCGACGGATTCGATCGATAACACGATGCACCGCTACTGCGCTGCGGGCGTCACCGTACAGGCCGAACTCTTTCCGAGTCCCGACCATTTGACCACCGCCGTACTCGGTATTCCCTCGGCGGTCAATTGGATCGATGCGCGTTTCCGTGGCGAGCCCGCACCGACCAATTGCTGATCGGCGCCGAGCAGTCGCCGATCAGTGCTGCGCCAGCGGCAGCCTGACTTCGAAACGGGTACCCTGCTCCCGGTTTTCGGCGGTGATTTCTCCGTGGTGTGCGTCGACGAGTCCCGCGGCGATGGCAAGCCCCATACCGCTGCCCGCGGGGACGCCGCCCGCGGCGACCGGCGAGCGGGCGGCGGTACCGCGATAGGCGATCTCGAAGATGCGGGGCAGATCCTGTTCGGCGATGCCGGGTCCGGTGTCGTCGACGCGGGCCCATGCCTGGCCGTCGGCGGTGCCCGCGGAGATCGCCACCCGGCCGCCGGGCGGTGTGTGCGCGATCGCGTTGGAGACGAGGTTGGTCAGCACCCGCCCCAGGGCCTGGTCGTCGGCGGACACCGTGATCCGCGCGGGCGGCTGCTCGGCATGCAAGACGACGCCCGCGCGTTCGGCGGTCGGGCGGTTCGCGGCGAACACCTCGTCGATGATCTCGCGCAAATCCACCGGCTCCAGCGTCAGCCGCAGCGCGCCCGCGCTGATCTTCGACATTTCGAACAGGTCGTCGACCATGGCGGCGAGCCGGTTGGTCTCCCTGCCGATCTGATCGGCGTAGCGCGCGACATCGGCGCCCTCGGTGACCACGCCGTCCGACAGCGCCTCGGCCATGGCGCGGATACCGGCGAGCGGTGTGCGCAGATCGTGGCTCACCCAGGCGACCAGCTCACGCCGCGACTGCTCGGCCGCGCGCTCCTGCTCACGGATCTGCTTTTCCCACACCGTCTTTCGCGCCTGCTGCCGACCGAGCAGGACAGCGGTCGGCACCGCGACCGCGGCGACGACCCCGAGCACAACCAGCGTCCGGTGCAGTTCCTCGGTGAACATCCGGCCGCTGACCACCACCATGCCTGCCAGCGCGGCGAGGATCGGAATCAGTACGAGCACAACCATGCTCAGCACCAGCGACCGGTTGCGGGTGGCCCGCCACAGCAGCGTGCCGATGGCGACCACCGGTATCGAACCGGCCAGGGTGAAGGTGATCAGATCGACGGTCTGGTCGGCCATGGTCAGCGCCCCCACGCATAGCCACGGCCCCAGACGGTTTCGATCCGGTGGTGATCGGCGAGCTTGGCGCGCAGGCGTTTGATGTGCACGGTGACCGTCGACAGGTCACCGAACTCCCAGCCCCACACCTTGGCCAGCAGATCCTCGCGGCTGAACACCTCACGCGGATGGCGAAGCAGGAACTCGAGCAGGTCGAATTCGCGCGGCGTCAATTCCACCGCGGCACCGTCGATCAGCGCGAGCCGCGCGGCAGGGCGGACCTCGATCATGCCGTCGCGCAACACTTCCCGAGCCGCGTCGCCCTGCGGGCGCGCCCGGCGCAGCACCGAGGCCACCCGGAGGGCGAGTTCGCGCGGACTGAACGGCTTGGTCACGTAGTCGTCGGCACCTGCCTCGAGCCCGATCACCCGATCGTCCTCGTCGCCGAGTGCGGTGAGCAGGATGATCGGGGTGTCCGGGCGCGGGCCCGAGCGCACCGACTTGCACAGCTCGATGCCGTCCGGAGCGGGCATCATCACGTCGAGCACGGCGAGTTCGATCTCCGCACCGTGTTCGGCGAGCGCGGCGGCGGCGCTCGCGCCGTCACCGGTCTCCAGGACGCTCAGGCCGTCGCGTTCGAGGTAGCGGCGCACCACCTCACGGACGACGGGGTCGTCGTCGGCGATCAGGATCATGGCGGTCACCCACTCCTCGGTCTCAGGCGGGCATTACCCGACCCTCACCTTAGGCCGCCCGCATCGACCGCCACCCGCGCCGGGCGCACCCGTCAGCGTTTCGTCACGCCTCGGCGCCGGGACCGAAGAACGCGATCAGCTCCCGAACCATCGCGGCAGGCGCTTCCTCGGGCACATAGTGGCCGCTGCCTTCGATCATGACAACCCGGATATCGGTGCCCTTCTCGGCCGACATCTGTTCGCGCAGCGCCGGATAGGAGCTCTCGCCCGAGAGGGTGAGGATCGGCAGCGTGACCGGTGCGTAGGTGGCGAGATCGGCGATGTCCTGGCGCATGGTCTGATACCAGCCGTTGCCCGCGCGGATGGCCTCGGCGGTGCCGTAGGCGTGCGCGTAGATCTCGCGCGCCTGCTCGTCGACGGAGGCCTGGTCGGTGAGCATATGCCCGTAGAGCCAATCGATGAGCGGCCGGAAGCGGCCGGTGAGCAGCGCCTCGGGCAGTTCGCGCAGCTGGTTGAGGGCGAACCACCACGGATAGCCGCCACGGCCAACCTCGAGCGCCGCGGCCTGGTCGTCGGAGCCGGGCAGCATCGGAATGACCTGCCAGCTGGCGTCGGGGACACCGAGGTCGACGGTCACCAGCTTGCGTACCGACGCGGGGAAATTGGCGGCGAGGTGGTAGCCGAGCGAGGCGCCGATATCGTGGCCGATCACGTAGGCGGAGTCGTGACCGAGGTGCCGGATCAGCTCGTGGATGTCGCGTGCCATCGTCTTCTTGTCGTATCCCCCAACGGGTTTCGCCGAGCCGCCCATCCCGCGCAGGTCGACGGCCGTCACCTGATAGTGCCGCGCCAGCTCCGGCATGATCTTGCGGAACTGCCACCAGGTCTGCGGCCAGCCACCGAGCAGGATGAGCGGTTCGCCCGCACCGCCGGTGACGTGATGCAGGCGGACGCCGTTGACCTCGGCGTAGGCGCTACGGAAATCGCCGGGCAGCGAAGCGGCCAGCTCGGCATCGGTCGGGACCATGATCGTCGCACTCACAGAACTCTCTTTTCTTGAACGTTCGATCCAGAAAATGGGCCGGAAAAACGCCGCCACACGGTGGCGGCGGCCGAAATATGGACTCAGGACAGGAAAGCCAGCGCCTGGTCGACGGTGTCGTCCAGGAAGCGTTGCCGCACCGGGGTTTTGCCGACGACACGGATCCCCTGGAGTAGGGTCACCAGGAATCTGGCCAGCGATACCGGATCCCGATCGGCGGCCAGCTCACCCTGCGCCCGCGCACGCAGCAACGCGCCGGCGAGCACCGTCTCCATGGTCTCGAGACCGGAGGCGACCAGTCGGCCCGCGTCGGCGTCGGCAGGCAGTTCCACGGCGGTATTGGTGACCAGGCAGCCCTTGAGTTCCGCGTCGGCCAGGGAGATCTCGGCATAGTGGCGCACCAGCGTGCGCACCGCGGCCATCGAGGATCCCGGCACCGACAACTGCCCGAGCAACCCGTCGCGCGCGTCGTCGACGTAGCGCTCGAATGCCCGCAGATACAGCTCGCGTTTACTGCCGAACGCACCGTAGATACTGCCTCTTCCGAGCCCGAGATGGTCGACCAGATCCTGCATCGAGGTGGCCTCGTAGCCCTGGCGCCAGAACAGGTCCATGGCCGTGCGCAACGCCGCGTCGGTATCGAATTCCTTTGTCCTGCCCACCACCCCACGCTACGTCAACTTGACCGATCATTCCAAATTTTCCGCGCCATGGCAGACTCGGACCGTGACCGACGCCACGCCGACCATCACCTGCGGCGCCCGGGTGCGCCCGCAACCCGAAGCCCATCGACGCGCGGGCCGGCTGGCCGCCGCGCTTGTCGCCCGTGGCATCTCCCGCGGCGAACGGGTGGTGGTCATGTTGCGCAACGACATCGAATTCCTCGAGGTCTCGCTGGCCATCGCGGCCTGCGGCGCGAATCCGGTGCCGGTCAATACCCGCTGGCAGGCAACCGAAGTCGCGCACGTGCTGCGCGACTGCGGCGCCAGGCTCGTCATCGCGCACACCGAATTCATCGGCCGGATCGAGCGGGCCGTCGCGAGCACCGGCGTCGACACACCGGTGCTCGAGGTCGCCATGCCCGCCGAAATGCTCGGCGAGGGCGGATTCGATCGCGCGCTCGCGAAACTCACCGATCGGCATCCCACGCTGGACGATTGGATCGATGCGCAGCCGGAGCCGCTCGGCCACCTCGACGGCGCCATCGCCGACTCACTCGGACTGATCTACACCTCGGGCACCACGGGCACACCGAAAGGTGTTGCCCGCGAACGCATGACACCGCACCAGCTGCTTTCCATCGCGGGTGCCACCGCCCAGCGGATCGGCCTGTCCCCCGGCGCGCGGATGCTCGTCGCAGGACCGCTCTATCACACCAGCCCGAACGCGCTCGCCGTACTCGCGCTGCGGATGGGCGCCGACATCACGATCATGCCGCGCTGGCACGCCGAACGCTTTCTGCAGCTGATCGCCGAGCAGCGCATCACCCTCGCGAAGGTGGTGCCGACGATGCTGTCGCGACTGCTTTCGCTACCCGTCGCGGTGCGCGACCGCTACGACATTTCCAGCCTCACCCACCTGATCCATTCCGCCGCACCGTGTCCGCCCGCCGTGAAGCGCGCCGCCATCGACTGGTTCGGCGACGCGCTGATCGAGTTCTACGGCTGCACCGAGGCGGGCACCATCACCTGGATCGGCGCGCGGGAGTGGCTGGCGCACCCGGGCAGCGTCGGGCGCGGCGTCGACGGGTCCGCCGCGGTCGTCGCCGACGAGCACGGAATCGCGCTGCCCACAGGCGAAGTCGGCCGGGTCTTCGTGCGCGGCGCCGACTACTGGCCGAACTTCACCTATCTGCACCAGGCCGAATCCCCGGGTCCGCTACCGGGATTCATCACCGTCGGCGATACCGGCTACCTGGATGCCGACGGCTACCTCTATCTCACCGGCCGGTCGAGCGAGATCGTCATCGCCGGTGGCGTCAACATCTATCCCGCCGAGATCGAGGCCGCGATCAGCGCGCTCGACGGCGTCGAGGATGTGGCCGCCTTCGGCATCCCCGACCCGGGCGATCTCGGCGAAACCGTTGCCGCCCATATCGTCCCGCGTCCAGGTGCGACGGTGACGGCGGCCGAGGTGCGCGCCCGGCTTACCGGACAGCTCGCCGATTACAAGGTCCCGGCCGAAATCCGGATCGTCACCGAACTCCCGCGCGACGAGTCGGGAAAGGTATACAAGCGCCAGCTGCGCGCGCACTACACCTGACGAGCACATCACCCTCCGATATAATCGAACATAAGTTCGAACAGGAGGGATCGGCGGAGTATGCGGACGCTACGCCCGGCCGAGGTCGCCGGGCTGCTCGCCACCGATATCGTCGCGCATCTGGCCACGATCGACGCGGCGGAATATCCGCATGTCACGCCGATCTGGTTCCTCTGGGATGACGGGATCTTCCGGCTCACCAGCTTTGCGGGGCGGCCGCATCTGCGGCGGATCCTGGCGAATCCGCGGGTCGGGCTGGTGATCGATCGCGAAGCCGCGCCGCGGGCCGACGGGCAGCGGCCCAATCGGCAGTTGCGAGTCATCGGCGACGCCGAATTGGCCGCCGATCCGGACGGCCGGTGGACACAGCGGATCCGCGAGAAGTACTCCCCCGCCCGCGCGGCGCTCGGCGATGCGGGCCGCGCGCGGGTGCTGATCACGATCACACCCAAACTCGTTGTGGCCCTTGCCAGTGTCTAGGCTGCTCGCGTCTAGGACTGCTCCGGGTGCAGGCCGGTCAGCTGGCGGCCCAGGTCGCCGGTCAGCCGTTCGAGTCCGGCGCGCAGGCCGCGGGTGGCGATGTGATCGCGGCGGCCGAGTACGCCGAAGGCGCCGTGCATCCGGCCGCCGGCATCGCGCAGCGCCACCGCCATACAGCCCCAGCCGAGCAGGACCTGCTCGTTCTCCTCGGCATAGCCGGTGTCGTATGCCTCGTCGAGCAGCACGCGCAGCCGGTTCGGGTTGGTCACCGAATACCGGGTCAGCGGCGCGAAGCCGGTGTCGAATATCCGGTCGGCCCGCTGCGGATCGTGCGCGGCGTGCAGCCTGCCGACCGCGGTGAGCACGACGCTCGGCCCGAAATCGCCGAGGTTCGGCCACGGCGTGCGATCGAACACCGTGCGATGCCCGCGGCCGAAAACCGAACCGGTGACCAGCAATTCGCCCGCGTCGACGGTGGCGAACCAGGCCATCCCGCCGCGCGATCCGGCATGCGCGTCCTGGAGATACGGCTGCACGGTGAGCGCGATCCGCTGCTGGCGCACCGCGCGCATGCCGTAGCGGATCAGCCGGGGCCCGGTCGAATAGCCCTGTGTCGACCGCGTCAGTATGCCGCGTTCCACCAGCGCGTTGGCGATCCTGCGCACGGTGGGCTTGGGAATCCCGGTCCGCCGGGTCAGTAGTGCGAGCGGAACCGGTGCCGTGGCACCCTCCACCGCGTCCAGAATCGCGACCGTGCGCCCGACCACCGTGCCGTCGTCGCCCGCCCCGTTCGGACCCCATAGCTCGTCGACTTCCGGCTCGCGCCGAATCACCGCATCCGTCACGATATCCACTCTCGCCGATCCGGCCCGCCGTTGTCTTGGAGGAATGGAATCCGCATCGAGGAATTCGGCGTGTCCGTACCGACTGGTCGATCGGGTATCCCGGCACCCGGGCCGGGGTTCGGGCCTACGCTGGTGCCATGCCGACTTCGCGGCGCGCCCGGATCGCCGACGTGCACACACTGGCCACCGGTATGCCGTATGTGACCAGGATCGATGGCCCGTCCGGCAATTCGATCTATCAGGTGGGGCGTAAGTCGTTCGTCTTCTTCCGCACCCCGCGCCCCGACGCGTTCGATCCGGAGACCGGCGAAAGGTATCCGGATGTGATCGTGTTCTGGGTACCCTCGGAATCCGATAAGCAAGCGCTCGTGCAGGATCCGGATTCGCCGTTCTTCACGACACCGCATTTCGACGGCCATCTGTCGGTGCTGGTGCGCGGCAGCCGAATCGGCGAGCTCACACTGCGTGAGCTGACCGAGGTGATCCAGGATGCGTGGCTGGCGCAGGCATCCCGCAAGCGGGCGACCGATTGGCTGAGGGCACAGGAGCAGTGATGGTCACGATCATCGGCGGCGGCATCGCGGGCACGGTATTGGCGGGAGCACTTGCGCGGCAAGAGATTCCGGTCGCCGTACACGAACGGCAGAGCAGGGCGGGCACGGGCGCCTTCCTGTTCCTCGATCAGCGCGCGCACACCGCCCTCGAAGGGCTCGGCGTCTCGCGCGAGCTACTGCGCGACTACTCGTCGCCGGTGCACGGCATGCGGGTCGACGACAACGCGGGCGATCACCGCACCACGCCCGGCGCGGGCCGCCGCCTGCACCACTATGCCGACCTGATGACGATACTCACCGACTTCGCCACCACGGCCGGCGCGGACATCCGGTACGACATGGCGCTCACCGACATCGATATCGACAGGGCCACACTGCATTTCGGGGACGATACGGTGCGGTCCGACGGATTGATCGTCGGGTGCGACGGCATCGATTCGATCGTCCGCGCCCGGCTCGAGCCCGAGCGTACCCCGGTGCACACCGGTCAGGTCGTCGTCTACGGCTCGACCACCCGGATGGTCGTCCTGCCCACCGAACAGTCGGTGCTGCACTTCCAGATCGACCGTGCCACACCGGCGCCGCCGCACAACGCCTTCGGGCACCTGTGGCACGACCGGCGGGTCGTCTGGTTCGCCAGGATCAACCGCCCGCCGATCCCGCTGGGCGACATCGGGTTTCATCCGGTCGAGGAGTGGGCCGACGCGGTCCGTGCCGCGGTGCCCGATATCCCGAAGATCATCGATATGGCGCTGCGCGATACCGAATCCGTGCACGTCTCCAACGCGCGCGATGTCCCGCTGGACGACGCCGCGCCCGCGCGCGAGGACATCGTCCTGATCGGCGATGCCGACCATGCCATCACCCCGGCGGCGGGCATCGGCGCGCGCGACGCCATCGAGGACGCGGCCGCCCTGTTCGAGGCGCTGCGCACCGGCGCATCCCCCGCCGCGGCGATCACCGCACGGCGCGCACAGGTCGCCGAGGAGCACGCGTTCGCCGCGCGGATGTTCAGCGGGCCTAGGCGGTGAGCACCAGTCCGAGGGCGAGCGCGCACATCACCGCCGCGATGGCCGAATCCAGGATCCGCCACGCACCGGGGCGGGCGAACAGCGGGCCGAGCAGCCGGGCGCCGAAGCCGAGCGAGCTGAACCAGATGATGCTGGCGAATATCGCGCCGACGCCGAGAAACCACCGGTCCGCGCCGGCGTAGGTGCTGGCGAAGGAGCCGAACAGCACCAGCGTGTCCAGGTAGACGTGCGGATTGAGCCAGGTGAGCGTCAGGCAGGTCGCGACGGTGGCGCCGAGCGCGACCGTCGCACCCGCCGAATCCGCGGTGAGCGCCGACGCCGACAGCGCACGGCGCGCCGCTAGCAGCGCGTAGCCGAACAGGAATGCCGCGCCGCCGTAGCGCGCCACCGTCATCACCACGGGCATCGAGGTGACCAGCGCGCCGAAGCCGCCGATACCCGCCGCGATCAGCACCGCGTCCGACAGCGTGCACACCGCGACCACCGCGAGCACGTGCTGCCCGCGCAACCCCTGCCGCAACACGAACGCGTTCTGCGCGCCGATCGCCACGATCAGCGACAGCGCGAAACCCAAACCGGAGACGGCCGCCAGTGCCGCAGAGGAAGCCGTCATGCCTTCGAACGTAGGCCGTAAATAATCGCCAGCCAAACTAAATATTCTGAACTACCATTAGCATCTCTTACCATGGATCTGCAGCTCGACCAGCTCAGGGCGCTCAACGCCGCGATCACCGAGGGCACCTTCGAGGCCGCGGCGAGACGGCTGCTCGTCACCCCGTCGGCGATCAGCCAGCGCATCAAGGCGCTGGAGGACGCGGCGGGCCGGATCCTGCTGCAGCGCACGAAACCGGTGCGCGCCACCGAATCCGGGCTCGCGGTGCTGCGGCTGGCCCGCCAGATCGAACTGCTCCAGGGCGATACCGCGCGCGAACTCGGCGACGCCCATCAGCCCACCGACCGGCCGATCCGAATGCCGCTCGCCATCAACGCCGATTCGCTGCAGACCTGGGTGATGCCCGCGCTCGCCGCGGCGGCGAAGGGGATCTGCTTCGAGATCCACCGCGAGGACGAGGAGCACACCACCCGCCTGCTGCGCGACGGCACGGTGATGGCGGCCATCACCGCCACCGCGGCGCCGGTGCAGGGCTGCAAGGTCGAAAAGCTCGGCGCCATGCGCTATTCCCCGATGGCGAGCCCCGAGTTCGTCCGTACCTGGTTCCGCGACGGACCCACCGTCAAGGCGTACGCGGTCGCGCCGATGGTGCTGTTCGACCGCAACGACGACCTGCAGCATCGCCACCTGCGCAGGCGCACCAGGCAGCCGATCGACCCACCGCGCCACTATGTTCCGTCCTCCGAGGGCTTCGCCGACGCGGTCCGGCTCGGCCTCGGCTGGGGGATGATTCCCGAAGCGATGCGCGGGGACGCTCGGCTGACGCTCGTCGAGGACACGTTCATCGAAGTGCCGCTGTACTGGCAGCAGTGGCGCCTGGACTCCCCCGCGCTCGTCGCCGTCGCCGCCGCGATCGCCGCGGCGGCCGCCGAGTCGCTGCGCTGACAGGCAGCGCTGCCTCTACGATTCGCCAGGTGACCGGATACGACCACCTCGACACGTTCGAGCACCTCGACACCTCGACCCTGCCGCCACGTCAGCAGCGGATCCTCGCCACCATCCGGGATTGGGTGGTGCGCCACGGTTATCCGCCGAACACCAGGCAGCTCGGCGACGCGGTCGGGCTGCGGTCATCGTCGTCGGTGTCGAAACATCTGAAGAGTCTGGAGGACAGGGGTTTCCTGCGCCGCGGCCCGGCCATGTCGCGCCCGATCGATGTGCGGCTGTTCCTGCAGGCGAGTGCGCCGCAGGAGCAGCGCGACGATTCGGTGGCCGTGCCGGTGGTCGGCGACATCGCGGCGGGCGTGCCGATCCTCGCCGAAGAGCACACCGACGACACGATGACGCTGCCGCGCGAATTAGTCGGGCGCGGTACGGTTTTCGGCCTCCGCGTGCGCGGCGACTCGATGATCGACGCCGCCATCTGCGACGGCGACATCGTGGTGGTGCGCAAGCAGCACGAGGCGCACTCCGGGGAGATCGTGGCCGCGATGATCGACGGCGAGGCCACCGTCAAGGTGTATCGGCGCCGCAACGGCCACGTCTACCTGGAGCCGCGCAACCCGGCCTACGACGTCATCGACGGTGACGCGGCGGTCGTGCTCGGCAAGGTGGTTTCGGTGATGCGCCGCGTCTAACTGTCCACGTGCACGTGCGGGCGTTCCATCGGGTCGGGTACGGCGCGGCGGATGATCTCGCGGGTCACCGGCGCGACCTCGCCCTCGCCGACGAACAGGAACTTCATCAGGTTGACCAGCGGATTGCCTTCGGTCCATTCGAAATACACGTGCGGATTGATGCCGGTGCGGTCGCGGATGGCGAGCAGGATCGCGGCGATCGAGTTGGGGATGGCGGTGGCGTCGACGCCGAGGATCTTGTACCCGGCCAGCTCGATACCGGTGACCCGCAGGTCGGTGCTGAAATCGGAGGCGTCGCCGACGATCACCTCGAGGAACAGGATCGGGGCGTCGTCCGGAATGTGGCTCTCCAGCCGCTGTTCGGCCGCCTTCTCCAGGTACTCCTCCGGCTGGCGCTGATCCACATCGTGCGTGACGATCCGGATGACGCCCTGTGCCGCGGCCTCGTCGATCATCGCGGCCGCCGCGTCGTCGAAAGTCACCGTCAGCGCCCGCAATTCGAACGAGCGGCGGGTACGCGAGACGAACGACACCACGATGGTCGCCAGGATGAACAGCGAGGCGAGCTGCACACCCTCCGGGCGCTCGATGATGTTGGTGATCGTGGTGTAGACGAAGACCGCCGATACCGCGCCGAATCCGATCACCTTGGTGCGCTCGCCTTTTCGCGCCGCCGACAGCGTCACCGCGACCGCGGCCGAGGTGATCAGCACCAGCACACCGGTCGCGTACGCGCCGCCCTGCGCGTCGACGTCGGCGTCGAAATACCAGGTGATACCGAACGCGATCACCGCGAACACCAGCACGAGCGGCCGCACCGCCCGCGCCCATTCCGGCGCCATGCCGTAGCGAGGTAGGTAGCGCGGCACCAGGTTCAGCAGACCCGCCATCGCCGAGGCGCCGGCGAACCACAGGATCGCGATGGTGCTCACGTCGTAGGCGGTGCCGAACAGGTCACCGAGATACTGGTGCGCCAGGAAGGCCAGTGCGCGCCCGTTGGCCGAACCGCCCTGCTGGAACTCCTTTTCCGGGATCAGCACCGCGGTGATGAAGCTGGTGACGATCAGGAAGCCGCTCATGATCAGCGCGGAGGTGGTCAGCAGTTTGCGCGCGCCCGCGATCCTGGTCACCGGGTTGTCCTCGGATTCGCCTGGCCCGCCCTTGATTTGGGGCATCACGGCGACACCGGTCTCGAAGCCGGACAGGCCGAGCGCGAGCTTCGGGAACACCAGCAGGGAGACGCCGATCATGGCGAAGACGTTGCCGTGCTGGGCGGTCAGCGCGTGTGCCCAGTCGACGACCAGATCACCGGCGGTGAACACGTGGTACAGCCCGACGGCCGCGACCACCAGATTCAGCGACAGGTACAGCCCGACGAGCGTGACCGCGATGCCGATCGCCTCGGCGAAACCCTTGAGGAACACCGCGGCGAGCAGCGCGAGCAGCACCAGCGTGATGAGCAGGTTGTGGTGCTCCAATGCCGAAGGCACGAACGGATTCTCGACGATGTGTGCGGCGCCGTCGGCGGCCGAGAGCGTCATCGTGATGACGAAATCGGTGGCCGCGAAGCCGAGCAGCACCAGGATGAAGATCTTGCCGGTCCAGCGCGGCAGGAACTGGGCGAACATGGCCAGCGAGCCGCCGCCGTGCGGACTCTCCCTGGCCACCCGCCGATACACCGGGAGCGCGCCGAGCAACGTCAGCGCTACCAGTACCAGCGTCGCGAGCGGCGACAGCACGCCCGCGGCGAGCGCGGCGATACCGGGCTGATAACCGAGCGTGGAGAAATAGTCGACGCCGGTGAGGCACATGACTTTCCACCACGAGCGCTCATGTTCGACATCGCCCGGCTTGCGCATCGGACCGGCGTGCTGCGAGTACCGCTCGTCGGCGGCGCCCTCCAGCAGCCAGGAGGTGAAGGGCGAGCGCGAGCGCTCCTGCGTCGTAATCACGCGGCAAACACTAGCCGGGATGTCCGCGCAGTTCGCCGGTCGCGACGCCGAGCACCGCAAGGATCAGTGTGGCGAAGATGCTGAACACCAGTGCGGAGACGTGCGGGGCCAGCGGCAGCAGCAGCGCGAGCGCGGCCAGCGCGAGCGGGCGCGACCACGGCATCCGGCCGAATCGTGAGACGTTGAAGGCGATATTGCCGAGCAGATAGATGGCGGGCCCACCGATCACAGTCAGGGCCACCGGCCACGTCGTGTGGTGCCACGGATGCGCGACCACCAGTTCGATGCCGACCGCGGCGACGATCGCGCCCGCGACCATCAGGCCATGCGCATAAGCGTAGGCGCCGCGCGCGAGCCGGGTCGCCTCGGTGCGCTCCGCGTCCTCGTGTTCGGCATTGCCGCCGCGATAGTTGAAGTAGAGCGACCACAGCAGCACGATGGCCACGAAACCCACCACCGCCGCGGTGATCACCCCCGGCGTCCATTCGACGCCGCCGAGCGTGGTGCCGAGGATCAGAATGGATTCACCGAGCGCGATGATGAACACCAGCCGGTTGCGTTCGGCGAGATGGCCTTCGGCCAGCGGCCACGTCGACATGTCGGAGGTGCCGACGCCCGGCAGCCAGAAACCCACGCGCGGTGCGGCGTAGTCGATGAGCACCGCGCAGGCCCACACCGGCAGCCGCGCGCTCTCCGGCACGAACACGCCGATCGTCCACACCACGCCCGCGAGCACACTCCACGCCAGCAACTGGGCGTAGTTGCGGCGCATCACCGGCTGCCCGCGGAACGCGCCGACCATGAAGGCGCTGCGCACCCACTGCAGGAACAGGTACGCGCCGACGAATACGCCCGCACGACCGGTGAACGCCTCGGGAATCGCCACCGCCATCACCAGCGCGGCCAGCATCAGCACCGCGACGAGCGCACGCACCACCACATGCTCCGGGTCGAGCCAGTTCATCGCCCAGGCGGTGTAGTTCCAGCCCCACCACACCGCGGCGAACAGCACTGCCGTGCGCGCGGCGCCGAGCCACGACACGTCCTCGAGCAGGAAGTGCGACAGCTGGACGATGGTGAAGACGTAGACCAGATCGAAGAACAGCTCGACGGCGCCGACCCTGGCCTCATCCCCGGCCGGTCGAAGTACGCCCGGTCGAAGCACCGCAGGGGACCGCATCACCTCGGACACATCGGGACGATAACAGCAGCGCAGGGCGCTCAGCCGGAGCCGAACCCCCGCGTGCCGCACTGTTCCGCTCCCCGGATCGCCGCGCCGCGGAGCGAGTGGCACGATGGGTCCGGGGCCCGTGCGGGAGGGCGCCGATGTCGACAGTGATGCGGTCAACCGAGCTCACTCAGGAGCACTCATGTACGGCACGGAATCGACGACAGGCACGGCCGAGGCGGCCACCCTTCCGGCGGACGAGACGCTGCCATGCGGCATGGGCACGCTGTGCCTGGTGTACCGCGACGGCCGCCCGGTGCTGATCCTCAGCGACGGCGGCGCCATTCCCGCGCAGTTACCCGTCTACGACAGCGCGGGCACACCGGTGGCCGCCTACACCGCGGGTTCGGTATCCGAATTGCCCACCGCGCCCGCCTGGATCGTGCGCAGCGCCTATCTGGACAGCGATTATCCCGAGCTCAGATAGGCTTTGTTGTGATCAGATCTACCTTTCGGCTCGGATCCGCGATGTCGGTGATCCTCGCCGGTCTACTGTTCGGCCTGCCCGATGCGGCGGCGATTCCCGGCATCCCCGGCCTCGGCAGGCCCGACGGCAGCCAATCGCCACAGGGCACCAACCAATGGGATTGCGCGCCGACCGAGAGCCACCCACGGCCCGTCGTGCTGGTACACGGCACCTGGGACAATCAGAACGCGTGGGACGTCTTCGCCCCTCGGCTGAAAGCCGAAGGCTACTGCGTCTTTTCGCTCAACTACGGCAAGGACGGCAGCAGCCCGTACGGTGCCGTGCCCGGCGTGTACGCGACCGGTGACATCACGAAATCGGCCGTGGAGCTCGGCGCCTTCGTCGACCGGGTGCGCACGGCAACCGGCGCCGCGCAGGTCGATCTCGTCGGACACTCGCAGGGCGCCCTCGTCGCACGCCAGTACCTGCGCTTCGCGGGTGGCGCCGACGGCAAGGTCGCCAGGCTGGTCAGCATCGCGGGCAGCAATCACGGCACCTTCGCTCAGCTGTCCGGGAGCGGACCGCTGGCCGCCGATCTGATCTCCCGCGCCGTCGGCGTCGCCGCGGCACAGCAGATGGTGGGCAGCGAGTTCCTGCGCACGCTCAACGCCGCGGGCGATACCGACCCCGGAATCCGCTACACCGCGATCGCCAGCACCCGTGACGACGCCTCCCAGCCGCCGAGCGCCACCTTCCTCACCGCGGGTCCCGGCGCGTCGGTCGCCAATGTGTGGGTGCAGGACGTGGATCCGGACGACAGCGCCGGTCACGCCGATCTGCCCAATTCCCCTGCCGTCGCGACCCTTACGAAACAGGCGCTCGCCGGGCCATAGCGTTCGTGCCGTACTCGGGTGACGACATGGTCGCCGCTCGGCGGATTCGTGATCGCTGTGACCTCGGCGGCGATGGTTCCAGGTCGTCGGCGCGGCGCTGCCGGTGGCTCGAACGAGTCACCGGCGCGGCGCTGATCGCGCTCGGGCTGCGTCTGGCCGCGACCGAAATCTAGTGCGGCGCAGGGAAAGTAGTGCGCGGGTGCACCGGACGGCCGCGACGACCGCGAACAGCCCGGCGGCCACGGTGGCCACCGCGTAGGCTGCGGCGAGGGGAAAGGTGCCGGGCCGCAGCAGATCTCGCACCTCGACGACGTAGGTGGAGAACGTGGTGAAGCCGCCGAGCACACCGACGCCGAGGAAGGGGCGCAGCAGTCGGTGTGCGACCCAGATATCGCTGATCACCACCATCAGCACGCCGATGAGGAAGCAGCCGATCATGTTCGTGGCGAAGGTGGCCAGCGGAAAGGTGCCGCGCTGGACCGGGAACAGCTGCGCCACACCGTATCTGGCCGCCGCGCCCAGACCGCCGCCGACGGCGATCACGAGGTACTCCCAGGCCCGGCTCATCCCACACGTCTCCCTACACGATCCACGAACTGGTCGAGTAGGGACTGTTGGTGGCGACGCCACGGTTGTTCCGAAGTACCCGGTTGTTCCGAGTATCGGAGCGGCGAGCCCCACCGCCGCGCTCCCCAGATTAGCCGACGGGCCCCGCGCCGTAGCGGATGACCTCGACCGGATCGAGGACTACCAGTCCCTCGGTGATGATCTCGTCGAGTTGCGGCAGGAATGCGCGGATCCGCTCCTCGCTGTCGACGATGACGATCGCGACCGGCAACCCCTCCGCCAGGGACAGCAGGCGGCTGCTGTGGATCTGCGAGTGCGCGCCATAGCCTTCGACGCCGTGGAACACCGAGGCGCCCGCCAACCCGGCCCGGTGGGCGCGGTGCACGATCTCGCGCGCGAGCGGTTTACGGTGCCAGACGTCGCCGTCACCGATCAGGACCGTCAACCGTAATGCCTTGGCTACCAGCCGCATTCCGCGTCACCCCTTCCGTGTGGGCGATCGGGGCCGCCGCACGTTCGATCCGCCCAGCATTTCGATACGTCGAGCATTTCGATACGCCCTAGCATGGGGCATGCGAATCGCTGCGGCACAAGCTCGTCCGGCCTGGCTCGATCCGGCCGCCGGGACGAAGATCGTCATCGACCGGTTGACCGAGGCCGCCGCGGCCGGGGTCGACCTGGTCGCGTTCCCGGAGACCTTCCTGTCCGGCTATCCGATCTGGCTCGCGCCGACCGGCGGCGCGCGGTTCGACGATCCGGCCCAAAAGGCCGCCTACGCATACTATTTGGACGCCGCGGTCACCCTCGACGGTCCGCACCTCGCCGCCGTGCGCGAGGCGGTGGCCGATCTCGGGGTGTTCTGCTACCTCGGCATCACCGAGCGAGTGCGCGGCACCGTGTACTGCACCCTCGTCGCGATCGATCCGGCCCGCGGGCTCGTCGGCGCCCACCGCAAGCTGATGCCGACCCACGAGGAGCGGATGGTCTGGGGCATCGGCGACGGGCACGGATTGCGTGCGCACGATGTCGGCGAATTCCGGGTCGGCGGCCTGTCCTGCTGGGAGAACTGGATGCCGCAGGCCCGCCATGCCCTGTACGCCGACGGCACGACACTGCACATCTCCACCTGGCCAGGAGCGGTCCGCAACACCGAGGACATCACTCGCTTCATCGCCATGGAGGGTCGCGTGTACTCACTGGCGGTCGGCGCGGTGCTCGACTACGCCGACGTGCCGTCCGACTTCCCGCTGCGCGACGAACTGCTCGCGCTCGACACTCCCGCCGGTTACAACGGCGGCTCCGCGCTCGCCCATCCCGACGGGCAGTGGCTGATCGAGCCGGTGGCAGGCGACGAGCGCCTCCTCATCGCCGACATCGATCGGGGCGAGGTCGCGCGTGCACGCCAGAATTTCGACCCGACCGGCCATTACGCAAGGCCCGATATCTTCACGGTGACCGTCGACCGCCGGCGGCGCACCGCGGCGACCTTCCTCGAAGACTAGGGCCCGGATCCGGGCCGCCGGACCGTACGCCGGGCTACCATCACCGTGAGGGCGCTGGAACGCGGTATCGCAGCCGCTTCCGGTGCCGGGCTCGCCCGTTACGGAGACCTGATGAAGGCGATCGTGCAGGAGCGGTACGGCTCACCGGATGTCCTGAGCCTCCGGGAGGTCGACACGCCGGCGATCGCCGACAACGAGGTGCTGGTGCGGGTGCGCGGAGCCTCGGTCAACGCCTACGACTGGCACGTCATGCAGGGCGACCCCTACCTGGTGCGTCTCCTCGCTCCCTCGTGGGGATTACGCGGGCCCAAACAACCCATCCGGGGACGGGATTTCGCGGGCCAGGTCGAAGCCGTCGGCCCGGGCGTCACCCGAATAGCGGTCGGCGACCAAGTGTTCGGCGATCTCGGCAACGCCGACGGCGCCTTCGCCGAATACGTCCGCGCCCCTGCGGATTCGGTCGAACCCAAGCCGATCAACCTGACCTTCGAACAGGCGGCGGCGGTACCGCTCGCCGGAACGACGGCACTCATCGGGTTGCGCGACATCGCGAAAGTTCGTGCGGGGCAGCGACTTCTGATCAACGGCGCCTCGGGCGGCGTCGGCACCTTCGCCGTTCAGCTCGCAAAACTCTTCGGCGCCGAGGTCACCGCGGTATGCAGTGCCAGGAATGCGGGATTGGTCGGCTCACTCGGCGCCGACCACGTCATCGACTACACCCGAGAAGACTTCTCCGCCAATCGAACTCGCTACGATACCGTCCTGGACCTGGTCGGTAACCGATCCCTGTCCGCCCTGCGCCGCGCGCTCACCCCCGAGGGCACCCTCGTCCTCTCCGGCGGCCGGACCTTCACGGGCGGCAGCCTGATCGGCCCGATGACCCTGTTCATCAAAGCCCAGCTCCTGTCCCGCTTCACCCGCCAACGCCTACTCCAATTCACCCAGGAACCGAACAACCACAACCTCGCCACCCTCCGCGACCTCATCGAATCCGGCAAACTCACCCCGGCCATCGACCGCACCTATCCCCTCCACGAAACCCCCAAGGCCATCCACTACGTAGAAGCCGAACACGCCCGCGCCAAAGTCACCATCACCGTGTGAATCAGGCAATAGCCCGCCGAAACACCTGCCGCGAACCACCTTCCGGCCCCGCGGCCGCGGCCTCGGCGGGCGTGAAACCGAGCCTCTCGTAGAAAGCACGTGCGCCACTGGCGGTTGCCCCAGGATGGTCGGCTCCGAAGGTGACCACCTCGATACTGCCCGGACCCCGCACGAACCTGCCGACAGCGTCTGCCATCAGCGCCCGGCCAACTCCCTTCCCCCGTTCCCGCTTCGCGACGACAAGCCAATGAACGTGGTATGCCGGAGCCTTCCCGCCGAACAGCAATGCACCGAGAACGTCCGACTCCGATGAAACAGCCACGAGCGCCGCCGACCGGCGAATGTGCCTCTCCACCGCACTGTGAAACCCAGGCTCCTCGACCATCGGACCGAACCACTGCTCGACCTGCGTCGCCAGTCCGAGAAAAGCCGGAAAGTCTTCCTCTCGTGCAAGTCTGACCATCATGCGAAGAGTCTGACAGGGCGGGATAGACAAGGCCTCATACCGCGAGCCTCGTCTATGACTTTCGATCTGCGCGTTTCAGCTCGGTGTTCGAAGGGACACGATGGGGACCGTGCGAGTATCGACGAGGGCGTTGGAGATGATCAGGGCGGGGATTCCGTAGCCGCGCAAGGCATATCGGCGCAGCAGGTGTCGACGTTCCGGGTTGTCGATAATGTGGGCGAGCATGGGGCGGGTTCGGCCGTCGGCGGTGACGGTGACCCTCGGGTCGGCGGAAATGTTGTAGTACCAGGCGGGTTGGCGGCGCGACGCGCCGTGGGTGCCGATGACGACGTAACCATCGTCGGCGCGGCTGTAGTGCGAGAGCAGCACAGTGCGGGGCTGCCCGGAGCGGCGGCCGCGCGTAGTTACCGCGATGAGTCCGACCGGGCCGAGACGTACCGTGCCGCCGAGCGTGCCGAATACCGGTGCGGCGATGGCGTCCATGAAGGCGGAGGCTGCTCGTACGAACGTGCGTCGATTCGGCTCGGTCACGAGCGAATTCCCTGGCAGTCGATACCATTTCGCCGAATCACGAGCGGGCCGAGCGCGGGAAACCACCAGTTGGCGCGCCCCATCAGGACGACCACCGCGGGCACCAGGAGCATGCGCACCACTGTCGCGTCGAGGACGATGGCCACCGCCATGCCGAAACCGGCGATCTTCATCAGGCTCATCTGCGAAAGTGCCGCCGCCCCAGTGACAATGACCAACAGCGACGCCGCCGCGGTGATGACGCGCCCGGTGGCGGCCATGCCCTGCCGAACCGATTGCGCGGTGTCGGCACCGGCACGATGGGCTTCGATCATGCGGGACATCAAGAACACCTCGTAGTCGGTGGACAGTCCGAATATCATGGCCACCACCATGGTCACCGACGTCGCGGGCAGCGCGGCGGCGGTGACACCCAGCGTGGCGGCCCGGTGGCCGTCCTGAAAGATCCAAGTCAGAATGCCGAGCGTGGCGGCAACGCTGATCCCGGCCATCACGACGGCCTTGCACGGCAGGACGACGGACCGGAACGCACCGAGTAACACGGCCAGGGTGGCGATGATCATCACGGCTGTCATCCATGGAATTCCGTCTGCGACGGCCGTATTGGTATCGGCGTTGGCCGCATTCTCACCACCGACCAGCACTCGAACCCCGTCGGGTACCGACACCATTCGCAGCGCACCGATGGTGGCCGCCGCGGCGTTCGAGAAGTCGTCGTTGGTCAGAACCGCGTGCAGAACAACGAAATCCGGTGTGCTGCTCAGCTGGAACACCTGAGCGACACCGGGCGTCGCCCGAACCTGGTCACCGACCGCGGCCACGCGTCGGCGGGCACAGCCCCGCCTTCCGCCCGAACGATGAGGGTTGCTCCATTGTTGGCCAAGGGAAATTCCTTGGTCAGCACCTCCTGCGCCACCCGAGCGGGGTTGTCCGAGGGCAGTCCGGTCATATCGAACCCACCGATCTCGATTCCGGCGATGGGGACAGCCGCGATACCGAGCGCGGCGAGGATGCCCACCGCGGACGTCACCGGGCGGGCCGCCACCCGCACAGCGAGGCGACCCCAGAACCGGTAGGCGCGGATCTCACCGCGCTGGACCGCGCCGCGCCGCCAGGCCAGCGCATTCACCCGAGGGCCGAGCAGCGCCAGCACGGCGGGAACCACCGTCAGCGACAGCAGCGCGGCGATCGCGACCGCCGCAATAGCGCCGTACCCGAGCGAGCGAACCATGGCCAGCCGGAACACCGTCATCCCGGCGAACCCACCGGCCAGCAACAACGCCGAGAGCAGCACCGTCCGCCCTGCCGTGCACATCGTTCGCCGGGCCGCATCGCTCGCGGCGTATCCCGTGCGCAGCTCTTCCCGGAACCGCGAGACCATGAGCAGGCCGTAGTCGACGGCCATGCCCAAACCGAGCAGAGTGGCCATGTTGACCGCGAATCCGCTGACGTCGGTCAGGTAGGACAACACCCGCAAGGCGGCGAGCGACCCGAGAACCGTTGCGGCGCCGACACATACCGGGACGGCTGCGGCGACCAAACCGCCGAAGACCACGATCAGCAACGCCGATGTCAGTGGGATGGCGATCGATTCGACGCGCAGTAGATCGCGCGTGGATTCTTCGTTGTAGCCCCGGGTCGTCGCGGTGAACCCGGCGAACCGCGTCTGGATCCCCGGAATCTCGAAGTTCGTGGCAACGCTCTCGAAGGTATGCAACCGCTGATTCTCATCACCGGTGAGCGTCAGGACCACCAGCGCCTTGCGGTGATCCGCCGACACCATGGCATCCCGCAACGCCGGAACCGAAGTCCAGTACGACTCAACAGGTTTGGCGAGGAAGCGTGAATCTGTTCGCGAGATCCGTTCGACAACCGGCTCTCGGATGTCTTCGAGGGTCTTACCCGCCGGCGCGGTGT
The DNA here is from genome assembly GCF_044547285.1 of Nocardia sp. NPDC052566. Classification (NCBI taxonomy): domain Bacteria; kingdom Bacillati; phylum Actinomycetota; class Actinomycetes; order Mycobacteriales; family Nocardiaceae; genus Nocardia; species Nocardia sp. NPDC052566. The sequence continues at coordinate 1,208,551 of NZ_JBIUAF010000002.1, read as the reverse complement.
AGATGACGACGACATCGGGCGTCTGCCGCCCGTACCGTTGCCGAATCAGCGTTTCCACCAGTGCGGATTCGGATGCCGGATCGGTATAGCCTGCCAGATTCAACCGATCGAGTACCGCCGCGCCCCAGAGTCCGCTCGCCGCGATCGCGAAAATCACCAGCGCCGTGACGATCCGCGGATGAGAAGTGACCAGCCGTGCCCAACGTCGCATTGCCCCTCTGATCGGGAGGTATTGCCGTACGGGAGAATTGCTGCACAACTACCGGAACGCAGTATGCGGAGGCCGGACCCGCGCGTCAAGTGCACGCACCGGGGTTGCGGTGTGTTGCCTCGAAACCATCGCGAGCCGACCGGACTCGGCGAACAGATGGGAGATTCGCGCCGATCCGGACGTCACGACGGTCAGTGCGTCCGGCACCTTCAGTTTCAGCGACCGTCTGCCGTGCGCCCATTCATGGTCCGCGAGAAGGAGATCCGCGGTGAGTCGCACGGATGCGCGGCGAAGGGCGCGTCCGGGCCAGCACCAGACCGGCGCGACCCTGCGCATTCGATGCCTCGCCGCACCTCGATTCGAGCGGAATTTCGATGCGGTCGAGCTCCGCTGAGCAAGGCCGGATAACCAGCGAATTCCATACTCTGTGGCGGCAATCACATTTGCCGCCTTTGTCCCAGGTGGGCGTCGGCGTGTCGGGGGGTGGCGGCAGGTGGCTGTTGTTTGCCCTCCAGCAAACGTGGGTAACGGTCCTTTTCGTGCGAAAGCCTTCGGATCGGTGCCGGATCAGGTCCGTCCGACGGCTGGAAAGGACGTGCACGTGACGGACCGAAATTCGGATAATCCGCTACGACGATCGGTCGCCGCCGCCGCGATGGGCAACGCCACCGAATGGTTCGACTACGGCGTATACGCGGCGACGGCGACCTACCTCACCGACGCCTTCTTTCCCGGCGAGCTGGGCACACTCGGCACGATGCTCGGATTCGCGGTGTCGTTCGTGCTGCGGCCTCTTGGCGGCATGGTGTGGGGTCCACTCGGTGACCGGGTCGGCCGCAAAGCGGTGCTCGCGACCACGATTCTGCTCATGGCCGCCGCCACCGGCGCGATCGGCCTGCTGCCGACGCACGCGACGGCCGGTGCACTCGCACCGGTGCTGCTCATCACGTTGCGCGTCATCCAGGGATTTTCCACCGGCGGCGAATATGGCGGCGCCGCAACCTATCTCGCCGAATGTGCGAACGACCGCAGGCGTGGCTTCCTCGGCAGCTTCCTCGAATTCGGCACGCTCGCGGGCTTTGTCGGCGGCTCGACGGTGGTGCTCGCCTGCCAGCTCGTGCTCGGTTCGGACGCGATGCACGACGGCGGCTGGCGCATCCCGTTCCTGCTCGCGGTGCCGCTCGGCCTGACCGGCTGGTATCTGCGCGCCAAGCTGGACGAATCCCCCGTCTTCCAAGAGGTCGCCGAGCACGATCATCCGCCGAGCGGCCTGCGTGAACTCGTGACGACCTATCGCCGCGAACTGCTCACGCTCGGCGGCCTGGTCATCGCGCTCAACGTGGTGAACTACACGCTGCTGACCTACCAGCCCACCTATCTCCAGAACACCATCGGCATGGGCGAATCGGCCACCACCGCGATGATGCTGATCGGCCAGCTGGTGATGATGGTGGCGCTGCCGTTCTTCGGCAGGCTGTCGGACCGGGTCGGCCGCCGCCCCATGTGGTTGTTCTCGCTGACCGGCCTGACCGTGCTGGCCCTGCCGATGTACTGGCTGATGGGCCGCGGAACCGCTTGGGCCATCATCGGATTCATCGTGCTCGGACTGCTGTACGTACCCCAGTTGTCGACCATCAGCGCGACCTTCCCCGCGATCTTCCCCACCCACGTCCGCTACGCGGGCTTCGCATTGGGCTACAACGTGGCCACCGCGGCTTTCGGCGGCACCGCGCCACTGATCAACGAGGCGGTGATCGATTCGACCCACTGGGCATTGTTCCCCGCCGCGTACATGGTCGCCGCCTCCGTGATCGGCCTGATCGCCTGCGCCTTCCTCCGGGAAACCGCGGGAACGTCGTTGCGCGGGACGGAAGTTCCCGATGCTCAGCAACCGGTCTTCGCCGCGGCCAAAACGTAAGTTGTTATGTGTTTACGGATTCCGTGACGAATACGAACTCGCGGCCTGGGCGGTCCGGGGCTTCGCGCACATCCAGCACGCGAAAGCCGTTGGCGGCCAGACCGGATTCCACCTCGTCGCGGTCGCGGAAACGGAGAGTCGAGTCGGAGGTGACGACGGCATCGTCGGCCAGGAATCGGTAGGTGTAGCGGAAGGAGACGTACGGAAGGCGCACATCGGTGACCATTCGACGCTGCTCCACCGGCCCGATGCCGGGGATGTCGAGGGTGAGATGGGCCGGATCGGCGGCCCATTCTTCCCACGCCCGGCGTTCGGGGCGCCTGGTTTCGAACACCAGGTGACCACTCGGACGAAGCGCGGAGTGGATGGCGCGCAGTGTCCGTGCCCAGTCGTCGTCGGTGAGGAAGACTTGCGCCACATTGCCTGTCATCATCGCCAGGTCGGCGCCGAGCCCTGACACTGTCGTCGCATCACCATGAATCCAGGTGACTTTCGCCGTGGTGGGTTTGGACTTCGCGACCTCGAGCGACGCCTCGGCCGGGTCGACACCGACGACCGCGCGGCCGCATTCGGCAAGCAGTATCGCCAAAGATCCTGTCCCGCAACCGATATCGAGCACATGGTACACATCCAGCTCCTCGGCGATGCCGAGGTAGGCGGGCAGATCGCCGCGACTTCCTTCGAAGTGGTCGTAGATCGACGCCAGGCGAGGATGAGCGAAAGCGGTGTCGGGCACCCAGCGACCATATCCGCAGCAAAAGGCCCTCGCCACAGGGTTTTTCGCTACGCGCGGAAGATGCCCTCGAAGGGGTTCCAGCTCGGGCTGTGGCGCACCTTGTGCAAGTAGTAGGAGTAGTCGGCGGAGTAGGTGTCGTCCACAGCAATCCTCTCGACCTGCCCTTTATTCCTAAAATGGCCGGTGACCTGCACGGACGACAATACCAACGATCGCTCGTCGCCCCGGAGAATCCGCCATGGGAAGCGTGCCTTCGGCCCACTGAGGGCAGTCCCCAGTCGACGACTGGGGAACTTCCCCGCGAATTGGACGTGTGACCATATAGCTCCTGGCGACCACCTGAGCGGGGATTCCGATGCACAGAGCCATGAAAACGACGATGACGGCGGCGTTGGCGCGCAGCCGGCGATGGCTGGCCGGAGCCGCCGTCGCCGCGATCGCGTGTTCCGCGTTGATCGCACTTCCGGCGCAAGCCGCGCCGACCGACGCGCCGATCAGCCGGATCCGAGCCGAGGGTAGCTACCTCGTCGACGCCACGGGTCGCAAGGTGCTGCTGCACGGGGTCAACAACGTCGACAAGCAAGCACCGTACGTCGAACCCGGCGACGGCTTCACCCTGACCGACGAGGATGCGACTCTCCTTGCGCGACACGGGTTCAACACCGTGCGGCTCGGCGTCAGCTTCGACGGGCTCATGCCCACCCGCGGCGCCATCGACAACGCCTACCTCGAACGCATCGGCAAGGTGATCGATACGCTTGCGGCACACGGCATCTACACCCTGCTCGACCACCATCAGGACGGATTGTCGAAGATCTGGGGCGGCAACGGATTCCCGGAATGGTCGATACGCGCGCGACCGAGCGTCATAGAGCCGAATCCCGGATTCCCGCTCTACTACCTGATGCCGAGCATGAACCGCGGCTGGGATGAGGTGTGGAACAACAGCAACAAGGTGCTCGACTATCTCGGCGAAGCACTCGCGGCGCTGGCCGCGAAAACGGCCGGACGCCCCGGAGTACTCGGCATCGAGCTGATGAACGAGCCGTGGCCCGGCTCCGCGTTCCTCACCTGCTTCCCCAACGGCTGCCCGCGCTTCGACACCAAATACCAAGCGGCAATGCAGAAGCTGACCGACGCGGTCCGTGCCCGCAACGCCGATATCCCGGTCTTCTGGGAGCCGAACGTGACATGGAACGAAACCATGCCATCGAACCTCGGTAAGAACCCGCCGATCGCCTCCCCCGACATCGTCTTCGCACCACACGACTACTGCGTCCCCAGCCAACTGGCGATCTACCTCGGCCTACCCGAAGAACTGCGCGGCGCGTGCCCGGTCCAGCAGGACAAGACCTGGGGCAACATCGACTCGTTCACCAAACGAACCGGAATCCCCACGCTCATCACCGAATTCGGCGACGGTGACGCGACAGTGCTGCGAAACACCCTCACCCGCGCCGACGAACGCTTCATCGGCTGGCAATACTGGCACTACGCCTCCCTTTTCGGCCAAGGCGCCCCCAAACCCGACCCCTTCCTCGGCGCCATCGGCCGCGACCTCGTCCGCACCTACCCCCGAGCCACCGCGGGCACCCCGGGCCGAATGACCTTCGACACCACCAACGGCGATTTCGCCTACCAGTACACCCCACGCCCGCAACCCGAACCGACCGAAATCTACGTCTCCGACCTGCACTACCCCAACGGCTACGAGGCCCGCGTCGAAGGCGGCACCATCACCTCGGCCCCCGGAGCCCCGATAGTCACCGTGACAACCGACGGCTCCCCATCGACCACGGTCTACATCAACCGCCCGGGATCAGCGGGAGCCAAGGTGCCGACCGGACCACTCAGCGGCGGGTCAGCGGGCTGATCCAGCCCCTGATCGCGGCGTGAATCCGGCTGGCAGCCGCCGTGTTAGTCGATCGGGGCGCAATCAGGCGCGCCGGATGAGTCGTGTTCGCTCGCAGAGGCCGAGGAGATCTTGTGCGTCAGCTTTCGATAGATCGGGGGATGCCGCCAGGAGGTCGGCGACATCCAGCCGGGTGCCGGTGGCAAGGTCGTTCAGCCATCGGCATGGCGGCAGCAGGCGGCAGTCGATGCGTGCCGTCGAGGTGTTCGTCTCGCGAAAACCGAAGGCGGTGACAGATATTCGGGCGGTTGCGTCGTCCGCCTCGTCGACCGTGAGGCAGGCCTGGCCCGCACGGACGAAGGTGGCCTCGGGCTGCACCGGGAGGTCTTCGAGTAGCGGACGAGCGAGATCTGCGGTGTCGATGCGGCCCACGGCAGCGGCGAAGGAATCTCGTGCGGCGGGCAACCACGCACCGTCCGTATCGTAAACCGATTCCCGCCAATAGCTTTCACGCAGCAGTTCGTTTCTGAGCGAAGCGAGCAGGAAGTCGAGGCGCAGCGGGGGGATCAGCAGGATGTGGATGGAGATCGAATCCTGGTCGGAGCTGGTCTCGTGCCAGTATCCGCGCGGAACATGCAGCACCGCACCGGGTTCGAGGATGTATTCGCGCGCATCCGCGGGGATTTCGGTCGGGCGCGGCCCCTCGGAATAGATGCGCATGACCGGCGGAACCGGCTCCTTCGTCGACCAGCCCTCGAGCGGAGCCGGTGCGAACGAGTTCGGCGCCACCCGCCACGTCTTGCGGCCGCTCAACTGCACCGTGATCACATCGATCGGATCGAAATGCACTGCGGTCACCCCGCCGGGTCGGTTGCAAAACACTTGGCACTTGGCCGATTTCGCGGACACTCCGAACGCCTCGGCCGCCTCACGTGCGAACGGCTCGAACTCGGCGACCTCCTGATAGAACAGGGTCGTTCCGCCTTCGTAGAAGCGTCGCGCCGTGTCGGGCTGGATGACCGCGGAGCTGATGGCGCCGTCCAGGCGCGGGAACCACGCCGAAACCTGCCTGACCCGCTTGCCGTACAGATCCTCGGCGGACCGGACACCGAGCGCCCGCCCGACACGATCGGCCAACTCCTGGCGCGGCTCAGTCACCATCGTCCGGCGGCCCAGCACATCACGATTGAACTCGGCAAGCCCGAGCGGGGCGAACCAGTCGTCGAACCCGAACCCGGTCGTCGCGGCGGTCATGCGTCATCCCTGGCGTGAAAGACAAGAGCCGCAGGGCGATTGAGGAACTCATCGGCAAGGCCCGGTGAAGTCCCCGTAGAGTCTTGCTCAGCATCCCGGCCCGCACGGACGAGCCCCGCCGGACGATCGACGAAATCATCGACAAGGCCCGCCGAAGTCGTCGCACCCTGCTCGGTGTAGCTCGTCCGCGAGTCCTGCGCCGCATCCCGAACGTTGTTGATCAGCATCGCCGGACGATTGACGAATTGGTCGACCAGACCCGGCGAGATCGTCGAGTCCTCCTGTCCAGCAACGGTGCTGGCGCCTACGAGCACCGCAGGCCTGTTGAGGAAGTCGTCGACGAGACCTGTCGACGCAGTGGACTCCTCATCGGCCGCACGGCCCTGCTGCACATCGGGGCCGGCACTGACAAGCGATGCCGGACGATGGAGGAAATCGTCGCCGAGTCCCGCGGACACCGTCACCGAGAGCTCACCGATCGGCCGTGCCGAGTAGTCCCGGCCGGTCTCCTGCTCTACCTGGATGTGGATCGCGGGCGGGACTTCCGGGTTGTCCATAACGGCCATGAGTTTCCTTCCCTCAGCGCCTGACAACACGCTATGTCGACCAACTTCCCGAGCGACACGGGCCTATTCGGGAAATAGTGGGGAACAGTTCCCACACCTTCAGGAAGAGCTGATAGGTACGCTCCCGCGCGTCGCGGCAACACAAGGCAAATCGACCGTACGGTGGTGGACCTACTCCGGAACCACGGTAGTAGGACACGTGCTGTCCGCCGTTGGATCCAAGGGTGCCCCACCAGTCCGAGTGGACAGGTGGGGCACCCCTTGTACTACGCGTCAGCCGGTGTGGGCCGTTGGTCCACAGAACGTGGCAACGCTGCGCCTACTAGGGCTTCGCGACTGCCGGTGGTACCACGCCCGTTACGTCGCCGAATTCGAAATCGTCGAGTGGCGCGCTGTAGGCGCTGCTGTCGCCCTGGACGTACAGCCCGGCATGCCGGTTGCCTGCCAATGGCGGACCGTCCCATACCCAGATCGGTTTCGGCTCGTCGTTGACATACAGTGCGTAGCGGGTCCCGTTCGCGAGCAACGTAATCGTGTCTCCCGCGGCGAGATTCCGGTTGACCGTGGCGCCGACGAGGGTCACACTGCTCGATGTCGGGCCGGTTGTCTGAGCGACCTGTACCTTGCCCGCCGAAATCAAGGCGATGACACCGGTATTGAGGCTCGGATTGGATCGGATGATCACGCCGGTCGGGTAGTTCGTCGGCGCGGCAACCAGTTTCGCGCGCGCGAACATGGCGTCCGTGGTCGCCGTCGCCGCGGTGTGGATCGCCGGCTGATAGAGGTCGGGCGTGCCGATGCCGGACTTCAGCCACTGCACGGCATTGCCGCGGACCTGCACACCGCCCCATGTCTGATCCGCGAACGTCTTCCACTGGCCGCCGACGACACCATCGGCCCGGTTGAAGTTGTCACCACCGCGCCGCGTGTAGCTCGGCCTTGCCGACCAGACATCGACCGCGCCGACGCTCACGGCCTGAATCTCCTGGCCGCCGAAGGCAACCGCGGTGACCGCTGATTCGCCGAGTGAAATCGCCATCAGGACCTCAGATACACGGTGTTCGGATCCTTGGCGGTGATCGCCTGGTAGTCCGCCTCGGTACCGACCCACACCGTGAGCGACCGCGCGCCGGTCTTGTCGGCGCCTGCGACCCGGCCGGTAGCCAGCTTGGCGAGCGCAACGCCACCATCCGCGATCTTCGCACCCGACACCGCGCCATCGGCGATATCCCCGGACGGAATACCGGCCGCGGGCTTCGTGTACTTCGCCGCGATCGCCGACGCCGTCTCCACGGCATGGTTCGGGCTGTTTCCGACGGCCGCCGCGAGCTTCGCCAACGTGTCCAACGCGCCACTTACACCGTCTCGCAACGCCGTTGCGACGTTCGCTGCCGCGCCCGCGGCTTCCTTGCCGTCCAGAGCCGCGGCGAGGCCGGTCACGTTCGCGATGGTGTGCGTGTGCCCGGCCGGGCTGGCGCTGTCGGCCTTGGCCAGCGACGCCCGGACATCCGGGGAGAGTTTCGCGGCGGTGACGCCGTTGTCCGGCAGCGTCGCGCTCGCCGCGGCGTCCGCCCACCGCTTCGCGTCCGTCGCGGAGTAGGCCGCGTTGGTCGCGGAGCCGGCGGCCTGGTCGCGATACGAAACGAGCGAATCCACTTCCGGCAGTGGCACGTTCGGCAATTCGGCGGCGCCGACGGTGAACACCAGAGCGGCGCCGCTGCGCCGGACGGCCGTCACGCTGTCGCCCTTCGGCCCCACATCGCCCTTGGCGCCCTGATCGCCCTTCACACCCGCCATGGGCACGAGCAGGCCACCGAAGGGGTAGTCGAACGGCGTCGTCTGCGGCACAACGGGGCTGACCCCTTCGAGCTCTGTCACGGCTCCCACCTCTTCACTGCTCCGTACTGAATTACCGATTCATCCGAGGGCACGACCGTCGTATTGCGGTACACGAGCCGGTACCCGGTCTGCGGCGTGATCGAATCGCAGACGTCCGACTGGACCCGCAGCGATGCCCACGGCCCCGAGATGGCGAACGGCCACTTGTCCTTCGCCTTGTTGCCCGGACCGTTCAGGAACTCCAAGTACAGTTCCGAGCCGTCCGGGAACCCGCCATCCCACTTGTACGACCATTTGAAGTCGTCACCGGTGATGAGGTTCAACGGGTAGACGGGCGTCACCCGCCCGATTTCACCGCCTGCCATCGTTCTCCTTGATTGTGTGAGTTCGGCTCGTAGAGCCCTGATTTCGGCGCGCGCTCGCCTATGGACATCGCGGCCGAGACATGTCCGCGGCGACGCCGTGCTCGACACTCCCTACCAAAAGGTCCATATGGAATAGATTAAGGTCCAAACGGACCTCTTTGCAAGAAGATTGCCTCCCCGTGGCGGAGGTCACGCCCTGAGCGGACAGAAGTCCCACGGCACACAACAGATGGACGGCAATCGTGCAGCGAACAGCCGGCCGTGTTGTGGGAGCATGACCGGGTGACACTGTCTTTGATCACGGTCTGCCTCGTCGTCGCACTGTGGTCACTGCTCGCGGTGAAGTTCGAGCAGTGGCTGGTTTCGGTGCCGATCCTGATGGTGATCGCCGGTGTGGCGGTCGGATTCACCGTGCGCGACTCACTGGCGGACGCGCTCAATACCGAAGTCGCGCTCAAGGGTGCCGAACTCATCCTGGCCGTGCTGCTGTTCGTCGACGCCACCGAGGTGACCGGCGGACTCCTCGGGCGTTCCCCACGCCTGGCTATCCGGCTGTTACTGCTGGCGCTGCCACTCAGCCTCGGCGCGTCGATGCTGGCGGGCTGGTGGCTGCTGCCCAGCCTGTCCTGGGCGGTACTGCTGGTGATCGCCTGCGTCGTTGTGCCGATCGATTTCGCCCCGGCCTCTTGGATCGTGCGGGACAAGCGAATTCCGCATCGCGTCCGCGAAAGCCTCAATGTCGAGGGCGGTTACAACGACGGCATCGTCTCACCGATCTTCGTCTTCGCCCTCGCCCTGGTCGCCGACTCCGGCGACACCGCGGGCCCGCTGGAAGCTCTCGGCACCGCGGGCCCGTCGGCGCTCAAAGCCCTTGTGGTCGGCATCGGCCTCGGCGCCTTGCTGGCCTGGTCGGCCAACCACGCCGAAAGCCGAAACCTCATGAGCGAGCAGTCGGCACGGATCGCACTCACGGTCGTCCCGATCCTGACCTTCGCCGTCGCCACCGGCATCGGCGGCAACGGCTTCGTCGCCGCTTTCATCGCCGGTATCGCCTACCACTACTTCCGCGAATCCCCCACCTACGCACGCCAACTCGACCTGCTCGAAGACATCAGCTTCGTCCTCGGCATCATCATGTGGTTCGCCTTCGGCCTGATCTCGGTACTGGTGGTGTTCACCGACCTCGGCTGGCAGATGCTGGTCTTCGCCCTCGCCGTCCTCACCGTCGTCCGAATGCTCCCGGTCGTGGTGTCCCTGACCGGATCCGAGCTGCCTCCACGCCAGCGATGGCTGGCCGGCTGGCTCGGCCCCCGCGGCACCACCTCGATCGTCTTCGGCCTGCTCGCCTTCAACCGCCTGGACGACACCAACGCCGAAATCGCCCTGACCGCAACCTTCTACGTAGTCCTTGGCAGCGTCCTCCTACACGGCATCACCGTGCCACTCGCCACCCGCGCCTTCCACCGCCGTCGCTCACCCACACCCGGCGACAACTGACCCCGGCTCCCGATCCGGACTGCTCGCGCCGATCAGTCGCGATATACCGCCACATAAGCATTGGTGACCGTGCCGACACTGAGCGGTCCCAAGCAGGAGGCCGTGCCCTGGCCGGACGGACCGAATGAGCCGCCCCACGAAGCCCGGTACGGGCCGATGGCCATGAGCGGGAAAGCGTTCGGCACTCCATGCAGGCCGAAGCACTCGACGATCACGGCGTACTCCCGACCAGCGGGCGCATCGGTGTCGTGACAGGTAGCCGTCGCGCTGAACAGGTCCCGCGTGATGCCACAGTCTTGCGGTGCGGCTTGGGCCGTACCGGAGCCGATCACCGCGGAAACACCCAAAACCGACACGGCGGCGATCGCCACCCGTCCAGCGGCGATTGTCGTCCTTCGCATACGAAATCCTCCCGATAGGTCATTTGCACATCGATCGCCGATACCAGGTCGTTACGACTGTCCGGGGGAGGGAGCGAGTCCGGCGCCCCACTGCACCAGCGGAAACGTACCGCGACAGTAGGATCGACGGATATGGGTGGAGGAGCAGCGACCAACGCTGGTATCGACAATCGCGGGCTTGTACCGGTCGCAGGACAGGGCAAGGCATAGGCGGCGACAATTACCCCGAAGGGGACACAGCTCCTCAAAGAGCACGCCGCACGTATCGAGGCAGAGCGACAGCGCGAGCAAGAAGCGCGAGCCAAGAGCGAACGCAAACGACAGGAGCGGCGAAATCGCGCCGTCGGAACGTTGGAAGCCGTCGTCGCGGCGGGCGGGCGCTTGGAACTGGCAACGGATGTCCAGTCCCATGAAGTCGCGGGGGTCGCGGATTGTTTGGCGGAGGACGGTCTATTGCCGGAAGGGCAGCGACTCGCGCATGAGCCGACCCGGATGGACCCGAGCCTTGACGTCACCGTCTACCTCGAACCCGACTTCGCGACGCTGATATCACCGAGGACATTCGAAATACCGCAAAAAATTCGTGACCCCCATCCCGCCGTAGTCGCCTTCAGAGACAAACGCGCGTACGTCTCCAAGCCCCAAATCGCACGCGCGGCAAGGATTCTCCAAGCAGTTGCATCCGCAGCGGTAGAGATGGGTTGGCAGGTGCCGACCAAGGCGCGGCGATGCATGAATATACCGACGAGATCGATGCGCAGGCCACACGGCTGGACGCTTCCGCCGCCCGAGCCGCGCACGAGTGGGCCGACTGGATTCGTCGGCACGCCGAGCGCTCAGACCCGATCAACGGGCCATTGGCAATCCTTCGCGTCGAATCCTGCACCCACGAAGAACTCCAACCGCACATGGACGGATGGAGCACGCATGGACCGTATCGCCAGTAGATGTTGCCTACCGCGACCTGCTCTCCTCGGTGATCGGCGCGTCACTGCGCAAACGCGCCGCCGGGTATCCCGAACTCGGACTCCCCGACCCGCGTGAGGTCGGAAACTGAGGTTGTCACCGCATCTCGGAATAGATGGCGTCCAGATCGACCAGCAGCGGGCCGTCGGCTTGTTTCGGGATTTGTCCGGGGCCAGTGCCGACAGCCAGGAGGTTCTCGTCGAATCCCGCCCCGCTGTAGCAGGTCAAAATGGTTTGACTTGTGTCATATCCCTTGGCCGACAACAGTTCTCGCGCACGGCTCAGGCGATCCACATGCCCGAGGGTCATGGTGCGGTCCCATTTGACCTCACCCAGCGACAGGATCCGGCGCGGTTGTCCGGTCTCCTCTGGTGCCAGCACCGCGACGTCGATCTGGATCTGGCTCTTGCCCTGCGGATCGTTGATCGTCGCGGCCGCCACCTGACCGGGCAGATCCCCGAACACTTCGGGCCCCACCAACATCGCCCAGTCCCGGCAGATCCCCTCGAAATGCGGACCCACCACCTGCGACAGGAACGTCGCCCGCGAATTACGCCATGCCGCTTCGGGATTCCCGCGCTCCAATCGGGTCCACTCCCGGCGCATGATCGCCTCGTAGAACACGATCAGCGGCTCGGCCACCCGATACGCCGACTTACCCCGATTGAACGGATCCGCCTCCCGAACAACCAATTGCGCATCCTCGAGTACCGACAGCGGATGGCCGATATCGGTCGAGCTGCGGCCGATGGTGTTCGCGATACCGCCCCGCGTCGTGTGCCCACCGGCGATCGCACCCAGTACCGCGTGATAGAGCGCCACATCCCGGATCTCGGTCTCCTCCGCCAACAGATACCGCGCCTCCCGGAACAACGGCACCTGCGGATTGAGCACCGTCCGCAGTACCCAGGAATCGAAGTCCTCCAACGATTCCGGCGCGTCGCCCGCGACGAACTCTCGCCGATACGCCGGCGTCCCCCCAACGATCGCATGCACCAACACCGCCAGGCGTGGATCGTCGATCCCCCAGAACCGAGCCGACTCCCGATAGTCGAGCGGCCTGACTATCAACTCCAAACTCGCCCGGCCGCGCAACGGCGCACTGCCGCCCAGCAAGCGCCCCATCACCGACATCGCCGAACCGCACAGCAACACCCGCGAACCCGCCTGGCGCGCATAACCACGCGGGTCGAGCGCACGCTGCAACACCGACGGCAACGACGGACTGGCCTTGGTCAGATACGGAAACTCATCGATCACCACCAGCCCGTCTCCGACCACCGCGAACAGCCGCTCGAGCGCCTCGTCCCAGTCCCGGAACGCGTATCGACCGCCACCCCCGTACGCGGCTACTGCGGCACCGAAACCCGCCAGCGCTTCGACCTCGGTCGCGTCGGTCGCGGTGAAGAAGAAGCCACCCATCGCATCGGCCAGCGCGTCCAGCAAGAACGTCTTCCCCTGTCGGCGCCGCCCGCTGACGATCCCCAATCGCACATCCGGACTCGACGACGTCGCAAACCGCACCAGCCCATCCCACTCACGGTCGCGATCGAACACCCGGTCCGGCTTCACCAAATCCGCCATGGATATAACCATACTTCTAATAAGTACACTTCTACAGGAAGGCCGACGGGGCGGACTCGAGGCAATCCGGGTCAGCCGCCGTGGATACTGCGCAGGCGATCCCCGGACACGACATAACAGGACCGCGCCATGGCGTCATGATCGCATCCAGCCGCGGAATGCCTGACGACGCAAGGAAACCCGGTGCAGCCGGACATCCCCGCACGAACAGGGAAGGGATGGAGTCTCACCAAGCATCGAAGCAGACGCCGCCCAACTCGACGACACCTTACTCGTCACAGCCCGCCACTACGCTGCCCGAAACCAGCACGTGGACAACAGGCCACACTGGAACAACCGGCGAATAGACACATCGCGTCCGAACATGAGAAGACCCAGCGACCATGAACCGATCACAGACGTTCGACCCGACAACGCGGAAAGCCTCCGACCGCGTAATCCTCTACGCTGGTCGGAGGCTTTCCGATGCTCCCCCATCTGGACTCGAACCAGAAACCTGCCGATTAACAGTCGGCTGCTCTGCCAATTGAGCTATAGGGGACTATCCTGGGTGGCTCGGTTTGTTCTTACCGGGCCGAGGAGAAACTTTAGCGTATCGGCGGGCGGCTTCCCAAATCGCGGCTCTACCTGCGGGAATGTCCGCGTTGTCTTGGGGGCTGAACGCGGGAGCGGTGGGGCTGGGGTGACTGTTGGGGTTGGGGTGGGTGGTCAGGGACCGATCGCCGCGGCCCCAGTGGATTCGAACCAGAAACCTGCCGATCAACAGTCGGCTGCTCTGCCGATCGAGCAATGGGGTTCGAGGAGGCGGCGCGCGGAAGGGGTGGTCGGATCGACAGGGGATCGGGGCGTCGGGCAGGATGGGAGCCGCGAATTGGCAACTGGGAGGAGCGTATCGAGATGCTGCGGTTGATCATCGGCGTCGCGGCCGGTTACGTGCTCGGCACGAAGGCCGGGCGGGCTCGGTATGAGCAGATCAGCGCGGCCACGCGCGCCGTGACGGAAAGCCCGGTGACCCGCAAGCTCGTGCTCATCGGCAGGCAGAAATTGTCGGACAAGCTCAGTACGCGGCCCCAGCTGGAACCGATGGAGCCGCTGGACGAGCGCACCACGGTGCTGGTGCCGCAGGATCAGCTGCGCCGCTGAACCGGAACGCGCGCGCCGCGCGCGGATTCAGGCCCCGGTCGCGAAATCGTCGGAGTTGCCCATCGCTTGGGTGAGCAGGCTCTTGCGGTACTGCTCCAGCGCGACGAGATCGCCGAACAGCGCGAAGTACGCCTCCGGCTGTTCGGTCGACGACACCCGCTGCAGCTTCGACTTGAGTTCGGCGATCTGGCGGCCGACCCATGCCTCCTGCACGCGCGCGAGGACGCCGGTGATGAAGCGCGGGATGTCGTCGGCGGATTTCACCGGCAGCGGTTCGCCGGAGAGCTCGGAGATGAAGGCGTGCAACGTCAGATCGTCGGTGCGGTCGGCGACGGCGTTGACCCATTCGGCGCCACCCAGACCGGCCGCGGTGCCGCCTGCTTCGGCGATGAGGGTGCGCACGGCCGCGTAGGCGGGGTGGGGGAAGGCCTCGGGTTCCAGCGCGTCGAAGACGGCGCCCGCGTTGCCCGGGTATTGCAGCGCCGCGACGAGGACCTGACGCTGCGGCAGCAGCGCGGGATCGTTCGGGTTCGGGCGCGCCGCCGGATGTTCGGCGACCTTCGATTCGGCTGGGGCCGTACGGGTTTCGGTGGGCCGCGCGCCGCCGGTGCGGGCGCGTCGAGCCTCCTCGCCGACCCGGCGGACCACGGTCTGGATATCGTCCCAGCCGACCCAGCCCGCCAGCTTCGTCGCGTACGCCTTGCGCAGCGCGTTGTCCTTGATCTGCGCGACCACCGGGACGGCGCGGCGCAGCGCCTCGACCTGTCCCTCGGCGGTGTCCAGGTTGTGTTCGGCGAGCTGACCGCGAATCACGAACTCGTACAGCGGTGTTCGCCGCGCCACCAGGTCGCGCACGGAGCCGTCGCCGGAGTGCTGCCGTAGTTCGCACGGGTCCTGGCCGTCGGGCGCGATGGCGATGTAGGTCTGCCCGGCCAGCCGCTGATCGCCGCCGAAGGCCTTGAGCGCCGCGGCCTGCCCGGCCGCGTCGCCGTCGAAGGTGTAGATGATCTCGCCGCGCCAGAAGTTGTCGTCCATGAGCAGGCGGCGCAGGATCGCGAGATGCTCGTCGCCGAACGCGGTGCCACAGGAGGCGACGGCGGTCTTCACGCCGGCCAGGTGCATGGCCATCACGTCGGTGTAGCCCTCGACCACCACGGCCTGATGCGCCTTGGCGATCTCGCGCTTGGCGTGATCGAGACCGAACAGCACCTGAGACTTCTTGTACAGCACGGTTTCCGGCGTATTGACGTACTTGCCCGGCATGGTGTCGTCGTCGAAGAGCTTGCGCGCGCCGAAGCCGATCACCTCACCGCCGAGGTTGCGGATCGGCCAGAGCAGGCGGCGGTGGAACCGATCGATCGGGCCGCGCTTGCCCTGCTTGGACAGGCCCGCCGCCTCGAGCTCCTTGAAGTCGAAACCCTTGCGCAGCAGATGTTTGGTGAGCGCGTCCCAGCCGTCGGGCGCGTAGCCGCAGCCGAACTGCTGGGCGGCGGCGCCGTCGAAGTTGCGATCGGTCAGGTACTTGCGCGCGACCTCGGCCTCCGGCTCGCGCAGCTTGGCCATGTAGAACTCGTGCGCGGCGGCGTTGGCCGCGACCAGGCGGGAGCGGGTGCCGCGATCGCGCTGCACCGAGGTGCCGCCGCCCTCGTAGTTGATCTGGTAGCCGATCCGGTCGGCCATCTGCTCGACCGCTTCGACGAAGCCGACGTGCTCGATCTTCTGCAGGAACTTGTAGACGTCGCCGCCCTCACCGCAGCCGAAGCAGTGGAAGAGCCCGTGGTGCGGGCGCACATGGAACGAGGGCGACTTCTCGTCGTGGAACGGGCACAGACCCTTCATGGAATCGGCGCCCGCGCGTTTCAGCGCGACGTACTCCCCCACGACATCTTCGATCCGGACACGTTCGCGTATCGCCGCGATATCGCGATCAGGGAGTCGTCCGGCCACGGCAGTGAGTGTATGTCAGTCCGGCCGCGGCTCGCCCAGTGGCTGGTCAAGCGATTAGCGAAGGACCGTGCCCTTGGCCGCGCGGGTCTGCACGCGTTCGACGATGCGGTCGGTGAGGCGGGCGGCGGTCTTCCAGCGCATGGCCGCTTTGTCGTAGTTCATGCCGTGTTCGGCGATGATGTCCTTCAGCTGATCGGGCGACAAGGTGCGCAACCTGGCGCGCAGACCCGCCTCACCGGAGACCTCGAAGACGGGGAACGGATCGAACAGACCCTTGGCGCGCGGGGTGCTGGTGCGCGGTGCGGGAGCCGCCGGACGCGCCTCGTCGAGCGTCAGCGCCTGCTTCAGCGCCGCGGCGAATCGCGGGGTCCTGGCCGCCTCGGCCGCGACGACGCCGAGAACTCTGGACAGTGCCGCGGCGAGCGCCGGATCGGCCGCGGCGAGGCGGCTCAGCGAAAGTTCGTGGTCCACTACCGAGTCCATGCCAATCTGATCCTGGTCGTCGCGAGGAAGTCCTGCGCGAACTCGCGCAGGGCGGTGAACTGGTCGCCGCCGCCGTATTTCCGGCGCAGCGTACCGAAGTCGGCGTACTCGGCCGCGGCCGCGATCTGGTTCGACTCGGGGATATAGGACGGGAAGAGCATCGGGATCGACTTGTTGCGGTTGAGATCGTCGAGGGTGCTGCGATGCACCGAGGAGGCACGCCGGTATTTCGTCACGACCACGCCGAGCTCGACGATGTCGGTCCCCCAGGCCGCCGCCAGCTGGCGGATGCGTTCCTGGACCGGGCCGATGCCGTAGGTGGACATGATGTCGGGGATGGTCGGCACCAGGTAGCCGTCGGCGATGCGCAGGCCGTTCTGGGTGATCAGGCCGAGGTTGGGCGGGCAGTCGATCAGCACGTAGTCGTAGTCGGCGATCAGCTCGCCGACCGCGTGCGCGAGCAGGGCGGTGGGCTCGAAGTGGGTCTGGCGGCCCAGTTCTTCCTGGAGCGCGATGAGTTTCAGCGAGGACGCCAGCAGATCGACCGTCCTGACCGCCGGAATGGCGGAGACGCCGCGCTGCACGAGCGTCGCGGCGTCGACGAACCCGCGCCCCGTCAGCGCGGACTGGAAGATGGCCGCCAGGGTCTGACCGGCGGAATCCAGCTCACCCCAGCGCCTTTCACCGAGCATCATGGTGGTGAGGTTGGTCTGCGGATCCAGGTCGATCAGCAGCACCCGCTGCCCGAACTCCGCCGCGAGGAACTCGGCAAGCGCCGCGGTGGTCGTGGTCTTGCCGACGCCGCCTTTGAGATTGATCGTCGCGACCACGTACGGCCGCTGACCATCCGGAGCCGCGCTGTCGGTGGATAGGTAGCCCGGCTCAGCGCCGGCGTGCGCGACCGGCTCCGGCTCGATCGGTTGCGACGCGCTGTGCCGTCCGGCATCGCTGCCGAGTACCGGCATCCGCTCCGGCACAACCACATCGCGCGGTGACCGTTCGGCCACCCCTCCCGCGCCGCGCTGCGACGGCTCCGGCATCCGCTCCGCCACAACCTCATCGCGCGGCGACGGTTCCGGCCGCGCGCGCGTCCGCCGCGCGCTGCGCCGCGGCGGCTCCGGCATCCACTCCGGTGCGACGTCATCGGGTTGCCGCGGCTCCGGCTCGACGCGAGCCGAATGGCGACCGCCACCGGTATCCGGAATCGACTCCCCCGCTTCGGGTGTGGATTCGCGCCTGCGCCGTCCCCGGGTCGCCCGCACGGGCTCGGCCGGTCCCCCATGACGTTCAGCGGTACTCACCGACGGCGACGCAGGTTCAGGCACTGTGGCGCGCGTAATGTCGCTGCGCGACACGAGCTCTGGTTCGATCGGTGCCGCGCCGCTCCCGGCACCACCGTCGGCCATGGCTTCCGGTGCGGCATCGCGCCCCAACCAGTCGAATTCATCCAGCCGGCCACCACCGGCCTGATCCGGCACCACTGCTTCGCCCCCGAGATCCACCCGAGCCCCTTCCGAACACCGCCACCAACTCCGGCGCAGACACCCCAGAGTAGAGAACCTCTCACTCACCCGCGCATCTCTATGCCCTTGACCGGCCTACGCCAGAACCGGCCATTGTCTTCGTGATCAGCAGAGCCCGGCCGATACCTCTTGCAGAATTCGCCGCACGTGCCCGGTAATCAGGAGCCACACGCGAGCGGGATCCGTCGAGCGCAGTCGAATGGCCCCCGAGTACGGTGTGTCGCAGGGCCATTCGACTGCGCTCGGCGCGCGATCCGGATCTGCTGGCGCGGGGACGGATGCGGGAGGTGCTGGTTTACTCGCCGAGTGCGAAAGCTACGCGCTCCAGGCGGCTTTCGGTGTAGGAGGCGATCTGGTCGACGACGACACGGACACGGGCGGTGTCGTCGGGGGCCACATCCCACCACGGCAGCAGCAGCGGGTCCAGTCCGCGCGGGGCGGCGTCCAGCAGCCGGGTGGCGACGGCCTGGATGCGGTCGCGCTGGGATGCCTGGCGGCGTTTGTGGTCCTCGTCGGACATGACGTAGCGCAGCGCGACGGTCTTCAGCATGGCCACCTCGGCGGCGACCACCGGCGGCACCTCGAGGTCGGCGGCGTAGCGGGACAGCGGATCCGGCCCGGCGACCGCGCGGGTGGCGGTGATGGCGGCAGTCGCGAACCGGCCGACGAGTTCGCTGGTGAGTCGCTTCAGCGCCACCGAACTGGCGAAGGTTCCGTCGTAACCCGCGACCGCGGCGACCACCGGCAGCTCCGAAAGCCGCTGTGCCGCGGCAACGAGATCGCCCACGGACAGCGAACGGTGTTGCCGGTGACCGAGTTCGGCCAGCGCCGCCTGCTCGGCCGGGTCGGCGAGCGCGCGCAGGTCGATCCGGCCCGCGATCACGCCGTCCTCCACGTCGTGCACCGAGTAGGCGACGTCGTCGGACCAGTCCATGATCTGGCATTCCAGGCTCTGGCGCCGCTCCGGCGCGCCCTTGCGCACCCAGTCGAGGCGGTCGATGTCGATATCGTAGGCACCGAACTTGGTACCGGGACCTGTTCTGCCCCAAGGGTATTTGAGTGCGGCATCGAGCGAGGCACGGGTCAGGTTGAGCCCGGCGCTGGTGCCGTCGGTGTCGAGCACCTTGGGTTCGAGGCGGGTCAGGATGCGCAGGTTCTGCGCGTTGCCTTCGAATCCGCCGTAGGCGTCGGCGAAGGTGTCGAGCGCCTTCTCGCCGTTGTGCCCGTAGGGCGGATGGCCGATGTCGTGCGCCAGCCCGGCCAGGTCGACGAGATCGGCGTCGCTGCCGAGCCCGTCGGCGATGCTGCGGCCGATCTGGGCGACCTCGATGGAGTGGGTCAGCCTGGTGCGCGGGGTGTCGCCGTCGCGCGGGCCCATCACCTGCGTCTTGTCGGCGAGGCGGCGCAGCGCCGCCGAATGCAGTACGCGCGCACGGTCTCTGGAGAATTCGGTGCGGTGCCCGGTGCGCGCCTCGGCGTCGGGCGCACCCAGCCCGGCGGTTTTGGCCCCCTCGACGACCATCCGCTCCGTGTCATGTTCGGTGTAGCCGTGACGCGCCATCGAATCTCACTGCCCCGCTGTGTATTTGAAGTCGGCCGAGAAGTGGGTGAGCTGATACCAGAGCAGCGCGCCGGTCTCCCGCGCGATGCCGTGCGCCTGCGATTCCCTGGTGTAGACGGCGGGGCCGGTGCGCGTCGGCGCGGTCCACGCCTCCAAGCCTTCGTCCCTGGCCATGGTGCGGGTGCGCAGCGAATGCCACGGATCGCTGACCAGCACCGCGGACGACATATCGCGCGCCGCCATCGCGGTGGCGACGGCCTCGATACTGCGCAGCGTGTCGGAACCCGTCTCCACGGCGAGGATCTTGTCGCTGGGCACGCCGAGCGACTGCAGGTAGTTCTTCCCGGAGGCGGCCTCGGTGTAGATGTCCCCCGGCTGCTTGCCGCCCACCGTGATCACCTTCGGGGCGACGCCGGCGCGGAACAGCTTGTACGCCTGGTCGAGCCGCGCGCCGAACACCGTGGACGGCGTTCCGGAATACTGCGCGGCGCCGAGCACGACGATCGCGTCGGCCTTGGTGTAGTCGTCGATGCGGGCGACCTGCCACACCCGGAACGCGGTCCCGCCGACGAGCACCAGCCCCATCAGCACCGTGCCGGTGATCAGCCGCCGCAGCCAGCGCGCGAGTCCGGCGCCGAACCCACGCGACAGGCCGGGTTCCCGGGCCGTGGGGTGCTGGAGTGCCGAATTCACTCCCCAAGTCTGCCAGGTCGCTATCGCGTGGCGACATCAGTCGGGCCACCGAGCCGATACTTACAAAAAGGTAGGTACTGAACAAATTAGTAGGTACTTGCCCTGATCAGGGTGGGTGAGAACAATGAATTCCGGCGCGCCACACCGATATTCGCTCACCCGCACCGCCCCCATCCTGGGCTGCTGCGGGCATCTCGACCACCAAGGAGTGCACACGAATGGCGCAGACAGCAGTGACGGTACTCGGACTCGGCGCGATGGGCCGCGCACTGGCCGCGGCCTTCCTGAACGCGGGCCACCCGACCACCGTCTGGAATCGCACGCAGGGCAAGGACAACGAGCTGGTCGCCGCGGGCGCGCAGCGCGCGGCGACGGTCGCCGACGCGGTCCGGGCCGGTGACCTGCTCGTGACCTGCCTGTTCGACCACACCTCCGTCCACGACGTGCTCGATCCGGTCGCCACCGAACTGGCCGGACGGACCGTGGTCAACCTGACCAGCACCACCCCGGACCAGGCACGCGCGCTCGCGGCCTGGGCCGCCGCGCACGGCGCCGACTATCTCGACGGCGGGATCATGGCCTCCCCCGGCATGATCGGGCGTCAGGGCTCGACGGTGCTCTACAGCGGCGCCGAGCACGTCTTCGACACGCACCGAACGACTTTGGCGCTGCTCGGCGCGGCCGAGTACTTCGGCGACGACGCCGGACACGCCTCGGCCGTCGACTTCGGCCTGCTGGCGAGCATGTACGTGATGTTCGCCGGCTACTACCACGGTGCGGCCATGGTGCGCTCGGTCGGCATGTCCGCCGAGGATTTCGGGCACCGGGCCGCCGCGTGGCTGACCGCGATGACGAGGTCGATGCCGTACCTCGGCGCCGACATCGACAAAGGCGACTACACCAACCCGATCCAGGACCTGAACTTCACCAAGGCCGGCGTCGACGCCGTGGTCGAAACCAGCCGCGACGCGGGCGTCGACTTGGACGTCATCGGCGCGGTGCGCAACTTGATCGACCGCCAGGTAGCCGCGGGCCACGGCACCGACTCCGCCGCGCGCATGTTCGAATCGCTCAATCCACCGGCGCGGCCCGTCTAACGCATAGTCCCTGGTCGCTCGGCCAGCTCGTTCAGCGACCGGAACGATGCGCCGGACGCTACCAACCGCGGGCGCGCCACTCCGGCAGCTGCGGGCGCTCCGCGCCGAGGGTGGTGTCGTCGCCGTGGCCGGGGTAGACGGCGGTGTCGTCCGGATAGCGGTCGAAGATCTTGGTGGTCACACCGGTGTACAGGCTGTCGAATTCGGCCGGATCGGTGGTCCGGCCGACACCGCCCGGGAACAGCGAGTCGCCGGTGAACAGATGGGTGCGGCCGTCACCGTCGGCGAAGGCCAGGGTGATCGAGCCGGGAGTGTGCCCGCTCAGGTGGATGACCTCGAAGGTGAGGTCACCGATCACGACGGTGTCGCCGTCGTCGAGCAGCCGGTCCGGCAGGACCGGCAGCGGTCCCGCGTCCAGCGGATGGGCGGCGGTCGGCGCGCCGGTGCCCGCCGCGGTGTCTTTGAGCCCCCACCAGTGGTCCGGATGTTGATGGGTGGTGACAATCAACTCGAGCCGTCCCGAGGTCTCCTGGGCGATCAGCTCCACGATCCGCTCCGCCTCGTTGGCGGCGTCGATCAGCAGCGCCGCCCCAGTGGCGGTGCACTGCACCAGATAACAGTTGTTGTCCATCCCGCCGACCGACATCTTCACGATCCGGGCGCCGGGCACATCGCGCTGCTGCGGATTGGATCCGGGGGACACATGGCCGGTGTACGGACGATCGATGGTGATCACCGTGGGATCGTATCGCGATAGATTCGTGCCATGCCGCCGCTGAAACATCTCGTCCGCTGGTCTGCCTCGCTGGCGATCTGCGCGGTTGTCGCAGGCGCCGCATTCTTCGGCGCACCCGCGGCCACCGCCGAGCAGCCCATTCGCCTGAACACCTACGTCGTCGACAGCGCGAATACGCTCGACCGGGCGCAGCTCGACCGGGTGCGGGCGGCGGTGGACGATCTGTACGCCGACCAGCAGGTGCGGCTGTGGATCGTCTACGTGCGCGATTTCGCCGGTCTCGGTCCGCAGGCCTGGGCCGAGCAGACGGCGAAGAAATCCGGCTTCGGCGGCCGGGATCTGTTGCTTGCCATCGCGACCGAGGATCGTGACTACTGGTTCTACGGCGACTTACCGAGCGGTGTCACCGGTCCCGAACTCGACGGCCTGCTCACCAGGGAGGTGGAACCCGCACTGCGGGACAGCAAATGGGCCGAGGCGGGCGCGACACTCGCCGAGGGACTGGACCGCGATCTGCGCGGCGGCGGCATCAGCCTGCGCGCGCTACTTGTCACTGCGGCCGTGATCGCGGCGCTGATCATCGGGCTCGTGGTGTTCACCCGCGTCCGAACTCGCCTGCGCCGCAGGGATGAACTGGCGATGGCCCGCCAGGTGAATCCGGAGGACACCACCGCATTGGCCGCGCTGCCGCTCGAGGCACTGCACATCCGATCGCGAGAAGTGCTGGTGGAGATCGACAATGCGCTGCGCACCAGTATCGAGGAGCTGGAGCTGGCGACGAGCGAATTCGGCGCCACCGCGACCACACCGTTCACCACCGCCGTGAACAGTGCGAAAGCCGCTGCCTCCAAGGCATTTTCGATCCGGCAACAGCTCGACGACAACATTCCGGAGACCCCCGATCAGCAGCGCACCCTGCTGATCGCTCTGCTGAGCACCGTCGGGCGGGCCGACCGAGAACTCGACGCGCGAGTGGCCGAATTCGACGAGATGCGCAACCTGCTCATCAACGCCCCCACCCGCCTGGACGGGCTCACCCAGGACCTGGTCGACCTCACCGGGCGCGCTCCCGCGTCGGAGGCCGAGCTCGGCAGGCTCACCGCGGCGCATCCGGCGAGCGTGCTCGCGCCGATCCGCGACAACGTCGGCATGGCGCGGGAGCGAATCACCTTCGCCGAGCAGAACATCGACGCCGGGCGCGCGGCGCTGACCGAGCCGGTCGGGCAGCAGGGCGGCGCGGTCGCCGCCATCCGATCGGCGGAGGCGGCGCTCGGACAGGCGCGCACCCTGCTCGACGCCGTCGACAACGCGGCCGCGAATATCCAGCAGGCGCGCGACGGCCTGCCCGCGGTGCTCGAGGAACTGCGCGGCGATATCGCCGCCGCGCACGATCTGGCCACCTATGGCGGCGCGGAATTGGCCGCGGCCGCCACCTCCGCGCAGGCCGTACTCGATACCGCGACGGCGTCGGCACCCAACGATCCGCTCGGCGCCTGGCACAGCGCCGTCACCGCCGACGGTGAACTGGACCGGGCCATCGCGGCCGCCACCGACCGCAAACTGGCCGCCGAGGACCTGCGCCGCCGCTACGACCAGGGGCTGACCGATGCGCGCTCGCGTGTGCGCGCGGCCACCGACTACCTCACCACCCGGCGTGGCGGTATCGACGCGCAGGCGCGCACCCGCCTGTCGGAGGCGCAGCGCTATCTCGAGGCGGCCGAACAGCTCGGCGCCGAACAACCGGACAAGGCGCTGACCAATGCGATGTCGGCCGCCGACCTGGCCGGACAGGCGCTGGCGGCGGCGCAGGCCAGCGTGCGCGAATGGGAGAAGGGCAAGCGGGCCGGCATGACGCACTCCGGCGCGGTGCTCGGCGGCATCCTCATCGACGGCTTCCTCAGCGGCGCGGCGCGGCCGGGCGGTTCGGTCAGGGGCAGGTCCGACGACTACAGCGCGGGCTCCTACGGCGGTTCGAACGGTTCGCGGCGGATCAGCCGGGGCGGGCGGTTCTGAGCGGCGCTTGACCCTGACACCGTGTGAGGCCGTAGATCAGGAGTCGTCATGTTCAGTATCGGAGACTTCGCCAGACACGGACGGGTATCGGTCCGCATGCTGCGCCACTACGACGCGATCGGGCTGCTTCGCCCGGTCCGGGTCGACGCGGCCAGCGGTTACCGCTTCTACGAGGCGGGCCAGCTCGGCAGGCTCAATCGCATTGTCGCGCTGAAGGATCTCGGCTTCACGCTGGAGCAGGTGGGGCGGATCCTCGACGACAAGGTGGGCGGCGCGGAACTGCGCGGCATGCTCGCGCTGCGCCGCGCCGAATTGGAACAGCGCATCGCGGGCGACCGCGCGCGGCTGGTCCAGGTCGAAACGAGGCTCCGCATCATCGAGAAGGAGGGCGCCATGCCCGACCAGGATGTGGTGATCAAATCCGTGCCCGCGCTGCGGGTGGCCGAATTGACCGGTGTCGCGGCCGATTTCGAGCACACGTCGATCGGCCCGGTGATCGGCCCGCTGTTCGCCGAATTGTGCGGGCGGCTCGAACGCGCCGCCGTCGCACCCGTCGGCCCCGGCATCGCCTACTACGAGGAGCGGCCCGACGGGTCGATCCTCGCGCACGCGGCCATGCCGGTCACCGTCGAACCCGGTGCGGCACAGGACTTCACCGTCACCGACCTGCCCGCCGTCCAGGCGGCCACCGTGGTCCATCACGGCAGCATGGACAACGTCCTGGAATCGGTGCAGGTGCTAGGCCGCTGGATCGAGGCCAACGGCTACCGCTCACTCGGCGCGCCGCGCGAGGTCACCCTCGAATACACCGAGGACCCCGCCGGGTGGGTCACCGAACTCCAGGAACCGATCGCGGCAGTCTGAACGGCGCCGGAATCCACTGGCCACCAGTGGATTCCGGCTCAGACCCGAAGGGTGACGGTGTGGAATCCACCAGGGCCGGTCGGGAACGGCGGATGGTCGACGCCGTCCTGCACCTCACCGGAGCGGCTGGTGGTGCGCGCCTGGACGGTGTACTCGCCCGCGGCCAGCGGAACCGTCAGCCGCCAGCGCCGCCAGGACTGGGCGGCCAGCTCGACGCCGAGATCGGCGGGCAGCCAATCTCCTTCGTCGATGCGCACCTCCACGGCCGCCACGCCGTGCGGCGGCGCCCACGCCACACCGGCGATGGTCGCGGTGCCCGCGGCGCCACGGCCGGGGGCGGCGACATCGATGCGGGCCTGCGGCGGAATCCACAGCGGGCCGGGCGGCCAGCCGCGCCGCCACCAGTAGTCGACGTGGCTGTCGTCGGTGAGCCGCAGTTCGGCAAGCCATTTCGCGCCCGCGTACTGGCCGTAGAGGCCGGGCACGAAGACGCGGGCCGGGAAACCGTGTGCGGGAGCGAGTGGTTCGCCGTTCATACCGATCACCAGGTAGCCCGCCATCTCGCCGGAGCGCAGCGGTTCGACGGGCAGCGAGATGGTGTAGCCGTCGACGGCGCGCGTCACCAGGCGCGTCGCGCCGGGCTCCGGAATCGCGTGCTTCAGCAGATTCGCCAGCGGCACGCCGAACCAGCGGGCATTGCCGACCCGCCCGTCGCCGGGCCGATTGTGCACGCACACCATGACGGCATCGAATTCGACCGCGTCATCGGCCAATTCGGCCAGCGAGAGGCGCAGCGGATGCGCCACCATGCCGGTCACCGCTAGTCGCCAGCGATTCGGATCGATGCGTGGCGGACGCAGGTTCACGTCGGCGACGTAGAACCGGTGATTGGCGGTGACCAGGGGCGCGAGCCCTGGCTCGTCCTCCAGACCGTCCTCGGGTACGACGCCGAGCGTGCCCATCGGCCCGACGGTGCGCACCAGCTCCTGCTGCCTGCGCTCCTGTTCCCGCTGGCCGCGCCGTGCCGCGGCGAGCAGGCCGATCCCCGCGCCCGCCCAAACCAGCGCGCCGAACAGACCGCGCGGCCGCCGCCGCAGCCCGGCATCGAGCACCGCGGCCGCGGCGGTCGCACCCGCGAGCGCGGTGCCCGAGCGCGTCGCTTGCCGCAGTGCCAGCGCACCACCGCCCGCGCCCGCCGCGGCGACCGCCGCGGTGCGCACCCGATCGGGCAGCGCGCCCAGGCCGAGCGCCGAGGCGACCACGCCCACACCGATCATGGCCCGGGTGACCGCTTTGTCGTTGCGCCCCGCCGCTTCGACCGCCGCCTCGACCACCGGCACCGGCGCGATATCGGTCACCGCCCGCCCGATGGTGTCGATGAGCGAATCACCCGAGGCCGCGGCGATCGCCTCGCCCACCCCGAGTGCCGCGACGCCGACCGCGGCCGCACCGAGTCCCCCGCGTCGTCTCTGGTCCCGATTGGTACGCACCGTTGGCACACCCGCTTTCACCCTGATCGTGCTGCTCTCCCAGCATTCTCCACGAACAGGGGCAGGGCACAGCCGGTTTCACCCTGGTCAGGCCGAGCGGCGGCCTTCGACTTCCAGCGATTCGGTGGACAGCGACGCCAGCTCGGCCTCGACCGAGCCGAGCAGCCGTGCCGCGGCGGCGCCGAGGATGCCGACGGTGAGGTGGCCGTCGAAGGTGTAGACGAGGAAGGTGACGGCGGCCGAGGGTCCGGTCGATGGCCTGGGATGGGCGGAGAGGTAGACGATCTCGTAGTCGGCGAGGGTGATGCCCCGCGGGGTGCGGAAGGCGGGGACGCGGCCGGTGTTGGTGATCGCGACGTGCCCGGCCAGCGAGTGCAGCGGGTGCGGGCCGTAGAAGTCGGGGAAGTGCAGTACCGATTGCTGCACGATGCCCTCGGCGAGATCGTGGCGCAGTTTCGCGGAGATCCGCCTGGCCAGCTCGATGCGATCGGCGGTGGGCGCGATATCGGCGGAGAAGGAGGCGAGGCCCGCCATATTGGTGCCTGCGGCGGCGGGCACCGGCGGGTCGAGACGAGCGCGCATGTCGACCGGATATAGGCAGCCGACATTGACCGGAACGCCTGCGGCATTGGCTTTTTCGGCGGCGAAGGTGCGTAGTAGCGCGGCCGTGACCAGACCGTTGACGGTGACTTCGTGGTGGCGGGCGAGGTCGACGATGCGCGCCGTCGCCACGCGGTCGAGCACCGTGCGGTGCGGGCGGACCAGCGCGGCCGGAGCGGCGGCATTGCTGATCGGGACGACCGGTGTCGACGGCAACGGGCGGATGACGTCCTCGAAGCTCGACACCGCGCCGCGCAGGATGCCGTGATCCGCCGAGTACCACTCCAGTGATTTCGGGTGGCCCTGCGGCACAACGGTTGTCGTGCCCGTCTCGACGTAATCGGTGTAGTGCTCCCACAATCGGCTCAGCAGCGCGACGCAGTGGCCCGCGTCCGCGACGGCGTGGTGGACGAACAGCGTCAGCCGCGTCTGCCCCGAATCCGCGAACACCACATCCAGATACGCCAGCTGCGTGCCGGGATCGGCGGGCCCGGAAGGGATTCGGATGGTCTCCGCGTCGCCGTGGCCGGTCTGCATGCCCATCACGGCGCGGCCGGGACGCAGCAGATGGCCCCTGCCCCGCCTGTCCTCACCGATCCGGCAGGTCACCACCGGATACTCGCGCTGCAGCGCGTCGAACGCCGCGCCGAGCGCCGCCTCATCGACCGTGCCCTCGATCACAACGGAGCGACCCGTGTAGGTCCCGTGCCGTACGAACCGTTCCTCCGACGGTGCCAGATCGCGCACCGCATCGTTTTCTTGCCACCACACATGCGCAAGCGTGCGGCAACACCGTCCGGGGCGCAATCCCAGACCCGTTCTGGGTACGAGAGACTGCTCACCATGAGTGAGCATCCAGCAGCCTGGCGTGAACCCGCTCGAACCGCCTACCGCACGCCCCCGACGCACAAGGGGTCGCGTCCCGAGGCGGCGGTTCAGTGAGTCTTTCCAGTCTTTCCGCACGCCTGGAGGAAATCGGCCGTCCCCTGGTGGACGAACAACTGGCCCATCCGACGGTGGCGGGCATCGCGAGCGGCGAGCTGCCCGAACCGGTGTTCCGCTCCTGGCTCGAACAGGACTATCTGTTCCTGCTCGACTACGTGCGCGTATTCACCCGCCTGGCCTGGCAGGCGCCCGCGGCCCACCTCGGCGATCTGGTGGATCTGGCCCACGCCACCTATCACGAGGAGCTGTCGCTGCACCGCTCGCTGGCCGCCGAATTCGGCGCCGACCTCGACGGCGCCACGAAAGGCGCACCGTGCCAGGCGTATACGGCGTTCCTGCTCGACTCCGCCGCGTCCTACGCCGACGGTCTCGCCGCGCTGTACCCGTGCATGTGGGGCTATTCGACGCTGGGCGCGATCCTGGCGAAGAACCCACCCGCCGATCCGCGCTACCGCCGCTGGGTCGACACCTACGCCGACCCCGGCTTCGCCGCCCTGACCCGGCGCTGCGCCCAGATGCTCGACGAGGCGGGCGGAGATCCCACCCGTGCCGAACACCTCTTCCTCGCGGGCATGCGCCACGAACTCGACTTCTGGAACGTGCCCCGCTAAGGCTTCTTCCGTCGAGCGCAGTCGAATGGCCGTCCAGAACGGCGTGTCGCACGGCCATTCGGCTGCGCTCGGCGAAAGTCCTAGGGGCGCAGGACTATTTTGCCGTGGGTGTGTTGCTGCTCGAGTTCGCGGTAGGCCTCTTGGACCTTGTCCAGCGGGTAAACCGCGGCGATGGGGATCTCCAGTTCGCCCGCGGCGGCGGAGGCGGCGAGTTCGGCCAGTGCTTCGACGGAGCTGCCCGCGGCATTGCCGTCGACCTGCACGCCGTACTTCGCGGCGGCGTCCCAGTCCCTGATGGTGTCGATGCGGTCCACCGGGATGCCGAGTTCCAGTGCCAGTTCGACATATCCGAAGCCGTAGGTGTCCACGAAGGCATCGATACCGTCCGGCGCGGCCGCGCGGATCCGGTCGATCAGCCCGTCGCCGTAGGCCACCGGAATCACGCCGAAGGATCGCAGCCAGTCGTGGGTGCCCGCGCTCGCGATCCCGATGACGCGCACGCCCGCACGCCGGAGCAGTTGCACCGCAATGGAACCCACCCCGCCTGCGGCGCCGGACACGGCGACCGTCTCACCGGCCTTCACCCCGACCGCACGGGTCGCCCCGACCGCGGTGGTGCCCGCGACCCACAGGCCGCCCGCGATCTCCCAGGACAGCCCGGCCGGTTTCGGCGTCACCTGTCCCGCGGGCGCGGCGACGTGGGTCGTCTGGGCGGCCCGCTCATCGGTCCAGCCGAGCACCTCGTCGCCGACCTGGAAGTTCTCGACCCCGGCGCCGACCTCCGCGATCCGCCCGGCGAAGTCGGAACCCTGGCCGGAGGGAAAGGTGGCGGGCCAGCGCTCGGCGAACATGCCCTCGCGAACCTTGGCCTCCCCCGGATTGGTTCCGGCCACGACCACCTCGACGACCACCTGTCCCGGCCCCGCCGTCGGCGTCGGTACCTCGACGACTCGCAATTCCTCGATCCCCCCGTAGCGCTCGAACCTGACCGCTCTTGCCATATCCGCTTCCTCCCGCTCGGTGACCTAGAGCACACAACGGCCGGGCACTGCCGAATATTTCGCGGGGCTGCTCACCCGCGGTCCGACGACTTAAGCTGACACCGTGGGTGAGGACATGCTGCGCGCATCCGATGCGGATCGCGAGAAGATCGTCGAACAACTACGCAGGGCCATGGACGACGGCAGGTTGTCCCTGCACGAATACGACCAGCGACTGCAATTGGCCTACCAGGCCAAGACTTACGGTGAGCTGACGCCGCTGCTGTCGGATCTGCCCGCGCAGCGGGGCCGCTCGCGCGTACCGGACAAGCGGGTACCGCAGTGGGTCGTCATCATGTGGATCCCGTGGGCCGCGGTCAACGTGCTGTGCCTGACCATCTGGCTGGCGACCGGCGCCGGATACTTCTGGCCCTTCTGGGTGGCGGTGCCGTGGGGCTGTGCCCTGCTCATTCCCACCGCGATCGGTGTCCTCGTCGGCCGGCCGAGCGCACCGCCCGAACGCCGTTGAGCGAGTTGTGCGGCCCGCATCAATCCGCGAGCCGCATCATCCCAACCGGTCAAGAACCGATGAGGTGCTGGGCCAGGTAGCCCTCGACCTTGTCCAGGGCGATCCGCTCCTGGGTCATCGAATCGCGCTCACGGATGGTGACCGCCTGATCCTCGAGCGTGTCGAAGTCGACGGTGATGCAGAACGGGGTGCCGATCTCGTCCTGGCGGCGGTAGCGGCGGCCGATCGCGCCCGCGTCGTCGAACTCCACGTTCCAGTTCCGGCGCAGCTGTGCCGCAAGGTCTTTCGCCTTCGGCGTCAGATCGGCGTTGCGCGACAACGGGAGTACCGCCGCCTTGACCGGCGCCAGCCTGCGGTCCAGGCGCAGCACGGTGCGAGTGTCAACGCCGCCCTTGGCATTCGGCGCCTCGTCCTCGGCGTAGGCGTCGACCAGGAACGCCATCAGCGAACGGGTGAGGCCGGCCGCCGGTTCGATGACGTACGGCGTGTAGCGCTCGTTGGTGGTCTGATCGAAGTAGCTGAGGTCGGTGCCCGAATGCTCCGAATGCGTCTTCAGGTCGTAGTCGGTGCGGTTGGCGATGCCCTCGAGCTCACCCCACTCGTTGCCCTGGAAGCCGAAGCGGTACTCGATATCGGTGGTGCCCGCCGAGTAGTGCGACAGCTTTTCCTTCGGGTGCTCGTAGAGCCGCAGATTGTCCGCGTTGATGCCGAGGTCGGTGTACCAGGAGAAGCGGGTCTCGATCCAGTACTTGTGCCATTCCGCGTCCTCGCCGGGCTTGACGAAGTACTCCATCTCCATCTGCTCGAACTCGCGGGTGCGGAAGATGAAGTTGCCCGGGGTGATCTCGTTGCGGAAGCTCTTGCCGATCTGTGCGATACCGAACGGCGGCTTCTTGCGCGCGGTGGTCATCACGTTGGCGAAGTTCACGAAGATGCCCTGCGCGGTTTCCGGGCGCAGGTAGTGCAGGCCCTCCTCGGATTCGATCGGGCCGAGGTAGGTCTTGAGCATCATGTTGAAGTCGCGCGGCTCGGTCCACTGGCCGACGGTGCCGCAGTCGGGGCAGACGACGAGATCCATGGTGACCGTGTCCGGGTCATCGATCTTGTGCTTGAGCGCGTACGCCTCCTGCAGGTGGTCCTGCCGGTGGCGGTGGTGGCAGTTCAGGCATTCGACCAGCGGGTCGTTGAACACGCCGACGTGGCCGGAGGCGACCCACACCTGGCGCGGCAGGATCACCGACGAGTCGAGGCCGACGACGTCCTCGCGGCTGGTGACCATCGCGCGCCACCACTGCTTCTTGATGTTCTCCTTGAGCTCGACACCGAGCGGACCGTAGTCCCATGCCGACTTGGTGCCTCCGTAGATCTCACCGCACGGGTACACCAGACCCCGGCGCTTGGCGAGGTTGGCAACGGTGTCCACCTTCGACTTGGGTGCCACGCGAGAGTTCTCCATCCACTGCGAGTCGGATTGTGTAGTGACGACACGACTTGTAGCCACTACGAGCAAGTGCCTCCAGACTATCGGCTCGGGTCCAGCGGATTTGCACCGCACTACTGCGGCAACGACCGGCCGGTGACCGACCGCCGCGACGTGGCGCCGCCGCCTGCGCCGACTGGCAGGACGGGCCGCCCCCGATTTGGCCCGCGCGCCGATGCACGCCCCCCAACCGGCTGCGAGGATGAACGATTGATGTAGAACATCGGTGAGTCAGTTTTTGCGGGGGACGATGGACGAGTTTCCGGACAGATTGTTCGACGACGATTGGGCGCGCGACGCGGAGAAGCGCGCCAAGCGCAGGTACCGGCGGGCGGCATGGCGCTGGCGGATCCGGCGGGTGATCACCAATCCGCTGGTGCTCGTGCTGGTGGCGATCACGGCGGCGACGGCGGTGTGGTTCGCCCGCGGCGGATTCGATGCCGGTACGCCGAATAATTCGGCATCGGCCTCCGCGCTGACGCCGACCCTCGACGAGACGGCGAAGGTCGACCTGACCCGGCCCTACGGCGGCACGCCCGCGGCGATGTGGCGCGAGGGCGAAGCGGGCATCGAGCCGCCGCCCGCGGTGCCGGTCGGCCCCTACTCCGCCGAGCAGGTCGGCGAGTTCATGGGGCGGGTCAAGCAGGTGATCCTGAGCGCGCGCATGGATCCCGTCGCACTCGAGAAGCACGATCCGGAACCGGTGCTCGCGCAGCTGGCGCCGGGCCAGGCCGACATGATCCGCCAGAAGCTCGCGCCGGGCAAGGAAGCGGATACGAACTGGCTGTGGCCGTGGATCACCGACGGTTTCCACCTGCTGCCGGTGCTGCCGCGTATCAAAGGCTCGATGACCCCGATCATCAACGACAAGGGTGAGCTCACGATCCGGACGAACTACATCGTCGCTTACGCCTTCGACGTGGCCGATCCCAAGCGGCTGCGCGGGCCGATGGACATCGTGGTCGTCGCACGCCAGGAACTCGAATACCGGCTGATCGACGACCCGAAGTATCGCGCCGGATCGGCGGGCATCTGGTTCGGGCCCGGCCGCGGCCACCGCTACGCCGTCAACTGCGCCCAGGCGCGGCTCGGCCTCATGGCCCCGAGCTACAGCGACCCGGACCGCACCCCGACTCCCCCGAGCCGCAACAAGGAGGACTACTTCAACCCGGACATCCCGATCCCCACCGAGAACGGCTGTCTGTAGCGACGCGCCGAGGACGGGTTTGACATGCGCAATTATGCATATCAAAATGGGATCGCTTTCCAATAAGGAGTTGGTTCCGATGACCGCCGAGGCGCCCGTCCATTCGCACAACCCGTATCGGTCCCCCGGGCCCGCGCAAGTACCCGCGCGCGCCGTGCTGGAGGACGCGGGCGAGCTGTTGCGCGCCCTGGCGGCCCCCGTCCGCATCGCCATCGTGCTGCAGCTGCGGGAATCGCCGCGCTGCGTGCACGAGCTCGTCGATGCGCTCGGTGTCACCCAACCGCTGGTCAGCCAGCATCTGCGCATCCTCAAATCCGCGGGCGTCGTGCACGGGGAACGGTCGGGCCGCGAGGTGCTCTACGAACTCGTCGACGATCACCTGGCGCATATCGTCGTCGATGCCGTCGCGCATGCCGAGGAAGGGTGATTCGTGCCAGACAAAACGGTTGTTCCATCGAAACCCGTTGGTGTCCGTAGTACGAGGCAGCGCAGCGCGATCGCCGCGCTGCTCGGTGACATCGACGAATTCCGTTCCGCCCAGGAACTGCACGACGAACTGCGCCGCCGCGGCGAGGGCATCGGGCTGACCACGGTCTACCGGACGCTGCAATCGCTGGCCGACGCGGGCCTGGTCGACGTGCTGCGCACCGATTCGGGCGAGTCGGTGTACCGCCAGTGTTCCAGCGGACACCATCACCATTTGGTCTGCAGGCACTGCGGGCGCACCGTCGAGGTCGAGGGGCCGACCGTCGAGGCGTGGGCGGAATCCATTGCGGGCGAACATGGTTTCACCGATGTCAGCCACACGATGGAGGTTTTCGGCACCTGCCGCGATTGCGGCAGAGCCGGGCGCGCCACGCCCGACCGTGCCGCGATCTGATCCGATCCCTGGTTAACACCGCGCCGAGCCACGAAGATTTCACTGCGAATCCGCACAAGTGGGGAAAGCAAATCTTCTGGGAGGCAACGTGCGATCCAAACTCATGACCGCCATCGGCACGACGGCGCTGATCGGTCTGTCCACGATGTTCATGACGGCATGCAACGACAAGGACTCCGTACCCGCGGCGTCATCGACGGCCCCGGCCGCGAGCAGCGCGGCGGGGCAGAATCCCAAGTCCGGCAGTCAGGCGACGGTGCGCGCCGTCGGCAAGACCGGCTGGTACGAGGGCTTCGAGATCACCGTCGACAAGGCGACGATCGTGCCGAGCGAAAGCGGCGGGGGCAAGCTGGTCGTCGATATCACCTACAAGAACCTGACGACCGAGAACAAAACCCTCACCGCCAACAACTATTTGCAGTTCGGCACCGCCGCCGATACCTCGGCCGGCTTCGACAATCCGACCGTGCCCGGTAAGGGTTCGGCCACCGGAACGGTGACCACCTCGCTCAAGCAGGTCAACGATCCCGAGCGGCTGCTCGACCAGTTCACCGTGGTCTACGGGCAGGCTTCGGACAACCAGACCAAGATTCCGGTCAAGGCCGGGGCCGCGGTGGAGACGGTGCAGCCCAAGACGCTGAACATCACCGGCAAGCTGGTGCAGGATCAGACGACCGTCGAAATCACCGGTGCCACACTCACTCCGAGCTACACCAAGAACGAGCGCGGCAAGTACGAGCTGGCGCTGCACGTGAAGTTCATCGGCGGCTCCGGCATCTCCGCGGGCGGCACCAACATCTTCTACGAGTACTTCTCGGTGCAGACCCCCGACGGGCAGCACGTGGTCGCCGACATCCGCGGCCCGATCAACGAACTGCTCGACCGCAACGAAACCATCGACAACTCAAAGGACTTCGCCGTCTTCCTGGTCCCCGCTCCCGGCACCGGCCAGTTCACCCTGACCTACGATGCCAAAAAGGGCGAGGGCCAAGCCCCCACCCTCCCGTTCACCGTCGGCTGACGACCACGAAACACCCGCGAAGGCCACCAGCACCCCGGCAGAGCGGTGCTGGTGGCCTTCGGTTTCCGGGTGGCGCAGGTCAGGCGGTGACCAGTTCCCGGGTTCGCGCCGGGGCCGGGGCGGGCGGGGTCGGACGGTTGCGGAGGGCGCCGACGGCAAGGAGGGCCAGGGCGGCGGCCACCCAGATCAGAAGGATGACAAGGGGTTTGGTGGCGGCGGCGTTGTCGAAGAAGGCGACGGAGCGCAGGAGCGAGGCCGCGGCGCCGGGCGGGAGGTACTGGCCGATGGCGCCCCAGGGCTGCGGCAGCAGTTCCGGGGCCGAGGTTGCGGCGGAGAAAGGGTTGCCGATCAGGAGCATGGTCAGGGCGGCGATGCCGATGCCCGCCTTGCCGATTGCGCTCGACAGGCCCGCGACCGTGCCGGACACCGAGACCGAGACCAGGCCCGCGACCGCGGCGAGCACCAGGTAGTTGCCCGGCACCACGGACATCCAGCCCTGGATGATCGCCATGCTGAGCAGGCCACCGGTGATGCCGAAGCCCGCGAGGCCGACCAGCTTGGCGCCGGAAGCCGGAATCAGCAGGCTCAGTAGGACTCCCGCCGCGATGCCGGACATCACCAGCGGCAGCACCATCGCGCCGAAGGCGGAGCCGCGCGGATCGTCGCTGTCGGCGGCGACCACGTCCTCGACGCGGGCGGCCGGTGCGCCGGACAACTGCTGGGCGATGGCGGTGAGCTGTTGTGCGACAGCGGGACTGGCCGCGGAGGCGGTGAGCACGCGTGGCGCGCCGTCGCCGGTGACGATGGCGCCGTACACCTTTCGGTCCTCGATGGCGGCGCGCGCGGCGGATTCGTCGGCGGGGTTGGTGATCTCGAAGGCGCCGGGACTGTGCTGAGCCAGCTTGTCGGCGACCATGGCGGCCTGTGGTCCGGTGACCGCGATCGGCAGGTCACGTGGCTCGATATTGGCTGCGGGCCAGGCGAATGCGATCAGCATCAGTGCCTGGAGCAGGGCCGCTCCGATACCGACGGCGAGCGCCCGCTGCGTGGTGTTCATGTCCATCTCCGTAAATCGAATGTTCGTTCTTTTTCGACGTCCTCACCGTCGCACGAGCCCGAAGTGTTGTCAAGAACGGTCATTCGTTTTATTTTGGAGTCATGCCACGAGTCAGCGAGGAACACCTGGAACGCCGCAAGCAGCAGATCCTGGATGCCGCACAACTGTGCTTCGCGCGCAAGGGTTTCCACGAGACCTCCATGCAGGACGTCTTCGCCGAATCCGGCCTGTCCGCCGGCGCGGTCTACCGCTACTTCAAGAGCAAGAACGACCTGATCGCGGCGCTGGCCGCGCAGACAACGGTGCAGCTGCGGGCCAAGATGGACGCGGCGATCAACGCCGATCGGCTGCCGACACCCGCCGAACTCGTCACCGTCATAGCCGACGAGGTGATCGCGAACAGCGGACCGGATGGCCGGGTGCGGCTTGCCCCGCAGGCGTGGGCGCTGGCCCTGGTCAATCCCGAGGCGGGCCAGTACGTCAAGGGAGCCATCCTCGCCATGCGTGACCGCTGGCGTGCGTACGCGGAGCGCATGGTCGAGGTCGGCTGGCTCCCCGCCGACGCCGATCTGGACGCGGTGGCCGCGGCGCTGGTCGGCCTGCTGCCCGGATTCCTCTTGCAGCACTTGATCATCGGCGACCTCGCCGCCGAGGACCTGGCCCGCGGCGTCCGCACCCTGATCCCCTACGGCGAGCACGCGAAGCACCCTGCCTAGCGGACACTTTCGCGGCTGTCCACGGGCTCGGCGAGTGCCTCGCTGGCGCGTTCGGACGTCAGAGCCAGCCGAGGCGTTCGGCGGCGCGCACTGCTTCCGCGCGAGTGCTGGTGCCCGTCTTACCGATCGCCGACGAAAGGTGGTTGCGGACAGTGCCTTCCGAGAGGTGCAGCTGCTTGGCGATGGTGCCTGCCGTCGCACCGTCGGCGGCCGCGGTGAGGACTTCGCGTTCCCTGGCGGTCAGCGGTGATGTACCGGTGGTGAGGGTTTCGGTGGCCAGCGCGGGATCGACTACACGCAAGCCCATCTGGACGCGACGGACCGCGTCGGCGAGCTCGCGTGCCGGAGTGTCCTTGACGACGAATCCGCTCGCGCCCGCGTCGATCGCACGGCGCAGGTAGCCGGGTCGGCCGAAGGTGGTGACCATCAGGATGCGGACGTCCGGATGTGCGGCGTGCAGTCGCCCGGCGACCGTGATCCCGTCCAGGCCGGGCATTTCCACGTCGAGCAGCACCACATCCGGCTCGGTGCGCGCGACGGCGTCGAGCACCTCGTCACCGCGCCCGACCTCGGCGACCACCTCGAGATCGGTCTCCAGCCCGAGCAGCGCGGCCAGCGCACCACGCACCAGCGCCTGGTCATCGGCGAGCAGCAACCGGATCATCTACGCACCCTCCTACTTCGTCCCGGGCACAGTAGCGAGAACACGAACTCCGCCTCCTCCCGGCGCGGACAGCGTCAACGTGCCGCCGGCCGCTCTGACTCGTTCGTGCAGCCCGGACAGTCCGGAACCTGCGCCTTTCGTCATGCCGCGGCCGTCGTCGGCGATCTCGATGGTGGTCGCGGTGACGATGACCGTGCAGTGCCGGGCGGCGCTGTGGCGCACCACATTCGTGATCGCTTCGCGCAGCACCCAGCCGAACAGTTCACTGTCGGCGGGCAGCTCGGCGGGGTCCGGTAGCTCGGCGGCGATATCGGCGGCGGCCAATGCGCTTGCGGCATTGGCGAGTTCGCCGCGCAGCGTCACCTCGCGCAGGCCGCCCACCGTATCGCGGACACCGGCAAGCGCCTCGCGCGCCAACCGTTCGACGTCGGCGAGCTCGGTCCGCGCGCGGTCGATGTCGATATCGATGAGCCGTTGCGCCAGTTCGGTTTTCACGGTGATGACGGTCAGCGAGTGGCCGAGGATATCGTGCACGTCACGGGCCACCCGGTTACGCTCCTCGACCAGGGCGAGCTCGGTCCGCTGATGCCTGGCCAGCGCTTGCAGCCTGCTCCCGCGGATACCTATCTCCCTGAACAGCCAGATCACCACCGGGATGAACGCGAGATAGAACGGCAGCCCGCTGCCCTGCCAGCCGGGAACGGTCAGCGGAAGCACCACCAGTCCGATGGCGACCGCGGCGACGACGGAGCCGGATTGCCACGTCGGCAGCGTGAACACCGCCACCGCCGCGATGTAGATGGTGGTCGGCAGTCCCGCCACACCGACGAGCGCGATGATGGCGACGCTGAGCGCGGACATGATCGCGAGCAGCACCCAGACCCGCCGGTCGGGCGCGCCGGGCACATCCAAATCCTCCCAATCGGGTCGCCGGAAGACGATGAACGCCACCACGATCAACGCGCCGAAACCGAGCACGCACAGCGCCGTCAGCGCCGCCCGCAGTTCCTGGCCACCGGTCCATCGGTCGATGATCGGCCCGATCAGGTAGGCCAGCCACGCGGCGGCCATGATCGCCCCGAACCACCCGCGCCGCACACCGGACGCGTCCACCCGGTCGATACCGAATGCGCGGTAGACGAATGCGGCGGCCGCGCGCCGGAGATCGGCGAATCCAGAGGTCACCACCCCCATGACTGCCCGCCTCGCATTCCGGACCGGTCAACCCGGTCGACATCGAATGCGCGATGGACAAGCACCACGGCCGCACACCGGAGATCCGCGAACCCGGACGTCACGCCCACGACACACCGTCCTGGCCCCCGGCGCACGGGCAGAGCACCCCCGTGACACCGGTTCGGTTCGCAGTGATCGATCACGGACAGCGACGCTACCGAAGCCCGCGCCGCCATCCACGGCACTTCCCGTTCAGCGGGTTGTCGCCCGGTGCACCGGCAAGGCAGCACCGGTGACGACGAGGCACAGGTCATGACTCAACAATCACGCAAGCGCACCGAGCACACCCCGCACGCCTGTCATGACCCCGCCATGACATCTGTCACGGCAGGAGCAGTCCCTGCCTGGCGCGGCCCGCACCCGAGAGCACCAGTAGCAGCATGGTGGCCAGCGCCTGATCGTCGAGGCCCGCGCCGGGGAAGGTGTAGCGCATGATGACGTCGGCCAGATCGCCGTGCCGGATGACGGTGAGCGAACCGAACTGAACTTCGTTGTTGCGCTCGGCGACTCGCTTGTGCAGCTGCGGTTTCACCGGGCGGTCCCAGGCCAGCACGCAGGTCAGGGTGAGCACGTCCAGGCCGGGCGCGAGGTTCACCGCGCGCAGCGAGCACAGCGCGCCCTCGTATTCGAAGCCGAGCGAGCCGTCGGTGTCGACGCGGACGACGACGTCGTAGAGCGACAGGCTCGCGCCCGCGCGTGCCTGGAGTTCCTCGGCGGGTGTCACCGCAGCGTCCATATCCGTGCCGCCGTTCATTTGGTGCCGCCGAAGCGGCGGTCACGCGCAGCGTACGCGAGGCAGGCGTCCCACAGATTGCGCCGGTCGAAATCGGGGAACAGGGTGTCCTGGAAGACGTATTCGGCGTACGCGGACTGCCACAGCAGGAAGTTCGAGGTGCGGAATTCGCCGGACGGGCGCAGGAACAGGTCGACGTCGGGCATATCCGGTTCGTCCATGTACTGCGCAACCGTCGCCTCGGTGACCTTCTCCGGGTCGAGCTCGCCCGCCGCCACCCGGCGCGCGATTTCCCTTGCCGCGTCGGCGATTTCGGCGCGCCCACCGTAGTTGACGCACATGGTGAGGGTGAGCACCGAGTTGTCCTTGGTGAGTTCCTCGGCGACCTCGAGCTCGTTGATCACGCTGCGCCACAGCCGCGGTCGCCGCCCGGCCCAGCGCACCCGCACGCCCATCTCGTTCATCTCGTCGCGGCGGCGCCGGATGACGTCGCGGTTGAATCCCATCAGGAAGCGCACCTCCTCCGGGCTGCGCCGCCAGTTCTCGGTGGAGAAGGCGTAGGCCGAAATCCACTTCACCCCGATTTCGATGCAGCCTTCGACCGTGTCCATCAGCACCGCTTCGCCGCGCTCGTGTCCCGCGGTGCGCGGTAGTCCGCGCTCCTGCGCCCAGCGCCCGTTGCCGTCCATCACCAGCGCGACGTGATTGGGCACCAGTTCCGGCGGCAGCTGCGGCGGCCGCGCCCCCGAGGGATGCGGCGACGGCGGGCGAACGGTGCGGGGCCTCTCGGACGTCGCGCTGTTCGACCTGTTCCCGGAGTCACGGCGGAGAATCACGGCCTCCATCCTGCCCGATGCGCGGACGCCGCCGAGACGAGGCCACGGACTTTCACAACTCCTCCACAAACCACGCACACCCTGCGGCGGCCGCGGTCTTCAGCCGACGCGACCGGCGGTGGGCCGCAGGGCGGGCGAACGCTCGATCAGCGGCAGCGTGCGCAGTTGCCGTTCGAGGTGCCACTGCAGATGCGCGGCGACCAGCCCGCTGGCCTGCCTGCGCGCGGCATCGGGCACGGCCTCGACGTACTCCCACTCACCTTTGAGCAGCGCGATGAGCAGGTCGAGGACCCCGGCGGCGGGTGTGGCCGCGCCGGGCGGGCGGCAGTGCACGCAGACCGCGCCGCCCGCGGCGACGTGGAAGGCCCGATGCGGGCCGGGTGTCGCGCAGCGCGCGCATTCGTCCA
The DNA here is from genome assembly GCF_044547285.1 of Nocardia sp. NPDC052566. Taxonomy (NCBI): domain Bacteria; kingdom Bacillati; phylum Actinomycetota; class Actinomycetes; order Mycobacteriales; family Nocardiaceae; genus Nocardia; species Nocardia sp. NPDC052566. Next base: position 1,167,910 of record NZ_JBIUAF010000002.1, on the reverse strand, counting down.
GCGCGGGCGCCCAGCCCGCGAAACCCATGGCGCGCAACAGGTATGCGTCGAGGATCAGTTCGTGCGGCCGCTGTTTGGCGGCGATCGCGCGCAGCGCGCTCGCGGTCAGCGCGTGCAGTCGCGGCGCGGGCGCCCGCTCCTCACCGGCCAGTCGCTCGGCGGTCTCCAGTACCGCGCATCCGGTGGTGTAGCGCCCGTAGTCGTCGATGATGTCGGAGGCGAACGCCTCCACCGTGTGCACCTGGGTGACGACGTCCAGCGTCCGCCCCGGATGTAGTTGCACATCGATATAGGAGAACGGCTCGAGCCGCGCGCCGAATTTCGATTTGGTCCGCCGGACCCCCTTGGCCACCGCGCGCACCAATCCGTGCTGCCGCGTCAGCAGCGTGACGATACGATCCGCTTCCCCCAGCTTGTGCTGGCGAACCACGACCGCCTCATCCCGATACAAACGCACCGGGACATCCTCCCACGCCGTCCCGACATCGGCCGCCGGACGCTAGCCCGCCGCGCCGGAGGGTTCGCCCGCGGGCGCCAGGATGCCCTTGATCAGGACCAGCAACGCCTCCTCCGCCTCGGCACGCGCGGTGTCCTGGTCGGCGGCGTTGGCGACCATCATGCCCGCCTCGGTGACCGCGCTGAGCAGCAGTTGGGCCAGGACCGGGATGCGGGCGCCGAGGACGAGGCCGCCCGCGACGGCGGCCTCGAGCTGGGCGGTGATCAGGGCGAGGCCGTGGCGGGCCTCGAATTCGCGCCACGCCTGCCAGCCGAGCACCGACGGTGCGTCGGACAGTCCGATCTGTGCCATCTCGGGGCGCTGGCAGATCTTCAGGAACAGGCCGAGGCCGAGCGTCATGGTGCCGAGCAGGTCGGTGGGTTGCGGCGCGGTGGCGAGCGCGGCCTCGATCTCGGCGGCGTTGTCCTGTTCCAGCCGATCGAGCACGGCGAGGAACAGGCCGCGCTTGTCGCCGTACTGATAGTTCAGCGCGCCGCGGGTGACACCCGCGGCGGCCACGATCTCCTCGGCGGATACGGCGGCGAAGCCGTGTTCGGTGAACAGCCGCCTGCCCGCCTGCTCCAGCACTTTTCTGGTTTCCCTGGATCGGTCTTCTTGACTACGGCGCAGCATGCATTCGAGTGAACTCCAGAATCAGCTCGGTGAGCAACTCGGGTTGATCCTCGGGACTCGCGGTATACGAGTCTTCGATGAATCGCAATGTGGCATTGGGCAATTCGTCGGCAAGACGCTGTGCGTAGCGGATCGGGAACAGCTTGTCGTCGCGGGCCCACGCCAGCAGGATCGGCAGGTCGAACTCCTTGAAGTGCTCCGCCGCCGCCAGCGTGTACCCGCGGTTCGCCGTCTTCAGGAACCGGCGCAGATCCGCCCTGATCGCCGCGGATTCGCGGCTGGGCAGCAGGTACGAGTCGATGATGTCGTGCGGCACCGGATGTTTGGCGACCCAGCCGAGTACCAGCGGCGTCTTCTGCAGCGCCCGCAGGCGCAGCATTTCGGTCACCGGGCGCAGCGAACCGGGAATCCGCGCGACCGGCGGCAGGATGGTGAACGGCGGCGGCAGGTACCTGTCGTAGCAGTCCACCGACGCGAGCACCACACGCCCAATGCGAGTGCGGTTGCGGGACAACAGAACCTGAGTGATAGCACCACCGGTGTCGTTGGCGACGATGGTCACATCGGTCAGGTCGAGCCGCTCCAGGAACGCCGCGATCAGGTCCGCGATACCGGTCGCGGTCAGATCCGCGTCGGGCATCGGAATCGAATGCGCGCCGAGCGGCCAGTCCGGGCTGAGGCAGCGGTATCCGGCCGCGGCGATGGACGGCACCATCTTGCGCCACAGGTTCGCGTTGACGAGCAGCCCGTGCACGAACACGATCGGCGCGCCGGATCCGGTGTCGTAGTAGCGGATTCGGCCGCCGGGGAGATCGATATCGTGCGGGGTGCCGAGCGAAGTACTGAGTTCCATCTGCCCTCCTGAGATCGGTATCTACCAGTGTGCGGGGTTCGCGGTCATTTCGGTTGCGGCACAGCGGAAGTCGTGCGCCGCCCGGTGAAGTTGCGCATCAGCGGATCGTCGGCCCAGTGGTAGATCGCCGCCGCGGCGACCACCGAGGCGACCAGGCTCAGCACCGCGAAACCGAGCCAGCCGAGGAACCCGAACTGCTTGCCGCCGATCAGGAATCGGGTGACCAGCACCATCACCGGGAACTGGATCAGATAGAAGGCATAGGAGATGTTGCCGAGCCACACCATGCGCGGGGTGGCGTTCAGCCCGCCCATCCCCGCAAGATCGCGCGCGGCCAGCGTGGCGACCACCGCCGTCATCGGCGCGACGAGCAGTGCCGACATCTTGTAGTTGACCGGCGTCACCCAGGTCAGCGCGTAGGCGGCGGCCAGCGCGGCGAGCGGCCAGGCGATCCGCGTCAGCTGCCAGCGCCCCTCGAGCACCAGCCGCGCGGCGAGCACGCCGAGAAAGAACTCGGGCAGCCGCGACAGCGGGAAGTCGTAGCTCAGCCAATAGGCCGGTGACACCGGGATATCCGCCTGGCGGAACCATGCCTGCGAGGCGTGCAGTTCGTAGAACGGCGAGCTGTCACCGGGGACCAGGCGCGGCGCGAAGGCGTTCGCGATGCCCTTCGGTCCCGGCACCCACAGGTAGTACGCGGTGTGCAGCAACAGAATCAGCACGAACAGCCCGGTCAGCCACCACCACAGCCGCTCGCCCGGTATCCGGCGCACCAGCGGGACGAGCAGCGGAAAACTGAAGTAGAACAGTATCTCCGAGCACAGCGACCAGCTCGGCACGTTCAGCCCGCCGACCGTCGTCCATTTGGGCACCCAAGTGTGCAGGAGCAGCACGTTCGGCACCCAGAGCACCAGCCGGTGCAGCGGCACGCTCGCGGCGAGCACGAAGACCGCGGCGGCGATCAGATGCGTCGGATAGATCTTCAGCACCCGCCGCCAGTAGAACCGCGGCACCGAACTGCCCGGCTTGAACGACCAGTAGATGATGAATCCGGACAGCACGAAGAAGAACGTCACGCCCGCCGCGCCGAGCTGCATCGGCACCAGCTGATGGATCGCACGGAACAGTTCGGACTTCTGGAACGGGTACACCGGCAGGAAAACCAAGGCGTGCAACAGGAATACCGCGAACGCCGCCCACCACCGCGCGCCGGTCAGCGACGGCAGCGCGGGCCTGCGCCGATCGATGTCGCGCAGGTCCGTCCGCTCCCCCGCCGATGCCACCCCGACCATGGATCAGCCCGCGATCATCCGCTGTAGCGCGCCGGCGACCACGCCGTCACCGTGCGCCGACGGATGCACCGGGGTGCCCATCAGCTCACTGCGCGGATCGAGGATCCCGGCCAGCCACGGCTCCGGCGAGCAGAGGCCGTGCCCGGCGGTCACCGCCTTGGCGTCGAAGAATTCGAGGCCGAGCTGCTGGGCGGCCGCGCGCTGGGCCGCGTCGATCCGGTCCCACAGCTCGATCGCCGAACCCGCCCTGGTCTGCACGATGGAACCGATGCCGAGCACATCGATGCACCACTGCTGCTGGCCGGGCCGGTTCATCTCCGGGTAGCCGACGAGCACGATGCGCGCGTTGGGCGCGTAGTAGCGCACGTACTCCACGACCGGGCGGATCCGGTCGGCGTACTGCTGGCCGGTGATGCCGCGCCAGTCGGTGGCCCGCCCCTCGGCCGCCGCCTCGGGACCGCAGCCGCGCACGATGTCGAGCACGCAGTTGAGCAGCGTCTGACGCAGCCGCACCGAGTTCTCGCCCCAGGTGTCGTTGAGACCGGACTGGATGAGCACGGTTCTAGTGGCGGGGCCGAAAGCACCGTCCGCGTCGGCATTACGGGCCTGATGCGCGAGGGTGAAGCCCGGCCCGCTCACCAAAGAGGCGCCGCGGCAGGACAGGTCGGCGAAATCGGCCGTGCCCTCGAGACCGAGTTTCCCGGCGAGCTGGGTCGGCCACGAGGTCGGGCTGTGCGAGCAGTCCGGTTTGGCGTTGGGCGAGGCGTTCTCCAGCGCGGCGGCGATATCGCCGTTCGCGCTGAACGAATCACCGAGCACCACAACGGATTTGCCACCGGCCGGTGCGGCGGTCGCCGGCGTCGCGACGGCCGGGAGCACGGCGGCGGCCAGCGCGGCCGCCGCGAGCGCGCGGTTGCGCAGGGATTTACTCATGGGGTCCTCATCGGATGGGTCAGTAGCCGGGCTTGGGTTCGAAACCGGGATCGGGCAGCTTCGGCGGTTCGGGTTTCGCGGGCTCGGGCTTGGGCGGAGCGGGTGGCTGCGGCGCCGGTTTCGGCGGCGCGGGTGGCTGCGGCGCGGCCGTCGGCTCCGGCGCGGGTGCGGGTGCGGGTGGCGGTGGCGCGAGTTCCGTTGTGGCCGTGGTGGTTACCGGCGCCTTGGGCGCTTCGGAGGAGGTGGCGGTGACGGTCGTCGCCGCGGGCGCCGTGGTGGCGGGCGCAGGCGAGCTCTGGTTGTCGCCGCAGGCCGCGAGCATGACGGCGGACAGCGCCGCCGCCGCGAGCGCGGCCGAGATCCTGGTCTTGTTCATACGTGACTACTCCTGTCCGGTCGCCCTGCTCAGGCGCCGACGGTGAAGATCTCGAACTGGTAGACGAACGCGTAATCGTCGTGGTAGAGCTGCTCGGACAGCGCATCGTCGCGGCGCAGCACATCGAGCATTTCGGCCGAGGGCCGGTGCCGGGACAGGAAGTTGCGGTACACGATGCGCGCGTCGTTGCGCGCAACGCGCACCACCTCCTTCATCAGGGTGGCGAACTGCTCTCGATCGATGCAGCTGGTCACGTCGGAGAGGGAGAACTTGTCGATCGAGCGATCGGGCAGTGCGCGCAGCCGGTCCATCAGGTCGGCGCGCACGATGTTCACCTCGGTCGATGCGGCCTTGATCGCCGCGACATTGTCGCGAAGCAGGTAGTGCGGCAGCACTTCTCGATTCGGGTACTTGCCGTGGAACATGAACGAGACCCAGTCGTTGTCCCTGGCAAGGTGATTGGTGAAGGTGTGATGCACCCGCTCCAGCACGTAGTCGCCGCAGTCCTGCACGTCGGTGACCACCCGGTAGGAGTCGTCGTTGAGTACCATCTTCAGCGCGCGCTCGGAGAAACCGTTGCGCAGCATGGTCCGCCACAGCCAGCCGTCGATCTTGGTGCGGTAGATCACCCGCTGACGGTCCAGATCGGGAGCGCTGAACAGCTCGCGCATGGCCGACCCGTAGAGCACCTTCATGGTGGGCGCGAGCACCCGCACGTACAGCTGCTCGTGGCGGCCCTGCGCGATGACGCCCTTCTCGATCGCCCTGCGGTACTCGGTGAAGTAGGCGACGCAGCCGGGGGTCAGCTTCGGCGTCAGTTCCTCGAACAGCCGCCACCGCTGCGACGATTCGTCGACGCCGAGGAAGGCGAGCAGCGTGTCGTACGAAAAGTGCCGGATGGCCGCGAGTTTCAGCTCGAGCAGATAGGTCTGACCGGCCGAGCTGTCGATGGAGGTCACCGAGCGCGGATTGTTCACCACCAGGCTCAGCGCGCGGCAGCCGCTCCCGGTCACCGCGAGCACATGGTCGCTCTCGGCGATCTCCAGCGCCCGCATCTCCGACCGGGAGTCCTCGTCGCAGGTGCTGTAGAGCACCCAGCGCTCGGTGGTCTCGGCAGTTGTCATGATTTCCAGCACCCTTCGGGTCGTACTCGGTCAGGCGGTCGCGGTATCGGGTTGCGCGGCTTCGGGTTCCGGTGCGGTGGCCGGCGGCCGGTTCGGCAGCAGCGCGCCGGCGACGAGCGCGGCCACCGCGCAGATGCCGGTCACCGTCAGGCAGGCCAGCTGGAAGCCGTGCAGGAAGGCCTGCTGCGCCACGTCCTGCAGCGTCGTGGCCAGCTGGCCTTGGCCGCGCGCGGCCAGGGCGGCGGCCGATTGCAGTGCGGCGCCGACGGAATCGCGGCTGTGCTCGAGCACCGCGGCGGGCAGGCCGGGTACGGCGTCGTCGCCGAGCTTGCCGGTGTAGAGCGAGTGGTGCACGCTGCCGACCACCGCGATGCCGAGGGTGCCGCCGAAAAGCCGTGTCGCGTCGTTCATCGCCGACCCGATACCGGCCTTGGCGGCGGGCACCACGCTCATGATGGATTCGGTGGCAGGCACCGCGACCATGCCGATACCGAGGCCGATCACCACCATCTGCGCCGCGATCATCGGGTAGGCGGTCTCGATGGCGTCGATCGAGAACCAGGCGTAGGCGATGCCCATCAGCACCAGGCCCGTGGTCACCACCGTCCTGGTGCCGAGGCGGATGACGAGTTTGCCGCCGAGCACCGATCCGATGATGATGGCCACCGCGACCGGGATCAGCCGCACGCCTGCGCCGAGCGGGCTGTAGGCCTTCAGGAACTGGAAGTACTGGGTCACCATGAAGGTGAAGCCGTTCAGCGTGAAGAACGTGATGGTGATGGTGCCGCAGGCGGCGGAGAAGCGCAGGTTGGTGAACAGCCGCACATCGAGCATCGGATGCGCGGTGTTCAGCTCGCGCCACACCAGCGCGGCGAAAAGCACTGCCGCGCCCGCGAATCCGAGCAGGCTCGCGCCGCCGAGCCAGCCGCGCTCCGGCGCCTCGATGATGGTGTAGACCAGCAGCCCGATCGCCGCGGTGGACAGGACGAGACCGGGGAGGTCGAGTCCCGGCGTCTGCGGGTCACGCGAGTTCGGCACCAGCAGCGCGGTCAGCGCGACGCACAGCAGGCCGATCGGCACCACGACCACGAAAACGCTGCCCCACCAGAAGTGTTCGAGCAGTACGCCGCCCAGGATCGGGCCGAGCACGACGCCGATACCGGAGACCGCGCCCCAGACGCCGATGGCGGCGGCGCGCTCCTTGCGCTCGACGAAGACGCTGGTGAGGATCGACAGCGTCGACGGATAGATCAGTGCCGCACCGAGACCCATCACCGTGCGCGCCGCGATCAACTGCCCGGTGCTGGTACACAGTGCGCCCGCGCCGGTGGCCAGCGTGAACACCACCAGGCCCGCGATCAGCGTGCCGCGCCTGCCGAACCGGTCGCCGAGGCTGCCCGCCGCGAGCACCAGCGCGGCGAAGGTCAGGCCGTAGGCATCGATGATCCATTGCAGCCCGGTGGTACTCGATCCCAGCTCGCGCACCAGGCTCGGCAGCGCCAGATTGACGATCATCGCGTCCATGTAGATCGCGATGACGCACAGGCACAGCACGGCGAGCACGCCGGTCCGGGACCGCGATGTCGTTGTTGTCATGAAATATGCACCCCTGCTTCACTATTCGCACGCATCGCGGTGGCGACGAGTACGGCCTGGAATGACAGTGCGATCACGTCGTTGGTGACGAGCACCGCGCCGCGGGCCAGGTCGCCGACCACATGAATCCCCCGCACCGGTATGCCCGCCGCGTCCAGCGGGGCGAACGTGCTCACGTCGATGCGCACCCCACCGTGCGGATGCGGCGTGAGCAGTCCCTCGTCGAGCATGTCCGCCAGCAGCGGCTCCGCGCGCAGCGCGGCCACATCGGTGCCGGCGCCCGTCGCGTTGATCACCACGTCGGCCTCGTACCGCGCCGCCTCGGTGACCACCTCGAAAACATCGGCGGCCCAGCGCACCTCGCGCAGCCCGCCGTCCACGCTGAGCAGGCCCGCGTCCATCCCGGCGAGCACCCGCCGCGCGGTATCCACCGGGATGGGCGCGCCGTGGACGAGCAGCGGGGTGAGCCATTCGGCGAAGAACTCGGTACGGTCCGCTTCGGCGAGCAGCTGCCACGCGGGCAGCAGCATCGGCGAGGCGCCGTTGACCACCTGCTGCCAGCCGCGCTCGCCACCGGCCGCGACCTCGGCCAGTTCGGCGGCGAGCATGTCGCGCGTGGTCGGACCGCAGTCGCGGACCTCGGACCAGTCCGGCGGCGTCGCCGAGGCGGCCTCGATATCGGCCATCAGCGCACGCCCGAAATCCGCGAGCCGCAGCACGCCCGCGTCGGCCGCGGCACGCATGCAGCGCTCGACATTCGGCACCGGCGCGGTCGTTTCCGGGCCGCGCAGCCTGGGCAACCGCCCGGACCGCGAGACCAGCCGCACCGGGCCACGGTGTCCGCGCGCGGTCAGCGCCAGGAAGGTGTCGATCGCGGTCAGCCTGGTCCCGATCACCGCGACCCCGGCGTCCGCGGGCAGCGCGGGCAGCCGCCACGGATCGGTGAAATAGCCTGGGTGACCGGTGAGTTCGGGATACGGCTCGGATTGGGTGAGCATGCCGGGGCAGATCACCACCTGATCGGCGTCGAAACTGCGCCCGCTGCCGCAGCTCACCCGCCAGCGCCCGCCGTCCGCCGCGACCCGGACGGCCTCCTCCTGGCGCACGTCGACCTGAACGCGTGCCTCGGCGGCCTGCTTGACCGCCACGTCGAACATGTCGCGCACATACCTGCCGAACAGGGCGCGCGCCGGGAACTCCGGCACGGAATCCGTGGCGCCCTCGGCGTTTTCGGTGAGCCAGCGCGAAAGCTCGTCCGGATCGGCCAGATTCAGGCTCGACTTCGCCGCCCTGGTGTTGAGCAGATGGGTCGGCTCCTCGGTGCCGAACGCCAGGTGCGGCGCGACCGGGTCGCGGTCGAGCACGATGTAGCGGGTGCCTGCGGGCAGCGCCGGGAGCAGCTGCCTGGCCAGCGCCGTCCCGGTCGGCCCCCGCCCGATCTGGACGATGACCGATGCCGCGGCGTCGGTTGTCATGGGAACCTCGAATTCGTTCGCGCGGAGGGAGTTTCAGGTGACGATGAGCGGCTCGCCCGCGACGAACCGATCCAGCGGTTCGGCGATGCCGAGGCGCGACGGCGGATGGAAGGCCAGGCCGCGGCATGCCGTATAGAGCAGCGCACTGGCACCGACCATGAAGGCGACGCCGCCGAGCAGTTCGGTGGCGATGGCCGAGGTGCGCTCGACCGTCCGCTGCACCGAGTAGCGCAGGTGCAGCACCCTGGCCACGGTCGCGGGTTCGCCGGTGCCGCTGGAGATTTCGGTGGCGACGGATTCGATGGCGGCCATCGCGGTATCCAGCTCGCCGACGAGCAGCATGCGATCGGCGGCCGAACCGCGGCGCTCGTCGAGCACGCGCCGCACCAGCCCGCTCGCCATGCCCAGGTAGCAGGCCGACACCAGCAGTTCGAAGGTGAGCCAGGCCGCGGACAGTGCCGCGTTCATGCTCTCGGTGTTGCCGAAGAACGACACCGAATCCTCGTCGATCTCGACATCGGTGAGCACCACCTCCTCGGTCTCCGAGCCGGGGAACACCAGCCCGTTGCCGAGCGGGCGCACCTCGATACCGGGCGCGGCGGCCGGGATCACCGCGAGCGCGAGCTCTTCGGTCTCCGCACCGTCCGGCCGCAGCAGCACGCTCGCGGTCAGGATGTCCATCGAGCGGGCGAGGCTGCACGGCTTCTTGCTGCCGTTGAGCCGCCAGCCGCCCGCGATCCGCTCGCCGCGCAGCTTCGGCGCGATCACGCTCGCGCTCGGCACGCCCTCGGCGAAGGCCGACGCCAGATACAGCCCACCCTGGGCGACCATGCCGAGCAGCGCCTCGGCGGCCGGGCCCGGCGGGATGGCCGCGACGGTGCACGAGTGCATGTTCACCGCGACGGCAAGCGACGGCGAGCGGCTGCCGAGCAGCCGGTGGATGTGGGCGGCCTCGAGCAGGGTCGCGCCGAGGCCGCCCGCCTCCTTGCCGATGAGCAGGCCGGTACCGCCTGCCTCGCGGAATATCGAAAGCCCCGGGCTCTCAGTGGATTCCAGTGTCTCCAGCGGTACTTCGCGCAGCCGGGCGTCGAGCCCTGGCACGAAGCGTTCCGCCGTTTCGTGTTCGGTTGCCATGAATCGCATTACGTCCTCCGATGAATCGAGCTTTGTGTCCCCCCTTGGTAGTGACGGGCTAGGTGACGAACAGCTGATCGGCGAGCATCTCGTCGAGGCTCTTCTCGAAGGCGTGCGCGACCAGATCCAGATCCGCGACGGAATGCGCGGCGCTGATCAGGAAGCTGTGCAGTTCGGGCAGGTACACCTGGTGCTTGCGCATGTAGTAGGCGAGCGCGATGGTGGCCTTGAAGTTGCTGCCCGCCATGCGTTCCCGGTACAGACCCGCTTCGCGGTGGCTGAAGTTCAGCGAGAAGATCGAATTGCGGGCGTTGATCCGGCAGGCGATCTCGCGCTGCTCGGTCGCCTCGCGCATCGCCGCGGCCAGTCGCTCGGTCTCCGCGGCCAGCCGCGGGTAGATCTCCTGGTGCGCACCGAGATAGCGCAGCGCGGCCAGGCCCGCTGTGCAGGTGAGCGAGTTGCCGCTGAGGGTTCCGCCCGCGAAAACCTTGTTCTCGTAGTCGTAGAACGGATCCTGCGAGCTCTTGGCCATATCGATGAGATGGTGCTTGCCGACCACCGCGCCGCAGGGCAGCCCGCCCCCGATCACCTTGCCGAGGCAGGTCAGGTCGGGATGGATGTCGGCCATCACCTGCACGCCGCCGTATGCGACCCGGAACCCGCTCACCACCTCGTCGAAGATCAGCGGAATGCCGAGTTCGGTGCAGAGCCCGCGCAATTCGGTGAGGAACTCCAGCCGCAGCGCGACCACCGAGGTCGGCATCGGCTCCAGGATCACGCAGGCGAGTTCGTCGGCCTCGGCGCGCAACCGCGCCAGCCCTTCGATATCGCCGTATTGCAGCACCATCGTGTTGTCGACCGCGCCCGGATCGACGCCGAGCGAACCGGCCACCGGCTCGGGGCGATTGCGCTCGCCGGAGAAGCGGAACCAGGAGCTGACCATGCCCTGATCCGAGAACCCGTGGTAGTGCCCCTCGAACTTGGCGACCTTGCTGCGCCGCCGGTAACCGCGGCACATCCGGATGGCGAACAGGATCGCCTCGGTGCCCGAATTGCACAGCACCGCTTTGTCGGCCGCGGGGAAGGCGTCGACGAGCAATTCGGCCAGTTCGATCTCGGCGGCGTTGCCGATGCCGTTCACCAGGCCGCGCTGGGTGCCCGCCACGATCGCGGCGTTGATCTCCGGATGCGCGTAGCCGAGCAGATGCGGACCGTAACCGCCGGAGAGATCGATGTATTCGTTGCCGTCGAAGTCGCGCACGCTGCCGCCCGCGGCCTCCTTGACGAACACTGGGAACCCGCTCGGGAAGAAGTACCTGTCGATATGGGTCGGCGCGACGAGTGCGTCCGCCGCGCGGTCGCGCAGTTCGAGCGAGGTCGGCATCTGCTCGGCGAAATCGGCCGCGAAGCGCGCCTCCACCTCGGCGTTCATATACGGCGAGTAGCGGTCGGTGAACTTGCGCGCGTTGGCCCAGATGTCGATGTCCGGGTTGATCTGCGAGGCGAATCCCTCACAGGACAGGAACACCAGCTCCACCTTGGTGAAGTTGGTGGTGTACTGCGAATCGTATCGGCGCAGTACCGCGCTCACGTCGTTGAAGTAGGAGACCGTCGACCACTGACTGGAGCTGATGTCGAAGTGGTAGCGCAGCACCTCGACCATCTCGGCGTCGTACTCGGCCCTGTTGCGCTCCAGCTTCGCACCGGCGAGCACGAAGTAGCGGGTGAAGCGGTCGTTGGCGACCTCCCACTCCTTGCGGGTGCATGCGTAGTAGAACGAGGAAAGGCCCCACTTCTCGTCCTCGCTCAGTTCCACCGTGACGCCGTAGTCCAGCAGGATCAGCTCGCCCTCCGGGGTGAACATGATGTTGCCGGGATGCGGGTCGCCGTGGCTGAGCCCGTGCATGTACAGCATGGAGTAGATGACGTCCTGCAGCCGCTGGGCCAGCCGCTCGCGCGGGAAGCCGACCTTGTCGGCGTGCTTGCCGGGGATGCCGTCCATGAACTCCATCACCAGCATCCGCCGGCTGATCAGTTCGGGGAGCACCGCGGGAACCTTCACGTACGGATGCGACTTGAAGTTCGCGTAGATGCGCTGCTGCTGGGCGGCCTCGTGGGTCATATCCGCCTGTGGGCGCAGCAGTTTGGCGACCTCGTCGAAACGCTTGGGCAGGTCGAGTTCCCGCACCTTCGGTACGCCGCGATGGGCGAGCTTCAGCAGTGTGCCGATGGCGCCGAGGCTTTCGTCGATCTGCTCCGGCACCGTGTCCTTGACCAGCTTCACCGCGACCTTGCGGCCGTCGAGCAGCTCGGCGATGTGCACCTGGGCGACCGAGGCGCTGGCCACCGGTTCCAGGTCGAAGGTGCGGAAGGTCCGCTCCAGCGGGCCGCCGAGTTCGCGCTCGATCGCCCGGCGCGACTGCTCGCGCGTCATGTGCGGGGTCTGGTCCTGCAGCACCCGAAGGGTATTCACCCATTCGGGCGGCAGCAGGTCCGCGCGGGTCGCCGCGATCTGGCCCATCTTGATGTAGATCGGGCCCATCCTGATCAGGAAATCCAGGATCGCATCGGCGCGGCGCTGCTCGCGGCTCTTGCTCGCGCGCTCGCGCACCGCGGCGAGGGAGTACTGCGTGGCGCCGAGCGCGGTACAGGTGGCCGCCTTGGCGAGATGTTTCAGCATTGTCGTTGGCCTCAACAGACGAAAGTGAAAGCGCCGAAGGACATTCCGGCGCTGCCGACCCAGCAGGCCGCGCGGTCGCCGTCGCGCAGCCTGCCCTCGGCCATGGCCGAGGCGATGGCGGCGGGCACCGAGGCGGACACGACATTGCCGGTCTTGTCGTAGACGTGATGGATCGCCGAGCCGAGGCCGACCTTGTCGGCCATGCCCTGCCAGTAGCGCTTGCTCGACGCGTGCGTGAACAGCGCGGCCACCTCCTCGATCGGCGGATCGAGCCGCTCGAACACCGCGAGCGCCTCACCGGCGCCCGCCTCGTGCATCTCGAAGCCGTAGGAGGTGAAGATGCCGACGCCGTTCTTGGCCAGCTTGTCCGAGGGATCGCAGAAGCCCTCGTACCCGTCCATCGTCACGTTGCACAGCGGCGCCAGATCCGGCCGCGAGGCGAAGCGGAACTCCCACGGCGCGTTGTCCTGCGCGGTGAGCACGGTCGCGGTGGCGGCCTCACCGAGCGTGTACGCCGGGAAAGTGGATTCGAGCGCCTCCAGGTGCGGCAGGCGCAGCAGATGCGGGAACACCGCACCGCCGTCGCGCAGGCCGAACTCCGCGTTGACGATCATCGCGTTGCTGAATTGCCCGGTGCGGAACAGGGATTCGGTGACCTGCACCGCCCTGGTCCAGCTCATGCACGCGTCGATGATGTCGAAGCAGTGCGCGTTGCGCAGGCCGATGGCGGCGGCCGAATGGTAGGCGCCGCCCGGCTCGATGAACCCGCGGCCGATGCCGGTGTAGATCAGCAGGTCGATCTCGTCCGCCACCATATCCGCTTGCGCCAGTGCGGAATTCGCGGCGGTACGGAGCAGGTCGATGGGGCGCTCACCCGCGTCGAGCCAGCGCCGCTCGTCCGACCCGGCGTAGCGCAGGTAGTAGTCGACCTTGCGCAGTGCGGCGTCCAGGTCGCCCTCGAAGTAGCCGCTGCTGTGCGCCGCGATCAGGTCGATGATGTCGGCGTTGGTGACGACACGCGACGGCAGACCCGCGACCACCGATCGGATCTTCATCTCGCTACGCTCCTACTTCGGTGGGGGTGGCCTCGGTGGCGGGCACCAGCTGCTCGGCGATCAGCCGGGTCATCTCGTCGATCGACGCGGCGTCCCACATCAGCTCGGGCGGGAACCGGCGGCCGGACCAGGTCTCCAGGCGCTCGTGCAGATTCATCTGATCGACCGATCCGAGCCCGAGTTCGGTGAGCGAGCGCGTGCCGTCCATCCGGGGCGCGTCCGGCCCCATGTGCTGCGCGATCCACTCGGCGATCTGGGTGCGCAGGCCCTGCGCCACCAGATCACCCATGGACGGCATCCCCGGTGCGGCCGAATTGCGCTGCACCGGTTCGGTTTCCGAAATTGTCACCAGGCCCTCCCAGCGGTAGATCTCGTTGAGCAGGCCGGCCAGGTAGTCGGCCCTGCACTGCTGGCGGCGCAACTTGCCGCTGGTCGTGCGTGGAATGGTGCCCGCGGCGATGAGCACGATCGCCGACGGAGCGATGGCATGACGGCGCGCGACCGCGTCGTGCACCACGGTGATCAGGTCCTCGGCGCTCGGCTCGCCCTCGGCGCGATATTCGGCGACGAGCACCAGGTTCTCCTGGCCGTCGGACTCGGTCGAGAACGCGATGACCGCGCCCGCCCGCAGCGCGTCGTGGCCGCGCACCACGGTGGCCTCGATATCCTCGAGGTAGTAGTTCACCCCGTTGACGATCATCAGGTTCTTCACCCGGCCGCAGATGTACAGCTCGCCGTCGTGCACGAAGCCGAGATCGCCTGTGCGCAAATAGGTTCGATCGTCGGCCGCACCCGCGATGCGGGCGCGGAAGGTGCGCTCGCTCTCCTCGGGCCGACGCCAGTACCCCGGCGCGACGATGGGCCCGCAGACCCAGATCTCGCCCAGCTGATCATCGCCGCATCGCTCGGCGGTGTCCGGGTCGACGATGGCGATCTCGGTGGTCATGATCGGCCGGCCACAGCCGACGAGCTCGGTGCTCGCCGGGCCGTCGCCGAGTTCCACCCGGCGCCTGCCGAGCGCCGCTTCATCGAATCGCGCTGTGACGTAGGCATGGTCGCCATTTCCGGAGGTGACCTTGAGTGTGGCCTCGGCGAGCCCGTAGCCGGGGGTCAGCGCGGTGGCCGACAGGCCGTGCTCGGCGAAGGTCCGCCGGAACCGCTCCAGCGTCGCGGTGCGCACCGGCTCGGCCCCGTTGGACACCACCCGCCAGCTGCTCAGGTCGAGCCGCTCGCGCTGGGCCGGGGTGGTGTTGTCGACGCACAGATCGAAGGCGAAGTTCGGCGAACCACTGTGGGTGCCACCGTATTCGGTGACCGCGGCCAGCCAGCGGATCGGATTCTTCACGAAGGTGGACGGCGCCATCAGCACCGACGTGATGCCGAGTTGAACCGGCATCAGCACGCTGCTCACCTGGCCGAAATCGTGGAAGTGCGGCAGCCAGGACACCACCGTCGAATCGGCGTCGACGCCCCAGCCCGCGGCCAGTTCCGCGCACTGCTGCCACACCATCGCGTGCGTGATGACGACGCCCTTCGGCGTGGAAGTGGAGCCGGAAGTGTATTGCAGATACGCCACTTCGGTAACGGGTCGCGAATTCTTTTCAAATTGTTCAACGACTTCCCGCGCGGTCGCGTCCGAGACAGTAACGGTGTCCGTCGCAATGCGCGGCAAGCCTTTGACGAATAAGGCGTCGTCGAGTGAATCCATCGCGGAAGTCACGCTCGACACACTCAGCACAACGCTCGCGGCACAATCGCGAGCGACCACGTCGACGTGTTCGGCCTTATTTCGCTGCGGCGGAAAAAGCGGCACCGCGATAACGCCCGCGTACAGGCAGCCGAAGTATGCGGCGACGTAGTCGAGGCCGGGCGGATGCAGCAGCAGCGCCCGCTCCCCGGGGGCAACTATGCCGGTCAAGCGGTGTGCGACGGCTCGGGCACGCAGGTCGAGCTCCCGGTAGGTGAGCGCATCGGACCGGCGCCCCTCCTCGTCGAGAAATACGAATGCGCTGCGCTCTCCACAATCTTCGGACCGCGTACGAAGGAGGTCTACCGAATTACCCGAAAAAGGCAATGGCGGACTTACTGAAGAATTACACACTGAACACCTCAACGTAGTCCAAGTCCCGCATGAGGGGTAACGACTTCTGCGCAGAGACATCGCTTCGACATTGAAGCCTGCGACACGAATTAACGAGTTCTTAAGGCGCGGAACTAGTGCCGACACTAACGGGGCCGTCGGGCACCGTCAACCGGCCGAGACCATAAATACGCGTATGTGACATCCATGTTAATTGCCCGCTAAAATGCAAGACTCGTAGCGAGTCTTGCATTTCAAGGGATCTAACCCGGACCCGATGGCGTATCCCCAGTTCATGGAAATACCGACCAGTCCGATTTCACTACCTTTTACCTCCCCGCTCGTCACAGGGCCAACAAATCTCCGTAATTCAGTGACGCAAATCACATACCAACCGGCGTGACGGCTCCTCGGTTGTCACGGTTCACAACCGCGCCCGCCGCCGATTCCACTGCGTCACAGGCACACTCATGCGGGATTCACCCCGCGGCCACCGGCCCCCCGGTCGTGAACGACGGCGGGCTACGCGCCGGGTTGCTTGATCAGGCCGGAGATCAACAGCAGCAGTGACTGCTGGACCTGGGCGCGGGCGACCGCGGGGTCGTCGGCATGCGCGACGATGAGGCTCGCTTCGGTGATGGCGCTCAACAGAATCTGCGCGAGCACCGGGACCGGAACCTCGACGATCAGGCCCGCGGCGCGAGCACGCTCGATTTGGGCGATGGTGACGCCGAGGCCGTGCCTGGCCTCGAATTCACGGAAAGCCTGCCAGCCGAGCACGCTCGGCGCATCGGTGAGCAGGATGCGCAGCACCTCGGGGCGCTGACAGCTATCGAGGAAGACCGCGAGGCCGACCGCCATCCCCGCCATCGCGTCGTCGGGATCGGTCGCGCCGACGGCCCGCTCGATCTCGCCGGTGACCTCGATCTCGATCTGTTCGAGCACGACCAGGAACAGGCCGCGCTTGTCGCCGTAGTGGTGGTGCAGCGCGCCACGGGTGACGCCGGCCTCGGTGACGAGTTCCTCGGCCGATGTCGAGGCGAAGCCGCGCTCGGCGAACAACCGGCGACCGGCCTGTTCGAGCGCGGCTTTCGTGGTGCGGGAGCGATCCTCCTGACTACGGCGTGCCATGCAGCCGAGTGAACTCCACGATGGCCTCGGCGAGCAACTCGGGCTGGTCCTCGGGCAGGAAGGTGTAGGAGTCGTCGATCATCCGCAGGGTGGCATCCGGCAAATCCCCGGCCAGGCGTTCGGCGTAGGAGCGCGGGAAGATCTTGTCCTCACTCGCCCACGCGAGCAGCACGGGCGTTTTCACCTCGGCGAAGTGCGCCGCGGCCGCCAGCGTGTAGTGGTTGCGTGCGGATTTCAGGAAGCGCCGCAGGTCTTTTCGGATGGCGCCCGACCGGCGGCTCGGCAGTAGATAGGAGTCGGCGATCTCGGGCGGCACCGGCCGCTTGGCGACCAGGCCGAAGCCCAGCGGGGTCCGCTGCAGCGCGCGGATGCGCATCGGCGCGATCAGCGGCCGGATCGAGCCGGGAATGCGGGCGATCCAGCCGAGCGCGGCGAACGGCTGCGGCAGGAAACCCTCGTAGGAGTCGACGGAGGCGAGCACCACCCGGCCGAGCCGCGACGGCCTGCGGGTCATCAGGATCTGGGTGATGGCGCCGCCGGTGTCGTTGGCGACCACGGTGACATCGCGCAGGTCGAGCCGGTCCAGGAAATCGGCGACGAGGTCGGCGACGCCGGCCGGGGTGAGATCGGCGCCGGGCATCGGGATGGTGTGCGAGCCCAGCGGCCAATCGGGGGTGATACAGCGGTAGCCCGCGCTCGCGATGGCGGGCACCACCTTGCGCCACAGATCGGCGTTGACCAGCAGGCCGTGCACGAAGACGACCGGCGCCCCCTCCCCTGTCTCGTGGTAACTGATGCGCCCGCCGGGCAGTTCGACCTCGGTGGCCGGACCGAGTGCCGCGCTGGTTGCCATGGTTCCTCCTGTGGTCGGGATGCGTCCACCATTACATACATACGGTATGCATGTAAATGGGATGACTCGAATCCCCTTGGGGCGGCACGCTTCCCGTCCACGAGCGACATCGATATGGACGATTGACCAAACCGCGCGCTACGGTGCACAGCACACAGCGAGAGACGGAGCTCACATGCCGATATCCAAGGCGGCCGAACTCGGCCTCGCCGATCTGGCGGCCGCGATCGCGCGGGGCGCGGTCAGCTCGGCCGATGCCGTCGGCGCCGCGCTCGACCGGATCGAGGCCAGCCAGCCGACGCTCAACGCCTTCCGCGTGGTGCGCCGCGAGCACGCGCTCACCGAGGCCGCCGCAGCGGATCGGCGCCTGGCCGCAGGCGAGCGGCTGCCCCTGCTCGGCGTGCCGATCGCGGTCAAGGACGACACCGATATCGCAGGCGAGCCTACGGCTTTCGGCTGCGGCGGCGCCTTCGCCGCGAAAACCGAAGACGCCGAAGCGGTCCGGCGGCTGCGCGCGGCGGGCGCGGTGATCGTCGGCAAAACCAACACCTGCGAACTCGGCCAGTGGCCGTTCACCAGCGGCGCGGCCTTCGGGCACACCCGCAATCCATGGCATCGCGCGCACACCCCCGGCGGTTCCTCCGGCGGCTCGGCCGCGGCCGTCGCGGCCGGATTGGTGCCCGCCGCACTGGGTTCCGACGGCGCGGGCTCGGTGCGCATCCCGTCCTCGTGGACCAATCTGGTCGGCATCAAACCGCAGCGCGGCCGCATCTCCACCTGGCCGGAATCCGAATCCTTCTACGGCCTCACCGTGAACGGCCCGCTCGCCCGCACCGTCGCCGACGCCGCGCTGCTACTCGACACCGCGGCGGGCCCGCACCCCGGCGACAAACACACCCCGGCGCCGATCTCGGCCACCGAGGCGATCGGCCGCGATCCGGGCCGCCTGCGCATCGCGCTCTCGCTGCGTATCCCGTTCACCGCCACCAGGACTCGGCTCCATCCCGAGGTGGCGACCGCGGTCCAGCGAATCGCGACCACGCTGCGCAGGCTCGGGCACGCGGTGACCGTCGCCGATCTGCACTACGGGCTGCTGATGGGCATGTCCTTCCTGCCGCGATCGATGGCTGGGATCAGGGCATGGCGCGATCGGATGCCGGGCGCCGAGATGGACGGGCGCACCCTGGCCAACGTCCGCTTCGGCCGGATATTGGACGGGCCCGCGCTTTTCGCGGCGCGTCAGGCCGAACCACTGCTGCACCGGCGCGTCGGCACCTTCTTCGACGACTTCGATCTGGTACTCGCGCCGACCACCGCGACCCCGCCGCCGCGCGCAGAGGAGATCGACGGCATCGGCGTCAACGCGACGAACAACCTCATCACCGCCGCCTGCCCCTACGCGTGGCCGTGGAACGTGCTCGGCTGGCCGAGCGTGAACGTCCCGGCCGGCTTCACCGCGCGCGGGCTGCCGGTCGGCGCCCAGCTGATGGGCCAGGCCGATGCCGAACCGCTGCTGATTTCGGTTGCCGCGCAACTAGAATCGGAACTGCGCTGGGACCGGCACCGGCCCGAGCCATGGTGGTGATCATGGCCGCGGCACCCAGTCCTCGGTGAAGCTCTTGGCGCCCGCCGGGCACCCGTCCGGCCCGCGGCCCGCCCTGATCTCGTCGCGCGGCGACATCAGCAGGCAGCGCTGTGGCTGGTCCACCTGTTTGACACCGACGCTGACCAGGATGCCGATGCCGGTGTCCTCGGCGACCTGACGCCCCGAAAACCGCAGCAGCCCGGTCACTCCGGGATAGTCCCGGCGCATGGTCAGCGCGACTGCGGTTCGATCCATGGTGCCACCCACATCCCCCGGGCGCAGAATCGCCGCCTGTGCCACTGCCTGTTCGAAAACGCCCGCCACGTCGTAGGCCAGACCGGTGCGATCACCCGGCCAGTTCGGATGGTAAAGATTCTTCGCCGCGGGGTCCGCGGCCAGGCTCTCCACCAGCCCGTGCAATCCGTTGCACAACTTCTCGAAATCGACTGTGTCGGACTCGGAGCCGACCTGTGCCTCACCGTCCACGCAGCGACGGCCGCCGAGGATCACCCGCGCGCCTTTGGCCACATAACGCACGGTCAGGCTCGGCGGCAGCGCATTGATGGTATTCGGATCAGCGATCAACCTGGTGACCGTGTCGCCGCCGAGGATAGAGGGCAGATCGTCGGTGTTGCAGCCGTCGGTGACAGCCTTGGCGAACGCGCCGAAATCATCGCTGCGGCCTGCGAAGAACAGCAGTGTACGACGATCGAAACCGCTTGTCCGGCAGGGCCTCGGCGCGTTGCGCAGGATGTCCTGCGTGGCCCAGGTGAAGGTGCTCATCGGGATCTGCCGCTCGCCGAACTCTCTCGTCACGTCCCTGATCAAGGTGTTGACGTAGATGTCGTCGGGAATGGTCGGGTAGTAGACCACCACCCGGTTGTAGCGCGGCTGCCCGGCCTCCGCGGTATTCTCCGGAAAACGCGCGCCCTGAATGTAATCCGCGACCAGCCTCGCCTGCACGTTGTTGCTCGGCGTCGCCGACAGATACATCGGCGACGCCTCGGCGAACTCGGCGACGGACAGCACAGTCGAGACGACGGGCACGCCGAGCACACCGAGTTTGCCAATGGCCTCCTTGGTTTTCTCGGTGCTCCGGTCCAGGCCGATGACCCCCAGGATTCCGGGTTCCGCCCGGAGCAGCCCGCTCAGCTGGCGCGTCACCACCGCGGACGCGTACTGCATATTGGAGCCGCCGTTGGCGACGATGATGCGCAGCAACGGTTCCGACTGCTCCTGCATCGAATTGTGCTTGCGCTGGCGCACCGCCAACCCCGCGAGTTCCTCCACCACACCGCGCGGATACCGGGTGTTGTCCATATAGGTGAGCCCGGCGAAATACACCAGCGAGATCAGCTGCCTGCGCGGATTCTCCGCCTTGATGCGTTTCGCGGTCTTGTTCTGCTCGAACACTTCTCGCTGCATCGCGATGAGGCCGTCGTCGCTGGAGAACACCAGGTCGCCGTTGTCGCTGTAGCCGACGCATTCGCGGCCCATCTTCTCGACCGCGATGCCATGGGCCCACGGCCACTGCGAACAGGATTCGCCGCGCAGCGGCGGGATGTACACCAGCGCGGTCGCCACCAGGGCGAGCACCGGCACCAGCACCGCGAGCGCGACGAACCAGCGCCGCGCGGCCAGCGGCGGCGCGGGCGGGTGGGCCAGATAGGCGCGGTCGCGCGCGGACAGCCGTGCGTCGCCGGGTAGTCGCATCAGTAGCAGCCAGGCATACGCCCACCGATTGCGGCGCATATCGGTGATGTCGTACTGCCACTGCAGCAGTGGATCCGGGTTCGCCGGGCGCTCCGGTTCGCCGTGCGGTTCGTGCAGCGGCGGCCGCTCGGTGTGCGCCACCAGCGTGTCGAGCTCGTGCTGCTGCTCGCCGTACGGCGGGTAGTTCAGCCGGGCGAACACCACCAGCGGATCGAAAACACCTGTCTCGTTGCGTATTTCGTTGATCCAGCGCAGCAGGTTGGCGCCGGGGCCATCGGCCTCGACATTGTCGAGCAGCGCCACAGGATAGGCCGTGCGCCGCCAGCTCGACGGTTTCCAGATCCGCCGCCGGTACGCGTCGCGCAGATCGGCGAGGAAGGCGTGCACGAGCAGCTTGGCCACCTGCTCGGAATTCTCCCGCTCCCGATGCGGATCGGTGAGCCGGGTCGCGAAGCCGAGGAAACTGTCCGACAGCTCCGGCGCCAGATACCGCTGGTGCATGAACCACCGTGTCTCCCTGGACAACCCGGGTACCACGCCGCCGACCCACAGCCACAGCCGCAGCACCGGCCACAGCGAGAGCACCGCGATCAGCAGTTTGGTGACGGTATCGCCGAGGAACCCGCCCATCGAGCCGACGTGCTCGCCGTAGGACGCGCGCCGCAACAGCCGGGGCAGTCGCCTGCGCAGTTCGGCGGCCGCGATATCGGACTGGGTTTCCATCACATGCTGGCGGGTGATCCAATCCGCCGTGCGATAGCGCGGAAACCGGATCGGCCCCATCGCGGTGTCGTCCGAGGACAGGGCCGTGCTGAGCTTCTCGAGGATCGGCAGGCAGTGCTCAGGCGCCTCCTCCCCGCCGAGCAGGTAGTCCGCGAACGGCCTGGTCCTGATCCCGATCGCGTCCGGGTCCAGCGTGGCCACGTTGATCAGTGCGCGCGGCGCGGCCCGGCCACGGCCGGTGCCGAGCCAGGCGTGCACCTCCGGCAGGGGCGACGGTTGTGCGAGGTCGGTCACCACGAGGCAGGTCATCGGGCGCGGCAGCGGGCGCAGGCGACGGAGCAGGGTCGGCAGCACTCGTGGACGCTCGTCGGGTACCACCAGCGTCCGGAGCAGTTCGAACAGCTTGCCCACATCGGTCTGCGATTGCGGCATCGCGATGGCCCCCTCGAATCAATAGCGGTGAAACACTAGTGCTTCAACGGGACTGTACCGCTTGGGATATCCCTCGGGTGCCCAGTTTGCCCAGAGGCGAACGCGGCTACACCGGCGCCTCGCGCCACCAGCGGTCGTAGAGGTCCTGTCCGGAGCTGCCGCCGTAGATGGCGATCGAGCAGAAGTTGCGCTCGACATCGTCGAAGGCCACCTCGAGCACGCCGGCCGGCTGTCCGGCCGGATTCGTGGTGTCGGCCCAGATTATCCGCCCGGTGCCGGACAGCCGCTCCCACGGTTGGTCGCCGACCACACGGACATCCGGAAACGGGCTGATCCTGGTCGGCGTCCGATTGACATTGCAGAACACCGAAACCACCTCCGCGGGAGCACGATTCCCATTGCAGTTGAGGTGACCGACCCCTTGCAGGGGCACGTTCAGATCGACCTGCTTGCGGTCGCGGTCCATCGCGATGCAGCGCATGCCCTGATAACCGCTCGCGCCGGGAGAGGCGGGCAGCAGACCGGGAAACACCTTGGCCACGAAGGTGTGGTTGCCCCAGTTCACCGGGTCGGCCGGGGTGGCCGAGGGACCACTCGTCTTGGTGGTCGGCGCGGCCGTCGGCGCCGCGGTCGGGCCGTCACTCGAATTCGCGGACAGCACAACCGCACTCGCGACGGCGACCGCCGCCACCGCGGCCAGCGCACCCACGGCGACGGCGAGCCGGCGCCCCCGCGTGCGCGGCGGCGCGCTGTCGAGCGGATGCGGCCGCGACACCTCGATCGGCTGCGGTATCGCCGGGGCGAGACCGAACGCGTCGGCCGCGGCCGACGCGAGCGCACCGCACGAGGGATAGCGACGGCCGGGATCCTTCGCCAGCGCCCGCGCGATCACCTCGTCGATGGCCGGAGGAAAACCCGGATGGACGGCCGTCACCCGCGGCGGCGGGTCGCTCAGATGCGCCTGCATCACCGCCGCGACCGTCGCGCGCACATAGGGTTTCCTGCCGGTCAGCAATTCGTAGAGGGTGCACCCGAGCGCGTAGATATCGGCGCGGTGGTCGACGACACCGGCCATGAGCTGCTCGGGTGCCGCGTAGGCGAGGGTGCCCATGACCGACCCCACCTCGGTCAGCGCCGTGGCTTCGCCCGCCGCCCTGGCTATCCCGAAATCCGTCACCCAGACCCGGTCCGGCTCACCGTCGCGGGACCGCAGCAGCAGGTTGGCCGGTTTGACGTCGCGATGCAGCATCCCGGCCCGGTGGGCCTCGTCGAGACCGCGAGCCGCCTCGCCGACGATGTGCACGGCGCGATACGGCGGCAGCCCGCCGCCCGAGCGGCGCACCAGTTCGGCGGCGTCGGCGCCGTCGACGAACTGCATGGCGATCCAGAGCCTGTCGCCGGTGACGCCGCGGTCGTACACCGCGATGATGTTCGGATGGTCGAGCCGCGCGGCGAGTTCGGCCTCCCTGATGAACCTCGCGCGGAACTCGGCGTCCGCTCCCCGGTTGGCGGGCAGCACTTTCAGCGCATCCCGTCGGGGCAGCCGCGGGTGCCGCGCCGCGTAGACCGTGCCCATGCCGCCGGTGCCGAGGACGCCCTCGATCAGATACCCGGCGAACACGGTCCCCGGGTTCAGGCTGTCCATCATTCGACCTACTCGCTCTTCACCAGCAGCGCGAGCTGCGCCGAGCTCCGCTGCTGCGTCTCCTTCAGGTCGGTCCCGTACAGGATGGCCTCGTAGCGACCGTACAACAGGTGACAGCCGAATCGCAGCTCGCCCTTGGACGCCGAAAGCGATTCCGTGCAGCGGATATCGGGGACGCCCGCGGGGACGGCGGCGGCCCGCTGACCGGGCAAGGTCTGTTCGTCGGCGGTGTCGGTGAACTGCCTGCGCCCCACGCCGACGTCGGGATGCCGGAGCAGGAAGTCGTCATTGCTGCGCGCCATGAGAATTCCTTTGGGATCGTCCTTCAGCTCGGTCCCCGCGCCGAGCAATTGCGCTGCGCGCGGGCCGTATACGACGCCGATCGCCACGATGACGTTGCGCCAGCCCGCGTTCTTATCGTCGCCGTTCACCCACACTCGCGGATACGGCCACTGCCCTGGAGCTTTCGGCACCATCCTGGCCAGCATGCCGTCGCGGTCGAGCGGCAGCACGGCCAGTTTGCCCGGCGGCGTCGGCGTGAAATCGCGCAGTGCGGCCACTTGGGCGCCGAATGCCTGCTGCGCCAGCCCGCTCAGCGCGGGCAGCTCCGGTGCCGGGTGCCCGACGAGCAGGCTGATCACGAACGAATCGTGGGCGAGCGTCGCGGCGAGCGTCGGCACCGCCGGACGCCAATGAGCGCGTGCGCCAGGGTGTTCCGCGATGGTGACCGGTACGTTGTCCTGACTCACCGCGGCATCGATGGCATCGATGTCGGCCGCCGCGTTACGCGCCGCCTCGGCATCGGGAAAGCGCAGCAGCATGATCGTCAGCAGGCGCGCCTTGCCCACCGCCAACGTGCGCACGATGTCCTGGTCGGCGCCGCCGGAGGCGAATCCGGCCAGCATCCCGTGCTTTTCGAGGGCCGCGCGCACCGATACGGCCAGGAACCCCACCTTGTCGGCGGTGGGCAGTGGTACCGCACGCGCACCGCCGAGCTGAAAGGTCAGCGCGGGGTCGGCGGCGCGGGGATTGATGATCGCCTCCCCCATCCGGACGGACTCCAGTATCCGCCCGTACTCTTCGCTGTTGTTGGTGGGCGCGACGAGCGGGTCGACGTGGTACGCGCCGAAGTCGAGCTTCGACAGCTCGGGCTTGGCCGGTATCGGATTACCTTGCAGCACACAACCTGTCAGCACGGTCAGTGCCGCGGCGAGCAGTGCGGTGAACGCGCGAGGTCTGGTGATCATATTTCCTGCTCGTTTCGTACCAGCAGACCGTACTGCACCGCGGCCCGCTGCCGGACGTCCTGCGAATCGCGGCCGAAAATCGTTGCGACATAACGCCCGTACAGGATGCGGCAGGAATACCTGGCCAGCGCGGGCTGCGGTGTGTCGAAAGCATCCATGCAGTAGACGTCGGGTACCGAAGGCGCTTGGACCGGCCGAAGCGCCGTTGTCTTCGCATCCGTCTGCCGTGCGCGGGTGAACGCCTGGCGCGCGATGCCCGCGTCCGCGTACCGTGCGAGCGCGTTGAATCCGTTGAACGCGAACGCCTCGTAGGGCGTGTCCCGCCTGCGGTCGACCACCAGCGCCGCGGCCCGGCGTCCGTAGACCACACCCGTCGTGATCACGAAACCCGACCAGCCCGCATCCAATTGCTTATCGATGAAAGCCACCGCAGGAAAGGGCCAGCGCCCAGGCGCCTCCGGAGCCATCCGCCTGACCATCCCTTCGGGGTCGAGAGGCAGCGCGGCGAGCCGATCGCGTGGGGTGGCCACGAATTCGCGCAGGCGCGCCAGCTGAAGGTCGAAAGCCTTGCGCGCCATACCGGTCAGGATCGCCGAATCGGCCGAGGTGTGGCCCGCCAGCACGCTGACGACGAACGATTCGTGTGCGATCGTGGCCGCGAGCGTCGGCACGTTCGGCCGCCAATGCGCGTGTGCCGCAGGATATTCGGGCACGGCGACGGCCACGTTGGCCGGATTGACGGCGGTGTCGACGGCATCGATATCGCGCGCGGCCCGCTGCGCCGATTCGGCATCGGGAAAGCGCAGCAGGAACACCGTCAGCACGCGGGACGTGCCGACCTCGGGCCCGCGCGGCCCGGATTCCCGGTCGGCGAATCCGACCGCGAATCCCGCGAGCATCCGGTTGACCTCGAGGGTGTTACGCACCGGATTCGCGAGGAATCCGGTGACCTTCGCCGGCGTCGGCAGCGGGGTACCGCCGGTCCCGTTGATCGGATGGGTCAGCGCGGGGTCGACGTCGACGGGGTCGACGATCGCCTCCCCCATCCTGGCCGACTCCAGCACCCTGCCGTACCTGTCCCGGTCGGACTCGGTCTCGTCCCGCGGCTCCGCGAGCGGCTCTGCGCTGTACGCGCCGACATCGAGTGCGGCCAGATCCGGTCGCTCCGGCACCGGACGCCCCTGTGCCACAC
Organism: Nocardia sp. NPDC052566; assembly: GCF_044547285.1. Classification (NCBI taxonomy): domain Bacteria; kingdom Bacillati; phylum Actinomycetota; class Actinomycetes; order Mycobacteriales; family Nocardiaceae; genus Nocardia; species Nocardia sp. NPDC052566. The sequence continues at coordinate 1,141,662 of NZ_JBIUAF010000002.1, read as the reverse complement.
AGCCTGTCAGCAGCGCCGTCACCGCGACGGCGAGGGCGGCAACGGTCTTGTCACAACGGCGCATTCATCCACCACATGTCACGCAGGTCGACCCCGGACCCGGGGCCGTCGACTCGGATACGACAGAAGTTCTTGCCCGGATCGTCGAAATAGACCTCGAGCACACCGGCAGGTTTACCGTCGACACCGGTGTCGCTCCCCCAGTTGAGGCGTCCGCTGCCGGACGGACCGCTCCAGCGCTGCTCGCCCTCCACCGTGCGCGGCGGCCGTTCGGGCACGATGGGTGAGCGGTTCACATTGCAGGCGATGAGCACCGTTTGCGCCGGATCCAGATTGCCGACGCAGAACAGCTTGCTGACCGGTGCGGACGTGTCGTAGGACTGGTCCTTGCCGCGATCGTCGGGTGCGCAACCGGTGAGGTCCTGATAGCCGATGCTGAAGGGCACCGGCGGTAACAGCTTCGGAAACGTCTGGGCGATATAGGCATACGCGCCCCAAGCGCCGGTGTTGACCGCGGGCGGTTTGGGCTGTGCCGTCGTCGCCGCCGGTGTGTCCCGGCCGCTCCCGGCGATCAGCGCGACCGTGACAGCGGCAACGAGCAGGACCGCGAGCAACGCACCGCCCACGAGCAGCCCGCGCCGCCGCCGTCCGCTGGGCCGCACCGAAATCACCTCGGTACCAACGAAATCCGAGGCAGCCATCGCCGCGTGCGCGGCCGCGGCCAGCGCCGCACCGCTCGGATAACGCTGCGCAGGATCCTTGGCCATCGCCGTCGCGATCACCGCGTCGAATCCCCTCGGCACGCCGGGATTCACCCGGGACGGCGCGGGCGGCGGCTCATGCAGATGCGCGTACATCACCGATCCCGCGCTCTCCCTCGGGAACGGCACCGAACCGGTGAGCAGGTGATACAGCGTGCCGCCGAGCGCATAGACATCGGTGCGCCGATCGACCGCCTCGCCACCGATCTGCTCCGGCGCGGCATACGCCAGCGTCGCGGTGACCACGCCAGGCCCACCGAGCGTCGTGGCATCGTCCGCGTCGCGCGCGATGCCGAAGTCGGTGAGCAGCACCCGATCCGGCTGTCCCGGCTGCCCCGCGACGAGAATGTTCGCCGGTTTCACATCGCGGTGCAGCAGCCCGGCACGGTGGATCTCGTCGAGTCCGCGCGCGGCCTCGGTGAGAATGTGCACCGCGCGAGATACCCCGAGCGGGCCGCCGCGTAGCAGCTCGGCCACATCACCACCGTCGATGTACTGCATGGCGATCCAGAGCCTGCCCTGGTACTCCCCCCGATCCCAGACCGCGACGAGATTCGGATGCTGCAGCCGCGCGGCCACTTCCGCCTCGCGCAGAAACCGGGCCCGGAACTCCTCGTCCCCCTGATGGGTATCCGACAGGATCTTGAGCGCATCCTTACGCGGCAGCCGCGGATGCTGCACCAGGAACACCGCCCCGACGCCACCGACCCCGAGTCTGCGCTCGATCCGATACCCGGCGAAGACCGAGCCTTCGACGCCATCCATTGAGATTTCCTTCCGATCCCCGCCGGCTACAGCGGCGCGTCACGCCACCAGCGGTCGTAGAGTTCCTGCCCTGAGCTGCCACCGATGACCACGATCTGACAGTGACTGCGCGAGCCGTCGTCGAAACCGATCAGCGCGACGCCCTGCTTGTCGCCGCCGGTCAGATGCCCCCAGATCAGCTTCCCGGTGCCGGAAATCCGCTCCCAGCGCTGATCTCCCTCGACCGTCATATCGGCGAACGGAAGCAGCGGGCGACTACCGCGACTGACGTTGCATTGCATCTTCAGCTGTGCCACCGGATCGCTGCGGCCGCGGCAGCTCAACCGGATCACTTGGGGATCCACCGGCGCGTTCACATCGACCCGGCGCCAGTCCTTGTCGGCCACGTCGCATTCGATGTCCTGGTAGCCGCGCGCCGTCGGAGTCGCCGGTATGAGTCCGGGAAACAGCCGGGTCGTCGCGAGGTAGCTACCCCAGGACGGCTGACCGCTGGTGATTGTCGGCGAGGTGACCGTCGTGCTCGGCGTACCGGGCGCCGCGACTGCCGATGTCACCGACGTCGATGGTCGACGATCCGAATTACGGTTCAGCACAAGGATGCTCACGATGCCGAGGACGACGACGGCCGTCAGTGCGGCCACACCGACCACTACCCGGGCTCGCCTGCGCGGCGCTGCCGGGTGGACGCCGAACGCGTGCCGGTCGTGCCCGAGCGCCGTCGCCGCCGCGGCGGCGAGCTCGCCGCAGGAGCGCTGGCGATGATCCGGGTTCTTCGCCAGCGCACGGGTGAGCACGTGATCGATCTGTGGTGGGAGTTGAGGATTCGCCGCCGATGCGCGCGGCGGCGGATCGTTGATCTGGGCCTGGAGCACAGCCGCCGCGCTGGCACGGTGGAACGGCTTCGCCCCCGTCAACAACTCGTAGAGGGTGCAGCCGAGCGCGTAGATATCGGCCCGGTGGTCGACGGCACGTCCGGTCAATTGCTCCGGCGCCGCGTACGCCAGCGTCGCGAGTACCGCACCCGTCTCGGTGAGCACAGTGGATTCGTCCGTGGTCCGCGCGATTCCGAAGTCGGTCACGTAGATTCGCTCCGGCTCGTCGCGCTGCGGTTCGATCAGGATGTTCGCGGGTTTGACGTCGCGGTGCAGCATCCCGGCCCGATGCGCCTCGTCCAAACCGCGCGCCACGCCGCGCACGATGTGCACCGCACGCTCGGACGGCACCCCGCCCGGCGATCGGCGAATCAGCTCGGCGGCATCGGTACCGTCCACGAATTGCATGGCGATCCATAGCCGTCCGTACTCCACCCCGCGGTCGTACACCGCGACGATGTTCGGATGATCGAGCCGCGCCGCGAGATCGGCCTCCCGGATGAAGCGGGCGCGGAACGCGGGATCGGCGGTTTGCTCGGCCGACATCACCTTGAGCGCGTCCCGGCGCGGCAGCCGCGGGTGGCGTGCGAGATAGACCGTGCCCATACCGCCGCGACCGAGCATGCGCACGATCGGATATCCCGCGAAAACCGTTCCGGGAAGTAGTGCGTCGTTCATCGGGTCTCGGCATTCACCAGCAGGCCGTACTGTGCCGCCGCCTGCTGGTGCGTGTCCTTCAAGCTGATGCCGCGCACCAGCGCCATATAGCGGCCGTACAGGAGCAAGCAACCGAACCTCGGGCTACCCGCGGCCAGTGTCAGCGATTCCGTGCACCATGCTTCCGGCACCTTTTTCGGCGCCTCAACCACCCGCTTTCCTTCCTCCGCCGTCGGAGCCGCCACGTCGAGCGCGAACTTCTTGCGGGCGATCGCCGGGGTCGCGAACCTGCGCAGATTGCCGGTCCCGCTCCCGACCGACAGCTCACCGGCCAACTCCCGCGACTGATCCAGCGACCGGCTTCCCTCCGCCCTGCCGCCCAGCAGGTAGAGCGCTCGCGGGCCATACACAAAACCGTTGGTGAAGGTGGTGTAGTCCCATCCGGCGTTCTTCGCGATGGTCAGCGCGTACACCACCGGATACGGCCACACCCCCGGCCGCGCGGGCAGAACTCGCCGCAGCATCCCCTCCTGATCGAGGGGCAGGGCGGCGAGCTGGTCACGGGGTGTCGGCCGGAAGTCACGCAAGCGCGTCATCTGGGCGCCGAACGCTTTGGCGGCCACCCCCGTCAGCACGCCGAGGTCCGGGGAGGTATGCCCGATGAGCACGGTGATCACGAAGGATTCGTGCGCGAGCGTCGCCGCCAGCGTCGGCACCGTCGGCCGCCAATGACCGCGCGCGGCCGGATACCCCGGAATCTCGACGGGTACATTGGCCGAACTCACCGCGGCGTCGACGGAATCGATCTCCTGGGCCGCCTGCCGCGCCGAGTCGGCATCGGGAAAACGCAGCAGCAGGGCGGTCAACAAGCGAATGGTCCCGACCGGTGGATAGCCGGGACCGTCGTAATCCCTTCCACCGACCCGGAATCCGGCGATCATTCCGTGCCGTGCGAGCACGGCCTGGACCGGTTCGGCCAACATTCCCGCGGTCTTGGACGGCGTCGGCACCGGTGACCCGCCGAGCCAACGCGTCAGCGCGGGATCCGCCTCGGCCGGGTCGACCATCACCTCCGCCATCCGCGCCGATTCCAGTATCCGCCCGTACTTTTCGCTGCTGTTACGCGGCTCGGCCAGCGGCTCGATGGAGTACGGGCCGAGATCGAGCGAAGCGAGATCGACCGTGGCCGGTAGCGGATTGCCCTGGCGCGCACAGCCAGAGGTGAACGCGAGCACGGTGGCGACGACCGCGAGCGCGATGACCGAGCGGAGCAGCACCGTGCGAACCTCCTTGTCACAGTGGCGCATCGGGCCACCACCTGGTACGCAACTCGGCACCGTTCGCGCCACCCCGCAGCGTCAATTTGCAGAAGTTGCGGTTCGGCTGATCGAAGTACACCTCGAGCCGACCCCAGGTTTCCTGGCCGACGGTCGTGTAATTGCTCCACCGCAGATATCCCGAACCCGAAGGGCGGGTCCACCGCTCATCTCCCTCGACCCGATCGATCGGCGTCGGTGTCATCGCGGAACGATCCGCATTGCAGTCCAGATCCAGCAACGCGATCGGATCCTGGTCGCCGTTGCACTTCAGCTTGGCCACCGGGACCGGATCGTCGAACGACAGCGAATCCTTCTGTTCGTTCTCCGCGCGGCAGACAGCCAAGTCCTGGTAGCCGAAACCGAACGGGTGATACGGCAGCAACGCGGAGAACGGCTGAACCGCATACGCATAGGCACCCCAGTCGCTGGACAGCGCATCCGGCGGCCGTACCGAGGTCGTGGTGCGTGGCCGCGCCGAGTGCTCGCGATCGGACCACGCCAGCGCCACGATGGCGGCCAGCGCGAGCACGGCCGCCAGCGCAGCGGTACCGAGGACCAGACCGGCGCGCCGAGATGCTGTCGGCCGGGGCGGCGTTGCCGCGGCAACGGGCGGCGCGGCGGCCAATGCCGCCTGAGCGGCCGCGGCCAGCGCGCCACAACTCGGATAGCGCCGCTGCGACTGCTTGTCCAGGGCTGTCGCGATGACCGTGTCGAAGCCGGGCGGTAATCCGGGATTCAGCGACGAAGGCCGGGGCGGCGGATCGTTGAGGTGCGCGTACATGATCGACGCGGCGTTACCCCGGGGGAACGGCACCGAGCCGGTGAGCATCTGGAACAGCGTGCAGCCCAACGAGTAGACGTCGGCACGCTGATCCAGCGGGCCACCACGGATCTGCTCCGGCGCGGCATAGGCCAAGGTCGCGGTGATCCCACCGGCGTCGCCGATGGTCGTGGAATCGTCCGCGGGACGGGCGATGCCGAAATCGGTGACGAGCACCCGATCCGGCCCACCCGGATGTTCGGAGAGGAGGATGTTGGCGGGCTTCACATCTCGGTGCAGCAGCCCGGCACGGTGGATCGCGTCGATACCGCGCGCCGCCTCACCGACGATCCACACCGCCCGCGCGGTATCGAGAACGGCAGGGCCGCGCCGGATCAGTTCGGCGACATCGATGCCGTTCACGTACTGCATCGCGATCCAGAGCCTGCCGTCTTCCTCGCCCCGGTCCCGCACCGCGACCAGATTCGGATGATGCAGGCGCGCGGCGATTTCGGCTTCGCGCAGGAATCGAGCCCGGAATTCGCCATCGGAGGCGTGCGCCTCGGACAGGATCTTCAGCGCGTCCTTACGCGGCAATCGCGGATGCTCGGCCAGATAGACCGAGCCCATGCCGCCGGAACCAAGTCGTCGCTCGATCCGATACCCGGCGAAGACCATGCCTTCGACGACACTCACTGAGTTTCCTCCCGAACTCCACCGAGACGGAAACCCACACCAACACCCCGACCCCAGCCGACCAAACGTTTGGCGGGCAGCCGTCTACAGCGCGAACTATAGCAAGCGTCAGCACCGGTGCCACCCCGAATGTTCGCGTTGTTTATTCGGCACCAATCGGATCAGATCGGCGCAAACCGAATCAGAAGCCCAGTTTGCCCAGCTGTTTCGGGTCGCGCTGCCAGTCCTTGGCGACCTTGACGTGCAGGTGCAGATAGATGCGGACGCCGAGGATGTGCTCGATCTGCTTGCGCGCGTTGGTGCCCACCTCCTTGAGGCGGGCGCCGCCCTTGCCGATGATGATGGCTTTCTGGCTGGGGCGTTCGACGTAGAGCAGTGCGTGCACGTCGAGCATGTCTTCGTTCTCTTCGCGCGGCAGCACCTCCTCGATGACGACGGCCAGCGAATGTGGCAGCTCGTCGCGCACGCCCTCCAGCGCGGCTTCGCGGATGAGCTCGGCCATGAGGGTTTCCTCGGGCTCGTCGGTGAGCTCACCGTCGGGGTAGAAGGCCGGGCCCTCCGGCATTTTCGAGGCGATGACATCCACGAGCACCTCGACCTGCTCACCCTTCACCGCGGACACCGGAACCACGTCGGCGTCCGGGCCGAGCAGTTCGGAGACGGCCATGAGCTGGTGGGCCACCTGATCGCGGCTCACCTTATCGATCTTGGTGACCACGCCGAGCACGGTGGTCTTCGGCGCCATCTGCTTGATCTGCGAGACGATCCACTTGTCGCCGGGCCCGATCTTCTCGTCGGCCGGTATGCAGATCGCGATCACGTCGACCTCGGAATACGTATCGCGCACAAGGTCGTTCAGACGCTGGCCGAGCAGGGTGCGCGGCCGGTGCAGGCCGGGGGTGTCGACCAGTATGAGCTGGGTGTGCTCGCGGTGCACGATGCCGCGGATGGTGTGGCGGGTGGTCTGCGGGCGCGAGGAGGTGATCGCGATCTTCGCCCCGACCAGCGCGTTGGTCAGCGTCGACTTGCCGGTATTCGGCCTGCCGACGAAACAGACGAAACCGGAACGGAATTCAGCCACCGTGCACCTCCGCGTCGTCGACGATATCGAATACCGCACCGCCGTCGCGGTCGGTGAACACGATCCGCGTCTCGGCCGACACCTCACGCACCGCCGAGACACCCGAGTCGGAGAACCGGCCACCGACAACTACGGCCGCCTCGAAACCTTCCGCGCCGCTGGAGATCGCGGCGGCCACCGCGGCCTGCAGGGCGGTCAGCCGCAGCGCCGCCAGGCTCACCTCGCCCGCGGCGTAGGTCCTGCCGTCGGTGTCGCGGATCGCGGCGCCGCTCGCACCGCCGGTGCGCCCCATCGCACCGCGGGCCAGGACCACGAGTTTGCTGTCCTCGGCATCCAATTCAGTCATCGGTCTCTCCGTCCGTTGCATTGCCTTTGCGCTTGCCGCCAAGTGACTTGCGGCCGTTGCCCTTCGCGCTGTCGTCCTCGGGTTGCTCGGCGTCGGCGAACTTGTCCGAGGCACGGCGCACCACCACGGTGTGCACCCGCATCCGCCCGCGCGCGTCCGCGCCGCCCTCACCGCGCAGCACCAGCCCGTGCACGGTGACCTTGGAGCCGGGCAGCGGCACGCGGCCGAGTTCGTGCGCGAGCAGGCCGCCGACGGTGTCGACGTCCTCCTCCTCGATCTCCAGGCCGTACAGCTCGCCGAGATCCTCCACCGGCAGCCTGGCCGAGACCCGGTAGCGGCCGTCGCCCAGATCCTGCACGGGCGGCGTCTCGTCGGTGTCGTACTCGTCGGCGATCTCGCCGACGATCTCCTCCAGCACGTCCTCGATGGTCACCAGGCCCGCGATGCCGCCGTATTCGTCGACGAGCAGCGCCATGTGATTGCGCCTGCGCTGCATCTCGTCGAGCAGATCGTCGAGCGGTTTGGAGTCGGGCATGAAGACGGCCGCGCGCATCACCTCGCGCACCTTCACCTTCTTGTGCCGATCCGCGTACGGGACAAGGTCTTTCAGATAGACGACGCCGAGGATGTCGTCGACGTTCTCACCAACCACCGGAATACGCGAGTGCCCACTGCGCACGGCGAGCGACATCGCCTGCGCGGCAGTCTTGTCCGCTTCGATCCAGACCATTTCGGTGCGCGGCACCATCACCGCGCGCGCCGCGGTGTCGCCGAGTTCGAAGACCGACTGGATCATCCTGCGCTCGTCGTCGGCCACCACGCCGCGCTCGCGGGCCATGTCGACCACCTCGCGCAGCTCGATCTCGGAAGCGAAGGGGCCGTTGCGAAATCCCTTACCGGGGGTGATCGCGTTACCGATCAGGATGAGCAGCCTGCTCACCGGGCCGAGCAGCCTGCCGATGAACTGCAGCGGCAGCGCGGCGCCGAGTGCGATCGAATAGGCGTGCTGACGGCCGAGGGTGCGCGGGCCGACGCCGATCACCACATAGTCGACGAGCACCATCACGATGGCGGTGATCAGCAGCGCCCACTCGTCTTCCAGCATGGTGATCAGCGCGGCGGCCAGCAGCACGGTCGCGGTGATCTCGCACAGAATGCGCAGCAGCACCATGAGATTCACGTAGCGGGGCCGGTCGGCGATGACGCGGCTCAACCGCACCGCACCTGGCCGGTCCACGCGCACCAGATCGTCGACCCGCGCGGGCGAGACGGTGTTGAGCGCCGAGTCGATGGCCGCGAAGACCCCGCCCACCGGGACGAGCAGGATCGCGAGCACGATCAGCGTCACTTCATTCACGCGGGCGAATCACCAGGCGTGGTGAAGCCGGCCTTGCCGAGCAGCCTGGCATCGCGTTCGGCGAGCTCGGCCCGCCGCTGTTCCTCGCGCAGGCTCTCGTACCACTCCTCGAGCAGCCTGGCCTGCAGCGCGAACATCTCCTTCTCCTCCTCCGGCTCGGCGTGGTCGTAGCCGAGCAGGTGGAGCACGCCGTGCACGGTCAGCAGCGCGAGCTCGTGGTCGAGGGAATGGCCTGCCTTGCGCGCCTGGGCCGCGGCGAATTCGGGACACAGCACGATGTCGCCGAGCATGGACGGGCCCGGCTCCGGGCTGTCCGGGCGGCCGCCCGGCTCCAGCTCGTCCATCGGGAAGGACATGACGTCGGTCGGGCCGGGTAGGTCCATCCAGCGCATGTGCAGGTCGGCCATGGTGTCGAGATCGACGAGCACCATGGACAGCTCGGCGGCGGGGTGCACGTCCATCCGGGCGATCACGAAGCGCGCGACACTGACCAGGTCCTCTTCGGGTACGTCGATACCCGATTCGTTGGCGATCTCGATACTCACCCGAACATCGTAGTGGGCACCGGCAGGGAAATTACCGCCGGTCGCCCCGGTTCGCCGCGCGCCGCTGTGCCCGGTTACCCGGATAGTGCGGGCCGACCTGCGGGCGGGTATCGGCTTCGAACCGGTCGTAGGCGTCCACGATATCGGAGACCAGCCGATGCCGGACCACGTCGCTGCTGGTCAGGTAGGCGAAATGGATGTCATCGATCTCGGTGAGGATCTCGGTGGCCGCCCGCAGGCCCGACCGCGCGCCGTTCGGCAGGTCGACCTGGGTGACGTCACCGGTCACCACGATCTTCGAGCCGAAACCGAGGCGGGTGAGGAACATCTTCATCTGCTCGGCGGTCGTGTTCTGCGCCTCGTCCAGGATGATGAACGAGTCGTTGAGCGTGCGGCCGCGCATGTAGGCCAGCGGCGCCACCTCGATGACGCCGGCGGCCATCAGCTTCGGGATCGCCTCCGGGTCCATCATGTCGTGCAGCGCGTCGTAGAGCGGGCGTAGGTACGGATCGATCTTCTCGTTGAGCGTGCCGGGCAGGAAGCCGAGCCGCTCGCCCGCCTCCACCGCGGGGCGGGTCAGGATGATCCGGTTGACCTGCTTGGTCTGCAATGCCTGCACGGCCTTGGCCATCGCCAGATACGTCTTGCCGGTACCGGCCGGACCGATGCCGAACACGATGGTGTTCGCGTCGATCGCGTCGACGTAGCGCTTCTGGTTCAGCGTCTTGGGCCGGATGGTCTTGCCGCGCCGGGACAGGATGTCCAGGCTCAGCACCTCCGCCGGCGACTCCGAGGAGCCCTCGGTGAGCATCGATACGGTGTGGCGCACCGCCTCCGGGGTCACCACTCGATTGCGACCGGTCAGCGCGACGAGCTGTTCGATCACCCGCTCGGCCAGCGCGACGTCGGCCGCCTTGCCGGTGAGGGTGACCGAGTTGCCGCGGACATGAATGTCCGCGTCCAACAACTGCTCGAGCTCACGCAGATTCTGGTCTGCCGAACCGAGGAACGGGAACACGGATTCGGGAGCGAGTTCGATACTGGAACGCACGGTTCGCGCTGCGGGGCCCGAACCGTTGTCAGCACCGATACCTGCCGCGGATGTGGTCGGGTCGCCGATCTCGCCTTGTGTTCTCAAAAGTGGCTATGGCCTGCTTCCGGTCTCGACAGCTGCTTGTTTGATGAAAGTTTAACGCGGACCACCGACACCGCCCAGTGAATAAGCGGCTACTGTTCGGCAGCGCAATGGTGGAGTTCCCCGCGGGCATTACACCCAATCTCCCAGTACAGCGGCGATTCCGATGATTCGGCGGCGCCGCGGGCGATTCACCGGCGCAGCGCGCGTTCGTCGCTGCGCCTGCGCGCCCACTGCTCGGTGAAGTCGCGGAATCGGCGCACCGCGTCCGAGGGCGTCGCCGTCGCCGACCAGATCAAGCCGACCTCGCGCGACGCGCCCGCGTCGGTCAGCGCGACAATCGCCAGGCTGGGCGGCATCGCATCCTCCAGCGGCAGCACCGCGACCCCGAGCCCGGCGGCGACCAGCCCGGCGACGGTGTCGGTATCACTGGATTCGAAGGCGATGCGCGGCCGGAATCCCGCCGCCGCGGCCAGCTCGTCGAGTATCCGGCGCATGCCGAAACCCTGATGCATGGTCACGAATTCGGCGTCGGCCAGATCGGCGAGGCACACCTGCCGCGCACCGGCCAGCCGATGGTCGAGCGGCACCGCGAGCACCAGCGACTGCCGCAGCAACGGCCGCCAGCCGATGTCCTTGGCCACCGGGCGCGGCGAGACGATGGCCAGATCCGCGACACCGTCGAGCACCTGTTTGGTGAGCACCTCGGCGGCGCCCTGCCGCAACGTGAACGCGACGCGACCGGAACCGCGCCGGAATCCACTGATCAGCTGCGGGACGAGCACACCACCGAAGGAATGCAGAAAAGAAAGACGCACAACACCTTTGGCGGGATTCGCACGATCGGCGATGGCCTGTTCCGCCGCATTCAATTCGGCCATGGCGCGGCGGGCGTGCTCGTAGTAGATCCGCCCGAAGTCGTTGAGCGCGATGCGTTTTCCGCGCCGGTCGAACAATTCGACGCCGAGGTCGCGCTCCAGCCTGCCGAGCATCCGCGACAACGTCGGCTGGGCGATATGCAGTTGTTCGGCGGCCGCGCTCACCCGCTCCAATTCGGCGAGTGTCGTGAACCACTCCAGCTCCGATCCGCGCACCCGATCTCCTCGCTATATGCGTTCGACGCATCAACTTGTCGATCATTATGCATTTCACTTCTAAGCGCCGGTGTCCGAGGCTGAATTCGTCCCACCATCAGGCCAGGAGGAAAACGTTGAGCAGTATCGACGCACCAGGGCGCACTGCTCACGAAAAGCGCATCACCACAGCGCTGTTCGCCGCCGGGCTGACCACCTTCGCGTCCATGTACAGCGCGCAGGCGCTGCTGCCGAGCCTGTCCGCGGCGTTCGGCGCGACACCGGCACGCGCGGCGCTCGCGGTCTCGCTGACCACCGGGTTCCTGGCGCTGACCATCGTGCCGATCGGGGTGCTGTCCGGCCGGATCGGCCGGACCAGGGTGATGACGGTATCGGCGATCCTCACCGCGGTGATCGGGCTGCTGCTGCCGTTCAGCCCGTCCTTGGACGTGCTGCTCGCGGGCCGCGCGGTACAGGGTGTGGCGCTGGCGGGCATTCCCGCGGTGTCGATGGCCTACCTTGCCGAGGAGGTCGGCGCGGCCGGGCTCGGCACCGCGATGGGCATCTACGTCGCGGGCAACTCGATCGGCGGGCTGGCGGGGCGGCTGCTGCCCGCCTTCCTCCTCGACGCGGTGTCGTGGCGCTGGGCGCAGGCCGCGGTCGCGGTCGCGGCGGCGCTGTGCACCATCTGGTTCGTGCGGACGCTGCCGCCCTCGCGCCGATTCGTCGCCCAGCCCGCCGGAATCCGTTCGGTGCGTGGCGAACTCGCCGTCCACCTGAGCCACCGCAGGCTGCTCGCCCTGTTCGGCCTCGCCTTCGTCCTGGTCGGCGGCTTCGTCTCGCTGTACAACTTCCTCGGCTACCGCCTGATCCACAGCCCGTTCGGATTGTCCTCGGCCACCGCGGGTCTGGTGTTCGTGCTGTATCTGGCGGGCACCGTGGCCTCGCCGACGGCGGGCAGGCTGGCCGACCGGCTCGGCCACATCAGGGTGCTCGCCGCGGCGGTCGCCACCATGGCGCTCGGGCTGCTCGTCAGCCTGCCGGACCTCCTGCCGACCGTCGTGCTAGGCCAATTACTGTGCACCGCGGGCTTTTTCGGCGCGCACACGGTGGCGGGCAGCTGGATCGGCGCCATCGCGCCCAACCGCGGCACCGGCTCCTCGCTGTACCTGTTCGCCTTCTACGCGGGCAGCGCGATCTTCGGCGGCGCGGCGGGCATCGCCTACGCCTGGCACGGATGGGCGGCGCTGGCCGGGTATGTGGGAATCCTGCTCGTCGTCGCCACGGCGCTCGTCACCGCGCTGGCCGTCGGCGTGCGCCGCGACGCGCCCGCCGGGTCGCTCTCGCCTGCTCCGGTCTGACCTCACGGGTTTGGGCGGTGATAGCGCGGGTAGTCCGCGACCTGTGCACTGACCGAACCAGAAAGGAACCAGGCCCATGCTGGCATTGACCCGAGCGGCAGCCGAAGCCGTCCGCGAACTCACCGCCGCCTCCGGCGCGCTAGAGGAAGGTGGCGTGCGCATCTTCACCGCCGACGGGCCCGAGGGCGACAAGGCACTCGAACTCGCCGTCGCCACCGCGCCCGCCTCCGGCGACCAGGTGTTCTTCACCGACGAGGGTGCGCGCGTATTCCTGGCGGCGCAGGCCGCCGAATTCCTCGACGACAAGGTCCTCGACGTCGGTCAGGACGATTCCGGGCAGGCGGCCTTCGCACTGTTCGAACAACCGCAAGCGGCGGGCGGCCGGTCGCCGAACGGCTCAGGGCCGTCGGCAGGGTAGTTCAGCGCCAGCGGGCGGTGAGGGCACCGAGGGCGCCGAGGGCTACGGCCGCGGCGGTGGAGGTGCGCAGGACGGTCGGGCCGAGCAGGACGGTGTCGGCGCCCGCCTCGGTGAAGGCGGACAGCTCCGAATCGTCCAGTCCCCCTTCGGGGCCGACGATCAGGATGATCTCCTGCGCCGCGGCGAAGGGCAGGTCGACGAAGCGGCCCGCGCCGGATTCGTGCAGTGCCGCGACGACCGCGCCATCGGCCTTGGCGTCCGCGATCAGGTCGACCACGGTGCGCGTGCGGTGCAGGTCCGTGACGACCGGGATGTAGGGGCGCCGCGATTGCCGCGCGGCCTGTTTGGCCGCGGCGCGCCACTTCTCGATCCCCTTGGCCGCCTTGCCTTCCCAGTTGGCCACGCAGCGGGCGGCCTGCCACGGGACGATCGTGTCCACGCCCGCCTCGGTCATCAGCTCGATCGCGAGCTCGGACCGATCGGACTTCGGCAGCGCCTGGACGACGGTGACGCGCGGCGAAACCGGTGGCGCCACCGCCCGGTTCAGCACCGTCAGCTCCAGCCGGTCCTTCTGCGCCGCGACGACCTCCGATTCGGCGACGACGCCGTGCCCGTCGGACAGCGTGATCGGCTCGCCGACCCGGATGCGGCGCACCGTCGCGGCGTGGCGCCCCTCCGGGCCGTCGAGCACGGCGATACTGCCCGCCTCGGGGACGTCGTCGAGGTAGAAGACCGTGGCGGCCAACGGATCAGCGCCCGCTGAACGACGCGCGCAGCCGGGCGAACAGGCCGCTGTTGTGCTCGGACTGGGTCGACATCACCTCGGCGCGGTCGCGCTCGCGCATGCCCTTGTACTTGCGCAGCAGATCGGTCTGCCTGCCGTCGAGTTTGGTCGGCACCACGATGTCCAGGTGCGCGAGCAGATCGCCGCGCGCGCCGGACCGCAGCCGCGGCATGCCGTGACCGCGCAGCACCGATACCTCGCCGGGCTGCGTGCCCGGCGAGATGGTGAGCTCGGTCGGGCCGTCCAGGATGGTGTCGATGACGACGGTGGTGCCGAGCGCCGCGTCGACCATCGGGACGCGCACGGTGCAGTGCAGATCGTCGCCGTCGCGGACGAACACGTCGTGCGGCTGCTCGACGATCTCCACGTACAGATCGCCCGCGTGCCCGCCGCCGGGGCCGACCTCGCCCTGCGCGGCCAGGCGCACCCGCATGCCGTTGGCCACACCCGCAGGGATCGGCGCGGCGATCTCGCGGCGCGCACGCACCCGGCCGTCGCCGCCGCACTTGTGGCAGGGATCGGGAATGGTCTCACCGGCACCGCGGCAGGTGGGGCACGGACGCGAGGTCAGCACCTGGCCGAGGAACGAGCGCTGCACCGACTGGACTTCACCGGCGCCGCCACAGGTTTCGCAGCGCACCGGCTTGGAGTTGCCGTTGGTACCCGCGCCCGCGCAGATATCGCACAGGATGGCGGTGTCGACGGTCAGATGCTTGGTCACGCCGACCGCGCATTCGGCCAGGCTGAGCCTGGTCCGCAGCAGCGAATCGGCGCCGGGCTGCACCCGGCCGCGCGGCTTGCGCTGCCCGCCGCCACCGCTCATGCCGCCGAAGAACGCCTCGAACACGTCGCCGAGACCGCCGAAGCCCGCGCCACCGAAGCCGGCGCCACCACCGCCGCCGCCGGATTCCAGCGGGTCGCCGCCGAGATCGACGATGCGCCGCTTCTCCGGGTCCGACAGCACCTCGTAGGCGGTCGACACCTCTTTGAACTTCGCCTGTGCCAACTCATCCGGATTGACATCCGGGTGGAGTTCACGCGCCAGCTTGCGGTAGGCGCGCTTGATCTCCTGGTCGGTCGCGTTCTTGGCGACGCCGAGCAGTCCGTAGTAGTCCCGTGCCACGTGAGTTCTCTAGTCCTTGGTCATCCAGTGCCTGCACCACCCCGACCGCACAACATTAGTCGGATGCACTCAACTTTATCCGGCCGGGGTTAAAGGCTAGCAGCGACGTCGATGGCCTCTTTCCGACGTCAACGTTCGGCGAGCACCTCGCCGATATATCTCGCAACGGCCGCGACCGAGGCAATAGTTCCTGGGTAGTCCATCCGGGTCGGGCCGAGCACACCCATCCCGCCGAGCACCGCACCGGACACGCCGTAGCCGGTCGACACTACCGAGGTGCCCCGCATCTGCTCGACCTGGGTCTCCTCACCGATGCGCACCGTCACGGTACCCGGCTGCTGCGCGGCGGCGAGCAGCTTGAGCACGATCACCTGTTCTTCCAGCGCTTCCAGCACCTGGCGCAGCGAACCGGGGAAGCCGAAATCGGCGGCGTTGCGGGTCAGATTGGCGGTGCCGCCGAGCACGAGGCGCTCCTCCGGATGCTCCACCAGCGTCTCGACCAGCACGGTCGAGACCCGGATCAGCACATCCTTCAGCCGCACCGGCGCCCGCTCGGGTAGCTCGGCGACGGCGGCCGACGCCGCGGCGAGCCGCTTGCCGTCCATGGCGCCGCCGAGCATGCCGCGCAGCGCGGCCAGATCGTCGTCATCGATGACCGCGCCGAGATCGACCAGGCGCTGATCGACCCGGCCGGTGTCGGTGATCACCACGAGCAGCAACCGGGCCGGGTTCAGCGCGACCACCTCGAGGTGGCGCACCGTCGACGCGGACACCGTCGGGTACTGCACGACCGCGACCTGGCGGGTCAGCTGGGCGAGCAGCCGCACGCCGCGGCGCAGCACGTCGTCGAGATCGACGCCGGACTCCAGGAATTCCATGATCGCCCTGCGCTCCGCGGGTGAGAGCGGTTTCACCTCGGAGATGCGGTCGACGAACTGGCGGTAGCCCTTGTCGGTCGGGATGCGCCCGGAGCTGGTGTGCGGCTGGGTGATATAGCCCTCGGCCTCCAGCACGGCCATATCGTTGCGCACGGTCGCGCTGGATACGCCGAGATTGTGCCGTTCCACCAGGGTTTTCGAGCCGATGGGCTCCTTGGTCGCGACGTAATCCGCGACGATCGCGCGCAGGACCTCGAAGCGCCGATCCTCGGTGCTCGACATCGGCCCACCTCCTCGCTTTCGTCCCGTGGTCGCTCGGTGCTGGCCCGGTTCGTCTGTCCAGTCTAGTTGCCACCGCGCCGACCGCCCGCCCGCACACGGCGTCGCGGCTACAGCATCGCCGCCGGAATGGCTGAGGTCAGTCCGCCGTCGACGGCCAGGTCCTGCCCGTTGACATAGGACGCTTCGCCGGAAGCGAGGAAGGCGACCGCGGCGGCCACGTCGCCGGAGGTGCCCACCCGGCCCGCCGGGACGGTCGACGCGGCCGCGGCCTGGGCCTCGGGGGATGCCTCGGCGCGGTACGCGGGCGTGTCGGTGTAGCCGGGGCTCACCGAGTTGACCCGGATCCGCCGGGGCGCCAATTCCGCTGCGAGGGTTCGGGTCAGGTTGTGCACGGCCGCCTTGGTCGCCGAGTACAGCGCCGTGGCAGGCAGGCCGCGATGCAGCGCGAACGACGCGTTGATCACGATCGCCCCCTGGTCGGCCAGCAGCGGCAGCATCTTCTGGATGGTGAAGAACACCGAGGTGAAGTTGCTGTCGACCACGCGGTGGAATTCGGCCTCGGTGACCGCATCGATGGCCTGGAACGAGCCGATGCCCGCGTTGGCGAACACCACATCGAGCCGCCCGTACCGCTGGCGGATGGCGTCGGCGAGCGTGTCGAGATCGGCGAGATCCGCTGCGTCGCCCGGTATTCCGAGTACACCGCCACCGAGTTCGGCGACCGCGGCGTCGAGCCGGGTCTTGTCACGACCGGTGATCACCACCTGTGCGCCCTCGGCGACCAGCCGGTGCGCGGTGGCCAGCCCCATACCGCTGGTGCCTCCGGTGATCAGCGCGACCTTGCCGTGGAATCTGTTCTGCGTCATGGCTTCAGCTTCTCGGCGGGCTCGGAAAACATACAGTGCGCGCTTATGGGGGGTGTGGCACCACCAGCCTCAGGCGGGCGCGGCGAGGCGGATGTGCTGGAGCCGCTCGAGCCGGACGGCGGTTTCGGTGCCGGGCTTCGGGTTGTACAGCACCAGCGACCATTCGGGGTGGTCGGCGACCGTCAGCGTGGTCGCGTCGAAGAACAGCTCACCGGCCTCCGGATGGCGCAGCGCGTTCACGGCCTGGGCAGGGACGCCGACCTCGTGCCGTTCCCACAGCCGTGCGAATTCGGGGCTCGTCGCGCCGAGATCCTGTACCACCCGGTGGAATTGGGGGTCGGCGGGCGCGTGCGCCGCGTCGGCGCGATAAGCGGCGACGACGGCGGAGGCGGCCGCTTCCCACACCTCGGCCATGGCGCGATAGCGCGGACTGGTGAAGTAGGTGATCAGGCAGTTGCTGGGGGTGCCGTCGTAGCCGAACACCGTGCGCGCGGTGTCGTTGAACGCCAGCACATTCCAGTACCGGTCGCGCAGTACCGCGGGCCGTTGGTCCCACGCGTCGATCAGCTGCCTGATCTCGGCAGTGATCTCGGAGCGCGGCAGCGCGGCGACGGGTGGCGGGTTCAGTCCGGCAAGCAGATACAGGTAGGCCCGCTCCGTGTCGTTCAGCAGCAGAGCGCGGGCGACGGCATCGAGCACCTCGACCGACACCGTGATGTCGCGCCCCTGCTCGAGCCAGGTGTACCAGGAGACGCCGACCCCGGCGAGCACGGCGACCTCTTCGCGCCGCAGCCCTGGCGTGCGCCGCCTGGTCGACGCGGGCAGGCCGACATCCCCGGGTGCCAGTCCCGCACGCCGGGTGCGCAGGAAGTCACGAAGCTGTTCGCGGCGCCGCAGCGCGGATTCGCTGGTCATGAGCCACGGTAACAACGGCGTGGCGCCGTGCACGAATCCGATACTCGCCGCACGACGCCACGACGCCACGACGCCGCGCCGTCACGTCAGCGCGCGGCGGTGCGCCTGCGCAGGATCAGCACGCCGAGCGCCGAGCCGACCATGCAGAAACCGACGACCCACAGACCGGCGCGCTGCGTGCCGGTCACATCCTTCAGCCACCCGGTGACGTACGGCGCGGCGAAACCGCTCATGTTGCCGATGGAGTTGATCAGCGCGATACCGCCCGCCGCGGCCGCACCGGACAGGAAGCTGCCGGGCAGCGCCCAGAAGGTGGGCAGCGCGGCGAGCACACCGACCGCGCAGACCGTCACCGCGACCATCGCGGCGAACGGGTTGCCGAGGTACAGCGCCACCGGAATCGCCAGGCCGCCGACGAGCGCGGGCAGCGCGACATGCCAGCTGCGCTCCCCCGTGCGGTCACCGTGCCTGCTCCACAGCACCATCACGATCGCGCCGAACACATAGGGGATGGCGTTGATGAGCCCGCGTTCGATCACCGAATAGTGGGTCCCGTATTGCTGTTCGAACCCCTTGATGATGGTCGGCAGGAAGAAGCCGAGCGCGTACAGGCCGTAGACGATGCCGCCGTAGATGAGCGCGAGGCCGAGCACCCGCGGACTGGTGAGCGCCCGGCGCAACGTCCAATGCTCGGCCTGTTCGACGGCGGCCCGTTCGGCGTCGATTTCGGCGATGAGCCAGTCCTTTTCGGGCTGGGTCAGCCAGCTCGCCTGTTCGGGCCGGTCGGTGAGGTAGTACCAGGTGACGAAGGCGAGCAGGATGGCGGGCAGCCCCTCGACCAGGAACATGAAACGCCAACCGGCGAGCCCGAATACGCCGTTGCCGTACTGGATGATCAGGCTGGACATGGTCGAGCCGAGCGCCGTCGAGATCGGGATGGCGAGCAAGAACAGCGCGACGAACTTGGCGCGCTGCTTCTGCGGGAACCAGTAGGTCAGATACAGCAGGATGCCGGGAAAGAAGCCCGCCTCGACCACGCCGAGCGCGAATCGGGCGATGTACAGCACGGTGCCATTGGGCACGAACGCCATCAGGCTCGCGACGATGCCCCAGCTGATCATGATCCTGGCGATCCAGCGCCGCGCGCCGAATTTGTGCAGCGCCAGATTGCTCGGCACTTCGAGCAGCAGATAGCCGATGAAGAAGACTCCGGAGGCGAACCCGAACGCGGTCTCGGTGAGCCCGAGATCGGTTTTCAGGCCACTGGGGGCGGCAAAGCCGATGTTGACCCGGTCGAGATAGTTGATGAAGTAGAGCAGCCCGAGATAGGGCATGAGACGAATAGTGACCTTGCGCAACGTGGCGCTGGACACATCGGTTGACACCATTGGCGAACTTTCATCCCCCGGCACACCTTTCGTCAACCCCCCGATCGACCGGTAGCGGTCGTATCGAACCGCAAGGGGCTCGGCTCGATACGACCGCTCGGTCCCGTGGCGGCGGCCGGGCGCCGCCACGAAGGCCATCAGCTCTTGATGAAGTCCAGCAGGTCGGTGTCGAAGGCCCGCTCGAAATCCCCGGATAGCCCGTGCGGCGCACCGGGATAGATCGTCAGCTGCGCGTTCGGCAGCAGTGCCGCGGTCCTCGGCGCGGAGGCGGCCAGCGGGACGATCTGATCGTCGTCGCCGTGCGCCACCAGCACCGGGATATCGATGGTGGCCAGGTCGGCGGTGAAATCGGTTTCGGAGAACGCGGCAATACAGTCGAGCGCGGCTTTGAGCCCGACCTGCATGCCCTGCAACCAGAAGTGGTCGCGCAGGCCCCGGGAGACGGTCGCACCGTCGCGGTTCGCGCCGTAGAACGCGGCGCTGAAGTCCCGATAGAACTGCGACCGGTCGGCGCGCACCTCGGCGCGGATCGCGTCGAAGGTCTCGAGCGGCGTACCGTCCGGATTCGCCTCGGTGCGCAGCATGAGCGGCGTAACCGATCCGAGGAGAACGGCTTTCGCGATATGGGCGGTGCCGTGCCTGGCCAGGTACCTGGTGACCTCACCCCCGCCGGTCGAATGGCCGACCAGGATCGCGTCGTTCAGCGACAGCTCGGCGATCAGCGCGGCGAGATCGTCGGCGTAGGTGTCCATATCGTGGCCGTGCCATACGTCCGAGGAAAGGCCGTGGCCGCGCCGGTCGTGCGCGATGGCCCGAAAGCCATTGCTCGCCACCAGGTTCAGCTGGTTGTCCCAGGCGTCGCCGCTGAGCGGCCAGCCATGGCTGAATACGATCGGACGGCCGTCGCCCCAATCCCGGTAGTAGATCTGGCTGCCGTCGGTGGTGGTGATTCTCGGCATGGCGTGTCGCCTCCCGGTTACGAAAAGACCTGCGCGGAGAGGTTGTTCCGCGCCAGGAATTCCAGTGCGGTGTCGGCGATTTCGCGCCATCGGTGATCGGCGGACAGGCTGTGGCAACGATCGGGCAGCAGCACCAGTTCGGTGATGCCGGGATTGCGGCGCTGAATTCCGTACGCGGCGCGCACCGACGCCTGCGGCACCAGGCGGTCGAGGCCGCCCGCCACCATCAGCAGCGGCCCACGGTCGCTCTCGGTGTCCACGCTCGCCTCGCTGCGCGGCGTGACATTGGCCAGCCCGGCTTGGAACACCGGGCGTGCGGGCGCGGGAATGGCGAACCGGGCGTACAACCGATCCGACTCTTCCCTGGCGATGCCGTTGGCGAAGAACCGGTGGTAGCTGTCCGAGGTGTGCGACCAGAGACCGCCGCGCCGCCACGGCTTGCTCAGTATCGGCAGCACGCTACGCACCTGCGCGGGCGGCACGACGAGGACGCCCTTGAACGGTGCGGGCGCGAGGGCGACGCAGGCGCTGGCGAATCCGGCGCCGAGCAGTTTCTGCGCGATCAGGCCACCGAACGAGTGACCGACCACGATGGGCGGCATCGGCAGATCCGCGATGAACGTCGCGTAGTGATCGGTGACCTCGCCGAGCCCGCGATCGCGCAAGCCCGCTGGATTCGCCCTCGTCGCCTCCGGCGTCTCGCCCTCGCCGGGCCAGCCGGGCGCGAACGCCTGGTAGCCGGCCTGTTCGAACCGCTCGACCCACGGCGCCCAGCTACTGCTGTGCATCCACAGGCCATGGATGAATACGGCGGGGCGGGCGGCTGGGTGCGTCACGAAAACTCCTCTGGCCGAACCGAAACGAACGAAGACGCCGGTCCGAGCGTAGGTCCGCCGCGGCCGGTCGGCGGGACCCTGCGTGCACGTCATGCGACTGTCAATGCACGTCGCGGCGCGGGCGGATCGTGCGAGCATGGAGGGAACGCCCAAAGCCTGACGGAGGTCGTTATGGCAATCGCGTTCGATTCGGGCACCATCGCGGCGCACGAGCGCGCCGACGCGCTGACCACCGCCATGCAGGAGGCCTCGGCGCCCTCCCACGTGTTGCACGAGAATCCCCAGCGCGTGCACGCCAGGATCGATGCGTGGGAGTTCGGCAATGCCAGCATCATTCGCGCGCGTGCCTCGGGCATCCAACTGATCCGCACGGCCAACCAGACACTACGCTCCCCCGCGCCGGTGCTCGCGGTGGCGGTGCAGCAGCTGTCCGACGGTACGCATCAGCAGGGCGAGGTGCGGCACACCCTGCCGCCGGGTGAGCTGCGCGTGGTCGACCTCAACTCCCCCTACTACTTTCGCTGGTGCGGCGACGGCGGTTCGACCTGCCTGTATGTCCCCCTCGACCAGCTCGGCCTGCCGATGGAGGTGATCCGCCGTGCCGCGGCGGATCCGCGGGAGAGCCCGCTGTACCGGCTCGTCGCCGACCACATCCTGCTGATGACCCGCGACGCCGACGCGCTCAGCGCCGACCCCGCCGCCCCCGAATTGGGCAGTGCCTGTATCGAATTGGTGCGCGCGCTGCTCGCCTCGGCCGGGCACGCGCGCGGCACCCGGCCCGTGGTGCCGACCGATGTGCTGCTCACCGAGATCCGCGCGTACGTCCGCAGCCACCTGGCCGACCCCGATCTGGGGCCCGCGCAGATCGCCGCGGCGCACAACGTATCGGTGCGCTACCTGTACAAGCTTTGTGCCACTGCCGAATTCAGCCTCGAGCAGTGGATCATCAGCCAGCGCCTCGACGGTGTGCGCGGCGAGCTGACCCGGGTCGGCAGCCGCAACCGGTCGATCGCGATGGTCGCGCGCCGATGGGGTTTTCGCGATCCCTCGCACTTCGCCCGGCGCTTCCGCACCGCGTACGGCATGTCGCCGAGCGATTGGCGGCGAACGGCGCTGGCCGACGGCGAACGCTAGAAGTGATCGCCCTTGGCGCGCTTGCCCGCCATGGCGTCGAGGCCGAGCATCGCCAGTAGCGACATGCAGTCGGCCGCGTTCTGCGCATGGCTGGCAACCGTTCGCGCGGCGATAGCGCTCTGCCTGGCGTTTTCGGCCTTCTCGGCCGCACGCGCTTCGGCGAACTCACCAGGCTCGTGCGCCGGGGACGCGTCCGCGCCCTGCAATACGGTCAGGTCTGTGACGGCGATATTGATGTCGTTCCTTTGGTAGCCGGATGCGAATGCGGGTGTACCCAACCTAGCGGCTGGATCCCGGCTCTCAGTGGGACGACGATGGCTGTCGAGAGGCATGGGACTCCTTGGGGTTGCCCGCAGCCTACGCGTGTCCCTCCCGGCATGCGTATGGAACTACCCAGCAAATCCGCGCCCGTTCCAGCAACCGTCCGACGCCCCCTGCGGCAATCACCCGAGCAGGTCGCGCACCACGCCGTCGGCGAGCAGCCTGCCGCGTTCGGTCAGCACCAACCGGTCACCCGCCCTGGTGAGCAGGCCGTCGGCGACGATCCGTGCGGCGGCGGCACGTTCGCTGTCGTCGAGGACATCGAGGGGCAGGCCGGTGCGCAACCGGATGCCGAGCATGACCGCCTCGGTGTGCCGCTCGGCGTCGGTCAGCGACTCCCAGCCCGCGGCGGGCAGCCCGCCCGCGGCGACGCGGTCGGCGTAGCGGGCCGGATGTTTGACGTTCCACCAGCGCACGCCGCCGACATGGCTGTGCGCGCCGGGCCCGGCGCCGAGCCAGTCGCCGCCGTCCCAGTAGCCCAGGTTGTGTTTGCACGCGGCCGAATCGTCGGCCGCCCAGTTCGACACCTCGTACCAGGTGAGTCCGGCGGCGGCGAGCCGGGCGTCGATGCGCTCGTAGCGCGCGGCGAGCACGTCGTCGTCGGGTGCGGGCAGTTCGCCGCGGCGCACCCGGCGAGCCAGCGCGGTGCCGTCCTCGACGATGAGCGAATAGGCCGAGACATGGTCGACGCCCGCGCTGAGCACGGCGTCGAGGCTGGCGTCGAGATCCTCGTCGCGTTCGCCCGGCGTGCCGTAGATCAGATCGAGGTTCACGTGCTCGAAGCCCGCCGCGCGCGCCTCCCTGGCCGCGGCGACCGCGCGTCCCGGCGTGTGGGTGCGGTCGAGCACCGCCAGCACATGCTGGGCGGCCGACTGCATGCCGAGCGAAACCCGGGTGAACCCGGCCGCGCGGATGCGTTCGAAGAAGGCGGGCGCGGTGGATTCGGGATTCGATTCGGTGGTCACCTCCGCGCCGGGCGCGAGGGTGAATTCGGCGCGCACCGCGTCGAGTACGTCGGCGAGGCCGTCACCGCCGAGCAGCGACGGAGTGCCACCGCCGACGAAGACGCTGTCCACCAGCGGGGTCTCACTCGGAAGTTTGCCGAATTCCGCTGCCGCCGTTGCCAATTCGCCGCGCAGGCCGTCGAGCCACGACTGCGGCGAGGCCGAGGTGCCGAGTTCACCCGCGGTGTAGGTGTTGAAATCGCAGTAACCGCATCGTGTCGCACAGAACGGCACGTGCACGTAGATGCCGAACGCCCCGCCGCCGAAATCGCGCAGCACGGGCGTCTCGGCGGTGGCGGGGATCGCGGCAGGTGAACTCACGTATCCAGTGTGACCGCCGCGCGACTGTGGGCCGCCGCACACCCTTCGGTTTCCCGCACACCGA
Source organism: Nocardia sp. NPDC052566 (assembly GCF_044547285.1). Classification (NCBI taxonomy): domain Bacteria; kingdom Bacillati; phylum Actinomycetota; class Actinomycetes; order Mycobacteriales; family Nocardiaceae; genus Nocardia; species Nocardia sp. NPDC052566. The sequence continues at coordinate 1,117,641 of NZ_JBIUAF010000002.1, read as the reverse complement.
ATCGCAGGCGATGACCTGTGCGGGAAGCCAGAAGGCGTGCGTCAGTGGTTCTGTACGGGGGTGTTCTGGTTCGCGGTGAGCAGCCAACGGCCGTTTTCCTTGGCCATCACGTACATCGGACTGCCTTCGCCGGACAGTTCGCCCGCGGTGTCGAAGTACCGCTGGCGCAGTTTGACCGCGGCCACGTCGGGCCGGATGAACAGGACGTGCTCGACCTCGTAGGTCGCGCTCCCATTACGCGTCGCGCCCGGCAACACCTGAGCGGTGAACTCAGCGATGGCCTCCCGGCCGAACAGGCGCTTACCGTGGCCGGTGGTCCAGATCGCGTCGGCGCGGAACTGGTCGAGGAACTCCTCGACCAGCTCGTTGCTCTGCGCGTGGGCGACGGTGGCGACCACCTGGCGGATGGCCTCGAGTTCGGCGTCGGCATCGACGGGGGCGTATGCGGTTTCGGTCATGAGACCAATAGTGAAACCTGAAGGATGGTCGAGGTCAACCACAGTGCGCCGGTTCACATCCGGCAAATCGGACGCATCACCCGCCGCATTCACGCGGCGAACTATGACGGCAGTCACATATCGGTGGCACAGTCCAGGGAATTTCCCCCGAATTTGGGGGAAATACAGCCCTATGGTCGGAACGGCCGGGCTGACGTGGCACAATGAGGTTCATGCGCGCTTTGGGAGTACGACTGGTGGCACGTCGCCACGTCGACTACAAGCGCGTCTGTAGCGCCTGTTGTCTGCCCGGTTTCTCCCGGTAGTTCAGCGGCGCCCTCTCCCGGGTTTGCCCGGCGATTCCTCGATTTCGACGACATCTCCTCCGCTGACACCGCAGGTGCGAGTTCAGCCCCTCGCGCCTCCAGCACGGATGTACCACCCCACCCCGCAGGAGCGACCCCATGACGTCGAGCACCGACGCCGGTCCGATCGATCAGCCGACACCCGAGTCCCGGCCAGGCCATCAGCCACGTCCCGCCGCCGAGCGCCGCGTCCGCCCGGACCGCCCGCGCCCGGAGGCGCCCGCCGCCGCGCCTCGCGCGCGCACCGGTAAGCCCGTGCGCCGCAAGGCCGAAGGCCAGTGGGCGCTGGGGTACCGCGAACCGCTGAACCCGAACGAGCAGTCCAAGAAGGACGACAACCCGCTCAACGTGCGTGCCCGCATCGAGAACATCTACTCGAAGCAGGGTTTCGACAGCATCGACAAGGGTGATCTGCGCGGCCGGTTCCGCTGGTGGGGCCTCTACACCCAGCGCGAGCAGGGCTACGACGGCAGCTGGACCGGCGACGAGAACATCGACATCCTCGAGGCCAAGTACTTCATGATGCGCATCCGCTGCGACGCGGGCGCGCTCACGGTCGAGCAGCTGCGCACGCTCGGGCAGATCTCCACCGAATTCGGCCGTGACACCGCCGATCTGTCCGACCGGGAGAACGTGCAGTACCACTGGATCGAGGTGGAGAACGTCCCGGAGATCTGGAAGCGGATCGAGGCGGTCGGGCTGAAGACCACCGAGGCGTGCGGCGACTGCCCGCGCGTTGTGCTCGGCTCCCCGCTCGCGGGCGAATCGTTCGGCGAGATCATCGACCCGACACCGGCGATCGATGAGATCGTGCGCCGCTACATCGGCAAGAAGGAGTACTCCAACCTGCCGCGCAAGTTCAAGACCGCGATCTCGGGCCAGCAGGACGTGGTGCACGAGATCAACGACGTCGCCTTCATCGGCGTCGAACATCCCGAGCACGGTCCCGGCCTCGACCTCTGGGTCGGTGGCGGGCTGTCCACCAACCCGATGCTGGCCCAGCGCGTCGGTGTGTGGGTGCCGCTGGACGAGGTGCCGGATGTGTGGGAGGCCGTCGTCTCGCTGTACCGCGACTACGGCTACCGCCGCCTGCGCACCAAGGCGCGCCTGAAGTTCCTGATCAAGGACTGGGGCATCGAGAAGTTCCGCCAGGTGCTCGAGGACGAATACCTGAAGCGCAAGCTCATCGACGGGCCCGCGCCGGAGCAGCCGACCAAGCCGATCGACCACGTCGGCGTGCAGAAGCTGAAGAACGGCCGCAACGCGGTCGGCTTCTCCCCCATCGCCGGTCGCGTCTCGGGCACCATCCTGACCAAGGTCGCCGACGCGGTCGAGCGGATCGGCTCGGACCGGATCCGGTTCACCCCGTATCAGAAGCTGATCGTGCTCGACGTGCCCGACGACAAGGTCGACCAGCTCATCGACGAACTGGAAACCCTTGGCCTGCAAGGACGTCCGTCGCTGTGGCGGCGGAACCTGATGGCCTGCTCCGGTATCGAGTTCTGCAAGCTGTCCTTCGCCGAAACCCGCAAGCGCTCACAGGTGCTCGTGCCGGAACTCGAAGAGCGGCTCGCCGATCTGAACGCGCAGCTGGATGTGCCGATCACCATCAACATCAACGGCTGCCCGAACTCCTGCGCGCGCTCGCAGATCGCCGACATCGGGTTCAAGGGCCAGCTCGTCGACGACGGCTCCGGGAATCACGTGGAGGGTTTCCAGGTTCACCTCGGTGGCAGCCTCGGCTTCGACAGCGCGTTCGGCCGGAAGTTGCGCCAGCACAAGGTCACCACCGACGAACTCGGCGATTTCATCGAGCGGGTGGTGCGCAACTTCATCAAGCACCGCAACGAAGGCGAGCGGTTCGCCCAGTGGGCGGTCCGCGCCGAGGAAGCCGACCTGCGATGAGCACGTCTGGTGTGACGGGAGATCAACTGTGACAACCGAACTCGTACAGAAGCTGAGCGAGAGCGAACTTCGGGCGCTGGCCGAGAAGGGTGCGGCCGAGCTCGGCCCGGATGCCTCGGCGACCGAGCTGCTGCGGTGGACCGAAGAGAACTTCGGATCGAACTACATCGTCGCGTCGAACATGCAGGACGGTGTGCTCGTGCACCTCGCCGCGCAGGTACACCCCGGCGTCGACGTGCTGTTCCTCGACACCGGCTACCACTTCGCCGAGACCATCGGCACGCGCGACGCGGTCGAGGCGGTCTACGGCGTCAACGTGATCAACGTGCGGCCGGAAACCACGGTGGCCGAACAGGATCAGCTGCTCGGCAAGGATCTGTTCGCACGCGATCCCGGCGAATGCTGCCGGCTGCGCAAGGTGGTGCCGCTGCAGAAGTCGCTCGCGGGCTACAACGCCTGGGTGACCGGCATCCGCCGGGTGGAGGCCCCGACACGGGCCAACGCGCCTCTGATCTCCTTCGACGAAGCCTTCGGCCTGGTGAAGATCAACCCGATCGCGCCGTGGTCCGACGACGAGATGCACGCCTACATCGAAGAGCACGGCATCCTCGTCAATCCCCTGGTGGAAGAGGGATATCCGTCCATCGGCTGCGCTCCGTGCACACGGAAGCCGGAGCCGGGATCCGATCCGCGAAGCGGCCGCTGGGCCGGCCTCGCCAAGACCGAATGCGGGTTGCACCAATCATGACCGAAACCTTCGTGAGTGAGCTTGCGAACGAACCAGCACATACAGGCGCTCGTTTCCTCGGTGTTTCCGAATTCGATACGCTCGCCGCCCTGGAATCCGAGTCGGTTCATGTATTCCGGGAGGTGGCAGGCGAATTCGAGCGGCCGGTGATCCTGTTCTCCGGCGGCAAGGATTCCACCGTGCTGCTGCACCTGGCGCTCAAGGCCTTCTGGCCCGCGCCGCTGCCGTTCGCGCTGCTGCACGTGGACACCGGGCACAACCTGCCCGAGGTGCTGGAGTTCCGGGACAAGATCGTCGAGCGATACGGCCTGCGGCTGCACGTCGCGAAGGTCGAGGACTACCTGGCCGACGGGCGGCTCACCGAGCGGCCCGACGGCATCCGCAACCCGCTGCAGACCGTCCCGCTGCTGGACGCCATCTCCGAGCACCGCTTCGACGCGGTGTTCGGCGGTGGCCGCCGCGACGAGGAACGCTCGCGCGCCAAGGAGCGAATCTTCTCCCTGCGCAACGCCTTCGGCCAGTGGGACCCGAAGCGGCAGCGGCCCGAACTGTGGAACCTGTACAACGGCAGGCACGCACCGGGTGAGCATGTGCGAGTGTTCCCGCTCAGCAACTGGACCGAGCTGGACATCTGGCGCTACATCGCCAGGGAGAACGTCGATCTGGCGAGCATCTACTACGCCCACGAGCGCCCGGTGTACCAGCGCGACGGCATGTGGATGACGCCGGGCGTCTGGGGCGGCCCGCGCGACGGCGAAGAGCTGCGCACGCTGTCGGTGCGCTACCGCACCGTCGGCGACGGATCCTCCACCGGCGCCATCCTTTCCGACGCGGCCGACAACGAGGCGATCCTCGCCGAGGTCGCCGCGTCCCGACTGACCGAACGCGGTGCTACGCGCGGCGACGACCGAGTGTCCGAGGCCGCGATGGAAGACCGTAAAAGAGAGGGTTATTTCTGATATGTCTGCCGAGCGGAGCTTGCGGAGCGAGCCATCAACACAGCTACTGAGGCTGGCCACCGCCGGTTCTGTCGACGACGGCAAGTCCACCCTGGTCGGACGGCTGCTCTACGACACGAAATCCGTACTGGCCGACCAGATCGACGCCGTCACCCGCGCGTCCGTCGACAAGGGCCTTGCCACACCGGATCTTTCGCTGCTCGTCGACGGGCTGCGCGCGGAACGGGAACAGGGCATCACCATTGATGTCGCCTACCGCTACTTCGCGACGCCCCAGCGGTCTTTCGTGCTCGCGGACACCCCCGGGCACGTGCAGTACACCCGCAACACGGTGTCCGGTGCGTCCACCGCGCAGCTGGTGATCCTGCTCGTCGACGTGCGCAAGGGCGTCATCGAGCAGACCCGCCGCCACGCCGCGGTGCTCGCGCTGCTCGGGGTGCCGAAGCTGGTGCTGGCCGTGAACAAGATCGACCTGGTCGACGACGCCGCGCAGGTGTTCGCCGACATCTCGGCCGAATTCCGCACGCTCACCACAACTCTCGGCTGGGCGCCGGAAGACGTGCAGGAGATTCCGGTCTCCGCGCTGCACGGCGACAACATCGCGTCGCGCTCGGCGAACACCCCGTACTACGACGGGCCCTCGCTGATCGAGCACCTGGAGGCGGTGCCGGTCGACGCCGACAGCCCCCACACGCTCGGGCTGCGCTTTCCGGTGCAGTACGTGATCCGCCCGCGTACCACCGAATACCCGGACTACCGCGGCTACGCGGGCCAGATCGCGGCCGGATCCGTCGCCCCCGGTGACGAGGTCGTGGTGCTGCCCTCCGGCATCCGCACCACCGTCGAACGCATCGACACTCCCGACGGTGAGCTCGCGGTGGCGCAGACCGGCCGCAGCGTGACGCTGATCCTGGCCGACGAGGTCGACATCTCGCGCGGCGACATCATCGCCTCGGTGGCCGACGCACCCGAACCGATCGACACCTTCGACGCCACCGTCTGCTGGCTCGGCGACAAGCCGCTGCGCGCGGGCGCCAGGCTGCTGCTCAAGCACGGCACCCGCACCACTCAGGCCATCGTCGGCGGGCTCGTCGAACGGTTCGACGAACAGCGCCTGACCGCCGAGGCGGCGCCGGAATCACTGGAGCTCAACGACATCGGCCGCATCTCGATCCGGGTCGCGGAGCCGATCGCGGCCGACGACTACCGCATCAACCGGTACACCGGCAGCTTCCTGCTCATCGATCCGGCGGGCGGCAACACCCTCGCCGCCGGTCTCGTCGGTGACGTGCTCACCGCGGTCGAGGTCGGGGTCTGACATGCCTCCGCTCGGCGACGGCGCGGTCTCGGTGGCCCGGCTGCCGAGCGGCCGCTCCATGTGGGCCGAGCTCGAAAGGCTTTCGCGACATGTTCCGGTCGCGGCGCGGCCCGCGCTGATCGCCGTCGCGCACGGCAGCCGCGATCCGCGGTCGGCGGCGACGATGTCGGCGGTCGTCGCCGATATCGCCGCCGCCCGACCGGATCTCGACGTCCGCCTCGCCTTCCTCGACCTCAACACCCCCTCGGTCGAACAGATCGTGGATGCCGTCGCCGCACAGGGCCACACCCACGCCGTGGTCGCTCCCCTCCTGCTCGGCAACGCCTTCCACGCCCGAGTAGACCTCCCTGAGCTGCTGGCCACGGCCGGTGCCCGCCATCCCCAGCTCCTCCTCACCCAAGCCGACGTCCTCGGCCCCGACCCCCGCCTGATCGCGGCCCTACGCGACCGCATTTCCGAAACCCTTGCCGCACAGCCCGACTCGCCTTCCACCCAGGCGTGCACCGAGTTCTGCACTGCCGCCGACCTCGGCGAGACGACCCACGCGCATGCCGACCGCATCGGCATCGCCGTAGCCGCGGTCGGCTCCTCCTCCCCCGCCGCCAACGCCCGAACCGCCGAGGTCGCCCGCCGCCTATCCGCGATCACCGGCTGGCACACCGAAATCTGCTTCGCCACCACCGAACCCACCGTCACCGAAGCGATTTCCCGCCTCCGCGCCCGAGGCGCCACCGAAATCCTCATCGCCCCCTGGTTCCTGGCCCCCGGCCTGCTCACCGACCGCCTGGCCGCCGCCGCCCCGAACCACCCCCACACCCCCGTAATCGGCCCCCACCCCACCCTCACCGAAATAGTCCTGGCCCGCTACGACACCGCCGTCAACACCCTCCTCCCCCTCTCGGCCTGAGCATCTCCCCGCCGCACTCCTTGCAGCCCAGCCAACGAAGCGCACACCAACGAACCGGGTTGCCGCCTGCATGGCCATCCGATCAGCTCCGAGCTACAGCACTGGCAAACAACAGCATTGGCTCGAACGACGTGGCACCCCTCGCCACCGCACAGCCGAAGGTTTCCAGCGGGGAGCAGTGCAATCGGAGCCGCACCGCCGATAGTCCCGCGCGGCAGGCCATCAAGCCGCCTACACGATCGGCGACCACAGAGTTACAACGCTGGCAGGCAACAGCATCGGCCCAACGGACGGCACACCAAACCGCCGAGCACAGTCGAATGGCCGCACGACACACCGGATTTGGCTGCTATCTGACTGCGCTGGACACGGCACGGGCTCAGGGCAGCGCGCTCGAGGGCAGGCCGCGGGTTGCTGCCGAGCACACTGGAATGGCGGCTCGGGTATGCGCCGAGCGCAGTCGAATGGCTGTGCGACACACCGGATGGGACCGAATTCGACTGTGGTCGGCGGGGATTGGATGTGCGCTGTGGGCTACGGGGTTGTGGCTAGGGCGGGCGGGCGGTTGTGGGGTGCGGCGGGGTGGAGGGGTTCGGTGGGGAGGGCGGCCAGGGCGGCGTTGGTTGCGGTGGGGGTTGCGGGGAGGAGGGGGAGGCGGACGGTGGGGGTGGGGATGCGGCCCAGGGCGGCCAGGACGGATTTGATGACTACCGGGTTGGGTTCGGCGAAGAGGGTGGCGGAGAAGGTGGCGAGGCGGTGGCCGAGGGGGCGGGCTTCGCGGAGGGGGCCGGTGCGCCAGGTTTCGATGAGGGTGGCGAAGGCGGCGGTGGCGAGGTTGGCCGAGGCGATGATGGCGCCGGGGGCGCCGAGAGCGAGCATGGGTGCGACGTGCAGATCGTCACCTGCTAGGACGGCGACATCCGTTGGGACGGTGGACATCAGGGCGATGGTGGTGTCGTCGATGCCGCCTACGGCATGTTTGAAGCCGATGATGTTGGGTGTGGCGGCGAGTTCGCGCAAGGTATCGAGGCCGAGGGTGCGGGCGGTGCGGTAGGGAATGTTGTAGACGATCAGCGGGACCGGGCTGGCGGCGGCGAGGTGCCTGAAATGGGCAAGCACACCGGCTTCCGTCGGACGGGTGTAGTACGGGACGACCGTCAGCGCGGCGGTGACGCGCGGGTCCAAGGCCGTGAGTGCCTCGATCGAGTCGGTCGTCGAGTTCGATCCGGCGCCCGCGATCAGCGGTGCGCCGCGCTGTTCGCAGACGTGGGCACAGATGTCGAGAACCCGCCCGCGCTCGTCGACGGTCAAGGTCGCCGCCTCGGCGGTGGTGCCGAGGGCGACAAGACCGGTTGCGCCGTCGTCGAGCACCGAGTGCGCCAGCCCTTCCAGCGCGTCCGGGTCGAGGTCGCCGGTGTCGGTGAAGGGCGTAATCAGGGGAACGTAAAGGCCTTCGAGAGTCATGACCCCACCTTGACGGCTGTAGAGCTTCACGTCTATTTCACGTTTCTTCCGTTGAGCCTAAGCTGAGCTGATGCTCGATGTGCGTAAGTTGCGCCTGCTCCGGGAACTGGCCCACCGCCGGACGATCGCGGCCGTCGCCGAAGCGCTGTCCTACACACCGTCCGCGGTATCCCAGCAGTTGACCGCGCTGGAGCGGGAAACCGGTGTGCCGCTGCTGGAACGGACCGGCCGCAGGGTAACCCTCACCGCCGCCGCGCTCACCCTGGTCGAACACACCGAAACCATCCTCGCGGCACTGGAGCGTGCCGCGGCCGATCTCGCCACCGCGGGCGCCGCACTCACCGGCACACTGCGCATCGGCGCCTTCCCCACTGCCGTCCGAACCATCCTGTCCCCCACCCTCGTCGCGCTCAGCCGCGACCATCCCGGTCTGGAATTGATGGTCACCGAACTCGACCCGGCGACCGCGCCCGCCGCGTTGCGCGCCGAAACACTCGACGTCGCACTGGTTCAGGCATACGACTACGTGCCCGCCGAACCGGACCCGGCCCTGGACACCGAGCCGCTGCTGCGCGAAACGATCTACCTCGCCGCCCTGACCGGCGACCCACTTCCCGCCCACCGCAACGCACCGTGGATCCTCAGCACCCCGGGCACGCTGTGCCACACGATGACCGTACGCGCATGCCAGGCAGCAGGATTCACCCCCCGCGTGCGCCACCACGCCGACGACTTCAGCACCGTCCTCGCCCTCGTCGCCGCCAACCAGGGCATAGCCCTCGTCCCCGAACTCGGCGCCCGCACACCCCCGCCCAACGTCGTTCTCACTCCCCTCCCCGCGCACCGCACCACGCACCTCGCCTACCGCCGCGGCACCGCGACCCATCCCGCCATCGCCGCCGCCCGCACCGCCCTCCACACCTCCGCCACCGCCCTGTCCGCCACCCGCTGACCAACGCACTGCCGCGACGAAGCCGAGCCGAGAGACGTAGCGAACCAAGCTGATTCACCGACCGGGCAGATCGGCACGAGTCACCCACGCGGCGACACCGACTCCGCGCTCACATATGCACCGCATAGCGGGCGGGCGTACGAGCGGCTCCACCATCGAAATACGGTTGCCAGGCAACGTTCTATACGGCCTCTGCGCATTTCAGGGGGCGAAACTGCGGGTGAGCCAGTTCACAGTGCCGCCGGCTTGTCAGATACCCCTACCCGGTATTAGTTTTCTCGGTGTCACGATGAGGAGCAAGGTCAGGGAGGCCGAGCAATGAGCACCACCACGCACGCCGGGCACAACACCGCCGATGAGGCCGCCGGCCAGCACGGGAAGCATGCGGCGCACGAGCACCACGCGGCCGCCGGTGCGGATCACTCGGCGCACGCCGGACACCACGCACCGGCCGCCGGCGAGGAGCATGCGGGCCACGGAGCTCATGCCGCGGTAGATCATTCGGCCCACGCCGGACACGGCGCGCAGGCCGACCATTCGGCGCACGCCGGACACGAAGCGCAGGCCGCGGGAGAGCACGCCGGACATGGCGCGCACGCGGGCCACGGCGACGCGGGAGTCCCTGGCGGGCTGCAGATTACGCAGGACGGATACACGCTGGCGCTGGAGCGGTCCATCGTCGACGCGGGCGAGATCGACTTCCGGTTCCAGATCGTCGGGCCGGACGGGCAGGCGGTCACCGAGTACGAGCCGCTGCACGACCGGGAGCTGCATCTGATCGTCGCGCAGCGTGAGCTGACCGGATTCTGGCATGTGCACCCGGTGCGCGATGCCGACGGCACCTGGTCGGTGCGACTGAATCTGCCTGCGGCGGGCGCATATCGAGTGTTCACCGATATCGCGCCGCGCGCGCTCGGCCGCACCATCACCCTCGGCGCCGATCTCGCGATCGCGGGCGCCTACCGGCCGCAACCGACGCCCGAACCGGCCAGGGCGGCCGAGGTCGACGGTTACGAGGTTGCGCTGCAAGGAGATCTGGTTCCCGGCGAGGGACAGATGATCACGCTGACCGTGCGCAAGGACGGCGCGGAGGTCACCGACCTGCAGCCGTACCTGGCCGCCTTCGGCCACCTGGTGGTGCTGCGCGCGGGCGACCTCGCCTACGTGCACGTCCACCCGAACGGCGAGCCCGGCGACGGCGTCACCGCACCGGGACCCGACATCACCTTCCACACCGTGGTCCCCGGCCCCGGAACCTACCGGCTCTTCCTGGACTTCAAGCATGGTGACGTGGTCCGCACCGCGGCCTTCACCCTGCCGACCAGCTAACGCGGAAGGCGAGCCGATCCAGCTCGCACCTCATCACCGAATACCGAGAACAGCGGGCGCCCGTGCGGGCGGCCGCTGTTCTCGTTCACCCGGACCACCTCGCCGAGGGCTTCACCCGAGTAGATCGTCCACGATCCTGCGCGCCATCGCCAGCCCCTGGTCATTGCCGAGCTGCCGCGCCGTATTCGCCGCGTTCAGCACCGCTTCCAGCTCGAACGCGATGACCTCGGCGCCGCGCTCACCGAGATGCCCCTGTTCCTGAGCGCGCCCGATCTCCTTGGCCAGCAACGCGAGCCAGTCGCGCTGATCCTCGGCGATGGCATCGCGGACCGGCCCCGGCCTGCTGTCGAATTCGGCGAGGGTGGCCACCCGGAAGCAACCGCCGGGGAAGACCGGATCGGTCACGTGGGCGAACCAGCCCTCGATCAGCGCGCGCAGCCGCGCCATCCCCCGCGGCTCGGACATGGCGGGGACGACCACCTGCTCGATGAACACCTCACGGGCCACCTTGACCGCGGCCAGCTGCAGCGTCTCCTTGCTGCCGAACAGGGTGGCGATACCGCTTTTGCTGATCCCGAGATCGGTGGCCAACCGGCCGATGCTGACGCCGTTCAACCCCTCGACGGAGGCGACATCGGCGGCGTGCCTGGCGATGGACGCCCGCGCCTTCGCGCCCTTGATCAGGCGTTGATCAGCGCCTTGCGGCTGCTCGGAAGCGATTGTCGGCTCGGCCATGGCACTCATTGTTCCATTCTCGTCTTGCAAATACGAACGGTCGGTCGTACTTTAATTGCACGAACGATCGTGCGTTTTGTTTGCTCCTCGCCTAAAGGATCTCCCTCCATGACCGAAGTGTCCGCGCGCCCCGAAAGCCCACCGGCGCGCACCGCGGCGACCCGCACGCTGCTCATCGCCTGCGGCGCCGCCTTCATCGCCTTCCTCGATCTGTCCGTGGTCAACATCGCCTTCCCCGCCATCGCCCGCGACTACCCCGGCACCCCGACCACCACGCTCACCTGGGTGGTCAGCGGTTATGCGGTCGCCTTCGCGGCATTGCTCACCCCGGCGGGACGGTTCGCCGACACGCTCGGGCGGCGCAGGCTCTTCCTCATCGCACTCGCCGGTTTCGCACTGACCTCGCTGCTGTGCGGCCTCGCGCCGAGCGCGAACTGGCTCATCGCGAGCCGGCTGCTGCAGGGCATGACGGCGGCGCTGATGGTGCCGTCCGCGCTCGGCCTCGTCCTCATGGTGACGCCGCGCGAGAAGATCGGCGCCGCGATCGGAGCATGGTCCGCCGCAGGCGGTTTCGCGGCCGTAGTCGGCCCGGCACTCGGCGGCGCGCTGGTCGACGTCTTCGGCTGGCGGTCGGTGTTCATGATCAACATTCCGGTTGCGCTGCTGCTGATCCTGCCCGGCCTGCGCATTCCGGTGCCCGACACCAGGCAGCCGGGCAGCGCGATGCCCGACCCGCTCGGCACCGTCGCGGTGGCGCTCGGCCTCGGCGCGCTGGTCGCGGGCGTCACCGAGGGACAGCGCTGGGGCTGGACCTCGGCGGGCACGCTCGCCGCGCTGATCCTCGGCGGGCTGGCACTCGTTGCCGCACTTGCCCGTTCGGCCCGCCACCACAATCCCGCGATCGCCGTCGAGCTCTGGCGGAGCAGGCCCTACGCGCTGGCCAACGCGGCCTCGTTCGTCTTCGGCGCGACGATGTTCGCGTGGCTGCTTTCGGGTCCGCTGTTCCTCGACGCGATCTGGCGATACTCGGTGCTCGGCTCGGCGGCCGCGCTGACCGTCGGCGCGGTGTCCTCGATGGTGACCGCGACGATCGCGGGCCGACTGACCTCGGCGACCGCCCGGCGCCTGGTCGGCGTACTCGGCGCGCTCATGTACGCGGCCACCTGCCTGTGGATGAGCACCGACACCTTCGGCCCGGATCCGGCGCTGTGGTCGGCATGGATACCGGCCGGACTGCTCGGCGGTGGCGGCGTGGGCATCGTGGTCACGGTGCTCGGCACCGCGGCCGCCAGTTCACTTCCGCCGCAACAGTTCGCGGCCGGTATCGGGATGAACCTGACGGCCAGGCAGGTCGGCGGCGCACTCGGAATCGCGGTACTCGCGGCCGTATTCGCCGCGAACCCCGGCAACGCGCTCACCGCATTCCACACCGTGTTCGCGGTGTGCGCGGGTATCGCCGTCGCCGCGGCGCTGCTCATCGCCATTCCGGCACGCCGGACCGGCGTACAGCAGTCCGCCGCGGAGTAGGTGACGCGTGCGCATCACCGGGGCCGCGTCGGTTCACCGAGAAACAGCACCCTGCGAGGCAGGAATCACTATGACACACAACGAAACCCGTACCGAGTTCAACGATCCGATGCTGCTGACCACCGCCGATGCGCGACAATTGCTCACCGGCGCACCCTGGCGGCGGTTCGCGGTGCTGGGCGATTCCATCGCTCAGGGCATCGGCGATCCGAGTCCCGGATACCGGACGGCCGGGTGGGCGGACCGGGTCGCCGCGATCCTGTCGGCGGCCAATCCCGGTGTGGCCTACCGCAATACCGGTCGGATGGGGGCCACGAGCGCGCAGGTACTCGCCGAGCAACTGCCCGCCGCGCTCGAATTCCGGCCCGACCTGGTGCATCTCGTATGCGGCGGCAACGACCTGCTCACCGGCGGCGATATGACACTGCTGCGCGGCAATCTCGATGCGATGTTCGCCGCGCTGGCCAGCACCGGCGCGCAGTTGTCCACCTTCACCCTGGCCGATGTGTGGGAGGTCGAGCGGATGGCGCCGATGCGGCCCATGCGCGACCGGATGGCCGAGATCAATGACGTGATCCGCGCGGTGGCCGCCGACTACGACGCCATTCTGGTGGAGTTCTGGGACCATCCGCTGCGCCTGCGCCCAGATCTGATGAGCGCCGACCTCATTCACTTCACCATGAGCGGACACGCCGTGGTCGCGACGGAGGTGGTGCGCGCGCTGAGCGGTCACCTCCCCGCCCACACCCAGCGCTGACCGGGACATCGGGTCGCGCACCGGACGCGGCCCGATGCCGGTCAGGCTCGATAGCGCTGCGTCAGTACCGCGCCGATCGCCGCGAGCTCGTCGCGAACCGACTGTGGCGCGACAACTTCCACGTCGGAGCCCCAACCGGCCAGCTGCTGGGCGATCATGCGCGGGGTCGGCGCGGTGATCCGCGCCCGCGCCCGGCCGTCCTCGGCAATGCCGTCCGGAATGCAGTGGCGGCCTTGCTGATGCTGCAGCACCGGCAGCAGATGAGCGGTGACGAGCACTGTCGCCGAGGTGGTGGCGCGGCGTTCCTCCATCTCCGCGACGACCTGCTCCCACGCCGCGTTCAGGTCGAAATCCGCTGGGCGATGGGCCGGTTCGTCGGTGACGATCGCCTCCTCGATCCGATCGACACGGAAGGTCCGCTGACCACGCTCGGTCCCCGCGATCAGATACCAGACCGCGTCTTTGTCGACGAGCCCCCACGGATCGATCAACCGCTCGCTCACGGCGCTGCCCTTACCCGCATACCGCAGCCGAACCTTGGTGCGCCGCACCACCGCCCGCTGCAACAGGGTCACCACCGGCGGCAACTCCTGATCGACCGCACCCCAGCGGGCCGGATCGATCACCACCGCATCGGCCGCCGCCTGCGCATCGCTACGGAAGGTCTGCGGCAAGGCACGCACCAGTTTTCGCAACGCCGACTTCGCCTCCGGCACCGATCCCGCCGACGGTCCGGCCAACAGGAACAGCGCCCGCGCCTCCCCCGCGGTCAGCCCGGTCAGGTCGGTGCGCGCACCGCCGACCAGCGACCACCCGCCGCCACGTCCCGGCTGCGGGTACACCGGCACACCGGCGGCCGAGAGCGCCTCGAGATCGCGGCGCGCGGTGGCGATCGATACCTCGAGTTCCTCGGCGATCTCCGCGGCCGTCACCCGGCCGCGCGTCTGCATCAGCAGCAGGGTCGCCACCAATCTGTCCGCTCGCATGAACACGATTCTGCCGAAAAAAGTGCTCATTCGGTGCGCACTTTAACCGGAATCATGGATCACACAGGGCAAGAGACACAGAAGGAGCACCGAAATGCTGCGAGGAATGGCCACCGTGAGCTACTACGCCGACGACGTGGAGGCCGCGAAGGACTGGTACACCGAACTGCTCGGCGTCGCACCGTATTTCACGGTGCCCGGCGGCTACTACGAGTTCCGCATCGGCGACTACCAGGCCGAACTCGGCATCATCAATCGGGCGTACGCCCCGGCGGGCGCGCACAACGCACCCGGCGGCGCGATCCTGAACTGGGCCGTCGACGACATCCACGCCGCCTTCGACCGGCTGCTCGCGCTGGGCGCCAAGGAGTACGACCCCATCACCGAGCGCGGCGCGGGCACCGGGTTCGTCACCGCGTCGGTGATCGATCCGTTCGGCAATGTCCTCGGCATCATGACCAACCCGCACTACCTGGAGATCCTTGCCGAAACCGGACCGGCGTAGGACATGGGCGAAGGCATGGCGCCGACGGGACTCATACGTCGGCGCCATGCCTCGCGGCGTGTTCCGGCCGGTCGCCTCGGCCACAACACCGTGCGCGAATCATCGCGCCACGCCTGGCACGATCACCGCGTCACAGGGAAGTCGGAGCCGCGGCGCGGGCGGATTGGTCCGAGCCGAACACGCCGAAAAGGGGTAGCCGAATCTTTGCGGCGTGACGGCCAACATATGATCTGGCGCACACTCGCCGTCGCCCGCGGACGGCCTCCGGCTTGGTCAGGCTTGGAAGGACAACCGTATGGTGATCCGCGCCCGAGCAGTACACGGCGCCTCTACCGCACTCGGCGCGACGCCGGAGGCGCTCATCCGGCGCGTCGCAGAGGGGGACGAACAGGCCTTCGCCGAGCTGTACGACGTCGTTGCCGCACCGGTGCTCGGGCTCGTCACCCGGGTGCTGCGCGACCGCGCGCGCTCCGAAGAGGTCGCGCAGGAGGTGCTGCTCGAGATCTGGCTCAAGGCGGCACAATTCGGCGACCGCGGCGGCAGCGTGCTGGCCTGGGCGCTGACCATCGCGCACCACCGCGCGGTGGACCGGGTGCGCTACGAACGCGCCGCCGCCGAGCGCGACCAGCGGGCCGGGCAGCTGGCCGCGCCCGCCCCATTCGACGAGGTCGTCGAAACCGCCATCGACAGAATGGAACACGAACAGGTCCGCGCGGCGCTGGACGACCTCACCGAGCTGCAACGCCGATCGATCGTGCTGGCCTACTACGGCGGCTACACCTACCGCGAGGTGTCCGAGGCGCTGGACAAACCCGTCGGCACGATCAAAACCCGGATGCGCGATGGACTCAACCGCCTGCGTGAGAGCTTGGGAGTGCGCTCGTGACGACATCGCCCGATATCCACGGCCACACCGGCGCCTATGTGCTCGACGCGCTCGGCCTCGACGAACGCGCCGCCTTCGAGCGGCATCTCGCAGGCTGCCCGGCCTGCCTGGCCGAGGTCGACGGACTGCGCTCGGTGGCCGCGGTGCTCGCCGCCGCGGTGGCGCCGATTCCGGCGGCCGCCATGAAAGAGCGTGTGCTCGAACAGATCCGGTCGCATCGGCAGCTGCCCGCCGATCGGCCGGGCGCACTCGAACGGACCGCCCTGCTGCCCGCGCTAGACGCACTCGGGCGCACCGACGTGATGCCCGCGCTGGAATTCGACCGGGATCCGCCACACGATCGCCGCTGGTGGACCACCCGGATCGCGGTCGCCGCCGCGGCGGCCGCGGTGGTCGCGCTGTTCGCCGGGCTCGCGATGCTCGATCGGGCGCCCACCGGCCCCGGCACCTCGGTCGCGCTGGAGCAGGTGCGGCGCGCACGCGACGCGACCACCAGGGACGGCGTGGTGGTCGCGGGCGGCGGCTCGGCTTCGGCGGTGCTGTCGCACAGCGTCGGCAAGGTGGTGGTGTCGGCGAACGGCCTTCCCGTACTGGATGATTCGCACAGCTATCAGCTGTGGATCATTCCCGGCGACGGCACGCCACAGTCCGCGGGCATGATGAGCACCACGGGCCAGCGCACCGAGCTGGTCGCCGACCTACCCGACGACACCAGGCTGCTGGCGATCACCGCCGAGCCCGATGTCGGCTCACCGGGACCGACCACACCGATCGTGGTGAAGATCGATCTGAGCTGACCTACTTCACGCAGGTGAACTGCATGACGTCGAGATGACCGGCCCGGAAGTGGTCGGCGCAGCCGGTCAGATAGCGCATGTAGGTCTGGTAGGTCTGCTCGCCGCACAGTGCCGCGGCGCGCTGATGGCGTGCCTTCAGCGCCGCGGCCCAGTGATCGAGTGTCTTGGCGTAGTGCGGTTGCAGCGGGTGGATCCTGGCCACGGTGAATCCGGCGAGCTCCGCGTACTCGCGGATGCCGAGCGGGAATTTGCTGCTGTGGAACGGTAATTGGCCGCCGGGGAAGATGTTGTCGCGCACGAATCGGAAGAAGGCGATGTCGTCGCGGCCGAACGGGATGTTGCGCGCATGCAATTCGGTCAGGCCGTAGACGACTATGCTGTGCAACAACATTCGCCCGTTCGCGGGCAGCACATCGTAGGCGAAGTCGAAGAATTCGGTGTAGCGCTCGTGCCGGAAGTGCTCGAACGCGCCGATGCTGACAATGCGGTCGGCGATACCGTCGAACTCCTCCCAGCCCTGCAGGCGGACCTCGGCGCGATCGCCGTAGCCGCCGTCATCGAGCAGGCCCTGGACGTAGGCGTGCTGATTCTTGCTGAGCGTCAGCCCGATGACCTTCACGTCGTGGGTCTGCAATGCGCGCAGCATCGTCGAACCCCAGCCGCAGCCGATATCGAGCAGCGTCATGCCCGGCTGCAGGTCGCATTTGCCCAGAGCGAGATCGATTTTCGCCAGCTGCGCCTGCTCGAGGGTGTAGTCGTCGCGTTCGAAATAGGCGCAGCTGTAGGTGCGGGTCGGATCGAGGAACAGTGCGAAGAAATCGTCGGACAGGTCGTAATGGGATTGCACATCCGCGTAGAAGGGCGCGCGGCTCATATCGCTTACCTCCGTCGAGTCCATCGAGTGGTCGACCCGGGGCGCTGTGCGGCTACGGGGCGATGAACAGGTGGTCCTGCGGTGGGCATGCCTGCGCACCGCGACGATTCCGCAGCGGCGATGCGGCCAGGCGACGGTCCTGACATCAGCTGCGAACATCGATGTTCACAATAGTGCAGGAACGTGGTCTCCTGCGGATTTACCGGACTCGGTGTGCCACGCCAGAAGACATGCGACCACAGCGCATCAAGGTCATCCGACCAGTACGTTTCGGTTTACGGCGACAGTGCGCGGGTCAGGCGAACCAGCGCTCCAAAACCGTCGCGACGCCGTCGGCCGCCACATCACCGGTGACCTCGTCGGCCAGGCGCAGGATCGGCCCCGGCGCGTTCGCCATCGCGACGGAATACCCGGCCCAGCGCAGCATTTCGCGATCGTTGTAACCGTCACCGATGGCCAGGGTCGCGGCGTGCGGGATACCGAGCGCGGCGCGCAGGCGCTCCAGCGCCCAGCCCTTCGTCACACCCTGGCGCGACACCGTCAGCCAGGGACCGAATTCGCCGTGCACCCAGCTCGCGCCCGGCATGCGCAGGCAGCGCAGCAGGCGCAGCATCTCGTCCAGGGTGCCCGCGGGCCACCAGCCGTTGAGCCGCGGCGTCGGCTCGCTGCTCAGCGCGCCGTGATCGACGAGCAGGTACTCGCCGATGGAGAATTCGCCGGGGCTGGCGCCGGTCGCCCAGGTGCCGATGCCGACCTTCTCCACCGCGAAGATCATCTCCGGGAAGAGGTTTCGCAGCGCCTTCACCGCGGGCGCGGGATCGAAGGCGTGCACCGCCACCGGTTCGCCCTTCGCGATATCGACGTGCACGGCGCCGTTGGAGCACAGCGCATGACCTTCGACCAGGCCGAGCTCGATCAGCACCGGACGCGTCGTCAACAATGTTCGCCCGGTGGTCACGACCACATGCACACCCGCGGCGACCGCGGCACGCACGGCATCGGCCACTCGCTCGCTGACCGGATATCCCGTTTGCAGGAGTGTGCCATCCACGTCGAGCGCGATCAGCCGAGGTCCGCCCCCTAGAACTGCCACCAGCCCATTGTGCCCCGGTACGGTATCGCCGTCACGCGGTTGCCGACGAACCCGCTAGCCGACGGCGGCGGCGCCTGGAGACCGCCCAGCCGCACGCCCCGGGTCGGCGGACGCGATGAGGCTGCGCAGGCCGGAGTAGTACACCTCATGGTCGACCACATGGTTCACCAAGGTGGTGAGATGTCCTGTCAATACCGGGAATTCGTCGGGATCCAGGGCGGCCAAGGCAGTGCGGGTGCGGCGGCGGGCCGTCATCGGGTCGCGATGGTCGACGAAATTCGCCGCGCCGAGAGTGAACAGATACAGCTGCCGGTAGACCACGATGGCCTCATCGATGGTCATCCCGGCGGCGAGATTGTCGGCGAGCTGCGGTTCGGACAGCCGCTCCAGAATCCGCGGACCGAGCCACGGCCGCGCGCCGCGCAGCGCCGCGAGGCCGGTGTGCTCGATGAGCACCTCGTACAGCCCACGAAATCGGGTTTCCGTCGACTCCGCCCACGGACCACCCGGCGCGATATCGGGCAGCCCGGCCGCGACGTGATCGACGCACAGGTCGAGCAGTCCCGCCGTATCCCCGCACCGGCGCTGCACGGTGGCGTGCGAAATCCCCAGGTGCGCGGCGACAGTGCGAAAGCTCAGCGCCCCAGGACCCTCCGCGTCGATGATCGCCAGCGCGGTCTGCGCGATCCGCTCCCGGGTCGCCTGATCCACCGCATCCGACTTTCTAGGCATGGGATCCATCGTACGATACGGTGTATCTACGATGCATCCGAGCACCACAGACCTCAGGATCAACCGCAGGCCACGCACCACCAGCACCTGCCGCGTGGTCGACCATGCGCGAGGAGGGCAACGGCTCCGAGCCACAGCGAAACGAGCTCGGCCGATCGGATTCAGCCGGTCACTCCAACCGTGGACAGCACGGACGGGCGGCGCGCGGCCCGACCCGGCATCCCCCTCGGCCCGCAACGCATCGAACAACGCCGAAATCGGCCGATGGACTCGAATATCAAGGGGCACAGGCGATCCGAGCCGCATCGAGACAGGCGCGGCCGCGGGATCCGGCCGGTCGCCGCCGCGATCGCGGACAGCGCGGCAGTACCACCGAGTCTCCAGCACGACACTCGGCCGACCTCGTGGCGTGTGTGCCGTCGACCCACGGCGCTCGACCCACGGCGACCCGGGACCACTTGAAGTACCAGAACATCGAGGAGCGCAATGGATCTGAGTTACGGCGAGGTCAAGGCGGCGGCCGATCGGATTGCCGGGCATGTTCGGCCGGTTTCCGTGGCGCCGGAGGATCGCGGGTTCCTCGGGGGTGAGGTGTGGCTGGCGTTGGAGTACATGCAGCACACGGGGTCGTTCAAGGCGCGGGGTGCGCAGAATTTCATTCTGGCCCATCAGGAGAACGGGACGCTGCCGGATGCCGGGGTGACCATCGCGTCCGGCGGCAACGCGGGATTGGCGTGCGCATGGGCGGCGCAGCAACGAGGAGTGCACGCGACGGTGTTCCTGCCGACCACTGCACCCAAGGTGAAAGTCGACCGGCTGGTCGGCTACGGGGCGGACGTGCGACTGGTCGGCACCGAGTATGCCGACGCGCTCGCCGCTAGCCACGCCTACGCCGCCGAATCCGGCGCGCTGCTGTCGCACGCCTACGATCACCCGCTGATCGCGGCGGGCGCAGGCACGCTGATGGACGAAATCCACCGTGCGCTACCGGATCTCGATACGGTCGTGGTCGCGGTCGGCGGCGGTGGCCTCTTCGCCGGAATCGCCACCGTCGCTCAGCACCACGGCGTCCGGGTGATCGCCGTCGAGCCGGCGAACTGCCGCGCGCTCAACGCCGCCATCGAGGCGGACGACATCGTCGACGTCCCGGTCGATTCGATCGCCGCCGACTCACTCGGCGCCCGCCGTGCCACCCGCCTGGCCCTGCACGCCGCCCAAAACTATGACGTCCGTTCGATCCTCGTCCCCGACGACACCATCACCACCGCCCGCCACACCCTCTGGAACCACCGCCGAATCGCCGTAGAACACGGCGCCGCCACCGCCTACGCCGCCCTCCTCTCCCCCACCTACACCCCAACCCCCACCGAGAAAACCTGCGTAATCCTCTGCGGCGCCAACACCAACCCCACCGACCTCACCAAATAACCCACCCCGAACGCTCCCCTCGACACCTCGACCATCGCCCCGCACACCACGCTGCGGGGCGTCAGCCACCAGCGACCGTGAACCGTTCGTCGAGCGTAGTCAGATGGCGGCTCGCGAACGGCGCACTGCCTCAGGTTGTGGCACGTGCGGGGCGGATCGGCGGCGGTGCGCGATACTTTGCTCGCCACGCGCGGAAGTATCGGCGCGTCCTTAGCGCGGCGGCGGAAAGTGGTGCACGGCGGCGAGGTTGGTGCGCCGAACTGGTGGCGGACTACTTGCTTCGTGCGCCGCCTGAGGACGCTCCGCCGGACGAGGCACCTCCTGATGGATTCCGCCGTAGGACGTGTTGCCAGAGGACGAAGCGCCGGGGCGGAGGTGCCTGAGCTGCTGGAAGAGGCGCCTGAGCTGCTGCTAGAGGAGTTGCCTGAAGTAGTCGGGGAGGTGAGGTCGGGGGCTGGGTTACTTGCTTCGTGCGCCGCCGGAGGACGCTCCGCCGGACGAGGCGCCACCTGATGAGGTTCCGCCGGAGGAGGAGGAGGAGGAGGAGGAGGAGGTGCCGGAACTGCTGGAAGAGGTGCCGGAACCGCTGGAAGAGGAGTTGCCTGAACTACTCGACGAGGCGCCGCTGTTGGAAGCGCCCGACGAGGCGCCGCTGCTGGAGGCACCCGACGAGGCGCCGCTGTTGGAAGCGCCCGACGAGGTACCGCTGTTGGAGGCGCCGGAAGAGGCGCCGCTCGAGGTGCTGGAGGCTGTGCCTGCGGACGTACCCGAGGAGGTGTTCGATTCTCCGCCAGAAGAGGTGCTGGACGAGGTGCCTGGGGTTCCTCCGGACGAAGTGGTGGCGGAGGTGTCTCCTGCGGTTGTTCCCGGGGAGGAAGTGCCGCCGGAGTTGGTAGTGCTGGTGGATGTTGTTCCGGTGGAGGTGGATTCGGACGTGGTGGTGCCGGTGGTGGACTCGCTCGTCGATGGACTGCTGGTGGATGTGCCGTCGGAGGTGGTGCCTGGTGTGGTGCTGCCCGGGGCGGGGGTCGAGGTGCCGCCGGTGGATCCGGGTTGGGCGCCGGTGCTGATGTCAGGAGTTGTTGGGGTGGTGACCAGTTCGGGTGCGGGCGGGATGCCGGGCGCGGGGAGGGTGCCCGGGGCCGGGGCGGGATTGGGCTGCGGGGCCGAGGGGGCGGATGGTGGGGTGCCGATGCCAGTGCCAGTGCCCGGTGCCGGGGCGGCGGCGGGCGACTGAGGGGTGGGGCGGAGGAAGGGCAGCGGGTTCGTGAATTGGGCCGGGTTGGTGTAGCCGGGGTATTGGGTTGTGCTGCAGCATTTGTCGTAGTTGTGGCCGCGGCCGCCGTCGCGGGATTCGGCGAGGGTCGGGCCGAGCGGGGTGTAGCTGGCGGCGGGGGTGATGAAGCGGCTGTAGGCCGAGTAGACGGGCTTGCCGGAGAAGTATTGGGCGAGTTCCGAGGCGGGCAGGCGCAGGGTGCGGTCGGTGACGATATCGCCGCGGGCGTCGTACAGGAGTGCGTCGGCGGCGGATTCGGCGCCGGGGTAGCGCTCCATGACCGGCGTCAGCTCCGGATCGGCCGGACCGCCGAAGACCGTCATGGCGGAGACGGCCAGCGCGGAAACCGCTGCGGCGCTGGAGAATACCGCGACCCGCGGCGGCCGGAAGCGGTCGCCGGAACCGGTGGGCGCCATGGTGCGGGCGGCGAGGAATGCCGCACCCGCCGCGACGGAATGGCCGGGATCGGCCGAAATCAGTACGGGGCGACCGAGTTCGGCGATGGTGCGCGCCACCTCCGGCGGCCGGGCGGCGCCGCCGACCAGCAGGATGCGGCTGATATCCGAGAGGGTGAGCCCGGCGGACCGCACGCATTCCCGCACCAGTTCGAGTGAATCGCGCACGTGCTGGGTGCGCAGATCGTCGACGTCGACGATCGAGGTCAGCGAGGCCGCGCCGGTGCCGCGGGCATATCTGGCGATCTGCGCGCCGAGCGGTCTGCCACCGAAATCGTAGGAGCGCATGGGTTTTCCGACCATCGGGTGCAGATCCCAGTCGGGCCCGACCCGCACGACGGTGACGTCGAGGCTGCTCCCGCCGAGGTCGTACACCAGCACGAATCCGGTCTCGAGCGGCCCGTGCTCGTGCTCGAGCCATTCGGCGGCGGCCACCGGCTCCGGCACCAGCATGACGTGCCCGGCACCGGACAGGTCGAGGGCTTGGCGCAGCAGCGAGACCTGCTTGTCGGAGTACACGGCGGGATAGGTGGCCGCCGCGCCCGCCGCCGAATCCCCCGTTTCGATCATCCCGTGCACCACGGCCGCGAGGAGATTCGTCGGCGACCAGAGCCTGCCCGACACGATCACCGACTCCGGATCCTTGGCGAGATCGGCGAAATCCGTGACGGCCATGGTGAATTGGGGGATCCCGCCGATCCGCGCCCCGCCCATGCTGTCGAAGGTCACTGCCGTGCGGCGCGTGCGCATCGATGGCCGTGGTCGCTCACCGGTAACCGAAGCCGATACGGAGTTCACTGTGCCGATGCTGCAGCCCAGACCTGTCGTCATTGCCATCCCGTCAACGCACCGTGACCACGTCCAGCACATAGTCACACCATGTGGCCGCGGTCGTTTTCCAAATAGCCCCCACAGGTTAACTGTTCGACGCTCCGGCGGATACCGATTCGATATGGAACGTTTCCCTCTCCGCAACTCATTCGGGAAATGCCAGGTAGACCGACCGGCACGGTCGGTTCAGGGCCCTAGACAGATTCGAAAACCCTTGACTCGAGCGAAATTCGGCTATTTCGTAGCGATTCGGGCATCACCCACCGACCGCTCGGTTCAATTCAATTTCCACCCCTTACGTGACACACCGACTGGTCGGTAACCAGTTCGTTGCCACAGCTATGCAACTCCTTCGCGGCATCGCGCCGAGCCATTAGACATGACATATCAACGCGGAGTCCATTTCCCGCCAGCACGCTCCTCCTCCCCCGGCTTGACTGGAACTCGCAACACGGGGCCCGGCCGGACGGCATCGGCCCCGGCGGCACGCGAAATAGCAAGTACGAGAAGGGAAACGCACATCATGTCGACACGGTTCGCAACGAAGGTCGTCCTCATCACCGGCGCCACCTCTGGCGTCGGCCGGGCGGTGGCCTTGCGGGTAGCGGCCGAAGGCGCCGCGGTGGTACTCGGCGCCCGCGGCAAGGAGGCGGGCGATCAGCTCGCCGAGCAGATCCGCGCCGAGGGCGGGCGGGCGCTGTTCGTGCCGACCGATGTCACGGTCGAAGCCGAGGTTGCGGCACTGACGCAGGCGGCGCTCACCGAATTCGGGCGGCTGGACGCGGCTTTCAACAACGCGGGCGCGGTCAACGCGTTCGGTCCGGTGCAGGATATCGAGGAGGCGGGCTGGCGCGCCGACATCGAACTGAACCTCACCAGCGTGTATTACGGTCTGCGCCACCAGGTTCCGGCCATGGTCGCCGCCGGCGGAGGTGCGATCCTGAACAACGCGTCCAACCTCGGCGTGGTCGGCATGGGTTCGGTGGCACCGTATGTGGCCGCCAAGCACGGCGTGGTCGGGCTGACCCGCGCGGTCGCGCTGGAATCCGCCGCCCAGGGCATCCGGGTGAACGCGCTGGTCGCCGGCGCGATCGATACGCCGGCGTTCCGCAACTCGATGGGTGCGACGCCCGAGGGTGAGGCGGCCATCGCCTCGCTGCATCCGCTCGGCCGGATCAGCAAGCCCGAGGAGATCGCGTCGTTCTGCGCCTACCTGCTCAGCGACGAGGCGAGCTTCATCACCGGCGCGGCGCTGGCGATCGACGGCGGCTTCACCGCCCAGTGAGACGCGCTACCCGATGAGACGCTCTGACAATTGAGACGCTCCGGTGCCGGGTCGGCGTTCAGGCCGAGCGAACCGCTCGGCCTTCCCCTCCGCGAGACCCGGCACCGAATGGCGTCGAAAAGCTCCACCAATAGTCCCGTCCGCGAACAAAACCGACAAGTCCCCGGAATTGGGGGGAAACGCTCGGACCACGACCGACGATGCACCGGGACCGACCACCGACGGCATCGTCGGCGCCGAGGGCAGCCCCGGCCCGCGCACTCACGGAGCACGAATACACGACAGCCGGCCATCTGGCCGACTTCCCGTGTACCGAATCGGTACACGGGAAGTCGGCAGGTGTGCGGCCGCTGAATCAAGCTCGGGTGAGCAGGCGGCGCAGCGGGCTGGGACGCAGGACCGAACCGCCGCGGCGGGCGGCGGGGCGCCGCTCACGTACGAGGCGGTCGAAATCGGTTGCACTGCCCGCCGGTTCGGGCAGGCGTCCCGCGTTGAAGTCGTCGGCCAGCTGCTGGACCGTCTGCTGCGCGCACGACTTGTTGGTACCGATGAACCCGGTGGGACCACGCTTGATCCAGCCCGTCACGTAGGTGCCGGGGAAGACCGCGCCGCCCACCTGTTCCAGTACCCGGCCGTCCAGGTTGGGAATGACGCCACGCGTGTCGTCGAACGGGAGACCGGGCAGCGCCACCCCGCGGTAGCCGACCGAGGTGAGGACGAGTCCGGCGTCGAGCCGATCGGTGTCGCCGGTGGGCACGGCCGTGATCCGGCCCTGCGCATCGGTGCCGAGAGTATTGCGCGCGATCTCGACGCCGGTCACCTCGTCCGTGCCGAGGATGGCCGTCGGCGCGGCCAGGTAGCGGAAC
Organism: Nocardia sp. NPDC052566; assembly: GCF_044547285.1. Taxonomy (NCBI): domain Bacteria; kingdom Bacillati; phylum Actinomycetota; class Actinomycetes; order Mycobacteriales; family Nocardiaceae; genus Nocardia; species Nocardia sp. NPDC052566. Next base: position 1,092,224 of record NZ_JBIUAF010000002.1, on the reverse strand, counting down.
ACGATGCGCCTGCGCGCACCGAACGGCCGGTCGCCGACGCTGTGCAGCAGGCGCAGCTTCTGCTCGGTCCGATACGGCAGTTCCCCGGCGATCTCGGGCAGTTCGCCCTCGATGGCGATATCCACGTCGGCGCCGAGCAGCCCCACGAATTCCGGCACGGTGAAGGCGGATTCGGCCGGACTGCGGCGGCCGAGCACGACCACCTCTTCGATCTTGCTGTCCCGCAACGCCCGCAGCGCGTGCGGCGCGATATCGGTGCGCGCCAGCGCTTCCGGATCGCTGGTGAGAATGCGCGCCACATCGAGGGCGACATTGCCGTTGCCGACGATCACCGCCCGCCGCTGCGACAGGTCGAAGGTGCGGCCCGCATGATCGGGATGCCCGTTGTACCAGGCGACGAAGTCGGTGGCGGAGGCGTTGCCCGCCAGCCCTTCACCGGGGATGCCGAGCTTGCGGTCCGACGAGGCGCCGACGGCATAGAGCACCGCGTGGAAGTGCCCGAGCAGCTCCTCGTGCGAAATATGCTTGCCCACTTCGACATTCAGGTACGACCCGAAACCGGGCTGGTCCGCGATGACGTCGAAGAGCCTGCTCACCTGCCTGGTCTTGCCGTGATCGGGCGCCACCCCGTGCCTGGCCAGGCCGTAGGGCACCGGCAGCTTGTCGAACACCGTCACCGAAACGCCGGTCTGGGTCAGCAGCTCGTCGGCCGCGTACATGGCCGAGGGGCCCGATCCGACGATCGCCACCCGCAGCGCGTGCCGCCCGGTGTCGATCGCGGCGGCGGGCACCGGGCGCGCCAGCAGCGGCCGCGGGCGCGACTGCCGGTAGAAAGCCGCATTGATCTCGATGAACGGCTTCTGTTCCTCGGTCAGCTTTTTCGTCGAGGTGATGGCATCGACCGGGCAGGCCGAGGCGCACGCGCCGCAGTCGACGCACGCCTGCGGATCGACGTACAGCATCTCCGCCGTCCGGAAATCCGGCTCGTCGGGCGTGGGATGGATGCAGTTGACCGGGCAGGCGTACACGCAGGACGCGTCGCTGCAACAGGATTGGGTGACGACGTAGGGCATCCGGGTTACGCGGCCTTGCCCGCGCGCAGCGGCTCGGAGCGATAGCGGGTGCTGTGGCCGTCGATCTTCAGCAGCTTCCACACGTTCTTGGCGATCGGGTTCATCAGCCCGATGTCCTTGGCGAGGGTGCGCACGTCGGCGAAGTAGTCGCTGAAGGTCTGCTTGGCTTCCTTCGACCCGTAGAACAGCTCCTTGCGCACCTGCTCCGGGATGTCGAACTCCTGGAAGAACGCCTTGGGCGGCGTCGCGATGGACCGGCCGAGAATCCACATGACGATCGGCATGGCGATCGAGAGCACCAGCTTGTTGAACTGATTCGCCTCGGGCACATGGTTCTTCAGGAACTCGTGGGCGAAGGAGATGTGGCGCGCCTCCTCGGCGACGTGAATCGCCATGACGCCGAGCATGATCGGGTGCACCTCGTCGCCGGAGCGCAGGATCTGCTTCTGGATGTGGTCGATCGGCTCCTCGCCGGCGAGCACGGCCATGAAGAACAGATTGGGGAACCACGCGGCCACGGGGGCGCCGAGGTACTTGAACTTGCGGACCAGCGGGCCCATCCCCGGCACGTCGATGCCGATCCGGTTGACCATCTCCTGGAACATCAGGGTGTGGTTGTGCTCCTCGATCATCTCGTGGGAGCAGTAGCGGAACTCGGGCGAGCCGTTGGGCAGCCCGAAGTTATGCGTCACCATGCCGCTGATCAGGATGGATTCGAATTGCAGGCCGACCTTGGCCACATTGGCCTGGCGGTATTTGCCGACGGCGATCTTCTGCTCGTCGGTCAGCGCGAGGTACCAGGGGTGGCGGCCGAGCGGGTCCGCCGAGGGCGGCAGAATCCAGCGCTCCTCGCCCGCGTCGACGGCGAAGTCCGGATTGTCCCAGTCGATATCTTCGAAGGGATCGAAGTGCTTGTTGATCGAACCTTCCGAGAGCAGCAGCAACTTGGCTGCGTACTCCTGGGCCTTCGCGACATCGGGATCGACGGCGGGCGTCACGGCTGTGGACATCGTCGTCACTGCCTCTCCTCATGGGACGATTTACCTGTATCCCATAGTTACACTTACGAGGAGTTGCGTCAACCGCAAGCACGCAGCTTCGCCGACGGCGCTCGAGCGGGGTGGTCGGGACCCAGCGCAAGCGCCGCCGGGAAGCCTCCTTTATCGCAGACCGAACTGCGACAAGCCCTGGATCACGACATCACCGGGTAGCACCAGCGAAACCACCAGGCCACCGGCCGAAAGACCGACGGCGAGGGCGGCCCTGGTCAACCGGCGTTTCGTCCGGCGTGACAACACCAGGGCCCTGGTCGCCGCACGACGATGCGCACCGTTGCGGCGACGGCCGAGATGCCGCGGCAGCGCCTCCTCGGCCGCGGCGGCGGCGCGCCTGCCGATGATCGCGGCGCCGTCGGCGATCGTGCGCTCCGGATCGGGCGCGGTGATCACCGGGCGGGCCAGTTCACCGGCCAGCACCTGCGCCACCTCGACCGGCCGCGCCGCACCGCCGACCACGAGTACACAATCCACATCGGCCATGGTGACGTCGGCGACGCGCAGGCAGCGGTAGACCAGTTGCAGCGAGGAACGCACATGCAGGGTGCGCAGCTCATCGGCGGTGGTGCCCTCGACCGAGCCGGACAGCGAGGCCACGGGCAGTCCGCGCGCGGCGTGCTGGGCGACGAGCGCGCCGAAGGCACGGCCGCCGAACGCGGGCGAGCGCATCGGCTCCCCGACGATCGGATTGAGCGGACAGCCCGCGCCGACCCGGACCAGCGTGATGTCGAGGCTCGACCCGCCGAGGTCGTACACCAGCGCCAGGCCGGGCATGAGCGGGCCGCGCTCGGCCTCGAGCCAGGTGGCGGCCGCGATGGGTTCGGCGACCAGTGCCACGTGGGCCAGGCCGAGCGCGTCGAGCGCCGATCGGAGGTCGGCCACGTGTTCCGGGCCGTAGCGCGCCGGATGCGTCAGCGCTACACCGATTCCCGTGCCGTGATCGCCATAGGCCGGATGATCGTGCAGCGCCTCCCCGATCAGCGATTCGGCGACCATCGCGACCAGATCGGCCTGCGTGAGCGCCCGGTGACCGACCCGCGCCTGCGCGATGGAACGCTGAGTGAGGTCGGCGAATTCGGTGATCGCGCGCCCGTGCCGGGGAATCATGCCGACCCGCGCCAGGCCGGTGCTGTCGAAGGTCAGCGTGGTGCGGCGGGTGATGGCCTGGGAGCGCTGGGCCCAGCGGCGCCCCGGCGGAGCCTTGGCCGAACCCTCCTCCGCGAGAGCGGAAACCGTGTTCACCGTGCCGATGCTCAAACCCAGACCAACCGCCATCGCAAGCCACCGATCGCCGAGCCGATTTGCTTCGAACCCTGTTCACGCAACCACTCCGCGACTCGCCTGCCAACCACCGGACACCACATTGTCCGCACCCCGCCGCTGCCGATTCCCGTTGCTGGACAAGATCGTTGGCTTGCCCGCCCGCGTAGGGTGTCGATTTGCCGGATTCCCCTGCGGCAGGCCGAAGTTCGGTATCGGCCCCGCATTGTTCGCCGAACCGCTCCGACGGCGCGCCTACCCGTCTCCACGTGCGGCAACGCCCCCTAACAAACCCCTAAGCCGGTGCCGCGCAACGCACTAAGAACCGTCCAGTACGCGAGCGGGCGCCACGCCGCGCCGGATGCGGACACGCGCGGCGGAGGATCGCCGCGGCGACACCGACACGCAGGACGCGCCGCGCCCGCGACGGATTTGATCCGCCGCGGGCACGACAGCCAGCACAAGATCGGCAACCCCTCAGCGAGTGAGGATCTCCAGCACCATATGCGCCGCCTGCTCCTGCCACTGCGCGTACAGCGTCGGGAACGCCGAACTCTGCGTGGCCTGTGCGGCCTGCCAGAGCGGGACGATCATGTAGTCCGGCGCCTTGCGCTCGAGCACATCCAGGAAGATCGTGGTCGCGTAGTGCGGATCGGTGAGTTGCTCGGGCATGCCCCATCCGGCCGACGGGCGCTGCTGGAACAGGCCGAGCGAATCGTGGTCGACCGGATCGGTGATGTTGCGCAGCGTCGATTCCTGCAGCGCGGTGGCGAGCGCGATCACCGCCGCATAGGCGGGCATCCGCCGCTGTTTCACGATTTCCACTATGCGCCTTGCATTTTCGAGCTGTTCGGGGCTCGGCTCGAACCGCTGCTGATAGCCCTCGACGCCGATCGGCAGCAGGTGGCCCATCGTCACGCCCGCGTAGGGGTCGGGCGGCAACGGCGGTGCGACCGGGGCGGGAGCGGCGGTCCTCGGCACCACGACGGGCACCTCGAGCGTCCGCTCCTGGACCGATACCTGGGGCACCGGTAACTCGATCCATTCGTCGGATACCGGCGCCGCGGCGTCGGCCGAATTCGCGGAGAAAGCGACGATCACACAGCAGAGGGCAGCAGAAAATAAACCGTGTATTCGTGTCGACATGGCTCTCCATGCATTCTGGACAGGCGCCATCGCCCCACTCAGCGCACACCTTCCCCGCGCACGCGAAAAGGGTCTGGCGAATTATTGGGGAGACTCGCCACAATCGGCGAGTCGAGGCAGGGCCACCCGAGGGGCCGCGACGAGATCACTTTCCGAAAAACATCGGGTTCACTCGTTTGTCATGGGGCATATTCGACCACATGTAAATCGGATATATGCTCATTTCACTACGGCGTGTCGCCGATCACATCGAACCGAGGTCAATGCGGCATCATGCCATCTAGCTGGGAAAATACTAAGCAGACCGGGAATGCAAGCATCACGGCGAATTAGTTTTCCGAATCAGCGAAATAGCCGTATTACGCCGTAACCGGCTAGTTGGCGGGCAGCTCGGGAATGCGCGTGGCACGCGCGTATACCGTCTCCCCATCCGACAACCGCAGCGCCTCGGCATCACCGCGCGTCACCTGCGCGGCGAAAAGATCACCGGTCGCGGCATTACGCAGCTCGACCCGCACCTCGAATCCGAGATGGACGACGCGTTCCACCGTGGCACGGGTGACGCCGGCCGATTCCGCGGTGCCCTCGTGCGCGGCGAGCGCCATACTCGGATCGCGCCCGACGCGAATATCGTGCGGCCGCACCAGATGGCCGTTCAGCCGGGCCACCGCGCCGAGGAAGGACATGACGAATTCGTTGGCCGGGCGGTCGTAGACGTCCTCCGGGCTGCCGATCTGCTCGATGCGGCCCTTGTTCATCACCGCGATCCGGTCGGCGACGTCGAGCGCCTCCTCCTGATCGTGGGTGACCAGCACGGTGGTCACGTGCACCTCCTCGTGCAGCCGCCGCAGCCAGGTCCGCAAATCGGTGCGCACCTTGGCATCCAGTGCGCCGAACGGCTCGTCGAGCAGCAGCACCTGCGGGTCGACGGCCAGCGCCCTGGCCAACGCCATGCGCTGGCGCTGACCGCCGGACAGCTGCGCCGGATAGCGGTGCTGGAAGCCGTCGAGGCCGACGATGCCGAGCAGTTCGTCGACCCGCTTGTTGATCTCGCCCTTGGGGCGCTTGCGGATCTTCAGGCCGAACGCGACATTGTCGCGCACGGTCATGTGCTTGAACGCGGCGTAGTGCTGGAAGACGAAGCCGATATCGCGCTTCTGCGGCGGCACGTGGGTGACGTCGTTGCCCGCGATGGTGACGATGCCGGAATCCAGCGATTCGAGCCCGGCGATCGAGCGCAGCAGCGTCGACTTGCCGGACCCGGAGGGGCCGAGCAGCGCGGTCAGCTCGCCGGACGGGATGTCGATGGTGACATCGTCTAGTGCGGCGAAGGTGCCGTAGTTCTTCTTCGCGTTGGTTACGGTGATCACTTCGTGCCCCGCTTACGTTCGAGGAGGGTCATCAACAGCAGGGTGACGAGGGCGATGCCCATCAGCAGGGTGGCCGCCGAGTAGGCGCCGAAGGTGTTGTGGTCGTTGATGTATCGACCGTGCACCAGCAGGGTGAGGGTCTGCGAGATACCGGGCAGCGCCGAGGAGACCATGATCACCGCGCCGAATTCGCCGAGCGAGCGGGCGACGGTGAGCACGATGCCGTAGCCGAGGCCCCAGCGGATCGCGGGAAGAGTGATGCGCCAGAACGTCTGCCACCGCGACGCACCCAGCGTGGCAGCGGCCTGCTCCTGATCGTCACCGATCTCGTGCAGCACCGGTTCCACCTCGCGCACCACGAACGGCAGCGTGACGAAGATGGTGGCGATCACCATGCCGGTCAGTCCGAAAATTACCTTGAAGCCCCAGTTTTCGACGCCGCCGAACCAGCCGTTCTTGCCCCACAACAGGATCAGCGAGACGCCGACCACCACCGGCGACACCGCGAACGGCAGGTCGACGATGCCCTGAACCAGGTTGCGGCCGGGGAAGTTTCCGCGCACCAACGCCAGCGCGGTGACGACGCCGAACACCACGTTCACCGGCACCACGATCGCCACGATGAGCATCGACAGCTGGAACGCGGAGATGGCCGCCGGCGTGGTGATCGAATCGATGAACGCGCCGATCCCCTTTTCGAAGGTGCGCCACAGGATGATGATCAGCGGCAGCACCAGCAGGATGAACAGGTACCCGAGGGCGACTACCCGCAGCGAAATACGGGTTGGCCAAGACAGATTCATCGCGCCTCCTGCTCCTTGCGGATGCTTCGCTCGGCGAACAGGCGGAGCACGAGCAGCGTCGCGAACGAAATCGCCAGCAGCGCAACCGAGACCGCGGCCGCGTTGATCGGCCGGTCGATCTCGATCTGCTGCTGGATGTACTGCGAGGCCATCTGCGTCTCGCGCGGAATGTTGCCGCCGATCAGCACCACCGAACCGTATTCGCCGATGGCCCTTGCGAAGGCGAGGCCGCCGCCGCTGATCACGGCGGGCCCGAGCGTCGGCAGCACGATGCGGCGGAAGGTGGTCCAGTTGTCCGCGCCGAGCGAGAGCGCGGCCTGCTCGACCTCGCGGTCGGCCTCGATGAGCACCGGCTGCACCGAGCGGACCACGAACGGCAGCGTCACGAACGCCAGCGCCACGATCAGGCCGGGCTGAGTGGCGTTGAGGTGGATATTGATCGGGCTCTGCGGGCCGTAGAGCGACAGCAGCACGATGCTCGCCACGATGGTCGGCAGCGCGAACGGCAGGTCGATCAGCGCGTTGACGATCGACTTGCCGGGAAATTCGTCGCGGACGAGCACCCAGGCGATCAGCGTGCCCATCACCACGTTCAGCACCGCGACGATCACCGAGACGAACACGGTGACCCGCAGCGAGTCGAGCGCGGCGGGCGCGGTGACCGCCTCCCAGAAGCCGGACCAGCCCTCGTCGAAGGAGGTGACGGTGAGCGCGGCCAATGGCAGCAGCACGATGATGCTGAGCCACAGCACCGCGGTGGCGATACCGAGCGGACCGACCGAACCGGTCACGCGCAGCCAAGACCAGGGGCGCTTACCGGGAGCGGTCCCGGTCCCGGCGTTACTACTGTCTGTCACAGTGACCTAGTATCCCTGTGCTTACTTGGTGGCCTTGTCGTAGATCACCGCGACCGAGCCCGTGTTCGCGGCGAACAGCTCCTTGTCCACGGTCTTCCAGCCGCCGAGATCGGCGATCGTCCACACCTTCTGCGGCGTCGGGAAGTCCTTGGCGTAGTCGGCGGCGACCTTCGGATCGACCGGGCGGAATCCGGCGGCGGCCCAAGCCTTCTGGCCCTCGGTGGTGAACAGGAAGTCGCGGAAGGCCGCGGCCTTCTCCGGGTGCTTGCTCGTCTTGAGCACCGCGACCGGGTTCTCGATCTTGAAGGTGGCCGGCGGGATGAAGTGCTCGATCTTGTCGCCGTTGCGCTCGGAGAAGATCGCCTCGTTCTCGTAGCTGAGCAGCACGTCACCGGTGCCCTGCAGGAAGGTCTCGGTGGCCTCGCGGCCCGACTTCGGCTGTACCTTCACGTGATCCTTGGAGATCAGCTGGCTCAGGTAGTCGAGGCCCGCCTGCGGGTTCTTGCCGCCGTCGGACTTGGCCGCGTACGGCGCGAGCAGATTCCACTTGGCCGAGCCCGAGCTGAACGGGTTGGGCGTCACCACTTCGATGCCGGGCCTGAGCAGGTCGTCCCAGTCCTTGATGCCCTTCGGGTTGCCCTTGCGGACCACGATCGCGACGACCGAGCCGAACGGAATGCCCTTGGTGGCGTCGGCATTCCAGCTCGCGTCCACCAGGCCCGCGTCGACGAGACGGGTGATGTCGGGCTCGACCGAGAAGTTGACGATATCGGCCTCGGCGCCGTCCTTGACCTTGCGCGACTGGTCACCCGAGGCGCCGTAGGACCCGAGGATCTGAACGCCCTTGCCCTTCTCGGTCTTGTTGAACTCCGGAATCACCTTGTCGAAGCCGGGCTTGGGCACCGCGTAGCCGTACAGGTTGAGGGTGCCGCCGCTCTTGTCGTTGCCGCTGTCGCTGGTGCTGTCACTGGCTCCACCGCCGCACGCGGTGAGAGCGACCGCCGCGAGCGCGGTGAGGGCGACGGCGGCGTGGCGACGGCGCGAGGAGAGCCAGGTGTTGCGAGACATGGGGGTGGTGCCTTTCGTACGGACCGTCGATGCCGGGAGCGGCGATGCCGACGGATAAGACTGTGCTGATCGGTAGACCTGCCGCCGGGGTTGGTGCGGCAGTGGCGCGACTATCGGCCGATGGCCGCCGTGGTCGGGAAGATCTGCGAAAGGTTGCACGCCAGTCTACGAGGCAGGACGCGCGGAACTTCCCGGGTCGCCGATCAGCGACAGAGAATGTCCGCGACAGCGAGATTGCCGACAGCGATCAACGCCAGTTCATGGCGGACCTGCGGGACGGCACTCGAAGACACGGGCAGACTGTAGCAGAGCACTCGATACGAATCCGAATTGCCGCTGGCGACTGCTTACAGGTCGCGCGAAGCGGTCAGAGTCGCAGAAAGAGGGGGGTTTCATCCCATGACTACCAGCCCGGATCGGGTCCGCACCCGTTTTCCCGGAATCAGCACCCGCACCTGGGAGCATCCGGCCGACCGCACCGCGCTGGTGACGCTGCGCTCGCTGGCCGGTTTCGACACCATCCTGCGCACGCTGTCCGGCCTGCTGCAGGAGCGTCAGCACCGCCTGCTGTACCTGGCCACCGCGGTACGGGTGGACGAGCGCCAGTTCCGCTCGCTGCACCAGCTGCGCCAGGACTGCGTCGAGATCCTCGACGCCAAGACCACCCCCGAGATGTTCGTGCTGCAGGATCCGCGGCTGAACGCCTTCACCATCGGCATGGACCGGCCGTTCATCGTGCTGACCACCGGCCTGATCGATCTGATGGACACCGAGGAGCTGCGTTTCGTCATCGGCCACGAGCTCGGCCACGCGCTGTCCGGGCACGCGGTGTACCGCACCATGCTGATGCATCTGCTGCAGCTCTCGGCGAATATCGGCTGGATGCCGGTGGGCGGCTGGGCATTACGCGCCATCGTGGCCGCGCTGATGGAGTGGAGCCGCAAATCGGAGCTGTCCGGCGATCGCGCGGGGCTGCTCTGCGGCCAGGACGTGGACGCCTCGGTGCGGGTGCACATGAAGACGGCGGGCGGCACCTGGATCAAGGAGATGAACCACGGTGCCTTCCTCGAGCAGGCCGACGACTACGAGCGCTCCGGCGATCTGCGCGACGGCGTGCTGAAGCTGCTCAACCTGGAATTGCAGTCGCATCCGTTCTCGGTGCTGCGCGCCGCGGAGCTGCGCCGCTGGATCCAGTCCGGTGAGTACGGGCGGATCGTCGGCGGCGACTACCCGCGCCGCGACCAGGACAAGCACGCCAGGATCGGCGACGAGATCAAGGAGGCCGCGCGCACCTACAAGCAGAATTTCGACCAGTCGGAGGATCCGCTGATCCGCACGGTGCGCAACCTCGGCCGCGACGTCGGGTCGGCGGTGAACACCGTCGGCCAGGAGGTCGGCGACGCGGTCTCCAAGATCGGCAAGCGGTTCAACGACTGGCGCACCGGCGGCGACAGCGAGAACTCCTGATCAGCGGCTGATCAGCCAGGCGAGCACGACGAGGACGATCAGGGCGATGAGGGCGAGCTGAACGCGTGAACGAGGCATCAGCGCGCTCCGCTCTGCACGACGGTCCGCGGTTCGACGGCGGGCAGCGTATCGGGGATGAACAGCTCCGCGGGCGGCTGAGCGGCGTGATCGCGGCCGAGCAGCCGCATCACGACGCGCAACAGCCGATCGAGCGCGAAGGCGATGGCGAAGCTGACCGGAACCATGCCGACCAGCACGACAAGGAACTGCGGGATAAAGGGCAATCCCGCGACCCACAGCTCTACGCCATCCCACCAACCCGCGATCTGATGCACCCTCCCAGCCTAGTAGCCGACCGAGCGGAGTTCACTCGCGCGTTCGGTGGACGGCAGGCGGCGGCGGGCCGAAGATGGGTGAATGGCCTACTCCGAAGATGGCGCCACCGATCCCGCCGTGCTCGACGAGCCCGCGGACCTGCCGTTGGTCAGCCCGCTGGGTGATATGGGCCACCGCGCCGCCTTCCCGCCCATCGACGACTATGCCTTCCTGTCCGACTGCGAGACGAGCTGCCTGATCGCCAGCAACGGCGCGGTCGAGTGGATGTGCGTGCCGCGACCGGATTCGGCGAGCGTCTTCGGGGCGATACTCGACCGCAGCGCGGGGCATTTCCGGATCGGCCCGTACGGCGTCAACGTGCCTGCCGCCCGCCGCTACCTGCCCGGCGGCATGATCCTGGAGACCACCTGGCAGACCGCGACCGGCTGGCTCATCGTGCGCGACGCGCTGGTGCTCGGCCCGTGGCACAACAACGATCAGCGCAGCCGCACCCACCGGCGCACCCCGGAGGACTGGGACGCCGAGCACATCCTGCTGCGCACGGTGAAATGCGTGAACGGCACGGTCGAGCTGGAGATGAGCTGCGAACCGGCCTTCGACTACCACCGGGCGGGCGCGCGCTGGGAGTACACGGGCAAGGTCTACGAGGAGGCCACCGCCACCTGCACCGGCGATGCGAGCACCTGCCCGACGCTGGTACTGACCACCGACCTGCGCCTCGGGCTGGAAGGCAGGGAGGCACGCGCGCGCACCAGGATGAAGGAGGGCGACGAGGTCTTCGTCGCGCTCACCTGGTCCGAGTTGCCCGCGCCGCGCACCTATGAGGAAGCGGCGCAGAAGATGTGGATGACCACCGAGTGCTGGCGGCAGTGGATCACCCTCGGCAACTTCCCGGATCACCCGTGGCGCAACTACTTACAGCGCAGCGCGCTGACGCTCAAGGGCCTCACGTACGCGCCGACCGGCGCACTGATGGCGGCGGCGACCACCTCGCTGCCGGAAACCCCCGGCGGCGAACGCAATTGGGACTACCGCTACACCTGGGTGCGCGATTCCAGCTTCGCGCTGTGGGGCCTGTACACCCTCGGCCTCGATCGCGAGGCCGACGACTTCTTCGCCTTCCTCAACGACGCCACCACCGGTGACGACGGTGAACCCGTTGCGCTGCAGGTGCTTTACGGTATCGGCGGCGAGCGCACCATCACCGAATCGGCGCTCGACCATCTGACGGGCTACGAGTGCGCACGCCCGGTGCGCATCGGCAACGGCGCCTACAACCAGGATCAGCACGATATCTGGGGCACCATGCTCGATTCGGTGTATCTGCACGTGAAGTCACGCCAGCAGGTGCCGGAAACGTTGTGGCCCTTGTTGGAGCGCCAGGTGGTCGCCGCTATCGCGCACTGGCGCGAACCCGACCGCGGCATCTGGGAGGTGCGCGGCGAGCCACAGCATTTCACCTCGTCGAAGGTGCAGTGCTGGGTGGCGCTCGACCGCGGCGCGAAGCTGGCCGAGATCCACGGCCAATACGAGCGCGCCACCGAGTGGTACGCGATCGCCGACGAGATCAAGGACGACATCCTGACCCATGGGGTGAACGCGAACGGCGTGTTCACCCAGACCTACGGCGGCGACACCCTGGACGCGTCACTGCTGCTCGTGGTGCTGACCCGGTTCCTGCCGCCGCAGGACCACCGCGTGCGCGCCACCGTGCTCTCGATCGCCGATCTGCTCACCGAGAACGGCCTGGTGCTGCGCTACCGCACCGAGACCACCGACGACGGATTGACCGGCGCGGAAGGCACTTTCACGATCTGCTCGTTCTGGCTGGTGTCGGCGCTTGTGGAAATCGGTGAGCTGCAACGGGCCAGGCATCTGTGCGAGCGGCTGCTCGGCTACGCCAGCCCGCTACGGCTCTACGCGGAGGAGATCGATTCGCGCAGCGGCCGCCATCTCGGCAACTTCCCGCAGGCGTTCACCCACCTGGCCCTGATCAATGCGGTCACCCACGTGATCAGGGCCGAGCAGACGAACGGGGCCGGACGGTTCCGGCCCGCGCACACGCCAGCGAATCACCCTGTGTGAGAAAGGATTACACCGGCGCCAAGGCATCGGCGCGCTCGCGCAACGCATGCAGCGCGGCGAGCCTGCTGTCGAGATCGGCGACCCGGTCCTTACCGTGGTCGCCGTACTTGGCGTAGGCCTCCTCGGCGCCGCGCAGCGCCTCGTCGGTCGCGCGGGCCACCTCGGCGGCGATATCGGTGAAGTGATCGCGCAGCGCGCGCTGCATGGCGCGCAGGCGATTTCGCGATTCCTTGCCGACCTGGAAGATCACATCGTCCATCAGCCGGGAGACCGCGACCTTGGCCTCGGCCCTGCGGCGCGTCTTGCGGCTCTTGCGGTCGTCCCACAGCGCGTTGACGCCGAGCAGCACGCCCGCGCCCGCCGAATACCAGTTCACCAGCGACATGCCGATCAGGCTGGTGGCGAGGCCGACCATCAGGATGCCGCCGTAGGAACCGCGCAGACCCGACAGGAACTGCTGCGTCACACCGGCTTTCGCGCTCTCCAGCGGTTCGAGCGGCTGCACCGGCTCCAGCGCCTCCCCCGGATTGTTCAGCCGCAGATCCGGCAGCGGCGGGGTGCGGTGATCGGCCGGGAAGCGCGCGGCCACCTGCTCGCACAGCTCCACCGAGCGGTAGTGCGCCATCACGAAGTTCTCTTCCACCGCCTCGGCGATGCGCGCGTCGAGGTCGGCGCCGAAATCCTTCCATCGCCGCGCCGGATCGGTCTTGCCGATCTCGGTCTCGGCATCGCGGACCAGGCTGCGTAGCCGGTGGCGCAGATCGTGTTCGATGTCGGCCATCAGCTCCGTGCTGCCGTCCATCAGCGTCACCTGCCAGTTCGCTGTGCGCTGGCGTAGCTGATCGGCCTCGGCGCGTGCCGAGGACAGCGCCGCGGTGATCTCGGCACGCCGCCGCGGATCGCGCAGTGCCTCGGCCTCACTGCGCAGCCCGAGTGCCAGATGGTCGATGACGAGGCGGATATCGCGCACCGCCGCGTCCAGTGCGACCGTATCGGCACGGGCCACCACGTAGTCGCGCAGGTGATCGATGAGCTGGGGCACACCGGATTCGACATCGCGCTGGTAGTTGCCCGCCGACGCGGCCTGGCGGTGCAGCAGCGCGGAAACCGGCGCGACCGCGAAACCCATGCCGGACGCGTCGAGCAGATCGCGGTTGCGCTGCTGGACATGGGACCACTGCGGGTAGATGTCGATCATGTTGAGCACGCAGATGACGGTCGGGCAGATCTGCTGGATGCGCTGCAGATACCCGATCTGCTCCGTGGTCAGCTCGGTGCCCGCGGCCGCGACGTAGAGCACGGCGTCCGCGGCGGCGATCATCGACCAGGTGGTGTTGTCCTCGGTGTGCCCGCCCGGCGCGTCCATCAGCACGATGCCGTCGGCGAGCAGCGCGCTCGGCTCGGTGAATTCGGCGCGGATCACGCCTTCGGCGTTCAGCGCTGGCGCCGGATCGAGCGGATCCACCGACTGACGCTCGGTGCGCCCGGAACCGGTGGTGCGCACCAGCGTCGCGGTCGGCTCGGGTCCGTACTCGACGATCACCGGTGCGCTCAGCGCACTGTCGGTGGCACTGACCTCGGCCCCGACCAGGCTGTTCACCAGGGTGCTCATGCCGTTCTTGGGGTCACCGACCACAACGAGGCGCACCCGTGGATCGCTCACCCTGGCCCGGACCATGCTCAGACGGCCGCCGAGATCGTCCCGGCCGGCGGATCGGGTCAGCTCCCGCAGTTCGTCGAGAAGTCGGATGACCGGTGCCATCGCGTCCGGATGTTTCACCGTCGCGGCCTTCAGCCCGGCTGCGGCAGACAACCCTCCTCCTTACCCTGGTTCACAATTCACATGACAAACACTCCGCGACGGCACATTCGGGCCGCCGGGCTACAGCAGCGAGGAATCCAGCAGACCCGGCTCGGCGTGGTGCGCCCCCGCGAAGGACTGATCCGGCAGCAGACCACCGGACAGGCCGTCGTTCGACATGGCCGCGAGCCCGGCGTGATCCTCGGCGAGCGGGACGTACTGGGCCACCGGGACCACATGTGCCGAATCCTGATACACCGGACGGTCGTCGGCGATCGGACGGCCCGGCTTGGGGTAGTAGTCCGGGCCGGTCGGCGGCGGGACGTAGTGGGTCGGCGGCGGGGTGACCGGCGCGTGCACGCCACCCGGATTCGTGTCGACCACGGGCGGCTGGGTCACCGGCGCCTGCGTCACCGGCGGCTGCTGGGTCACGCCGCCGCCGTGCGTCTGGTCGGGAATCGAATTGGTCGGGTCCGTCGCGGTCGGGATGTCCCGCGTCGGCACGCTCGGGTTGGTGGTCGGCGCGGAGTTGCCGGTACTCGGCACGCTCGGGCTACCCGTGCTCGGCGCGGAGTGATCACCGGTGGTCGGGTTGCCGGTTACCGGGCTGCCCGTGCTCGGCAGGTCGTCGTCGGTCCCGGGCAGGGTGGACGGCGCGGTGCCGGTGCTCGGGGTTCCGGTGCCCGGATTGCCGGTGGTGGGCGGCGTCTTGGTGACGTTCCCGTCCTGGCCGGTGGTGGTGCCCGGCTTCGGCAGAGTGGTGCCGGGGATACCGGGCTTGGTGACATCCGGCACGGTGGGCGGGGTCACGGGCGGTGTCGGGACGGCGGTGGACGGCTGCCCTGTCACCGGAACGGGAGTCGGGATGTGCGGCTGCGTGCTCGGCGTCACCACCTGTCCCGGCTTGGTCCCCGGATCGGTGACGTGTGTGTCGACCACCGTGGTCGGCTTCGCCGGGGTGGGGCGGGCGTTGTCGAACAGCGCGGGGACCGCGGCGGCCGGGGCCGTCAGCGGCGAAGGACCCGCGGGCGCCTGGAACACATTCGCCACCGGCGTGGTCGCCACGTCCGGCTGGATGGTGGTCTGCAGCGGCGTGGCCACCACCGGCTGCGCGGCATGGGTGACCGGGGCGGGCGGTGCGACGACCGGAACGACCGGTACCACCGCGGGCGCGACGGCGGACAGCGGCTGCGGTGCGGGAGCCGCGGGGGTCGGCAGCGCGGCGGGCTGCGGCGCGGCAATGCCGGACGGGCCGGCGGTGCCGAGACCCGAGCCACTGCCCAGACCCGAATTGCTCTGTGTCCCAAGGCCGCTCTGCGAGTTGTGCTGATCCAGCCCGTTCCGCGCGGCGTTGCCTGGCAACTGCACACCGCTGTTGAGCAGGTCGGAGAAATTGTCGAGCTGATTGCCGACGTTGCCGACCGCGAAGTCCACCTTCAGATCGGTGTGCACGTACACGCCGTTCGGGCCGATACCCGCGTCGACGGTGAGCTGGGTGCCGAGGAAGATGCCCTGACCCGCGCCGTTGCCGATCCCGTCGAAGAGGTGGTTGGCGGCGGAGTCGTCGACCGGCGTGCCCGGTGCGACCGGATTCAGCCCCGGCGCGACGAATCCGCTGGTGCCGGGCAGGCCGAAGCCGTGGCCCGCCTGGCCGAGTCCGTGGCCGGGCAGGCCGAAGCCGCCTGGCGCGTCGATGTCGCCGGTGTCGCCGAATTTGGGGATGCCCGGAATGCCGACGCCACCCGGCAGACCGATGTTCGCATCCGGGAAGCCGATGCCGCCGGAGTGGCCGCCGTGCGAGGTGTCGGGCAAGCCGATGCCACCGGAACCGGGAGTGCCGGTGTGCGTCGGCATGCTCGGGACGCCGAGGCTGGGCACCGAGAGTATGCCGGGGTCACCGTGGGCGCCCGGCATCGGGATACCGGCATCGGTGCCGTTGAAACCGGGCAGCGGCAGGCTCGCGGCGCCGGAACCGACGGCGTGGCCGGGCAGGCCGAGGCCGGGGTTGGCGCCGTGCGTCACCTGCTGCGGCGCCGAGGAATGCGGGGCCGGTGAGGTATCGGGGGCCGGGTCCGGGAAGGTGACCACCGGGCTCGGCGTGTTGGGCTCGGGATCGCCGTTGCCTGCCCAGCCGGTGCTCCAGCTGTCGAGCCGGGAGGAACCGGGATGCGACGGTGTGCCGCCGGCATTGCTGGCGACGAGGGCGCCGCCGGTGACGTACGCGCCCGCGCGCGCGACACGCGCGACGCCGTTGGCCACCCGATAGGCGGTGTCGCCCGCGCGATCGCCCGTATCGATGTCCTCACCATCTTCGAAGGGCAGGTCACGCGTCATCAGAAGCTCCACTCTCGCCAATCCAGCATCCTCACACGCCGGGTCGACCGGGTGAAGATCACCTAACGATATTTCGGGAAATCTCGGCTGTCACATCCTCTGGAAACCCTGCCATCCGGGAATACAGAACGGAAGCCCTAGTTTCTGCAGGGTTCCGGACTGGACGCCCACTCAGCAGTGTCCTGTCGGCCACCACCTTTCCTGCCGGACGGTGCCGCGCGCAAGTTGATAACCGGTGCACCGGCAAGAACACAGACTTCTCTAACAATTGCTCAACAGACACTGAAGTTCCGCCCGCTACCGTCAGTAGCGCCAGACAACCTGGCCGGTGAGCGTCGTAGGGAGCACTAGGGTTGGCATCATGACCGGACACCGGATCTTGGTCGTGGACGACGAGGTTCGCGTGCTCGCCTCGCTGCGCCGCGGGCTCGAACTCTCCGACTTCGAGGTGGTCACCGCGAGCGACGGCGCGGAGGCGCTCGGTATGGTCCGCAGCACCGCGCCGGACGCGATGGTGCTCGACGTCAACATGCCGCAGCTCGACGGCGTCGGCGTGGTCACCGCACTGCGCGCGATGGGCAACGACATCCCGATCTGTGTGCTCAGCGCGCGCAGCGCCGTCAGCGATCGCATCGCCGCGCTCGAGCGCGGCGCCGACGACTATCTCACCAAACCGTTCGACCTCGGCGAGCTCGTCGCCCGGCTGCACGCGCTGCTGCGCCGCAGGGCGGCGGTGCCGGAGCGGGCGGGCGAGGTCATCCGGGTCGGTCAGGTGCAGGTCGACCTGGCCGGGCACCGGGTGCTGGTGGCGGGCGAGGCGGTCGAGTTGACCAAGCGCGAATTCGAGGTGCTCGCACTGCTGGCCGAGAACATGGGCATCGTGCTCGGCCGCGAGCAGATCCTGTCCGCGGTATGGGGTTACGACTTCGCCACCGACACCAATGTGGTCGACGTCTTCGTCTCCTACCTGCGCCGCAAGCTGGAGATACACGCCGCGCCGCGGGTGGTGCACACCGTGCGCGGCGTCGGCTTCGTCCTACGGGAACAACCATGAAAAGGTCACCCTCGCTGCGCGCCCGCGTCGCCCTGGTCTCCGGGGCGGTGGCGGCGCTTGTCGCGCTCACCCTCGGCATCACCTACACCGCGCTGCTCGGCACGACGGGCGAGCGGCAGTTCGACGATACGGTGTCCTCGATCGGGGTCAGTGTCGCCGCACCCGCCGGAGTTGTTCCGGCACCGGCGATTTCGCCGCAGACCGACGCACCGTACGCGGCGGAGAAGGCACCGGGGCAGACACAGGCTCCGGCCACGCGCGGCCCGGCGACCGCGACCACCTCCGGCGATGAGTCGCTGGCCACCGTCGAAGGATTGCCCGGCGTGGTCGTCGCGCTGCAGCCGGACCGCGACCGGGTCGACGCCGCCATTCGACGCAGTCAGTTCATCGGCGTCGGCATCGGCATCGCCGGTGTGCTGCTCGCCGCGGTGCTCGGCTGGTTCCTGGCCGGCTATGCCGCGCGACCGCTGCGCAGGCTCGCCACCGCCACCCACGGCATCGACACACTGGAGAAGCTGCCACCGCTGTCCGGCCGCGGCGCCCGCGAGGCCGAGGAGCTCTCCGACGCCATCACCCGGATGCTGTCGCGGCTGGAGGCCGCGCACACCGCGACCAACCGGGCGCTGGCCAGCGCCCGGGATTTCGCCGCCGTCTGCGCGCACGAACTGCGCACACCGCTCACCTCGCTGCGCACCGATCTGCAAGTCCTTGCCACCAAGGACATTCCGGCCGATCAGCGCGGCGCGATCCTGTCCGACGTGCTGATCACCGAACGCCAGATCGAGACCACCCTCACCGATCTGGAACGCCTGGCCGTCGGCGATCTCACCGAATCCGACGCCTTCGAGGAGTTCGAGCTCTGCGAAACCCTCGATCGGGCGGTACACGACGCCAAGCGCCGTCACCCGAAGGTGCGCATCGAGCTCACCGCGTGCACGCCGACCCCCATCACCGGTCTGCCCGGCGGCCTCATGCTGATCGTCACCAATGCCGTCGCCAACGCCATCCAGCACGGTAACGCCGAAACCGTCACCGTCACAGCCGATCCCGGCCCGGAGAACGCGGTCGACATCCACATCGACGACGACGGTGCCGGGATACCCGACGAACTGCGCGCGACCGCCTTCGACCGCTTCGCCAAACGCCCCGGCTCCCCCGGGTCCGGCCTCGGGCTCGCCCTGATCCGCCAGCAGGCCGAACTGCATTCCGGCACCGCCACACTCGAACCGAGCCCGCTCGGCGGCACCCGCCTGCACGTGCGCATCCGCGCGCACGCGCCGGATTGAGGCGAAACTCACTCGGCGCGTAGAGGTTTCAGAAACCTCTAACGATTGCTCAACGGTCGCTGAAGATCTCGCTCCTACCTTCGATCACGTCGCCCACCCGGGACGGCACGATCGAACAGGAGAATCTCATGACCGCACGTATCGGACGTAGCAAGGCCAGGCTCGCCGCGATAATCGCCGGAACCGCCGTCGCGGGCGCCGCCGTCCTGGCGGGCGCGAGCCTCGCCTCCGCCGACCCGATCGTCACGCCGAACAACGGCACCGTCACCACCCACGCCCCGGACTTCACCCCCGGCCCGGGCGACACAGTGACCCTGATCGGCCCCACCTACCCGGATCACGTTCCGGCCCAGCGGATCTCCCCCGCCCACCCGTTCCTCCCCGGCACGGGCAGCAGCACAGGCAGCAGCGCGGGCTTCGATACGGGCAGCAGCGCCAGCGCCTGAATCCCCCTGTGATGCGCCAGTACTCGGCCGAGTCCGGACTCGGCCGAGTACTGGTCTATCGACCGGCAGACCAGCTCAGCGTCCGAGGTCCTTCAAGGAGATGTCCATCGGGAATGGCTCAGAGGTCCGCAAGTGGCCTCGATGCACATCCGTCGACACATAGGCGCCGGTAGCACCGTCGAGTCGGTAGGCATACACAACCGGTTCACCGTCTTCCGACTCGATCCGCCAGTACAACGGAATGCCTGCCTCGGCGTAGTCCAGCGGGCGCCTGACACGATCCTTGCGTTGTGTGCCGGGCGAGACGATCTCGACAGCCAGATGCACAACAGATTTCGGATAGACATTCTCTTCAGGCCGAGCTGCCGACGCATCGATGACCGTGATGTCCGGTTCAGGCGCGAAATCGCGGGTGATCTCGACAGCCTGCTCCATCTCGACCGACAGATCCGGCGGGCAAGCCGTCTCCATAGCGACGGTGAGGCGGCGCAGCACACGGTTGTGCCACGTCGACGCCGACGCCATCATCACGGCTACCCCATCCTCGAGCTCGTACCGGAATCCTGGGTCGTATCCCGCTCGAACGTCGTCGACGGTCAGCCCGCCGGGAGCGTACTCCGCTCCGTACGGCAGTGTGGCCATTTCCGCCTCCTCGGTCCCGCTCCGCATGACACGGGATCATGCCTCATAAGTGTTCAACTACAAGGCATTATCCCGTAGTCCGCCGAGCGGTGCATGACCGGCGAACTACTTCTGCCCCTTCGGCTTGTCGGACGACGCGTCCGAGGACAGCGCGGCGACGAAGGCTTCCTGAGGGACGTCGACGCGACCGATGGTCTTCATCCGCTTCTTGCCCTCCTTCTGCTTCTCCAGCAGTTTGCGCTTGCGGCTGATGTCGCCGCCGTAGCACTTGGCGAGCACGTCCTTGCGGATGGCGCGGATGTTCTCGCGGGCGATGATCTTCGAGCCGATGGCGGCCTGGATGGGCACCTCGAACTGCTGGCGCGGGATGAGCTCGCGCAGTTTGGTGGTCATCTTGTTGCCGTAGGGCTGCGCGGCGTCCTTGTGCACGATGGCACTGAACGCGTCCACGGCCTCACCCTGAAGCAGGATGTCCACCTTCACCAGCGCCGAAGCCTGCTCGCCCGCCTCTTCGTAATCGAGGCTGGCATAGCCGCGGGTACGCGACTTCAGCGAATCGAAGAAGTCGAAGATGATCTCGGCCATCGGGAGCATGTAGCGCATCTCCACCCGGGTCTCGGACAGGTAATCCATGCCGAGCAGCTCACCGCGCCGGGCCTGGCACAGCTCCATGATGGTGCCGATGAACTCGCTCGGCGCGATGACGGTGCACTTGGTGACCGGCTCGAAAGCCTGGCGCACCTTGCCTTCCGGCCAGTACGAGGGGTTGGTGACGGTGTACTCCTTGCCGTCCTCCATCTCCACGCGGTAGATCACGTTGGGCGCGGTGGAGATCAGATCGAGGCCGAACTCGCGCTCCAGCCGCTCGCGGGTGATCTCCATGTGCAGCAGACCGAGGAAGCCACAACGGAATCCGAAGCCGAGCGCGACCGAGGTCTCCGGGACGTAGGTCAGCGCGGCGTCGTTGAGCTGCAGCTTGTCCAGTGCGTCACGCAGATTCGGGTAGTCCGAGCCGTCGACCGGGTAGAGACCCGAGTAGACCATCGGCCGCGGCTCCTGGTAGCCCGCCAGCGCCTCGGCGGCGCCGTCGCGGGCGGTGGTGACCGTGTCACCGACCTTGGACTGGCGCACGTCCTTCACGCCGGTGATCAGATAGCCGACCTCACCGACGCCGAGGCCCTGGGTGGGTTTCGGCTCCGGGGAGACGATGCCGATCTCCAGCAGCTCGTGCTGCGCGCCGGTGGACATCATCTTGATCTTCTGGCGCGGGGTCAGCTTGCCGTCGACCACACGCACGTAGGTGACCACGCCGCGGTAGGTGTCGTAGACCGAGTCGAAGATCAGGGCGCGCGCGGGTGCGTCGGCGGCGCCGACGGGCGGCGGGACCTCCGCGATCACCTTGTCCAGCAGTTCCGCGACGCCGACACCGGTCTTACCCGAGACGCGCAGCACGTCCTCCGGCTCGCAGCCGACGATGTGCGCGATCTCGGCGGCGTAGCGGTCCGGATCCGCGGCGGGCAGGTCGATCTTGTTCAGGACCGGGATGATGGTCAGGTCCCGCTCCATCGCCAGGTATAGGTTCGCCAGCGTCTGCGCCTCGATGCCCTGCGCGGCGTCGACCAGCAGAATCGCGCCCTCACAGGCTTCCAGCGCACGCGACACCTCGTAGGTGAAGTCGACGTGGCCGGGGGTATCGATCATGTGCAGCACGTACTCGGTGTCGTCGACTTTCCACGGCAACCGCACGTTCTGGGCTTTGATGGTGATGCCGCGCTCGCGCTCGATATCCATCCGGTCCAGGTACTGGGCGCGCATCGCCCGCTCCTCGACCACACCGGTGAGCTGCAGCATGCGGTCGGCCAGCGTCGACTTGCCGTGGTCGATATGCGCGATGATGCAGAAGTTCCGGATCCTGGACGGATCGGTGAACGTCGTGTCGGCGAAGCTAGGCACGTGGCTCCTGGTCGGAAAGAGGATTCGGCGTTGTCCATGATCCCATGAGTCCGGGCGAGCACCGACCGCAGGTCGGACGCCGAGGGTCGCGATCGCGGCCGCGGACAGCGAGTTCCACGCGGCCCCACCGAAATTCGAGTGTCTTCCGAACCAGCCCTTTAGTCGAGTGCGGCAATGTGGGGCCGGGCCCGCCCGCATCGGGCCGGCCGATCGATCCGGCGGAGCAGGGAGTTTGATGTGGCGCACCACACCACCACGGAACCGACCGCGCCGCTGTCCGTGGGTCCGGACGCGGACACGCCGCGCCGGTTGGCGGTGTCGGCCATGGCAGGCGCCGACCCGGCCGGGCCGCTCGGTGACCTCGGCGCGTTCCGGCAGTGGTTCGACGACTGCCACGCGCGAGCCACCATGGCGGTGCGCCGGGTGTCGCTGGACGACCTGGCCGCCTGGCATACCGACCCGGACACCGGCGACATCACCCACGACAGCGGCCGTTTCTTCGCCGTCGGCGGCCTGGAGGTACATCTGACGGGGGCGCCGGTGTCGACCTGGAGCCAGCCGATCATCAACCAGCCCGAGGTCGGGGTCCTCGGCATCCTGGTCAAGGAGTTCGATGGCGTGCTCCACCTGCTGATGCAGGGCAAGGTCGAACCGGGTAACGCGCTGGGGTTGCAGCTTTCGCCGACCGTGCAGGCCACCCGGTCGAACTACACGCGCGTGCACGGCGGCTCCACCGTCCCCTACCTGGACATCTTTCGCGACACCGCGCGGCACCGCGTACTCGCGGATGTGCGGCAGTCCGAACAGGGTGCGTGGTTCCGGCAGAAGCGGAACCGCAACATGGTGGTCGAAGTGACCGAGGACGTGCCGGTTCTGCCCGGCTTCCACTGGCTGACGCTCGGCCAGGTGCACCGGCTGCTCGCCGTCGAGGACCTGATCAACATGGATGCCCGCACCGTACTGGCCTGCCTGTCCTTCGCCGGTCCGGCGCTGCGGGAGGCGGTGCGCCCGCCGCGCGGCGAGTTCCACGCGGCGCTGCTGGCCTCATGTGACGCCGAACAGGGCAGCTTGCACAGTATGGCCGAGGTGCTCAGCTGGATCACCGACGTGCGCACCCGCACCGAGGTCGCCACCCGGGAGGTTCCGCTGGCCGCGGTGCCCGACTGGCATCGGGTCGACGGTGCGATCTCGCACCTGAGCGGGCGGTTCTTCGATGTGATCGGCGTCGAGGTACGGACGCGGACGCGGGAGGTGTCCGGCTGGAGCCAGCCGATGATCGCGGCCAGGGGCACCGGCCTGGTGGCGTTCCTGGTGGCTCGCGTGCACGGCGTGCTGCACGCGCTGGTCCACGCCCGCGCGGAACCCGGCTATCTCGATGTGGTCGAGCTGGCGCCGACGGTGCAGTGCACTCCCGACAACTACCGGCATCTGCCGCGCGCCGCCAGGCCGAGGTTCGTGGACGAGGTGCTGTCCGCGCGGCCCGGGCAGGTCCGCTATCGCACGCTGCTGTCCGAGGAGGGCGGCCGGTTCTACCACTCGCGCAACACCTACGCGGTGATCGAGGTCGAACGCGACAGCAGGCACGACCATCCGGACTTCCGCTGGATGCCCGTGCATCAGCTGGTAGACCTGTTGCGGCACAGCCACTATGTCAATGTGCAGGCCCGCACGCTGGTGGCCTGCCTGCACAGCCTGACCATCCGGTCCCCCCGATGAAGGCCCGCAGGCTGAGCGTCGCCGGTGCGCTGGAGTTCGAGACCCCGAGTTTCGGCGACGACCGAGGCGGCTTCGCTACCCCGTTGGATACCGAGGTCTTGGCCGCCGAGCTCGGCCATCCCCTGTTTCCGGTGGCGCAGGGGGCGATGAGCCGTTCACGACAGGGTGTATTCCGGGGCGTGCACTACACGATGCCGCCGCCCGGCCGGGCGAAGTATGTGTGGTGCGCGCACGGCCGCTGCCTCGACATCGTCTGGGACGTCCGGGTCGGCTCCCCCACCTTCGGCGCACACGAGGTGCTCGAGCTGGACGGGAGCGCCGAACGCGGGCTGTATCTACCGATCGGTGTCGCCCATGCGTTCCTCGCGCTGGAAGACGATACGGTCATGACGTACCTGCTCTCCGGCGGCTATCTCCCGGAACGGGAGCGCGCACTCGACCCGCGCGACCCGGCCCTCGGTCTGGATCTGCCCGCGGCCCTGGTGCTGTCCGAGCGCGACACCGCCGCCCCCACCCTGGCAGCGGCGCTGGAACGCGATCTGCTTCCCCGGTACGCGGACTGCCTCGCGCTCGAGAACGCGCTGACCTGACCACGGTGCGCGGACCGGGCGAGCCCCGTCCGCGCACCGATGCTCGGTTCAACGCTCCTTCACACCGAGGAACAGACCCCGGCCGAACGGCTCCGGCCGCACGAACTCCGCCGGGCATCCGGCCGCCGCGAACGCCGCGAGGTACTGCTCACGAGTGAACAGCGCCAGCCGATGCCGGTCGGTGAGGTGGCGGATGCCCTGCTCCGGCGTGGCGATCAGGTACTGCACGCTCATCACGACCGCGTCCCCTTCCCGCACCGAGTGGGAGAAGCGGGTCACCGCGCCTTCGTCGTCCCGAACCAGATCGGTGGCCAGATAGTCGGGAGTGAAAGTGTCTGGGAATACCCAGGGTTCGATCACCACCACGCCGCCCGGGGCGAGGTGCCTGCCCAGCGCGGCCAGCGTCCGCACGAGATCGGGGTAGTCGTCCACATAGCCGATGCTGCTGAACATCAGCGTGATGACGTCGAACGTGCGCCCGAGCTCGAAGTTCCGCATATCGCCCTGGTGAATGGTGATCTCGGGGGTACGCCGCGCGGCCACTGTGATCATTTCCGGTGACTGTTCCAGGCCCGCGGCGTCCGGGAAGTCCGCGACCAGGTGACGCAGGTGGCTGCCGGTCCCGCACGCGACGTCGAGCACGGCCGCGGCCTCGGGGTTGCGGGCACGAACGAGCTCGGCGATCAGCTTGGCCTCACCTGCGTAGTCCTTGCCACGGTGCGTGTGGATACGGTCGTAGATGTCGGCGAACTCGTCCTCGTACATCTCAGCGTTCCTCTCGATAGGCGTCGACCAGCGCTTCCAGCCTGGGTACCAGCGCGGCGGGCGTCGGCAAGGTGTGGATCTCGTCCCGCAATCGCCGCGCGGCCTCGGCGAATGACGGATCCTTCAGCAGTGCGCAGAGCTTGTCGCGCAGAATTTCCGCGGTGAGTTCCTCCACCGGGACGCACAGACCCGCGCCTGCCGCCTCGATGCCTCGGCCGCGGACGACGTCCCAGCCCTCCGCGACCATCAGCTGCGGCACACCGTGCACCTCTGCCGTGGACCGGGTGCCGCTACCGCCATGGTGAACGACGGCCGAACAGGTCGGCAGCAGATCGCTGAGCGGGACGAAGCCGACAGCGCGCACGTTGTCCGGCACGGGGATCGACAGTCGCTCCGGGTCCAGGGTGGCGATCACCTCGCAGTCCAAGTCGGCCACCGCGTCGAACAGCTCGACTGGGCTCAATGCTCCGAGCACGGCGTCCAGGTGGTCGATTTGCCCATGCGAGCGGTCGGTCACGCCCAGGGTCAGACAGACGCGGCGGCGCTCGGCCGACGTGTGCAACCAGTCCGGCACGACCGCCGGGCCGTTGTAAGGGACGTAGCGCATGGACTCGTAATGCAGCCCGGTGTCCAGCCTCATGCCAGGCGGAGTGACGTCCACGGTGAACTGACCGGTGATCACCTTCTCGTCGAAGAACGACCCGTGACGACCGAGGGTGTTCGACAGCCACTCCGCGGTCGGGTCCTCGCGGTGGCACGCGGGCAGCTCCGCCGACATGCGCAGGAGGGCCTGCCTGGCCCGCAGGGCGACATCCGGACCCCAGGTGAAACGGGCGTACGCGGCGCCGACCAAGCGGGCGGCGATACTCCCGGCGAAGGTATAGGTCTCCGAGATGACCAGGTCGGGCCGCCAGTCCCGCGCAAACGCCACCATGTCGTCCACCATCTGGTCGTCGTTCATGGTGGCGAACATCGCCGAACTCGCCATGTGCTCCAGAGCGAGCAGCCCGGTGTGCGTCCATGTGTCGGTGCTTGCGTAGTCGAAATCGCGCACCTGATCGAGGCAGCCGGGGAATATCGCATTGAGCAGGTCCGGCGCGTGCTGGTCGCCGTACCACTCGGCGGCCCCCGCCGTGACGGCGGTGAGCCCCGCGCCGGTGATGGTCGGCGCCATCGCCGCCTGGCTGACGACCCGGACTTCGTGCCCGGCAGCACGCAGAGCCCAGGCCAGCGGAACCATGGAGTAGAAGTGGGTGGGCGCTGCGAAACAGGTCAGAACGACCTTCATACCGATACCAACTCTCTGATGGGCGTCGAATCCGCCGTTTACGACCGCACCAGCAGGAACTCGGTGCGCAAGGACGCGACTGGCAGATGGGCCAGACCACCGGTGGCCGGAGCGTGCGGGCGATCCAGCGGGGCACCCGCGGACACCAGGCGCGGGTGGCGCAGGGCGATCGCGGCCAGGACAGCTTCGGCGGTCGCATACACCAGCGGCAGGTCGAGCAGCCGCGGCAGCGCGGCGGCGCTGGTAAGGACTGCCACCTGACTGCTGCCGGGAATCACCTCCCCGGCAACCGTCAGATCCGCGGTTGTGGTCGTCAGATGCAGCCGCACGGGCGGGTACACGGCACGGGTCCGCTCTACCGCCCCTTCGACGTCCGGCCACCGGCCGTCCGCGAGCAGCACGGCGGCCGCGCGGGTGACCAGGTCGGCGGTGAGCCGCGGTGCGACCACGGCGAGGAAGAGCGCGGGAGTGCGGGCGCACAGAGCGGCCCGCAGGTCGTCGACCGCGGCGAGCATGCGCTCGGTGACCGCTGTCTCCTGCGGGCACAGGAGGTTGTCGAGCACGGGGGTCGCGCCGAGCAGGCTGTCCGGTTCGGCACCGAGCAGGTCCGCGTATGCCTTGGCGCACAACAGCTCCGCCGCGGGCACCAGGTCGGTCAGCTCGTCGGGTACACCGGCCACCGGTGACGCCGATACGCCGGCCAGCGCGGCGACGTCCTCCGGGTCGGCCGGCTCGATGTCCTCGGCCGCGACCGCCATCACCCGGGTACCCGTCGGGCGCCAGTCGGCGAGCCCGGTGCCGACCTCGAGCAGCCTCGCCGCCGACGCGCCGCCGACCAGCACCGTTCCGGTCGAACTGCGGGAGACCGGATCCGTGATCACCGACCGCGCGTCCGTCGGATGACCGCGCAGCAGCGCGGCCAGTGGATCTCCCTCCGCGGCCCGCATCCATTGCAGCCCACGCACGAGCTGCAACCGCCGCCGTAGCCCACCGTCCACTCCGACCTCTCTCTCCCGAGCGTCATTTCCGATTCGCTCGGACGCTAACGCGGCGTCCTCCAGAACTGGTTGAAACCACATAGAGGCGCACTCGGAGATATCGAAGCCAAGGTAGCTGAAAAATACGGAGCGACAATTACAACCAGTACAGAATACGCCCTTCTACCAGGCATTTAAATGGGATAATCCGATTGAGCCACACGATGCTTGTCATTCTGGGATACATTTTTTCGGCGTTGTCAATTCGACGACTCATGTGCACCGCCGCGAAGAAGCTCGTACCCTCTGCAACGTCGCTGTCTTTCGCGGAGAAGGAATGGGGAAATAATGTCTTTGGACGTCACTCCGGTAAGTCTGGGAAAGGAGCCCGGCGGAGCACAACCGGCCGGGCGCACGGGCACCGCGCTCGCGATCATCGTCGTGGTGCAACTCATGCTCACCATCGACCTGATGATCGTGACCGTGGCGCTGCCCTCGATCGGGAAGGACCTGGGTTACAGCGAAACCGGACTCGCGTGGGTGGTCAACGCCTACGGCTTGGCGCTGGGTGGCCTGATGCTGCTGGGCGGCAGGCTCGGTGACACCTTCGGCCGGCGCAGGGTATTCCTGGTCGGCATCGCGCTGTTCACCCTCGCCTCGCTGGCCGGCGGGTTCGCGATGTATGACTGGTGGTTCCTGGCCTGCCGCGCGCTGCAGGGCATGGGCGCGGCCTTGTGCATGCCGAACTGCCTGGCGCTGATCCTGAGCCTGTTCCCCGCGGGGCCCGAGCGCACCAAGGCAATCGCCACCTCGGCGGCAGCGTCCAGCTCCGGCGCGGTCGTCGGTCTGCTCCTGGGCGGTGTGCTGTCCACCGGCCTGTCGTGGCGCTGGGTCATGTTCGTCAACGTTCCGGTCGGCATCGCCGTGTTCATCCTCGCGCCGCTCTACATCACCGAGCAGTCTCGGATACGCGGCAAGTTCGACATCGCGGGTGCGCTGACCTCAGCGCTCGGTGTGGCCCTGCTGGTCTACGGACTCTCGCACGCCGGCGAGTCGGGCTGGTCGACAGTGTCGGTATGGCTGCCGATCCTGCTGGGCGCGGCGATGTTCATCATCTTCACGATGGTGGAACGGCGAGCCTCGCAACCGATCATGCCGCTGTCGCTGTTCCGCGACCGCAACCGCGTCACCGCCTACATCTCGGCCGTACTGGTGACCGGCACGATGATCGGTGAGTCGTTCTATCTGACCATGTTCATGCAGGGGCCGCTCGGCTTCAGCGCGCTGCTGACCGGATTCGCGTTCCTGACAACCGGTTTCGCCCTGGTGATCAGTTCCACCCTGGTCATCGGGCTGATGCAGAAGATCGGCGAGCGGTGGATGACCTTCATCGGCGCGCTGATGCTCATCGCGGGCTACCTGTGGCTCACCACGCTCTCACTCGACAGCGGTTACTGGGGCACAATTTTCGGCCCGCTGGCACTGACCGGCGTCGGCATGGCGGCCACCCTCATCCCGGCCACCGAGATGGCGGGCGCCGGCGTCGAGTCGGACAGCTACGGCTCCGCGTCGAGCACCTACAACACCATGCTGCAACTGGGCGGGCCCTTCGTGCTGGCCATTCTCGTCACGGTGCTCACCACTGCCGCCAAGGGGATCACGGCGCCCGCCGATGTACCCGGTGACCAGACCGATTACTACGTGCTCACCGAGAGCATGTCCCCCGGTTTCGTCACGGCGGCGATCCTGGCTGTCGGCGTGGCCGTGACCAGTCTCTTCATCAGGAGGACCACTCCCACCTCTGCCCCGACCACCGCATCGACCCCAGCCTGATACCGCCCCGGCGCCACGCCCGCACTCCCGGTGGGCGTGGCGCCGGGCCTCCCGCTCAGAAGCGGGCGAGAATCTCACGCAGCGCGTCGATCACCTTGTCCTGCACGTCCAGCGGCAGCGAAGGGTACATCGGGAGCGAGAAGATCTCGTCCGCCAGCGCTTCGGTTACCGGCAGCGCCCCCTCGGCGTAGCCCAGTTTCGCGAAGCCGGACATGGTGTGCACCGGCCAGCGATAGCTGACGTTCAGCCGGATGTCGTAGTCCAGCAGGGCTTTCAGGATCTCGTCGCGACGCGGGTGGCGGACCACGTACAAGTAGTACACATGGTCGTTGCCTTCGGCCAGCGCGGGGAGACCGAGGTCGGTGTCCGCCAAACCCTCGGCGTAGCGCGCCGCGACAGCGCGACGGCCCGCGATGTACTCATCGAGCCTGCCGAGCTTGCGGCGCAGGATCTCCGCGTGTACCTCGTCCAGCCGGCTGTTGTGCCCCGGGGTCTCGACCACGTAGTACTGCTCTGCCATCCCGTAGTACCGCAGCCGACGCAACCGCCGATCGACCTCCTCCTCGTCCGTGACGACGGCGCCGCCATCGCCGTACGCGCCGAGAACCTTGGTGGGATAGAAGGAGAACGCGCTCGCGTCGCTCATGGTGCCCGCCGTTCGCCCGCGGTGTCGAGCGCCGTGCGACTGTGCGCAGTCCTCCAGGATCCTGAGTCCGTGCTCGGCCGCCAACCGCCGCAGCGGCGCCATTTCGACGCACTGACCGTACAGATGCACCGGCACAATGCATCTGGTGCGCTCGGTGATCGCCGCGGCCACCTGCGAGGTGTCCATCAGATAGTCCTCGGCGCGGATGTCGACGAACACCGGAGTCGCGTTGAGGGCGTCGATGGCCACGACCGTCGGCGCTGCGGTGTTGGACACCGTGATCACCTCATCGCCGGGGCCGATCCCCAGGGCCTGCAGGCCCAGCTTGATCGCGTTGGTGCCGTTGTCAACGCCTACCGCGTGCCGCAGTCCGTGATAAGCGGCGAATTCGTGCTCGAACGAGCGGGTGCTCTCGCCGAACACGAGCTGGCCGGAGCGGAAGACCTTGTCCACGGCGGCGAGAATGTCATCGCGCTCGCGGTCGTATTCCGAGAGATAGTCCCACACCAGGGTAGCCAAGGGTCAGTCCTCTGCAGTCGGGTCGATTCACTCTCGGGTCTACCAACGGCAACTCGAACCTGGCTGGAGCCTTCGCTGAAACGCCATTCCGGTACCGGCCGCTTGACACCGCCTCTAGCCTGAGATCGGCGGGAGGAGAAAACCGTTGGCACACAACGAGATCAGGACAGCGGTGGTGCTGGGCGGCACGGGCTGGGTCGGCAAGCGCCTGTGCGCGGCGCTGGCCGAGCACGGTATGCGCGTGGTGGCGGTGGCCCGCAACCGCACCGAGGGACTGCGTTGCGATCGGTTCGCCTCGCTCGACCTGGCCACTGCGCCCGCCGCCACAACAGCGGCGCTGTTGCACGAGGAGTCGGCCGACCTCGTGGTCAACGCGACCGACGCCGCGAACGCGACCGACGGGTGGGACCGCACCGAGACGGAACTGGTGCGGGCCAACGTTTCTCTGGTCGAACAGGTACTGCAAGCGATACGGACGCAGCCGCGGCCGGTGCGGTTGGTGCACATCGGCACGATGCACGAGTACGCACCCGTCGCCTTCGGCACGCCGGTCGGCGAGAGCATGCCGTGCGCGCCCGAATCCGCTTATGCGCGTACGAAACTCGCCGGTTCACGGGCTGTGCTCGACGCCGCGCGAACCGGCGCGGTGGACGGCATGGTGCTGCGCGCGGTGAACGTGTGCGGGCCGGACCCGTCGCGTGCGAGCCTGCCGGGGAAGCTGATGGCACTACTCGCGGCAGGCACGGTGCGGCTGCCGATCGCCGATGCGCATCGAGATTGGCTGGATGTACGAGACCTGGCGCGCGCCGCGGTGGCCGCCGCACAGCGGCCAGGCGTGACGGGAGTGGTCAATATCGGCAGCGGCCGGGCGGTGCCGATGCGCGAATTCGTGGAGACCTTCGTTCGAGAAGCCGGGTCCCCGCTGTCGGTGGTGGAAGACACCGCCGGCGGGGTCCACAGCTACGGTGGGTCGTGGTTGCAGGCCGATATACGCAAGGCCGCCGAAGTGCTCGACTGGAAACCCCGGTGGTCACTGCAGGAGTCCCTGCGGGATATGTGGGCGGCCCGGTAGCGGACCGCCCACTCGACCGTGACCGGCGGACTCGCCGTCAGCCGACAATGCGGACATTCGGGGTGTAAAGGATCCACTTGCCGCCTGCGGCACTGAAGCCGGCTTCCTTGGCCATGATCTCCTGCGCGTGATTCCACGCGAACAGCAATGCGTAGTCCGGGTAGGACTCCGCGAATGCTTCGGCGGGCCGCACCGGCAGGTGCGCACCGGGGGTCACCTTGTGCTGCTTGGCGGGGGTGGTATCGCAGACGTAGCTCACCAGGTCCGGGGTGATGCCGCAGTAGTTGGTGACGGTGGCGCTCTTGGCTGTGGCACCGTACCCGACGACGGTAGCGCCCTCGGCCTTCAGCTTGTGCAGCAACGCGATCAGATCGGTGCGGACGACTCCGACCGCGGCGGCGAACGCGTCGAGGACGGCAGGGTTGTGCAAGCCACGCGCCGACTCCTCGGCCAGCAGGTCGGCGACTGCCGGGGTCGGCACGCGGGCGCCGGCGCGAGCCAGGGTGTAGCGAACTTCGCCGCCGTGCACCATCAGCCGTTCGACATCCACCAGGTCGAAGCCGAAC
The DNA here is from genome assembly GCF_044547285.1 of Nocardia sp. NPDC052566. NCBI lineage: Bacteria > Bacillati > Actinomycetota > Actinomycetes > Mycobacteriales > Nocardiaceae > Nocardia > Nocardia sp. NPDC052566. The sequence goes on along the minus strand of NZ_JBIUAF010000002.1, from coordinate 1,060,216 downwards.
CGCTGGGCCATGGCGTGCACGGAGGTAGCGCTGAAGAAGTAGAAGTGCTCGTCGTAGATCTGGTCGAACGAGGTGCGCTCGACGATCTCGCCGAGGTACGGGTCCTCGAACACGAATACTCCGCCAGGGGTGAGCAGCGCGTCCAGCCCCGCGAAGATCGAGTCGACGTACGGGATGTGGCAGAACGTGTTGGCCGCGTAGACGACGTCGGCCGGGCCGTATTCAGCGCGCACCGAGGCCGCGGTGCTCGCCTCGAAGAATTCGGTGAGCACGTTGACGCCCTGCGCTCGGGCGTGGTCCGCGACCCGGCCCGAGGGCTCGACACCGAGATGCCGCACACCCGCCTTCGCGATCGTGCGAAGCATGATTCCGTCGTTGCTGCCGATTTCCACAATGAACGGATCAGCTCCGGTCAGCTCATTTTCCAGGAATCGATCAGCGGCATTCTCGAAATGTTCACGCATCACCGACGAACCCGAGGAGAAATACGGATAATCGGTGTGGAACATCTTCGTCCTCGGCACCTCCTCGAGCAATTGGACCATAGCGCACGACTCGCATCGGCCGACCGCAAGACGATAGAAGAACTCCTCCCCACCCTGGTCCGGAGCCCTGAAAGCATCGGACAGCGGCTGTCGCCCGAAGTCAATGAACTCGTTGACCACTTCGCCACAGATTCGACATTCGACCATGTTTCGAACCGTATCCACGCGCGGGCGAAGAACGCTCGAATCTCGCTAGAGCACCTCAACGCGAAACAATCTCGTGCATTAACGTAGCAGTTGTCCGAATTCGTTTTCCCGGCCCGTTACGCGGCCAGTTCCGATCTGGGGGAAAAGCCTGTATGGAAAGCTCCGAAGTCGTGGTCATGGGCCTGACTGTGAACTATCTCGCGGAGCCGCGCGGGATAGACGACCGGACACCTGCGCTGGGTTGGCGACTGCGCTCGGCCGGCCGGGCCGTCGTGCAATCGGCATACCAGGTCAGGGCCGCCTCGACACCGCAACTCCTCGCGCTGGACACGCCGGACCTGTGGGATTCCGGCACGATCGCGTCGGGTCGGCAGGTGGACGTCGGCTACGGCGGTCGGCCGCTGTCCTCCCGTGAGCAGGTGTTCTGGCAGGTCCGGGTGTGGACCGGCGGTGACAACGCGTCGGCATGGAGTCCGGTCGCCCGCTGGGAGATGGGCCTGCTCGAGCCGTCCGATTGGACGGCGGAATGGATCACCGGCGCCGCGCCACTGAACGGCGGGCCGCTGCCGATATTCGCCCGGCGCTTCACCGTGCCGCCGGAATCGCGGATCGAGCAGGCGCGACTGTACGTATCGGGGCTCGGCCTGTACGAACCGCGGCTCAACGGCCGCAAGGTCGGCGCGGACGTTCTCGTACCGAGCGTCACGGACTATCGAAAACGCGCACTGTACAAGACCTACGATGTCGCCGAACACCTGCGGACCGGAGACAACGTCGTAGGGCTTTTGGTCGGTAGCGGCTTCTTCGATGTGCCCGAACGGGAAGGCCGCTACTGGGAGTCGGTGACCTGGAAGAACGGTTTCGCCGGCGGCGGGGAGACGATCCGGCTGTCCGGCGAGCCGAAGGTGGTCGCCCAGTTGGAGATTCGCTACGACAACGGGACGGTCCAGCAGGTGTGCAGCGACACCACCTGGCGGGTCGACGATGGGCCCCTCGACTTCTCGGGCTATTACGGCGGCGAGGATTACGACGCCCGCCGCTGGCAATCCGGCTGGGACGGGCCCGATGGTGACCACTCGGAGTGGCGATCCGCCGTCGTCGCCGCCGACTTCCCCGCGGTGCTCAGCGCGCAATTCGAACCCGCCGTCGTCGAGGCCGAACGGCTACCCGCGGTCGAGATGACCGAACCCGAACCTGGGACGTACGTTTTCGATTTCGGCACGTCCTTCGTCGGATGGCCGCAGATCGAAGTCGAAGGACCCGCCGGGACGCGTATCGCGCTGTTTCCGGGCTGGTATCTCGACAACGGCCGGGTCAGCCAGAACGGCATGGTCGGATGGGTGCCGAATGTCGTTGTCGCCGATCACTACACGCTGGCGGGTGGCGGGGTCGAGTCGTGGCATCCGCGCTTCAGCTACCACGGATTTCGGTACCTCGAAATTCGCGGACTGCCCACCCCGCCGCACCTGTCGAGCGTGACCGGAATCGCGGTGCGCGCCGCGGCCGGTACCACCGCCGAATTCGACTGCTCCAACCCACTTCTGAACGCCATGGACCGAATCGCCGATCGCAGTATGCGAAGCGCCATGATCGCGCCGACAATGCCCACCGATCCCAACCGTGAGAAGGCCGGATGGCAGGCCGACCGCGGTATGGCGCTCAGCGGTGTCCACCGCTACGACTTCGCCGCCTACAACCAAGCGCTGCTGCGTGACGTCTTCGATGCGCAACGCGCGGACGGCAACCTGTCCGGCATCGTCCCCGATCCCACCGATTTCTGGTATGTCGGCGATATCAATTGGAGCGGAGCACCGATCGTCCAAGCCGAGGAGAACTACCGCCGCTACGGTGACACCGCGTCGCTACGACGCCACTATCCGGGTATGCGGCAGTACTTCCGGCTGCTGCGATCGCGTGAGCAGGACGGGCTGTACCCAGGTGGTGACATCACGGAAGGTTACTTCGGCGATTGGATGTACCCGGGCCAGCACTGGCAACATCCGTTCGACCCGGACAACGCCCACTTCACTCCGCCCGAAATAACTGTGGCATGGGGGTATTGGAAGATCGCCACCGCCATGGCCGGTATCGCGCGGGCCCTGGGCCACCTCGACGACGCGCTCGAGTACCGCGGCAAGGCCGAGGCGATCGCCACCACGTACCACCGGCGATTCTTCGACCCGGCGACCACCACGTATCTACGGGGAGCGCAGACGGCCACCGCCCTCGCCCTCGAAATAGGCGCGCCGCCACCGGAATTGCGTACCCAGGTGCTCGCCACTCTCGTCGAGAGCATCAGGGAATCCGGAAACCACCTCAACACCGGGATGATCGGACTACCCGCGATCGTCCGCGTCCTCATCGACGCGGGCCGTCACGACGTTCTCCACGACGTCGCCCTCCAAACCAGCTACCCCAGCTACGGATACTGGCTCGAGCGCGGTGCCACCGCACTACCGGAGAGCTGGGATTGGAACGGCCGCGAAGGCGTGGCGGATCTGAATATCCTCGGCGGCTTGACCTCGTGGTTCATCCATGGCCTCGGGGGAATTCACCAGGACCTCGACGCGGTCGCCTTCGACAAGATCCGCATCGCCCCCGCCATCGTCGGTTCGCTCACGACGGTGAACGCGACCGTACGGACCGTACGCGGAGAGATCGTCAGCCGCTGGCACCGCGACGGCACCGCGGTGACGCTGGAAGTCGTCGTTCCCGCGAACAGCACCGCCACCGTCGTTGTGCCCCTCCTGCAAGAGGATGCGGAAATCACCGCTTCCGATGAAACGCGACTGATCGACCGGGACGAAAAGTCCGCCACCTACAGAACAGGATCCGGGGCATGGACATTCGCGCAGAAATGAACGCTCGTCACGAACCCGCGTTCAACCGGTCGGCCTCCTCGACAGCACTGGCCAGGCTCCGCTCGACGAACCGGATCAGCACCCGCAATTCCTCCTCCGTGAAATCGGCCAGGTCCTGGTGGGTCCGGGTGGTCAGGCTCGCGTAGTAGGAATTGGCTCGTTCCAGACCTTCGGGGGTTGGCACGACGACAACCTTGCGCCGGTCCTTGGGATCGGGCGCGCGGGTGACGCAGCCCGCCGCCTCCAGCCGGTCGACCATGCGCGTGGCCGAACCCGCCGTGAGGCCGACGCGGGCGGCCAGCGCACCGGGTGTGGTCGGCCCACCCTGCTGGAGTACGTGCAGACAGTGGAAGTCGGTCATGACCACGCCCATCTGGGCCGCGATCAGGCTGTTGATCCGAATCAACTGCTGAATCCAGTCCGGCAGCAGCTCGAGCAAGGCGCCGACCTGCGGTTTGACCTGCTGGCCCATAGTCATGTGACACGACCCGATCCGTTGAAGTATCCTTGCGTCGCACAACTTTCACGATGTGCAGTGTTTCCATTACACAATATCACCGTTACGCAATAACACAGCGAGTGGCAGTTACCCACGCAAGGTCATTTGCGACCGCAGGATAACCAAGGAGTTGGTCCTACTGTCTGGACGAACGCAAGTTTCCCGCCTGCAGGCCACATTCATTCCCGCCGAGAATGCCTTTGCCTGGTGGGGGCCCGACGACCTGGACGAGACCGTGCGCGAACACGGCCTGCCCATCGGTCGGACGGCGACCTGTTCGCTGGCAGCACCCGAGGGCGGGTCGGTCGTCGCCGCCGAACGGGACGTCCGGCTCATCGACCTGAACGAGGCGGTGGCCGCCCTGATCGCACTGGACCGGCGGGCCGAGGTCGGCAAGTCGATCAAGAACTGGCAGGAGGCCGCCCGGCTGCTGGACGGCGACAGCGAGGCCAAGGACGCCGACTTCGCTGATCTCGCCGCCCGGATGCCCGCTGCCGCACACGCCGTGACGAATCAGGAGGGTACGGGGGTAGCCGCCCCGGCAGCGCTGCTGACCCAGTTCCGCCGGGCGGCGAACACCACCGCCACCCTGGCCGGCACGGCAGTGGACGCTCAACTGCGCCCCTACCAGGTGCACGGCGTGGCCTGGCTCAACTCCCGCCCCGAACTCGGCACCGGCGGCGTCCTGGCCGACGAGATGGGCCTCGGCAAGACACTCCAGGCCATCTGCCTGCTGGCCATCCGACGATCCGAACGCCCGCACCTGGTGATCTGCCCGACCTCGCTGATCGGCAACTGGCGGCGCGAACTCACGCGCTTCGCCCCTACCACCCCGGTGCTGCGCTACCACGGCAGCAACCGCGGCCTGCCCGAGCAGTGGGAGCCCGGCACCGTCGTCATCACCAGCTACCCGGTGCTGCGTAGCGACAAGCCGCTGATCGACACCGACTGGGACATCGTCGTGCTGGACGAGGCCCAGCAGATCAAGAATCCGGACGCGCAGGTCAGCCGCGCCGCCGCACGGCTGAACGCGACCGTGCGGATCGCGATGACCGGCACCCCGGTGGAGAACCGGCTCGACGAGCTATGGTCGCTCTTCCACGTGACCAACCCGGGACTGCTCGGCACGCGGGCACGGTTCCGGCAGCGGTTCGTCGCGCCGATCGAACAGCGCCGCTCCGCACCCGCCGCCGCCTCGCTCAATGCCCTGGTGCGCCCGCACATGTTGCGCCGCACCAAGGCACTGGTCGCCGCCGAGCTGCCGCCCAAGCAGTACACCTCGATGATCTGCACCCTCACCGACGAGCAGGTGCGGTTGTACCGCGAGGCCGTCGACCGGGCGTTCAACGAGGGCCTCGGCGGTGGCATCGGCCGCAGCGGCCGGGTGCTGGCGCTGCTGACCGCGCTCAAACAGATCTGCAATCATCCTGCGCAATACCTCGGCGACGGCCCGGCGGGCCCCTCCCGATCCGGCAAATTCGACCGCGCCACCGAAATGCTGTCCGAAATCGTCGACGACGGTGACCGCGCCCTGGTGTTCACCCAGTACCGCACCATGGGCGAACTGCTGTCGGCTTCACTCGGCGAAACGCTGGGCACCGGCCCGGTGCCGTTCCTGCACGGCGGGCTCTCCGGCGACAAGCGCGACGAGATGGTCCGCGCGTTCCAAGAGGATGACGACTCACCTCCGGTACTGCTGCTGAGTCTGCGCGCGGCCGGGTTCGGACTCAATCTGACCCGCGCCGCGCATGTGATGCACTACGACCGCTGGTGGAATCCGGCCGTCGAGGAGCAGGCCACCGACCGTGCCCACCGCATCGGCCAGCAGCGCACGCTCAACGTGTACACGATGGTCTCCGGCGGCACGATCGAGGACCACATCGCGCAGATGCACGACACCAAGCGTGGTTTCGCCGATGTCGTCGTCGGCGGCGACACCGAGGCCGCACTCGCCAAGATGTCCGATGAGGAACTGCACGCCGTCCTCGATCTCGACCTGGGAGCGATTTCCTGATGCCACCCGAATTCGGCGCCACCCCCTGGGGGCGTTCCTGGACCCGCACCGTCGAGACCACCGCTGCCTCCGGCCCCAACCCGCTGTTGCCCAAGGCGCGTAGCCTCGCCCGCAATCACTGCGCCACGCTGACCACCGAGGTCGGTGTGGTCACCGCGAAGGTCGTCGCGTCGAGCGACCAGTTCAGTGTCCGGATCGAGCTGCCACCGTGGTCGGAGGAGACCAAGAAGGACGCCGAACGGCTGATCGCCAAATCACTGGCGGTCAACCCGGGGCTGGCCGTCGGCGACCTGCCGGACGGCCTGGAGGCCGACTTCACCGCCGCGGGCATCGCCTTCACCGTTCCGGTGGGCGAGCAGGTCGCGACCTGCGACTGCCGCACCCGCAAGCGGCCGTGCGCGCATATCCTGGCCACCCTGTACGCGCTGTCGATGCGGGTGGACGAGCGACCGCGGCTGGCGGTGGAGTTGCGGATGGACAGCGCCGCGGCGGCCGAATGCGCCGACCCGGATTGGATTCCGCTGACCGATCTGGATCCTGGGACCTTCTACGGCTGATCGAGCAGGCCCGGCCGCCCCGTGCCGGGGCGGCCGGGCCTGGCGTCACGCCGTGATGCCGAGCCCGTGCCTGAAGAAACCGGTCGGGTCGTATGCGGCCTTGACCCGTTGCAGGCGTGGGTAGTTGTCCTTGTAGTACAGGTCGTACCAGGCCGATCCCGACTTGTTCCAGCTCGGATCGGCCAGGTCGGTGTCCGGGTAGTTGATATACGACCCGTCCGCCTGCCCGTTCAGGTCCGGGACACCGCCGCTGTCCGCGTACAGATCGCGATAAAACGACCGGATCCAGGCGATGTGCTTGTCTTCCCCGGTCGGGTCGGTCCAATTGTTCAGATAGAAAGCCTTCAGTACCGAGTCACGCTGCGCGGTGGCGGTGGCATCGGGTGCCACCGCCGACGCTTGCCCACCGTACGCGGCGAGGATGACCCCGGCGGTCGGGTTGTCGTACGCGTCGTCCGTCAGGTAGCGGTAGATGACGTCGATCTGCTCGTCGGTGTACCGTCGCCGCAGGTAGGCCGCCTTGCACTTCGCCCGCTGTCCATAGACGTCGCCGCGCATCCGTGGCCACAGCATCGACCGCAGCCACGGTCGCTTCTGCACGTCGTGGCGGTAGTGGATACCAACACCTTCATTGAGCGCGTCGAGATAGTCCGACAGCATCTCCTCGGCGCCGTCGGAGGTCGCATCCACCTGGGTGAGCAGAGCGATGGTATTCGTCTGGGCGCGCAGCATCGTGAGGATGGAGAACAGCGCATTCTCCGGAATGCCCGGCGCACTGTGCCGCTCGTGCCATCGGCCATGGTTGGCCACCAGGCGACGAAAGGACTCCGGTGTCAGATCCGACCACGACCAGTACGTCAGGGCGTCCAGTACCTCGGCGGGCGGTCGTGGCAGCAGCACCGCCGGATCGTCGCCCGCGGCGTCCGGGGCACGCATCCAGTACTTGGTGACCACACCGAAATTCCCACCGCCGCAACCGGTGTGCGCCCACCAGAGGTCGTGGTGCGGGTCGGCCGGGTCGCGGGTGGCGACGACGAGACCGGCCGTTCCCGCCGCATTCACGGTGACGACCTCGACCGCGTACAGGTGATCGACGACGCACCCGTGTGCGCGGGTCAACGGGCCGTAGCCGCCGCCGAGGATATGCCCGCCCGCGCCGACCGAGTACTCCAGCCCGGCCGGGATAGTGACGCCCCAGCCCTTGAGCAAACCGCGGTAGACCTCACCGAGCAGCGCGCCCGGCTCGATGGCGAACGCCCGCATCCGGGCGTCGTAATCCACCCGGTTCAGCCGCGAAAGGTCCAGCAGCACTTCGGTTTCCGCCGAGTCGACGAAGTCCTCCAGGCAGTGCCCTCCGCTGCGGATCGCCAATCGCGCGCCGGCGTCGGCCGCCGCCTGCACCGCCGCCACCACGTCCCCGGGCGTCGCGGGCACGTGGACGATGCGCGGCGTGCAGCGGAAGCGGCCGTTGGCCGCCGTCGTCACCTCGGCGTACCGGGGGTCCTCGGGGGTGATGGCGGTGCGATCGAGCATGCCGGTCATCGGCGCACCAGGTCCATCGGGAGCTTCTTGGTGCCATTGAAGTCTTTGGGGTCGTGGAACACGATCTCCTCGTCCTCGGCCACCCGGAAGTCCTCGAACCGCTCGAGCATGCCGGTCAGCGCGATCCGCACCTCCTGACGGGCCAGCGGCGCGCCGAGACAGAAGTGGATGCCCTTGCCGAATGCCAGATGCCGAGCCTGCTTGCGATGGATGTCGAACAGGTCCGGTTCGGCGAATTCGGCCTCGTCGCGCATCGTCGAAACCAGCGACGCGCTGACCATCGAGCCCTTCGGAATCCGCAGGCCGCCCAGCTCGACGTCATCGAGTGTGCGACGGTCCACCCACACCAGCGGTGACCGGTAGCGCATGACCTCCTCGATCGCCGGGCCGAGCAGCGCGGGCTCGGCCCGCAACTGCTTGATCAGACCCGGATTCTCGTCCAGGCACAGCAGCGCGTTCGTGAGCACGGTGCTCGTCGTGAGGTGCCCGGCGATCAGCAGCAGCGCGAGGAACCCGATGATCTCGATATCGTCCAGCTTGCGACCGTCCAGCTCCGCATCGAGCAGATCGCGGATCAGCCCCTCCTTAGCGGAGCGGCGGTAGGTATCGACGTGGCTGAGCAGATACTCGTTCATCTCCCGGATGAACGGGCTCATCGCGGCCACGCTCTCCTCGCTGAACAGCCCATCCGCGCCGTTGTCGACGAGCAGTGCGTCCGCCCACTTGCGGAACAGGTGCCGATCGGACACCGGCAGGCCGACCACCTCGGCGATGACGATCACCGGCAGCGGGGCCGCCACCTCGGCCACGATGTCGACCCGCTCCCTGCCGCCCTCGGTCACCGCGTCGAGCAGTTCGGCCGCGACCTTCTCGACCCTCGGCACCAGACTCTGGACGAATTTGGGCGTGAACCCCTGGCTGACCAGTCCGCGCAGCTCCCGGTGCCGAGGCTCGTCCATCGCCTGGAAGTTGCCTTTCCGGAAGGCACGCAGTTCCTCGGTATCCGGAATGAACTCGCTGAGGTCGCTGGAGAAGATCTCCGAGTCGGAGATCACCCGCAGCCCGTCGGCGTAGCGAAGCACCTCCCAGCGGCCGGTCGACTCCTCGAACCGGACCGGCTCGTGCACGCGGCGGTGCGCGTAGTCGTCCATCATCGCGCGCAGCTTCGGGGGAATGTGCGGACCGCCCATGGGTCAGGCCTCCTTGGTGAGTGCGAGCGCGAGCTTGCGGTAGAACGCCAGCACGCCAGGCTCTTTGGGACTCAGATGGCCCTGCTGCAGAAAGCGGGAGCCGAGCGTGCGCTGCACCGCCTCCAGGCCGGTCCGGTCCTCGGCGTTGATGACGCTGGTGATCGATTCGACCTCCTTGCGCATCACCTCGATGTCCACGAACTCGAGCACCTGGCGCGGCACCAGCGTGCCGCCCCGGACCTGGGTGCGGTCCAGCGACAGCGGGATGATGCTGATCCAGGCGATGGTCTCGCCGAAGGTCGCCACCGCGCCGCCGGGGAAGATCCGGAAGCTGTACATGATGGAACGCTCGGCCTCGGTGAGCGGCAGGTGCTGCGCCTCGAACGGGGTGCCCGCACCGCTGAGCAGCCGAGTCACCCACTCGGAGTCCTGGTACACGGTCATGTCGATGCCGCCGGTCATCAGCGGGCGCACCGTCTCCGGGTGGAAGCCGATGGCGTGGTAGTTCTCGTACCCGTTCTCGACCGCGACCTTCCAGTTACAGGCCCACTCCTCGGTCCAGTAGTTCACCTGGACCATGTCGTCGAGCCGGTAATTGGTCATCTCGGTGTCGGCGACGGCCAGATCCGGTTCGAACGAGCGGGCATCGGCGTCGAGGTTGACGAACACCAGGCCGTGCCACTCACGCACCGCGAAACCGGGCAGGCGGCAGGTGGCCGGGTCGAAGTCGGGGTTGTCGCGCATATGGGTGGCCGCGCGCAGCGAACCGTCCAGGTTGTAGCGCCAGAGGTGGTAGGAGCAGGTGAAGTCCTTGACCGTGCCCTCGCCCGGCGCCACCAGCGGCATCGCGCGGTGGCGGCACACCGGTGACATGCCGTGCAGCTGCCCGTCCTCGCCTCGCGTGATCGCCACCGGTTCGCCGGCGATGGACAGCGCCACGTAGTCGCCGGGCGCGGCCAACTGCGCGGTGTGCGCGACCATGATCCAGGAGCGATGGAAGATCTGCGCCCGCTCCAGCTCATACACCTCCGGCGAGGTGAACATCTGCGGCGGCAGGCTCATCGCGGGCGGGTTGGGCGCGGCGTAGGCGCGGACGGCGGCCAGCAGTTCGGCTGCCGACTGGTCGGGCGTCGGGCCGGTTCGGGTGGTGGTTGTGGTGGTCATTGCGGTCTCCTTGCGGGTCACTCGGTGGGTGGGATTGCGCCGAGCGCCGCCCACGCCGCGTCGTCCATCCACGGCGGGATACCGACCTCGCCGTTGGTGCCCTTCTCCACGAAGGCGATGTTGCGGTACGCCCGCACGCCGACCACGTCCCGCTGGGTCACCGTCGGTGCGCCGCCGGGGGTGTGTTCGTGGTAGTGCAGGTCGTCCACCAGCCGCTTGATCAGGCCGATGGAAGTGCCGGGGCCCGCCGACGGGCCCTCGGTGCCGCCCATGCGGGGGATGTAGGCGGTCTGCATGTCTTCGATGACGTAGAGCCCGCCCGGCTTCACATGGGGGAACAGGGCGTCGAAAGAGATACGCACATGCCGGTTCTCGTGGCTGCCGTCGTCGATGACGATGTCGAACGGTCCGTACTCCCGCGCCAGCGCGGTCAGTGCCTCCGGGTCGCTCTGGTCGCAGACCAGTGCGGTCTGCCGCGGCTCGTTCAGCGCGGACTTGTCGAACAGGTCGATGCCGAACACCTGGCCCCGAGGGAAGTACCGCTTCCACATCCGCAGCGAGCCGCCACCCAGGTCGCCGTCGAAACCGCCGATACCGATCTCCAGGATGCGGACCGGCTCGTCGCGGTACGGGGCGAACTCCCGTTCGTAGTGCCCGGTGTACCAGTGGAAGCTGGCCCACTTGTCCGAACCGGACGACGAGCACAATGCGCCCAGCTCGTCGCGAGGGATGGTCAGGCCGGTCATCAGTGCGCCGGAAGCCAGGCTGGTCGAGCGGACCAAGCCGGGCAATCGAGATAGATCCTCGGGCCGGGCCGGCAGGAAGACGTCGCTGAAATCCCCGGTGCGGCGCTGGTCAGGCCTGCCGTAGACGCGGCGGACCAAGTGTGTCAGCGACATGCCCAGCTCGCGGCAGATCTCCACCGGCGCTTCGCCGTCCAGCCTCGTGATGCGCTGGCCACCGACGCAATGGAATACGACGCGGCGAGTCTCGGTGTCGTCCGTGACATCCAGTGCGATGTCCACCTGCTCCGGGTTGGTCGGCACCGAGGCACGGAACAGCACCTCGTCGACCAGGGCGGCGAGCACCGCGTCCACGCCCTCCTCCTTGACCAGTAAGGAGATGTCCGCGTCCGACGCCGTGCCCGCGCGCAGCAGACGATCCAGCAGCGCGCTCACGACTGCTCCTTCGCCGTCTGCTTGTTCCAGATCGCCAGCTCACCGAAGGCGTCGGGACGGGCAAGCGGGATCACCTCGAACTTCAGGTGCGGGCTGACCGGGTTGTCGTACAGCACCCGCAGCAACTCCTCGTGGGAGGCCACGTCGTAGATGTTGAGCCCACCGGACGCACCGACGCGGATCCAGCTGTGCAGGATGATTCCCTTCTCCACCAAGGCCCGCGTGTAGGCGAAGCCCTCGCCGAGACGCTCTCGGAACTCCTTCGCCTCCCCTGGGGCCGGGGCCTGCGTGGCCAGGACGGCGAACAACGCCATGAATCGCTCCTTCGGTTCTGTGTACTGAGGTTTCGGGTTTCGGAAGGCGGCTAACGCGTCAGCTCGGCGCGGCGGCGAGCGGCGGCGTCGACCAGGGTTCCCACCACCTCGCCGGGGCTCGGCTCGGCGAGCATCCGGTCCCGCAGGGCCTGCGCCCCGGCGCGGAACGCGTGCTCGCCGAGTAGCCGCACCACACCGTCCCGCAGCCGGCTTCCGGTCAGCTCGTGCGGCGGCAAGTACAGGCCCGCGCCCAGATCGCTGAGCCGTTCGGCGCGGTAGACGTTGTCCCACATGCCCGCGACCACCAGCTGCGGAACGCCGTACACGGCCGCGGTGGACCAGGTCCCCGCGCCGCCGTGATGGATGATCGCCGCGCAGGTGGGCATCAAGGCGTGCAGCGGCACGAAATCCACCACCCGAGTGTTGTCGGGTACCTTGCCGATCTCGGCCACCTGGGCTTCGTTGAGCGTGGCCACGATCTCCACGTCCAAGTCCGCGACCGCGTCGAAGAGTTCGGCCGGCGAAATCAGGTTCGGGTAGGCCATATCCCGCGAGGTAATGCCCAGTGTCAGGCAGATTCGGGGCCGAGCAGGGGTTTCCCGCAGCCAACCCGGCACCTCGGACAAGCCGTTGTAAGGCACGTAGCGCATCGGCACGGACTCGTGCCGGCTGGGCAGCCGCACGCCCTCGGGCATCTGGTCGATGGTGAAGTGCCCGGTGACGACCCGCTCGTCGTAGTCGAGGCCGTGTCGAGCCAGGGTCCAGGTCAGCCACTCCTCGAGGGCGTCGTCGCGCCGCTCCGGCGGCAACGCGGCGATGTCCGCACGGAACCCATCTCGCATCCGGCCGAAAAGGTCCGGCCCCCACAGCAACCGGGCGCCTACGGTGCCGCACGCGCGGGCGGCGACCCCGCCTGCGAAGGAGAACGGCTCCCAGATCACCAGGTCCGGCTGCCACCAGCGGGCGTAGGCGACCAGGTCGTCCACCATGGAGTCGTTGTTGGCTTGGGCATAGAACGTGGCGGTGAGCAGGGAGTTGGCGGCCTTGCGATCGCGCGGGCCGCCGAGCTCGCCGGTGAAGTCGATATCGCGGTAGAAGCCGGTGAGCTCGTCCCCCAGGTCGCGCACGATCGCATGGTGGGTGTGGTCGGCGCCGACCGGGACGGCGGTCAGCCCGGCCTGGGTGATCGCCCTGGTGAGCGCGGGCTGGCTGGCGAAGCGCACCTCGTGCCCGGCCGCGCGCAGCGCCCACGCCAGCGGCACGGTCCCGTTGAAGTGCGCTTCTACCGCCAGGGACGTCATGAGTACACGCATTGCGAGCAGCTCCTCGTCAGTGGGTGGTCATGGAATTCGAGTCGGCGACAGGCAGGCGGACCAACGCCCCCGTCACCGGCGCACGCAGCCGGCGCACCGCCTCGCCGTCGAGGCGCAGCCGGGGAAAGCGGACCGCCGCGGCGGCCAGCACTGTTGCCGCCGCGCCACGGATGAACGCCGCGATCCGTGGCACGCCGCGCAGGCCGATCCCGGCCGCGCCGATGTGCACAACGACCTCTTCGCCCGCCGCGATCCGTTCCGCACCCAGCCGCAGGTCCTCGCGGGCCACCCTGCGGTCGAGCCGCATCGGCGGGTGCGCGGCGAGCACGCCGTCCAGAATTGCGCCGGCCGCCACCGGATCGGCGGACAGTGCCTGCCAGCGTGCGGGATCGGCCAACAGCACGTGCGCCGCCTCGGCGGCGAGCGTTGCCGTGAGTTCCACGCCGAGGACGGACAGCGGTAGCGCGCTGTCCGGTACGAGTGTCCGCAAGCCGGCACAGGCGGCGATGACCGCACGGGCATCTGCCAGTCGGGGCGCGCAGAGCACCGCGTCCACCGCCGGGCCAGCCGCAACGGCGTACCCGGTGTACGCGGCCAGGTCCGAGCCCGGCACCGTCAGCACCTCCGCGGCCAGCCCTGCCACCGCCGGACGCAGTACGCCGTGCACCAGGTCGAACCGGGAGCCGAGCCCGTCGAGCACCACGCCCCCGGTGGGGGCCGACACGGTCCAGCCGGTCGCGGGGAAAGGGTCCACACCCGCCAGCACATGCTCGGGCGGCAGCTCGGTGCCGAGGCGCGGATCGGTGAGAACTCGCTCGGCGAGTTCCGGATCGCTGACAACCCAGGCACCGGGTCGGCTGCGGTAGACCGGCCCCCGTTCCTTGATCCTGTCGGTCAGCGCCGGGGTGTCCTCATCCTCGGCGCGCAGCATCACGGCGTACGGGTCACCTCCGTGCGCGAACAGGAACTGCATCCCGCGCTCGGTCAGCAACCGCCTGCCCAGATCCGTGTCCGTCCGGGTCATGTCGAGGCCAGAGTGATCAGCGTGCCGTTGACCAGGGCGATCGGCATCTGCTTCATGCCGCCTCCTTCTCAGTGGTTTGTCGGATACCGCTGTGGCCCTGCTCGGTCAGGACCATCGCCGCATTGAAACCGCCGTGGCCGCGCGCCACGACCAGCGCCACCGACAACGGCAGCGTCCTGGTCTCGGTCACCAGGTCCAGTTCGTACTCGGGGACCGGATCGGTGACACCAGCAGTGGCAGGGATATGGCCGTGGCGCATCGCCAGCAGCGCGGTGGCGACATCGAGCGCCGCGCCGCCGCTGCTGAGCCGGCCGGTCATGGTCTTGGGCGCGGTGACCGGAACCCCGTACGGACCGAAGACCGCGCGCAGCGCGTCGGCCTCTACCCGGTCCAGTTCCGGCGTGCCCGCCGCATCGGCGAACACGACGTCCACTTCGGCGGGTTCGAGCCCGGCGTCCGCCAGTGCGCCCTCGATAGCGCGGCGCAGCGTGGATCGCCGCCCCGAGCCCGGTGGCGGATCGAAAGTGGCCGCGTAGCCCGCCACCTCGCCGTACCAGGACTCCACGCCGCGCTCTTTCGCGGCGTCCGCCGACTCCATGACGAACAATGCCCCGCCGTCTCCTGGCACGTAGCCGGAGGCAGCGACGTCGAACGGCAGGTAGGCGCGCGCCGGGTCGGCAGAGGTACTGATCCGGCCATTGGTGAGCTGGGCAACCCAGCCCCAGGGAGAGGGTGACCCGTCCACGGCCCCGCACACCATGGCCGGCTGCCCCGCACGCACCCGCCGCCGAGCCAGGGCCAGCGCGTCCAGCCCGCCCGCTTGCCCGGTAACCAGCACGCCGCCGGGACCGCGCATACCGTGCCGGATGGATATCTGGCCGGTGTTCACCGCATAGAACCAGGCGAACGACTGGTAGGCGCTGACGTGCTGCGGACCCTTGCGCCAGAGCTTGTCCAGCTCGCGGTGACCGAATTCGAAGCCGCCGGCCGAGCTCGCCGTCACCACGCCGATATCGAATCCGGTGCGGACCGAGCCCTCCACCGCCGAGTCGGCCAGCGCGTGATCGGCGGCGACCAGCGACAGCTGCGTCATCCGATCGGTCTGCGGCAGCAGTCGGCCGGGCAGATGGTCCGCGGCAGTGAATCCGGTGACCTCCCCGGCCAGGGTGGCCGAGTAGCCGGAGGGGTCGAACGCCGTGATCCGCCCGATCTTTCGCTGCCCCGCAAGGGTATTCGCCCAATGCTGTGCAGCGTCCATACCGGTCGGGGCGATCACGCCCATGCCGGTGATGACCGTCCTCATCCGACTTTTCTCAAGATCATGGCGCTCTGAAAGCCGCCGAAGCCGCTGCCTACGGTCAGCACCGTGTCGATCGGCACTTCACGGGCGGTCAGCGGCACATAGTCCAGATCGCAGTCCGGGTCCGGCTCGTGCAGGTTCGCCGTGGGCGGCACCAGGCCGTCGCGGATCGCCAGCGCACACGCGGCGATCTCCAGCGAGCCGATGGCGCCCAGCGAGTGACCGACCATCGATTTGATGGAGCTGACCGGCACACGGTACGCATGCTCCCCGAGGCTGCGCTTGAACGCGGCCGTTTCATGCCGATCGTTCTGCACCGTGCCGGAGCCGTGCGCGTTGATGTAGTCCACATCCTCGGCGTTCACCATGGCCTGGCCCATGGCCGCCCGGATCGCCTCGGCCATCTCCGCACCGTCGGGCCGCAGTCCGGTCATGTGGTACGCGTTGCAGCGCGAGGCGTACCCGGCGACTTCGGCATAGATCTGCGCACCACGGCGGCGGGCGTGTTCGTACTCCTCGAACACGAACATCGCCGAGCCTTCGCCGAGTACGAATCCGTTGCGGGTGCGGTCGAACGGCCGGGACGCGTGCTCCGGGTCGTCATTGCGTGGCGTGGTGGCCTTTATCGCGTCGAAGCAGGCCAGGGTGATCGGCGAGATCGGCGCGTCGGTGGCGCCGCCTACCACCACGTCGGCCGAGCCCTCGGCGATCAGCTCGACCGCGTGCCCCACCGAGTCCAGCCCGGAGGTGCAGCCCGTGGACACCGTGGACACCGGGCCCTCCGCGCCAAGTTCCCAGGCCACCTCGGTCGCCAGGGAACTGGGCACGAAGTGGTTGTACAGGTGCCCGACCGCGTAGGCCTCATCGACGTTCCAGTGCTGCCCACCGTCGGACACCACCACGTACTCCTGTTCCAGACCCATCGTGCAGCCGACGGCGCTGCCGACCACCACACCGGTGCGGGCCGGGTCGAGCGTGGCTTGGTCGACACCGCTGTCGGTCAGGCACTCACGCGCGCTGACCACGGCCAGCTGCGCGGCCCGATCCATCCGCCGGATCTGTTGCGGGGTAAGACCTTCGGCCACCGGATCGAAATCGCACTCGGCAGCCACCTGCGATCGGAACCGCCCCGCGTCGAAGGACGTGATCCGCCGCGTCGCGGTGCGGCCGGACGACAACAGATCCCAGAACGGCTTGGCACCGGTGCCACCGGGCGCGACGACCCCGATGCCGGTCATGACGACACGACGTTTCATCTTTCAGACATCCTTAACGGTTGCGGGCCTGCCTTATGCCTTGACGAACTCCAGCCTCGGCTCGTAAAGATTGGCGACGTTGGTCGCTCGCGCCCGGATCTCCTTGGCATGGTCGGCGAAACCGGGTGCGGCGATGGCGTCCTTCCATGACTGGACGTCGGTCCACAACGCGATGTTCACGTACTCGTCGGCACGCGAGGAGTCCACGTGCTTCGACAAGGTGAACTGGAGGAAACCCGGCTGTGCGGCCATGAACTCCGAGATGTCGGCGAACACCCGCTCGAAATCCTGCGGGTCGCCGGTCACGGTGAAGGTGTTGACGAACGTCACGACACCCTTGTCGGTGGCGTCGTAGCGGTCCTTGGCGTCCTGGGCCGAAGCTGTCATCGTGCTGCTCCTAAGATCGTTTCCATGTGCCACCAACGGTGCGCCGAGCGCCTCGCACCCGGCTAAAATCTCGACTCACAACAGGCTCAAACCCCCGTCAACGACGACGACCGAGCCGGTGGCGAACTCTGCCGCGGGCGCGGTCAACTGCCGCGCCCACCAGGCGAGCTCTTCAGGCTGCCCCACGCGACCGGCAGGCGTTCGGGTCGCGATATCGGCAAGGAATGCGCGGTATTCCTCCGGCGTGGACCCCATGCGGACGCCCATTCCGGACTCCACGACACCGGCCGCGATCGCCACGACCCGAATCCCTCTCGGCGCCAGTTCGACGGACCAGGTCCTGGTGAGAAACTCCAGGGCGACCTTCGTGGCCCCGTAAACGGAGAACCCCGGCCATGCGCGCCCGCCGGACGCCCCGGAGCTGCTGATGTTCAGTACGGCGCCCCGGGTTTCGGCGAGCGCGTCGAGCGCTGCCTGGGTGAGAAAGATAGGCGCCAGGAGATTGACCGCTACCTGACTCTCGGCAGAGGCCGCTTCGACGTCTGCGAGCGGGGCGGGAACCGCCGTCGCCGCGTTGTTGACCAGGACATCGACCCGGCCGAGCGCACGCTGTGCGGTCTTGACAACGAGTTCGGCGGAACCGTGATCGGTGATATCCGCCGCGAGCACGTGGATGTTGTCGTGCCCTGCGGCTGTTTCGTGCAGGGCGGACTCCGTCCGCCCCACGACGAGCACTTCGTGCTCCTCGGCGTAGCTACGGGCAAGCGCCCGTCCGATTCCGGTCCCACCGCCGGTGATGATCACACCGCGTCTTTGCCTCGAGGTCATAGCCCCGAAGTTAGGCACGCCCGCTCGCAACGCGGTCGAGATCGAATGGCGGTCAGATAGATTCGTCGTCCCGCGTGACCACCCGTTCGGCAACCTTCAATTCGCCACCCGTGCGTACGAGCACGTCCTCGCACACGCACATGGCGTGCAGGTGCGACCCCTTGCCTCGCTCGGTCTTGATGACCTGCACGTAGGACCGGGCGAATACCGATCCGTCTTCTCGCACCTCGACCAGAATCGTGCTGTAGCACCGCCGGTACCGAATGCCGTCGGCGGCCAACTGGTCGGCATTGGCCCGCAGGCCGGCCGCCAGCGCCGCCCGCCCGACGATCGGTGTCGCGATCTTGGGCGGGGAGACCATGGTGCCCTCCTCGGTGAAGGTGGCAGCGGCCTCCTCGGCATGCCCCTCGTCCATCAATTGGACGTGCCGGGCGTAGAAGCTCCCCACCTCGGCGCAGATCTCCTCATATGTCTTCTCCCGTACCACTGCACTCACGACCTACCGCCTCTCGACTGGACTATCCCCTCCAACCTGGCGGCATCCGGTCGAAGTCCACTGGAGAAGCCCTCGTGCCGGTGTGTGCCCCCCACGCCGAAAAGGACCCGCGCCCCAGTCCGGGACGCGGGTCCTTTCGATGTGCGATCAGACGCTGGCGACCATTTCAGCGCGCCGGACGTGCCCGGCGATCGCGTCGACCAGTGCGGGATGCACGGCAGTCGGGAAGGTGTGGCCGAGGCCAGGGATTTCGAGGAGCCGAGCTCCCGGGATCGACTCGGCGAGGTACGCGCTGTGCGGCGGCTGGTGGACCGGGTCCAGCGGTCCCTGGATCACCAGCGTTGGTGTGTCGATGTTCGCCAGTTCGCCGCCGCGGCTGGTGAGGTCGGCGCTTTCGGTGATCTTCGGCTGGTTCAGTCCCGCTATGCCGGAGTGCGCGATCTCCCGCTCCTCCCAGCGCCGGAACTCGGCCGGGTCGAACCGCGACACGGAGCCGGACAGCGCCCGCGCCAAGGCGACCCGTCGGTCCAGTTCGGCGTCGACGTCGTCGAGTATCGGCGGTGTCATGATCAGGTCGAGAACCTCGCGGCGCGGCGCGGGCAACCCGCTCGGGGTCGGCTTTCCACTGTAGGCACAGTCGCAGCTGTTGAAGAAGTCCACGCTCAGCGCGGCCGCGCCGGTCATGGTCAGGCTGCGGAGCCGGTCGGGATAGTCGACGGCGATGAGCTGCCCGGTCGCAGCGCCCAGCGCGAAACAGACCAGGTGGACCCGTTCGATGCCCCAACCGTCCAACACCGCTATCGCATCGGCGGCAAGTTCATAGAAGGTGTACTGGTCCTGATCGGCATCCAGGGAAACCGTCCGCCCGGTATCCCGGTGGTCGTACCGGATGACGTGCAGGCCCCTCGCCGCGAGACCCTCCACGAACTCGTCGGGCCAGCCCCGCGAGCTGTGCGCGCCGAGCAGCAGGAGCGGGGGATCGCCGGGATCGCCGAAATCTTCGGTCCACAGCTGGAGATCAGCGGTGGAGACAACATGTTCTGACATGGAATTCACGCTTCCTTTCCGAGGAGACTCGATTCAGCTGAAGTCGTCATGTGTCCCTGATCCCCGTTGCCGCACCCGGCCACAGGGTCGGTTCGAAGGGCCCCCCGATCGCCTGTTCCGATCCGCGAGGCCATCGAACCGATCCTCGCGGCACCGCGCGCCGACTGATCGATCAGCGGAACAGGTCGGCGTTCGCGGCGGCCCAGGTGGCGAATGTGGTGGCATGGCCGGTGAGGTCGGCCACGGTGCTGGTCGCGACCTGCGGACTATCGACCCTTGCGGCGAGGCCGTTGACGAAATACCCCGCGTAGTCGCCCATCGCCGGCTCGAGCAGCGCGATGAGCTCCTCGGGTGGGACGGTCACGAATGTCAGATCGCGGCCGATCGCCTTGGCCAGGTGCTGGAGGCGCTCCGCCCTGGTGATGGTTTCGGGGCCGGTGAGGTTGTAGGTCATGCCGAGGTGTCCGCTGCCGAGCAGAACCGTCGCGGCGACACGAGCGATATCGTCCATGGCGATGGGGGCGTTCCCGGAGCTCGGGTATGGTTCTCGCACTTCACCTGTCGCGCGAATCTCCTCCGCCCAGTCGGTGGCATTCTCCATGAATTCGCCCGTCCACAGGTGAGTCCAGCCGACACCCGATTTGTCGACCGCCTGCGCGATGGGATGCCAGTTGGTGTTTTCGTCGCCGGAAAGATCGACAATGTGCTCGATCCCCGCCTGGCGCGCCAAATCGACGACCTCGGTGACGGTTTCGAGAGACGGTGCGAGATACATCCGGTCGATGCCCTCGAAGGCGGCGGGCAGCGAGGACGGCCGCTTCAGGTAACCCTTGACTACCTCGACCTCGGGCGGGAACGCGGTGCGTTCCGGGTGGTTCGACAGGGCGCGAACATTATCGGCCCCCAGATCCACAAGGTGGTTCACGACCATGCGGCCGATATTTCCGGTGGCACCGGTTACGAGAATCTTCATACCCCCCAAGCTATCCCGCCAATGGGTGGTCGCGCACATAGAAACCCGGAGTGCGGTGTTCGGCACTGCCCTACAGCGCTCGACCGCCGAATCGGCAACGCGGTGCGCCATGGGCGGCAGCGCGGCGTCGCGGAGGCGACTCGAATGGATCCGGCCCCGCGTTCGGCGAAGTCGGCCTCTACACCCAAATCTACTGAGCCGCAACCGATCACAATGCGGGCGCCCGCACGATCGGCGCCGTTGTACGGTGTCTGGAATTCGCTGGCGCCCAACGCTTTCGGTGCAACCGCCACCACTCGTTGAGCCTATTTGCCTGTACCGCAACCTGTCTCGACGGACCCAACTATGATCAGAATTTTTCGGCCAGTCAAGACCCAGATATCCACGGGCACAAGCCAGCTCGACATCAACGTGATCCGTTGACGAATCCAGGCAAATCGGTATAGCGTCAGAAAGTACCGGCCGGAACTTTGGTCCAGGGAACTCGAAGATCCATGGGGATCACCCGTCCCCAACTCTCAAGGCTAGGTGCCGCCAAAGGGTACCGCCGCGTAGGGGGAATTATGGAATTTGGCGTGCTCGGCCCACTTACGGTGGAGCATCAAGGGAAATCGAACGTCCCAAGTGCTCCTAAACTACGGACCGTATTGGCGATGCTCCTAGTTCACTCAGATCAGGTGGTACCGGTGTCTTCACTGATCACCGACCTGTGGGATGAAATGCCGCCGGCGAGCGGGCTCACAACGCTACAGACCTACGTGCTCAACTTGCGCAAGTATTTCGTAGGGATAACCGGCCTGTCCGCAACGGAGGTCGCCAAGAACATCCTGATCACCCGTCCCGGCGGGTACTTGCTGCACATTGAACCGGATGCGCTCGATATGCATCGCTACGAGGCTCTGGTCGATTCCGGACTGGCCGCGCTGGCCAACGGAAACGACCAACAGGGCATCGCCGACCTGGACGCCGCTCTGCGCACGTGGCGCGGGCCCGCAATGGTCGACATCGCCGCAGGGCGGGTGCTGGAATCCAAGGCACTCCAACTGTCCGAGTCCAGGCTTGTCACGATCGAGTACATGCTCGACGGCGAACTTCGCCTGGGTCGCTATCGGGAAGTCCTGTCCCGGCTCGCCGCGCTGTGCGCGGAACACCCCCTCAACGAACGGCTGCACGCGCAATATATGCGCGCGCTGTATCTGAGCGGGCGGCGCGCACAGGCGTTGGAGGTGTTCCACCGCTTGCGTATCACCCTGGTCAACGAACTGGGGCTCGACCCGGAACGCGGCCTGCAGGAACTCCACTCGGCGATCCTCGGTGTCGACGACGACGCTCATATCCTCACCCTCACCACCCGCCCCGCCATGCTGGCCGGCGCAGCGGCCAAGGTGCGGTGAACCACGTCGGTCACTCCCTGCCGGATTGTTGTCCGAGTGGGGTTGTGGACAGCCCCGCCCACAACCCCACTCGGGCTCAACAGAAGTCATCGGAGTGCAGGTCCGCCCACTCCGCCAGCGAGCGCGCCGGCCGGCCGAGGACCTGCTCAACGCCGGGAAGGACGGGCTCGGGGTTGACGAGCGCGCTCTCCCAGCAGGCCAGCAACCGGTCCATCACGGACCCGGGGAATTGCTCGCTGCCTTCCTCGCGCCACTGCTCCGGGGTGATCTCCTCGACGCGCACATCCCTGCCGATGGCCTTGGCGATCGCGGCGAACTGCTCGCTCTTGGTCAGCGCCTCCGGGCCGGACAGCGGGTAGACCTTGTTCACATGTGCGTCGTCCAGCAAGGCGGCCACGGCGACGGCGGCCACGTCCAGCTCATCCACGGGAGACTGCCGGGCATTGTCGTACGGCAGGCGCACGATGCCCGTGTCCTTGATGCACGCGGCCCACTCCAGCAGATTGCTCGCGAACATACCCGGACGCACGTGGGTCCACTCCAGGCCGGACCTCTCCACTACCAACTCTGACGCACGGTCGGCCTCGCCGCCCGGATTGTTCTCGAGGCCCGCGCCGGAACAGGAGAGGGTGACCACCCGCCGCACGCCTGCCTGCTTGGCGGCGTCGACGACCTGCTCGGGCCGCTCACCCGCCGCGATCAAGTAAAGCCGGTCGACGCCGTCGAACACACCGGTCAGGCCCTCGGGCTTCGCCAGATCGCCGACGACAACCTCCGTCGCCGCGGGTAGATCAGTGCTCTCCGGGCGCCGGGTCAGCGCCCGGACCTCGACCCCGCTGATCATCAGCAGCTCGACAACGTTGCGGCCGACCGTACCGGTGGCACCTGTCACGAGAATCCTCACAGTTCTCCAATGTCCTTGATACGAAAGCGAATACGTCTCCGATTAACTCCTTGCCAGCTCTCTCGGACACTCTAACCAAGCTCGGGAGCCGTTCGCACATAGAAACTTTCAGGAGCCGATCAGGACGGCGCCGGCCTCGGCTCCCGTGGCGTGATCCGCTTGCGCGGACTGGAGAACCGGCGCTGCATCGGGAGCTCCACGAGCCTGTGCATCCCCCACGCCAAGAGGACCGTCCCGCCGAGACCCAGCGCCCACAGCCCGATCGATTGCGGGAGGGTCGGTTGAAATTCGGTGCCGTAGACCCGGTACATGTTGTACAGGAGCAGCTCGTGCAACAGATAGAACGCGAACGAGATGTCACCCAACCAGACCATCGGGCGGCTGGCGAGCCACGAGGGCCTGCCCTCGACGTCGGCGGTGGCCGCCGCGGGGATGAGGAACGCCAACGGCACGATGGTGGCCGCCACGATCGCGAACGTGGTCGGCAGGAACGACGCCGCCACGTACCCGGCGACGAATGCCAGTCCCGCCCACAGCGCCCGCACCCTCGGCCACCTGCCCACCATGACAATCCGCGCCATCACCATGCCGAGCACGAAGTCCAACGCGCGGACCGGCGGGAACACGTACACGAACCAGTACTCGTACTGTGGCACAGGTTCCCACCACACCTGCGGCTCCGATGGCAACAACTTGGCTATCACGGGCATCAGCAAGACCGCGGCCATGATCCCGCCCGCCCACCACCACAGCCAGCCCGGCCTGATCTTGCGTACCAGCACGATCAGCACGGGAAACGACAGATAGAACAGCGCCTCCACCGCCAGCGACCAGCTGACGTCGTTGACGCCGAAGGCCACGTCGAGGTCCGGCCACCAGGCGTGCACCAACAGGAGTTGCTGCACCCAGCCGACGATCTCCCGTCCGGTCAGCAGCATCAGTACGACCGCGAGCAGGAACGCGGTGAAATGGTTCGGGTAGATCTTGAAGAACCGCCGCCGCCAGAACCGTCTCGCGCTGTCGTCCTCGCGCGCCGACCAGGTGAGCACGAATCCGCTGAGCACGAAGAAGAAGCCGACTCCGATATAGCCGCCCATCTTCACCAGGCGCATGAACACCTCGGAGGCGCCGCCAGGAGGCAACAGACCGGGTTGATACGCAGCGTGCGTGGTGAACACCAGCAGCGCGGCGATCCAGCGCAGGCCGGTCAACGACGGCAGCCGTGTCATCCGCCGCACCGGAATCTCGGCCCGGTTCACGGCTCGTCCACCAGCGCAACGGCTCTGGCCCAACCCGCCCCGGCCCGCGCCACTTTGATCGGGAAGCACACGACGGTGAACCCGTGCGACGGCAGGAGTTCCAGGTTCGCCATCCGCTCCACCTGGCAGTACTCCCGGTCGCGACCGGCGAAGTGTGCGGGCCACAGCACCGACCGGTCCCTGGTCTGCCGGTACCGCGCGATGATGTCGGTGAACGGTGCGTCGAGGCTGAACGCGTCCGTACCGATCACCTTCACCCCCAGGTCCAACAGGTGGTTCGTTGCTGCCCCGTCCAGCCCGGCGAAGTCGGTGAAATACTTCGGTGTGCCTTGGTGTCGCTGCGCGCCGGTATGCAGCAGCACGATATCCATCGGCTCGGGCAGCCTGCCGATCCGTGCGAACTCCCGCTCCAGCACCTCCTTGCCGACGGCGCCGGTCGGCGCGTCGGTCAGGTCGAGCACGATGCCGGGACGGTGGAACCAGTCCAGCGGCATCTCATCGATGTGCCGGGGACCGCCGTCCCGGTAGGACGCCCGCGTCCCGTAGTGCGACGGGGCGTCCACGTGCGTGCCTGTGTGGGTGGTCAGGCTCAGTCGGTCCAGCGAAAGGAACTCGCCGTCGGGCAGGTCGTCCACGTCGAAGCCGAGCCCGAAGTGCTCGGCCATTTCCTCGCTCATGTGCCGAGCGCCCTCCGCCGGGGTGAGCACGGTGTGCTCCACCGGGTCGGGTTCGTACTGTTCGCTGTCCACCGGCATGGACAGGTCGATGATGTGCATCCGCGCTCCTAGACGGTTCGGGTCCGTCGCAAGGTCCGCGCGCCCCGCGTAGGCACGGTGCAGATTTCCTCCCTGGACGGTGATCCATCACTGAGGGTGGTCCGGGGCCCTAGAACTTCGCTGGAGGTTCGGGAGAACCGACTGGGCGCGCGCGTAGTTCGGTAGCTTGCTCGGTCAGCGGTCGCACCGTCCCTCCGCTTCTATCCGCGTCCTAGTGGTTCTCGAATACCTGGTCCGACACTGTGCTCATGGGGAAAGCGGCACAGGTCGAAATTCCGGTACAGCGGAAGGCTTTTCAAGGGTCGCGATGATTGAACGAGACACCGCCCTGGTGCTCGGCGGCACGGGTTTCGTCGGCACGCATATTGTCGCGTCGTTGCGAAACAGCGGCTATCGGACCATATCGGTGTCGCGCGCAATGAGTCCGAATGGCGCCGAACACGTCTCGCTCGACCTCGGCACCGACGACCCTCGACCGCTGACCGATCTGCTGCGGCGATACCGGCCCGCCGTGGTGGTGAACGCGGCAGGTTCGTACTGGGGCCTGGATGAACGCCGCATGTATCACTCGCTCGTCACCCTCACCGAAACCACGCTCGCCGCGCTGGCAGCCCACCCCGATCTGCGCACACGTTACGTGCACCTGGGCAGCGTGCTGGAGTACGGCCCACTGCCCACCTCCGGTCAGGTCGACGAATCGGCGCCGACCCAGCCCGAATCTCTTTATGGTCGAATGAAATTGGCGGCCACCATGGTGGTTCAGGCGGCCATAGCGCATGGCGCGGTGGACGGCGTCGTACTACGCGTGACCAACAGCATCGGCCCCGGCGTGCACCCCGGCACCCTGATCGGCAGGGTCGGCTCGATACTCGCAGGTCACCGCGCAGGCCGAGCGCGTATCGAACTGTCGTCGCTTGCCGCCTACCGCGATTTCATCGACGTACGCGACCTCGGCGACGCGGTACTCGCCGCGGCGCAGTCGCGGCCCCTGCACACCGTGGTGAATATCGGTCGCGGGCAAGCGGTTTCAGTGCGGCAGTTGGTCGACCGGCTGGTCACGATCAGCGCGGTGCCCGCCGATGTCGTCGAATCGGCGACCGCCCCCAGCGCACTGGGGGCCAACGCGAGCTGGCTGGAAGTGGCCACCGATACCGCCGAGCAGGCACTCGGTTGGCGGGTCACCCGCGACGTAGACCAAGCATTGCGCGACTACTGGAGCACACTCGTATCACCTATCTAGCCGGCCGGCTTCGGGCTTCACTTGTGTAGCGCCAGAGCGCATACAGCGCGTCATCGAGGTCGAAACGCGGTGACCAGCCGAGCCGCCGGGCCGCCTTCTCGATGCGGATCCCCGGCGCTCCGGCGGTGGACGCCCGCGACGACTCCGTCCCCTCGGTGGTGACTACTCGCACCGGGAGCGCGCTGAGCTCGATCAACCGGTGCACGGCACGGTCGACTCGGACCGGATTACCCGAGGCGATGTTGACGATGTCGACGCCGGGCGCGCGCTCGCTCGACAGCCAGCGATCGGCCGCGAGCACCGCCGCCGCGAGATCACGCAGGTCGAGCACATCGACGGTGCCACGCAGCGTCGGCAGTTCGAGAACGGGTGCGGTGGCCGGGCGTGCGGCGAGATCGGCGAGCCGATGTGCCACCGAGCCGAACAGGCTTGTGCGGGGCGCCCCTGCCCCCACTACCGTCGAGCAGCGCAACACCACGCCTCGACCGCCCCACCTGGTCAGGCATTCGGTGGCGGCGAGTTTGGCGCGGCCATAGGCGGATTCCGGTTGCGGCGGGGTTGACTCGTCCACGCTGTGACTCCCGTCGACCTGTGCGACCCCGTACTCGTACGCGGAGCCGATGTGCACCAGCGGCACCTGCCGCACCAGCGCATCGATCGCGTCCACGAGACGTTGAACCAGAACGACATTCGCCGCCACCATCTCCTGGTCACCGACCTGCCACCACGCACCGGCCGCGTTGACCACGAGATCGGCGCCCGCGAGCAGCTCGGTCAGTTTCGCGACCGGCCTGGCCAGGATGTCGAACTCGGCCCGGCCGACCGGCACCACAGCGAAACCCTGCGCGGCCAGCGTCCGGCCGATCCCGCCACCGAGATATCCGCTGCCGCCGATCAGCACCGCCGTCCGCGACAAGTCATCCTCCACTCTGGTTGCTGTACAACGATGCTCGCCGTCGCGGGTCGAGAACGACCGGAGCGCGAATCCAGCGTCCCTCGATGTGCCCTGCCGTATTCGCCGACCGCTGCTGGAGCGATATTCGAGCGCGCCGCTGGACGCTGTGCACACGACTCTCGTCGGCCGGCGAAACCCGGCGGCGAATCTGTGGATGGAGACGAAGATGCGCGTCCTGATCGCAACGTGGGACATCCCCGGCCATCTGCGCCCGATGGTGCCGCTGGGCTGGGCGTTGCGCGCTCGCGGCCACGACGTCGTGGTGGTGAGCAACCCGAACATGGTGCCGGCCATCGTCGGTGCCGGACTTCCCGCGCTGGGCGCGGGCCCGGACTTCGACTCCTTCGAGGTGCTGCGCACCGAATTCGCCCGGCGCGCTTGGAAACCCGAACCACAGGTGCCGAGCGCCGATCCGGCGGTCGCCGCCGAGCAGGCCAAGCAGCGGCAGATCATCGGATTCGGGCTCGCGGCGGCCGCAGCCCGAGCGCAGGCCGCCGACGCGGTCGCTTTCGCCGAGCGTTGGCGCCCCGATCTGGTCGTATTCGAACCTACCGGACTGGTCGGCCCATTGATCGGCACGTTGCTCGACATACCCGCCGTCCGGCACCTGTGGAGTATCGACTTCACCGCGCCCATCGAGGAGTTCGAACAAGAGATCGTCGGCGAGCTCGCGGCGCCCTATGGCGTGACGCGAATCGGAGTAAATGGCACGGTCACCCTCGATCCCGCACCCGCACGGTTGCAGATTGCCGACGGCCGGACCCGCAGCCCGATCCGATTCATCCCCTACAACGGCCCGACCGTGCTACAGCCATGGCTGCTGGCGCCACCGCGGCGGCCTCGGATCGGAATCACCTGGGGCACATCGAAGACCGCCCTCGGCTTCGACCACATGGTGCTCGCGCCACGGGTGGTCGCCGCCCTCGCCCACCGAGATGTCGAACTCGCCGTCGCCGTCACCGATGATCAGCGCAAGCTGTTCGACAAGGTACCGGACAATGTGGTCCACCTCGGCCCGGTTCCGCTGCACGCGCTCGCATCGACCTGCTCGGTGCTCGTCGACGGGGGCGGTGCGGGCAGTGTGCTGACCGCGCTCGTCAACGGCGTGCCGCAACTGGTCATCTCCCATATGCCGGATGAGGTCTTCCACGGCCACCGGGTGCGCGACAGCGGAGCGGGGCTGAATCTCCCGGGCGCCGACATCACCGACAGCGATATCGACGCTGCCGTGCAGCGGCTGTTCGAGACCGAATTCCGCACTGCCGCAAGCGAACTGCGTGCCGACATACTGGCGCGGCCGACACCGTTCGAGGTGGTCGAGCAACTGGAACGACTGGTCGGCGCGCGGGTGCACGCCGGGCACCCGAGCTGACGGAGAGGCTGGCAGTGAAAGGCATAATCCTGGCGGGTGGAGCCGGTTCGCGGCTGCATCCGATCACACGCGGGGTGAGCAAGCAGCTCGTCCCGGTGTACGACAAGCCGATGGTGTACTACCCGCTGTCGACATTGATGTTGGCAGGCATCCGGGAAATTCTGGTGATCACGACGCCGGACGATGCCGGAGCGTTCCGGCGGTTGCTGGGTGACGGTTCGCAGTACGGATTGAACATCGGTTACGAGGTCCAGCGGGAGCCGGACGGGTTGGCCCGAGCGTTCGTTCTCGGCGCCGATCACATCGGTGCCGATTCGACCGCGTTGGTGCTGGGCGACAACATCTTTCACGGTCCGGAGCTGGGTACCCGGCTGCGCCGATTCCACAGTCTGGACGGAGCTGCGGTGTTCGCGTACTGGGTGTCGGATCCGACCGCGTACGGCGTGATCGAATTCGCCGACGGCCGGGCCGTATCCATCGAGGAGAAGCCCAAGCTGCCCCGCTCCAACTACGCCATCCCAGGTCTGTACTTCTACGACAACGACGTGGTCGAGATCGCGCGTGGCCTGCGGCCCTCGGCCCGCGGTGAATACGAGATCACCGACATCAACCGGACCTATCTGGAACAGCGCCGGCTACAGGTGGATGTGCTCGCTCGCGGCACCGCATGGCTGGACACCGGCACCTTCGACTCGTTGCTGGACGCGGCCAACTATGTCCGCACCATAGAGGAGCGGCAGGGCCTGAAGATCAGCGTGCCCGAGGAGGTCGCCTGGCGGATGGGCTTCATCGACGACGAGCAGCTGTGCCGGCTGGCCGAACCGCTGGTGCGCTCGGGATACGGCCAGTACCTGCTGGAACTACTGGAACGCGGACGGGATTGGTGAATATGCGGATTCGGGAGCTGGCGGTACCGGGGGCGTGGGAATTCACCCCGGCCATGCGCGGCGACGAGCGCGGCACCTTCGCCGAGATGTTCAAGGCCTCGGAGTTCGAGAAGGCGGTCGGGCGGCCGCTCGACTTGCTGCAGATCAACAGCTCGACCTCGGCCGCGGGCGTGCTGCGCGGCATCCATTACACCGAGAATCCGCCCGGGCAGGCAAAATACGTGACCTGCGCGAGCGGCGCGTTCGTCGACGTGGTCGTGGATCTGCGGCCAGGGTCGCCGACCTTCGGCGCGTGGGACAGCGTGATCATCGACGATGTGGATCGGCGCTGGGTCTTCCTCTCCGAGGGGCTCGGCCATGCGTTGCTGTCGCTTGCGGACAACTCGACGGTCATCTATCTGTGCTCACTGGAATACAGTCCCGAATTCGACCATGAGGTCGACGCTTTCGACCCGGACATCGGTATCGTGTGGCCTGCCACCGGTCGCGACGGACAGCCTTTGCACCTCCTCCGTTCACCCAAGGACGTCGCGGCGCCCCGTCTGCGAGACTTGGACGCTCCCCGTCGTGATATCGGATGACCGGACACCGTGCCGCACACCTGTCGCGTGTGCGGCACCGGGCATTTCGCTGGAGTGCGGCTCAACTGAGATTCAAGGCTCGACCTCCACAATTCGGGATCATGACCAACCGCCCTGAGCGATCAGAAGGTCTTCGCCGCGCCTTGCGGACATTCCTCAGGCTCGCGATTCATCTGACTCCCGGTATCTACGCAATAGGCTGGGGTTATCACATCGATGCGTCGATGGTCGAGGTGAACCACCGGCGTCGCGAGATCGCCGGCCAGGCAATTCAGCGCAATGGCCGCTGTTTGTCCGCGTCCGAACGCAGGACCTGGCGGGCACTGGAGAAATCACTCAGAAGCGCGGGGTAGTCGAATGTCAGGTCGAGCCGATCGGTCACCGCGGGTGGACCACGACCGGTTCTACACGCAGCTAGGGCGTACCGGTCTGAAGGTCAGCCGCCTCGCCCTCGGCACGGTGAACTTCGGTGGGCGAGTGGACGAGCCGGAGGCCCACCGGCTCATGGACTACGCACTGGCCAACGGCATCAACCTCTTCGACACCGCGAACCAGTACGGCTGGCGCGTACACAAGGGTTACACCGAGGAAGTCATCGGGCGTTGGCTGCTGGCGAAACCCGCGCGACGGGACGAGGTCGTGCTGGCCACCAAAGTCGGCAACGAGATGGGATCGGGGCTCAACGACCGGGGCCTGTCCGCCCGGCACATCATCACCGCGTGCGAGGCGTCGCTACGGCGGATGCGTACCGACTGGATCGACCTGTACCAAATGCACCGAATAGACCGCACAGTCGGCTGGGAAGAGGTGTGGCAGGCCATGGAACAGCTGGTCAGCCAGGGCAAGGTCCGTTACGTCGGCTCCTCCAACTTCGCAGGCTGGAACCTCGCGGCGGCACAGGAGTCCGCCCGGAACCGTCACTTCCTAGGACTGGTTTCCGAGCAGTGCATATACAACCTGACGACGCGGTTCGCCGAAACGGAGATACTCCCCGCGGCGCGGGCCTATGGCATCGCTGTGCTCGCCTGGTCGCCGCTGCATGGCGGGCTGCTCGGCGGCGCGGTCCGCAAGCTGGCCGAGGGGACCGCGGTCAAGTCGGCGCAGGGCCGTGCACTCGCCGCATTGAACGACCGGCGCGACAGCATCGTGGAGTACGAGCGGTTCTGCGACGAGATCGGCCGTGACCCTGCACAGGTCGGGCTCGCGTGGGTGCTTTCCCACTCCGAGGTCACCGCCGCGGTCATCGGGCCTCGAACAACAGCACATGTCGACGGCGCGATCGAAGCGCTGGAGGTATCCCTGTCCGTGTCGGAGCTCGCCGGTCTCGACGCCTTGTTCCCGCCCATGGGCCGGGGCGGACCCGCTCCCGAAGCATGGATTTCCTGATCCGCATCGCTGCCGCATCGCGCGCCCGCCCTGTCCAGGGTGCGGGCTGTACACCGAGAAAAGGGAACCCGAATGACCGAGGCCCAGTACAAGAATCCGCGGCATCTGCCGCACGAGTCGCCACTGGAAAAGGAGGTGCGTGAGCGGCTCACCAAGCTGCTGCAAGAGACGCCCATGCCACCCCAGTATCTGATCGACAATCTACCGGTGTATCTGCGGCGCCATCAGCTCGCCGATCTGCTGACCATGGACGCGCTGTACCGCATGCTCACCGAGATCCCCGGCGTGATCATGGAATTCGGCGTCCTGCACGGGCGCCATCTCGCCATTCTTTCCGCACTGCGCAGCCTGTACGAACCGTACAACTCCTTCCGCCGGATCATCGGTTTCGACACCTTCACCGGATTTCCTGACCTCGCCGACATCGACCAGGTGAGCCCGAGCGCGGCCGTCGGCAGATTCGCCGTCCCCGACCACGAAGTAGACCATCTGCGCGAAGTGCTGGCCGCGCACGAGTCAGGCGACTCGGTGTCACATGTCCAGCGCACCTTCGTGATTCAGGGGGACGTCCGGGAAACGGTCCCGCGGTATCTGGCGGAGAACCCGGAGACGGTCATCGGGATGGCCTTCTTCGATCTCGACCTCTACGAGCCGACTCGCGAACTGCTCCAAGCGATCCGTCCGCACCTCGCCAGGGGCAGCATTATCGCCTTCGACGAACTCGGGCATCCCAGGTGGCCTGGCGTAACCGCCGCTCTCCGTGAGACTTTCGGCCTCGACCGGATGGTGCTGCGGCAGCTCCCGCACCGTGAGCAGCCCGTCATCTACCTGCAGTGGGGCGACTGAGGATTTCGGGAAGACAATCGCAGAGCGGAGCCTCCCCCTCCGCTTGCCGGTAGGCTGAGTGGCCTAGAAATACCCACGCGCTGCGATAGGGGAGATCAAAATGACTGACGCAGTTCCAGAGATCTATCCATCGATGGTCGATTTCGAACAGAGCTATCAGGAGCACACGCTCATGCCGGGCGCCGCCGCGATGGAACGGCTGCCCTGGGAGATCGGCCGGCCACAACCCGAACTGGTCAGGTCCGAGAGTGCCGGTCGCATTCGGGGCGAGGTGCTCGACATCGGTTGCGGGCCAGGCGATTCCGCCATATTTCTGGCGACCCGCGGATATCGGGTGACCGGGCTGGACCTCTCGCCGACGGTCATCGAGAAGGCCAGCGCGCGAGCGGTGGCCGAGCGAGTCGCGGTGTCGTTCGCTGTCGCCGACGCCACCGAACTCGCCGGATATGAAGACCGGTTCGACACGATCGTCAGCAGCGCGCTGTTCCACTGCCTCGCACCGGAGCAGCGGCAGCAGCATGTCGCCGCGTTGTTACGAGCGACACGGCCAGGGGCGCGCCTCATCCAATTCACCTTCGCCAAAGGCGAATTCAGCGGGGCCTTTGCACCGTATGCGATCGACGAGAACACGTTGCGCAGCACGTTTGCCGCGCCGACGTGGTCGATCAACACCCTGCGCCTCGGTAGCCTGGCGGCCGTGGCGTCCGAGCCCATGCTGGCATCCTTCGCGGAGAGCGGCTTCCGGCCGGAACTCGACGACGAGCGGTGCATGCAACTGCCGATCTGGGTGCTGGAAGCCGATCGCGTCTGACCGATAAGCCGGTCCGAGAGCCACAACTCGTGGAGTTCAGACGGTCTTCAGAGGATCTCTAGTACGACACGAGCGGGTGCGCCCAGGATCAGCGGCATGACCAGAACACTGATGCTGCTCCTCGGGGTGCTGGCCGCCACCGCGGTGCCCGCGCAGGCGGCACCCATCGAGTTCTTGCCGATCGGCACATGGCAGGGCCAAGTGACGGCGGGCCAGGACCCGCCGCACGAGGCCACCTTCCAGTTCACCGGGGCGGGCAAGGTCTGCCTGACCTTCGGCCGCCCCGGCGAGGCCAGCGGGAGTGGTACCGGTACCTGGCATCGAGCCGGGCCGAACCAGTTCACCTACGCGCTCACCCACGACGTGAATCTGCCGGACGGCACGTTGGTCGCCTACGTGACCGTGCACCACACGGCCAGCCAACACCGGGACAGGTTCACCAGCTTCGGCCGCACCGACGTCACCGATCCCGATGGCAAACCGGTGAAGACGGTGCAGTCCTCGGTCATCGCGACCAGGACCGGTCAGACCCATCCGGCCTGTGAGTGAACGGATGTGACGACGTCGTGAGCAAACCACAACCACACGCAACATCGCCCACCGGGACAACGGAATTCGCTGTCCGAGCAAGTTCTCCAGGAAAGGTATCGTCCATGGCCGACACACATCTCACATTGGAGGACTTCCAAGGCATCATGCTCGCCGCCGTCGGCGGCGACGGTGCCGATTTCGTCTCCGATAGTGGCCGGGAGTTCGAGGATCTCGGCTACGACTCGCTCGCGCTGTTGGAGGCGGGCGGTCGTATCGAACGCGAATTCGGGATTTCCCTGGATGATTCGGTGCTGACCGGCTCGACGACACCGCAGTCTTTCGTCGACGCCGTCAACAACCTCATCGCGGCGGGGAGGGCGGCATGAGCACGACGAACGAACGTGTCGCACTCATCACCGGGGCGACCAGCGGCATCGGCCTCGCGGTTGCGGATCAGCTTGCGCGCCAAGGACATCGGGTGTTCATCGGGGCGCGCACCGCGGAGTCCGTCACACAGACGGTGAAAGCCATGCGGGAACGGGATCTGCCCGCCGACGGCACCGAACTCGATGTCCGATCCAGTGCCTCGGTGCGCGAATTCGTCACCGCCGCGGTTACCCGCTTCGGCGCTGTCGACATTCTGGTGAACAATGCCGGCCGTAGCGGCGGCGGTGTCACCGCCGACGTGACCGATGAACTGTGGTTCGACGTCATGGATACCAACCTGCACAGCGTATTCCGGATGACCAGGGAGGTGCTGACCACCGGCGGTATGCGGGACAAACCATGGGGGCGGATCGTCAATATCGCGTCAACGGCGGGCAAACAGGGCGTCGTCCTCGGCGCGCCGTATTCGGCCTCGAAACACGGAGTGGTCGGCTTCACCAAGGCGCTCGGCAACGAGCTGGCTCCGACCGGCATCACGGTCAACGCCGTCTGCCCCGGCTATGTGGAAACACCGATGGCACAACGAGTTCGGCAGGGCTACGCCGCCGCGTACGACACCACCGAGGAAGAAATTCTGACCCGGTTCCAGTCGAAGATTCCGCTCGGCAGGTATTCGACACCCGACGAGGTCGCGGGGCTGGTCGGCTATCTGGTCTCCGATGTGGCCGCCTCCATCACTTCCCAGGCGCTCAATGTCTGCGGCGGCCTCGGCAACTTCTGATATCCATCCACCAAGGAGGTGATCATGTCCACTGCCGATCAGCGCGAATGTGAGCATGAGATCACGATCGCGGCGCCCGCCGCCGTCGTCTACCGGTTGATCGCGGAGGTCGAGAACTGGCCGCGTATATTCCCGCCGACCATCCACGTCGACCAGGTCAGCACCGGCGATCGGGAGGAACGCATCCGGATCTGGGCCACCGCGAACGGCGAGCCGAAGAGCTGGGTGTCGCGGCGCACCTTGGACCCCGACCTGTTTCGGATCCGCTTCCAGCAGGAGGTTTCGGCGCCTCCGGTGGCCGCGATGCGCGGGGAGTGGATCATCGAGCCGGAGTCGGCGGACACGTCCAGGGTGCGATTGCTGCACGGCTATCGCGCTGTCGACGATGATCCGGACAGCTTGGCGTGGATCGATGCCGCGGTCGACCGCAATTCCCGGGTGGAACTGGCCGCGTTGCGCGCGAATATCGAATCGGTCGTCGCCGCAACGGAATCGACCTTCTCCTTCGAGGATTCGGTCCTGGTGCGTGGACGTGCCGATGATGTGTACGACTTCGTGAACGAAGCGGATCGATGGGTCGAACGGCTCCCCCACGTAGCATCGGTCCGATTCGAGCACACCGAGCAGGGGGTGCAGACCCTCGAAATGGATACCAGGGCCAAGGATGGGTCGACCCATCGCACGATGTCGTATCGGGTGGTGTTTCCCGGGGAGCGGATCGTGTACAAGCAGGTCACCCTGCCGAAATTACTTGCGCTGCACACGGGCGAGTGGACCTTCACCGCGATCGATGGCGGGGTTCGCGCGACGTCGCAACATACCGTGGTGTTGAACACCGACAATATCGCCTCGATCCTCGGCGACACCGCGACCACGGCCGATGCGCGAGACTATGTGCGAAATGCCCTGAGCACCAACAGCAGTGCCACCCTCGAGCTCGCCAAGGCGTACGCCGAAGATCGGGCAAGCGCACACGCTGCCGAGTGATCATGGCTACCCACGGTTTCGGCAGCGATGTCGCCGTCGGTGCGGTCCCCGAAGTCCGCCGGATCGATTTGGCCGCAGGCGAACTCACTCTCTCGGCACTGCTGTGCGCGGCGGAGAATCCGCGCGCGGTGGTCGTGGCACTGCACGGCGCGGGCACCGGTGCGCACTACTTCGACGGCCGCGCGCACCCCGATGTGTCTTTACTGGCTCTCGGTGCGCGGCTGGGATACACGATGCTGGCGATCGACCGTCCGGGGTACCACGGATCCACACCGGAGTTCCCCGGCGGACAGTCGATTTCGCGGCAAGCGCACACCATTGCCATCGCACTGCGGAACTTCCGCGCGGATCATGAGATGGGACAGGGGATCTTCCTGCTCGGACACTCCTTCGGTAGCGCGGTGGCGATGACCATGGCCGCCGATCCAGCAGGCTCCGAGGTGCTCGGCCTCGATATCTCGGGGTGGGCCGCGCATTTCGCCAGCACCCCGAAACCGGATACAGTGCGTATGCACTGGGGCGCGTTGCGGCTGTACCCGCCGGGCACATTTCGCTCCGGCGCGGCCATGCTCGGCCCGGAACCGCCCGGCGAGCGTGCCGAAGCATTCGACTGGACAACGACATTCGCTGCCGTCGCATCGAGAATTGCCGTCCCCATTCGCGTCACATTTGCCGAATATGAGGCAATATGGCGGCACGACGCCGAGTCGGTGCGCGAACTGCGTAGCGCTTTTCGAAGTGCACCAGCCGTTCTCGTCGATCGCCAGCCCGATGCTGGGCACAACATCAGCCTCGGCTGGGCCGCGCGGTCATATCACCTGCGGTCGCTCGGCTTCTTCGAAGAATGCCTGGCACGGCGAAATATGAACTGACCGCACGGTGCCGGCTCGATGGTTTCCTGTGGCCGGCATCCCCACCGGGGATGCCGGCCACAGCTGTCAGCCGATGCTGAACGGTTGGCCCCAGATAACGACCCAGGCGGTGACATTCGGGGTGAACACCTCGACGGCGGCGAAGGTGCGCGCCTGGGCGTAGCCGCCGCAGCCGCTGAGACCGATCGTCGAGTCGCTCCAGGTCACCGAGCCACTGTTCCCCTGGAACGGGTTGGACTTGTAATGATGTTCGTTGCCGAAGAGGTCGGGAGACTCCTGGTCGAGAATGAAGAACGACTGGGACTGCCCCGGCCCGAGCGACAGGTTCGCGCCCGTGGCGGCCCCGGCCGTGGGCCTGGTGTTCTGACCGTCACTCCAGTCGAGGCCGCCCTCGGCACTGCCTTTCGCACCGCCGCCCGCGATGTTCACCTGGCAACCAACGGTGTATCCGGGATAAATGAATCCACCCGATTCCGCGCCCGGACCCGAGGTCTCGACTAGCACGCGCCCGGATACCCAGGCGTTTCGATGAAGGGGTGTGGCGCCCATCGACGGGCTTATCGTGGCGGATTCATCGACGAGCCGCACAGTTACGACAGTGCCGTCGGATAACGCCCGGATAACCTGGCCACCGGGCAGTGGCACATAGGTATCCGCGTGTGCGGTGGTGGCCGAGCACAAGCCGAGTGCCCCGGTAACGGCGATGCCGAGAGCGGCTGCCTTCACGGCATCCATCGACAGAGACATGGATATGACTCCTTGAGAATTGAAAACCTTTGAGCGGCAAGAGCATTTGCCGAAAAGCCTAGCCATTTCGCCGCCCGGCGGCACATAGCGCGATCGCACCTTCGAACAGCACCGCGCACGGCTGCGCGATGGCGGCGAGATGAGAAGGCGGGCTCGCGCGGTTAAGCTCCGAAGATGGCGAGAAGCTGGAACTCACTCGGCAAGCAGCTAGGTCTCATTGCCAAGGAACAGGGTCCCAAGATCGTCCGGCAGCAGGGACCTCGGCTGGTCGAGAAGCTGGTGGGGACGTTGACGCAGCGCAAAGCGGCCGGGGTCGCGGTGCGCCCGACCGCGTCGACACCGGTCCCGACCGGCGAGCGGGCCAGGCAGATCGTCTACGCCCCGCAACTGGACGGCCGCGCCGATCCCGGCGAGATCGTCTGGACGTGGGTGCCCTACGAGGAGGATCCGTCCAACGGCAAAGACCGCCCGGTGCTCGTGGTCGGGCGCGACCGCAGGACACTGCTCGGCCTGATGCTCTCGTCGAATCCCGAACGCGCCCATGACCGCGACTGGATCGGCATCGGCAGCGGCCCGTGGGACCACGACGGCAGGCCGAGCTGGGTCCGGCTGGACCGCGTGCTCGACGTCCCGGAGGCGGGCATCCGCCGCGAGGGCGCGATCCTGGCGCGCAAGACCTTCGACCTCGTCGCGCATCGGCTATGCGCCGAATACGCCTGGCACTGAGCCCGCCCTGCGCCGAAGTCAGGAGAGCATGTTGCGGGAGCGCCCGAAAAGCAGCCCGTAGACCAGGGATCCGAGCACGCCGCCGACCAGCGGGAACACCACGAACGCCCAGACCTGGGCCATCGCGCCGTCCTGATAGGGCGCGACGGCGAGGCTGCGGGCCGGGTTGACCGAGGCGTTGTCCACCGGGATCGCGACCAGGTAGATGACGGCGAGGGTAGCGCCGATCGACAGACCGGCCAGCGGGACATCGGAGATCTGATCGGTGGAGGCGAGCACCACGAAAACCAGCAGCGCGGTCAGCATGATCTCGACGATGATCGTGGCCGCCAGGCCGTACCCGTCCTGGATCACCACCTGACCGAGCGGGCCGGTCTCGGCCGCCGGGCTGTGCGCACCCCAGCCGTTGGCGGCGAGCCCGTTGACCGCGCGATCGTAGGAGGGCAGGTTCTTCGCGATCGCGAACAGCACGAGACCGGCCAGGAAGCCGCCGATCAGCTGGGCGATGACATAGCCCGCCGCGGTGATCGCCGAGATCCGGCCGAGCAGCAGCTGCCCGACGGTGACCGCGGGGTTGACGTGGCAGCCGGAGATCGGCCCGATCGAGTAGACCAGGAACATCAGCGTGAGCCCGAACGCCAGCGCCACGCCGAGCCCGCCGACCCGCTGACCGGCCAGCACCGCGGTGCCGACGCCGCCGATCACCAGAACGAACGTGCCGAACGCCTCGGCCGCCCATTTCTTCCCGTCGGGGATGGGTGCGAACTCGCCCGCTTCCTCGACAACTTCCTGAGCCGTGGGAGACATAGCTGCCCCGCCTCTCCGAGTATTCAGGCCAGACTCGGTGCCGCGATCGTCGCGCTGGCGACCGGCGGTGGGGTACCTGGCCGAGTTTTGGGCGTCCCCGATGAGTTACCCATGTGCTTACGAAATCAGTTGTCCCGGTGACAAAAGGTGATCCAGGTGTACTAGCGACGAGTCCGCAACAGGCCAATCGCACCACGTGCTGACCATCGCGAACGCTACGCGACCGGCATGGCTCCCACAACGATTTCGGCGGTGTGTCTACGCCAGGCGGGTGATCTCTACGACAACCTCGAGATCGGTCGAGCCGCCGCCGGAGAAGATGCCCTTCAGCGGCGGGACGTCGGCGTAATCGCGCCCGACGCCGACCGATACGTGCTGTTCGTTGATGGCGATGTTGTTGGTCGGGTCGTAGCCCCACCACAGCCCGGTCCACGCCTCGATCCAGGCGTGCGACTGGCCCGCCACGGTGGCCCCGATCTCGGCCGACGGATTCGGGTGCAGATAGCCCGAGACGTACCGGCTGGGAATTCCCATGCTGCGCAACAGCACCAGCGTCAGGTGCGCGTAGTCCTGGCACACCCCTTGATGTTCGGCGAAGGCCTGTACCGCCGAGGTGTGCACGGAGGTGGTGCCCGCCAGGTAGTCCATCTCGTCGTGCACCCATTGCGATACCGCGACAACGGCTTGCGCGGGCGACATCCCCTTCGCCTGCTGCCGCGCAATCGCGGCGAGCTTGCGATCCGGCGGCACATACGCGGTGGGCGCGAGCATTTCGTCGAAGCGGTCCGCGGTCTGCGCACCGCGTAACTCGTCCCAGTCGCATGCCTCGCCCGGCCCGGCGAACGGCTCGGTCTCCACCACCGACGAGCCGGTGACCTCCAATTCGGTATGCGGCGCATGCAGATCGAAGGCGGTGACCGCGGTGCCCCAGTAGTCGGTGTAGCGGTAGGAACGGGTCGACGGCACCGTCTCGACCCGGTTGAGGATGACGTTCTGCCTGCTGTCGGCGCGCGGGGTGAGCCTGGCCTCGTTGAACGAGCGGGTGACCGGTGCGTCGTAGACATATCCGGTGGTGTGCACCACCCGAATCCGCCAGCTCATACCTCCCCCTCGACCTGCGCGATGGTGCCGTTACCGCTGTGCAGATCGGTCCACGCCACCCACGGCGCCGCATGGAAATACTGCAGCGCGACCGCCTCGCTGACCTCACGGCAGGTCTGCTGCAACGAGAGCAACCGATTCTGCAGGTCCTCCAAAAGCGCTCCCGGCGCGAGGAATTCGAGTTCGCTACGGGCCCGGCCGAGCAGCCGCTGCGCCTCGGTCCGCGCGCCGACCCTGCTGCTCGGCTGCTGATCCAATTCGGCGAGGCAGGTCTCGGCAACCCGCACCGAATGGAAGACCGAGCGCGGGAAAAGCCGGTCGAGCAGGATGAATTCGGCGACCAGGTTGGCGTCGAGCGCACCGCGATGGGTGCGCAGATAGGTGTCGTGCGCACCCGCCGAGCGCAGCACGGTCACCCAGGCGGGCGACGACGTGCGATCCCCCGCGCGCGAAAGCAGCAGGCGCACCGTCATGTCCACGCGTTCGATGGCGCGTCCGAGCAGCAGGAAGCGGTAGCCGTCGTCGCGGCTGAGCGTGGAATCCGACAGTCCGGCGAACATCGCCGCCCGGTCCTTGATGTAGTGGAAGAACTCGTGCGG
The DNA here is from genome assembly GCF_044547285.1 of Nocardia sp. NPDC052566. Taxonomy (NCBI): domain Bacteria; kingdom Bacillati; phylum Actinomycetota; class Actinomycetes; order Mycobacteriales; family Nocardiaceae; genus Nocardia; species Nocardia sp. NPDC052566. The sequence goes on along the minus strand of NZ_JBIUAF010000002.1, from coordinate 1,019,632 downwards.
GCCGAGTGCGCGCGCGGCCCGCTCCGCGGCGGCCAGCCCGTTGTAGGTGGCGTTGAGGCACTCCCACATCTCGCTGGAGGTGACTTCGCGTGCGCCCCTGGCATTTTCGCGCGCCTTGGCGATGGAGTCGATGATCGAGCCGCCGTGTTCGTGGCTGAAGGCCACCAGATCGGTCACGGACCAGACGTCCAGCTCGCCCTCGGGCGGTTCGATACCGAGCACCCGCAGCAGCACCCGGGAGGTGCGGTCGGGGTCGACGGTCGCATCCTCGAGCAGTTGGTGCACAGCGACATCCAGGATGCGCGCGGTGGCGTCGGCCCGCTCCACGTAGCGCCCGATCCAGTACAGCGATTCGGCGTTGCGGGCCAGCATCAGCGCATCACCCGGCCCTGTTGCTGCTGTTGTTGTTGCTGCTGACCTTGCCGCTGCTCTTGCTGCTGTTGCTGCTGTTGCTGATTCGCCTGGCTCGCGGTCAATTCCCGCCCCACCTCCCGCGACCGCGCCTGCGGCGGATCGCTCACCAGCTCCGCGCCCGCCAGTTCGCGCTCGGCCGGCGAGGCACGCCCGGCCAGTACCCAGGTGTCCTTGCTGCCGCCGCCCTGGCTGGAATTCACCACCAGCGAGCCTTCCGGCAGTGCCACCCTGGTCAATCCGCCGGGCAGCACCCAGATGTCGTCGCCGTTGTTCACCGCGAACGGCCGCAGATCGACGTGGCGCGGCACCAGTTCGTCGCCGATCTTCGTCGGCACCGTGGACAACTGCACCACCGGCTGCGCGACCCAGCCGCGCGGATCCGCCCGCACCTTGCGCCGAATAACCTCCAGCTCACGCGGACTCGCGTCCGGCCCGATGACGATGCCGTAGCCCCCTGACCCCTCCACCGGCTTGATCACCAGCTCGCCGACCCGGTCGAGCACCTCTTCGCGCTCGTCGTCGAGCCAGCAGCGGTAGGTGTCGACGTTGGGCAGCACCGGTTTCTCGTTGAGGTAGTACTCGATGATCGCCGGCACGTAGGTGTAGATCAGCTTGTCGTCGCCGACGCCGTTGCCCACCGCGCTGGAGATCACCACATTGCCCGCGCGGGCCGCGTTGAGCAGTCCGGCGACGCCGAGCACCGAATTCGGCCGGAAATGCATCGGATCGAGGAAGGTGTCGTCGATGCGGCGGTAGATCACGTCGACCTGGCGTTCGCCCGCCGTCGTTCGCATGTAGACGACATTGTCGCGGCAGAACAGATCGCGGCCCTCGACCAGCTCCACGCCCATCTGCCTGGCCAGCAGCGAATGCTCGAAGTATGCCGAGTTGTAGACGCCGGGGGTGAGCACAACCACCGTCGGGTCCGCCGCATTGGGCGCGGCGGACGCACGCAGCGCCGCCGACAGATGACTCGGGTAGTCGCCGACCGCGCGTACCCGGTGCGAGGAGAACAGATCCGGGAACACCCGCGCCATCGTGCGGCGGTTCTCCATTACATAGGAGACGCCGGACGGGGAGCGCAGATTGTCTTCCAGCACCCGGAAATCCCCGCGTTCGTCGCGGATGAGGTCGATGCCCGCGACGTGGATACGCACCCCGTTCGGCGGCACCAGCCCAGCGGCCTCCCGGTGGAAATGCTCACACGAGGTGACCAGCCGCTTCGGAATCACCTCCTCACGCAGGATGTTCTGCTCGCCGTAGACATCGGCGAGGAACAGTTCCAGCGCAATCATCCGCTGCTTGATACCGCGCTCGAGCTTGCCCCACTCCGCCGCCGCGATCACCCGCGGCACCAGATCGAGCGGGAAGGGGCGCTCCTTACCCGACAGCGAGAAGGTGATGCCCTGATCGATGAACGCGCGGTCGAGCGCGTCCGAGCGCGCCGTCAGGTCCGCGACATCGATCGGGGCCAGCGCGGAGTAGATGCCTTTATACGGCTGCCTGACCTTGTCCGTGCCGTCGAACATCTCGTCGAACGCCTGCGCGTACCGGCCGGGCCGATAGCCGTCGAACAGTCCCTCCTGGGCCGATTTACTGTTGCTGAGCGGATGCCCGTTCGCCCGCGCCCGTTCCTGCGCTGTCGGGGAGGCCGGGCGCGGCGGCGACGCGGAAGTCATGCAGAAATCGTGCAACACGCAGCGGTGATGTCGCGTGAGTCACAGGTAAATTTCTCGCATCACTCCGGTCGCGCGCCACACTGCCCGGTCGGTTGTGACCTGGATCGCGAGCCGGTGAAGGCCGCTGGACGGGCGCCGATTTCATGTGACGGGCGCGTGCTGGTAACCTCGATCTTCGGCATCGCGTTACCCCTATTTCCGGGTGCGACGCATGCTCACGAACTTTTCGTCAGCACAGACCACTCAGCGAACAGGAATCAGAGGATATAGGCGTGGCCAACATCAAGTCCCAGATGAAGCGGATCCGTACCAACGAGGCGGCGCGCGTGCGCAACCAGTCGGTCAAGTCCGCGCTGCGCACCGAGATCCGCAAGGTTCGCGAGGCGCTCTCGGCCGGCGACAAGGACAAGGCCGCCGCCTTCCTGCAGTCCGCCAGCCGCAAGCTGGACAAGGCCGCCTCGAAGGGCGTCATCCACGCCAACCAGGCCGCCAACAAGAAGTCGGCGCTGTCGCTGGCTCTCAACAAGCTCTGAATAGTTAGGTAGCCCCCGCTACCTCGACAACGTCTAGACGCAGCCGCCGTGGCCTCGAAGACCACGGCGGCTTTTGTCGTACGCGTTGGCTATTACTCGAGCGTAAGGGGGATTTCGGATCGCCGCCCCACTTGTCATGGGAGCCAGTTACGATGCGGCGCATGGTTACCGTGTACGCCAATCAGACCGTGGTGCGATCCGAGGATCTGCCGGACGTCATCCGCGCCGCCGAAATCCTCGGCTTCGGCTTGAAGATCGAAAACGTCATGGTCCCCATCGACGATGACGGTGGGTACTCCCTCGAGTGGATCGTCACCCGCGACGAAGAGGTCCCGGTCTACGAGGAATGGGACGGCCGCTACGAGGAGTCCGACGAGGACGACGATGAGGACGCCGTGCTGCGCGCGGTCCTAGCCGGGGAGTAAGACGCCCGCGGTCCGGATCACGACTCGTCGGAGTCGGCCAGGCGGTCCAGCGCCGCCTGGGAATCCGGGTCCGCGGCCCGATAGATGATCAGCCGCTGATCGGGATCCTGCATCGGCATCAGCACCTCGTAGTTCACCGCCAGCGGCCCCACCACGGGATGCCGGAGCGGTTTGCGGCCGCGACCGTGCACCTTCACGTCGTGCTGCGCCCACGCACCGGCGAACTCGCGGCTACGCGCGCAGTAGTCGTCGACCATCTCCGCGAGCTCCTGATCGTCCGGATGCGCCGCCCACGCCGCGCGCAGATCGGCGATGCCCTCCCGGATGATCCGCTCGCGGTCACCGTAGAAATCGCGCAGCGCCGGATGCATCAGGCACAGCCACATGGTGTTGCGCTGCCGCGCGGGCAATTCGCCGAAGTCGAGAATCAACCTGGCCATCTCCCGATTCCAGGCGAGGATGTCTTGACGTCCTCTCCGCCCAAAGGGCGGAGATTCCTGCCAGCGCCCTCACGGGTGCTCTTGGTGGGTTCCTGTTTCACAGGGGCTCGCTTCCCCATTAAGCGGGAAGGCTGACAGCCCCTCCGCAGGCGTTTAACCTCTCGGCCCGTCCGGCCGCGAGGATGTTGACTGCCGCGTTCAGATCACGGTCGCAGACAGCCCCGCAGGTACAGGTCCACTCCCGCACATGCAGCGGTTTCTCGTCGCTGATCGCCCCGCACACCGAGCACAGCCGGGTGGAGGGGAACCAGCGGTCGACCCTGGCGAAGTATCGCCCGTACCGGGCGGCTTTCTCCTCCAGCATCCGCGTGAACATGCCCCACCCGGCGTCGTGGACCGATTTCGCCAACCGGGTACGCGCCAAACCCTTGACGCACAGGTCCTCGACGTATACCGCTTGGTTGTCGCGGATGATCGTCGTGGACTGCTTGTGCGCCCAGTCGCGGCGTGTGTCGGCTACTTTCGCATGCGCCTTCGCGACACGCACGCGGGCTTTGGCCCGGTTCTTGCCGCCCTTGTCCTTGCGAGACAACGCTTTCTGCGCCTTGCGGAGCTTCCGTTCGGCCTGGCGCAGGAACCTCGGCGAGGCGATCGTCTTGCCATCGGACAAGACCGCGAACGTCGCCAACCCCAAGTCGATACCCACCTCGGCATCGGTTGGCGGCAACGCCTGATCGCTGGTCACGACCACGAACGACGCGAAATACCGGCCCGCCGAATCTTTGGTGATCGTCACTGACGACGGTGCGCTCGGCAACTCCCGCGACCAGGCAATCTTCAACTCCCCGATCTTCGGCAACCGCAGCTTCCGGCCGGTTGTTACCGCGAAGCGCGCGTTGCGGGTGAACCGAATCGACTGTCGGGAGTCCTTACGGGACCGCAACCGCGGCAGCGCGATCCGAGCACCTCGACGCTTTCCAGTGACCGATTGAAAGAAGTTGCGGTAGGCAGTGTTCAGGTCGGCTAACGCTTGCTGCAACACCACTGACGACACCTCGCTGAGCCAGGCGCGTTCCGGGGTCTTCTTCACCAACGTCAACCGTTTCGACAACTCCGCGTCCGGGATAGGCGGCAAGCCCTGCTCGAACGCCGTCTTGCGTGCGGCCAACCCGTCGTTGAACACCACCCGCGCACACCCGAACGCACGAGCCAGCCCAACCTGCTGGCCCGGCGTCGGGTAGACGCGGAAGTTGTACCGGAGCTGCACAATTCACAGCGTACTTTCGCCGACCGACACCTGACCCGCATGGAGGAGATCATGCGGGCGGTGTGTCAGGACTTCGACTGTGAACTGATCGAACTCAATGACGAGGCCAACCACGTGCACCTGCTGGTGAACGTCCCGCACAACTGGGTAGGACGCCCTCGCAGGTGGCGCTGGCATGGGCGCTGCGGCAGCGCGGCATCACCTCGCCGATCATCGGCGCGCGCACGCCCGCTCAGCTCGAGGACAATCTCGGCGCACTGGAGGTCGAGTTCGACGATCAGCACCTCGCGCGGCTGGCGCAGGCGAGCAGCATCGATCTCGGGTTCCCGCACGAATTCCTCGGCAGGGCGATGACCCAGAGCGTCACCTTCGGTGACCTGAAGATCGAAGGCAGGCGCTGAGTCGCCGTAATCGGCTGTCGCGCATACTATTTCAGTCTCGGCCCGCGACGGCCGCGGGTGACCTCCAGCGGACGGAGAAGAGGGGCTGGAGGTCACCCCTCGCGTGTCAGTTCACGCAGGGGATGGTGTCGCCGTTGATGGTGGTGTCCACCGGCTTTCCGGAATCCGGTGCGGGAGTGGTGGTTCCGTCCGCCGCCGAAATCTGGTCGCGCACCTGGGTATCGGCAGGCGGCAGCGGGATATCGGAGGGGCTCGGGGTGCCGAAGGCGGCGCGGACCTCGCGCTTGATCGCGGCCGGGTCGACGATGTTCACGTCCTGGCCGTCGACGACGTCGTAGCGCAGTACCGGCAGCGTGCGGAATTCGACGGTGGGGCTGTCGGCCGAACCGAGGGTGCGCAGGAAGTCGGTGGCGTTCCAGCCGTTGGACAGCACGATATTGCGGTGCGCGACCGTCATCAGCGCGGACAGCTTGCCCATATCGGTGAGCGTGCCCGAACTCTTCAGATCGTTGGCCACCGAGGTGAGGAACGCCTGCTGGCGATGGGTGCGATCGAGATCGCCGTTCTCCAGGCCGTGCCGCTGCCGCACGAAGGCGAGCGACTGGGCCGGGTCGAGCCGCTGGCGGCCCGCCGGGAAGTCCGCGCCGGAGTATTCGAGATCCTGCACCGGATGCTTCAGGCACACCTCGACGCCGCCGAGTGCTTTGGACAGGTCGTAGAAACCGCCGAGGGTGATCTCGGCGAAGCGGTCGATCGGCACGCCCGTCAGGTCGCGCACGGCCTGGATGACGGAGGCGCGGCCAGCCTCGCGGCCCTCGCGCTCGAGCGTCTTCCGATCGGTGACACCCTTGTTGATCAGCTGGTCCTGCACCGCGGCCTTCTTCAGGCCGTAGGCTTCCTTGATCTTGGCGTCGGTGTAGCCGGGGATGCCGGATACCTTGACGTAGTCGTCGCGCGGAATCGATACCGCGACAATCTTTTTCATATCCTTCGGGATATGCACCAGGATCAGCGTGTTGGCGTTGTAGCCGCCGTTGTCGCCATCGCCCGCGTGCAGCTGGGACAGCACCTCCTGCGGCAGCTCGTTGCCGTCCTGATCGCGCCGGGTGTCCAGGCCGATCAGCAGGATGTTCATATCGCCGTCGAGCGAATGCGGCGCGTCGTCGCCGAGCGCGCCCGACCTGCCGAAGCCGCTGTCGAAACTGCCCGCCGTCGCCCAGCCGATGGCGGTGCCGGCGAGCACCGCGAGGGACAAGCCCGCGGCCACCACCTTCGCGGCGATGCGCCCCACGCGACGCTGTGCGCGGCGGCGATGCGCACCGCGCGCCCGACGAGCGTGCCGCCTGCGGGCACGCTGGAGATCCTCGACCCGGAAGCCCGGCACGGTTTGCTCGTCCATAACTAACGTCCAGTTTGCCTGGACGAACAGGGCTCATGGCGGCCCGAGTGATGGATATCTCCTGGTCAGCCCGCTGCGTGCAGGTCGAGGATGCGCGTCAGCGCGTACTCCAGCGCGTAGCTCGCATCCGCGGCGCCGCCCTTGACGTCGGCGTTGAGCGCCGCGACCACCTGCAGAGCGGACCCGATGGTGGCAGGCGTCCAGCCGCGCGCCTGGGCCTGGGCCTTCTTCACCTTCCACGGCGGCATGCCCAGATCGGAGGCCAGTTTGAACGGGTCACCGCGCCCGGCCGAGCCGACCCTGGCGATAGTGTGCACCGAGTCGGCGAGCGCGTCGGCCAGCAGCACGTGCGGCACGCCGCGATCGTTCGCCCAGCGCAGCGCCTCCATCGCGCCGGGGCGGTCGCCCGCGACGGCCAGTTCCGCGACGTCGAAGCCGGAGACCTCCGCCTTACCGGAGTAGTAGCGGCGCACGGCCGCCACATCGATCTTGCCGCCGGTGTCCGAGGCCAGCTGCGAGGCGGCCGCGGCCAGCTCGCGCAGATCCGAGCCGATCGTTTCCAGCAGCACCTGCACGACCTCGCCCGCCACCCGCACCCCGGCGGTGCGGAATTCACCGCGCACGAACTCGACCCGCTCGGTCGCCTTGGTGAGCTTGGCGCAGTTGTGCACCTGCGCGCCCGCCTTCTGCAATGCCGGGGCCAGCGCCTTGGCCCGGCCGCCGCCGGAATGCAGCACGACGAGCACCACACCCTCGGGCGGATCCGTGGCGGCCTCGGTGATCACCGACACCGCGTCCTTCCCCGCCTCCGCGGCGGATTCGAGCACGATCACCCGATCCTCGGCGAACAGCGACGGGCTCAACAGCTCGGCGAGCTCCGCGGTACTGGCATCACCCGCCCGCAGCCGATCCACCGGCACGGCCTCCGGATCCGGCGCCACGGCCCTGACCTCCCCGACGATCCCCGCGATCGCCCGTTCGATCAACAGCTCTTCTTCCCCCAGCACGAGGTGCACCGCCGCGATCCGCTCCGTCACCCGCCCGATCCTACGTCCCCCCACCGACAGCCCCGCGCCCTCACGCCGACGCGATCGAGCGCGGCCTGAGTAGGTCGTCGACAAGGGCGCCGATAAGTCCGCGGGGAATTGCCGACCCGGTCAGGGCGCAGTAGACGAGCGGGCCGACGAGGGCGTCCATCGTGGCGTCGGGGCCGAGCCGCGGTGCGATCTCGCCCGCGTCGATCGCGCGGGTGAGCATGTCGCGTTCTCTGTCGCGGCGCGGGCCGAGGTAGCGCTGCTGGAAGCTCTCGGCCGTGGCGGGATCATGTTGGGCTTGGGCGATGAGCGCCAGCATGACCTTGCCCGCCGGATCGCGGGTGAGGAATCGGGCGAAGGCGCGCAGGTAGCCGCGGATACTTTCCGCCGTCGGCTGCTCCGCCGGAATGGGTAGCCGCTTTTCGCTGTCCTCGATGAGCGTGTCGAGCAGGATCTCGACCTTCGACGGCCACCAGCGGTAGATCGTCTGCTTGGCGACGCCCGCCCGGCGCGCGATCGCCTCGACGGTCAGCGCGCCGAAGCCGTGCTCGGCAAGCAGGTCGTCCGCGGCGTGCAGTACGGCGAGGCGCGCGGCCTCGTCGCGCCGGTTGCCGGAGTGCGTCCGTGGGGGTCGAGGGCTCGCGGCGGGCATGCGGGACACGATACGTCAGCGCGGTCACGGATTTGTGTAGACGCGACGTCTTGTCTATACGCAACGTCCAGTCTAGATTGAGGGCCTGGATCTTCCGCACCGCGAAGGAGTGACCGTGTCCGCCACACCCCACCGCCGAGCCCTCGTCATCGGAGCCTCCCGAGGGCTCGGCCTCGTACTCGCCAGCGAGCTCATACGACGCGGCTGGCACGTCATCGCCACCACGCGCCGGAGCGGCGGGGAACTGCAGGCGCATGCCGATGCGTCCCAAGGGCGACTGGAGATCGAATCACTGGAGATGACGAGCTCCGAACAGTTGGCCGCGCTACGCGAACGCCTGGACGGCCGCCGGCTCGACCTGCTCTTCGTCAACGCCGCGATCGATCGCGGCAACCTGCCGATCGCCGCGGTCCCGACCGACATGTTCACCGAGGTGATGATCACCAACGCCGCGAGCCCGCTGCGCACCGTCGAGGCGCTGCGCGATCTCGTCGCTCCCGGCGGCACCGTCGCGATCATGTCCTCCGAACAGGGCAGCATCTCGCGGAACACCGAGGACGGCTTCGAGCTGTACAAGGCGAGCAAGGCCGCCCTCAACCAGTTGATGCGCAGCTACGCCACCCGCTACGCCGCCGACGGCCACACCAAACTCCTCATCGACCCCGGCCACAACCAGACCCGGCTCGGCGGCCCCGACGCACCCCTCCTACCCGAAGAGAGCATCCCGGCCGTCGTCGATGTCCTCGAAGCACAAGCGGGCGCGCCCGGACTGCAATTCCTGGACCGCCACGGCAAGACCGTGCCCTGGTGAACGCCCGCTCAATGCGCAACTATGGCGGCAACTGTCGAGAAGCGCCTACCTGAGCGCACGCTCACCGGGCCGACCATCGGCATCGCAGGGCGAAATGGGTACGGCCGCGCCGCAATCGGGTGAGCCGCGGGATCAATCCTCGCGAATCCGGGTGCGGCCGAGGCTTGCGCGCGGTCTCCTCATCCTCGGTGGTGATGGACGAGCAGTTGGGCGAGGAGGCGGGTCAGGGTTTGCCGGTCCTCGGCGGAAAGGGGTTCGAGTAGGTCGTCCTGCACCTTGTCGAGTGTTCGATCCAGCTGTCGCAGTTGCCGATTCCCCGCCTCGGTGAGGCTCACCATGTTGCGCCGGCGGTCGCCCGGGTCGGGGGTTCGCTCGACATAGCCCTGCTCGGCGAGTTGATTGATCGCGGCCACCACATCGCTGCGGTCCATATTGGTGCGGCGGCCGAGTTCGGCCTGGCTGGCCACCCCGAATTCGTCCAGCGCGGCCAGTATCCGGTAGTGGTACCCGCGCGCGCCCACCGCACCGAAGCCATCGGACGCCAGCCGATGGGCGTGTACCGCCAGCTGAGTGAGCAGCCAACTCGGCTTCGTGGTCAGGCGTGCGGGCATCTCCTCCACGACAGCCACCCTACATGGTTGGCGCAGCCAACCAATTTGACCTCGCCTGGACCAGCCAGGATCGACCACAGGTCAGAAGCCCTGGCCGCGTATGTCGAGCAGGTGGTGACGCAACTCGTGCACGGTGTGCAATGCCAGCCAGCGCAACGACCGATGGGCGGGCTCGGGATAGCTGTAGACGAGCTCGCGGCGCTGGTCATCCGGGCCGAGACGGTCGAAAGCGTGGGTGAAAAGCATTGCCGCGTCGGTGAGCTGGCGGGCGACATCATCGGGGTGCTGTGCGGCGTAGCCGTCGTGCTCCACCCGTTCGTCACGGCCCATCGGCTCGGCCGTCGGCGGGATCTCGGCGCGGCGGGCGGCGAGCAGCCGTTCCCGCTGCACCAGCAGAACATCGCGCATATGGCAGGCGTACTCGAGGCCGGACCAGATATCCGGCGCGGTCCGGGTACGCAGAGCGGCCGGGTCGGCGGTGGTGAGCAGTGCCGCGTACTGCGCGGCATAGTCGCGGATGGTCGACGTCGCGGTCGGGACGAGGGCCTCGTCGTAGTCGAAACCGCATTCCGCACAAGGAGTCACAGGGCCACGGTAGTGGACCACACGCTCGCGGTGACCCGCATGGTGATCGCCACGACTCAGCTCGGTTGACGGCCGGTGTCCGTCCCGATCGGTCGGCGAGTGCGCAGTCAGGTCGGCGCTACTCGATAGTCGCTGCCGTAGTTGCACATTGGGCGAGCGGACCGGGCGAGCTGTTGTGCTAGCTGGAGTTCGGGGGCCGTGCGTGCAGGGTGCGCAGGGTCGGGCCTGCGCCCATCACGAGTATGTCGCCTTGTTCGTCGGTACGGGCTACGGTGGCGCCGAGGGCGGAGAGTTCGGCGAGGAGGGCGGGGTGGGGGTGGCCGAAGGTGTTGTCGGCGCCGACCGTGACGAGGGCCAGGCGGGGGCGGACCGCGGTGAGGAATTCCTTTGTGGTGGTTCGGGATCCGTGGTGCGGGACCTTGAGGATGTCGGCTCGGAGCTCGGCGCCCGAACGCAGCAGGGATTGCTGAGCCGGGGCCTCGATATCGCCGGTGAGCAGGATCCGGCCCGCCGAGGTGGTGGCCGCGATGACGATCGACCGGTCGTTCGCACCATCGGTCCCCGGCGGACGCGTCAGGCGAGCGGAGCGTGCCGCGGGCGCCAGCACCGTCAATTCGACCGCGGCGAAGGCAAGCACCTGCCCCTCCGACAACTCGATCAGCGGAACCTTCTCCGCGGCAGCGACTTCCACCACCTGCTCGATGCCATCAACAGGTTCACGCCCTCCTCTAGGCGCCTCCCCACGCTCGTCGGCTACCCGTCCCCTGCTCTCGACCGACTCCCCCTGAACTCCTGTGGCGAGCCGGGGCTGAGCGGAGAGGCCGTCCAATTCGTTGGGGGCGACGGCGAGTGCGGAGACGTGGCGGTTCTGAAGGGCTCCGGGCAGACCGCCGATGTGGTCGGCGTGGGGGTGGGTCAGGATCAGGAGGGGGATGGTGGTGATGCCGAGGCGGGTCAGGCAGGTGTCGATGGGGCGGGGGTGTGGGCCGACATCGATGACCACGGCGGCGCCGTTGCCCAGGGAGAGTGCGAGGGCATCGCCCTGGCCGACAGCGCAGGCGGCCAGGACCCAGTCGCCGGGTGGCCAGCCGGGGTGCCAGATCCGGATCGGAATCAGTACCGCCGCCACCGCGACGGCGACGACCACGGCCACTCTGCGCACCAGGCGGCAGCGCAGGGCGAGGATGATCGCGACGAACACGGCGCACGCGGTGATGCCGCTGAGGGCGCCGCCGGGCACCGTCAGCTCCGCACCCGGTACGGCCGCGGCATGTTCGGCGACCGACAGTAGCCACCACAGTGGCGGCGCCGCACAACGCAGCACCACGTCGGCGAGCGGTGGCCACAGGCAGGACAGCACCGCACCGGTGGCGCCGAGGACCGTGATGGGCGCGATCACCGGCTCCACCAAGCAGTTCGCGAGGATCGCGACCATGCTGACGCGACCGGTGAGGGCGATCATCAGCGGCGTGGTCACCACGAACGCCGCGGCGGAGACCGCGACGATCTCGGCCGGGACGCGCCGCCAGCCGCGGGCGCGCAGCCAGTCCGCCCAACTCGGCGCCAGCAGGATCAATCCGCCGGTCGCGATGGCCGACAGCGCGAATCCGGCGCGCACCGCCAGCTCCGGCCACAGCGCGAGCAGTGCGATGATCGCCGCGCACAGCGCGGGCAGTGCCTGCTTGCGGCGTCCGGTGACCAAGGCCAGCAAGGTGATCGCGCCCATCGCCGCGGCGCGAAGCACACTGGGATCCGGGCGGGCCACGATCACGAACATCAGCAAAGCGGCGGCCGCGACAGCTGCCGCGGCGCGCGGGCCGAGGGTCAGCAGCCGCACCACGAAGAGCACGGCCGTCAGCAGAATGGTGAAGTTGGCGCCGCTCACCACGCAAAGGTGTTCCAGCCCAGCGATTTCGAAATCCTCGCGCACATGCTCGGGCAGCGCGAAGGTGTCGCCGACGACTAGCGCGGGCAGCAGCCCCGCCGAATCCGCCGACAGCGCGCGCGAACTCGCCCCTGCCAGGGCGGTGCGCACAGTTCCGGCGACCCGTTGCCACCACGGCAACGAGCCGACCACGACCGGCGGACCCTGCGCCCGCAGCATCACCACCGTCAGATCCCGGTGCGGCGGTTGTTCCGCCCGTGCCCGAAACTCCACCGCCTGCCCCGGCGACAGCCGCGCCCACCCCTCCCCCGACGCCAGGATCACCACCGCACCACCGGTACGCACCACGCTCGCGCCCCGGCGATACTCCCGCAGGTTTCCGCGCACCACCCACCGCTGATCGCCGAATCCACTGGACCGCACCGGTTTCGGATCGCTCACCGGCGTCGCGACCACCATCACCGACGTCGCACCGGCCGTCGACCGCAGTGGATGAGTCTGCACCCGATACTCTCGCCAGGCCGCCGCCACCGCGAACCCCGCCCCCAGCAACACCGCGGCCAATGCCACCACCGCCACCCCGCGCCACCGCTCCCGCCGATGCGCCATCGACCACAGCAACAACACCCACAACCCGATGGCGAGCACGACCAGCCCGGCCGCCAGCACCACCCCCGCCACCCACCCAGCCGTCACCGCGGCAATCGTCGCGCCCCAACAACACAGCATCGCGGGCAGCAACCGCGCATCCAGCACCCCTGGCTGCTCCTCCGCCGAGGCCCGCCGATCCACATCCCCCACCCCATCCACCGCGGTCATACGGTCACCAGGTCGCGGAGGCGGGCGAGGCGGGCCGGGCCGATGCCGTCGATGTCGCCCAGCTGGGTGATGTCGGTGAAGCGGCCGTTGGTGGTGCGCCAGGTGATGATGGCGCGGGCGGTGACCGGGCCGACGCCGGGGAGCGTGTCGAGTTCGGCCTCCGTCGCGGTGTTGAGGTTGATACGGGCGCCGGGGCGTTGCGCCGGAGCGGAATTCGGCGATGGATGCCCGCCGGCGTTGATCGTCGTACTGCCCAGCTGTGGTGGGCCCGCGTTCGGACCGTGCGGGCCGACCAGCACTTGGTCACCGTCCTGCAGGCGCTGCGCCATATTCAGTCCGGACAGATCCGCACCGTCCTGCACGCCGCCGGCCGCGGTGATCGCATCCGCCACCCGCGACCCGGACGGCAGGCGGACCAGCCCGACCCGCCACACCAAACCCACCACGCTGACCACCAATTCGGTACTCGCGCTCTCCGGTGTGCCAGGCACCGCACCGGGCGCCGCACTCGGCGCGGAACCGGCCCCCGAGGGCCGGGCACTGACCGCCGTCGCCGTGCGCACCGCGGGCACCGGCACGGACCGCGCGACCGGCCGCTCCCACAGCACCACACCCGCCGTCGCGACCACCGCCACCAGACCGGCCACCGCCAACGTCAGCACACCCCGCCGCCCAGGATCGAGCCGAGCCCCCAGAAACCGTTCCGGCACAACCCGATCCACCCACCGCCCCCGCCTACCGCCCGGCTCCTCGAGCCAACTCGGCGCCCGCACCCCGCCGATCCCACCGCTGTCCTCGCGCACAGCGCTCTCGGTGTCGCTCCCCTCCGCCGCACCGATGGCCCCGTCGGCATCCCCCGGATCCGCCGAAAGTTCATCGAGATCCCACTGCCCCGCCCGCCCCACCGCCCCCGGCTCTCCGGCATTCTCCGTGCTCACCCGCGACGCCTCGGGTCCGTCGTCGAGGCAAATCTGCCCACTCGACGCGGCCACGGCACCCTTCCTTTCACCCGCCGGATTCACGGCGCCGACCTGCTCGCCCGACACCATGGAACCCTCCGCATTGCCGCGCCGGCTCGACCACAGCGCCCCCGAATGCGCCCGCCGCACAGGCGGTTTGCCGTCCAGCCACGCTTGCCCACTCGAGACTGCCGCGGCATCGTCCGGCTCCTCATCGCCCCGCACGCCATCGCGCCGGCTCCGCCACAATGCACCCGTGCGTGCCTGCCGCACCGGGGGTGCACCGTCGAGCAGTGGCCGTGCGCTCGACGATGTCGCGGGCGCGGCCCCCTTACCCGCCGCCTCCGAGTCTTCCGCCTTGTCGCTTCTGTCGAACTTCTGTTCCTTTGCCTGCCGCCACAAATGTCGCTGTGCCGGTTCTGGTGAGCGGAGCAGAGGGTGTGGACGGCTGAGGCCGACGGCTCGGGCGACCTTCGATGCGCGAGTCCGGCTGGGTAGCTCGCGCGTTGGCCGTACCGGCTCAGCCGGGCGCAGGCCGGTGCGGAGTTCGGTTTGCCGGGTTCTGGTTGCGGCGACTCGGGCGTTGAGGGCGCCAAGGCGTCTGCGGGTTCGCTCGCGCTCGTCGTGTCGTGACATGGCGGCGACGGTAGTGGGCATCCGGCGGCGAAGATCGGGGCCGAGCAGGGGATTCAGAAAGTCTGTGGATAAGCGGAGGCCTGTGGACAAGTAGTTGGCGGGTTCGCTGGCCGTTGGTGGTGGTGACGCGGACGGACATGAAGCCGCGGGAGACGTAGAAGTGGTGTTGCGCCGAGGCGGGAGGTCGGTGGTGTGCAGGCAGGCGGTCGGGCCGACAGCTCACCGAAGAGCCAGGTCAGCAACAACCGCCCGGCACGACGAGCACGCCGACGGCACCGACTCCGAGGTGAATACCGAGGGTGGGCCCGAATTCGGTGACGATGAGTTCCCGGATGCCGGGAATCAGGTTGCGGAGTTGGGTGGCAACGGTATTGGCCACTTCCTCCGCGCCGAGATGCTGGACGGCCACCGCGGCGCCGTCCTCGCCCGCCGCATCGACCGCGGCGGCAACGAGTTTGGCGTACGCCTTGGAGCGGGTGCGGACCTTCTCGCGCAGTTCGAGACGGCCCTCGACGATCTGCAGCAGCGGTTTGGTGACGAGCTCACTGCCGAAAAAGGCTGCGGCACTGCTCAAACGGCCACCGCGGCGCAGCTGCTCGGTGCGGTTGACCAGGATAAAAGTGCGAGCCCGGCTCGAGGCGGCGACGGCGGTGTCGTAGACGATGTCCAGTGGCGAGCCATCCCTGGCCCGGCGAGCGGCGGCGAGCGTCGGCAATCCGGTGGCCAGACCCGCGCCGAGCGAATCGACGAGCCGCACCCGGTCGGCGGCGTCCATATCGCGCACCGCCTGCCTGCCCGCCTCCCAGGTGCCGGACAGCTGACGCGAGAGATGCACGGCCACAACGCCATCGCCCGCGCTGCGCGCCAGCGCCGATTCGTAGGCGGCACGCAGTTCACCGGGCGAGGCGGCCGAGGTGGTCACGGTGTCGGCGGCGTAGTCGATGTCGATCGGGTCGATGCCCTCGCGGATCGCCCGGTCACCCACCAGGACATGCAGCGGCACAACGGAAATGCCCAGTTCGTCGACCAGTGCGGTGGGGACGCTCGCGGACGAATCGGTGACGACCACTACGGCCACGGACTACCGAACCTCCTGCAACGTCTTCACCATCGCATTGGCCACCGCGGCATGCCCGGCCCAGCCCCAGTGGATGCCGTCCGGGTTGGCCTCACCGGAGAAGATATTGTCGCGCACCGCTTCTCCGAGGTCGACCAGTGGGACCGAGGTCCGCGCCGACCACGCCCGCAACGCCTCGACCGCGCGCGGCCGACCGGAATGCACCCGGCCGTAGGCGGCGCAGTCGTGCACGGACGGCAGCACCGCGACCACCGGCAGATCGGGGCGCAGCTGGGCGAGCGCGTCACGCGACTGTTCCAGGTAATCGATGCTCACCTTCGGCGGAAGCGCAACGGGGCGGCCGAGTTTCGACAGTTTCGGCTGCAGCCAGTTGTAGGTGGCGCGCACGCCCCTGCGCAGCACCGGCGGCCGCACGTACCGGATCAGCTCGCGCAGCGCGGTCGGCAGCGGCGAGGGCAGCGTGTCCATCCCGCCGACGGCGAACACCACCGCACCGGCGCGCGGCACGGCCGCCCACACGCGCGGGTCGCCGATCAGCGCCCAGTAGGCATCGCGGCAGGTCCAGCCGATCCGGCCGACCAGCTCCACCTCCCAATCGAGTTCCGCCCCGACCAGATTCGGCCAGATCCGCGGATCATCAGCGGGCAGACCACCTTTGGGCCCGAAATAAGACAGCGAATCGGCGATCACCAGCAGCACCGGTCGCGCGGGCTTCGCCTCGTCCACCACCGTATCGGCCGCCTCGGCAACCACACCCGAGCCACCGCCGGGGGCAGGCGCGGCAGCCTCATCGGTCCGCTCGACGATGCCGCCGACCGCATCACCCGATTCCGCCGAAGTCGCGGAACCGCCGACCACGGCGCCGAATTCGGCCGCGGATTCCGAAGCACCGGTATTCGGTACTCCCGCAGAACCAATCGACGCCGCTTCACCCGATTGCCCGGGCGCAGGCGCGAATCCAGCGTCGCCGGGCACCGTGGCACCGGCCGATCCCGCGAATCCTTCAGCAGCAGTACCCGGCTCATTCGTCGCCGCAGCAGCATCATCGGCTGCCGTTTCGGCGGACCGCGCATATCCGGGCGTGGACACGACCCCGGCGCCCCCGCCGGGGTCGGTGGATGCGGCGCCCGGATCAGCTCCCGCCACGTCCACATCCGAACCCTCACCATCGGCCGCGGGGTTCCCGGTGCGCTCAGCGAGTCCAGCTATCGCAGTAGTCGATTCGCCGGCGGCGGATTCGGATCCACCGGTCACCGCGCCGAATCCCGCGCCGCCCGGCGCGACAGCGTCCGGCTCGCCGGTCGGCGCGGCCGTTTCCGCTACGGGGTCCGGCGCGGGCGCCGGGCCGAATAGCGCGTCGGGGATAGAGCGTTCCGGCTTCGCGGTGACCTGACGGAACAACTCGTCGGGCACCTGCCGAATCGGCTCTTCAGAGGACATCCGGGGCCACCTTCGCCGCTGCATTCCATACGTCCAGGCGCCAGCCGGGATGATCGATGCTCGGGCCGTGGCTGCTGAGCTGCACCCAGCTGGTGTTGGCCAGTCCACCGAGGACAGGCCAGTTGCGTGGCGGCAGATCCAGTAGCGCGGCCGTGAGGGCGGCGATCAGCCCGCCGTGCGCCACCAGGATGATAGTCCGGCCAGGCCAATCCTGCCGGTCGGCGTACAACTCTTGGACGACCGGCAGCGACCGCGCGCCGACCTCGAGTTTGCTCTCGCCGCCGGGCGGGGTGTATTCCGCGTCCAGCCGCCAGGCCACCCGCGCGCCCGGATAGTCGGCGTCGACGTCCACATGGGTCAACCCCTCCCAATCGCCGAGGTTGGTTTCCCGCAGCCGGGGATCGCGCACCACGGGTAGGGAGGTGTGGTCGGACAGTGCGACCGCGGTGTCGTAGGCGCGGCGCAGATCCGAGGAGACGATGGCGATGGCATTGCGCGAAACCAGTTCCCGCGCGGCTTCTTTCGCCTGCCGCCTGCCGAGTTCGGTGAGATCGGTGTCGATCTGGCCCTGCATCCGATCGACCGCGTTCCATTCGGTCTGCCCGTGCCGCAACAGAATCAGCGTGCGCACACCGGCGTGCTTTCTCACTCGGCGTCGTCCTGCACCGTGCCGGTCAGCTGGCGCGGGTCACCGATGCCGTCGACGGGCACCACCGGGCAGTCCTTCCACAGCCGCTCCAGCGCGTAGAAGTTGCGCTCGTCGTTGTGCTGGATGTGCACCACCACGTCGACGTAGTCGAGCAGCGCCCATCGGCCCTCGCGGGTCCCCTCGCGCCGCACCGGCTTGTGCCCGGCCTCGCGTAGCTTCTCCTCGACGTTGTCGACGATGGCGTTGACCTGGCGCTCGTTGGGGGCGGAGGCGATGACGAAGCAGTCGGTGATGACCAGTTGCTCGGACACATCGAGCACCACCACGTCCGAGGCCAGTTTCTCGTCGGCAGCCCGCGCCGCGACCTGCGCAATCTCGACCGACTCGACCGACGCGCTCATTCAGTAACCTTCCGATCCGCGGTCACGTATAGGTGCCGCTTCGATATGTACTGCACCACGCCATCCGGGACGAGGTACCACACCGGCCGATTCTCGGCGGCGCGTCGACGGCATTCGCTCGACGAGATGGCCAGCGCCGGGATCTCGACCATGGTCACCGCATCGGCGGGAAGTCCACGCAGATGTTCCTCGAGATGATCGGTGTTCAGCTCGTACCCCGGACGGCTCACTCCGACGAACTTCGCCAGTTCGAACAGTTCGGCCCAATCCTGCCATGTCAGGATGTTGGCCAGCGCATCCGCTCCGGTGATGAAGTACAGTTCGGCGTCCGGATACTGGATCCGCATCTCGCGCAGGGTGTCGACGGTGTGGGTGTCCCCGCCCCGGTCGATATCCACCCGGCTGACCGAGAACCGCGGGTTGGAGGCGGTCGCGATCACCGTCATCAGGTAGCGATCCTCGGCGGGGCTGACCTGTTTGTCCGCCTTCTGCCAGGGCAGTCCGGTCGGGACGAAGATCACCTCGTCCAGCTCGAACCGGTTGGCGACCTCGCTGGCGGCGACCAGGTGACCGTGATGGATGGGGTCGAATGTGCCACCCATCACCCCCAGTTTGCGTCGACGCCGACCTGACTCGTGCATGACTGCCGAGCTTAGTTGGTCAACTGCCGACGACCGCCCGCACACCCCGCTTCAGCACACCGTCCAGTACGTAAACGGCCTTACTCCGCGTCGCCGACGTCCTCCGCCAGCATCTGCACCATCTGGTCGCGGGTGTTCGCGATCTCGTTGCTGATATCGAGCGAGGGCGCGGTCAGCGCCAATGCGCGCAGCTCCGCGAGCAACTCGCGCATGGTGTCGAGCGCGGGACCGCCGTTCCACAACTGCAGCCACGCCGCGGAGCGCAGGCATTTGGCCCGCGGCCGGATCATGCCGAGCAGGTCCCACAGCTCGGCCGCCCGCAGATAGGCGGCCAGCGCCTGCTCCTCCTGGCCGCAGCCCTCCAGCGCGCCCGCCGCCGACCAGGCGAGCTCGGCGTGCAGTTCCCTGCGGTCGGCATCGTGCTGCACCAGGCGGGCGGCCTCGGCGAATTGCTTCGCGGCGTCCTGATTCCGGCCGAGCCGCTGCAGCGAATCGCCGAATTGCCCGCGTACCAGCGCGAGTTCGGCCCTCGGATACGGAATCACGTTGTCCGCCAGCGCCTGTTCGAACAGCACCGCGGCCTCGCCGTGCCGTCCGGCACGGTGCAGCGCACGAGCCGCCACCACGGTGTGGTGCACCACATCGGGTTCGGAGATGCCTTCCCAGCGAGCGGCGGCGTTGAGCGCGGCGTCGGCCAGTTCGAGATCGCGTCCCGGCTGACCGGCGACGGCGGTGACCAGCTGGGAACTCAACCGCGCGACATGTTCGGCGGGCAGCACGCCCGCGCCGAACTGCAGCGCCTCCCGCAGCTGGGCCTCGGCGACGCCGGGATCGTCGGACAGCCGCGCGGTCGCCAGTTCGGCGAGCCTGCGTGCCTCGGCCGCGAAGTCGGCGGCGTCCTCGACGGCGACGTGCGCCGCGGCGACCGGAATGCGCGCGGACCGCGGCAGCTTCCCGCGCATGCCGAGCGGCAACCGGTCGAGCAGCGGCCGCTGCGTCAGCCTGCGGGCCACCCTGGAGCTGACGGCGGTGTTGCCGTTGCGCGCGTCATAGCGGGCGGACAGCTCGGCGATCTCCGAATCCAATTCCGCCAGTGTCGAATCCACGGTTCCGGTACCGACGCCGACGGTACCGAGCTCGAGGGTCACCAACCTGCGCAGCAGCACGCAGACGCCGGTGACGAACGACAATCTGCTCGACGCGTCCGCACCGGGCTCGGTGAGCCAGGACGCGTGTTCGGCGAGTATCTCCAGCCCGCGCGCCTCGTTGCCGGTCAGCGCGCAGAACTCGATGTGCATGCCGACCGAGTGCCGCAGGTCCGGCATATGCCTGACCAGCGAGTAGCCGGTGAGATGCGCGCTGCGCGCCTCGGCGAGGCGGCCGGTGCGCACCAGCGGCAGCAACGCCTGCGCCAGTACCCGGTGCGGCTCCTCCGCGCAGCTGCGCTCACCGTCGATGACCGGCCGCCAATGCGCCAGCGCGGCCTCGTCCTCACCGAAATAGGCGCTGCTCGAACCCCATTCGTTGCGCTCGCAGGCATCGCAGTCGGACATGCTGTCGCGCGGCGCCGCCATCGCCGCCGCGAGCAGGGCCGAGGAGGTGGCCTGATCGTCGAGCTTGCGCGCCAGTTCGGCGCGCAAGGTGAGCACCGGGCGCGGACTGTAACCGCGCTGGCGGTACCGGTTTTCCAGTTCGTCGAGCCAGCGGTACACGGTCGGCAACGCGACGGCGGGATTGTCGATCAGCCCCCAGGTCATCCACTTCAGGTACCAGTGGATCGAATGGGTGAACGGGCCGAGCTCACTGGGGAATTCGTCGTAGATCCGCAGCAGCCTGCCGTAGGTGACCGGCGCCAGATCGCGCTCGCCCGCATAGGTGTACGCCTGCGCCAGCTGCAACAGCACTTCCCCCTCCAGTGCCCGATCCGATGCGGATTTCGCGGCGGCGGCCAGTATCTCGAGCCGCTCGACCTGCATCCGGCCGCGCGGCAGCGCGCGGCTCTCCCACAGCGCGGCGTGAATCTGCGTGGTGTCCATGAGTTATTCGGCTCCTTCGCCGTCATTCGCGGCGCGTTGCGTTGCCCAGCTGAGGAATTCGCCGAAGGCGCGGTTGAGCAGGGCGGTATCGGCAGGCCGCAGCGGGCGGTGGGTCATCAGCAGCGCCTGGCCGTACAGCGATTCCATGGCCGTCTTCAGGAAGGCCGGATCGTCGATCGCCCGCAGCCTGCGCACCACCGGACTGTGGTAGTTGAGGACGAGTTGCGCGCGCGGTGTCACGGCCGCCAGCGCGCCGAGTATCTCGGTCCACAGTTCGTCCGCCTCCGCGGCGGTCTCCGCCCTGGTGCGCTCGTTGCGGGCGGCGCGGCCGTCCAGGTACAGCGCGGGCACCGAAACCGGGTGGAACGCACGCAGAATCACATCGCAGGCCAGCGGATCGAGTGCCGCGCGCGCGATCGCGAGCACCGGGGCGAGCGCGAGTTCGTCCGCCGGGTCGACGATGTCGAGCGCCGCGGCGATCGTGTCCGCGTCCATGTCCTGCACCACCACACCGGGCAGCACCTGCGGCAGCAACCCGACCAGCTCGCGGTCATAGGTGTAGCCGCCGTTGACCACGCCGATGCCCTGTGCCGCGGCGGTCGCGGCGACCTGCCGGAACTCCTCCACCGTCGCGGTGACCCGCACGGTCCGATGGGTGCGGGCGAACTCGGTGAGCGGTACCCGGCCGTCGGTGGTCTCGAACAGCAGATGCGGCAGCATGATGCGTAACATCTCGAGCGAATGCCTGGCCATCGCCTTCACACCGAGCGAGTGCACGGACAGGAACGCGGCCAGCCGGTCCGGCTGTTCGGCGGCGATCTCGGTGAGCCAGTGGCGCACCCGCTCACCGAGTACATCGCGGACGATGGCGAGGCGCTCGTCCTCGTACAGTCCCTCGCGCGACGCGGTCGGGCGCAGCGTATCGGTGTCGATCACGCAGCGCACGAAAAACGCCCAGTCCGGCAGCAGTCCGCGGACGGCGTCGCCGAGCAGCATGCCCTTGAGATAGACCCGGTGCGCGCTGCTCTCGGCGGGATTGCCCGGCTGCGACAGCACATACGCGACACCGTTGACGCCCGCGAGTTCGGCGTCGAGCTCGATGACATCGAGCGGTGCGAAACCGAGTACCCGCTCGCCGTATGCGAGCAGCGCGGCCCTGCGCTCGACCGGCGCGGCGTACGCGCGGCGCCAGATCGGGACACCGTCGGTGGCACAGTAGCTTTCGCCGTCGGCGCGCACCGTCACCTCGTACGGCAGCAGCGAACCGAAGTCACGCACGAGTTCGCGCACCCGCTCCGGCGCGAACCACGATTCCGCGCCGATCCGCGGCGTGAGCCACACCGTGGTGCCCGGCTCGGGATGAGTCTCGTGGTCGACCACGCGCAGCGTGTAGGTGCCGTCGGCGGCGGCGAGCCATTCCACCGGGGCGGCCGCCGGATCGATGGCCGACCGGGTGACCACCCGGATGGTCTCGGCCACGGTGAAACAGGCGAGCAGCCCGATGCCGAACTGCCCGAGGAACTCTCGCCGGGCGCCCTCGATATCGTCGCGCTTGGACGAGCGGCCGATGGTGGCGAGGAAGCGGTGCACGTCGGCCTCGGTGAGCCCGATGCCGGGGTCGGCTATTCGGAGCCCGCCGGCGTCGATATCGATGCGAATCGCGGTGGGCGCCTGCGCATCGAGCTGCCCGCGCGCGGTGACGGCATCCACGGCGTTCTGCAGCAGTTCGCGAACATAGACGCGCGGACTCGAATACAGGTGGTGCGACAGCAGATCGACGATGCCACGCAGATCGACCTGAAACGAATAGCTCTCCCCTATGGACCCGGCACCGTGCGACCTCGTGTTCACCATGCAGGGATGGTCCCCGCTCGTCCCTATCGTTCGCTTAACGAAAGCTGATCGCGGGAACCCGCCGGATGTTAACGATCAGCCCGTCGGGCGCTTCGACTTCGGCAGCTTGCTCACCACGGCGTCGTAGGACTGGTCGATGAGCTCGCACAGCTCGTCGACGGTGATCTTGCCGCCGAGTTCGATGGAGTTCCAGCCGTACCGGCCGATGTAGGCCGATGCGGTCACCTCGCCGGGATGAACCCGCACGAGTTCGTCTGCCTCCTCGCGAGTCCGGCCGCATTTGAGACCGATCGAGGTGCCACCGAGGAATGCGAAGATCTTGTCGCCGACCTTGGCGACGATATCGCCCTCCCACGGTTCATCCTGCCAGGCACCGGGTTTCGCCAGGCAATACGTCAGCAACTGCGGGAAATCCATCGTCGCCTCCTCACACCGGCAGCAGCCGGGACACCACGGTGGTCAGCTGTTTGGCCGATCGGCATTCGTGCATCTCGATCACCTGCTGGTACTTGTCGGCGGCGGAATCGCCGGTACCCCAGTTCCGTTGCATCTCCGGGTTGAGCCAGTGCGCGTGCTTGGCGGTGCGCACCAGTGCGCGCAGCGCGTTCAGTTGCGGGTCGCGGTAGTTGGTGCGCGCGTCACCGAGGATCAGCAGCGAGCTGCGGCTGGTGACAGCGTCGGGAAAGTCCCTGACGAATCCGGCCAGCGCGCTGCCGTAGTCGGAATGCCCGTCGGCGCCAACCACATTCGCCTCGGTGAAGATCCGGTTCATCGATTTGTCCAGCTGGGTGTTCGGATCGAAGAATCGGGTGACCTCGTCCACCCGGTCGACGAACGCGAAAATGCGGACGCGGGAGAACTGTTCGCGCAACGCGTTGACCAGCAGCAGGGTGAAGTTGCTGAAACCAGCGACCGAACCCGAGATATCGCACAGCAGGACGAGTTCCGGACGACCGGGCCGCGGCTTGCGGTTCACCAGGTCGATCGGGACACCACCGGTGGACATGGACTTGCGCAGCGTGCGCCGCAGATCGATCTCACCGCGCCGGGAATGCTTGCGCCGCACCGCCAGTCGTGACGCGAGAATACGGGCCAGCCGCTGGGTGCCGCGCCGCATCTCGGCCAGCTCCGATTCCGAGGCGCGCAGGAAGTCGACCTCCTCCGCCTGCCGCGCGACGGCATAGCTCGCGACCCGCTCGCGGCCGATCTTCTCGGCGACCCGCCTGCGCGTCTCCGCCTCGATGCTCGCGCGGAACCGATCGATCCGTCCCCGGGCGGTGCGGCGCGCGATCTCGGTGTCGAACCCGCCGGTGTCGGGCCCGGCGGCCAGTCCGGCCAGTATCTTGGCCAGCAGTGTTTGCGGCTGTACATCTTTCAGCGCTTGGTACGCCGAAAACGAAGGGCCGCGCGAGGATTGGTACTGGCCGAGCTGTTCCACCATCTGCGCGACGAGCATCTCCAGCCGCTGCGCCGAATCTTCTTGTGCCAGCAGCTCGGCGAGCAGTTCGCGCAACGCCTGGATATCGACCTCGCCGGAGGGTTTGCGCGGGATCTCCACCTCGTCGAACGCACCGCTGCGCTGGCCGAGCGCCGCGGGGAACCACAGGTCGAACAGGTTGTCGAAGGTGGTGCGATGGGTGGTGCGGCGCAGCAGCGCGCACGCCAGACCCTCGCGCACCACCTCGCGGTCCATCAGGTCCAAGACGGTCAGCACGCGGCCCGCGTCCACCGTTTCCGACGGCCCCACCGGGATGCCGCGTGCGCGCAGCGCTTCGACGAAGCCGACGAGATGTCCCGGAATCCCTTGCGGCGCCTCGAATTCCGTTTCCGTCGACGCCGATCCCGCCATGGCTCAGGCCAGCTTCAGCTCGGCCAGCGCGCGCTGGTGATCGCTCTGATGTTTGAGCACCACCCCGAGGGTGGCGCGCACCGTGGTCTCGTCCAGGTCGTGCAGGCCGAGGGCGAGCAGTGTGCGGCCCCAGTCGATGGATTCGGCTACCGAGGGCAGCTTCTTCAGCTGCATCCCGCGCAGCACGTGCACGATCCGCACCAGCTGCGCCGCGACCGCGGCGGATAGCTCGGGCACCCGGCTGGCCAGGATACGGCGCTCGAGTTCCTCGTCCGGGAAGTCGAGATGCAGGTAGAGGCAGCGGCGCTTGAGCGCCTCGGACAGCTCGCGGGTCGCGTTCGAGGTGAGTACGACGAACGGCTTGCGGCTCGCGGTGATGGTGCCCAGTTCGGGCACCGTGACCGCGAAATCGCTCAGCACCTCGAGCAGCAGCCCCTCGATCTCGACGTCGGCCTTGTCGGTCTCGTCGATCAGCAGCACGGTCGGATCGGTGCGCCGGATCGCGGTCAGCAGCGGGCGCGAGAGCAGGAACTCCTCGGTGAAAACGTCGGCTTTGGTTTCTTCCCAATCGTTTTCGCTCGACGCCTGGATGCGCAGGATCTGCTTGGCGTGATTCCACTCGTAGAGTGCGCGCGCCTCGTCGACACCCTCATAGCACTGCAACCGCACCAGCTCGGCGCCCGCGGTCTGGGCCACCGCGCGGGCCAGTTCGGTCTTGCCGACACCGGCCGGGCCCTCGATCAGCAGTGGCTTGCCGAGCCGGTCGGCCAGGAACACCGAGGTGGCCGTGGCCTTGTCGGCCAGGTAGCCGGTGGTGGCCAGCCGGTCGATCACATCGTCGACCGAGGTGAAGATCGGCTCCTGCACTGCGTTCTCAGCCACGTGGTGTCCTTCTTCCTTCCAGCAATCCGGATCAGACCGGACGGATCTGACCGTCGCCCCAGACGATCCACTTGGTCGAGGTCAGCTCCGGCAGCGCCATCGGGCCGCGGGCGTGCAGCTTCTGGGTGGAGATGCCGATTTCGGCGCCGAAGCCGAACTGCTCGCCGTCGGTGAACGCGGTCGAGGCGTTGACCATTACCGCGGCCGCGTCGACCCGGCTGGTGAACTCGCGCGCCGCGGCGAGTTCGCCGGTGACGATGGCCTCGGTGTGCCCGGTGCCCCAGGTGTTGATGTGCTCGACGGCCGCGTCCAGATCGGCGACGACCTTCAGCGCGATATCCAGGGTGAGGTACTCCTCGCCCCAGTCCTTGTCGTCGGCGGGCACGAGCCCGGGCAGGTCGCCGTGCACGGTGACGCCGTGCCGCTCCAGCGCCTCGATCAGCCGCGGCACCGCGGTGGTGGCGATCGCGTCATCGATCAGCACCGTCTCGGCGGCGTTGCACACGCTCGGGCGCCTGGTCTTGGCGTTGATCAGGATCTGCTCGGCCATGTCCAGATCGGCGGCGGCGTGCACGTAGACATGGCAGTTGCCGGTGCCGGTCTCGATGGTCGGCACCTGGGCGTCGCGGACCACGGCGTTGATCAGGCCTGCGCCGCCACGCGGGATCACCACGTCGACCAGGCCGCGCGCCTGGATCAGGTGGGTCACGCTCGACCGGTCCTCGCTGGGCAGCAGCTGGACCGCGTCGGCCGGAATGCCCTGCGCGGCAAGCGCTTCCCGCAGCACGGCGACCAGCGCGGCATTGGAGTGGGCGGCCGACGACGACCCGCGGAGCAGCGCGGCATTGCCCGACTTGAGCGCGAGGCCGAACGCGTCGACGGTGACGTTCGGCCGCGCTTCGTACACCATGCCGACCACGCCGAGCGGCACGCGGACCTGACGGATCTCCAGGCCGTTGGGCAGCGTCGAACCGCGGTCGACCACACCGACCGGATCCGGCAGACCGGCGACCTGGCGCAGCCCGGAGGCGATGCCGTCGATGCGCGCCTCGGTCAGCCGCAGCCGGTCGAGCAGCGACTCCTCGGTGCCAGCGGCCTGCGCGTTCGCGATGTCCTGCGCGTTCGCGGCGAGCACGTCCCCGGCCGCGGCGAGCAGCGCGTCGGCGGCCGCGTGCAGCGCGTCGTTCTTCTGCGCCGTCGTCAGCTGGGCGAGCGTGCGCGAGGCGACCCTGGCCTTGCGCGCCGCGTCGTGCACCGCTTCACGAATATCCAGGCCAGCGGCCTTGCGCGCATCCGACTCAGACGTGGTTCCTACCGTCATGGGTCTAGCGTACTGACCCGTTCTGCAACCGGTTCGACCGCGCCGCCCGGGCACGGCGAAGCGCAGCGGCACAGTGAAACTCGTAACAGGGCACCGCGACGGGTGTGTGCCTCTATCGTGGTGATCATGTCCAGTACGCCGGATCGGATACCTGCCGACGCGGGCATCGGCGCGCTCGGTCGATTGACCGCACAGCAACGGATGGATGCGCAGATGGTGGCGTTGTCTTTCGTGGACAACGCCGGAATCACCAGGGTGAAGACGGTGCCCGCGGCCAGGCTGGCCGATGCGGCGCGCTTCGGCGTCGGGGTTTCGCCGTGTTTCGAGACCTTCACCTTCGACGACCTCGTCGCCGTCGGGCGCTATCTCGGCGGTCCGGACGGCGATCTGCGGCTGGTGCCCGATCTGTCCCGGCTGACCGAACTGTCCTGCCAGCCCGGCTGGGCGTGGGCGCCTGCGGACAAGTACACCCAGGACGGCGCGCGTTTCGTCGCCTGCCAGCGTGCGTTCGCGGCGCGGCAGGCCGAGGCGGCGGCGCGGCAGGGGCTGCGGCTGTCGATGGCGTTCGAGCACGAATGGGCGCTCGGCGCCGACGAACCCGATTTCGTCCCGGTGGTGCACGGCCCCGGCTACGGCATCATCCGGCTCGGCCAGATCGCCGACTACGCAAGGGATCTCGTCGAGACGCTGACCCGTCAGCACATCGAGGTACACCAGTTCCACCCCGAATACGCGACATCGCAGCTCGAGGTGTCCGTCGCGCCGAACGATCCGGTCGCGGCCGCCGACGACGCGGTACTGGTCCGGCACACCATTCGCCAGATGAGCAGCCGCTACGGCTGGCGCGCCACGCTCGCGCCGAGTATCGAGCCCGACGGCGCGGGATCCGGTGGGCACCTTCACCTGTCGGTGCACGACGACGACGGGCCGCTCTTCGCGGGCGGGGACGGACCGCACGGCATGCGCCGACCGGGCGAGGCGTTCCTGGCCGGGGTGCTCCGCGAACTGCCCGCGCTGATCGCGGTCGGCGCGGGCAATCCCGCGAGCTTCCTGCGCTTGGAACCGTCGCGCTGGGCGGGCGTCTGGCAGTGCTGGGGCCACGAAGCCAGGGAGGCGGCACTGCGTTTCGTCACCGGCGTGCACGGCACCGAGCCGTGGGCGGCCAACGCCGAGGTCAAATGCTTCGACGCGACCGGGAACCCCTATCTGATCGTCGGCTCGGTGATCGCGGCCGGATTGGCCGGTGTCGCAGAGGATTTGCGGCTGCCCGCCGGTATCAGCGGCGATCCGAGCCACTTCGACGCCGAGCAGCTGATGCTGTCCGGGGTGCGCAGGCTGCCGACCTCGCCGTCGGAGGCGGCCGAGCAGTTCGAGAAGTCGGCGGTGCTCGCCGAGGCGATGGGGCAGGAGATGCACGACGCGCTGCTCACCGTGCGCCGCGCCGAGGCCGAAAGATACCGGGAGGCAACGCCGAGCGAGCTCATCGAGCTGACCCGGTGGCGGTTCTGAGGTGCTCACCGACGGTGTGCCGCTGACCGATCACCACTGCCACGGCGTCGTCGCCGCGGATCTGGACCGTCCCGGCTTCGAGGAACTGCTCGGCGAAGGGCCGCGCGGCAGCTTCGACTCGTCGGTCGGCCTGGCGGTGCGGCGCTGGTGCGCACCGATACTCGACCTGCCGCCGCACGTCGCCCCCGACGAATACCTCACCCGCCGAGCCGAACTCGGCTGGCGGGAGGTCTCCGCCCGGCTGCTGCGCGCGACCGGGACGACGCGCTGGTTCGTGGATTCCGGGTACGGCACCGACAATCTCGCCGAGCTGACCGGCGGCACGGTGCGGGAGATCGTGCGGCTGGAACACGTCGCGGAGCGGGTCATCGCCGAGAGCGGAACGCCCGCCACGCTTTTCGACGATATCGACGCGCTCACCACGGTGTTCGACCAGATCGAGGCGGCACTGCGCGATCGCGCGCGGTACGCGGTCGGCCTGAAGACGATCGTCGCCTACCGGTGCGGCCTCGACTTCCCGCTCGTCGACGCGCCGCCCGCCGCGGTGCTGCCGAGCCGGCGCCTCACCGATAAGCACCTACTCGGCTGGCTGGTCGGGGTCGGTGCGCGCATCGGCGCCGAACTCGGACTGCCGCTGCAGGTCCACACCGGCTTCGGCGATGCCGACCTGCGGCTGCAGCGCGCGGATCCGCTGCTGCTCACCGACTTCCTGCGCGCGACAGCGCAGACGGGTCTCACGGTGATGTTGTTGCACTGCTGGCCTTTTCACCGCAAGGCCGCCTATCTCACCCATGCCTTCCCACATGTGCGGATGGATCTCGGGCTGACCATTCCCTATGTGGGACACCGCACTTCGGCGGTGCTCGCCGAAACGCTTGAGCTGGTGCCGTTCCGGTCGCTGCTGTACTCCTCCGACGGCTATGGCCTGCCGGAACTGCACTACCTCGGCGCCAGGCTGTGGCGCAACGGGCTCGGGAAGCTGCTCGACGAATGGATCGCCGAGGACGTGATCACCGGCGCCGACGCCGAGCAGTTGATCACCGCCCTCGCCAACGGCAACGCGGAGCGCGCCTACCAGATCTGAGCTCCGCACTTCCGCGTGCCCGACACAGCGCGTAGATCAACAGCCGGTGCCCGGCGCTGCGGTTACCCGTATTTATTCGAGTGCGCACCGGCGCGCCGATACCTACCGTGGAGAGACCTGATCACCGATATGTAAGGACGACTCCGATGTTTCCCGTCGAGTTGCACGGCACCCGTGCGCGGACGTTGATGTGGGCCCACGAGCACGAGATGGACGCGGCTGTGCTGCAGCAACTGCGCAATATCGCCCGGCTCGAATGGGTCCACGGCGTGCGCGTCATGCCGGACGTGCACCTCGGTATCGGCGCCACGGTCGGCTCGGTGATCGCGATGAAGGATGCCGTCGCTCCCGCCGCGGTCGGCGTGGATATCGGCTGCGGCATGGAGAGCGTCAAGACCGACCTGACCGCCGCCGACCTGCCGGACAACCTGCACTCGCTACGTTCGCGCATCGAGGCGGCGGTGCCCGTCGGCTTCCAAGCGCACAAGGACGCGGTCGACGTCGGCAAGCTCGGCGCCGAATTCGCGGCCTCGCACGGCGAGGCCGCGCTGCACAATCGTGGCTGGGACCGCTTCTGGGACTCGTTCACCTCGCTGACCCCCGAGGTGCAGGCGCTGGAAGGCAAGGCGCACAAGCAGATGGGCTCGCTCGGCGGCGGCAACCACTTCATCGAGGTATGCCTCGACGAGCACGACGCCGTCTGGATCCTGCTGCATTCCGGCAGCCGCAATATCGGCAAGGAACTCGCCGAGCGCCACATGAAGGTCGCGCGGGCGCTGTCGCACAACGGCGCCCTGGTCGATCGCAATCTGGCCGTATTCCTCTCCGGCACACCGGAAATGGATGCCTACCGCCGCGATCTCACCTGGGCGCAGGAATACGCGGCGCGCAACCGCGCGGTGATGCTCGCGCTGGTCTGCCGCGCCGTGCGTGACGAATTCGCCGAGCGCCCGGTGCGTTTCGACAAGCCGATCTCCTGCCACCACAACTATGTGGCGGAAGAGGTGATCGACGGCATGCCGATGCTGGTGACCCGCAAGGGCGCCATCCGCGCGGGCGAGGGCGATCTCGGGTTGATTCCGGGCTCGATGGGCACCCGCTCGTATGTGGTGCGCGGCAAGGGAAATCCGGAGTCGTACCAGTCGGCCTCGCACGGCGCGGGCCGCCGGATGAGCCGTACCGCGGCCAAGAAGCAGTTCACCGTCGCGGATCTCATCGCGCAGACCGAGGGCGTCGAATCACGCAAGGACGCGGGTGTGGTCGACGAGATCCCGGCCGCGTACAAGGACATCGACCAGGTGATCGCGGCGCAGGCCGATCTGGTCGATATCGTCGCGACGCTGCGTCAGGTGCTCTGCGTCAAGGGCTGAGCCGGCGTCGTTCCGGCAGGTAGGCGCATTCCCTGCCGGAACGACCGGCGCAGGCCTGTACCGAAGCCGCGCCGCGCCGGATGATTCAGCGGCGCCGCAGCCCGGCGGCGATACCGGCGCCGAGCAGCAGCATGCCGGTGATCAGCGCGAAACCGTTGTTCACCCAGGCGTGCAGTGCGAGCTTGAGCCCGTTCGACAGCGCGGGCGTGTTCTGGATGGTCCGCCAGATGTCGTCGGGGAAGAACACCTGCGCGAGCCCGGGGAGCAGACCCCAGACCAGTCCGGCGATGACGGTGCTGACGGGTGAATGCGCGGCCAGCGTCGCCACCAGGAACAACAGCACGGCGCCGCCGATGATCTGGAACGTCGAACCCCAGCGCGCCGTCTCGTCACCGAGGACGATCCACTCCCTGGTGTCCGCGGCGCCGTTGGCGGCGAGCCCGATTCCGATCGGCGCCACCACCAGCGCGAACACGGTGCTGGACAGGGTGCGCCCCACGGTGCTGCCGCTGCGGAACTGGGCACCGGGCGGTGACCACTCCGCGGGCGGCTGATAGTTGCTCGACATGGTCGTCCTCCCTGAGCGATCCCGGGTGCGGGGATCTTGCTCGCCCTATTGTCCGTCGCGCAATGGCAATTCGCGGTGAATGGCATGACTCGAGCAGGCACCGAATCCATGCCCCGATCACCGACACGCCTAGCTATCAGAAACCACACCCCGGTGTGTCGGGCGGCGTCGCGGTGCGACTGATCGCGTGTACCGCGGCGCGGGCATGCGGTGAGACCTTCACGATGCGGCGATCGTCGACGCACCCGGTGATCGATCACGGCAGCCAGGCATGTCGGCGGCGGATGGCACCAGGATCGATGAGCTGCGGCACGCGTTGTCGGTGGCGTCGGGCACTATGGTCCGGGTGACGACAGCCAGCGGCACCACCCTCGAACCGGCAACGCACGAGCTGCGCGAACGCGCCGAGCAGCTACTGCGTGAGCTCGCCGGACCACAGGCGAGGCTGCGCGAAGATCAGTGGACCGCGATCGAGGCACTGGTCGTACACCGCCGCCGGGCGCTGGTGGTGCAGCGCACCGGCTGGGGTAAGTCGGCGGTCTACTTCATCGCGGCCAAGTTGCTGCGCGCCGAGGGCCGCGGCCCGACGGTGATCGTCTCGCCGCTGCTCGCGCTGATGCGCAACCAGGTCGCGGCCGCACAGCGAGCCGGTGTCGTCGCGGCAACCATCAATTCGGGCAATATGACCGAGTGGGACGATATCCACGCCGGGGTGGCTGCGGGCGATATCGACGTGCTGCTGGTCAGCCCGGAACGGTTGAACAATCCCGACTTCCGCGATCAGGTGCTGCCGAAGCTCGCCGCGGACGCGGGCCTGGTGGTCATCGATGAGGCGCACTGCGTCTCCGACTGGGGCCACGACTTCCGGCCGGACTACCGCCGCATCCGCACCCTCATCGCCGATCTCGGATCCGGCGTGCCGGTGCTCGCCACCACCGCGACGGCCAACGACCGGGTGGTCACCGATGTCGCCACCCAGATCGGCACCGATACGCTCGTGCTGCGCGGCACGCTGGATCGTGAATCGCTGCACCTGTCGGTGGTGCGCTTCGACGACGCGGTGGAACGCACCGCGTGGCTCAGCGGTCAGCTGCACCGGCTGCCCGGTTCCGGCATCGTCTACACGCTCACCGTCGCCGCCGCCAACGATCTGGCCGATGTGCTGAATTCGCACGGCCACACCGTCGCCGCCTACACCGGCCAATCCGATCCGGCCGAGCGCGAGGCCCTGGAATCGGCGCTGCTGAACAACGAGGTGAAGGCGCTGATCGCGACCTCGGCGCTCGGTATGGGATTCGACAAGGCGGATCTCGGTTTCGTGGTGCACGTCGGCGCGCCGTCCTCGCCCATCGCCTACTACCAGCAGGTCGGCCGTGCCGGCCGCGGCACCGAGCGTGCCGAGGTGGTGCTGCTGCCGGGTCCGGAGGATCAGCGGATCTGGAGTTACTTTGCCTCCGTTGCCTTTCCACGCGAGCACATCGTGCGCGCGGTCCTCGACGCGCTCGATACCGACCGCGCGCTGTCGACCGCGGCGCTGGAGCCGCTGGTCGAACTGAACCGCTCCCGGCTGGAGATGGTGCTGAAGGTGCTCGACGTCGACGGCGCGGTGCGCCGGGTGCGCGGCGGCTGGCTGTCCACCGGTGAACCGTGGACCTACGACGCCGAACGCTACGAGCGCCTGTCGGCCGCTCGTGAGGTCGAGCAGCAGGCCATGATCGACTACCAGTCCACCACCGCCTGCCGGATGGAGTTCCTGCGCCGCCAGCTCGACGATCCCGGTTTGCCCGGCGCCGAGGCGGATTCGCCAGGCTGCGGTCGCTGCGACAATTGCACCGGCACCCGTCCCGATGTCACGGTGGACGTCGCCGCCGTCGCCGCGACGCGCGCCCGCCTCGACCGGCCCGGCCTCGACCTCGCGCCGCGCAAACAGTGGCCGACCGGCATGGCGAAGCTCGGAGTTCCGCTGTCCGGCAAGATCACCGGCGGCCCCGAGACCGGTCGCGTGCTCGGCCGCCTGACCGACCTCGGCTGGGGGCAGCGCCTGCGCGGCCTGCTCGACGGCCCCGATATCCCGGTCCCCGACGCGGTCTTCGATGCCTGCATCGCCGTACTGCGCGACTGGGATTGGGCCGCTCGCCCGACCTCGGTCCTCGCCCTCGAATCGCCGCGCTACCCCCAGCTCACCGCGAGCCTGGCCGCCCGCCTCGCCCAAATCGGCCGTCTGGACAACCTCGGCACCCTGCACACCCGCCCGGATCGCCCGCCGGTCTCCGCCGCCAACTCCGCACACCGCGTGGCAGGCCTCTTCGACTCCTGGAAACTCCCCGACCTCACCGCCGTCGACGGCCCGATCCTGCTGGTGGACACCCTCACCGACACCGGCTGGACCTTGACGCTGGCCGCCAACGCCCTGCGCACCGCGGGCGCCGACGCGGTACTCCCCTTCGCCCTCGCCTCCGTCACCTGATCCCGCCGATAGTCCTCGGTGCTCGCCCGAACCAGCTCACCCGCACCACCGAGTGGCACGAAGCCTGACTACCGTCGGCGATCGGGTCGGCACTGTCCGCGGGCTGTCGGCCGTGGGGATCGCCGGTGACGAATATCGCACCGCCGTCATGGTTCTCGAACGCAGGACACCCAACCTCCATCCGGCACTGCCGCATCACCGCAGGTCGCCGGTATGACGGCGATGCGGTCCGAATCACCTACTCGCGCATGCGCCTTCGAACCGCAGGCAGCGCCTTTACCTGAGGGGTAATGGCGTTCGGCGCTCGATGATCAGAGGATGGGATCCATGACCACACCGACAACGACTCGTGCCGTAGTGGAAGAACTCTTGGGGCGGATCGCGAAGGGGGACCCCGGGCTGATCGCGGAAATGTATGCCGAACAAGGCGATTGGAAGCTGAACTGGCCCGAGGACGAGCACGGGCGCGCCGAGACGCCTTGGATTCGGCACCGGGTCACCCGCGCCGACGCGGCCGCCCACTTCGACCAGCTCGCGCGCCACCATGTCCCGGAGGAAGTCGGGACGGTCATCGAGTCCATCCTGGTGGATGGGCCGCACGCTGTCGTACTCGGCGAGATCCGGCAGACGGCCCGGTCCACCGGCCGAGCGTACCGATCTCGATTCGCCCTGCACCTCACCGTCGAGAACGGCCTCATCACCCGGCATCACGTCTACGAGGACAGCCTCGCGGTGGCGCAGGCCTTCGCCGGGCCGGCGACCTCCTGAGTCACTGACGGGCGTCGGGCAGGTCGACTTTCCGCGGGTCCGGCGGAATTTCCTCCGCCGCGTGCAGCAGGTTGTCCGGGGGCAGCGGGCGGCGCGGCTCGCGGACGCCCGCGGCGCCACCGGCGTCCGGGCCGGGTGAGCGCCCGCTGTTACCTGCGGCGACCTTCGGGCGCAGCCGCCGCAGCAGGGCGCGGAACGGATTTCGCTTCATAGCGCCAGTGTGCGCGCCTACCGCCCCGGCGTCGCCTGCGTTCGCGAGCAGCGAAGAACTATCTCGTCGCGAGCAGTTCGAGTATCTCGGCGGTGGTTCCGGTCTCGCCGAGGCGGGGAAAGATCTTGGCGACGCTGTGCTCATGCGAGGCGGCGTCGGCGTCGGTCATCGCGTCGGTGGCCAGGGTGACGTGGTAGCCGTGTTCGTGGGCGGCGCGAGCGGTGGATTCGACGCCGATACTGGTGGCGATACCGGTGAGCACGATCTGGGTGACGGCACGGCGGCGCAGTTGCAGATCGAGGTCGGTGCCGTAGAAGGCGCCCCAGTTGCGTTTGGTGACGTGGATGTCCTCCGGGTGGCCGAGCAGATCATCGATGATCCGATCCCAGCCCTCGGGCGGCGTGCCGGGCAGCGACGGAAATTCGTTGCGCCCCTTGGCCTGGTCGGCACCATCGATGGCGAACGAGACCCGCACCAGGATGACCGGCAGACCGTGCGCACGGAAGGCGTGCGCCAGGGCGGCGGAGTTCGCGACAACGGCCGCGGCGGAATGGGGTACCCGCGGCGCGGCGACGATGCCGTGCTGCAGGTCGATGACGACGAGCGCGGTGCGCTCGTCGAGGGTGGTCACGGTCATGGAGGGTCCTTACTCTCAGTCTTGCGTGATGTCGTCCAGCAGCGTGAGCGCCTCGATGATGGTGCGGCGCTGCGCTTCCGTGCAGCGATCCTGCAGCGTGCGCGCCAGCCATTCCTGACGTGCCGCTCGATCCCCCAGTACGCGGTGATGTCCCGTCGCGGTGAGCGAGATCAACTGTCTGCGCCCGTCGGTGGGATCGGGCCTGCGCTGGACGAATTCGGCGCGCTCCAATGCCGCGACGGTCACCGCCATCGATTGCGGCCGTACCCGTTCCGCGGCAGCGAGATCGCTGGTCGAGGCGGGCCCATCCTTGTCGAGGCGGCTCAGCACCGCCGCCTGCGAGGGGGTGATGTCGTCATCGGCGTCCAGCTCCCGCAGTCTGCGCCGCAGCCTGCTGAAGACCACCCGCACCTCGTTCGCGGCGCGAACCGCGGATTCGGAGATCTCGGCCATGGAACAACGATAAATCCTTCAGTCTCAACTGTCCAGTTTTAACTGCACAGTTTGAGCTGAATACTCTCGAGATCCCGGCGACAGACCGGACGACCCGTTATCGTCGGACGGGTGGCCAGCAAGTCCGCGTCGCCCGCGATCGAACTCGACGTCGGCGACCGCACCGTCCGCATCTCCAATCCGGACCGGATCTACTTTCCGGCAACCGGCGCGACCAAGCTCGACCTGGTGCAGTACTACCTCAGCGTCGGCGACGGGATCGTCAACGCGCTGCGCGACCGGCCGTGCATGCTGCACCGCTTCCCGAAGGGACTCGCGGGCGACAAGGTCCATCAGAAACGACTACCCGCGGGTGCGCCCGACTGGATTCCCACGGTGCGCGTGTTCTTCCCGCGCTACGGCAGGCACGCGGACGAGCTGTGCGTCGGCGAACTCGCCGACGTGATCTGGGCGGTGCAGATGTCGACGGTGGAGTTCCATCCGTGGAACTCGCGCGCCGCCGACACCGAGCGCCCCGACGAATGGCGCATCGACCTCGACCCGATGCCGGACTGCCCGTGGTCGCGGGTGCAGCGGGTGGCGGGCGTCGTGCGTGAGGCGCTCGACGATCTCGGCGCCGTCGGGTGGCCGAAAACGTCCGGCGGCAAGGGAATTCACATTTATGTGCGCATCGCCCC
The DNA here is from genome assembly GCF_044547285.1 of Nocardia sp. NPDC052566. Taxonomy (NCBI): domain Bacteria; kingdom Bacillati; phylum Actinomycetota; class Actinomycetes; order Mycobacteriales; family Nocardiaceae; genus Nocardia; species Nocardia sp. NPDC052566. Next base: position 983,187 of record NZ_JBIUAF010000002.1, on the reverse strand, counting down.
CGAATGGGGTTTCACCGATGTGCGCCGCGCCGCACTCGCCTTCGCCAACGAGGTGCAGCGCCGCGCGCCCGACGATGTCACCACCACCTGGTGGCGCAAGGACCGCGATCCGAAACTGCTCTTCGTCGACTACAACCAGAACGCGCGCGACCACACCATCGCGGCCGCCTACTCCGTGCGCGGCGTTCCCGCGGCCACCGTGTCCACCCCCATCGGCTGGGACGAGATCCCCGATATCGATCCGCGCGACTTCACCATGTCCACCGTGCCCGCGCGCTACGCCGCCCTCGGTGACCTGCATGCGGATATCGACACCGCGGTGTTCTCGCTCGAACCGCTGATCGCATGGGCGGAGCGCGATCGCATCGAGGACCTACCGGAGGACGACGACTAGCGGTTCGGGAGGGGATTGCCCTGAACCGCAGGCGATTTCGGTACGCGGCGGCGGAGATGCCGCTGGTCATGACGCGCGTCTCTGTCGCGGACGGTCGATCGGCGACCGGCGATGCCGGATAGGGCGGGCGGTGGAGCCGCAACTCACATCGGCGGGCGATGCTAGCGTCGATCTGGGCACCTTCACTGCGGACGGTCGCCTCGCCCTGTTGTCGCGAACACCACCGGTTGCACCGCCCGAAGGAGGTCCTTTCCATGAGCCGACCCGAGGTTGCCGTCCCGGTGGCGATCGGCCCGGCCACGCCGCCGCCCGCGCTGCTGGAGAAGGCGGTCGTCGAAGGTGGTGCGACGGTGGCCGATCTGGCCGATGCCAGGGCGCTGATCTGGGCGGGCGCGCCCGGTGAGTTCCCGATGGAGCTGCCCGACTCGATCGAGTGGGTGCAACTGCACGCCGCCGGTGTCGAGGACTGGTTCACCGCCGGAATCTTCGCGCGTCATCCGAATGTTCGATTCACCTCCGCCGCAGGCGCTTTCGCGGCCAATGTGGCCGAGCACGCATTGATGCTGCTGCTCGCGGGTGTGCGCTACCTGCCGGAACATCTGCGCGCGGGCAGCTGGCGACAGCGGGACTTCTACCCGCACGTCAGCACCCTGCGCGGCAAGACGGTCACCATCGTCGGCGCGGGCGGTATCGGGCGCGCGCTGATTCCCATGCTCGTTCCGCTCGGCGCGCACGTCATCGCGGTCAATCGCACCGGGCGCCCGGTCACCGGCCCCGGCATCCCCGAAACCATCGAAACCATCGCCGCCGATCAGCTCGGCAAGGTGTGGGCGCACACCGATCACGTCATCGTCGCCGCGCCCGCCACCCCGGCCACCCGCCACCTCATCGGCGCGGACGAACTGTCCAGGCTCAAGCCGACCTCCTGGGTGATCAACATCGCCCGCGGCAGCCTCATCGATACCGATGCCCTGGTCGCCGCGCTGGCCTCCGGCGCCATCGGTGGCGCCGGGCTCGACGTCACCGATCCCGAGCCGCTCCCCGACGGTCACCCGCTCTGGGTGCTGCCGAATGCCATTGTCACGCCGCATGATTCGAACCCGCCGCAGCTGCGTCTCGCGGCGTTCGCCGACCACGTCAGCGAGAACGTCACCCGCTTCGTCCAGGGCCGCGACCTGATCGCCCCCATCGACCTCGACCGCGGCTACTGACACCGGCATACGTACCGTCGAGCGCAGTCGAAAGGCCCCTGGCCACGGCGTGTCGCACGGCCATTCGACTGCGTTCGACGAACTCCGACCCGACCACGCGGCCCCGGCACCCACGCCGCGGGCCGCGTTCGGCGTTCACGGCTCGGAGCGCAACCAGCCTGCAATAAATGTGCCATTGACAAATGGCACATTCGTCGATGATTCTGGGGACATGACAAGGTCAACGAGGACCTCGGTCCCCGGCGTTCCCACCGCGCCTTCGGTGCGGGCTCAGCTCGCCTCGACGGCGACTCGGCTCGGCCTGCGGCCGTTGAACTGCGCGATTCCGATGAACGGGCCGGGCGTGTGGTTCTCCCGCAGGCTCATCGCGACGATCATGGCGGCGGGCGGGCCGCCCGTGCGGGGCAGCACCGTCAGCCGGGTTCGTTCCGGCGCCGTGCGCGGGGAATGGGTGCGGGCGCCCGGCGTCGAATTCGGTAAGCAGGCGATCTACTACATCCACGGCAGCGGTTACGTGCTCTGCTCGGCACGCACCCATCGCGGGCTCGCCACGCAGCTGTCGCGCAAGACCGGACTGCCGGTCTTCCTCACCGACTACCGGCTCGCGCCGGAGCACCGATTCCCCGCCGCCGCCGACGATGTCGAGGCGGGGTATCAGTGGCTGCTCGACAACGGATACGCCGCAGACGATCTGGTGATCGGCTGCGATTCGGCGGGCGGACACCTCGCGCTCGACCTGCTGATCCAGAACAGCCGCCGCGGATACCCACAGCCCGCCGCCGTCACCATGTTCTCCCCGCTGCTCGACCTCACCCTCGGCCTCGCCGCCGAACGGGAACGGCGCAGGCCGGATCCGGTCATCTCCGCGCGGGCCGCCGCCCGGCTGCCGCGGCAGTACACCCGCGGCCTCCCCGAAGACGCGCCGCGCCTGCGTCTTTCGATCCCGCAGGGCACGGACCTCCCGCCGATCCTGGTGCAGGTCGGCGGCGCCGAGATGCTGAGCGCGGACGCCAGGCACCTGCACGCCATGGTGCGCGCCGCGGGTGGCCGCTGCGAACTGGAGGTCTGGCCCGGCCAGATGCACGTCTTCCAGGCGCTGCCCATGGTGGTCCCCGAGGCCGGCATGGCACTCGATCGCACGGCCGAATTCCTGCGCGCCGCGCTGGCTTCCACCAGGGTCACGGAGAAGGTGAGCTGACATGTTCGGACTGGAAAAGCTACTGCCACTTGGCATTCGACCACGACGCTCGCACGGCGCGCGAGCGGTGGTGACCGGTGCGGGCAGCGGCATCGGGCGTGCGTTCGCACTGGAGATCGCCGCGCGCGGCGGGGAGGTGATCTGCGCCGATATCAGCGAGGCACGCGCCGACGCGACCGTCGCGCTCATCGAACGCCGGCATCCGGGCGCCGCGCACGCGTTCCGCTGCGATGTCGCGCGCCGCGAGGACGTGGAAATCCTTGCCCGCTTCGCCGATTCGATCTTCGACCGCCCGGTGACCCTGGTGGTCAACAACGCGGGCGTCGGCATTGGCGGAAAACACGTGGGCGAGATCGGTTTCGACGACTGGGACTGGGCACTCGGCATCAACCTGTGGGGCGTGGTGCACGGCTGCGAGATCTTCGCACCGCAGCTGCGGGCCGCACGGCAGGGCGGCATCATCAATGTCGCGTCGGCCGCCGGTTTCGCGGCGGCGCCATCGATGGCCGCCTACAACGTGTCCAAGGCCGCGGTGATGTCGCTGTCGGAGACCATGGCCGCGGAGATGAGCGGTACCGGCGTCGCGGTGACGGTGCTGTGCCCCACCTTCGTCAAGACCAATGTGGCCCGCGACGGCCGCATCACCCAGCAGTCGATGAGGCTCGCCGACACGCTGATGCGGTTGACCGGCTTCTCCCCCGACCGCGTCGCCGCGACCACGCTCGACGCCCACGATCGCGGCCAGCTGTATGTGCTGCCGCAGCTGGACGCGCATATCGTCTGGCGGCTCAAGCGCTACTTCCCTGCCCAGTACACCTACGCCCTCGGACTTTTGGATCGGCTACTGCCCCAAGAGGATTCGACCAGCTCCGACCGCTCATCGGTCACCGACAAGACAGGGGTCTGACATGGCCATCCAGATGGATTTCGACGATATGCTCCGCAAGATCAAGGACCGGCAGTGGGCGCTGGCCGATATCGATTGGGACGCACCGGGTGCGGAGACGATCACGCCCGAACTGCACGCCAAGCTCAAGCCGTTCATGGCCGATCTGATGTGGATCGAGAACGTGGGCGCGCGCGGTTTCGCCGCCATGGCGAAGAAGGCGCCCACCGAGACCCTGCGTGAGATCTACCGCTATTTCCATGCCGAGGAGCAGAAGCACGCCAATGCCGAACTGGCGCTGATGCGCCGCTGGGGCATGCTCGACGGTGACGAGATCCCGCAGCCCAATGTGAACGTCAAACTGGTCATCGACTTCCTCGACAAGTACTCCGACGACATGTCGATGTCGTTCCTCGGCACGGTGATTCCGATGCTGGAGGTGGCGCTGGACGGCGCGCTGATCAAGTTCATCGTCGACGAGATCGAGGATCCGGTCTGCCAGGAGGCGTTCAAGCGGATCAACGCCGACGAATCCCGGCATCTGGCCGTGGATTTCGCGGTGATGGATGTGCTCGGTCACGCACAGCTGCGCAAGCTGGCCACCGATCTGGTCGGCGGTTGGGTGAAGCCGTCGTTCCTCATCGGCGTGCTGAGCTATGTGCCGCTGCTGAACAAGATGCGCGACAACATCGTGGCGATGGGCGTCGACGAGGAGAAGCTGTACACCGCGCTCAAGCGCTACGCGAATGTCGGTGAGCGCAGCGAATTCGCGCGCAGGCTGCCGATGTATCAGATCGTGAAGATGCACGGCGGCTGGGTGATCAACCGCGGCCACCCCTACCATCTGCTCGCCGACGCGCTGGTGAAGATCACCGCGAGGGTGCCGCAGGGTCTGCTGCGCAAGGACCCGACCTGGGTCAAGGAAGTCACCTACGAGCCGGCGGCGTGAACGATATGACCGACAAGACACTCGCCGTCGCCATCATCGGCGGCGGATTCGCGGGCATCGGCGCCGCGATCAGATTGAAGCAGAAGGGGATTCGCGATTTCGTGATCCTAGAGCGCGGGACCGCGATCGGCGGCACCTGGCGCGACAACACCTATCCCGGCGCGGCGTGCGATATTCCGTCGCGGCTGTACTCCTACAGCTTCGCGCCGAATCCGGACTGGTCGCACACCTATTCGGGCAGCAACGAGATCCTCGGCTACATCGAAGCGATGACCGCGGAGTTCGGGCTCGGACCGCATTTCCGGTTCGGGCACACCGTGACCGGCCTGGAGTTCGACGAACCGGCGGGCGAATGGGAGATCGCCATCGATGGCCGTGCGGACCGTCTGCGGGCCCGCACCGTTGTCCTCGCCTCCGGGCCGCTGGCCAATGCCGGCTTCCCCGACATCCGCGGTATCGAAACCTTCGAGGGACACAAGATCCACAGTGCCCGTTGGGATCACGACTACGACTTCACCGGCAAGCGGGTCGCGGTCGTCGGCACCGGAGCCAGCGCGGTGCAGATCATTCCGGAACTCGTCGACAGGGCGGCCTCGGTCAAGGTGTTCCAGCGCACGCCGGGATGGGTACTGCCCCGGGTCAATCGGCGCACCAGCCCGCTGACCAAGGAGCTGTATCGCCGGGTGCCCGCGGCCGAATCGCTGGCCAGGCGCGCCTGGTTCTACGGGCACGAGTCGGTGGCGCTCGGCGTCGTCTGGAATACGCCGCTGACCAGGGTCGTCGAACTCGTCGGGCGGGCGCAGCTGCGCCGTCAGGTGAAGGATCCGTGGCTGCGCCGCCAGCTCACCCCGGAGTTCCGTGCGGGCTGCAAGCGGCTGCTGATGACCGACGACTACTACCCCGCGCTGCAGCGCGAGAACTGCAAGCTGATCACCTGGCCCATCGCCCGGATCGCCCCACAGGGCATCCGAACGGCGGAAGGTGTTGAGCACCAAGCGGATTGCATCGTGTTCGCGACCGGGTTCGACGTATCCAAGACCGGCACGCCGATTCCGGTCATCGGCCGCGACGGCCGGGTGCTCGCGGAGGAATGGGCGCGCGGGGCATTCGCCTACAAGAGCGTCGCGGTGTCCGGGTATCCGAATCTGTTCCTGACATTCGGACCGAATTCCGGACCGGGGCACAATTCGGCGCTGGTGTACATGGAAGCCCAGATCGACTATCTGACGCGGGCCATCGGCACCATCCTCGACCGCGACCTGCGCATGCTCGACGTGCGCCGCGACCGGCAGGACAGCTACAACGCGACGATGCAGCGCAGGCTCACCGGCACCACCTGGAACTCGGGCTGCCGCAGCTGGTATCTCACCGAGGACGGCTTCAACGCGACCATGTACCCCGGCTTCGCCACGCAGTACGTGCATCAGCTGCGCACGGTGAACCTGGACGACTACACGGCCGTCCCGGTGGCGGCGGGCGCGCCGAAACCGCGGATCGCGGCGGTGTCGTAGATGGCGCGGTGCTGAGATGACGGCGGCCGGCGGCCCGAACGTTAGACTCGGTCGTTCGAACGACCGTGGTGTTCGGCCGTCGGCCGACCGGTTCCGTGCAGGGCGAGGGAGGTGACGATGCCGGAATATCGCATCGACGACCTCGCGCGCGCCGCGGGCACCACCACCCGCAACGTCCGCGCCTATCAGGAGCGCGGGCTCCTGCCGCCGCCCATCGGCAAGGACGGTCGTGCGAGCATCTACGACGACGCGCACCTGGAACGGCTGCGACTGATCGACGCGCTGCTGCAGCGCGGCTTCACCACCGCGCATATCGGCGACTTCATCACCAGCTGGGAGACCGGCAAGGACCTCACCGAGGTGCTCGGCCTGCAGCACGCGGTGACCGCGGCCTGGGCCAAGGACGAAACCTTCGAGGTGCCGCGCGAGCTGATCGGCACCATTCTCGGCACCGAGGCCGACGAGCTGGTCGACCGCCTGCAGGACATGAAACTGGTCCGCGTCGAGGGCGATACGGTGGTGTTCACCGATACCGCGCTGCTCACCTCGTTCGCCGAGCTGCACGAGTACGGCCTCGAACTGCGCACGCTCATCGAGATCTACGCCAAGGTGGCGGACCGGATCGATGACATCACCCACATCATGATCACCGCCGCCAAACAGCACATCGTCGAGGAGCACGGGCCGGGCTGGCTCCCCGAGACCAACGGCGAAATCGCCGACACCACAACGATGCTCAACAAAATGCGCGAACTCGCCGTGGCCTCGGTGCATGCCACGCTCGCCCGCTCACTCGACCTCACCCTGCAACGCGAACTCGGCGACTATCTCGCCACCGCCGCCGAGCGCGAACGCAACCGGTCCCGGACGTCGCCCGAGTAAGCGTTCTCCCGCCGACCACCTCAGCGCCGATAGCGCTCGAAAAGTACTGCGGCACAGCCGTACCCGGCGACCGTGAGACCGAGGCACCACAGCACCGCGACACCAGGCTCCCCGGCTCCGCCGCCGGTGAGCAATCCCCTGATCGTCTCGACCACGGGTGTCGCAGGCTGATGCTCGGCGAATCCGCGCAGCCATGACGGCATGGTGGCCGTGGGCACGAAAGCGCTGCTGATGTAGGGGATGAACATGATGGCGTAGGTGAATCCTCCTGCCGCCTCGGGGTTTCGGGCCAACAGCCCGAGCGCGACGGCAATCCAGATGATCGCGTGTACGAACATCACGATCAGCCCGATCGCTGCCGCCCACCCGGCCACCCCCGCACTCGGCCGAAACCCGAGCACCAGCGCGATCGCCACAACGATCGCGACGGCGACCAGATTGCGCAGAACCCCTTCCCCGACGTGCCCGGCCAGCAATGCCTGCCGGAACATCGGCAGCGTACGGAACCGATCGACCGCGCCGGTCCGCAGATCCCCCGCGACGGCGGTAGCGGTAATGGACGCACCGAATCCCGTGCACAGCAGGATGATCCCCGGCATCACATAGTCGACATACCGCCCACCCACCTGGATCGCCCCACCGAACACATACACGAACAGCACCATGATCAGCACCGGCAACATCAGCGAGATGAGCAACGTGTCCCGGCTGCGCACGGTATGCCGGACACTGCGCCGCACCATCACGTACGAATCGGCCGAAACCACTGCTACCCAGCTCACTCCGCGGCTGTTTCGACGATGTCGGCTGTTCGCATTGTCGCGTCGGCGCTCGATTGCAGTTCCACTGCAAGAGATTTCGCGCGTTGTCGGGTCTTGTCGGCGAGGACCGTGCGTAGTCCTTCGGCCAGGCGGGCCGGATCGAGTCTGCGGAACGGGATGTGCGCGCCGACGCCGAGGCGTTCTACCTGGCCGCCCCACATGGGCTGGTCGAAGGATACCGAGCAGACCAGGGTCGGCAGTGCGGCGCGCAGGCTTTCGAAAGTGGTGCCGATACCGCCGTGGTGCACGGCGGCGGTGCAGAGCGGGAACACGATGTCGTGCGCGAGCGGGCCGACGACCCTGATGTGCGGGCCGGTATCCGCCGGGACCAAGCCGCTCCATCCCGCGCTGACCAGTGCCCGCTGACCTAGTCGCCGACAGACCTGGTCGACCATATCGAGCACGGCGCGGGTATCGCGAATCGGCATGCTGCCGAAGCCGAAGTACACCGGCGGCTCATCCTCGACGATCCAGGCCACCACCTCGCCGTGCTCCGCGGCGAGCTCGCCGATGGCTTCCCGCGCGGTGCGTTCCAGTGGCAGGAAACCCACCAGTGGTCTGCGCGCATCCCACTGTTCGGCGAGGCCCGGTACCAGCGCGCGGTCGTAGATCTGCACCTCGGGCACGCCACGCTGGGCCAGTACCGCCGCCGGGCTCGCCGCCGAATTCGGCAGCCCCAGCTCGTGCCGCAGCTGATTCAGGTAGCGCAGGAAGACGACGCGCCGCAGGTTCTCGGCGAGCCCCCACGTCGCCCGGTTCATGAATGCCGGTGGCCGCCAGTTCGGCGGTAGTGCTCCGGGAAAGGGGTAGGCGCCGTTGCCGCGGCAGGGAAATCCGTGCAACACCACCATCGGCACGCCCATCGCCTCCGCGACCGACATCGCCCGATCCTCGGTGAGCATGGTCGCCACGATCACGTCCGCATCCGCGCAGACCTCGATCACCTCGCGATTCATCCGCGCCGCATACCCGGCCATCTGCTTACCGACCAACTGCATCAGCCGAAAACTGCTCCCGGCGGCCAACGCCCGCTGCCCCGCATCGGAGGAATACAGCTGCTGCACATCGGGCCCGCAGCTCACCGCCGTAAGCCCGGCACGAGTAGCGAATTCGACGAGGTTGGGCGGTGCGCCGACGATCACGTCATGCTGGCGCCGCCGCAACTCCAACCCCAGCGCGACAGCAGGCTGCACGTCCCCCCGGGTACCCGACAGCGGAATCGCGATCCTCATACCGGCACCCACCCACACAATCTGGTCAACGGTCCCGACCGCTGTAGTCGTACCCCCCTCGGCCTCTCGCTCGCCACACGCGCGGAACACGCAGCCCGAGCACAAATCCCTACCAGCGTCCGAGCCTCGGCCAGTGTCACCCGAAGCAGCCGCATCCCGATTGGCCTGCTGTTCGCCACATGCTCGTGACGCACGGCCTGTGGCCCCGTCCCTCCCGGCGGCCGGATACCGGCCGTCCCGCCGGATTGACCGAGCCTGCCTTGTTCGATCGAGGCATTCGGGTGCCGAGCGCAGCGAACTGGTGGTGGGCGATCGAGGCTCATCGGACCTCCTGCGTGATTACCGTTGGGGCCATGCACGTGGCCTTGTTCACCGATTTTCATCCCGCCACCCTCGGCGGGATCCAGACCTCGGTGAACGCCCAACGCCGTGGGCTGGAGCGGCTCGGTCATCGTGTCACCGTGTTCACCGCGCCCACGGCGGAATCTACCGAACCCGAGGTGGACGTGCTCGCCCTTTCCGGTCTCGGGGGGATCACGGTGAACGGGTTCGCCATGGTCGCGCCGACGGCGATGAACAATAGGCGCATCGACGCGGTGTTCCGCGAGCGCGGACCGGTCGATATCGTGCATCTGCACACCACCTACGGCGTCGCGGTCGCCGGACTGCGCGCCGCGCGACGGCACGGCATTCCGGTCGTGCAGACGGTGCACAGCCGCGACGACGCGTTCATCGAACACACCTCGCCGGCGCCGTATCTGTCCGCGCTGATCATGCGCGGTCTGCACGGACGGTTCGTCCCGCATCGCGGCCGGATGCCACGCACCACCGAATCCCGTGCCGCCCGGCACGCTTGGCGCACCATGGTCGCGCAGGCGCAGGCCGCCGATGCCGTGCTCGTGCCGAGCCGCCATTTCGCCCAGCGCTTCGTCGCGCACGGGCTGACGCGCCCGATCACGGTCATTTCCAATGGGATCGATGACGATCTGCTCGATGCGGCTCGGCAGTCCGCGACCTCCGCTCCCCCGAGCCCCGAGCGGCTGCGTGTCCTCTGGTGCGGTCGGCTCTCCGCCGAGAAGCGCCTGATGGCGGCCATCGAGGCGGTCCGGCGCGCGGAGAACTGCACCTTCGACATCTACGGCGACGGCGACCTGCGGGACCGGGCGCTGGCGGCGATCGAAGCGGGCGGCCTCGCGGAACGGGTCCGCATGCACGGCGGTGTGTGCCGAGCGGACTGCCTCACCGCGATGGCCGCCAGCGATGTATTGCTCTTTCCTTCCTCGGGTTTCGATACGCAGGGCATGGCATTGCTGGAGGCCATCGCAATGGGACTGCCCGTCCTCTACTGCGATCCCGACCTGGCCGAGACAGTGCCGGAAGGCGGCGGAATACGGCTCCCCGATACGTCCGTCGAGGCGATGGCGGCAGCACTTCGAGAACTCGCCGACGACCCGGCGCGACTGGAGCCGATGCGGAAAACCCTTGCCCCGCTGGCCGACTCCACGCGACAGTCGCGGCTGACCGAGAGCATGCTCGACGTCTATCGGTCACTCGCACCGAAAAACACTGTGCACCATCACATTCCGACCGCTCCCCGACGGATGCCGGTCCTCGGCCACAGCGTCGTCGCGCTGCGCGACGGGCTGAATTTCGTGAAGTCGCTCGCCGAGATCGGCCCGATCGTGCGCGTCTACCTCGGTCCGCGCCCCGCCTACGTGCTCACCACCCCCGATCTCATCCGCGAGGTGGGGTTCGGCACGGCGGGTGAATTCCACCGCGAGGAAATACGGGAGGCCGCACACGATGTCCTGCGCGGTGCGTCGAACGTGCTCAGCGGCACACCGCACGAACTGCGCCGCCGCATGATCGCACCGGCACTGCGCCAACGCCGATTGAACGAATATGCCACCGTCGCAACCGATATCGCGAACGCCTGGGCCACGGGACTGCCAGAGGGCCGACCACTCGACCTCATGGACGAGGCGCACCGGCTCGTCCTCGACATCATCTCCTCGACACTGTTCACCGCCGAATTCGGGGCCGACGCCAAACGGGAAGTGCGGCAGAACATCTCCTGGCTGCTCGGCCAGGTGATCCAGCGGGCCGCACTGCCGCCGCCGGTGCGCAGGCTGCGTTTTGTCGCCAACCATCGCTTCGCCGCCGAATCGGCCCGCCTGCGCGCCGAAATCGGTGCTGTCGTCACCGAATACCGCCGCGCCGATCGCGACTTCCGCGACGTACTCTCCGCGCTCGTCCGCCATACCGATACCGAAACCGGCGCGCGCCTGTCCGACGAGGAGATCATCGACGAACTCATCCTCATGCTCGCCGCCGGTGTCGGTTCCACCGCATCGATCCTGGCCTGGGTATGGCACGAGGTGCTGCGACATCCGGATATCGCCGCCGAATTGCGCAGGGAGCTGGACGATTTCGTCGGCGCGGGCCCCGTGCGTCCCGAGCATGTGACGGCACTGCCCTATCTGCACACGATCGTGCTGGAAACACTGCGCTTCTGGGGTCCGTGGGTGAGCACGCAGACCGCCGACGGGCCGGTCATCCTCGGCGGCGTCCCACTCCCCGACGGTGCGCTGATCGTGTACAGCCCGTACCTGATCCACCACAATCCGCACTACTACCCCGCCCCCGAAACCTTCGATCCCGACCGCTGGTTCACCGACCGCGTCGAGGAGATCGACAAGAAGGCGATCCTCCCGTTCGGTGTCGGCGCCCGCCACTGTCCTGGCAGCACCTTCGCCGTCATGACCATCACCCTCGCCACCGCCGCCCTCTTCACCCACTGGACGCCGACCCCCGACCCGAAGCACCGGGTACGGCCGTCGAACCGCGACTTCGTCCCCGCACCGAACCGGCTACCTGTCGAGCTACGCCCCCGCCCAACCGTGAAATGACAGCAGAAATGCCTGTTCAGACGAATATATAAATTCTTGCCGACCTGCTTTGGAAAATTTATACTCGCAGGATGTCGGAGCATGGGTTGTCCCGCGCGGAGGTGCTCGTGCTGTCGTTCCTGCTCGACCAGACAACCCCGGTCCGCCAGATTCATATCGCCGACGAAACCGGCGTCACGCAGGCGCGGGTATCGCAGATCCTCGGCGGCACCGACGCGGACGGTTGGACCGAGCGGTCGGCCGACGGCTGGTCCGCGCGACGGCTCGGCGAATTGTTCGAGCGCCTCGCGACCGCGCGGGCGCCGCGCACCGAAGCCGTCGACCGTTGGTACAGCCTGGACAACGGCCAGCGGCAGATCGAGCTGGCCATGGATCAGGCTGCCGCGCAAAATGTTTCACTCCGGGTCGGCGGCGACTGGGCGGCCGATCGGATCGCGCCGTGGCGCATCCCCGGACTCGTCGTCCTGCACTGCGATGCTCATCTCGACCTGGAACCTGCCGGTTTCGTGCCAATCGAGGACGACCGGTCCGAGGCGACCACCGAGGTGCGGGTCGGCCGCATTCCCCCCGGCTGGCGATGCGACATCGCGTTCGCGGGCGCACTCGGCGGCCCGCACGCCCAGGCATGGCCGCTCGCGCCGATCACCGAGGTGGCCAGGGAGATCCTCGCCGCGGGCGGCCCGGACGCGGCAGACGCCGTCGCCGAACTCGAACAGCGCTTCCTGAGCGCACGGGCACACCTCGGCGGCGCGGCATGAGCATCGAACTCGCCGTCGACAGTGGCTCCCGCGCCGAGGACGGCGCGTACCTCGCCCTCGCCGACGCGGCGACCGCGGCACGCGACGTCGAATCGTGGGTGGTGATCGGCGGGCACATGGTGAACCTGCATGTGCTGCGCAGCGGGGTGTCGATTCCGTTGCGCGCGACCAGGGATGCCGATCTGGCCGTCGAACTGGTGACCATCCGCGAGGGTGACCTGCTCGACCGCCTGCGGGCACTCGGCTACGACAATCCGCGCTCGGGCAACCGATTCGAACGCGTCGCCGACGGCACCGCGGCCACCATCGATCTGCTCGCACCGTCGTTCAGCACCAAGCACGTCCCCAATCTGGATGCCGGGCCGATCGCGGTGGACGGAATCCCCGCGCTGCATATCGCATTGGCCGCCGACCCGATGCGGATCGGTTTGCGCGTCACGCTGACGGACGGCCGAAAGGTGGGTGCCCTGCTCGCGATTCCGGACACAGCTACCGCGATCGCCATCAAAGCCCTTGCCTACCACCAGCGTCGGGCACCGCGCGACGCCGAGGACATCTGCCGCCTGCTCGAATGCGGTTACGCGGAGGGCATGCGGTGGCCGAGCGGCGCCACCTTCGCCGCGGCGGCCGATGTGCTGTGCGAATGTTTCGACCGGCCCGGTCGGGCGCTCACGGGCGTGAGCGGTAATCCGGCCCGGGTTCGGGCCATGGTCCGCGCACTCATCCCGCGCTGAGCTCTACTTCCGGCATCCCGCCGTCGGGAACCTCGAGTTGACAGGGTTAGGCATCGCTAACCTAAGCTCTCGGCTCATGAGCTCGACCGACACGATCACCGCCGCGCCGTGGCGGCGACGCGTGCCGGTGCTGGTCATCGGGGTCGGCGCGCTGGCGCTGTGCGTGCTGCTGAGTCTCGCGCTCGGGGCGCGGTCGGTGCCGATCGGCACGGTGGTCGAGGCGCTGTTCGGGGGTGGGAACGGCCGCGACGCGATGGTGATCACCGGCATGCGGTTGCCGCGCACCGTCATCGGGGTCGCGGTCGGTGCGGCGCTCGGGCTGGCCGGCGCCATCGTGCAGGGCATCACGCGCAATCCGCTCGCGGCGCCGACGACGCTCGGCATCAACGCGGGGGCCGGATTCGCGGTGGTCGTCGCGATATACGCGCTGCGCCTCACCCATCCGATCCAATACGTCGGCTTCGCCTTCGCGGGCGCGACGGGCGCGGCGCTGTTCACCCTCGCGCTCGGACGGCGCGCGGGCGATCTGGATCCGGTGCGGCTGGTACTCGGCGGCACGGTACTGCAATTGGTGCTGGTCTCCTGGACCTCGGCGGTGCTGCTGTTCAGCGAGCGCACCCTCGACGAGGCGCGCTTCTGGCTGGCCGGATCGATCGCCGAACGCGATCTCGGCGTGCTGGCGCCGATGCTGCCGGCGCTGATCATCGGCGCCGTCGCCGGACTCGCGATCGCGCCCGCGCTCAACGCGCTCGCGCTCGGCGACGAGACCGCGCAGGCGCTCGGAATGCCGGTGGCCCGGATTCGGCTCATCGGCATGGTCGCGGTGGTGCTGCTGGCCGGGTCGGCGGTCGCGGTCGCCGGGCCGATCGCGTTCATCGGGCTCGCGGCGCCGCATCTGGTCCGGCTGGTACTCGGCCGCGATCACCGGGTGCTGATTCCCGGCTGCCTGATCGCGGGCCCGCTGCTGCTGCTCGGCGCGGATATCGTGGGACGGCTCGTCGCCCGGCCGTCCGAATTGGAGGTCGGCATCGTCACCGCATTTCTCGGCGCACCGCTGCTCGCGGTGCTCGCACGCAAGCGTCAGGCCGGATGATGTCGCGCGATGGTTCGGTGACGATGGCGAGACGGCGTCGGCGTGCGGTGCTCGTCGGCGTGGGATGTGTTGTGGCGCTGGCGATCCTGGCCACGGTGGCGCTCACCGTCGGCGAGGTTCGGATGTCCGCGGCGACCGCGGTGCGCGCGGCCGTCGGGCTCGGCGATCCGGGCGAGGTGTACATCGTGCAGGAGTTCCGCGCGCCGCGCCTGGTGTCCGGGATCCTCGCGGGCGCGGGCCTGGCCGCGGCGGGCGCGGTATTGCAACGACTCTTCCGCAACCCGCTCGCCTCGCCGGATGTCATGGGTGTCACCGGCGGCGCCTCGTTCGGCTCGGTGCTCGTCCTCGCACTCGGCGCGAGCCAATCGCTGATTCCGCTCGGCGCGCTCGGTGGCGGCCTGCTCGCCGCGGTGCTGCTCGGCGCACTGGGCTGGCGGTCCGGACTGCCGGTCACGCGCATGGTCCTGGTCGGCCTCGCCGTGCAGGCGGGTCTGGCGGCCGCGGTGAACCTGATGGTGGTGCGCTTTCCGCGCGAGCTGGCCGGCTCCGCGCTGCAGTGGACCGCCGGTTCGCTGTACGGACGCACCTGGCCGGAAGTCCAAGGCGCGGCGCTGGCCTGCCTCGTGGTGCTGACGCTGCTGTTCCTTCAGTACCGCACCCTCGCTGTGCTCGACCTCGGCGACGAATCGGCGGGCACGCTCGGCGTCGCGGTTTCCTCGGCCCGCCTGCGACTGCTGGTGAGCACGGTGGCGCTGGGCGCGCTGGCCGCAGCGCTCACCGGACCGGTGTCGTTCGTCGCGCTCGCGGTCCCGCACCTCGTCCGGCTGCTCGTCGGCCCGCCCACCGCGGCCACCCTCGTGGTCACCGGACTGGCCGGGGCCGCGCTGCTGGTCGGCTGCGATCTGGTGGTGCAGCACCTGCTGCCCGTGCACGGCCTGCCGGTCGGCGTGCTGACCGCGACCGTCGGCGCGCCCTGGCTGCTGATCCTGCTGCTGCGCGAGAGCGGCCCTGCCTCGAGGAGAACCGCGTGACCAACGAGCTCGCCGCGCGAAACCTGAACCTGCGCTACGGCGATCGCGCGATCATCGACGAACTCGACCTGGTGCTGCCCGGCGGCGCGGTCACCGCCATCGTCGGGCCGAACGCATGCGGCAAATCCACGCTGCTGCGCGGCCTCACCCGGCTGCTGCGCCCGACCGGCGGCACGGTCACCCTGGACGGCGCCGATATCCACCGCATGTCCGCCCGAGCGCTCGCCCTGCGGCTCGGACTGCTGCCACAGCAGCCGATCACGCCGGAGGCGATCACCGTCGAGGCACTGGTCCGGCTCGGCCGCTATCCGCATCAGCGGCTGCTGCGGCCGTGGTCGGCGGACGATCAAGCGGCCGTCGACCTCGCACTGCGCCGCACCGGCACCGACGAACTGCGCGACAAGCAGGTCGACCAGCTCTCCGGCGGGCAGCGGCAACGCGCGTGGATCGCGCTGGCGCTCGCGCAGGACACCGATCTGCTGCTACTCGACGAGCCGACGACCTTCCTCGACCTGCGCCACCAGCTCGACGTGCTCGATCTGGTGGCCGACCTGCACACCGACGCGGGCCGCACCATCGTGATGGTGCTGCACGACCTCGGGCAGGCCGCCCGCTACGCCGACCACCTGGTGGTGCTGCACGACGGACGGCTCGCCGCGGCCGGCGCGCCCGCGGCGGTACTCGACGCCGATCTCGTGCGCACCGTATTCGGCGTGGACTGCCGGGTCATCCCCGACCCGGAAACCGGTACCCCGCTGGTCATTCCGCGCAGCCGCGCCGCGCGCCATGCCGCGCGCGTCTAGGCGTACCTCCGCATTCGCTCCGCCCTGCGCGAACCGGACTCCGTCCGCTGCGCATCCCCCTTCCGAAGAGAGGACCGATCATGTCCACCAGACGATTCCGGCTTTCCGGGCTCGGCCGCGTCGGCGTCGCACTGGCGGCCGCCGCGCTCGCGACGTCCGCGCTCGCGGCGTGTGGCAGCGATTCCGCCGCACCGCAATCGGTGTCGGCGGCCGATGCGATGAGCTTCCCGCGCACGGTGGACACCGTGATGGGGCAGGTCACGATCCCCCGTCCGCCCCAGCGCGTCGTCGTGCTGGATACCGCCGAGCTCGACTCCGTCACGCTGCTCGGGATGAAGCCGGTCGGCGCCGTTGTCCCGCATACGAAGACGAAGGGCGGGTTCCCGGAGTACCTGTCGGCCAAGGTGGACGGTGTCACCGATGTCGGCCCGCTGCTGGAGCCGAACCTGGAGCGGATCGCGTCGCTGAAGCCGGATCTGATCCTGTCCTCGAAGGTCAGGCACGAGAAGATCTACGGCAAGCTCAGCGGCATCGCCCCGACGGTGTTCACCGAAACCACCGGCGGCCCTTGGAAAGCCAATCTGGCGGTGCACGGCAAAGCGCTCGGCCTCGACCAGCAGGCGGCGGACGCGCTGAAGAAGTACGAGGACCGGGCCCGCGCGCTCGGCGCCGCGATCAGGGCGAAGAACAACGGCGCCATGCCGAGCGCGTCGATACTCCGCTTCCTCGCCGGTCCGACCCGGCTGTACCTGTCCAACTCCTACAGCGGCGTCGTCCTCGCCGATATCGGGCTGCCCCGCCCGCAATCCCAGGTCGCCCCTGCCGATCCGAACGCGAAGACCATGAAGGATGTCAGCCCGGAGCAGATCGACCTGGCCGATGCCGATCTGATCTTCGTCGCCACCATCGACGACCCGGACAAGACCGAGCGCAAGTCGGTCACCACCAGCCCGGTGTGGCGGGACCTGCCCGCGGTGCGCAACGGGAAGGTGGTCGACGTCTCCGACGAGATCTGGATGTCGGGCATCGGCGTCCAGGCCGCCGACCGGATGCTCGCCGATATCGCGAAGGCCACCGGCGTCGAATTCAGCTGAGCGCCTGGGTGATCAGCGTGATGTAGAGCGTGAAGACGAACAGGACCGCGGGCACGACCGGGTAGTCATCCCTGGCCGAGCGGCGGAAGGTCAGCGCACCCCAGAGCGGAATCACCAAGAGCGCCACGGGGATCCAGGCGATGACGGACCTCCGCGGTGGCACCAGGGCGATAGCGCACAGCACGGCGACGGCGGCCGCCAGTAGCACGACAGCGACGCTGCCCGCCGTGCCGAGGGCGTTCGAGTACAGCAGCGCACCGGTGCGGCGGACGCGAGAAGTCTTGCGGGCGAACTCGAAGTGCAGGAACGCGCCCGCGAAGACGATCGCGACCGCCGCCGCCTGCCAGCGCGGCCGGACCTCGCCGGTGTCCATCGCCGAGATCAGCAGGTAGGCGGTGAGAATCAGTTGCACCGGGTACGTGACGGCGAGGTTCAGCAGGATGCCGGTGCGCACAGCGGCCGACAATGTCTCCACACCCCAGAGCCCCACTCCGTAAGCCAGTGCGGCGGTGATCATTACGGCCGAGCCGACCGAGAGAACAAGGCTCGCGGCGATGACGCCGAACGCGATGACGCCCATGGCCACCCGCAGATCGGTGGCGCGCACCGCGCCCGTCACCAGCGGACGGTCCGGGTGATGGACGCGGTCGTAGCCGAGATCCTTCTGCTCGTCGACCATGCGCAGGTACAGCAGTACGAACGCGATGACGCCGATGCGCACCGCCGTCGCGGCGCTCGGACGCCACGGCTGCGCATGCGAGACAACGGCGGCCGTCCCCTCCACCGCGAGCACCCACAGGACGGCGTACAGCAGATAGTGCGGCTTATACATCACCGCGGTGAATCGGGCTGTGCGGGTGAGCGATCCGACCGCGCGGGCGGGCGCGCCCATCAGGTGCTCCAGCGATCCCATTGGGTGACCTCGGCCGCGGATCGCCGGGGACCCGCGGCGCCCGAGCCGGGCAGCAAATGCGCGACCGGGAGCAGCGCGACCTGGGTGACCTCGTCGAACGGTATGCCGAGCAGGTCGGCCACCTCGCGCTCATAGGCCAGGTGAGCGGTGGTGATGGTGGATCCGAGGCCGCGATCGTGCAGGGCGAGCAGAAAATTCCAGACGGCGGGATAGACGGAGCCGTAGAAGCCGGCCAGGCGCAACGGATCCGACGGCGGGCGGCCGATCGAGCAGCAGAGCACCAGGGCGGGTACCTCGTGCATGGTGGCGGCCAGCCGCCCGCCGGAGGCCAGGTCGCCGAGCTGGTCGGCGCGCGGCGTGCGGGTGGAAAGGTAAGCGGCGAAACCCTTCCGGTAGTACGCGGCGATCTCACGCCGCAGGTCGACGTCCTGGACGACGAGGAAGCGCCACGGCTGCCGATTGGTGCCGCTCGGCGCGTGCACCGCGATCTCGAGGCAGGCGAGCAGGTCGTGCCGCGCCACCGGGCGGGTCAGATCGAGACGCCTGCGGAAGGCCCTGGTCGTCATCAACAGGTCGGCGTCCATGTGGCCTCACCGCCCGTCGATCTCGGCGAATTCGAGCTCGACCCGCGCCGCCATCGCACCCGACTGCGTGATCGCACAGTGGATCACCGTGCGACCGACGTCGCGTCCGACGATCTCCGCGCGGCACACCGCGGGCCGGTCCAGTTCGACGAAACGCTCGAAAGTACTTGCCACCCCGTCCAATCGGGGCATCCGGCGGATCACCAGTGACAGCGCGGTCTGCCTGCACGCCTCGATCATCAGGCTGCCGGGCACATGGTCGAGCTGATGGTCGAACAGGAACGGATGTCCGAGATCCGCGACCAGCGGCGCACTCGCGATGGGCCCGCGCAGATCCGGGGGTCCGATCACGACATTGCGCCAGTTCTCCCGGCCGACGAGTTCCGTCGGCGCGCGGTCGCGCGGCGCGCAGCCGCCGCGAAAGGGGCCGAGCCCCAGGCCGTTCCTGGCCGCCGCGCGCAGCGCGGACCACTGGCGGGGCGTGGTCCAGGAGAACGAGCCGTCGACGGTCATCATCGGCGTACCCGCGGATTCGATATCGAGCACCATGTCGAGGCCGTACAGCGCCGTGCCACGGTGATGGCGGCGCGGCACCCGCACCCGCATCACCAGATCCGCGGGGGCGGTGCCGATCTCCCACGCCACGCGGTCGGCGCCCGCGCCGTTGAAGGTGCGCACGATGAACGCCATCTCGGCGGGCACGCCGTAGAACTCGTGGGTCAGCGCGATCGCCGCCTGCCGCGCCGCCTCCATCACCAGCAGCGGATCGTGACGCAGGCCGAGCGATCCGGCGTGATCGCCGTAATAGGCATGCATGCGCGGCAATTGGGCGCCGACGACGAATTCGTCCGTACCGACGGCATCCAGCGAAGTGACGAACACCTCCGATACCGCGCACCGGTGCGCCAGCTCCCGTGGAATGGTGCGCACATGGCTCGCGGTCTTCACGGTCTCGACATTCACGATCGAACCTCCGACTGTCCGGTCCGCATGGGAAGTACATAGGATCCGAGCACGATCACCGACCACGGATCGAGCGCGCGGCCTTCGGCCCACGCGGCGTGGAGCAATCGCGCACTGCCCGTGGTGGTCTCGGCGTCGGGCGGTGCGGCGATGCCCGCGCGCGCGAGGTCATCGAGTATCCGGTGGAGCGCCGCAGCACGGTCGAAGCCGCGGGCGGGCGCCTCGGCGTAGAGGTCGTCCGCGATCGCCGCGGCCTCGTCGGTGCGGTCCGCACCGATGCCCGCCTCGGCGATCACCGCGGCCCGTACGCGCTCGTCGAAATAGATGGCCAGCTCGCGCAGCACGTCGGCGGGATCGTCGGGCGTATGCACCAGATTCAGCAGGTAGCTGTGGTTGCCGAGCAGATGGCGCAGCTCGCCCGGTCGGCGCTTGCGCGGGTCGGTCGCACCCTTCGCCTCGGTGAACCGCACCGGGACCGGCAGCGCGCCGTCGTCGGCGTGCACCACGAGCACGAGCACATCGCAGATACCGGCCAGCAGATCGGCCAGTCGCCTGCGCTCCGGCGAGGCGATATTCCAGGCGAAGTACCAGAGCGCACGGATCATATGCCGGTCCGCCGCAAGGCGTCTGGCCGCGACCACCCGGAACCCGTTGTCGCGCAACCACTCCAGCGTCGGCCGCACCGCGCGCGCGACGACGGCGTCCGGTTTGAGCAGCAGCAGCGAGTGCTCCCTGGTGAATTTCGTGGCATCGACGCCGAGCCGGTCGAGCTGTTCGGCCGTCTCCTGCACGTAGGTGTCCTCGGCATAGGCGGCGGCCTTCTCCGGCGACGTCAGCGTGGCGAGCAGATCCCGCAGCGGTTCGTTCACCGCACGACTCCTTTGCGATCGTGGCGCGCGAGCACATCCTCGATGGCGGGCAGCGGCACGCCCAGATACCCGGACTCCAGGCAGTGGTCGAGCAGCAGCCGCAGATACTCCTTTCCGGTGGGCGGCGACGGCCTGCCGAGCAGCACATCGGCATGCGCGGTGTCGAATACCGGCCGCCGCCGGAAGTAGCTGGTGTAGAGCGCGCCGATGCGCCGGTAGTACTCCAGCTCGATCTCGCCGAGATCGTCCTCGGCGAAGCTCGTTTCGGGCACGAAGGTGGCGACGGCGAACGACGGGTATTCGGCGAGCACGTCGGATACTTCGCGCAGCGACAAGGCGTCCCGGCCGAGTGCGTGCAAGGTGCGCCGCTCCGCGGAGTCGAAATCCAGTACGGCCGCGGCGATGACGTCGGCCACGTGATCCACCGGCGCCAGTGCCAGCGTCGCATCGTAGCGGCCGGGCAGCGTGCGCAGTTTGCCCTCGACGATGAGCTTCAGGACCGTGTAGAAGTTCTTGTATTCGCGGATCGCGCCGGTCTCGCGCGCACCGCTGACGATGCCCGGCCGCACGATCGCCCAGCGCAGCCCCGACGCGCGCACCAACTGCTCGGCACGAAACTTGCTGTCCTCGTAGCCGTTTCCGAACAGCTGGCCCTCGTCGAGCTGATCCTCGGTGACGACACCGCCGCGCAGGCCGCAGACATAGGCGGTGCTGACGTGGACGAGCGGGATATCCCACCGGCGCGCCAGCTCGATCGCGTGCGCGGTGCCGCCGACGTTGAGTTCCTCGTATTGTGCTCGGCCGGCGTCGAATGCGGTGGTGGCGGCGCAGTGCACCAGGACGCCGACCCGCTCGGACAGATCCTCGGCATCGGGCTTCGACAGCCCGAACCCGCGCCGCCGGATATCGCCCGCCAGCGCGCTGCCCGCCCGCAGCACCGTGCCGTCGTTGCGGACGATGCGCGCATTGCGGTGCAGCACCGCGGCGACCGGCCTGCTCGCCGCGGCCAGGCGCGCGACCACCTCGGCGCCGACCGATCCCGATGCGCCGGTGACCAATACCGTGTCCCGCTCACTCACCGCCGCTCCTCCAGCGCCGCGGTGACCAGGTCGACCACCTCACCGACGCGCCAGACCCCGGCCAGTTCATCCGGGCGGTAGCGCGGCAGGCCGAAGCTGCGTTCCAGCACCACGGTCAGCTCCATCAGCCGTAGCGAATCGAACCCGAGATCCTGCACGAGGCGGTGCTCGTCGGCCGGACACGCACGCTGATCGGGCGCCATCGCGTGGATGAGCTCGCGCACCCGAACGGCGGTATCGGTGCTGCGCTGGTTCATTACGGCCCGCCTTTGCGGAGATGCGGTTGCCTGCCGCCGGAGGTGAGAAGATCGCGGGCCTCGTCGAGCGGCAGTTCGGTATCGAGATAGCCGGCGACGCGCAGCCAGTCGTAGCCGACCGCCAGGGTGCGCCGCCACTGCTCGCCGGAGTCGAAGGACGCGGGGAACCCGACGCCGCCGGCCACCGAGCGCACCGAGGTCACGAATTCATCGAGCACGGTGACGGCGGCGATGGTGTCGCCACCGGCCGCGATGAGCTCCGAGAATCGCTGTTGTTCCGCCGATTCCAGAGTAGCGAGCAGCGCGGCGCGCCGCGTGACACCGAACGGTAACAACCTGCGCAGGGTGGCGGCGGGCGCGACGTCGGCGGGCAGCGGATGAATACCGCACGCGGACAACAGCACCCGCACACCCATGGCGATCATCCGGTGCGCGGCGATATCGGCGACACCGCCCTGCGCGTCCTTGACCGCGCCGGCGAGGTCCTCCCTGGCGTTCTCCAGCACGATATTCGACCAGATCAGATCGAGTGCGCAGCCGGTGAACCGGTCGGCGGGCAGCGGCGAGAGCGTGGCGATCGCCTCGTCGCGTGCCGCGCCGGTGATACCGACCGCGGGGGTGCTCGCGCTCGGTATCGGCGTGTACGGCGCGACCGGTTTGCACATGGCCAGCGCGGGCGTGATGGGTTCGTCACCGATGGATTCGGCGCCGCGCCAACGCAATCCGACCAGGCCGAGGCGGATGAACTCCGCCAGGTCGGCACCGATGTCCTCGGGTGAGCGGGCCAAGACGGCATGGAGCGAATGCCCGAATACGACCGACCGCCAGGCGCGGGCGCCGCGGTCGGACAGTACGAAAACGTCCCGGTCGCCGCGGATCACATGCACACGCGGCCCGATCGCCCAGGTGGTGACCTTCGGTACGCGGGCGAACAGCACCTGGTCCCGGTCGTCGGCCACGCCGGTGACTCCGAGCGCGGCAGCCAGTTCCAGCGCTTGCTGCCAGGTGGTGTCACGTGCCCCCGCGGCGATTTCGCCATGCGCCTCGGGTGGGGACTCGGGCTGACTCACAGCTCGATCCCACACGCACGGGTCGGCAAGCTCCCGATACCGGTCGACGAGGGCGTCATGGCCGATTCGATCGAGCTGCCGCGGGAGCCATTTGGTCTCCAGATAACCCTCACCGCGCCAAGCGGCCCAGCCCTTCATCGCCTGCAACAGGCCGTCACGCATCCATCCGAGCGCCTCGTCGCGCGCTCCGAGCGCGCGCAGCGCGACGGCGAAACGCAGCGCCTGCCTGGCACGTCCGGTCCACCAGTCGGTCATGAGGGTGGTGAACGCGGAATACGGCACCGGCGCACGCAGCCGCTCGATATCGACCACTCCCGCACGAACAACGGTGGCCCGCAGGAACCGCTGACATCGGTTCAGCAGATCCTCATCGAGCTCGGCGGCCGCCGCGGCCGCGGCGACCCGCGCCAACTGTCGTCGCAACTGCCCCTCGGATCGCGTGCGGACCTCCACCCGCCGACCGTCTATGAACAGCACCGTCGGCAACGTCGGCAGTTTCTCGTCGCCGCGCTCGATCACCAGGAAATCCACGTCGGACCCGGCATTGCCGAATCCCTCAGCCAGCGATCCCTCCAGCAGCACTGCCGAATCAGGCAGTACGGCAACGCTTTCCAATGACATCTCGAGCAGTCGACGCATCCGTTCGCCAGCCAGCGACGGCGAATCATCTACCCGGTGCCCTGGCGTAACCGAGGATCCTGGTTCACTGTTCGGCATACCGGAGGTTTCCGCGCTCGCGTCGTCGGCGGGGCGACTTGCGACCGTCTCGTGGGCACGGGAACCCGCATCGGTCGCGCGCATGGGCGAATCCATGTCGGCATCGTGCATGGTGGTTCGCTCGAGCTCACCAGAGCACAACAGCTGCCACATGTGGCGGCGGCGCGGTTTGCCGCTGGAGGTGCGGCGGATCGAGCCGACCGGCCCGGTGACAATGCTGACTGTCAGAGCCGGGCCGAGCTCGGCGCGAATGATTCTGCGCGCCTGCGTAATCCAGTCGCCGGGCGCCACCTCCGCAAACAGGGCAATACCGTCCGCGCCGGGTTCGGTGATCGCGACAGCGGCCAGTTTCCCCCTGGGCACACCGGTTTCCGCCGCGACACGGGATTCGATGTCCTCCATGAAGATCGAGCGGCCACGCACCTTCAGACTCGTCCCCATTCGGCCGAGCACGAAAACCTCACCGCGATACCGGAACCCGGCGTCACCCGTGAACAGCGTGCCGTCGACGATCCGGGTCGCCCCACCTGCACCGATCTGCCCGCCACAGCCACCCGGCCCGCCGGAGCGATCGAATTCATTCGAGTAGCCCAGTGCGACGGACTGACCGGCTACCACCAGCTCGCCCAGCGTGCCGTCGGGCAGTTGGTGTCCGTCTGCGCCGACCACGGTGATCGTCGACTCAGCTGTCGACGAACCGAGCCCGGTGAGCCAACCCGCACCGTCGAGCCGGTGTGTGTCGTCGAGCAGTTCCTCGTCGAGCACCGTGACCGGTTCACCGAATCGCAGTGTCGCCGTGTCGATCCGAAGCGCGGTGATCGGTTGCTGCCGTACAGAGGCGCAGACGAGCACGGTTGCCTCGGCCAGGCCATAGGCAAGGGTGTAGGCGTTCATCGAAAAGCCTTGCCTGCCGGTCAGATCCGCGAAGGCCTCGAGGTCGGCCACCTGAATCGGATCGGAACCGACGGCGAGGGTGCGCCAGCCGGATAGGTCGAGTCCGGCGATCTCCTCGGACCGGATTCGGTGTGCGGCATAGCCGAGCGCGAACGAGGGTGACGGCGCGTGTTGCGCGTTCGCCATCGCGCGTAGCCAGCGCAGTGGATCGCGCACGAACTGGTCGGGGCGCATGAGGTAGAGGTCGCCCTGGTTGGTGACGGTGGTGAGGAAGGCGCCGACGAGGCCCATATCGTGGTACAGGGGTAGCCACGAGACCAGTGATTCGCCTGTCCGCCAGTCGATCAGGCGCGAGATCATCGCGATATTGGTCGCGAGGTTGCGCCAGCTGATCCGCACGCCGCGCGGCACTCCGGTGGACCCCGAGGTGAATTGCAGGAGCGCGCATTCGCCCGGTTCCCCGAGCTCGCGCACGGCGGGCGGATGGCGCAGGGATTCCTCGGTGATCACCAGCGGCTCGTCGGTGCGGCCGGCCGCGCGCATCGCACCGTGCACCAGGTCGGCGAATTCCGGCGTGGTCAGCACCAGCCGCGGCTTCGCCTGGGCCAGGATCGCCGCGGTGTGCCCGGTGGCCCGCACCGCATCGCCGAACAGCGGCGGCCCGATCGGCGTGCACACCCCACCGCATGCCCACACCGCGTAAAAGGCTGCGGCGCAGGGGAATCCGGTCGGCATGAGCACGCAGACCGCCTCGCCGCCGCCGAGGCCATGCGACCGCATCAGCGCCGCGATCGCCCAGGCCTGCTCGGCCAGGTCGGTGTAGGTCGAATAGGTCCAGCCGTCCGCCTCGTCGGCCAGATGGATGCCGGTGCTGTGCGCCGGCCGGACCAGCCAGTTGCGCACCGCCGCTACATCTTTGCGGTCATTCATCGACGCCTCCCGCGGCCAGCACGGTCACCGTTCCCGCGGCACCGTCGACGCGAATGCGCATGCCGGTCCGTATCGCCTGCGTGACGCCCTTGACCTGAACCACCGTCGGCACCCCCAATTCCCGTGCCACGATCGCGATATGGGTGAGCGGGCTGCCGCGCTCGATCACCAGCGCCGCGGCCGACGGCAGCGCCGCGACCCAGCCCGGATCGGTGCGGTAGGCCACCAGGATGCCGCCCGCGACATCACCGGGCTCGGTGACCACCACCGCGCGGCCCTCCACCACGCCCGTCGCGGACGGCGTACCCGACAGCACGGCGCCCGCGACGGCCGCCGGGGTATCGGTGATCGGCACCCAGCCCTGCCCCGCCAGCTCGGCACGCCCGAACCGGGACCCCCTGGTGACGAACCGCGCCGGCGCGACAAGTCCGGCATCCCTGGCGCGCTGCGCCTTTCGAGCCGTCACCAGCCCGCGCAGGGCTTCGGTGTCCGCTCCTTCGTAGCAGCCACGCAGCTCACCGACGGTCAGGAAGAACACGTCGGCGAACTCGTCGAGCACACCGCGACCGGCCAGATCGCGCCCCATGGCCCGGATCATCCGCTTCACCATGCCGAATGCCCTGGTCCGGCAGAAGCGCAACCGTTCACGATGCGCGGCGCACCGAGATACCTTGCGGCGCAACAACTCATAGCCCCGGCGGCGCATGCCGCGCAGGTGCGCGTCGAGATACTCCTCGGCCTCGTCACGCCGCGACGGCGAACCAGCGCCCACCTGCCCCACGGCGCTGCGCACCATGAGGAACAAGCCGCCGGGTTCCTCGCGCAGATCCGGTGTCTCCAGCTTCAATTCGTCGAGGCTGCGATAGCCGTACCGGTCGAGATAGTCGTCGACCATGGCCACGATGTCGTCACGCCCGGCCGCACACAACGCGGCGTAGGCCTGATCCGGTGCGACGGAATCGATCAGCGAGCGCAGGCCGTGATCGGCACGCACCACGGTGGCGAGCGCACGCAACGCCTTCGCGGGTTCGGCCGATTCGACCTCCGCACCCGGCCCGGCCACCGCGTACATGAACCATTCCGGCGCCTTCGGCAGCAGCAGCCTGGTGAGCAGGTACAGCAACCCGGTGCAGGTCAGCAGGATCGCGTCGAGCACCATCAGCGGACCCCAGCGCCGCACCAGTTCCCGATCGACCCGCCGATACGCCGCGTAGGCATGCGCACCGGACAGCGTGGTGTAGTCGATGGCGTCGTATTCGTCGTAGACGAGATAGAAGTCGGTCATGAACCGCGCGACGAGCTCATCGATGGCGAACAGCCGCCGCAGGTAGACCGCGGAAGTCACCGCGCGCGACCACCATCGCGCTGGCGCACAGCCGAAAGTGAAGGGGCGCAGTGTCTTCGCGATATCGTCGGCAAGAGGTTCGGCGACTCCGAGCGCCGCCTCGAGTACCCGCCGATTGAGCGGATAACCGGGTGCGATCCCGACCATCCGATACCAGTGCAGCAGGTTGTAGTAGACCCGGCCGTGAAAGTAGCCGAGCAGCACCGGAGTCCACGCGTCGGTCTGGCGCAGCTGGTCCGGCGGCACCCGCAGCGACGCCGCGTAACCGCGATAGACCCGGCCGTAGATATCGGCGGCGGTGGTGTAGGTCAGCGGCGAGGTGAGGCCGCTGAAGCTCTCGATGATGTTGGAGTTGTCCCAGATTCGCGACTCACCGTCGGCGACGAGTTCGCCCGCGCCACAGAGGATCGCATCGGACCGCGGTACAGCGGTAATCGGCCGGGCCTGCAACAGCCAGAGCCCCTCGTCGTCGATCGCCCACTCCACATCCTGCGGCGCGGCACCACCGCGCCGGAGGTCGCGGCCGATCTCGACCAGCCCGGCTATCTCGCTGTCCGACAACACCATTCGAGCCCGGCGCGCCGGATCGACCGCGCGCACCACACAGCCCTGCGCCACCGACGGCGCGTAATACCGGTCCTTGTCCCCCACCGTCGTCTCGCACACCGCACCCGAATCTCGGTCGACGACCACCGAATCCGCGTCCACCGCACCCGAGACCAGCCCCTCACCGAGCCCGTACACGGCGCTGATCACCATCTCGCCGGCGGCACCCGAGATCGGGTTCACGGTGCACAGCACACCGCTGCACCGCGCCGCGATCAACCGCTGCAGCACCACCGCCGCGCCACCGGCGGGCCCGAGCCCGTGCGCGAAGGCATAGCGCAACGCTCGTTCGGAGAAGGCCGAGGCCCAGCACTCGCGCACCCGGTCGGCGACCGCGTCCGCACCGGTGACGTTCAGGAACGAATCGAACTGGCCCGCGTAGGAGTGCACCGCACCGTCCTCGGCGACCATCGAGGACCGCACGGCGATCGGGCCGCCGAGCCGGTCGCAGGCCGCCGCGATCAAGGCGGAGATCGCCGAGGGCAGCGAAGCCGAAACGATCGCGGCGCGCAGCGACGACGCCGCGCCGAGCGCCCGATCGAGCTCATCGGCGCCGACGACCCGCGCTACCAGACGGTCGAGATCGTTCGCCGCGGTGAAGTTCGCGAACACATCGGTGCCGAGCACCGCCCATTCCGGCACCCGGAAACCGGCGTTGTGCAGCGTGTGCAGCCCACGCGCCTTCCCGCCGCCGAGTGCGGCGACGGTCTCGATATCGGCCCATGGTCCGAGCACCTGCACGGGCATCTCTCCCATCACCCCGGTTCATCGCGCCGAGGCAGGGAACCGCGGCCCGAACAAGCCGAGCAGAAAACAGAAGGGGTTGTTTGGGTATATCCGAGAATTCACCGTGGCGTTAGCGGGTAACCGTCCGGCACGGAATTGGTCGCCCGACCTGAGACGTCGATTAGGCTACCTCCAAGCTCGGGTGTGTTGGATGGGATGTGATTCGGCGTGGGTTGGACCTTCACACCGGACGAGTTCGCTCATGTCTGGCGGGAAACCGAACTGGATCGCCATCCCTATCCGCTGCGCGTGCTCGAGACGCCGCGCACCGAGGACGAGGCCGCCGCACTGCGGTCGCGGCTCACCGAGCGGCTGCCGCTGTGCGGCGACCCCGACCTGTCGGCCTGCCTGCGCATCATGGCCCGTCCGCACACCAGGATCGTCGGGATCGGCGGGACCCACCAGCCGGGCAGCGAGATCAGGCTGCTCGCCTGCGCGATCTTCGGCCACGGCGTGCTCGCGGTCCAGGAGCCGGGCCGATCGCACGATTACGGTGGCCGCATTCGCATTTCGATCGGGCGCAGCAGCGGCCTCGGCGCCAGGATCGCCGCGCTGCTGCCGAGCACGCCCGCCGGGCGCGAGCCCGCGCGTACCGCGACCTCGGAGGCGGTGCGCGACGGCGAGGTAGTGGTGGCCGCCCAGCCCGCCGCGCCACGGATTCGCCGGCTGCTGCTCAAACCGCATACCGCGGAAGGGCACCTCCGCATCGAAGCGCGGCTGGACGCGCCGACGCCGCTCCCACCGGTCCACTACACATGGATCGATGTGCAGGGCGACGGCAGATATCTGATCAAAGCGGACAGCACGGTGCACATCGTGCCCGCCTCAGCTGAACAGATTGCCGCACAGCTGCAGAAGCGCATTCCCGCGCAGGCCGGGTGAGGAACCGGGCGTTCGTTTAGGCTGAGCGAACCGACTGAGCTCAGGGGTGCGTGAGATGACGATCGAGACCAGCCGCGCCGATATCGCCCGCTTCAAAGAGCAGGCCAAGGCAGGCACCGTCAGATTCGATCCTGCTGCGGCGCGCAAATGCGCCGAAATGTATGAACACCAAGCGGATCGGCTCATCTACCTGCAGCAACGCCTCGAATCATGCACCGACGCCAAGGGATTCGGCGGATTCGTCTCGGCGCAGCAGCTGCAGGCCGGTTTCGGGCACAAGGCCCGCGACGCGGCCGCGCTGCTCGATCACTACATCGAGGCCGCCTACCGGATGAAAGAGGCATTCCTGCTGAGCGCCGGGCTGTTCGAGGAGGCCGACGCCGCCAACGCCGCCGCGCTGCGCGCCATCGAGTCGAGGCTGCCCCGATGAGGGCGTCGCGTCGCGAGGTGACGCCGTGAGTGGTACCGATCCCAACTACATCAACTCGATGGAACATTTCGAGTCGATGCCGCACGAGGAGATCTTCGCCAAGGCACAGCAGATCGATGCCGGCGAGATCCTGCGCGAATCGGTGACCTGGTTGGAGGCCGCAGGCACGCTCACCACGTCCTTTCCGCTGACCCGCGGTGGCGTCGACCGGGTGATGAACTCGGTGAACTGGCAGGGCGCGACCGCCGATGCCGCCTATGCCAGCACTCGCAGCTTCGCCTCGTCGGTGGATGAGCTCGCCGCGGTGATGGGTCAGGTCGGCGCCCGGCTCGGCACGGTGGCCGCCGCGGCCGAGGCGGTGAAGATCGCGGTGGTGCCGCCCGGTGGCACCGGCCCGATCGGCGCGGTGGCGAAACTGCTGGAGGCCGCGCACGTGATCGATGCGCAGATGGCGCAGGAGGCGCTGCGCCAGGAGGCCGTCATGGCGATGAACATGATCTACAAACCGGCGTACACCATGGCGGGCACCGGCGTTCCCGCACTACCCGCCCCACCCGCCATGCCCGGTGCGCCGGGCACCAAAGCGCCCGGCGGACAACAGCCGGACAGCTCGCCGGGTTCGGGCCGCCCGCCGAAGCAGCCCACCGAACCGCCCGCCCATGAGCCACCCGCCGCACCGAGCGTCCCCTCACGCCCGGAATCACAAGCGCCCCAACCTGTTCCGCCGCAACCAAACCCACAACCGTCACCACAGCCGCCCCCGCCGCAGCCCACCCCGCCGCCACGGCCGGACCCAGCACCCATGCCCCCGGCACAGGAAGCACCACCGCCGAGCCCCGCTCCTGCTCCACCGAGCTCTGCCCCGCCACCACCGAGCCCTGCTCCCGTACCACCGAGCTCAGCGCCACCGCCGAGCCCGCCTCCGGCGCCTGCTCCACCGAGCCAGGCACCACCACCGCCCCCGGCACCCGAAGCCCCACCCCCGAGCCCACCACCACCGCCCCCGGCACCGCCACAAACCGGTTTCCCGCTCCCGGACCCCGGCGGCCAGCCCGGTGTCACCGGCCCGGTCCCCGACGGCGAATCCGCGCCGCCATCGAGCACTCAGCCCGGCGTGGTCCCGACCCAGCCGAAGTGAGCTGACTTCCCGCACCTCAATTGACTTCCCGCACACCGAATCGCATGCGAAACGGTATGCGGCAGACCAAGAGTGCGCGGGAGGTCAGATCTTCACCAGGTCGTCGACGTGGACTACCACGCGGCGCATGGTTTTTCCGGGAGTTCGGCGGTGGAGCGGCCGAGCACAGCCGCCAGCCGCCGAATCGCATGCGAAACCGTGGGCGGAAATCACCGGGTGTGCGGCGTCGAGGGCTGCCGAGGCCGAGGTGGCTCGGTTAGATCTTCACCAGGTCGTCGGCGTGGATTACCGGGCGGCGCATGGTTTCCGGGAGTTCGGCGGTGGAGCGGCCGAGTACGCCTGCCAGCTCGGTGCTGTCATATTGGACGACGCCGCGGGCGACTATGCGCTTGTCGGGGGCGATCAGGTCGACCACATCGCCGCCGGAGAACTGCCCGCGCAGGTCGGTGATCCCCGCGGCGAGCAGGGAGCGCCTGCTCTGATGCGCCACCGCCTGCACCGCGCCCTCGTCGATGAGCAACGCGCCACGGCTGTCCGCGGCGTGGCGCACCCAGAACTTGCGGGCGGACAGGCGCACGGGGCGCGCGGCGAAGGCCGTGCCGACAGTGCCCGTGCTCAGCGCGGATGCCGCATCGGTCGCGGCGGCGAGCAGTACCGGCACACCCGCGTCGGCGGCCAGTCGAGCCGCCGAGAGTTTCGAGGCCATCCCGCCGGTGCCGAGCGCACCGCCGCTGCCCGCGATCACGCCGTCCAGATCGGCGCTGCCGCGCACCTCGGGGATGAAGTTCGCGTCGCCCTTGCGCGGATCACCGTCGTAGAGACCGTTGACGTCGGACAGCAGCACCAGGGCGTCCGCGCCGACCAGATGGGCGACCAGGGCGGCGAGCCGATCGTTGTCGCCGAAGCGGATCTCTTCCGTTGCGACGGTGTCGTTTTCGTTCACCACCGCGACGGCGCCGAGCGAGCGCAGCCGGTCCAGGGTGCGCTGGGCGTTGCGATGATGCTCGCGGCGGGAAAAATCGTCGGCGCTGAGCAGTACCTGCCCGACGGTGCGCCCGTAGCGGGCGAACGAGGTGCCCCACGCGTGCGCCAGCGCGAGCTGACCGACGCTGGCCGCCGCCTGCTTGGTCGCCAAATCCTTTGGCCTGCTTGTCAATCCGAGTGGCGCCATACCCGCGCCGATGGCGCCGGAGGACACGACGACGACATCGGACCCGGCGCGCATCCGCGCCTCGACCGCATCGGCGAGCTTGTCGAGCCGCGCGGTGTCCAACCCGCCTTCCAGGCTGGTCAGCGCCGACGAGCCGATCTTCACCACGACGCTGCGCGCGGCCGCGATCGCCCGGCGAGCCTCACTCAGTCCGTCACGCGAATCCTCTTGCACAACGCCAGAACTCACCGTCATCGCCACCAAACTCCATGCACCACAATAGAATCCACCGCTACAGCGGACACGGCGCGCCGCCGCCTCGACGAGGCTACCGGCCGAGACGGAAACGCCGCACGCCGGACATCGACGGCCCCACCGGATTCCGGCGGCAGCCGGAACGCCGGACAAGGCTGGCTGCCCACGGCTACTCCTCGTCCTCGTTCACCAGGCCACGGCGCACGCGCGAGGCATGCTTGCGCTCGGCCGCGCTGATCCGGTCGTTCTGCTCCAGCCGGATATCGGTGCCGCGCCCGGTCGGCACCATATCGATGCCCGCCGAAATCTGCGGCTCCCATTCGAAGGTGACATCGCCGATGGTGACCGGCGCGCCGGGCACAGCGCCCTGCTTGACCAGCTCGTCCTCGACGCCGAGCCGGGCGAGCCGGTCCGCGAGGTAGCCGACGGCCTCGTCGTTGTCGAACTGGGTCTGCTTGATCCAGCGCTCGGGCTGCTTGCCGCGCACGATGAAACCGCCCGGCTCCTGCGGGTCGGCGATCACGCTGAAACCGGTCTCGTCCACCGCGATCGGGCGGATCACCGGACGTGCGGGCGCCGCCTTGGGATGCGCCTCGCGGTACTGGTGCACCATCTCCGCCAGGGCGAAGGTCAGCGGCCGCAGCCCGGCCCGGCTCACGGCCGAGATCTCGAACACCGGCCAGCCGCGGGCGGTGAACTCGGCGGTCACCATCTCCGCGAGTTCGGCGGCGTCGGGCACATCGGTCTTGTTCAGGATCACCACGCGCGGGCGGTCGGCCAGATCGCCGAGCCCGGTGTCGGCGTTGAGTTCGGATTTGTAGGCCGCGAGTTCGGCCTCGAGCGCGTCGACATCGGAGACCGGATCGCGGCCCGGCTCGAGCGTCGCGCAGTCGACGACATGCGCGAGCACCGCGCAGCGCTCCAGATGGCGCAGGAAGTCCAGACCGAGGCCACGGCCCTCGCTGGCGCCGGGGATGAGGCCTGGCACGTCGGCGATGACGAAGGTGGTGTCGCCGCTGGCGACCACGCCGAGGTTCGGCACCAGCGTGGTGAACGGGTAGTCCGCGATCTTCGGCTTGGCCGCCGAGAGCACCGAGACCAGCGAGGACTTACCCGCCGACGGGAAGCCGACGAGCCCGACATCGGCGAGCGACTTCAGCTCGAGGACGAGATCGCCTTCCTCGCCTTCCTCGCCGAGCAGCGCGAAGCCGGGCGCCTTGCGCGCCTTCGACGCGAGCGCGGCATTGCCGAGCCCGCCACGGCCGCCGCGGGCCACGATGAACTGGTTGCCCGCGCCGACCAGGTCGACGAGCACCTTGCCGTCGTTGTCCAGCACCACGGTGCCGTCGGGCACCTTGAGCACCAGATCGCCGCCGTGCTTGCCGTCGCGGTTGCTGCCCTCGCCCGGCTTGCCGTTGGTCGCCTTGGCGTTCGGGTGGAAGTGGAAGTCGAGCAGGGTGTGCACGTTCGGGTCGACCTCGAGGATCACATCCCCGCCGCGGCCGCCGTTACCGCCGTCCGGACCACCGAGCGGCATGAACTTCTCGCGGCGCACGGAGGCACAGCCGTGGCCGCCCTTGCCCGCTCGCACGTGCAGCACGACACGGTCGATGAATTTGGACATAGGCCGAATCATCCTCCTTCAGGACGGGTCGGTGCGTGGACAGGGCCGTTCGAGATCGCTGAGTCGGTGCACGCTGTGGTTCAGGAATACGAAAAGCGGGTCAGGGTTTGTCACCCTGACCCGCTCTACGTCTTACGGAGTGGCTAGGCGGTCAGGCCTGCACCGGCTCCGGGACAACGATGTTGACGGTCTTGCGGCCACGCTTCTGGCCGAACTGGACCGCGCCCGCCTCGAGGGCGAACAGGGTGTCGTCACCGCCACGGCCGACGTTGACGCCGGGGTGGAAGTGGGTGCCACGCTGGCGGACCAGGATCTCGCCGGCCTTGACAGTCTGGCCGCCGAAACGCTTCACGCCGAGGCGCTGTGCGTTGGAATCGCGACCGTTCCGGGAGCTGGATGCACCCTTCTTGTGTGCCATATCGGAATCTCCTCGGGATGTCTTACTTGATGCCGGTGACCTTGAGGACCGTCAGCGGCTGACGGTGACCCTGGCGCTTGTGGTAGCCGGTCTTGTTCTTGAACTTGTGGATGCGGATCTTCGGGCCCTTGGTCTGCTCGACGACCTCGGCCGCCACGGACACCTTGGCCAGCTTGGCCGCATCGGTGGTCAGCTCCGCGCCGTTCACGACGAGGACCGGGGCGAGCGCCACGGAAGTACCCGGCGCACCCTCGATCTTCTCGACCTTCACCAGGTCACCGACCGCGACCTTGTACTGCTTTCCGCCGGTCTTGACGATCGCGTACGTTGCCATCGGTCGGCTGCCCTTCTTCCTACTAAGTAGTGCTTCTGCACTTGCTCACGCAGCGGTCTTGTCCGGTCGGATCTCTCCACCGGAAACCGCGGCACGACTGGTCTGGTAATTCCCGCCGCCTCGGCATCTGGTGGCTCTCGGGTGTCGAACATTCGAGAACCGGGCCACGAAGACAGGGTTTGCCATGAAGACATAACCCGTTGTCACCGGGCAGCGACTGTCCAAGATTACAGGACGGCCACCACGACAACCAAACTGGGGCTGTGTCCGATGGCGGCGCCTCCGGCGCTGCGTGTTCGCGGCCCCGAGGAGTCTCGCGTCCGAGTGGCCGAGACTCGCGACTTCGTCGCATGCGCTTCGGCCACTCGGACGCGAGACGGGCCGCGAACGGCGCTCGCAAGACTCGCGCCGTGGTAGCTGGCTACCGAGCGGATTTGTCGCGGTGCCAGCTGAACGACGAGGCCCCGCCGTTGGAGACGACGGGGCCACGTATGTGAGCAACGACTCAGCTGGTGCCCTCGGGAGCGCCCGCCGGACGGCCGACGGCACGACGGCGCGGCTTGCGCTGCG
Organism: Nocardia sp. NPDC052566; assembly: GCF_044547285.1. Classification (NCBI taxonomy): domain Bacteria; kingdom Bacillati; phylum Actinomycetota; class Actinomycetes; order Mycobacteriales; family Nocardiaceae; genus Nocardia; species Nocardia sp. NPDC052566. The sequence goes on along the minus strand of NZ_JBIUAF010000002.1, from coordinate 947,867 downwards.
GGATGTCCGCAGGCTCCGGAGCCGAGTAGTCGATCGGCGCCGCGGGCGGCTGATCGGCGGCGAGCACGAACACCGCACCGGAGCTGTCCGCGGCGGGCGCGGAGGCCGAGCGGGCAACCCTGCGGCGCCTGGCCGGGCGGGCCGCCGATTCCGGTGCGCCGTTGGTCTCGGCACGGGCCGGTTCCTGGCTCGGCTCCACCGGGGCCGGTTCGGTGGCAACGGTTTCCGTCACGACCTCGACCGGCTCGGCGACCTCGATCGGCTCAGCGACCGGTTCGACGACCTCGGCCTGCTCCGGAGCGGTCTCGACGACCGCAACGGGTTCGACGACCGCAGCGGTCTCGACGACCTCGGCAACCTCGTCGACCGCCTCGGCTTCGACGACCTCGGCAACCTCGTCGAACACCGCTTCCGGCTCGGCGGCGACCGCGTCGACCACCTCGACGATCTCGGACTCGATGTCCTCGTCCGTGTGGTGATGCGCCGCCATCGCCAGCGCGACCGGATGCGCCCGCTTGACGGCGATGTCCTCTTCGGCGACCTCGACCACCGGCGGCGTGCCGTTGGTGGATGCCGCGGGCGCGGCGGGTGCGGCGGCCTTGTCCCGGCCACGACGCCTGCGCGAACCGCTCTCCCTGGTGCGTGCGCCGGTGTCCTCGGCGGCCGAGGGCTCCACCGGGAAGGTGTGCACCAGGATGCCGCGGCCGTGGCAGTGCTCGCAGGTGGTGGAGAACGCCTCGACCAGCCCGGTGCCCAGCTTCTTGCGGGTCATCTGGACCAGGCCGAGCGAGGTCACCTCGGATACCTGATGGCGGGTGCGATCCCGGCCGAGCGCCTCGGTGAGCCTGCGCAGCACCAGATCCCGGTTGGATTCGAGCACCATGTCGATGAAGTCGACGACGATCATGCCGCCGATATCGCGCAACCGCATCTGGCGCACGATCTCCTCGGCCGCCTCCAGGTTGTTGCGGGTGACCGTCTCTTCCAGGTTGCTGCCGCCCGCACCGGTGAACTTGCCGGTGTTGACGTCGATGACCGTCATCGCCTCGGTGCGGTCGATCACCAGGGTGCCGCCCGAGGGCAGCCACACCTTGCGGTCGAGCGCCTTGGCCAGCTGCTCGTCGATCCGGAAGGTCTCGAACACGTCGACGCCGGCGGGGTGGGAACCAGCACCGCTCTCGTGCCGGTTCACCCTGGCGAGCAGGTCCGGCGCGACGGTGCGGATGTAGTTCTCGACCGTGCTCCAGGCCCGCTCACCCTCGATGACCAGCCGGGAGAAGTCCTCGTTGAACAGGTCGCGGATGACCTTGACCAGGAGATCGGGCTCCTCGTACAGGGTCTTCGGCCCGCCCGAATCCTTGGCGGCGGCGGCCTTTTCGATGGTGCGCCAGGTGGCCTGCAGCCGCTCCACGTCGCGGGCCAGCTCGGCCTCGCTGACGCCCTCGGAGGCAGTGCGGATGATCACGCCCGCGTCGGCGGGCACGATATCGCGCAGGATCTCCTTGAGCCGCTTGCGCTCGGTGTCGGGCAGCTTGCGGCTGATACCGGTGGAGGTGCCGCCCGGCACGTACACCAGGAAGCGGCCGGCCAGGCTGATCTGAGTGGTCAGCCGGGCGCCCTTGTGCCCGACCGGATCCTTGGAGACCTGGACCAGCACCTGATCGCCTGGCTTGAGCGCCTGCTCGATCTTGCGCTCCTTGCCGCCGAGACCGGCGGCCTCCCAGTTCACCTCGCCCGCGTACAGCACGCCGTTGCGGCCGCGGCCGATATCGACGAACGCCGCCTCCATGCTCGGCAGCACGTTCTGCACCTTGCCGAGGTAGACGTTGCCGACCATCGACGCGGAGCCGGTGTTGGTGACGAAGTGCTCGACCAGGATGTTGTCCTCGAGCACGGCGACCTGGGTGGTGGCCGAATGCTCGCTGATACCGGCGAACGACTTCTCGCGCACCACCATCACCCGGTCCACCGCTTCGCGGCGGGCCAGGAACTCCGACTCGGTCAGGATGGGCGGACGGCGGCGACCGGCCTCGCGACCGTCGCGCCTGCGCTGACGCTTGGCCTCGAGCCTGGTCGAACCGGTGATGCCCTGCACCTCGTCGACGGTGCTCGCGGCGGCGCGGCTGCGGCTCTTGTTACGCGGTTCGCGCTCGTGCACGACGGTGTTCGGCGGGTCGTCGTCGGCGGGCTCGTTCTCACCGGACTCACCGGCCACCTTGCGGCGACGGCGACGGCGGCGACGACGGCTCGAACCCTCGGGCAGGTTCTCGTCGTCCTCGGCGTCGGTGTCGTCGGCGTCGGCGGATTCCGCGGACTCGCTCGCCTCGTCGGCGGGCTCGTCCTCGGTGTCGGCGTCGGCGCCGTCCTGGTCGTCGGCATCGGCGTCGGCGTGCTGCTCCCCGCGGCCACGACCGCGGCCACGGCGGCCACGGCGCCTGCGGCGCGGCTGGTCGTCACCCTCACCCTGCTGATCGGTGGCGTCCTGGTCGTCCTCGGTGCTGTCGAGTTCGTCCTCGGGCTGCTCGACCGGCGGCTCCTCGACGCGGCGGGCGTCGCGCTCGGCACGGCGCTTCTTGCGCGTCTGCTCGGCGGCGGCCGCGTCCGGCGGCAGGAACAGCGGCGCGGTCACCGCGGCGGCGGCCTCGAAGACCACCGGGGCGGCCACGTGCGGCTCGTCCTTGATCGGGTGGGTGAACAGCTGCACCGACGGCTGATGCGCCGGTTCGGTGTTCTCCGAGGTGCCGGGAATCACCGGATCGGGTGCGGAGAAGAACACACCCTGATTCGCGGCGGGCCGCGGTTGCTCGGTGGTGTCCGGCGCCGGTTCCGGCGTGGGTTCGGGGGCTGGTTCGGCCGTCTCGGCAGCGGCGGTCGCGTCGATATCACGCGGGCCGAAGGCGTCGCGGACCGATTCGGCCACCGCCCGGTCCACATTCGACTGTGCGCTGCGCGCGTCGGCGCCCAACTCGCTGAGTTTGGCCAGGATGCGCTTGCTGGTTACACCAAGCAGCTTGGCCAGTGCATGAACTCGGATTCGCTCCGGCAATTGTTCGGCATCCTGTTGTTTTGTTGTTTCCAGCGGCTCTTGATCGGCCACGAAGTCTCCTCGGGCCCCCGGGCGCGTCCCTCCCAGGTATGGAGTGACGCGGCCGACGCGGGGGCACTGTCCGTTCGACTCACGCCCTGTGGCGCGAGGTCATGTGGTCTCGCCCCGCGTGCCCCGGTATCCCCTTGTGTCGTTCGTCGGACGGGTCAACTGGTCACGCGGCGCCTGGCTGTTGGCTGAACTCCGCGGAGTGAGCGTTCATCCAGCGTGCCGACGCGAACTGCGGGCCCCAGCAACCGGGCCGTTCGTCCGTGGCAGCGATGATCGGCATCGAACCGCGGTGTCATCCGGCTGCTCTCGGCCCCGACAACTCGCGTACCTGCGCGAACAGTCGGTATCCGAATGCAGCCAGTGCCAGTATCCCACATCGTGCGGCGACGGTTCGCCATCGCCGCACGATAGGTGACTACCGAGTAGCCACAATCAAGCGGGAAACTCCGGGAACCAGAGCGCGATCTCGCGCTTGGCCGATTCCGGCGAATCGGAGCCGTGCACCAGGTTGTACTGGGTCTCCAGCGCGAAGTCGCCGCGAATGCTGCCCGGCACGGCCTTCTCGACCGGGTCGGTGCCGCCGGCGATCTGCCGGAATGCCGCGATGGCGCGCGGGCCCTCCAGGACGGCCGCGACGACCGGGCCCGAGGTGATGAACTCGATCAAGGAGCCGAAGAACGGCTTCTCGGCGTGCTCGGCGTAATGCTCCCCGGCCAGGGCCTCGGATACGTTCTTCAGTTCGAGGGCCGCGATCTTCAGGCCCTTGCGCTCGATCCGCACCAGCACCTCGCCGACGAGGCCACGGGCCACACCGTCCGGCTTGATGAGTACCAACGTCTGCTCAGTCACGGCGCAGAGCCTACTGGGCGCGCATCCAGCCCGGTAATCGGCGGTATCTCAGCGGCGCACCGGCTAGGAGGAACGCTGGATGCGCTGGCTCGGCAGCATGCCATTGTCCATGCGGCGCTTGACGTCCGAACGCAGGATCAGGATGAAGGCCCAGACGGCCGCGAACAGCACACCGATGACGCCGATGGACAGGTGGATGAACAGGCCGAGGATGACCAGAACCTGCAGGCCGAGGTTGAACGGGACCGCCCACGGCCTGCGCTGCAGACCGGCGCCGAGGATCATCAGCACCGCGATCAGCACCAGGTAGGTACCGGAGAGCCAGGTCACACCGCCGCCCACCGCGGCGACCACCGGCAGTGCGAGCAACACCACGATCGCCTCGAGGATGAGCGTGCCCGCCATCACACCGCGCAGGCCCTTCCACGGGTCCGGCGCAGTGGGCTGTTGGTCCTCGGTCGACTGATCCTCGGTCGGCTCGGGCTCACTCATGACGCTGCTGCCTCCCTGTCGGCCTTCGCGGGCCCGCTCACGCCGGATCCTTTCCGAACAGTCCACGGGCCGCGCCCGCGGTGACCACCGAGCCGGTTACCACAACGCCCGCGCCGGAGACCATTTCGCCCGCGTCGCCGACCTCCTCGGCGATCGCGATCGCGGTTTCCAGTGCGTCGGGCAGTGTTTCGGCGGTGACCACGCGCTCGTCGCCGAAGCGCTGCACGGCGAGGTTCGCGAGCGAGTCGACGTCCATGGCGCGCGGCGAACCGTTGGTGGTGACGACGATCTCATCGAACACCGGCTCGAGCGCCTCCAGGATGCCCGCCGCGTCCTTGTCGGCGAGTACCGCGATCACGCCGACCAGCTTGCGGAAGTCGAACTCCGCGGTCAGCGTCGCGGCCAGCGCCTTGGCGCCCGCCGGGTTGTGCGCGGCATCGATGAAGATGGTCGGCGCGCTGCGCATCCGCTCCATCCGCCCCGGGCTGGCGACGCTCGCGAAAGCCGCACGCACGGCGTCGATATCGAGCTGGCGCTGCGCACCCGCGCCGAAGAACGCCTCGACCGCCGCCAGGGCCAGCACGGCGTTGCGCGCCTGGTGCTCGCCGTGCAGCGGCAGGAAAATCTCGTCGTAGACGCCGCCGAGGCCCTGCAATTCGAGCTGCTGGCCGCCGACGGCGATCTGCCGTGCCACGACCCGGAATTCGGAGCCCTCGCGCGCCACCGCGGCGTCCACCTCGACGGCGCGGCGCAGCAGCACCTCCATCGCCTCCGGCTCCTGCTCGGCGATCACCGCGACGGTGTCGCGCGGCACGAGCAGATCCTCCGGTGCGCGCTTGATGATTCCGGCCTTCTCCCCCGCGATCGAGGCGAGGTCGGGACCGAGGAAGTCGGTGTGGTCCAGGCCGATCGGGGTGATCACCGCGACCTGCCCGTCGATCACGTTGGTGGCGTCCCAGGTACCGCCGAGCCCGGTCTCCACCACCGCGACGTCGACCGGCGCCTCGGCGAAGGCGGCGAAGGCCATGCCGGTGAGCACCTCGAACTTGCTCATCGCCGGGCCGCCGATCGCCGCCGACTGCTTGTCGACCAGCTCGATATAGGGCTGCAGCTCGCGGAAGGTGGACACGTAGGTGGCCGGGCTGATCGGCACGTTGTCGACGCTGATCCGCTCGGTGGCCAGCTGCAGATGCGGGCTGGTGAGCCGGCCCGTGCGCCGATGCAGCGCACTGAGCAGCGCGTCGATCATCCTGGTCACCGAGGTCTTGCCGTTGGTGCCCGCGATGTGGATCGCCGGATAGCCCTGCTGCGGCGAGCCGAGCAGATCCATCAGCGCGGCGATGCGCGCGAGCGAGGGCTCGATCTTGGTCTCCGGCCAGCGCTTGTCGAGTTCGGCCTCGACAAGCGCCATTTCGGCCAGGTCGACCGGCGACGGCCCGGAGCCGAGCCGGTGCGCCGAGTGCTGCTCGTCGTCGTACTGCCGCTCCGGTTCGGCGTTGTATCCCGCCTCGCTCGAGTTCACTTGCCGCTCAGTTCCGCCAGCCGGGCGCCGATCCGCTCGACCTCGGCCACCGCGATATCGCGGCGCTCGCTGATCTTCTTGACCACATCCTCCGGCGCCTTGGCCAGGAACGCCTCGTTGCCGAGTTTGGCGGTGGTACCGGCCAATTCCTTCTGCGCGGCGGCCAGATCCTTCTCCAGGCGGCGGCGTTCGGCGTCGAGGTCGACGGTGCCCGAGGTGTCGAGTTCCACGGTGACCGTCGCGGTGCTCAGCCGCACCTCGACCGACGCGGTGGCCGCGAAGGCGTCGCCGGCCTCGGTGAGCTTGGCCAGGTTCGTCACCGAATCGTGCTGGCCGGTCAGGCCGGCGGCGTCGAGGCCGATCACCTTGGCCGCCACCTTCTGGTTGTCGGCAAGGCCCTGATCGCCGCGGAACCGGCGCACCTCGGTGATCAATCGCTGAGTGTCCGAGATCCGTTGTGCCGCAGCGGCATCCGTGGCGATGCCGGTGGCCTGCGGCCAGGCCGCGATCACCACCGACTCACCGCCGGTCAGCGCCTGCCACAGCGACTCGGTGACGAACGGGATGACCGGGTGCAGCAGCCGCAGCACCGCGTCGAGCACCGAGCCGAGCACGATCCTGGTCGAGGCGACCCGCGCCTCGTCGGCGGCGAACTGCACCTTGGTCAATTCCAGGTACCAGCTGCACAATTCGTCCCAGGCGAAGTGGTACAGCGCCTCGCACGCCTTGCCGAACTCGTAGGCGTCGAGGGCCGAATCCACTTCGGCGCGCACCTCTTCGAGCCGATCGATGATCCACAGATCGGCGTCGGTGAGGGTGGCGCGGTCCGGCAGCTCACCCGGCTGCGCGCCGTTCATCAGCGCGAACTTGGTGGCGTTGAACAACTTTGTGACGAAGCTGCGCGAGGCGAGCGCGTGCGATTCGCCGACCGAGAGGTCGCCGCCCGGCTGCGCGCCGCGGGCCAGGGTGAAGCGCAGCGCGTCCGCGCCGTACGCCTTGATCCACTCGAGCGGGTCGATGCCGTTACCGCGCGACTTCGACATCTTCTTGCCGTACTGATCGCGAATCAGGCCGTGCAGGAACACATCCTTGAACGGCACCTGCGGCCGCTTCGCGTCCTTGCCCGCGGTGATCGCCGGATCGTCGGCGACGAAGGTGCCGAACATCATCATCCTGGCCACCCAGAAGAACAGGATGTCGTAGCCGGTGACGAGAACGCTTGTGGGATAGAACTTCTCCAGCTCGGCGCTGGACTCCGGCCAGCCCATGGTGGAGAACGGCCACAGGCCGGAGGAGAACCAGGTGTCGAGCACGTCCGGGTCCTGCACCCAGCCCTCGGGCGCGGTCTCGTCCGGTCCGACGCAGACGACCTCGCCCTCGGGGCCGTACCAGATCGGAATGCGGTGGCCCCACCAGAGCTGGCGCGAAATGGTCCAGTCGTGCATGTTGTCGACCCAGTCGAACCAGCGCGGTTCCAGGCTGGTGGGGTGAATCTTGGTGTCGCCGTTGCGCACCGCGTCACCGGCGGCCTTGGCCAGCGATTCGACCTTCACCCACCACTGCATGGACAGCCGCGGCTCGATCGGCTCGCCGCTGCGCTCGGAATGCCCGACGCTGTGCAGGTACGGCCGCTTCTCGGCGACCACGCGGCCCTCGGCGGCCAGCCGCTCGCGCACCGCGACCCGCGCCTCGAACCGGTCCATGCCGTCGAATTCGGTTCCGGTGCCGGTGATCCGGCCGCGCTCGTCCATGATGTTCGGCATCGGCAGGTTGTGCCGCACGCCCATCTCGAAGTCGTTCGGATCGTGCGCGGGCGTGATCTTCACGGCACCGGTACCGAATTCGGGGTCGACGTAGTCGTCGGCGATGATCGGGATCTGCCGCCCGGTGATCGGATGCTCCAGCGTGGTGCCGATCAGCGCCCGGTAGCGCGGATCCTCCGGGTGCACGGCCACCGCGGTATCGCCGAGCATGGTCTCGACGCGGGTGGTGGCGACCACCACGTGCGGCTCGCTGTCGTCGAGCGAGCCGTAGCGCAGCGAGACGAGCTCACCGTTGATGTCCTCGAACTTCACCTCGATATCCGAGATGGCGGTGCGCAATTCGGGCGACCAGTTGACCAGGCGCTCGGCCCGGTAGATGAGGCCCGCGTCGTAGAGCCGCTTGAAGATGGTCTGCACGGCGCGGGAGAGGCCGTCGTCCATGGTGAACCGGTCGCGGGCCCAGTCGACGCCGTCGCCGAGCGCGCGCATCTGCCACTGGATGGCGCCGCCGGATTCGCGCTTCCAGTCCCACACCTTGTCGATGAACAGCTCGCGACCGAAGTCTTCCTTGGTCTTTCCGTCGACCGCGAGCTGCTTCTCCACCACGGTCTGGGTGGCGATGCCCGCATGGTCCATACCGGGCAGCCACAGCACCTCGTAGCCCTGCATGCGCTTGCGGCGCGCGAGGGTGTCCATGATCGTGTGGTCGAGCGCGTGGCCCATGTGCAGGTTGCCGGTCACGTTCGGCGGCGGCAGCACGATCGAGTACGGGGGCTTGTCGCTGGTGGCGTCGGCGGCGAAATAGCCAGCGGCTACCCAGCGCTCGTACATCGGGGCCTCTACCGCACCGGGGTTCCAGTTCTGCGGGAGGGCATCGGCACGATTACGCGAGTTGTCAGGGGCTGCGCTGGTCACCCGACGATTCTAGTGGCCGGTGCGAGTGCGCCGACGCAGGCCTCCGCGACGAGGACATCTTGATCGACCATGCCACCGGAGACGCCGACCGCACCGACGGTTCGCCCGTCGGTATCGACGACGGGCAGGCCGCCGCCGAACGAGATCAAGCCGCCGTTGCTCGACTCGATGCCGTAGGCAGGCCCGTCCGGCCCGGCGATGGCGCCGAGGGCATCGGTCGGCATCCGGAAGAGGACGGCCGTCTTGGCCTTGCGCAGCGCCAGATCAATACTGCCGAGAAATGCGTCGTCCATCCTGCTGAAGTGCACGAGGTAGCCGCCCGCGTCGACGATGGCGATGTTCATGGCGACGCCGATCTCGGTGGCGGCGGCAGTACCCGCGGCGATCATGCGTGCGGCGTGATCGAGGGTGATCGATGTCATCGGATGCTCCAACTGGTCGGTGTTTCGAATACCGGACCAACATTCGCCGCGCGCCGCGACGACAACCAGAGCTCGGCTGTCCCCCGGGTCCGGCGTTCCTAGGGATGACTGCCCCAGGAACGTCGCGCGGACGCATGTGACACTGACCCGATGAGTGAGCTCGGCGATTTCCTCAAGGCCAAGCGGGCCGCGATCACGCCCGACCAGGTCGGGCTTCCGCCGATCGGCAACCCGCGCCGGGTGCGCGGGTTGCGCAGGGAGGAAGTCGCGCAGCTGGCCGCGCTCAGCGTCGACCACTACACCCGGCTGGAGCAGGGACGGGTGACCAGCGCCTCGGACAATGTGCTCGACGGCATCGCGCGCGGACTGCGGCTCACCGAGGACGAGCGTTCCTATCTGCGCTTGCTCGCCCAACCCCCGACCGTGCGGCGCGGTACGCGCGCGGTGGAACGGGTTTCGCCGCGGGTGCTCGATCTACTCGCCGCCACCACGGCCCCCGCGCTGGTGCTCGGCGCGACCAGCGACATCCTCGCGTGGAATCCGCAGGCCGCCACCCTGTTCTTCGATTTCGCCGAAATACCTGCCGGACAACGGAATATGGTGCGGCTGCTGTTTCTGGAGCCGCGGATGCGCGCACTGTTCGCGGACTGGCCGTCGGTGGCCGCCGAGGCGGTGGCGCGATTGCGGATGGCCGCGGTACGTGGGGGCGATGATCCGAAGCTGGCCACGCTGGTCGGCGAATTGTCGCTGCACGACGCCGATTTCCGGTGCCTGTGGGCCTGGCATCACGTCAGGGTCGCCGATGCGGGCCGAAAGGTGTTGCGGCATCCGCTGGTCGGCGATCTCGAGGTGGATTGGCAGGCGTTCGTCATCGCCGCCGCCGAGGGGCAGACGCTGGTCACCTACACCGCGCCCGCGGACAGCAAGGCACATGAGGCGCTGCGATTCCTCGATGCGTGGAGCCCGGATCCGGTAGTGGGCACAGAAAAAGGCGGAGTCTTCGGTGGATGAGGGACACCGAACACTCCGCCCTTGCTCACAGCTTACCGCCCTTCCAGGTCGCGGCCCGGAATCCATAAGTAATTCTCAGCTTCCGGATATTTTCGATCATCGATCTTCCATTTATCCGACCGCGATGTCCTGTTCGATGAGGTCAGCGTTGAGCGCGATGCCTGCGGTCGAGCCAGCGCCCGCGGCCGAGATGACCTGTGCGCGTGGGTCGGCAACATTGCCCGCCACCCACACGCCGGGCACGCTGGTCCGGCCCGATGTGTCGGCGATCACCCAGCCCGCGTCGTCGAATCGGCACCCGAGCGCGGTGAGCACCGCGGCGTTGGGCACGAAGGTCGGCGCGACGAACACCGCGGACCTCGGCACCACCCGACCGTCCGCCATCGCGACGCCGCGCAATCGGTCCTGCGCGATCACCAGGCCGTCGACCTTGCCGTCGACGATGCGGACGCCGCGCGCGCCGAGCCGACGGCGGTCCTCGCCGGACAGCGTCATGGCGTGCGGGAAGAAGACCGTGTCGGACGACCACTGCGGGAGCAGCAGGCCGAGGTGCACCGCCCTGGCCACGCCGCCCGGTTCGGTGCCGCCGAGTACGGCGAGCGGCTGATCGCGCACCTCGTAGCCGTGGCAGTACGGGCAGTGCAGCACGTCGGCGCCCCACCGCTCGCGCACGCCTGGCAGGTCGGGCAGTTCGTCGCGCAGGCCGGTCGCGACAAGCACCCCGCGCGCGCTCAGCGTCCGTCCGCCGGCCAGCCGAAGCGTGAAATATCCTTGCTCCCCAGACTTTTCGGCACCTGCCACCTCATCGTCGAACAGGTCGCCGCCATAGCTCGCCACCTCGTTCGCGCCCACCGCGAGCAGCTCCGACGGCGCGAGCCCGTCCCTGGACAGAAATCCGTGCATATGCGCGGCCGGTGCGTTGCGCGGTGCGCCGCCGCGCACCACCGCCACCCGGCGGCGCGCCCTGGTCAGCACCAGCGCCGCGGACAGTCCCGCCGCGCCGCCGCCGACGACGACCACGTCGTATGTTTCCTCGATCATCTGCGATCACCTCCGCGGCCAGGTTGCCCATCGCGCGCCGTTATGGCAACGAAAGTTGCCGTTTCCGGGAATCGGGGGTGCACTGGTGTGATGACCAACCCGCTCGGCGTCGCCCAGACCATCGCCGATATCGGCCCACGGCTCAAGGCGCTGCGCGCCCAGCGCGACGTCACCCTGACCGCGCTGTCCGAGGCCACCGGCATCTCCAAGAGCACGCTCTCGCGCCTGGAATCCGGCCAGCGCAAGGCCAGCCTGGAACTGCTGCTGCCGATCGCCATCGCGCACGACGTGCCGGTGGACGAACTGATCAACGGACCGCGCAGCGCCGATCCGCGCGTGCACACCACGGCGCGAACGATCAACGGCCGCACCGTACTTCCGCTGACCCGCCAGCCAGGACCATTGCAGGCCTACAAGATGATCATCCCGCCGGAACGCGGCGAGCCGGACCCACGGGTGCACGAGGGCCACGAATGGCTCTATGTGCTGGCCGGGCGCCTGAGATTGATACTGGCCGAGCACGATGTGGTACTCGGCCCCGGCGAGGCCGCGGAATTCGACACCCGCCAACCCCACTGGTTCGGCAGCGCGGGGCGCGGTCCCGTGGAAATCCTCAGCCTCTTCGGCAGCCAGGGTGAGCGCATGCACGTCCGCGCCCGCCCGCGCGGCCAGAAATAGTACGGATCGATCAGCGAATTCTCAGGAGAAGTCAGGGTTTTCCCTGTTGCCGAATGCGGGCGGACTGCGGAGCCTGGAAGTGTGAACCCTCCGCTCGACTCGGTGCCCTTATACGTTCCCGAGCCGCACCTGTCCGAGCCGCGCGTATCCGAACGGTACGTCGCGGCGCCCGTTGCCCTCGTCGATCTGCGCGGGCAGGCGGTCGACGAATTGCGCTACCCGGCTTCGGCGGCGTTGATCGTCGCCGGTGTGCCCGGTGCCGGAAAGAGCACGGCACTGCATCGGTTCTTCGGCGCCACGGCGGACGCCGAGACACCACCGAGGGGTCCGGCGGATTCGATCGTGCTGGATTCGCATCAGGCGCGCAACCGCTGGCGGCACCGGCTCGGCTGGCTACCCTACCCGCTGTGGCGGCCGGTGGTGCACGTCGCGCACTACGCGGGTATCCGGACGGCGCTGCGAGAAGCGAAGGGGCCGGTAGTGATTCACGACTGCGCGACCTTCGGCTGGTCCCGGCGGCTCATCGCGCGCTGGAGCACGGCCTACGGGCGCGAAATGCATGTGATCCTGATCGATGTGGACGCCGCGGCGGCCCGTGCCGGTCAGCGTCAGCGTGGCAGGCGGATCAACTCGATCGCCTTCGCGCTGCACTGCTTCCGCTGGCGACGGCTGCTGCGCGGGCTCGGTTCCGGTGCGCCCCAGCATCCCGAGCCCGCCTCGACGGTCATCCTCGACCGGCCGACCGTCAACCGCATCGACCGCGTCGGTTTCGCGGCGTAACCGCGGCCCACAGCCGAGTTTTGCCGGGCCACAACCGTTCTGGGTACGGCCCAGGGTAGTTCCGACTACGGAACCAGCACGGTGAGCGCACGGGGAACGGCGCGGATGGTGATCGGGAGGGTGCCCGCCGGTTCCCCGTCGGCCGTCGCGGGCGCGCCCGCCGCGGTGAGCGTCACCTGCGCGGCGCGGTACTGCTTCACATCGGGATGGTCCTGCCGTTTGCCCGCGGACAGCGCGGGCAGCAGGCGCAGCATCTCCACCCTGGACAGCGCGCCGACCACGGTGAGGTCGAGCAGCCCGTCGTCCATCACCGCGTCCGGGCAGATCAGCATGCCGCCGCCGTAGGTGCGGGTGTTACCGACGGCGACCATCACCGCGTTCGTTTCGATGACGGTGTCCTCGGTGGCGCCCGGCTTGGTCAGCCCGTCCGCCGACACCCCGGTCAGCTCGACCCGATACGGCACGGTGAACCGGCCGGAGATCTCCGCGAGCGCGGCGACGGTGTAACGCAGCCGCCCCTTCGGCCAGCGCATCTCGTTGGCGCGCAAGGTGACTCGGGCGTCGAATCCGGTGCCGGTGACGGTGGCGAACCACATCGGCGCCGCGCCGTCGGCTTCGATGCGGCCGAGATCGATGGTGCGGATGTTGCCGTCGGCCACCACATCGGCCGCGCCGGCCGGATCCTCGGTCGGCACGCCGATCTCCCTGGCCAGATCGTTGCCGGTGCCCGCGGGAATCAGGCCGAGCGGAACGCCGGTCTCCGCGAGGGCGGCCAGCATCACCGAGATCAGGCCGTCACCACCGATGCAGACCACCGCGTCCGGCCCGGTGGCCGGATCGGCGATCGAATCGCGCACGCGCTGTACCGATTCCGCGGCCGTCGCGGTGCGCACCTCGGTGATCGTGATGCCGCGCTCGGCGAATCTGGCCAGTGCCGCGGTCGCGACATCGTCGCCCTTGCCGAGCCCGGAGTGCGGGTTGGTCACCACGGTGACCGCCCGAATGGTGCGGCGCGCGTCCTCGATCACGGGACCAGCTTTCCAGGGTTGAGGATCCCGGCGGGGTCCAATTCCTGTTTCACCGCACGCAATACGCGCACACCGAGGTCGCCGATCTCGGCCGGAATCCACGGGCGGTGGTCGGTGCCGACCGCGTGATGATGGGTGATGGTGCCGCCCGCGGCCACGATCGCGTCACCGACGGCCTGTTTGGCGATGTGCCACTGGGCGATCGGATCGTCGAGCTGCTTGGCGACGATGGTGAAGTACAGCGAGGCGCCGGTCGGATAGGTGTGCGAGATATGGCACATCACCAGCGGCGGGGTGCCCTGCCCGCCCAGCGAATCCGTCAGCGCCGCAGTGACTTTCGCCTTCAGATTGGCCAGATTCGCCCAGGTGGTGGCGGTTTCCAGGGTTTCGCACAGTACACCGAGGTCGAGCAGCGCGTCGCGCATATAGGGCGCGGCGAAGCGGCCGTGCTCCCATTCCCGAGCCGGCTTGTCGCCCAATGCCTTTCCACCTGCGGCCGCCAGCAGCGCACCGGCCTCGGCGCTGCGCGCCGCGACATGCGCCGCGGTGCCCTCGAAGGTGGTGATGGCGAGGCAGCCGGAAACCGCGTTGCCGCCGACATCGCCGGAGCGGGCCAGGTTGAGGCCGGTTTCGGCCTCGTCGGACAGCCGGAACACGGTCGGCGCCGCACCGGCCTGCACCACCGAACGCAGTGCGGCCGCGCCGGTTTCGAAGTCGGGGAACGACCACGCCTGGTAGGCGGTGGTTTCCGGTACCGGATGCACTCGCACGGTGACCTCGGTGATGATGCCGAGCGCGCCCTCCGATCCGACGAACAGCTCACGCAGATCGGGACCGGCGGCCGAGGCGGGGGCGCGGCCTAGCGCCAAGGTGCCGCTGGGTGTGGCGATCGTCAGGTGCTGGACCATGTCGTCGAAGCGCCCGTAGCCCGCCGAGGCCTGGCCCGAGGAGCGAGTGGCGGCGAATCCGCCGATACTGGCGAATTCGAAGCTCTGCGGGAAGTGGCCGAGCGAAAGGCCGTGCGCGCCGAGCAGTTCCTCCGCGCGCGGGCCGGTGAGGCCGGCCCCGAGGGTGGCGGTCCCGCTGATCGGGTCGACCCGCGAGACCGCGTCGAGACGGCGCAGATCCAGCGCGATCACGGCATCGAAGCGCCCGCGGACCGGGTCGACGCCGCCGACCACGCTGGTGCCGCCACCGAACGGCACCACCGCGACGGCGTGCTCGGTGCAGTACGCCAGCACGGCGAGCACCTGCGCGTGATCGGCGGGGAAGACGACGGCATCGGGCGCGTCCTGCGTGCCATCGGCGCGGCGGCGCAACAGATCCGGGGTGCTCTTGCCGCCCGCGTGCCGCAGCCGGTCCTGGTGGTCGACCGACACATGGTCCGCACCGACCACCGCGACCAGCCCGTCTCGTCGGTCCGAACTCAGCGCCGACGCGCGGAGCGGCACATCGCCCTCATCGCGGCGCGCCACCGGGTCGCCGGATACTCCGAACACCTGCGCGAGCAGGCCACGGATCTGCGCCGACAGCGGCTTGTGTCCGGCCGGAATACCCCAGGCGTCCCACACCATACTCGCCGGAGGCGGCGCCACGCCCGGCTTTACGCCCGGTGCCGAATCGTTACCGGTGTTCTGCTGCGTCTCGACCATGCGTTACAGTTTGACATAGACTGTCAAGCAGTAACGAGCAGACATCCATACCGGCGCCGCTCCGTTTCCGGCGCCGCCGACACCCGGTGGTGACATCCGATGGCCGTCTCCGACGAGACCGACGCCGAAACCGCTTTCTCGGCAATAGATCTCGCGATCTTCGAGGCCGCGCGCGGCTGCGTGGAGGAGTTCGGCGTCCGCCGCACCACCCTCACCGAGGTGGCGCGCCGCGCGGGCGTCAGCAGGCCGACCGTCTACCGGCGCTGGCCCGACACCGGCTCGCTGGTGGCCGAACTACTGGTCCGGGAACTGCGCGGGATCGTCGTCGCCGCCATGCCCACCTCGGGCAGCGGCCGCGCGAGGCTGGTCGAAGGGATCGTCGCGGGCGCGGCGACCATCCGATCGAACCCGCTGTTCGGCAAGATCTTCCGCACCGACACCGACCTGATGCTCACCTACGTCTTCGGCAGGCTCGGCCGCAATCAGCGCGCGCTGATCGAGCTGTTCTCGGCCGGTATCCGAGACGGACAGCAGGACGGCTCGATTCGTGACGGGTCCCCCGACCAGCTGGCCACCATGCTCCTGCTCATCGCCCAATCCGCGGTGCAATCGGCGGGCACGGTCGCCCCCCTGCTCGCGGGCGACGCCCTCGATACCGAGCTCGCCCGCGCTCTCGACGGGTATCTGACTCCGACTCCGGGGTCGCGCCAGAAGACTCCGCAACAGCGAAAGGCTGTGTGATGGTTGCCGATTCAGCCGCAACCGCCTCGACCGGCGGGACCCGCACCGCCTGGTGCACTGCCAGAAAGGGTTTGTGATGACCGCGAATTCGACCGTGACGGGTAATTCCGCGCTGAACGCCGAGCGCCGTTCGCGTGAGCTGACCCGGCTGGGCGACGGGGCCGATATCGATGTGCTGGTGATCGGCGGGGGTGTCACCGGGGCCGGTGCCGCGCTCGATGCCGCCGCCCGTGGACTGCGGACCGTGCTGGTGGAGCGGCACGATCTGGCCTTCGGTACCAGCCGGTGGAGTTCGAAGCTGGTGCACGGCGGGCTGCGCTATCTGGCGAGTGGCCAGGTCGGCATCGCGCACGAGAGCGCCGTCGAGCGGGGCATTCTGATCCGCACCACCGCACCGCATCTCGTGCGCCCGCTGCCGCAGCTGGTGCCGCTGCTGCCGGAGATCGGCACCTTCCAACGGACCTTGATCCGCACCGGTTTCGTCGCCGGTGACGTGCTGCGCCGCAGTGCGGGCACGCCCGCCGGACTGCTGCCGCGGTCTCGCCGGGTCGCCGCCGCCGAGGCGCTGCGGCTCGCGCCGACCGTGCGGCGCGACGGGTTGAGCGGTGGCTTGCAATCCTGGGACGGACAGCTCGTCGACGACGCAAGGCTGGTGGTTGCGCTGGCGCGCACCGCGGCCGCCGAGGGGGCCACGGTGCTCACCCGAGTGGAAGCCACTGGCGTGACCGGCGATTCGGCGACCCTGCGCGATACCCGCACCGGTGAGACGCTCACCCTCCTGGCGCGCACCGTCATCAATGCCACCGGTGTGTGGGCCGATCAGGTCGATCCGAGCATCGAGCTGCGCCCGAGCCGTGGCACCCATCTGGTCTTCGATGCCACGGCGTTCGGCGGCCTCACCGCCTCGCTCACCGTGCCTGTCCCCGGCAGCACGAGTCGTTTCGTCTTCGCCTTCCCCGCCGCGCACGGCCGGGTGTACCTCGGCCTCACCGACGAGGACGCGCCCGGCCCCGTCCCCGACGAGCCGCAGCCGACCGACTCCGAGATCGACTTCCTGCTCGACACGATCAATACCGCGCTGCGCGAACCGTTGACTCGCAAGGACATTCGCGGGTCCTACGCGGGCCTGCGCCCGCTGCTGAAGACGGCCGGCGACAGCACCGCCGATATCTCCCGCAAGCACGCGGTGCTGCGCTCCCCCACCGGCGTCATCACCATCGTCGGGGGCAAACTCACCACCTACCGCCAGATGGCCGAGGACGTCGTCGATGCCGCGATCAGCCATGGCTCACTCACCGCCGGACCATGCCGCACCAAGCGACTTCCACTGGTCGGCGCGGTTTCCGGCGCCGCACGCGATCGACTCGACGCTCCACCGGTCCTGATCGAGCGCTACGGCAGCGAGGCACCGCTCGTTCTCGCCGCCGCACAACAGAATCCGGCGCTGGCGGAGCCGGTGGCGCCCGGAATCGACGTCATCGCCGCCGAATTCGCGTTCGCGGTCTCGCACGAGGGCGCACTGAGCCCGGACGACCTCCTCGACCGGCGCACGCGCATCGGCCTCGTCGCCGACGACAGGGCGGCCGCCCTGCCTGCCGCCGAAAAGGTATTCCCGCACACTCTTTGATGTCCCGCGCGTCGTGCGGCAAGTCGGTGTGCGGGAAATCCGAAGGTATGCGGCTGCCTCTGACTCCGCTGTGCATCCCGCCCTGCGCGACGCGACCTCCGGCCGCTGCGGCTGGTTTCGGTTCAGGTCCACGAGTCCAGGTCGGCGCGCATGCAGGCGCGCGGCCACCGGTCGAGGCCGTGCGCGTGCTCGGCATCGCGGATCGCCCGCAGCGCGGGCGTTTCCTCGGCCTGGCTCAGGTAGCGGAAGCCGAGGCGCTCGTAGTACGGGCCGTTCCACGCCACATCGGTGAACGTGGTCAGCGTGATCGAGTACATCCCTTGGGTTTTCGCCCACTGCACCGCGTGGTCGATCAGTTGTTTGCCGATCTTCCTGCCCGCGTGGTCGGGATCCACCGAGACCTGTGCGACGTGCGCGGCGCCGTCGACCACGTCGAGCACGAGATAGCCGATCGCCCGGTCGGCGTAGTTCGACCAGACCCAGGCGCGCCCGGCACGCAGGAATTCGCGCAGCGCCTCCAGCGTGGGCGGCTCGTCCTCGGCCACCATGGTCATGCCGATGTCCGCGAACGGTTTTCCGGCGGCGCGCTCGATATCCTGCAGCACCGGAAGGTCGGCCTCGGTCGCCGGTCGGATCATCGAGACTCCTCGAATTGTCGAACTACGTGACCGGCGTGGCGAGAATGCCGTCGATCAGCACGCGGAGTGCCCATTGTGCGCGCTCGTCGCCGTCTCCCGCCAGCAGATTTTCGCGCATCGCCACGACCATCGGGTAGCGGTCGGCGGGCAGTTCGGCGAGGCGCTGCTTCACCCGTGCCATGTACTCCTCGGCCCGCATCGCCTTGGTGTTGTAGGCGGCCTGCTCCGCCGCGGCCGCGGTGATGTACAGGAACAGCAGATCGACGGCCCAGCCGTTCGTGCGCCCATCCACCCCGCCCTCGGCGAACAGCGCGAGCATCCGATCGATGAGCACCAGGGCGTTGTCGCCGGTGGGTATCGCACCGAGCGCGACGAGCGCGAGCCCCTCGTGGCTGCTCATCGCCGCGACCGAGCTGTCGACCAGCGCGGTCAGCCGCTCCCGCCAGGTCGCGCCGCTCGGTTCGGGAATCGTGCCGAGCACGTGGTCGAGCATGGCGGCCATCAGATCGTCGCGGTTGGCGACGTAGACGTAGAGCGAGGCCGCACCGGTGTCGAGTTCCTGCGCGACCCGGCGCATGGTCAGCGCGGCCAGCCCGTCCTGGTCGAGCACCCGCAGTCCGGTCTCGATGATCACGTCCCGGCTGAGCGGGGCTTTTGCCGGGCGTGCGCGACGGCTCACGGGTGCTGCACTCATGCGCCGAGCATACCGCGCCAACGAACACCGTTTGACACGAACGCTGTTCGTCTCGTAGTTTGGCCTGACGAACATCGTTCGTCACGATCGATCGCGCACCTGATCGACACCTCGGCGGGTGCCCTCTTCGATCTGTCAATTCCGCACTGCCCCAAGGACTTTCCATGATTCTGCTCACCGGCGGCCGCGGCGCGATCGCCGAACACCTGCTCACCTCGCTGCGCGCCGATGGCCTGGACGTTCGCGTCGGCTCACGGCACCCCGACCTGCTGCGGCTGCCCGCAGACGTGCCGGCCGTCGCCTGCGACCTGACCGACGCCGCCACGTTTCCCGCCGCACTCAGCGGCGTGACCTCGGTCTTCCTGTACGCCGAGGCGGCCGCGATCACCGAATTCGCCGCGGCCGCAACCGAAGCCGGGGTCGAGCACATCGTGCTGCTGTCCTCGTCCGCGGTGCTCGACCCCGGCGCGGCGACCAATCCGATCGCGCAATCCCATCTCGCCGCCGAGGTCGGACTCGCGCACGTACCGATGACCGTCACCGTGCTGCGCCCCGGCGCCTTCGCGGGCAATGCCCGCAACTGGGCTCCGGCCATCAAGGCGGACCAGCCGGTCAGCCTCCCCTACCCGAACGCCTACACCGATCCGATCCACGAACTCGACATCGCCGCGGCCGCGCACGCGCTGCTCACCGGGCCCGACCATCGCGGCACGGCGCATACGCTGACCGGACCCGAAACCCTCACCTTCACAGCACAACTCGACCGCATCGCCGCGATCACCGGCCGCCCGGTCACCGTCGAGCGCGTCACGCCGGAGGTGTGGCGCGAACAGACAGCCGAGTACCTTCCCGCCCCATACGCCGACGGGCTGCTCGGCTACTGGCGTCGCTGCGACGGTGTACCCGCGCCGATCACCGATACGGTCAGCACGCTCATCGGCCGCCCTGCCCGCACCTTCACCAGCTGGGTCGAGGAGAACGCCGCGGAGTTCAGCGGCTGAAAAGCCCTAGCGGCGACGGTCCACACCGAGCAGCTTGGTGAGCAAGCGGGAGAGCTGTGCGCGCTCGGCTGGGGTGAGCGTGGCGAAGACACGGTCCAGGTGGGCCGGGACCAGGGTCTCGGCTTCGGCCACGAGGGCGCGGCCCGAATCGGTGACGGTGACCGTATAGGAGCGGCGGTCACTCGGATTGCGTTCCCTGCGTAGGTAGTTCGCACGCTCGAGCTCGTCACAGATGCCGACCATGACGCTGCGGTCGATGCGCAGTTCCTCGCTCAGCTGCTGCTGCGAGCTCGGGCCGACGGCGGCGAGCATCTCGAGCACCAGGTGCTGGCCGACGCCGAGTCCGGATGCGCCCGAGTGTGTTTCGGCGGCGCGAGCGACCAGCGTCGAAGCACGGAGCAGCGCGATATCGGTGCGCTCGCTCGCGAGCCGCGGGAAGTACGCCGGGCGGTCGGTCATCGGTCCCCTGTGGTCGGTCCGCCCACGGTACCCGCGCCGTCTCCGCACGAATTGTTCGCTAACAGATTATTTGCGGGCAGACGGTCAGCCGCGCTGGTCCCGGTGCGGGTTGCCGCGGGCGCCCATGCGGCTGTTCGGCGCGTTCTATGCTGGCTAGGACGCCGGTAGTGCGCCGGGAAGGAGGGGCGCGGGTGCGCAGCAAATCGTCCACCGTAGGTATCGCGCCAGGCGAAGGTCTGGTCGCACGTTTCGGTGAAGTAGTGGTGTATCTCGCGGCCGAGACCGCGTCCACCGATCGGATCCTCGGCGCGGTCGAAGCGTTCGCCGACGCCGATCACGCGGGGATGGCCATCGCGCAACGGCTGGCCGCGGTGGTGTTCGGCCCCGGCGCGATGCCGCCGCCGTTCGGCGTGGTCGCGCCGACCGGAGACGGCGCGCTCATCCTGCTGCGCGGCCCGGTGACCGCGGTCGTCGACACCGCGGAGGGCGTGCGGCGCCTGTCCGGCGCGCGCGCGTTCACCTGGGTCGACGAAATCGTGCGCGGCCCACTGCGCCGCATCACCATCGGCGCGGACACCGGAGCCCCGGTACTCGAACGCCCGCGCACCGACCTGCGCGGCGGCGTGGTCCCCGGCGGCGGCTTCGTCCTGCACACCGGACCACGACGCGACCTCAGACCACCGGCGGCCACCGCCGCCAGACCACCGGCCCCGGCCACACCGGAACCTCCGGCCACGGCCGCCGCGGGCTTCGCCCTGCCCGACCCGACCCACAGCGGCGGCTTCGACGCCGTCCCCGACGGTCCGCCCTCCCTGCACAAGCCGCCCACCGGCCAGGCGCCCCGCACCACAGCCCAACCGTGGCCCGCACCCCACCTCGATCCGACGAGACAACCACCCGCCCCGAGTAGCGGCCCGATCCCAGCGGTCCAGCCCCACACCCCCGACCAACCGACACCACCCCTGCGCCCTGCCGTGATGCGCCAGCCCGGCACGCACTTCCAGCCTGCCGGCCCGCCTCGCACCGACAGCGGTCCCGAATCCGGCGCGCCTGCCCAGTCGGATCCGGCGCCCCGACCAGACATCGCCGCCCAGCGCGGCGTGGCACCCGGTCCTGGTGCGATACCCCCGCCCAGCGCGGCACAATCCAGCAGCCCCCCGCTGCCCAGTGCGATATCCCGTTCGAGCGCGGCACAATCCGACGACAGCGCACCGTCGGGCGAGGTCCCGTCGCGGGATCCGATATCGACATCGTCGGACGCGGCTTCGCAGCGCGGTGGCACGGCAGCGCCCACCGCGACTTCCGGCCCCAACGCGGTATCCCGTTCGAACGCGGCACAATCCAGCAGCACTTCGAGGCTCGGTACGCCTGAGCGCGAGGTGATGTCGCATTCGGACGCGCCCTCCGAGTACAGCGCCTCCGCACAGCGCGGGGCGGCGGCTTCCGAGCCCGCCGCGATGAACCCGTCGAGCGTGGCACAACCCGGCGACCTCGCGGAGTCCGACGAGGTCCTTTCGTGGGACGCGATATCGACACCACCGCAAGCGGCTTCGCAGCGCGGTGACACGGCAGCGCCGAGCGCGACGCCCGACCCCGACGCGGTATCCCGATCGAACGCGGCACAATCCGACGACAGCACATCGTCCGGCGACATCCCGTCGCGGGATCCGATATCGACATCCTCGAGCCCGGCGTCGTGGCGCAGCAGCGCGGCGGCATCCACCGCGGCCTCCGGCCCCGAGGTATCCCGTTCGAGCGCAGCGCAATCCGAGGACATCGCTGCGTCCGGCGAGACGCCGCAGCAGATCTCGATGTCGAAGCCGGAAGGAGCCGCTCAGCGCGGAACGCCTTCGCAGCCAGGCGTACCCGCGCACAGCGCAGGCGCCGCACCGTCAGATCCCACCCTCATGTCCCGGCTCAGCACCCCACCATCCGGGGCGCCCCTTCAACCGGGCCCGATGGCGCAGCCGAGTGCAGCACCGCATCCGGGCGCATTACCCGGCCCGACGTCCGAACCCCGCACGGTTTCTCCGTCCAGCGCGGCGCAACCCGGAAGCGCCGCGCAGCCCAGCGTGATCCCGCAGCGCGATGCGGCATCGCAACCGGGCACGGCCTTCCAATCCGGTGCGCCGTCCGAGCCGGGCGCGATGTCTCGTTCCGGCACAGCGCAATCCGGTGGTGTTGCACAGCCCGCCGGGGGCATGCAGGGCGAAGCGATGTCGCAGCCGGGCACCGCCGCGCAGCCCGACGTGATCCCGCAACGCGATGCGATATCGGAGGCGGGCGCGGGCGCTCGATCCGGTGCGGCGTCCGATCAGGGCGCGGTATCTCGTTCCGGCACAGCGCAATCCGGCGGTACCGCACAGCCAGGTATAGACATGCAGGGCGAAGCAATGTCGCCGGGCGCCGGCGCGCGGCCGGGCGCTGCTCCGCGGACCACATCCATGCCGCTGTTCGATGCCGCGGCCCGAGCCGGTGCGGCTGCCGAATCGGGTGCGTCGTCTCAGCCGGAAGGTATGGCGGCGCAGCCTGCTTCGCCGTTCCGGTCCGATTCCGGCTGGCAGGAAGAGCCGGCGGCCAAGCCCGCGACAGGTATCCCCGCTCCGGCGGATCTCTTCGGCGCGCCGTCTCAGCCCGGCGCGATGTCCGAGCCGGGCACCGCCGCTCGGTCCGATGGGGCGTTCCAGCGCGGTCCGCTGTCGCCGTCCGGCTCATCCTTGGAATCGGATGTGACGGTGCGGCATTCGACGCCGCGTCCGCGTAATACCTTCTACCCCGGTGTCGCCGGTCAGGTCGATCCGCCGGTGCGCGCCGACGCGGAGGAACCGTCCGGCGTTCCCGGCTCGCCGGGTGCGGTGACGACGCCGGGCGTCGGTCCGCAGCACGGCGGAACGAGTGGGCCCAGTACCGGTGACCTGCCCAGTACCGCGGCGCAGTTCGCGGTCGGGCGCGGCGCGCCGCGGCACTCGGGCAAGGCGCGGCAGGACGCCGTACCCAGGTTCGGCAGGGTGGATCCGGACGCCGCGGCGCAGCCGACCCTGCGGGACAACCCGCTTCCGGCGCGCAATGCCCCGCCGCTCGCGTGGTCCCAGAGCCCGCACGCGCCGGGAACCGTCGCCCCGGCGCCGCACGAACCGGTCGCGCTGCCCAAGAATCCGGCGCAGCCCGCCGGCCAGACCCGAGTCATGCGGCCGCCCAGCGGAATCGGGGCGCCGAGCACCGGACCCGGTTCGCTCGCGCTGGAGGGCGGCGACGCCTACCCGCTCGACCGCCCCTACGTCATCGGCCGCAGCCCGCAGTCCGACCCCATGGTGAAAGGCGCCACCGCCGCACCGCTGCAACTCAAACGGGACCGCCATATCTCGCGCATCCACACCTACATCTCGATCGAACGCGGCAAGGTCTTCGTCCGCGACGCCGACACCCGTTCCGGCACTTTCATCGCTGCCCCCGGCACCGACCAGTGGACCCGAATCACCACCGAACCCATCGAACTCCCCCCGGGCTGGCGCATCCGCATCAGCAACCGAATCCTCACCTACACCCCCGAATAGCCCGCCGCCGATCCGTCGGCACCACGCCGCGGCCTCAGCGGAACAAGCCGAGCCGTTCGACCGCGAGCAACGCCGAAGTCTGCGGCGGAACCCACGCTCGAGCGAGCCGATATCAGCGTCGGGATCTGCGGCGGAGGTAGCGGTTGCGGGTGCCGCGGCGGCGGGCGGCGAGTGCGGCGGCCAGGCCCGCGGTGGCGGCCAGGGCTGCCGAGGCGATGAGGGTGGGGAGGGTGGGCGGGCGGTTCAGGAGGATCCAGCAGGCGCCGAGGGTGGCGGTGGCGAGCAGGGCGGCGCTGAGCCCGAGGCCGAGTGCGTTCGCGAAACCGCCACGGCCCCTGCGCAATGTGCGGATGTTGGATTCCAGATAGGCGAGGGCGAACAGGGCCAGTACGACGATGCCCGCGGCCGTGGCGGTGGTGGTCGGTGGTTGTGCGGTGCGGAATTCGACCTGGTGCGTGGCGATTTCGGTGCCGTTGCGCAGGAGGGTGACCTTCCCGGGCACAGTGCCGCCGAGGATGAACCGGTTGACCGGCGGTGGTATCGATGCCGCGCCGCCCGGTGCCGGTACCGCGCCGCCACCGATCGGGAAGCCGAGGACGTTCATCGTGAGCGCGGCGGAGTCGGCGTCGATTCCGTTGATCCGCAAGGGAATCGGGGTCGCGAGATCGATCGGCACCTGGTCCGCGGTGGCCAGGTCCGCGCCACCGATCGTGACCTGCCCCGGCCGCAGGTCGCCGCCGCTCGGTGTCGCGCCGAGGCCGACGTAGGCCAGCACCACCGAGGCAACCGCGAGCGCGGCCGCGGCCACCAGCGGTACCCGCGGCGAAGGAAGGGTGACCACCTCCTGGATCGGCACCAGATCCCTGCGGTCGATATCGGCGAGCCGAACCCCACTGCTCTGCACCGCTTGCCGCGGCAGCACCCGAGTCCTCGGCGCCGACGACGGCCTCGCGGATCGCGCGGCGGGAGGCTGCGCCATCGGGAACGGCGGCGCAGGCTGAGGTGGTCTCGGTCCCGCGCCACCGGGTGCGGGAGTCGCTTCGTAAGGCCGCGGCGGCCATCCACGCTGTGGCCCCGGCGGCGCCCATCCCGGCTCCTGCGGACCGGATCGCGACGGAGGCGCCTCGGTCGGCCGAGGCGCGCCGGTAGGTGGCGGGCGATCGGCGGGCGGCGCACCCGCGGGCGGCCGCGCGGCACCCGTCGGCCGAGCGGGAACATCAAGGGCGGGACCAGGTTGCGGCGTCCACTCGGTCGCGGACGCACCGGCCTGACCCGGCACATCGAAGCGGCCGGCGACATCGGCGGGCGCGTCAGGCGCACCACCGGGCTGCGGTGTCCACTCCGCCGCGGGTACAGCGGCGGGCGGCGAGGTGCGGGGCGGCATCGGCGGCTGTCCGGGCGGTGGCGTCCACTGCGCCGTCGGCGCACCGGCTGGGTAGGGGCTCGATTCGGGTGTCCATCCCGGTGGCGTTCGGGGTGCGAAGGCCGCCGGATCCGGTGGGGCGCTGGGCGAGTGGCGCGCGGGGGCGGGACGGGTGCGCGGGCCCGGGGTGACCGGTCCGTGGGGGCGGGCGGGGCGCAGGCCGCCGGTGGCGGCGGCGATGATGGTGTCGGCGCCGATGACCGGGATACCCACCGGGGTGAGCCAGTCGCCGCCCCAGCAGTGGGCGGCGGGCTGGGCGAGGGCGATACCGAAGGATTCCGCGCTGTCGTAGCGCTGCGCCGGATCGGTGGCCAGGCCGCGCATCACCACCTGCGCGATCGGCTCCGGCACGCTCGGCGCGACCTCGCCGAGCGGTATCGGCTCGTCGAAGGCGTGCGCGAACAGCGTCGCGAGCGGGCCGTCGGCAGGCGGGAACGGCAGCACGCCGGACAGCAGCTGGTAGAGCATGGTGGCCAGCGCGTACACGTCGGTGGCCGGTGAAAGCTCCTGTCCGCGAGCCTGTTCCGGCGCGATGTAGGACGGGGTGCCGACGATGTCGCCCGCCCTGGTCACCAATGTCTGGTCACCACCGACGATCTTGGCGATGCCGAAGTCGGTGAGCTTGATGGCGCCGCCGGTGGCGAACATCAGGTTCGCCGGTTTGACGTCCCGGTGCAGCACCCGATGCTGGTGCGCCGCAGCCAATCCCGCCGCGCAGGCCAGGGCGATCGCGACCGATGCGGCGGAATCGAAACCCTCGGTGGCGAACCGCTCCCCCACGGTGCCGCCGGGCAGGTACTCCATCACCAGGACGCAGAGGTCCTCGTGTTCCAGGTAGTCGAATACTCGCACCACGTGGGGATGATCGATGGCGGCCAGCACCCGTGCCTCGGCGACGAACCGGCGGCGCACCGTCTCGTCGTAGGCGAACTGCGGCGGAATCTGTTTGATCGCAACGGGTCTGCGCAGCCTGCGATGCACACCGGCAAGCACGACACCGCAACCACCGCGCCCGAGTTCGTCACCGATCTCGTACCCGGGCAGGGCCGCCCGCAGCCGCTCGATCTCCTCGGTCACGGGCGCGGTCCGTCCGCCGGAAACCGCCCCGCGTCACCGGCGAACCCCTGGTCGTCCGGGAAGCCCTCCGCGGGAAGCCGCTCGGTACCGGCCGGAAACCGCGCCGTACCACCGGTAATCGGACCACCACCCGAGAACCGCACGGTATCGGCCTCGGCCAGCTCGAGATCGTCCAGTTCGTCGTCCTCCGGTTCGTCGAGTTCCGACGCGGGCGTCGGCGAGGCGTAGCCGAGCAGAAAGGCAACGGCCGCGGTCACTCCCGCGAACGACAGCCACAGCCCGGTCTCCGGAACCCACCAGCGTGCCACCGACGCGGTGAACGCGAAGACGAGCCCGATGCCGATGCCCGGCGCGAGCAACCGCACCCCGCGCGCCCACCGGTTGGCCGAAAGCCGATGCCGCGCAATGGACAGCGCCGCATCGACGATGGCGAAGACGGTGAGCACCGCAAGCACGATCCCGAACAGCCCGTAGACCGAGCGCAAGGATCCGCGCACATCGGCGACCAGCGGCGTCGCCGCGATCGCCTGCCGATCGGCGCCGACCACCGCGAGTTCGGACCCGATCAGCCCGGTGGCCTGCCCGTCCAGCCCGGACAGGTCCAGCCGGTACCGCAGCGACTCGGGTTTGCCAGGGGCGACGGTCAATTCGACGGCGGTCGAGTAGGAGAAGAACTCGAGGCCGAGCACGCGCCCGGTGAGGTCGACGTGGCGGATCTGCACGGGCGCACCGGTGTTGTTGGTCAGATCGATGAGTACCTGAACGGTGCGGCCCGGATCGAGCCGCAGCGGCGCACCGGCGGTGGTGTTCGCGATATCCACGCCGTCGATGGACGCCACCATGTCGACGCCCTCCGGCCGCGCCGCCGCATGCGACACGCTCGACATCCAGGCGGCGCACGCCATCAGCAGGACAATCCATCCGACTGCCCGGATCCGCCCGCTCATTCGGGCCTCCGCGCGGGCAGATGGGAAGCGAGCCGGTGCCCGTAGTACCAGCCGCCGATCAGCAGGAAGAAGATGATCACGGTGAAGGTCGATGTGCCTGCGCCGACGCTGCTGACCAGCACCACATCCAACGGCGCGGCGAGCGTGCGCCCGCAGCGCGCGGTCACCTGATGCCTGCCGACGTCGACCGCGGCGGTGGTCAGCGGCGCCGCGAAGGCGCCGTCCTGCCCGGCGACGGTCTTGCCGACCGCGACGTCGCCGATGCTGAGATCGACCTGTGCCCGCGGATCGCAGCCCTTGCCGTTCGCGGTGACATCACCGCCGGGGCCGATCGCCGCGGGTGTGAGCTCGAGCGCGGCGGGTTGCGCGGCGGGCGCCGGGGGCGGAGCGGGAGCGGGCGGCAGAGCCGGTTCCGGCGCCACGGGCGGCGGTGGGACCGGGTTGGGCGGCGGCACAATCACTTCCGGCGGCCGGTTGGTAACCGGCGGTGGCGGAACGACTTCCGGCGGATTGTTCGATGTAGGCGGCTTGTCGGACGTGGGAGGCTTGTCAGATGTGGGCGGCTTGTCGGACGTAGGTGGCTTGTCAGATGTGGGCGGCTTATCCGAGGTAGGTGGCTTATCCGACGGGCCGGGGCACAAGACCGACGGCTTGGCGCACGGGTTGGGCGGAATCACGATATCGGGCGGTTTGCCCGGCGGCTTCTGGTTCGGCGGCGACACTCCGGGACATCCCGGCGTCGTACACGGTGTCGCCGGACGGTCGTGTCCCTCAGGGCGGTCACGCGTCCCGGCGCCGTCGTGCGTTCCCGTTCCGTCCTGTGTCCCCGTGCCGTCCCTGGTGCCCGTGCCATCCTGTGTACCGGTACCGTCCCGAGTCCCCACCTGCGGCGGCCCCTTGGGCGCCTGGCTCGGCGGTACCGTGGTCGTCGATGCGACCGGCATACCGAAGCTCGGCACGCCGCCCACCGGACTGCCCGATGCCGCGGCCATCGAAAACCCCAATGTTATTGCCGCACAAACGATTCCGATACCGGCGGCACATTTCGCCGCCCGATTCGCATGACTCGTCACCCCATGCGGTCGCTCAGCGCCCGCACTCGAAGCGAATCCCGCCCTTTTCCCCATCGGCATGCTCCCACTGCAGCGGCCGGGCCGAGACGCGGCCACCCATCATCGTAATGCCCTGTGCGCCAGCACGGAGTGTGTCTCGCACCGGCGTCACCCGGCGATAATCGAAAAATAATCGGTCCGCAACGGACGATCGGCACGCGTAGTGGACCACTCGCTTCGCCGGGGCGCCGCACTCGATCGGCCAGGTGCGCGACGCCCAACCGGCTTACCATGCGAGAACTGGACCCGTGCCCGGCTTGCAGGACCCGCACCGGCCTGAGACACCGTCGAGAGGACAATACGAGATATGCACCGTAACGGGCCGAAACAGGACATCGACGAGTCCGCGCTGACCGTCACCGCGCCCAAAGAGCAGGCGGCGGGCGTCACCGCGGTCGCGGTGGCGTTGAAACGCGGGATCGAGGAGATGGGCGTGCTGCGCACCGCGCGCACGCTGGCGCGGGTCAACCAGGTGCACGGCTTCGACTGCCCCGGCTGCGCCTGGCCGGAGCCGTCCGGCCATCGCCGCCCCGCCGAGTTCTGCGAGAACGGCGCGAAGGCGGTCGCCGAGGAGGCGACGCTGCGCACGGTGACCCCCGAATTCTTCGCCGCGCACTCGATCGAGGACCTCGCGGGTAAATCGGGTTACTGGCTCGGGCAGCAGGGCAGGCTCACCCATCCGATGGTGTTGCGCCCCGGCGACACCCACTACTCCCCCATCGAATGGGCCGACGCCTACCGGCTCATCGCCGAGCAGCTGCGCGCGCTGGAGTCGCCGCACGAGGCGCTGTTCTACACCTCGGGCCGCACCGCCAACGAGACCGCCTTCCTCTATCAGCTGCTCGTGCGCAGCTTCGGCACCAACAATCTGCCCGACTGCTCGAACATGTGCCACGAATCCTCCGGCACCGCGCTGACCAGCTCGATCGGCATCGGCAAAGGGTCGGTGACGATCGACGACTTCAGCGCCGCCGACCTGATCATCGTCGCGGGCCAGAATCCGGGCACCAACCACCCGCGCATGCTCAGCGCGCTCGGTACCGCGAAGGACAACGGCGCCAAGGTGATCGCGGTCAACCCGCTGCCGGAGACCGGCCTGCTCGGTTTCCGCGACCCGCAGACCGTCAAGGGTTTCACCACCGGCATCAGCATCGCCGACGACTTCCTGCAGATCCGCCTCGGCGGCGATATGGCGCTGTTCCAGGGGCTCGGCAAGCTCCTGTTCGAGGCGGAGGACCGCGCGCCGGGCACGGTGATCGACCGCGCCTTCGTCGACGCGCACACCGCGGGCTTCGCCGAATACGAAAAGCAGGTGCGCGCGGTCGATCTCGGTGTCGTCGAAGAGGCGACCGGGCTGACCCGCGAGCAGCTCGACCGGACCGCGGAGCTGCTCGCGGCGTCGAAGAGCACCATCATCTGCTGGGCGATGGGGCTCACCCAGCAGACACACGGTGTCGCCACCATCCAGGAGGCGACCAACCTGCTGTTGCTGCGCGGCATGATCGGCAAGCCCGGCGCGGGCGTGTGTCCGGTGCGCGGTCATTCCAACGTGCAGGGCGACCGCACGATGGGTATCTGGGAAAAGATGCCCGAGCCGTTCCTCGCCGCGCTCGACCGCGAATTCGGCATCACCAGCCCGCGCGAGCACGGCTTCGACACGGTGGACGCGATCCGCGCCATGCGCGACGGCAAGGCGAAGGTGTTCTTCGGGATGGGGGGCAATTTCGTCTCGGCCACCCCCGATACCGAGGTCACCGAGGCGGCGCTGCGCGGTTGCGCACTGACGGTGCAGGTTTCGACGAAGCTCAACCGCAGCCACGTCGTGCACGGCGGCACCGCGCTGATCCTGCCCACCCTCGGCCGCACCGACCTCGATGTGCAGGGCGGAACGAAACAGCAGGTGTCGGTCGAGGATTCGATGTCGATGGTGCACCTGTCCACCGGGCGGCTGCAGCCGGTGAGCGACGCGCTGCGCAGCGAGGTCGCCATCGTCTGCGAGCTCGCGCAGGAGCTCTTCGGCGCGGACCACCCGGTGCCGTGGGACGAATTCCGCCGCGATTACGACCGCATCCGCGACGCGATCGCCAGGGTGGTTCCCGGCTGCGCCGACTACAACGCGAAGGTCCGCGGGCGCAACGGTTTCCAGCTGCCGCATCCGCCGCGCGACGCACGGGAGTTCCGGACCAGCACCGGCAAGGCGAATTTCGGGGTGAACGAGCTCAGCTGGCTGCCGGTGCCACCGGGCAGGCTGATCCTGCAGACCATGCGCAGCCACGACCAGTACAACACCACCATCTACGGCCTCGACGACCGCTACCGCGGCGTGCACGGCGGACGCAAGGTCGTCCTGGTCAACCAGGACGACATCGCCGAAATGGGTTTCGTGGACGGCGAACTCGTCGACATCGTCTCGGAGTGGACCGACGGCACCGAGCGCCGCGTCACCGGTTTCCGGGTGGTCGGCTACTCGACGCCGCGCGGTAACGCCGCCGCCTACTACCCGGAGACGAACCCGCTTGTCCCGCTCGATCATGTTGCGGCGCGGTCGAATACGCCGGTCTCCAAGGCGGTCACCGTCCGGCTGGAGCGCCATGTCCATACTCCGGTGCGGTCGTGAGGGAGCGGAGCGACCGAACCATGGACACAGCGCCTTTGGGAATGACGGAGCCGAGCGTCAGCGAGGCGCGGTCATGAGCAGAGTTACCGCCCGCCGCCCGATGCAGCGGATCTCGCCCACCGGTGAGATCCGGCGCCCGGACACGCTGGTCGTCGAGGAACCGCTCGAAATGCGGCTCGGCGGGCGGTCGTTGACCGTCACCATGCGCACACCGGGCGCCGATATCGATCTGGTGCACGGATTCCTGTTGAGCGAGAACATCATCGGCGCCGCCGACGACGTGCTGTCCGCGCGCTACTGCGCGGGCACCGACGCGAACGGGCAGAACACCTACAACGTGCTCGACATCCGGCTGCGCACACCGGTTCCGGCGCCGCCGAGCCGAAACTTCCTCACCACCAGCGCGTGCGGCCTGTGCGGCAAAACCGCGCTCGACGAGGTGCGCACCCGCACCAGGTATCCGATCCCGACCGAGGGGCTCGTCGTGGAAACCGGTGTGCTCGCGGCGATGCCGGAGGAACTGCGCCGCCACCAATCGGTATTCGACGCCACCGGCGGCCTGCACGCGGCGGGGCTGTTCACCGCCGACGGCACCGCGCTCGCGGTGCGCGAGGATGTCGGCAGGCATAACGCCGTCGACAAGGTGATCGGCTGGGCGCTGCGGGAAAACCGCATCCCCGCACCCGATCTCGTGTTGATCGTCAGCGGGCGCGCCTCGTTCGAACTCGTGCAGAAGGCGGTGATGGCGGGCATACCGATGCTGGGCGCGGTGTCCGCGCCCAGCTCGCTCGCGGTGGATCTGGCCGCCGAATCCGGGCTCACCCTGGTCGGTTTCCTGCGCGGCGACACCATGAACGCCTATACCGGGACGCACCGCCTAGCGCACTCCGCCGCCGTCTCCGCCAACGGCACAGGCTAGATCACCGCTGCCGCGCGCACCGAATTCGCCGCCGCGCACGAATTCTGGCGCGCGGCGCGACAGCGGGTACGCGACAGCGGGTTCGCCGCACGGCGCGGGCTCGCGCCTATTGTCGGGCGGCTGGGGTCCGAACTACCGTGGGTAGTACCTGATCCTGGTATTCGGCGACGAACGGAGAGTCCGATGCGGATCTCGGTCAAGGGCGATTCCGAGGGTGTACGCGTCCGGATGCGGCTCGAACAACAGCGCCGCTGGCTCGCCACCCGAATCCTGTTGGCGATACTCGCCATTCAGGGCACCGTCACCGGCCTGTGGGCCACTGTCGCGCCGCGCTCGTTCTACGACGACTTCCCCGGCTTCGGCATGCACTGGGTTTCGGTGGACGGCCCGTACAACCACCATCTCGCCGCCGATGTCGGCGCGTTCTTCCTCGCGCTGGCCGCGGTCACCATCGCCGCCCTCTACCTCGATACCGGCAACGCGGCCAGGGTGACGGGCCTCGGCTGGTTCGTCTTCGCCCTGCCGCATTTCATCTATCACGCCACGCACCGGCCCGCCGAAATGACCACGGGGAGTTTCACAATCAGCCTCATCTCCACGATGTTGCTGGTACTCCTCGGCCTCGCCTGCGTGATCGTGCCGCCACGCGGCGCCCATCTGCCCGACCCCAACCCCATCCACCTGCGTTTTCCGCGTCGACGCACCCGCTGAGCGCGCACCGGGCGGCGATCCGCGCAAGTGCCGGATTACGATTCGGCACGACCTATCCGCAACATCTCCGCTAACGAAGAAAGTTGTGGTTGGTTTCGTATGTCGAACACTCTGCTCCAATGGGACAACGGAGAGGTCACCACCGTCTCCGGTCCGTACAACGTGACCGGCGGCGTCGCACCGCCGCCGTCGACCAACACGGTCGCCCTCACCGGTGGTCCCGGCCAGGGCGGAACGATCACCGTCACGCAGGCCGGTCCGGATCCAGGCGCGTTGGCGGGACCGTGCATGAGCAACGCGGCCAGGAATCTGAACGTCCCGATCCAGACGGCCAGCTTCGGCTAGCCCGCCCCCGGACAGCAGAACGGCCCCCAGATTCCACTGGGGGCCGTTTCGTTTGAGTCAGGACTCGCTCCACGCTCCGATGGAGGTGAGGTGCCGCAGCGTCTTCACCACGGCGGGCGCGCACCGATGCCCGTCATCCGGGCCGAGCCAAGCCATTTCCGCGATCTCCGCCGCGGGCGCGGGTGTGCCGTGCCCCGGCGCGCGGAAGCAGTGCATCTCGACAAGCGTGCCGGGACGCCCGTGGGCCGGTGCGGTAATAGTCACCACGGGCGTGATCCGGTGCGCCTCCAAATCGACGCCGAGTTCTTCTCGAACTTCACGAACGAGCGCTCGCGCCAGGCTCTCGCCCGGTTCGGGTTTGCCACCCGGCAGGTAGAAGGCGTCGCGTCCCTCGGTCCTGACCGCGAGTAAGCGGCCGTTCTCGACACACAACCACGCCACCGACGTGAGCGTTCGTTCCTGCATCTTCGGCACTCTACGGCGTCGTCAGTCCTTGAGCGCCTCGAGCAGGGCCGCCCGCTGACGGGCGCCGAGGCCACCGATGCGGCGGTCCTCCGGAATCTCGGCCTGATCCATCAACTTCGCGGCCTTCACCGGTCCAACGCCCGGCAGGGCCTTGATGACCGCCGCGACCTTGGTCTTCTTCACCAAGTCGTCGGAGTCGGCCTTCTTCAGAAGGTCGGCGACCGACACTTTGCCCGCCTTCACCTTGCCGATCAGTTCCGAGCGCGCCTTGCGGACCGCAGCCGCTTTGGCCAACGCTTCGGTGCGTTGTTCGGCGGTCATTGTAGGCAGTGGCATGTTCTCCTCCGCTTCCACTCGTCACTCGAACATCTGGTTGACCGGACCGAGTAAACAGCACCGTGACGAGAGCGCAAGTCCGACACACCGGGAACGACGTCGACGAAATAGCGAGGAGTTATCTGGACCCGGGTCAGCGAAATCCTCGAAAAGGACACACCGGGCGGCGTAACACCGGCGCGCGAACCCGCGACAGCATCATCGACGGCACCTGCACAGGATCAAGGTTCAACGGCGAACCACGGGGGATCAACGGCGATCCCCGGCAACGGGCGCGACGGCCATTTCGGCTCCGATCGTCACCGTGTCCCACCGGAGCCGGTCCGCTCGCCGAGGCAACGGACGCCTCACCCGACGAGCGAAAAACATATGTCCGACAG
Organism: Nocardia sp. NPDC052566; assembly: GCF_044547285.1. Taxonomy (NCBI): domain Bacteria; kingdom Bacillati; phylum Actinomycetota; class Actinomycetes; order Mycobacteriales; family Nocardiaceae; genus Nocardia; species Nocardia sp. NPDC052566. Next base: position 913,571 of record NZ_JBIUAF010000002.1, on the reverse strand, counting down.
GGGGATTCAGAAATGGTCTTAGGCGAGAACTGAGCTACGGACGGGAACGTGTTCGGGTACTGCTAAGCTCCGGGACTAGAACACGTTCCAATCCGTCAGGGGTGACCGATGGCACAGATCCGCGATGTGGTCGAGCAGTACGTGAAGCTGGTCGGCTCGGGCCCGACCGAGGAGATCGTCGATCTCTACGCCGCCGACGCGACGGTCGAGGACCCGATCGGCAGCCCGGTCAAACACGGGCACGACGCGATCCGCGAGTTCTACGGCGTGATCGCCGGCCTGGATCGGGATACCGAGCTGCACACCGGCACCATCCGCATCGCCGGACGGCATGCCGCATTCAGTTTCACCATCGTCACCAGGGTGGCCGGCCAGCGTTTCACCCTCTCCCCCATCGACGTGATGGAATTCGACGAGGACGGCAAGATCATCGGCATGCGCGCCTACTGGGGGCCCGACGATATGCGTGTCGAGCCGATCGCCGAGTAATTGCGGACTGCCGTGTGTCAGATTTTTGAACCCTCGATACACGAAATCTGTTGCTGCTCGGAGTGATTGATCACATTCCCCGCAGAGGTCACCGGGAATACCTGCCTGGTTCAACGGTGAACTCGGAGGGGAAATGAAGATCTTCATTGCCGACGCGGCGGAAGCGCTCAGCAGGCGCGCGGTCGCGCGTTCATCGCGGCGGGCATCGGGTGACCTCGATGGCACGAAATCCCGAAACGGCGGCACTGTCAAGGGATTTGGACGCCGATCCGGTCACCGCCAACCGCGTCGATCCGGCCGCCGTGACCGCGGCGGCGCCCGGCCTGCCGCCGCTGCGGCAGCCGCGGCTATGCGGCGCCATATAGCCCGAATCACAGTGGGCCGCAGGGCATTTCTCGGCATCGTCGTCGTATGGAGAGGAAGCGGCCGGTACCACTGTGCTGGTACCGGCCGCGGTCAGGGATGATGCAACCTCATCCCGTGTGGCTCAGGCACGGGTGAATGAGCGGCACGATCGCGGAGAATCCGGACACGATCTCGAACGCTCCGGCGTACCCGGAGACCTCGAACAGCCGTTCCACGCAGCGGGGGCCGGTGATCAGGCGCAGATCCACGCCGTTGTGCCCGGCCCATGTCCTTGCCTCGATCAGCACCCGCAGGCCCGCGACACCGAAGAAGGTCACGGTGGACAGGTCGACGACGAGCAGCGGCGGTGCGGTGCGCAGCGCGCCGATCAGGCGACTACGCAGCTCACCAGCGGTGTAGAGATCCACCTCACCCTCGACCGTGCAGACGGTGGCGGCCTCGGTCGGCACGGCCACCGCCACGCGGAGTCGATCGCGGCGGGGCGGCGCCACGGTGGTTGCGGTGGGGCTTGGGGTAACGAGAACAGTCGACATTGCGGACCCCGGTCCTTGTCGCGCGCACGGCAATCCCATCGATTGCGTACGAAGACTTTTCGCCCGGTCGGCACAGCGACCCCGGACTAGGCTGGTTGCTCAACCCTGATCGTGGAGTACCCCAACGACCGAACCGTTACACCTCGGAAATACAAACGACGGCGCGGGGCCGTTGCCCCGCGCCGTCGCTCGGCGTGCTGGTGTGCGAACTATGCCGTCTTCTCGCGACGCTCGGCCCGCTGGGCCTTGCGCGGCACGATGGTCGGCAGCACGTTCTCGGTGACGGTATCGCCGGTGACGACCACCTTGGCGACGTCGTCGCGGCTGGGGATGTCGTACATCGCCGGCTGCAGGACCTCCTCCATGATGGCGCGCAGACCACGCGCGCCGGTGCCGCGCAGGATGGCCTGATCGGCGACCGCGTCGAGCGCGTCCTCGGTGAACTCGAGATCGACCCCGTCCATCTCGAACAACCGAACGTACTGCTTGACCAGCGCGTTCTTCGGCTCGGAGAGGATCTTGACGAGGGATTCCTTGTCCAGGTTGGTCACCGACGCGACGACCGGGAGGCGGCCGATGAACTCCGGAATCAGACCGAACTTGATCAGATCCTCCGGCATCACCTCGGCGAAGTGATCGGTGGTGTCGACCTCGGCCTTGGAGCGCACCTCGGCGCCGAAACCGATGCCGCGGTGGCCGGTGCGGTCGGAGACGATCTTCTCCAGCCCGGCGAACGCGCCTGCGACGATGAACAGCACGTTGGTGGTGTCGATCTGGATGAACTCCTGGTGCGGATGCTTGCGCCCACCCTGCGGCGGCACGCTCGCCTGGGTGCCCTCCAGGATCTTCAGCAGCGCCTGCTGCACGCCCTCACCGGAGACGTCGCGGGTGATCGACGGGTTCTCGCTCTTGCGGGCGATCTTGTCGACCTCGTCGATGTAGATGATGCCGGTCTCGGCGCGCTTGACGTCGTAATCGGCCGCCTGGATCAGCTTCAGCAGGATGTTCTCCACATCCTCGCCGACGTACCCGGCCTCGGTCAGCGCCGTGGCATCGGCGATCGCGAACGGGACATTGAGCATCTTGGCCAGCGTCTGCGCGAGATAGGTCTTACCGCAGCCGGTCGGCCCGAGCATCAGGATGTTCGACTTGGCCAGCTCGACGGTCTCCCCGCGGCTGTCACGGCCCTTGTCGCCCGCCTGGATGCGCTTGTAGTGGTTGTAGACGGCCACGGCAAGCGTGCGTTTGGCGGTGTCCTGGCCGATGACGTAGTTCTCCAGGAAGTCCCGGATCTCGGCAGGCTTGGGCAGTTCATCGAGTTTGACCTCGCTCGACTCGGCGAGCTCCTCCTCGATGATCTCGTTGCATAGATCGATGCACTCGTCGCAGATGTACACCCCTGGTCCCGCAATGAGCTTCTTGACCTGCTTCTGACTCTTTCCGCAGAACGAGCACTTCAGCAGATCGCCGCCATCACCGATGCGCGCCATCTCGTGGGTCCCTACTTCCTTGTCCGCGTGCAACCGTTATTCCAGATTGCCAGTTATCTGCCGCCCTCGGGCAATGCCGGTAACGCTTCGGCGCAATGCCGCTAACGCTTCGGCCTCTTCCGGCGGGTGGGGCAGTGCTGACAACCGGGAGCAAAGGTCCCTAGGTTGACCGTACCCGGTGTGCGCGACGGAGGTCGACAACTCGAGCATGTTTCTCGCGAGGGTTGTGCGAGTTCTCACCACAGTGGCAGGAATCTCGCGGGTGCGACCGGCACGGATGCCGATCGCGAGCTTCGCGGAATCACACCGCACGAAGTCGATACCGTGCGGCGCGTTTCCGCGAAACAGGACGGCCGGGAAGGACGCCGGTTGGCGCACTTCCCGGCCGGAATTGCCTGTCTGACAGTTACTTACGAGCGACGCCCGCCCGTCGCCCGACCACCACCCCTGATGGGATCGCTGCGCGATGCTCTATTTCTGCGCGCTCAGCTTGCGGTAGTCGAACACGGTATCGATGATGCCGTATTCCTTGGCCTCGTCGGCGGTCAGGATCTTGTCGCGGTCGGTGTCCTTGCGGATGGTGTCCGCGTCCTTACCGGTGTGGCGCGCCAGCGTGGTCTCCATCAGGCGGCGCATGCGCTCGATCTCGGCGGCCTGGATCTCCAGGTCCGACACCTGCCCCTGGATGCCACCCTCCAGCGACGGCTGGTGGATCAGCACGCGGGCGTTGGGCAGGCAGGCGCGCTTGCCGGGGGTGCCCGCCGCGAGCAGTACCGCGGCGGCCGAGGCGGCCTGGCCGAGGCAGACCGTCGCGACATCGGCACGCACGTACTGCATGGTGTCGTAGATGGCCATCAGCGAGGTGAACGAGCCACCGGGCGAGTTGATGTACATGGTGATGTCGCGGTCGGGGTCGAGCGACTCCAGCACCAGCAGCTGCGCCATCACATCGTTGGCCGAGGCGTCGTCCACCTGCACGCCGAGGAAGATGATGCGCTCCTCGAACAGCTTGTTGTACGGGTTGGATTCCTTGACACCGAAGCTCGAGTGCTCGATGAACGAGGGCAGGATGTAGCGCGACTGCGGGCTGGCCGGAGCAATCCCGGACAGTCCGGCGCGTGGGTCGATCAGAGCCATCTTCTCTCCAAAGTCTGTGAGGGTGAGCGGGATTCGCTGCTTACTTGCCCGCGCCGTTCGCCTGGTTCGCGTGGCTGATCACGTGGTCGATGAAGCCGTACTCCAGCGCCTGCTGTGCGGTGAACCAGCGGTCGCGGTCGGCGTCGGTGGTGACCTGCTCGATGGACTTGCCGGTGTGGAAGGCCTGCAGCTCGTTCAGCTCGCGCTTGGTGTGCGCGAACTGCTCGGCCATGATCGCGATATCGGCGGCCGAACCACCGATGCCCGCCGACGGCTGGTGCATCATGATCCGGGCGTGCGGCAGCGCGTAGCGCTTGCCCTTGGTGCCCGCGGTGAGCAGGAACTGCCCCATCGAGGCGGCCAGGCCCATGCCGTAGGTGGCGATATCGCACTCCGAGAACTGCATGGTGTCGTAGATGGCCATACCGGCGGTCACCGAACCACCGGGCGAATTGATGTAGAGCGCAATCTCCTTGGTGGGATCCTCCGCCGACAGCAGCAGGATCTGCGCGCAGATCTTGTTCGCGATGTCGTCATCGACCTGGGTGCCGAGGAAGATGATGCGCGAACGCAGCAGGCGCTCGTACACCGAATCGCTGAGGTTGAGACCAGCAGTCGGGGACGTCATGACGACCTCTGCGGGGTTGATTGTCACGGATACCTGCCTTCTCTCGCCGGCTCGTTGCTGATAGCCGAACAGCCATCTCTAGGTTCGCTTGCCACAAACATTAACGAAGCAGGGCGGCACCGAACTCCCGGTACCGCCCTTCTTCGCTCACAGCGCAATCACATCATCACGTGGACGCCGGTCACGCTGCATTTTCTGAACTTATTCGGCGGCCGCGGTGGCGGTCTCCGCCTCGTCGGCGGAATCCTCGGGGGCACCGAACATTTCGTTGGTGTCCACGGCGTTGCCGGCGGAGTCGGTCACCTTCACCTTGCCGACCACACCCGCGAGCGCCTTGCCGCGGCGCACGTCGGCGAAGACGGCGCCGAGCTGACCGGCCTGCTGCACCTGCTGGATGAACTGCTCCGGCGCCATGCCGTAGCGCTGCGACTGGAACAGGATCCGCTCGGTGAGCTCCTCCTGGCCGACCTGGGTGTTCTCGGCCTCGGCGATGGCATCCAGCAGCAGCTGGGTCTTCACCGACTTCTCGGCCGCTTCCTTGGTGTCCTTGTCGAACTCCTCGCGGCTGGAGCCCTGCGCCTCGAGCGCCTCGGCCAGCTTGGCCTCGTCGTGGTCGAAGCCGTGCACCGCGTCGTGCAGCACGGCGTCGATCTCGGCCTGGACGACCTTCTCCGGCAGCGGCACCTCGACCTGCTCCAGCAGGGCCTCGAGCACCTTGTCGCGGATCTGGCCGGCCTGCTCGACCTTCTTGACGCGCTCGACGCGGGTCTTCAGGTCGGCCTTCAGCTCGTCCAGGGTGTCGAATTCGGAAGCCAGCTGGGCGAATTCGTCGTCGGCCTCGGGCAGCTCGCGCTCCTTGACGGAGGCGACCTTGACCGTGATGACGGCGTCCTTGCCCGCGTGCTCGCCGGCGACCAGCTTGGAGGTGAAGTCCGCGGACTCACCGGCGGACAGGCCGATCACGGCCTCGTCCAGGCCCTCGATCAGCTGGCCGGAGCCGACCTCGTGCGACAGGCCGGAGGTGGCGGCATCGGCCACCTCCTCGCCGTCCACGGTGGCCGACAGGTCGATGGAGATGAAGTCGCCGTCCTGCACGGCGCGCTCGACACCGGTCAGGGTGCCGAAACGCTGGCGCAGCGACTGCAGCTGCTCCTCGATGTCCTCGTCGCCGATGGTGAACTCGTCGACGGTGACCTCGATGCCGGCGTAGTCCGGCAGGGTGATCTCGGGACGGACGTCGACCTCGGCGGTGAACGCCAGCTCCTGGCCGTCCTCGATCTTGGTGATCTCGATATCGGGCTGGCCGATGACCTTCACCTCGGAGGTGGTGACGGCCTCGCTGTAGCGGCCGGGCAGCACGTCGTTGACGACCTGCTCCAGCACGGCGCCACGGCCGAGACGCGCTTCTAGCAGCTTGGCGGGCGCCTTACCGGGACGGAAGCCGGGGATACGGACCTGCTTGGCGAGTGCCTTGTACGCGCGGTCGAAATCAGGCTTCAGTTCCTCGAAGGGCACCTCGACATTGATCCGGACCCGGGTCGGGCTCAGCTGCTCGACGGTGCTCTTCACGGACATGCTCCTTGTTCGTTGTTCGTTCCAGGTTGAGGCGCAAACCCTCGCCTCTGATGGCGAGGGATGCGACGTACGCATCCCGACCAGGGTAGTTGACCGGCCGCGGTGGGCTGCAGCCGGTCAGCGACCAAGCGGTATGCAGGCCGGTTCAGCTCTTGCCGACCGCGACCGCGTCGGTGACGAAGACCAGCGTCTCGTTCGGCGCGACACCGCGCCCGCCCGCGCCGTAGCCGAGGTCCGGCGGCACGATCAGCAGCCTGCGCGCGCCCTGCTGCACGCCGACCAGGCCCTGATCCCAGCCCTGGATGACCTTGCCCGCGCCGAGCGTCAGCTGGAAGGGGGTGCCGCGATCGAAGGAACTGTCCAGCTTCTTCTTGTTGGACCAGGTGACCAGCGAATAGTTCATGGTCAGCTGCTGGCCGACCTCCGCGCCGGGGCCGCTGCCCTCGACCAGATCCTTGACGATCAGCTGCTTGGGCGGATCACAGCTGTCGGGAATGGTGATGACGGGCGCGACGCCGAAGCCGCCGGTGACCCCGATGTCGTCCGCGGTGCATTCGCGGCCCTTGCTCGGTGCCTGCTTCTGCGCGGCCGCCGCCGCGCTCGTGCTGGAGGACGGGGCGGCGGACTTGTCGTCGTTCGAGCCGCACGCGGTCAGCGCGATGGCCGCCGCCGCGATGGCGCCGAGCCCGATGATCCTGCCGAATGTCTGCATGCGGCAGGACCCTAGACGACCGAGCGGCGTTGCGGCACATCGCCGCGCTCCCCAGTGGACCGGCCGGTAGGTTGGAGGCGACTCCTCCCTCCGGTGTCGGCTGCGGGCGGTGATACCTCGGCCGACGAGGAATCCGGCGGCAGGAGTGATAGGCACCCTTGACGGGGGAAGCGACCGATAGGCATCCAGGGAGAACGGCTATGGCCGGCAACAGGTTTGCTGGGTGGACTCGGCCGGCTGGACACTTTTCGGTAATAACCCCGCGGAACCTGGCGATTCGCGCGAAAAGTGACCGCTCAGCAGAGGTACCGTGCCGAAACTTCCTTGCGGCGCATTCGTTGCTGGGTGACGATCGCTAGATGTTGCTCACCATCACCTGCACAGCACCGGACGGCGCCGCCTGGCCGGCGACCGACCTCGGGTTCCTGCTGCACAAGAACCCCGACCGGGTGCAGGAGTTCGAGCAATCGTACGGAACCGCGCACGTGCTGTACCCCGAGGCGACCGCGGCGCGCTGCACCGCCGCGCTGCTGCTGGAGATCGATCCGATCCGGCTGGTGCGCGGACGTACCCGTGGCACACCGGATTTCAGCCTCGGACAGTACGTCAACGACCGGCCGTACGCGGCGTCGTCGCTGCTGTCGGTGGCGATCGGCGCGGTCTATCGCACGGCGCTGCACGGCCGCTGCACACAGCGGCCCGAATTGGTGACCACGCCGCTGCCGTTGCGCGTCGAACTGCCCGCGGTGCCGTGCAAGGGCGGGCCCGAGGTGGCCGAGCGAGTGTTCGCGCCACTGGGCTGGACGGTGAAAACCACTGCGCTGCCGCTGGATCCGGCGTTCCCGGAATGGGGTGATGCCCATCACCTGCGGCTCGAGCTCACCGGCACGCTCCGGCTGTCCGAGGCGCTGTCGCATCTGTACGTCCTGCTGCCCGTCCTCGACGGCGCCAAACACTACTGGCTGGCCGCCGACGAGGTCGACAAGCTCATCCGCGCGGGCTCCGGCTGGCTCGCCGAGCACCCGGAACGCGGCTGGATCACCCGCCGCTACCTGGCCCGCCGCCACTCCCTGGTCCAGACCGCGCTGGCCCGCCTTGCCGAGATCGACGACGTCGATCCCGAACAGCTCGGCGCGGTGGACGAGGTGGTCCTCGACGAGCAGGTGGTGAGTTCGTCCGACGGTGCGCAGCACGACGCGGGCCATGCGGATACCGCAGGCGGACAGGGTGACCCGGCCGTCGCAGCCGCCGCGGGCGTGCCCGCCGACAGAGCCCTTGCCGCACCGAGGAGTGCGGCCGTCGCTGATGCGGAGGGCGACACGGCAGCCGAAGCAGGCGTTGGTGAACCCGGTGGCACAACGGTCGTGGATGCGCAGGGCGGCGTGGAGCCGCCGCGGGTGTCGCTGGCGGTGCAGCGGCGGGCCGGGGTGATGCGGGCGCTGCGCGGTACGGGGGCGCGGCGGGTGCTGGATCTCGGGTGTGGTGAGGGGGCGCTGTTGCGGGAGCTGTTGGCGGATACCATTTTTACCGAGATCGTGGGGGTGGATGTTTCGATGCGGTCGCTGGGGATCGCCAAGCGGAAGTTGCGGCTGGATCGCGCGCCGGAGCGGGTGGCGCGACGGCTGACGCTGTTGCAGGGCGCGCTGACCTATACCGATGCCAGGCTGCGCGGGTACGACGCCGCGGTGCTGATGGAGGTGATCGAGCATGTCGATCCGCCGCGGCTGCGCGCGCTGGAACAGGCCGTATTCGGTTCGGCCGCACCGGGATCGGTGATCGTCACCACACCCAACAGCGAGTACAACGTCTGCTATCGGCAGGAAGACGCGGATTGGATGCGCCACCACGATCACCGCTTCGAATGGACACGGGCGGAATTCGCCGACTGGGCGCGTCGCGTCGACGAAACCTACGGATACGCCGTGCTTTTCGAGCCGATCGGCCCGGTGCACGACACGTTCGGCGCGCCGACCCAGATGGCGATCTTCCACAAGCGCGCCGACGCGACGAAGGGAGCCGCGTGATGACCGAGCTGTCCATTCCCGAACTCTCGCTCGTCGTCCTGATCGGCAGCACCGGCTCGGGTAAATCGACGTTCGCGCACAAGCACTTCCGTGCGACGTCGGTGGTGTCCTCCGACGCCTGCCGCGGCATCGTCAGCGACGACGAGAACGACCAGTCGTCCACGCCGGACGCCTTCGCGCTACTGCACCACATCGCGGGGGTGCGGCTGCGGCGCGGCCTGCGCACCGTGATCGATGCCACCAACGTGCAGCCGAAGTCGCGTCAGGAACTGATCGCGGTGGCACGCGCGCACGACGTACTGCCGGTGGCGATCGTGCTCGACGTACCGGATGCGGTTTGCCTGGAACGCAATGCGCACCGCGAGGACCGCGCGCATCTCGGCGCGCACGTGGTGCACCGGCAGCAGCGCGAGCTGCGCCGTGGCCTGCGCGGCCTGGAGCGTGAGGGCTTCCGCAAGGTGTACGTGCTGCGCGGGGTCGAGGAGATCCAGGCCGCGAGCATCGTCGACGAGAAGGCGTGGAACGACAAGCGGGAACTCACCGGGCCGTTCGACGTGATCGGCGACGTGCACGGCTGCCGCTCGGAACTGGAAACGCTGCTGGGCGCACTCGGCTACACCGTGCACCGCGACGAACTCGGCCGCGCCGTCGGCGCGGAACACCCGGCCGGACGCACGGCGGTGTTCGTCGGCGACCTCGTCGACCGCGGCCCGGACACACCGGGTGTGCTGCGCCTGGTGATGGGCATGGTCGGCGCGGGAACGGCGTTGTGCGTCACCGGAAATCACGAATTCAAGCTGGTGCGCGCGCTCGACGGCAGGAAGGTGAAGCTCGCGCACGGGCTCGCCGAATCGCTCGCGCAGCTCGAAGCGCAGGATGAGGATTTCCGCAAGGCGGCACTCGACTTCTGCCGCGGGCTGATCAGCCACTACGTGCTCGACGGTGGCCGGTTGGTCGTCGCGCACGCCGGGCTCAAGGAGGAGTATCACGGCCGGGCCTCCGGGCGGGTGCGCTCCTTCGCCATGTACGGCGAATCCACCGGGGAGACCGACGAATTCGGGCTGCCGGTGCGCTACCCGTGGGCCGACGACTATCGCGGCCGCGCCACCGTGCTGTACGGGCACACGCCGATGGCCGAGCTGCAGTGGGTGAACAACACACTGTGCCTCGACACCGGCGTGGTGTTCGGCGGCAGGCTCTCCGCGCTGCGCTATCCGGAACGCGAACCGGTTTCGGTTCCGGCCGAACAGGTCTGGTACGAGCCGGTGCGCCCGTTGCAGGCGACGACGATCGTCACCGAGGCGGGCGTGGTGCACCGCGAGCACGGTGTGCTCGACCTCGACGACGTGATCGGCCGCCGAGTCGTGCAGACACGCCACCACGGCCGGATCGGCGTGCAAGAGGAGAATGCGGCGGCCGCATTGGAGGTGATGAGCCGCTTCGCCATCGACCCGCGCTGGCTGATCTACCTGCCGCCGACGATGGCGCCGTGCGCCACCTCGTCGCGGGACGGCCTGCTCGAGCACCCGGCGGAGGCGTTCGCCTACTACCGGTCAGAGGGCGTCACCAGGGTGGTGTGCGAGGAGAAGCACATGGGTTCGCGCGCGATCGTGGTCGTCGCGCGCTCGGCGCAGGTCGCGCGCGACCGCTTCGGCGTCGACGACGGCAGCACCGGTGTGCTCTACACCCGTACGGGCAGGCCGTTTTTCGACGATGCGGCACTGACCGAGGAGCTGCTCGCCCGCCTGCGCGCCGCGGCCGAGACGGCGGGCCTGTTCGACGAGCTGCGCACCGAATGGCTGCTGCTCGATACCGAACTCATGCCGTGGTCGGCCAAAGCCGTCGGCCTGCTTCGTGATCAGTACGCGGCCGTCGGCGCGGCGGCGCGTGCCTCGCTCGGCACCGCGGCCTACCTGCTCGCCGCGGCCGCCGATCGCGGACTCGACGTCGGCGACCTCGCCGCACGCACCACCGCGCGCAAGGCCGACGCGGACGCCTTCACCACCGCGTACGGCCGCTACTGCTGGCCCGTCGAGGGTCTGACCGGCCTGCGTCTGGCCCCGTTCCAGATCCTGGCCACCGAGGGCGTGAACTACGCCGTCCGCGACCACGATTGGCACCTCACCCACATCGACCGCCTGGTCACCGCCGACCCCGGCCTGTTCGCACCGACCGGCCGCATGCCGGTCGACCTCGACGACCCCGCGAGCGAAGCGGCCGCCACCACCTGGTGGACCGAACTGACCGCGGCGGGCGGCGAAGGCATGGTGGTCAAACCACTCGACGCCCTCGTCCGCGCGCCTGCCCGAGTACGCCGCTCCGACACCCCGGCCGACGGCGGCGATGCAGCGGCGCCGGCCATCGGCGGGGCAGTCGTCACCGAGGACTCTGATACCGGCGGTGGACGACTCGTCCAGCCCGGGGTGAAATGCCGTGGCCCGGAATACCTCCGAATCATCTACGGCCCGGAATACCTGCGCGACACCAACCTCCACCGCCTGCGCACCCGCGGCCTGGGCCGCAAACGCTCGATGGCACTGCGCGAATACGCCCTGGGCCTGGAATCCCTCGACCGCTTCGTAGCAAGCGAACCCCTCTGGCGCGTCCACGAAGCCGTATTCGCCGTCCTAGCCCTCGAATCCGAACCCGTAGACCCCCGCCTCTAGCGCACTGGCCAGCAGCCCCCGTCGAGCGCAGTCAAATGGCCCCCTGTTTCGGCGCGTCGCAGGGCCATTCGACTGCGCTCGGCAACTTGGTGCCGGTCAGGTCAGCAGCTTTGCGGCGTGCGGTTGGGCGGGAATGGGTTGTCGTTGCCCGGACGGAGTGGAACCGGTTACAGTTTTGGCGTTAGCGAGCCGCTTGCAAGTGTTAGGCGGCGGTTGGCGTTTGGACGAGGGAGTCTGACCATGGCTGCTGCTGAAGGGGCTCCCGCGACGGGGGCCGCGGTGCGCACGATGCTGATCGACGATCGGTTCACGGCGGTGGCGGCCAAATTCTTCGCGATGTTCCGGTATCGGCGTCAGGGTGGTGGGGCGCTGGCGGTTTATCTGAACGGTGAACCGGTGCTCGATATTTGGGGTGGATGGGCCGATGAGCATCGGCGCTGGCGGGCGGATTCGATGGTCTTGGCCTACTCCACCGGCAAAGGTGTGGCGGCAACAGTGCTGCATCGGCTGATCGAGCGGGGTGTGCTCGATCTGGACGCACCCGTCGCCGACCACTGGCCCGAGTTCGCGGTGCGGGGCAAGGCCGAGTTCACCGTGCGCACGGTGCTCAACCATCGGGCGGGCCTGCAGGGCATCCGCGGCCTGGTCGCACCCGACGAGCTGCTCGACCACGACACGGTCGCCGCCGCACTCGCCGCCGCCGCACCGGATCCGATGCGGTTGCGCGCCTCCGGATATCACGCCCTCACCTTCGGCACGCTGGTCGCCGAGATCGCCGAGCGAGCCACCGGCCGCGGCTTCACCGACCTCGTCCGCACCGAACTCGCGGAACCGCTCGGCGAGGACGACTTCTGGTTCGGCGTCCCGCGGCATCACCGGCATCGCTTGGCCCGGCTGTCGCCGCGACTCGGCGTCGCGCGCATCCCCTTCGATACGCTCATCGGCCCGTTCGCCTCGGTCCAGCGGGTGCGCTCGGCCCGCAGTGCGGTCTACGACGGCTGGGCCGACATGACGTTGGGCGCACGGCCCTACGACGCGATGATGCCCGGCTGGAACGGCGTTTTCACCGCACGCGCGCTGGCCAAGATGTACGGCGCCATCGCCAACGACGGCCTGGTCGGCCACCGCCGCCTGCTGCGCCCCGACACCACCCGCCTGCTCGCGCAGATGCCGCCGAACAGCCGCTACGACTATGTCCTCGGTGGCCCACCGCATTTCGCGCTCGGCTACCACCGCGCCATCGTCGGCACCCGGCTCACCCGGCAGGCGTTCGGCCACTTCGGCATCGGCGGCTCCGGCGCCATCGCCACCCCGAGCCTCGGCCTGTCCGTCGCCTTCGTCACCAATCACCTGGGCAATCACCTGATGTCGCTCGGCGACGCCCGGCTGCCGGTGCTCGCGGCCATGTCCGAGCGGGCGGCACGGTCGGCACGCGAGGTGGGTACCCCCGATCTGCTCGACGCGCCGGTCGCCAGCTGAATCCGCTCGGTCCGCCGACGGGTCCGGCTGCTGTTCGAGCCGCCAGCGCGCCGGGGATCCGCTCGAGTGGCACCGACGCGCCGCGTGCCTATAGTTTTCTTCGCAGGGCAAAAGACCCATCCGCTGAGGGACAAGGAGATACGGTGCGCATCGGACTGCTGACCATAATCGTTCTCGGAGCCGCGGCGGTGGCGGCGCCCCTCGCGGGAGCCGATCCCGGGCAGAGCGGATTCACCGTGCGCGCCGTCACCGGCTCCGATCAGCTACCCGTGACCGGCGTGAGCGTCGGCGTCGCCAACTGCGCCGCCGGCCCGGTGCTGACCACGCTCACCACCGGCACCGACGGCACCGTCACTCAGCCGGTCGCACCCGGCTGCTACCAGATTTCGGTCACCACCACCCCCGGCGGCTGCGAGCTGGCGGGCGGCCACAGCCAGCAGGTCAACGTCGCTCCGGACGCCATCGCCACCGCCACCTTCCAATTCCGCTGCGCCTGAACGGATCAGGCGACTTCATCCTTGATGGCGCGTACCACGGCCGCGACGCGGATGTCGATGAGCGTCGTGAACCGATCAGCGGCCGCGGGCACCGCGACGGGCGTGCGGGTGTCGTCGATGACGTAGCGGCCGTCACCGTCGAGATCGCGCCACCGCAACCGGTGCCTGGTCAGGCCGCGCGGCCCGAAGATCGACCGCCGCTGCACCACATCGACTGTGCCGCAGCGAATCATCGGATGATCGAGGAAGTCCAGCGAGCGCCGCGCCGCGGAATCGGCCGCGGTGTCGAATACCCGCGACTCGCGGTACCCGTAGTCCATGTCCGAATCCGCGACCAGCGCGATATCGGCCCGGCTCCCGGCACCGACCCGTGGCAGCGCGGCAACCACTGTCGGGCCCAATCCGACTGCCGTGCAGGAGGTTACGGTGAATCCGCCGCTGTGCCGTACCGTCTCCCCCGGCCGCTGGGTGATCAGGTACCCGCGCTCGCCCGCCCGGACCGCGAGCATCCTGATGCTCGCCGCCGGATCGGCCCGCCCGACGCCGCCGTGCACCTCGATCGCGATATCCGGCGACGCCATCGCCTCGAACACCTCGTCGCACGAGTCATCGCCGGTGCACCGCAACCGATCCCGCGTGTCGGCCTTTTCCCGGAGGAAGTCGTAGTAGCCCGGCGTGCGGCTGGTGAAGGTGAGCGGCGCGGGCAGGAAGTCCTGCCGCATCCGCTCCCACAGCACGACGAACTCGAGGTCGGTGAAGGTCCAGGTGCGGTTCATGACCGCACGACGGCACGGACGGTCGCATGATCGCCGCCGATGGCCTCGTCGAGGTGCTCGTCGGAGGTCAGGTATTCGGCGCGCTGGTGCTCGCGGCGACCGTTGTTGCCGTTGCCGGGAGTCCCGGGCGGCACCATCCCCGGCTGCCCGGCACCCGAGCTGCCCGGAATTCCGGTACCGCCGTTCGTGATCGGCTCGATCGGGGTCGCACGGGGGAACAGCTTCGCCGAGGCGAGGCTGCGGACCGGTGGCGGCGATGCCGGTGCGCCGCCACCACTTCCAGCGCCACCCGGCACCCCCGCCCCGGACATCTTGCGCGGGTTCGGCGCCGACCCCGGTGGCCGCGCACCGTCCTTCGGCGGTTGCGGCAGCCCGTTGGCGCCCGCTGCGAACAATGAGCGAGCCTGTGCCAGTGCGGAACTCGGTGAGCCAGCACTCGGCGAAGCAGAACTCGGCGTATCCGCGGGTGGACGCGGCGCCGTACCGGTCGGCGGTTTCGACGGCGATCCGGGTGGGTTGCCCGGCGTCGTCCCCGGCCGCGAGTCCGATGGCACACCGGGCGCGGGTGCGGGCACCGCTGGCGCGCCGGGCGGTGCTACCGGCACCGGCGGCGACGGCACCACGGGCGGCAATACCGGACTCGGCGGCGGTACCCCGGGGCCCGATGTCGGCGCCGCCATCACGTGCGGCGTGCCGCCGGATCGGGCCGGATCGGTGTCCGGATTCTGCGTCTCCGCCTTCGGCTCGGGAGGCGGCGGCACACTGCTGGCATCGGGCAGGATCGGCACCATGGCCGAGGACGATTCGTGTCCCGGAATGTAGGTCGAGACATAAGCCCTGGTGGCTTGCTCGATCATGGCCGACTCCCGTTCGGCGTCCCGCTCGGGGTCGAAACTTGTCGGCATCTGCGCCTTGGTCGCGGCAAGCCAGCTCGAGGTGTAGCGCAGGTTCTGATCGACCAGGCGCATGCTCTCGGCCAGCAACGCCACGTTGTCGTGGTAGGCGTTGGCGGCCACGATCGCGCCGTTCATCCCCTTGCCGGTCCACACCTTGTCGCGTTCCATATCGACCAACCGCTCGGTCAGCGTGGCGAAGGCGGTATCGAGCCGATCGGCCATCCAGCCCCAGACGCCGGCCGTGTCCATCACCGTCTGCGCGGTGATGCCGGCACCGACCAGTACGAACCAATCGGCATGGTGCCCGTACGGGTTTCCCGGATCGATCCGGGTGGTGTCGTACTGGATGGTCTTGCGCGGCCCGGTGACCATGGGTCTGCCGCTCCAGGCAGGCGGCGGCGTCGCCCCCGGCTTCGGCGGCGGCGGGACAACGATCTTGGCCGTCATATCGGTTTTGATCTGGTCGAACATGTCCTTCGAGTCATGTTCCGTATTCGCGTATAGATTTCCCGCCGCCACGAAGGTCTCGCCCATGTCGGACAACAATTCCCGATGCCCGGTGAGAATCTTTCGCAGCGCGCCCGCGGTCCCGTTGAATTTGCCCGCCAGCGCCAGCGCGGATGCCAAATGGCCGTTGTCACTGAATCCTTTGTGCGCATCGATGTCGACAATTCGCGCCTCGACGACCCCGATCGTGGCGAGGACATCGGCAGTGAACTCCGCCGCGGCGCGGGCCGCGCGACCGTCCTGAATCACCAGTTCACCCTGGTTCGCCTGATCGGTCAGGTCGCGCCACGGATTGGTTTCAACGATCATCGAGCCTCCTGGATCGCGTCTACCCACAAATATCGAGCGCCGCACGCTCGAATTCAAATCCGCACCGTCAGCGAGTCATCCATTACCGATCATCGAAAAATCATCGGCCGGTTGAACATTCGATTCCTGGACCGTCACACCGGCCAGCGCCAACTGATAGAAGGCGCCGGCCAGGTCGATCTCGTCATCGATGTCGAATGCCTCGAGTACGTCGTCGCGGGTGACGGCGCTCGCCTCCGCGGCGGCCAGCAATGCGGTGATCGCCTCGCGCCGGGCGGACTCGCCGAGGATCCGGCAGCCGATATCGATCACCGTGTCCCTGGTGTAGATGCCCGGGATGGCCGATTCGATCTGCCGCGGTTCCGGCGACTCCCCGCGATACCAGGCGGCGCCGTCCCACCAGTAGCAGAACGAGAGCACACCGGAGACGGCACGCCGGTCGAGCACCGGGATGGCGAGCCAATCCGGCGCGCCCGCAAAGTAATTCGGCAGCGGCGCGCCATCGTTGTATGCCGCGTCCAGCGCCGCGTCGTCGTGCACACCGCCCGAAAGCACCGCACGACCGCCCGGCAGCAACTGGATCGTCGATCCGCTGCCCCGGTCACCGTCGAACCAGGCGGAGGCGGCGAGCACTCGTGGCCCCCAGTCGGATCCGACCGCGACGGCCGTCGCCGCCAGCACCGCCCAGCGCACCCACACCAGTTCGAGCGGCGGGAACGCGACCGGCGCGGCGACGGTGCCCGCTTCCCGATCGGCCCGCCGCTGCGCGACCACCTCCAACGGCCCCCGCCACTGCCTACCCTCGTGCCGCAGATGCGCGGCCAGCCAGACCGGCAGTCGTTCCCGCGGGAATGCCGACAGGTCGGCCTCGTAGGCCGCAGCGGGGAGCAGATGCCCATCGGGAAACGGCGCCGCACCGTAGTCGTAGTCGAGCTGGAGATCACCGGAGTCGCTGAGCCGCAACCCGACTCGCCACCATGCCATGCCCTCGAGCTCAACGGTCCGCGCACGCAGCAGCCGCACGAGCCGCATCGCCTCGGCGGGCACGTCCACCCGGATACGGTCGTTCGCGGCATCGATGAAGACGGCCTCCGCGACCGCGGCGACGGTGGTCACCGAGAACACCACCTCCAGCGATCGCCATCGCGCGGGCGCGTCCGGTAGCAGAGCCTGGATGATCTGATGCGCGAGATCCGTTGGCGTATCGGACTCGGCCGCCTCGCTGTGCGGTTCCGGTTCAGGCTCTGGTTCTGGTTCTGGTTCAGGCTCCGGCTCCGGCTCTGGTGACGAGTCCGCGAACCCGCCGAGATTGAATGCGATGTCCGGCACCTCACCCTGCGGCACATCACCCTGCGGCGCGGCATCGCGCAGTGCATCGCCGTACAGCGCATCGTCACGCGGCGCCGACGGCGAGATATCCTGCGGCGCGGTGTCATTCATGGTATTGGTCACTTCTCGAATCGGGGTCGACGGTGATCGGGTGGCCGGTGTCTCAATCGTCGTCGGCGACCATCGAACGCGACGCTCCACCGGCGTAGCGTCCGGCTCGATCGGCGCTGTCGATGCGGTCCGGCGCGTTGGGCGGGCTCATCGGGGCTCGCGATTCACCCGGTATGTGCTCGGCGAAATCCATTGCCCCCTCCAGCAGATCCGACAGCTTGGGCCAGTGGGCGCGGCGTGCCATCAAGGGCCGCACCAGTTCTCGCCCCGCACTCGCCGCATCCATCGCGGCGCGCTGCACGGTCTCGGTGAGCGCGCCGGCGATCTCGTCGTAGGTCAGATCGCCGATATCGTCGGCGAACCGGATCTTGGTGAGGATGCCGTTGGCGTCAACGGTGACCGTCACCCGCTTGTCGTGCGCGGAGGCGGACGCGGTCAGCTCCGCACGTTCGCGATGTACTCGCGCGATCTCTTGCAGATGCCCTTGCAGGCCCTCCATCACCGTCGCCAATTCATGCTTCAAGAAATCATTGGTCATCATGCGCTCCTATGGCACCGCAACAGGCGGCCGGGCCGAGCCAGGTGGCCGCAGGGCGGGCTCGATGAGTGTAGGCGGCTTGGGCCGCGCCGGCTTCGAGGGCTTGGCGGGACTCTGCGACAGCCGGTGCGCATCCTCATACGAATCGGGGTCCGTCCAGAAACCGTCGTCCGGCGCCCACTGTGCGGTGAAGTACTGCGGGAATACCACGGGCAGCTTGATCTTCTTGGCGCGAACCCGGCCACTCATATCCACCCCGTCACGCAGCTGACGCTCGAACCGAGCGTCTTTCATCGCCTGCGCCAGCTCGGCCCTCGCCTTGATTTCGGCCATCACCGCTTCGACCCGGTCCAGGCCGGACGCTTTCGCGTGATCCCGGCGATCGTCGCGCAGGTGGGTTTCCCGCTCGATCAGCTCTCTGATGTTGTCTTCCAATCGTTGGCGGCGTTCGGCTCGCGCCGATTGTTCATCCGCTGCCCGCTGCTTGTGCTGCTCATTGGCCGCCTTCTGGTCGTCCACCGCCTTCTGCAAAGCGTCGATTCTCTTCTCCTGCTGTTGCTTTGCGGCCGAAGATTCGGCAGGCGGCTCGGCCGAGGCTCGCGCGAGATCGGCTTCGGCCTTCGCCAATTTCTGCGCACCCTCTGCCTCTTCCCGCCGGCGCAGCTCGTTGTGCCGCTCCTCCACCACCTTTCCCGATTCGTGGATCTTGACCAGGTCCTCGTGGAGGCCGGTACCGAACGGCTTGTCACCACTGGTCTCGAGCCGCCGCACAGCAGCGGCTTGATCGGTGAGCTCGGTTTTCATGCGCAGGTACTCGTCGGTCAACTTGCCGTGCTCGTTCTTGACCCGCAGCTCGGCCAGCTCGAACACATCCTTGGCGTGATCGAGCGTTTTCACGTTCTCGCGTGCCGTCGTGTGCTCATCCGTGGCCGACTTCAGATCCTTCTCGCGGTCGGCCTTTTCCGCGCGCGCCTGTTTCTCGTCGAGCCGCGCCTGCTTCAGCTCCTGGGTTCGCTTTGTCACGTCGTCCGTCGCGTCGGCGACGCGCTTGGTGAGCGGTTCGAGGTCCGGTTGCCGTTGTCGCAGTTCGCGTTCGCGTTCCTCCAGTTTCGCCTGACGTCCTTCAGCGAGCTCACGCTGGTGTCGGACTGCGTCCAACCTGTCCTGAGCAGCTTTCAATGGGGCAGACTGCGCCCTGTCCGCCAGGGGTGTGTTCGCCTCGAGCGTATTTTTATGGTTCTGGGCGGTCTCCTCCCCTTGACGGAGCGAGGTGACCATTTCCCCGGCCTCTACCCGGCCTTCAGCCGCCTGGCGAACAAGGACCTCGATGTGGTTGATCGGCGCGTTCGGCGCGAAGTCTTCGGCTATATCCTTTCCGGCACGCCCCATCTCGGACAGTGCTTCGTGCAGCGCGGCCTTGATCGGCGCCACCGCACGCAGGAGTTCGGCCTCACGTTCGGCGAGTGCGCGCCGTGCATCGTGCAGCGCGAGCTGCTTTTCGCCGACTTCGTTGCTGCGCAGGCGGAGCACATCCTCGGAAAGGCTCAGTTGCGCCTGCTTGGTGCGCACCGCGTCTTCGGCCGCGTCCAACCTTCCCCGCACGTCGCCGTGCTCGAGCTTCAGCCTGTCCAATGCGCTACTGGCGCTGTCGTATTCGTCCAGCGCCGACTTCATCTTGGGTGGCAGATCCTGGTGACGTTCCGCCACCAGCGTGTCGAAGTGCTCCAGCACGTCCAGGTCACTGTTGAGCTCATTGCGTTTCGCCACAGCGGCTTTCATCGCAGCGTCCCATTCGGCCAGTGACCGGTCCTTGGCCGCCTTGACCTCTGCCGTCGTCGGCGGTGTCCCGTCGGCCTCCGGTCGCGGTGTCTGCGTCACCGTGTCGTCCGAACTGGTATGCCCCGCTGGTTTTTCGGTGTCTGCCGCGCCGTCGGCGGTCCGCTTGGCCGGTTCCTGGTGTGCGCCCGCATCATCGCCGGGCTTCCGCGCGACATCGTCGAAGCGCTTGCGCCACCCCTCTGCTTCGCCCCTGCGGTCCTGCGCGGAATCCAGCTCACGCTTGGCCTGCGCGGCTGCCGCCTTGGCGTTGCCGAGGTCCTTTTGCGCCTCAGAACGCCGGGCATCGGTGGCGAGGTCGAGCCGTTGCTTGGCCTGCGCCACAGCTTCGTTCGCCCGCACCAACTCCTGATTCGCCTGCTCCACCTTCAGCGCAGCGCGTTCCACGCTCGCGGCGGCCCGGGCGGCATCGGCCTCGGTTCGCTTCGCGGCCGCTAGATCGCGCTGATCCCGCAGAGCCGGTTCGGCCTCGGCCGCATACCGGTTGGCCTCGCTCTTGTCCTTGCGCGCCTGCACCACATCCGACCACGACGTGGTTCGCTCAACGGGCGGCCTGGCCGTCGCCTCCCAGGGATACTTCAGTCCGGGCGTACCGGGCCCGGGCTTGGTCAGCACCTCCCATGCGTACTTCACTGCCGCCTTGGCGGGTGCGGTCCACAGTTCGGCGGCCGATGCCGACGGCTCAGCGGCCTTGGCCGCGGCAGTCTCATGCAGCACCGCGTCCCGGTCGGCGGCCGCGGCCTTCAGCTCGTGTTCGGCGATCTTCTTCTGGCGCTGCAAGATCGAGTTGTCGGGCGACCGGCGCAAGCTGTCCGCTGCCGATGCCAACTGCGCCACGGCTCGCTCATGCACGGCGTCGGCCCGGAGCCGCAGCGCGTCGGACTTGGCATCCGTCGTCCCGTGCCAGCGCGCGATCGCCTCGGCCCGCTGCGCTGTCGCCTCGGCCCGCGCGGCATCGAGCTTCGCTTCGGCGACCTTCAGCGCGTCGGGCGAGTCGGCGCGTGCCCGCACCACTTCGAGTTCCGCCTGGCGCACCTTCGACGTCGCGCGCGCGTCCTCGGCGATTATTCGGGACTGCGGCGAATTATGTTGTTTCTCTGCGATTTCGGCTCGTTTCACGTCCGCGTCGGCATGCGCGGCTGCCGCCTCGGCCTTCGCTGTGTCGAGCTCGGCCTGCGTCTTGGCGAGCGCCTCGGCATCATTCGGCCGGTTCCTGGCCGCGTCGGCGTGCGCTTGCTCCGCTTTGGCCGTGGCCACGTCCCGATCGGACGCAATCGCCCTGTCGCGCAGCACATCCGCCGCACCGCGCGCCAGCTCCGCCTTGACCCGCATCGCCTTGCTGCCGACCCGATCGGCGGTGACCTGCGCCTCGTGCGCCACCAGATCGGCTTTGGCCTGCGCCGCCCTCGCGTGCTCGGCGGCCGCCTCTTGCTCCAGGACGCGCAGCCGCTGGGGCGTATTCTCCGGCTCCGCCTTGGCCCGCGCCACCAGTTCGTCGGCCTGCCTGGCGTAGAACTCGGTCTTGTTCACCTCCGCTCTCTTCTGCACCCCCTCGGCAGCGGTCACATCGAGTTTCGCCGAGCGGATTTCGTCGGCACGTCCCGATTGCGCGACGCTCTGCAGCCGCTCGGTCTTCTGCGTCACTTCGAGCTGCGCCTTCGATGCCGCCGCATCGACCTCGGCCTTCGTAGAACGCTCCGAACTCGTTCCGGCTGTGTCAGGCGAATTGTGCGGCGCGGCTTGCTGGTCCACGTGCGCCTCGGTCCGCTCCGAGAACTCGGCGCGAATCCGCTTGGCGGTGTCGTACTGGGCCTGCTTCTCCTGAATCTTGGTCTGGGCCAGGTCCTGCAGTTCGTATTGATGCCTGGTCCGGGTCGTCTCTTCGTGCGCCCGCGGGTTCCAGTCGTCGAGCCGGGTACTGTTCTTACGCGCCGCGGCATCCGCCTTCTTCGCCGCCGCTACTTCTTCGGCGTGCCGCGCGTCCATCTGCGCACGGGTCTCCGTACTCGGCTTCGGGGGCGGAGCCTGCACCGCGTCGTTGCGCACCGGCGCCTCAGCGCTATGGGTCGAGCTCGATGACGGGGGTGGGGGTGGGGGTGGGGGCGCCGATTGATCGGTCTTGCTCGTCTCGGCAGGCGGCGTGACTACATCGGTGTGCTCGGTTTTGATCTGTGGCCGCCCTTGGACCGGGGCCGCACCTACCTCTGGATCGGCGCGGACAGCGAGGTGGTAATGCTCGCCCTCCACTTTCACCAGCGGAATCTCACGACCTGGTGTCGATGAAGCGGCCACACTATTCGTTGCCGAACCAGGCGGCACCACATGTTCGATCCCCACATTCGGACCACGGAGCTCGAATTCCACATTGAACACCCTGGCCGCGGCTGCCGGTAACGAATCGGCGACATCGACCGCCCATTGGCGAGGAATCGCCAGCCTATCCAACTGCGCATTGAATTGCGCTCTGCGCGTTACATCGTGCTGAGCGTCCAGTTGCTCAAGCCTGTCAACACTCGCGCTATTGTATTCGGCCAGTTGTGCCGGTGTTCTGTCGAAATTGTAGTTGTTCAGGTAGCGGTCTCGGTTATTCCTGATTTCCGCGACAAGGTCGCTGCGCATTTTGTTGAGCCTGGCTTGGTATGCCGGCCCAGTCCTGACCTGCTCACCGCCGGGCATGAGGAGGCGATCGAGCACGTGGAAGAAGCAGTCGCCGTCGCGGGGCATCGACTTCCATTCGTAGCCGGCCGGAAGACGATCCCAGAAGGGTGTGCTCGACTCCTGATGCGCTCCGGGCAGCGGCGCCGCGGACTGCTCTCCGTCGACCGGTCGCTCGTCGAGGTGAGGCTGCTTGGGGGCAGCGCTTTCCTCGTGTAGCCGCCCGGTATCCGTCACATCGTCGGGGTGAGCGGGTATCAGCTCCTCGGCGTGTTTGGTACTACTCGCGGGCGGCACCTCGGTTCCGGTGCTGGTGGCATGCACGCCGAGCGTCGGATCCTGGGCCGGATCGTGCGCGGCGCGGGCACCGTTGGACGGCGTGGCCTCCGATTGGCCGGTGTGCGCCGCCGGTTTGGCGGGCTCTTGCTGATGCGCCTGGCCCTTTGCCGGGACCTGCTGTGGCGTGCGGTCGGAGCTGTGCGCCTCGGGCAGGGGGCGAGTCGGGGTTTTTGTCGTGCCGGCGTCTTCTCTCGACCGGCTGTCCGTCGACCGGTGCGGCTCCGTGCTCGCGCTCCCGGTGTGCGAGTTCTTGGCGGCATTCGAAGCGTTGGGATGCTGGGGCGGCGCACCCGAATGCTGGCCCGGTGCACCCGAATGCTGGGGCGGCGCAGTCGGATGCTGGGGCGGCGCACTCGAATGCTGAGCGGCAGGCGATCCGCTGGGATGCTGACCAGTGGGTGCGGCGTTCGGATGCTGCGAGCCGTTCGAAGTATTCGGGTGTTCACCGGTGCTCGCGTGCTGGTTCGTATTCGCGTGCTGGTTCGCCGTGGCATCGGTGTGTGCCGACGTCTTCGCGCCCTGGCTCGTATTCGGGTGATCCGGCGCCCCTTTCGAGGAGGAAGGCGGAGCTTCGTCGCCCACTACCCGAGACACATCGGCCTTCATGGCATCGAAATGCGGCTTGGCACCTGGCGCCGCGCCGCGCTCACCGATATACCCGCGCTGCGCGCCGGTGATCGTGCCCGCGATGGCACCACCGGCGAGTCCGAGGCCCATATCCCAGTTGCCGGTGATGAGGCCGTTTATGGTGCCGCCGGTCGCGCCACTGAGGATATTGGTGGTGATCGCGACAGGGACACCGGTCGCCATACCGGCCAGCCCCCTGGTCGGGTCGTAGCCGCGCAGGACGAATTGTCCGCCGATGTACTTCTGGAGCTGGTTGGTCGGCATATGCGCGACGATCGGGCCGACGACCGAGGTCAGCGCGGTCAGCCCGATCTCGTTCCACGCCAGTTCATCACGGTGACCTTTGGTCATCTGGATGCCTTGGACCAGCAGATCCTGGCCGACACCCCACATGGCCATGTTGATGCCCTTTTTGAACAGGAACTCGGAGAACTCGTGCAGGCTCTTGCTGATGGAGAACGCCGCCGTATCACCGACGGCCGCCTTCAAAGCATCTGTGGCGCCCGGTTTCAGCCGTCCTGCCGCCTTACCTGCCGCGGCGCCGACCGCCTTACCCGTCTCCGGCGCGAACGTTCGAAAGTCCTTGACCACGAACTTGAGGAACTTGCCCAGCTGATTGCCGATCACCGGAATCGAACGGATCACATCCAGAAACCGCTGGCCGACCTTTTGCACGAACGCCCGCGTGGCGGCGATCGCCGCGATTTCGTTGATCACCGCGGTCGGCGGCCACAGCCATGCCTCGGCGATCTCGATCGCCAGCATCACCGTCGAAACGATGATCATGAGCTTGGTCTGCTCCATCGACGTCGCCGCGTTGCGCGTCGACAATCCCACCGTGGCGAAATGACTCGTCAACTGCCCGACCGAACCATCGCCGTGCTCGAGATTCAGCAGTCGCTTCTCGATTCCGTCCCGGCCCGTGCCCGAGTTATAGGCACCGAGTACCTCCGCCCGCAACGGCCCGAGTTCCCGGACGATCGCGTTCAGTTCTTTCGACGCGGTCCGCCAGTGCTCGGCCATCGCGAACATCCGGTCCTCATCGCCGTCCGGCCATTCGGATCCCACGACGTAGGTCAGCCATCGGAGTTCTTCCGGCCAATACAAAGCCATGGCTGCTCGGCTATCCCGCGAGATCCGATTCGTTGCCGTTCTCGATGGCAACGAACCCTTTACCCGCTTTGATCATGCCGTGGCCGAAGCTGCGCACTGTTTTCGATATTTCCGTACCGCCGGTAAGCAGGCTCTGCCGTGAGGTCGTGTAGCCGTTCGTGCCGTTGGCGAAGTCCTCGCCGAACTTGTCGTCCCCCCAGGTCTCCGTGCCGTTGGCCGTGACCCTGCTGGACAGCTTTGCGATGACCACGTCGATGGAGCGCTGGATGCCGACCATCTTGTCGCCGGCCTTCTTCAGCGCGTCCGTATCGAGGATGATGCTGTCGGACACTACCGCCTCCATTTCGTCGACACGACGTCACCAACTGCCGTCTCGCACGATCGAGAACCCGCCCGGGGACCGACTACCGTCGGCGAGCGGAACATCGTCGGATTCATCGTCTTTCACCCGCAGGCTCGCGGGCAGATCCTGCGACGTCGGCGTAAGCACCACTGGCTCACCGGATATACCGCCGGGGAAGAAGTCCGTGGTGATCGGCACCTCGGTATCGCGTTCCAGCAAGGGCCACATCAGGTCTCGGCCCTTGCGGATCACCTCGGTCGCCGCGGTGCGGACCGCGTCGACGACCGCGTCGGCGATCTCGTCGTAGCTCAGGTCGCCGATATCGTCGGCGAAACGGGTCTCGATCAGCACACCATCGGAGTTCACGGTGACCTGGATTCGCTTGTCGCGCACCAGCGCCGTGGCGGTATGCAGTAACCGCTGCCGCTCCAGTTCCGCCATGGCGGCCAGGTCGGGTTGCGCGGTGTCGTCAGTCATCCGATACCTCCGGCCCGTTCAGTGATGCGACCACCGCATGATCACGCGAATCGAAGATGACTCCAAGGCGAACATGTGGTGACGGGCATGAAACTAACACCGGGATACCTGACCGAAATCATCGGCGAGTCACCGAAAAGTCATCGCCACCCAGAGGTTTCAGCGCTCCCGCCGCACCCGCCGCCCGCACCCGCACGAAGCACGGCCGTACGCTGCACTTTCAGGTCTCCCCCGACCTCGGAAATCGGCCACGAACACCAGCTCGCGAACCCCAACAGATCGCCTGCCGCCACTCCAGCGCGGCATTCTTGTTCACAAAACCACGAAATGGACCGGCGAACTTCCAGGCACCAGCGCAGACACCGCCCAACGATGCGCCGCGTTCGCCCACCGGTCCGCTGTCATCGGCGCGTTGCTACACAACGACGACATCGACACCGCCCTCGCCTACCACCGCGCAGTCACAGCCAACCCGTTGCTCGCCCGCAACGAACTATGGAGTATGGGCTCCTTCGCCGCCGACCTCCCCTGCGACTTCACCCTTCCGCCCAAAACCAGCCTGCGAAGGACTGCAACCGAAGTCATCCGCGACATCACCAGCCGCGGAGACGCCTATCTGTACTACCTCATAAGCACCGCTGTCCCGGTCCAGCTCGCCTATGATCGCGACTTCGGAGGTCTACGAGACGGCCTCGACGAAGCAATCACAGCCCGCGTCGCGCAAGGCATCAGCGACCCACGTGTACAAGCAGCAAGCGAAGCATTGATCAAGACCATTCGGTGAGTCGATCGAAGCGAACAGGAGCTGGGCGTGCTGGGCGACGAACGGGTATCCACCGCATACACGAAGAACTCCGAATTCTGGGTCACGATCATCCGCGAAAAACTCGACCCGTATCAAACCCTCCTCACCGACCCCGCCCTGCTCGACATGGTCGGCGACCCCACCGAGCTCGACATCCTCGACGCCGGCTGCGGCGAAGGCTACCTCGCCCGCGAACTCACTCACCGCGGCGCTCGCCATGTCCACGGCGTGGACACCTGCGCGGAATTCATCACCGCAGCCCAACAACACCCAGACCATCAGCCCGACGCAGCTACCTTCTACCACGCCGACGTCGCCGACCTGCCCCTGCCCGACAACAGCATCGATCTCATCATCGCCAACCGGCTACCGAACGGCATCGCTAGCCCCAGCCATCGCTACCTCGAATTCGCACGCGTACTTCGCCCCTCCGGACGCCTGATCCTGCTCGGAATGCACCCCTGTTTCTACGCCGCCCGCGCCGAACGCGACCACAGCGCCGACTTCAGCATCGACTCCTACTTCGACACCCGAACAGTCGAGCAACATTTCAACGTCGCAGGCAAAGTCTCTCCAGTCCCATCAGTTCAGCAGTTCTACTCGCTGGAGACCTACACAGGCATGATCACCACCGCCGGATTCGCCATCACCCAACTCCGCGAACCACACCCAATGCCCGAAGACCGAGAACAAAACCCTTGGTGGACACAGAACTTCGTACGTCCACTGTTCCTATTGCTGGAGTGTGTACCGATCCGATTCTAAACGGCTAATTCCCGGGATCCGAGTGTCACCGGCAGTTTCGTGCGGGACATCCGTAGAAGCGCTCGAAATACAGAAAGCGGCCCCACTCTCCCGGTGCCGTTGAGGTCACCGGTTCGAGTGAGGCCACTCTTCGTGGGGACATGTGCCACCAACTGGAGTCGTAGCCGACGCTGTCGATTCGATTCACGATCAGCGACACCTCGACCGTGACTCACGTCGTCCAACGAAAATCCAGACCGCCCCGCCGATTAAGAAGGCGCGGCCTTGGCGCTTTGCGAAACCAGCGGTCAGAACACTAGGGCCGCTTGATCTTGGCGCCCCGCATCTGCCGCGGATCACCATCGACAACCAGCGCGCCCGACTCGACCAGCGAGACGACCCGCCATTGCAGGACCGCATCGCCGATGGGTGTTTTTGCCATGACTTCGCCGATAGCTCGAGCCATGGGGGTCCACTCCGTTCCCGTGGCCTCGAGCAGAGCTGCGTCGTAATGGTCCGCGGGCGCGGACTCCAGTCCCGATGGCGTGACGACCCGAAACGTGGCATTCTCCCGCTTCAATCGCTGCCACCTGCTCCGCGTGGTCGTTCGTTCGGCATCGGTTATCGGACGAGCGTCGGCAAGCAGCGACCGCATCTTCTCCGGCATAAGAGTGCCCACCTGATCGGATACCTGAATCAGCGAAAAGGGCCTGTCGCCCAACCGATCAGCGACCGCATGGAAGAACGCGACGTCCAACGCGGAGCGGTTGCCGTACCACACCACCAACTGCTCGGCAGCGTCGACTTTCGCCCAAAACTTCGAGTACTCCCGCGGCAATTCGGTTGCCCGACCGAAGGCTTCACCATCGGCATCCGCGACAATACATTCCTTCCACCACTGGATCCGGGTCTCGGGACTGTCTGGCTCAAGCGGGCCACAGCTGAGATCGTCCAGAAACGGTGCAACCGAATCACCGCATGCCGCACCGAGTGCGACACGCAGTGACCCGGCCGCCGAATCAGGGGCCACGAGATGCAAGGTCTCCATGGGCATCAGTGTGCACCATCAAGGTGGCGGGACAAACCCCGATCATTCACCCGGCTCAGCCACTCCAGCATCGCCCGCAGGCAAGCCAAATCAGGTGTCACCTCCTGGTGCAGCAGTCCCCAGCGGCGCAGCCGCCCGCCTGCTATCGACGCCCATCAGAGACTGTGGTTGGCGACCGAGAAGCAAATCACCAACCGCAGTATCACGAACCATTCGAGTATCTTTCACCGTCTCAACCTGCTATCGACGCTCGATATTTCCACAGATCTTGGGGTTGGATTCCATGTTCCTTTAATGCGCAGTGCTGGCACATGGGACCGCTTCCATTCACGTCGTACCAGCCTGGGTAACCAAATGTGCCTCCCTGAGTGCAGAGACCCCCAGTACATTTATCGTATCGCCCCCACCGGCTGAATGTCGGTCCGCAGAGCGGTTTGAGGCTTTCTGGCTTCGGCTCCCCTATTGGCGTCGGATCCCTGGTCAGTCGGGTACGATTGAGCAGGTTCCGGCGATTTAAGAGTCGATCTCGAAGCGATACCACTGTCGGGGATTGCCGTCTTCGTATAACCAGAGGTTTGCGTCGCGCCCGATCCTTCCTTGTGCCCAGCTTGTCGGTGGCCGACCGCCTGGCAGAAGCAGGGCCTCCCCGCCGGTTTCGGCGATTGTTGCATCCTGTCTGTGCGCATAACGAATCTCCCATGTGACCGCGTTGCCGCGTCGGTCCTGGTCCAGGAAAGCGAACGTGGATCCTGACACCGCCAAGCCGCGGCATCGCGTGACTGGATTCGGGGTGATTGATCGGGCTCCGCGCGCGTCGATCTCTACCACCGGGAAGTCGACATAGGGGCATGCACGCACCAGCGACTGACCGACATTCAACGCGTAGCAGTCGCACCAGAAGACCGCGCTGCCGGTGTCATTGAATGCGAACCAGGGATCGCTGTCGGGTGCATCCCAGCGGGCCAGGCCGGGCATCTCACTGGATGACCATGTGCCGTCCGGGTTGGGGAGGCGGTAGGTGGCTTCGTCGATATAGCTGATCCAGATCCTGCCATCGGGGTCGGTCAGCAGTTGGTTGATGCCGTCTCCGGCGTAGAAGGCACCCACAGGGTCTCCGGCACAGTCGAAGACTCGAACGTTGCGGGTCAAATCGTCTTCGTTCGCCGGAATCAGATCTTCTTGTGCTCGATTGGTATCGAAGTGAGAAATCCGCTGGACCCCCAGGATGACGCCCTCGCCGAATGTGTCGATCTTGGAAAACCATTGATCCAGGCCGTGTAACGGAATCTCGTGAACATCGCCCCCATCACAGATGACAACGGTGGCGTCGAACCGCAGTACCGGCAGACTCCACGTCTCTCGGCGCCTCCATGGCAGGGCCGCTGCACCCTCTTGTTGTGTGGGATCGACAAGCAAAGCGAGCAGTCTGCCCTTGTGGTCGATTGTGGAAGCAAGAAGATCGAATCGTGCGTAGCGCTCTGGCAGAGTTGCGTGAAGCGCTAGGTGACGGCTACTGGCCATGGGCCTTTCCTGTTGTCAAGCATGCGATCATGCCACGAGAGAACCACCTCAATCCTCATCAGGGCAACACAGCCGACCGACCATAGTGGTCGTGGCCGCTCTGTTCATCTTGAGGTATTACGGCTTGTCTACCGGCACGCAGCATCGGGCTCCCCCGAGTTCGGCGGCGGTGTCACAATCCAGCGATGACCGCCAGCGCCAAACGCGAAGCCGAACCAACCTGAAACGCCCGGAACCTAATTGGTTCCGGGCGTTTCCTCTAGCAGTGGGTCAGGATTTTGAGCCTGCGCCCGGGGTTCCAACAAGCGCGGAGATCCCCGAGGAGTTCAACGACGAGTTCGCCGAGAATTGGTGGCGACCGCCTAACAGCCCCGGACCGCCACACTTCGGCCTGTGTGATCCGTGGCGGCCATTCGCCCTGCCAAGCTCCCAGCCCTATACGATTCGCACTCCGACCCAGGGCCCCGAACCGATGGCCGTTAGGAGTAGCTACTTCACTCCCTGCTCTGGAGGAAAGCACCATTGGGGTTCGCCGACTGGACCGAATGCCCCGTCCTCCTCTACTGCGATGGCAGTCATCCTGCCGTCCGATGTGACAAGCCAGGCAAGCACCTCCTCGACCGGGGCAGCATCTTCCCCCCACGGCAGCGTCCGGACACGCCAGCCGGCACCGGGTAGGGCAGCGACCACACGGCCCGTCGGCTCGAGATGCGAGAAATCCGGGTAGTCCGTAACCAGGCGCCGGACTCCCTGTTCGGCGTCAACGATCAGAGCAGTCCCAGTGGCTGGGTCCCAGCCATCGACATCCCTTTGGCGAGACATGAGCGTCTCGGATCCCGTGAAGTAGGCCATCCAACCGGTGGCATTGAAGTCGCGAATGCTCATGCCTATCTATTTCTCCTTACCTTGAGCGCCATCGCTGACGCCCTCACCATGTTCCATCGTCGGGTTCGTTCCGGCGCCCGGTTCCGGCCACCAGAGCACTGGATCTTAGCCAAAGCTGGACCTCTTCGATCAACTTCGCGAGCCTCTCAAAATTCGACAGGACATTAATCTAGATAGGATGGGCTGTGACAACTTTTCCGTTCTTGTCTACCACGACCCTGATTGCTGTGCGCTCTTTGTTGGGGTCTTTTGTGTTCCCCGGCCCCTCTCTTCCGATCGGATTACCTAAACCGAAATCGTGTTCGAACTCGCGCCGGTCGTCAGTTCTGTGTCTCTCATAACCTTTTTCTATCGCTTTGGCAATGTTATCTCTGATCGTCTTCTCGGTTCCTTCGAAAATTCCCTTCGTGCGGTCTGTCGGAACGTTGCCGCCCAATTCTGTGTGATCAGCCTTGATGTGGTCCCAGCCTTCGCCCGTGACAGCACTTTTACCGTCGGGCCTTGACGATTTTGCCGGAGCGGCTTTTTCGGGCTTGGCCAACTCCTTGCCGAGGCTGTCCGCAGCCGTCATCATGCCGCGTACGGCGAGCGCGGCCGCCGTCGCGGCCCCAGCAGCCAACACGGCGACCTCTATGAAGGCAAGGACGACTTTTCCGGTGAGGTCGAAGTTGTTGATCGGGTCGCCGTTGCAGTATTCGTAGTTGTTGGCTGATCCGCCGGGGACCGGGTCGGCTTGGAGGAACCGACCGAGGACCGGTAGGTAGGTGCGGGCTCCCATTTCGAGGGCTTGTTGGCTGGCGAGGTGTTCGGTTGGGATGGTGTTTTGGCCGAGCCAGCCGAAGTCCATACCGCCTTCGGCGGTGGCCGGGTTCGGGATGTCGCCGATGGTGCCGGTGACTGGGTCGATGTTCTGGCCGTAGGGGTCGTAGAGGCGGATCGCGCTGGTACGGACCGCTTTGTCGTCGGTGGTGAACAGGATGTCGCCGTGGACGTTCGGGTAGGACCAGTTGGCTGTCGTGTTCTGGGTGTAGTTCTTGGTCAGTACCGCGCCACCAGGTAGCTTCAGCACGCGCTGGCGTAGGGTTCCCGAGCTGTCGAGGATGAAGTCGGGTCCGCCGGAGTCGGAGGTGAATCCGTAGCGGGTTACCTCGGTGGGTTTGCCGGTCTCTTGGGCCGAGCGCCCGATGATGCGGTCGGTGACGTCGCGGGTGTAGGTGACTGATCGTCCGGTGGCGGTGGTGGTGGAGATGTGCCGGAGGGTGGAGTCGTAGCCGAGGGTGTCGGTGCCGATCTTGATCGTGTTGCCGTAGTTGTCGTAGGTGAACGACAGGTTGGTGGCGCCGTTGGTGGAGAGCAGCCGGTCGGCGTCGTCGTAGCAGTAGTTGGTGGCGACTGCGGGGGCGCCGTTGAGGCTGTCGGTGAAGGTGGTGCGGTTGGTGTTCAGCCCTGCCTTCTTGTTTGGTCCGCATCCGTTGTCGGTGGCGTAGGAGTAGGCGAGTTGGTGGAACGGCACGGTGGCCGCGATCAGGCGTCCGACTCCGTCGTAGGTGTAGCTCGAGTTGTAGGTTTTGTCGGGTGTCGTTGTGTCGGTGATCTTTTCGTCGGTGATGCGTTGATCGCGTGAGCGCGTTACCGCGCTGACGACGGTGGAACCGGCTGTCGTCCAGGTGAGGGCGTCCACGGAGCCGGCGTCGTTGTGGCCGATGGCAAGGTTGGAGCTGTTGCCGTAGGCGACGCTGGTCAAGGTCCCGGACTGGTAGGCGGGGGTGGCGATGGTGACCCCGTCGAGGTCCTGCCGAGTGAGGCGGGAGGCGTTGTCCCAGAAGTAGTTCAGGGTTGAGGTGACTCCCTTGATGGTGGTGGCTTCCTTGGTTTTGCGTCCGGCGGCGTCGTATCCCGAGGTGGTGATATTGCCGCTGGCGTCGGTGTAGGAGGTCACCTGACCGCGCAGGTCGATCATGGTAGTGGTCGATCCACTGACGTCGCTGACCTTCAGCTTGCGCGGGTCGCCGCCGACGGCGTAGTCGTAGGTGATGGTGCGGGCCGGTTGGTCCCCCATCGCCGGGAATGACTTTGTGGCCACGCGGCTGCGGGCGTCATAGCGGATGCACGACCACGGCTCGGTGTTGGTACGTAGCGCGACGATACGACCTGCGGCGTCATAGACCGTCTCAAGTACGTTGGCGACTCCGACCGAATTCTTCGATCCGCGAACCGTTTTGACCCTGCCACCCTGATGTACGGCCGCAGAGTTCGCCTCACACGGGTTCGCGCGGGTTTCGCTGTCCCCGTAATAGGTGGAGGTGCCGCGCTTGTCGATGTTAGTGAGGTCACCGGCGGGTAGGGCTGCGGCGAGTTGGCGTAGGAAACCCTGGCCAGGCTTTTCGAACAGTGAGCGGCTGGTCAGATTGAGCCCACCGGGGTCAGCTGACTTGGACACTGCCAGCCCGAACACCGGATCGATCCCGTTGTTCAGATCTGCATAGTTGGTTGCAACTTTCGTCGACGGTGCGCGTTCGGTGTCGCCGCCAGAAGTGTTCTCGCTCACCTTGCTGGTCTCGAGTCCGTAGCGAGGCCGCAGATTTTGCCCCGGCACGGTCACCGCGGTCCCAGTTCCTGGGAGTGTCCAGGTGAAGTCGAGTTCACCGGTGGTGCCGCTGCGGTTGTAATAGTCGGCACGTACGCGGTGCCAGCTGCCTGCGGTGGTGTTGGTGTAGGTGCCGGTGACCGCGGTGGCGGTCTTGTCCGTCCAGCTGTCGACGGTCAGGACGTCATCGATCCACAGTCGGACGCCGTCGACGACGGTGAATCCGAGCTTGTACTCACCGGTTTCGGGGAACTTGATCTCGCCGGTGAACCGGGCGGACCAGCCATTGGTGTTCGCGACCGGCGGGTTTGAACCCCAACTGCGTTTCAGAGTCCCGGCGGTGGTGCCGACGCCGGTGGCCCATTCGGTCGGGACGCCCGAGGTGGACGGGTTGTTGTAGAACGCGGCTTCGAGCCCAACTAGGTTCTCGTCATATGCCTTTCGGGTGTGCGGAGTCTTGCTGGCGCACTCCGGCTTCGGAAGTTGGCCGTCAAAACACGCTTGCGGCGCGGGGCCGTACTGATCGGTGAGCCGGTCTGCGTGGTCGTAGATCAGCGTGGTGCGCCGACCTGTCGAATCGACCATCGCTGTCGGTTTGTCTTTGGCGTTCCATTCCGCGCGGGCGGTCTCTCCCAAAGCGTTGGTGGAGGTGAGTGTGCGTCCGGCGTCGTCCCAGGTGATGGTCTGTTCGATGGAGTAGGGTTGGCCGATTCCACCGTTGTCGATGGTGGTGGTTTTGCCGGGGAGGTTGTAGGCGTAGTTGCGTCGGTCGATGGAGCCGACCCAGCTACCGTCGTCGGCGGGGCCGTTGACGGTGATTGCTCGTCGGCGTGGGGGTTGTCCGTATTCTTCGGTGAACAGTCCGTAGGCGACGGTGGTGTAGACGCTGAGGACGTTGTTGCCTTGGTAGTTCTGGTAGGCGGTCCAGTCGGCGCCGAGGTTGCCGCGGACGATGACCAGGGGTCCGAGGCTTTCCAGGGCGTTGCGGCGTTCCTGCTCGTCGACGACCTCGGGGTCGTCGAGGACTTCTTTGACTTGTTTGTAGTTGTCGTAGCTGAGGTCCTGGATCGCGCCGCCGGGGTTTTCGATCCGGGCCAGGGTGGTCAGCGCGTACCAGAGCAGGGTTTGGGTGCCGTCCCAATAAGTGATGCGGCACAACTGATCTCGTGGCGGCAGGTTCGCACCCTTGGGCAGCGAAGCGCCGCCGTAGCAGCTACCGGTGTTGTCGGTGTTGTAGTGCAGCGTGTGGAAACGCCCCGAGACCGGGTCGATGATCTTCGTCAACCGCGACGGGCTGCCGCTGTATTGGTATTGCAACGAGGCCGGTTTCTTACTATCGGCGACATTCGATACCGCGGCGAGAGTGCCGTCGGGGTTGAACAGCGACACCACCCCGTTCTGGGTCACCGACAGCCGGCCATCGGCATCGAAAGCCACCACGCCGTCGCGGCCGGACGGCGGGACGTAGCCGCCGTTCGCCGATTGCGCCCACGTGTATTTGGCGCCGACACCGTCGGTGAGCACGACCGAGCCGTCGCGCAGTTCAGCGCGGGTGTAGGGGCTGGCGGGCATCGCCATGGTCCAGCCGGGTGGCAGGGGTGCCGGGTCGGCGGAGTAGAGCCATTCCGGTTGCACGATTTTGGTGCCGGGCCCGGCGCCCTCGACCCACAGCGACATCGTCGCCGGGTCGGTCGAGTGGTGATACAGCTCGACCTTGATCGGGACTCGCTGGCCCGAGGTCAACGCTATCGGTTTGCGGGTCGCGGTGGGCGGCAGGGTGCCGAACGGTACGGTGCTGGCTTGCGGGTTGTCATAGACCAGGTTCTGGTTCAGCCAGACCTTCGCGCCGTCGGTGTGAGGGCCACCGAAGGTGTAGTTACCGGCGGCGGGAGCTTGGAAGTAGCCTTCCCAGCGCACGACATACCAGTTGTCTTTCAATCCGGCCGGCAGCAGCAGAGGCTCGACCGGGAAGCCCTGGGTAAGCCAATTGTTCAGGGCCACTTGGGGTTCCGAGCGCACGAGCACAGGTGTGGTATCGGGGACACCGTTGTGGGCGGGGTCGTTGAAATAGGAGGCCCGCACCCCGTGAGCGATCCCGGCCGCGCGTGAGTTGTAGGCGAACGTCACTCCGGCGGGGCCGCCCATCGCTTCGAAGATCGGACCCGCCGCGTTGTAGCGGAGGTTGCCGTTGAACAGGTTGACCGTCACCGGCCCCAACGTGTCGGTCGGAGTCGGCCCCGGATCACCGAGACGCTCATTGACCGTGAAATGACCCAGCCACTTGGCCGGGATCACCTTCTCCACACCCGGCACCGCGAGCTCGACGGTCCAGGTGTAGCGGGTGCCGTCCTGCAACACATGGCGCGGGACAGTCCATTTCGGTTCCGACACACAACCCGACTGCGCGACACTACCCGTGCGGCCATCGAAACCGGTCGAGACCTTGAAGCAATACTTCGTCCCCTCCGGAACCGCACCCACCGGGGCGACCTGCAACATCGGCATCTCGGTCGCCACGATCGCATCATCAGCCGGGGAAACCAGCTTCATCTCCACCGCAGGCACCGCACCGGAGTACTCCACGATCAGGTTGACCTGGAGATCCTTGTAGGTCTCGGAGCCGGATTCATCACCGGTGAGCATGAACCACGCCTGGTTATCCCCTGCCGCGACCCGGGCGGCGAAGAACGCGGTTAACTCCGCCGACTGCACCGTCCCCGTGCCCGAGACCGACGCCGCGGCGAGCTTGTCACCGAGGGCACCGAATCCCAACGGGGAGTTCGCTTTCCACACCGTCACCGGCGAACTGCTCGGGAACGGTGCGCTGGTGCTCTCCTTGAGTTCCAGTCGAGCGCCGGTGATCGTGCGACCGGACAGCGAGCTCAAGTCGAACCGTAGCGCCGAGCGCCACAGCTCCTTCTCGCCGAAGATCGGCTTCTTCACCCCGGTTTTGATGCCGCAGGTGTCGGTGCACGGCGCCCCGCCCTGCTTGTAGGCGATGGTTTGCGCTTGACCACCGAACCCGTAGGAGAAGGTCGGATCGACCACGATCGGGAACGTGCGCGCAGGATCTTTCAACCACCCGGCATCGACACCGACGGTCAACAGCCACGAGCCACCATCACGGGCGAGGGTGTAGGTACCGCCGGTACGGGCTGTCGAGGCGCCATTGTCGTTGGCGCCCGCAGCATCCCATGCCTGGATCGGCGGGAGCACCGCTACGATCTTGCCGTCGACATCGGCGAGTTCGACGGTGTCCCCGTTGACTTTCGGGGTCAGCTGGCCGGTGTCGAGCCGGAACACCCACCGTCCCTCACCGACAGCCGCAGAGGTCTTGACCGACAGCGATTCCTTGACCGCACCGTCTTTCACCTCATAGGTGAGATCCACGCCAGGTAGCGCATCCCGGTAGGAGGCAATCGAATCCACGACCTGCCGTTGCGACCGATCAGCACCCACAAGACCCATCGTGACCTTGGTGCCATCGTGAGCGATACGCACCAGATCCAGGTCCGCAGCCGATTTCGAGAACTCCACCTCGCCGCGAGCTTCAGCGGCCACGGTCGAACCCGGCTTCTCCACCAGACGCGTATCGCGATCGACCCAACCACCCTGGCCATCAGCGACACTCACCGGCACCTGAGACAGGACTACCGAGCCGGTACCGTCGCCATTGGAGAATTCGACAGACTTCTCCTGCCGAACAGCCTCACGCGGAGCCGAGTCAGCAGAACGCGCCAACGGGGCGAAATCAGCATCGGGAGTAGGAGATCCCGTTTCCTGACCACCGGAAGACGAGCCACCCTCCGAAGCCAGCAAAGGCAAATCCCGCGCCTGCATCGGCTCCGGCGCAGTCGGCGGCGACGCGATCGCGTGTGTCAACGTCGCAACCATCACCAGCGAAATCGCGACCACGCACAATCGTATGGACCGACTGATCAGACTGCTCCGCCGAAAGACGCTATGAAGCAGCAGATTTCGCAGTCGGACAGCGCCAGGCGCACGCAGCCCCGGCGGCTTTTTGCAGGGCTCGGGGCCCGGCTTGGATAGGTCGGGGTCCTCTGTGGAGACATCCCGACCACTACTGCCACTCAATGGCATGAGAGATCGTTCCCTTCGGATCATTTGCGCAGGCCCGAGGGGGTGACGGAATCTTGCTGTGTCAGTATCGAAACGCGACCGGTCAACACATCTTCCGAGGCATTACCGAGCACATCACCGACGACACAACTAAGGCCTGGATCCGTGCGGATCCAGGCCTTCAAGTACTAGCTGGCTCAAAACTATTGCCTACGTGTGCATTCCCCAAAATTAGGGTGTGGACACAGCTTCGGCACTGGCAAAAGTATCACCTAAGCCGTGACAAACTGTCAATACCCCTAGCCTCCAGCTGGACGAACTGGGCCCGGGGGCCACGAGATCGGAATCTGCGTGCGCTCCGTCGACACGAGGCCGTGCTTCACGATCGCTGAAGCTCAACGCCTCGCCTCGTGCTAGGTGGGAAGTCCACGGCTGCCCGGCATCGATCCCGTGATCCCGGGCGTGCCCGGCGGTCAACGACCACATGCCCCTGCACTGACGATTGCTGCGGCGAGAGCCACGCGGGAACCGGTGTCGAAACTCCTGCCCGATGAAGGAGTGAGTCGTTACCCCCGATTCGTGTCCTCCGATGCGAATCGACCCCTCACAGGCAGGAGTCGTTGATGGACCGAATCGAACAACATATCGCCATCGCACCCGAAACATCCTCTCCGCAGTGACGGTTCGACATCGTCCTCCGCGAATCCACCAACCGCATCGGCCGACGCACCGTTCTCCACCCGTATCGAACACGAATTGCGATCCTCGCCATTCCGCCCGCGCAGTCGGTGATCGACGGCATCCAACGCACCGTTCCGCCGTTGCGGGGCGGTTACTGGGCCCAGGACGCGACCAACAGCGGCTAGTGCCGCCCGCCCGGCCCTGCAATCAGGGCGGCCGTTCCAACACGTCATGGACGGAGCAGGAGTCCTCTGACCAGCTGTTTCCTTGACGACTCCGCACATAGCGAGCGTCCATGGACCGGTATCAGGATTCCGAATCGGCTGATTCCCAAGGAAGTTGGAGGCACTCGTGAACGAAAACGTGAGTTGCTGGCTGAGCACCGAGGAGGTGGCCAGCCGGTTGAAGATCCCGCCGAAGACGCTCGCCAACTGGGCGTCACTCGGGAAAGGGCCTCGCTTCGCTCGAATCGGGCGCTTTCGCCGATACCTGCTGAGCGATCTGGTCGCCTGGGAACAGTCGATGCTGGCGCAGGGAGGCGGATCCCGAATCGGTCTCGACGATGATGAGGCGGCGTGAACGGGGTGGCAGATGGCTAACGACCTGTTGCCTCTGTGCACACCCGGAACAGTCAACTGCACGCAGCAGGCCAATGGGCGCTGGCGGGCGCGTTGCAGGTTCCGCAGATACAACGGCGAGACGATTCAGCTGGAGGCGCGCGGCGGGACCGAGAAGGAGGCCGGTCGCAGGCTCAATGAACGCATCCGCGACGAGCAGAAAGGGGTGGGCGGGCGGGGGAAGGATGTCGAGATCACCAGGAATACAAAGCTTTCCGCATTGGCTGATCTGTGGCTGGCTGAGCTGGAATCCCAGGTCGGGACTGTAGGGGGAACGGTTCAGCAGACTGTCGACAAGTACCGGCGAGAGATTAAACAAGCGTCCGGCAAGAGGGCGAAGTCCGGCACCATCAAGATCGACACGCACTTGGGGAAGCTGCGCGTGTTCGAGGCGACGACGAGCCGTCTGGACGCACATCTGAAGATGGTTGCGGACACCGGTAAGCGCCGGAAGGCTCAACTGCACAAGTTGATCCTGAACGGCATGATGGGGCTGGCCGCTCGACATGATGCGGTACCGACGAACCCCGTCAAGGACGTGGCGGCGATCCGCCGCCGGAGGTCCAAGCCACGAGCACTCTCGATCGACGAACTCGCCGACCTGCGCGAGCAGATGGCCGCCTGGCTCAGGGGTGAGGCCATACCCGGAACTCCGGAGAAGGGAATCGGCTGCCACACATACAAATCCGGGCCGCCGCGTTCGAGAGCGGTCGTGGACGCGTTCGATATTCTCCTCGGCACCGGCGCCCGCCCCGGCGAAGGACTCGCGCTACGCCGATGCGACGTCGATCTCAGCGAGGACCCGGTGCGAGTTGTCATCTCCGGCACCCTCATTCGCACGGACTCGGGAGGCCTGAACCGGCAGGGCTGGACCAAGACCGACGACGGCTATCGGGCGTTGCGCGTCCCCAAGTTCACCGCTGCGGCCCTCGAACGCCGTTGCGCCGGTATGAAACCGGACAGTGAGGAGTTGATCTTCCGGACACGCAAGGGCACCCCGTGGGAACCGAACAACCTCCGGCGCACCTGGCGCGTGGTTCGAGGTGCGAAGTACGCGTGGGTCCAGCTGTACAACTGCCGGGACACCGCCTTGACGTTGGTCGCCGAGGAGGCCGGGGCAGAACAGGCGAGTAAGCAGGGCGGCCATCGCCACCTGTCCACGACCGAGCGGCACTACATCGACAGGCCGAATGAAGCGCCGGATTCGTCAGCGTTGCTGGAGCGTCTGGGCGGTAATGGACACCGCGCAGCCGAAACCGGGGGCAAAGCGGGGGCGAATGGTGAACGCGAAAACACCCAGGCCGCCACAACAACGGCCTGACCTGGGCATTCTGTCGGGGTGACAGGATTTGAACCTGCGACCCTCCGCTCCCAAAGCGGATGCGCTACCAAGCTGCGCTACACCCCGTGATCCTCGCGGTGGCGGGGCCGCCGACGAGGGAGAATTCCGTGCGGAGCGGGTGATGGAGTCGAACTCGCACCATCAGCTCGGACGCTGACGCACCTGCTCTGCCTAGATCCTGGTCTACGTGGGGAAACGAAGTCAAACCGGCAGGTAGAGCCGGTGGGTCGCGGGCGTGATGGCCCGGC
This sequence comes from Nocardia sp. NPDC052566, assembly GCF_044547285.1. Lineage (NCBI taxonomy): Bacteria > Bacillati > Actinomycetota > Actinomycetes > Mycobacteriales > Nocardiaceae > Nocardia > Nocardia sp. NPDC052566. Next base: position 873,561 of record NZ_JBIUAF010000002.1, on the reverse strand, counting down.
GGGTGACGGTGCCGCCGGGGGCTGACGGTTGCCGGGCAGGCGCTTTCGCCGGGGGCAGGCGCAGGTGATATCGGCGGCCTGCTGCAGTCGCTCGGCTCCCTCGGCGCCGTAGCGGTTGTCGCACAGGCGGTAACCGCTGCGGCGCTGGGCGATCTGGTCGGACAGGGCGAATTCACCCAGAGCGTCTACGACGAAATGATGCGGCCATGGCAGGAAGGCCTGGGAGGGGTTATTCGATGAGTATCCATACCGGCCAATTTCCGGCCAGCGGCACGGCGCCCTCGTTCACCGATATGGCCGCCCTCGAATCCGCCGCGGTCGGCTTCGGGTACTACCAGGAGAATGTCGCCGAGGGAGCGGCCGCGGTCGAACACAACAAGACCGAGCGGCGCGGTCCGATCGGCTGGTGGACGCAGCACAAGCTGTTGCGCTTCGGATTCAGCTTCGGGATCGCGTTGAACCTGGCCTATCTGCCGCTGATGCAGAACGCGGCGCTGGTGGTGCTCAGCCATGCGCGGTAGTACGGGCAGGCTCGGCCTCGTGTTGACCATCGGCGCCACGGTCGCGGTGCTGGCGGCATGCGGTGAGCCGATCGGCGATTCGGGTCCACAGGCGATCACGACAATGCGCAGCGATTCGGCCGATTGCACCGGAGGCGCGCAGGCCACCAGCGATCTGCAACCGGCGCTGCGCCGGCTCGGCGACAGCCTCACCGCGCTCGGTCCGGCCGCCGAACGCGACGACCTCCCCGGTGAGCTCACTCAGCTCGACTCCGCCCGGCAATCCGCCGACCGGATCAGCTGGCGACTCGGCACCGCGGCCGATGCGATGACCGCCGACTCGCCGGTCCAAACCGAGTTCCGCAATGCCTCCGTGTCGAGTGCCCAGCTGCGCGACAGGCTGACCGAAGTGCGCAGCAGGCTGACCGGTAGCCGGGCTCGGGGCGACCAGCCCCCGCAGATACAGCCCGCGATCATGGCCTTCAACGGATCGGTGCAGTGGCTGTCCCTGGCCTGCTCGAACCTCTTCTCCCCTTCGACGGTGGATCCCGTGGCACTGCCGGCCCCACTGCCGGTGAAGAACTGACGGGGCATGGTCGGCTCGGCCAGTGTGCCTGCGCCCGAGCGGGATACGACGGAGACGAGAATGGCCCCCGCGGTGGGCGGGGGCCATTCTGCGTGGAGCGGGTGACGGGAATCGAACCCGCACCATCAGCTTGGAAGGCTGAGGTTCTACCATTGAACTACACCCGCAGGCATACGACACCGATGGGATCGCCACAATGTCGTGTGCGTCAGTGACTGTACCGAACCTCACTCCCCGAACGCCAATCACCCCCGAAATCACCCCCGCCGGATCGACGATTTGTGGCGGCCGTCGGCCGCGTCGGCTGCGGCAGATCGCATGGGTGACACGCGGGTGACATCGGAAGGTCAGTGGCGGATCGGGGACATCGGCGCATCATCCGCAACCGCTGCCGCTATCGCCGCGTCATGATCAATGCGGTCAAGGTGGCTTCACCCGACACCCGATAACCCGCGGTCGCCTCGCCTCCCGGCGTCGCTTCAGCGTGTCGGGCGGCGATTCTCGAGCGAACCGAATCGATGTGTAACACCGGCGCGGTGGTAGCGATCACATACCCGATCGCCATTCGCTAGGCAGTGATAACACGTTGTGAAACGGCGTTTTTCGATGCCGAGTGGCTTGCTAGGATCCTTTTTGCCGGACGGGGGTATCTGGAAAGGGGGCGGTGAGCGTGCGCCGTGCGAGGTGGACACAACCGCGTAGCAGTGGGAACGATCGGGGTGACGCCGGCATCCGTGCTGGCACAAGGCACCTGGGTATCGACGTCACCCCCGCAGGGTGACCACGATGCCTGCCGAGAACGAGCCTCCAGTGGCCGCCATGGCCAGGGCTTGGGCGCGTGCGGTCTGCGCCGAGCCCGGATCAGGCGCGTCACCCCACCTGTTGGAACCGGTACTGATCGAGATCGTCGAGCGGCTGCTCGCGCTCGCGCGATCCGAACCTTTTCCCGTGCCCGAGGCCAGAATGCTCGGTGCGCGGCTGGCCGAACCGCCGTTCGAGCGGATCCGAATGTTGGCGCAGGCCACCAGGTGGCTGCTCGGCTTCCCCTCGGGTGCGCCCGGCTCGCTGGTCGCCACGCGCTGGCCGTTCGTCGCGAGCCAGGCCATCGACAGCTATGCGCAGGCGCTGCAGGAACGGGCGCTCGCCCAGCAGGAGCAACACATTTCGGCCGCGGTGTCGGTCCGGGTGCAGGAAATCGCCGCGCTGCAGCATCGGCTACGGCACGAGGCGACCCACGATGCGCTGACCGATCTGGCGAACCGGACGCTGCTGCAGGACCGGGTGCGCCTGATGTCGGCCGACCCGACCCGCGGCGTCGGCCTGCTGCTCATCGACCTGGACCGGTTCAAGCAGATCAACGACGGCTACGGGCACGCGATCGGCGACGAGGTGCTCGTCGAACTCGCCAACCGGCTACGTGAGGTGTGCCCGCCGGATACGGTGATCTGCCGTTACGGCGGAGACGAATTCGTGCTCGCGACCAACCCGCACCGCAACAATCTCGGCGATCTCGCACACCGGATCGTCGCCGCGCTGCGCGATCCGGTGTGGTCGACCGCGGGGCCGGTTCCGGTGTCGGCGAGCGTGGGCACCGCCTACTGCCCGCCCGGTACCGCGTGCGACTTCACCGATCTGTTACGCCGCGCCGATCGCGCGATGTACTCGGCGAAGACCGCGGGCGGGCGGCGTTTCGCCCTCGCCGATTCCGACGACCCCGAGATCAAAACCGCCGTCGCGGGCTGACTTTCGCGGATACGCACCCGTTCCGGAAACGGGTGCGTGTTCCCGGCCCGGTGAAATCGGCTGCCGGAACAGCGGTTCCGCACGGCAGGGCCGGGGATCAGTCCGGCGGTTCCGCCGTGCCGTGCTGGTTGCGGCCGTTCGTTTCGCTGTTGCCGGAGGCTTGCAGGTTCTGCGAGTGCGTCGAGACGATCAGGACTTCGGCGGTCTCCTCGCCGGTATTCCTGATGACGTGCGACAGGCGCGCCGGGAATTGGAGTGCGTCGCCGAGCGACAGCGCGAGCGTGTCGGTCTGCACGGTGACGTCGACGGCGCCGGCGAGCACGCAGAGGAATTCCTCACCGGTGTGCTGAGCCTCGGGTGTCGACGAGCCGCGGTCCAGCGTGAGCTGTACCGCCTCGAGGCCGGGGAAGTGCCCGCTCAGCGTCGACAGTTTGCCGCCTGCGATCTCCCTGGATACCCGTTCCGAGCGGCGAGAAAGGTGATATGCCGTGGTGGCCTCGTCCTCGACGAGCTCGCTCAGCGTGACCCCGAAGGTCCTGGCCAGCTCGATCAGCGTGCCCAGCGAGGGTTGACGTGCGGCCGACTCGATTCTGGACAGCTGAGTGGTGGATAGATCGACACGAGCGGCCAGGGCGCCCTGGGTCCACCCCCGTTCGACACGCAACCGGGCGATCCGTTTGCCGATCCACCCGGCATCGATTTCACGCTCTGTCATGGGTCGAACGTACACCCTGTTGCCTCACAGGCAAAGCAGTTTGCCTCTCAGGTTGACAACCCTCGGGTCGGCGTTCAATGCTTGTGCCACACCGCGACCGGCCCGGTCAGCGGCCGGTCGGCACGAACGCCACCGCGCCGGTGACCCATCGGCGCGGTGATCATCACCAACCATCCCAACCACCGAACGCACCCACAGGTGCGGCGATCCCTCGCGCCCCGACCAGGTGCGCGGGGCAGACGAGTTTTCCGACCTGAGGGTCGGGCACGCTGAACACAGGCAGATAGGTAAAACCGCATGCGGATCGCGATACTTGGACCGCTCGAGATTCGAGCGCATGACGGCGGTTCGATCGAATTGCCGGGCGCCCGGTTGCGCGCCTTGATGATCGCCCTCGCGCTCGAACCGGGCCGCGTCGTCCCGAAATCGAAACTGGTCGACTGGATTTGGGGTGAGCAGCCACCCGCCGACACGGCGAACGCCTTACAGGCCTTGATATCCCGGCTGCGGCGGGCGCTGCCGGACGGATCGATCGAAGTGCAGCCGGGCGGGTACCGGCTGACCGTGACACCCGGCGATGTCGACGCCGTGCGCTTCGAACAGCTTGTCCAGCAGGCTCGTAACGGCCAAGGCGCGCAACAGGTCCGGCTGTTGCGTGCAGCGCTCGACCTGTGGCGCGGCTCGGTCGTGCAGGACGCCGGTGTGACCGAAAGCGAGGCATTCGACGCGGTGGTCACCCGGTTCGAGGGGCTGCGCCTCGCCGCACTGGAGGATCGCTACGAGGCGGAGATCCTGCTCGGCGCGGGTCAGGAGCTGATCGCGGAGCTGACCGAGTCGGTGGCCAGGCATCCGCTGCGCGAACGGCTGGTCGCCGCGCTGATGCGCGCGCTCGGCGCCGCCGGTCGCGCCAACGAGGCCATGGTCGTGTACCAGCGCGCACGCGACGGGCTCGCCGACGCACTGGGCGTCGACCCGTCACCGGAGCTGTCCGCACTGCATGTCGCGCTGCTGCGCGGCGAATTCGGGGCGAAGGAGCAACCCCGCGAGACGAACCTGCGCGCCGAGTTGACCACCTTCGTCGGCAGGCAGGGCGATATCGCCGCGGTGCGTGAACTCGTTGCGGCGCACCGGCTCACCACCCTCAGCGGGCCGGGCGGCTCCGGGAAGACCAGGCTGGCCACCGAAACGGCGCGCACCCTGCTCGACGACCTGCCCGACGGGGCATGGCTGGTGGAACTGGCGCCACTCGGCACCCGCGGCGACCTGGCGCAAGCGGCACTCACCGCGCTCGGGCTGCGCGGCGGCGCCACGGATGCCGAGCCGATGGACCGGCTGATCACCGCGATCCGTGAGCGCGAAACGCTGCTGATCCTGGACAACTGCGAGCATCTGATCGAGGCCGCCGCCGCATTCGCCCACCGGGTGCTCGGTGAGTGCCGCCGAGTGCGGATTCTCGCGACGAGCAGGGAACCGCTCGGCATCACCGGCGAGGCGCTGTGGCAGGTCGAGCCGCTCGCGCTGCCCGCCGAGGCCGCCGACCCCGGCGAGATCGCCGCCGCACCGGCCGTTCAGCTGCTGCGGGACCGGGCACGCGCGGTGCGCGGGGAGCTCGAGACGGATGCCGCGACGTTGTCGACCATGGCGCGCGTCTGCCGCGCGCTCGACGGGATGCCGCTGGCGATCGAGCTGGCGGCCACCAGGTTGCGCACCATGTCCCTCGATCAGCTGGCCCACCGCCTCGACGATCGGTTCCGGCTGCTGACCGGCGGCAGCCGGACCGCACTGCCGCGCCACCGCACCTTGCGCGCGGCGGTCGACTGGAGCTGGGAGCTGCTCAGCGACGCGGAACGGACTGTGCTGCGCAGGCTTTCGGTGTTCTCCGGCGGCGTGAGCCTGGACGCGGCCGAGCGGGTCTGCGCGGGCGACGCGGTCGAACAGTGGGAGGTACTCGAGTTGCTGACCACGTTGACCGAGAAATCGCTGCTGCGCACCACCGGCGACTGCACCCAGGGCACTCGGGGCAACGCCGCTGACGACTGCGCGCAGGACGCCCGGGACGGCACCGCCGACAACGGCCCGCGCTATCGCGTGCTCGAGACGATCAAGCAGTACGCCGGGGAGCGGCTCGAGCAGGCGGGCGAGGCAGAGCTGGCGCGCCGCGCGCATCTCGCGTACTTCACCGAACTCGCGGCGACCGCGGAACCGCGGGTGCGCCGCGGCGAACAGCGGGAGTGGCTGGTGACGCTCGAGATCGAGCACGACAACATCGCCGTCGCGATGCGTGGCGCGCACGCGGCCGACGACGCGGCGGGCGCCATCCGGCTCGCCGCGGCCGCGGGCTGGTTCTGGTGGCTCGGCGAGCACCGGGCCGACGGCATCGAACGGCTCACCGCGACCGCGCGGGGCCGAGGCGGTCATGGCGGCGGCACGGCGCCGGGTTTCGTCGCCGCGATGGAACGTACGTCGCAGGGCAGCCGGGCACAGTCGGTCCGCGCGCGAAGCGCTGCGCGCCGGTGACGCGAGCAGGCCGTTGCGGCCGGTTCAGCGAGGCTGACAGCCGGGGCACCAGAAGAGGTTTCGGGCCTCCATGACCGCGTGCGCCACCGGCGTGCCGCAGCGGCGGCACGGTGCGCCCGCACGGCGATAGACGTACGTGCGTGGCCGATCAGGGGCATACGACGGCTCGCCGTGATCGTCCTCGGGCCGGACGACGACCATCTTCCCCACGCGCACACCGACCTTCATCAGCGCGACCAGATCGGTCCACATACCGTCCCATTCGGCCGCGCTCACCCCTGTACCCGGCCGGTGCGGCGAAATCCCGTGCCGGAACAGCAGTTCCGCGCGGTAGACGTTGCCAACTCCGGCGACCACCGCCTGATCCATCAGCAACGCCCCGATCGGCCTGCGGGAGCGCTGGATTCGCCGCAGCGCGCGCTCCGGATCGGCGCCGCGCCGCAGCGGATCGGGGCCGAGCCGGTCGGTGAGCGCGGAAACCTCCGGCGGGAGCAGGATCTCGCAGGCGGTCGGCCCGCGCAGGTCGGTGCCGAACCCGGATCCGCCGAAGATGCGCATCCGCACCTGCCCGACCGGCTCCCCCATCGGCAGCCCGGAATCGTAGAACTTGCCGTACAGCCCGAGGTGCACATGCACGACCAGACCCGAATCGTAGTGGTGCAGCAGGTGTTTGCCCCAGGCCTCGGCCCGAGTCAACACCCGCCCGTCCACCTGCTCCGCCCCGGCGGCGAACTTCCCCTGCGGACTCGACACCCGAACCGCGCCCCCCGCGAAGTGCCGTTGATGCAGCCGAGCGAGGCGATGCAAAGTATGCCCCTCAGGCATCTGCTCCAGTCCGCCTCTCCGCGTCTTCTGCCGGTCGTGGGTGCCGCCACAGTCGCGTCGCGGGCTTGCGTTCCCGTCTGGGAAGCGTTTTGGGCGTGCCCGATGAGCTACCCATGTCCTCGCGAAATCAGTTGGCGGCTCAGAACATCAGTAGGCGGGAACCTCGGGGGCGATGCCGGTCTTCTCGTACTCGGCCAGGATGTCGATGCGGCGCTGGTGGCGCTCCTCGTCGGACCATTCGGCCGCCAGGAACGCGTCGACGATGGCGAGCGCCTCCTCGGTGGAGTGCATGCGGCCGCCGACGCCGATCAGCTGCGCGTTGTTGTGCTGGCGGGCCAGCTGCGCGGTCTCCACGCTCCAGGCCAGCGCGCAGCGGGCGCCGGGCACCTTGTTCGCGGCGATCTGCTCACCGTTACCGCTGCCGCCGAAGACCAAACCGAGGCTGCCCGGATCGGCGACGGTGCGGCGCGCGGCCTCGATGCAGAAGGCGGGGTAGTCGTCGAGGGCGTCGTATTCGAGCGCGCCACAGTCGACGACGTCGTGACCCGCCTGCCGCAGGTGGGCCTTCACGTGATTCTTCAGTTCGAAACCGGCATGGTCGGCACCAAGGTATACGCGCATGGCGGTGATTCTGTCAGGGCCGCGGCGCGCGATTAACGCGGGGCGGCAGCGGTGCGAAATCGACATGTGTGCGGCTGTGGAACACGCCACAGCGATCGCGACACGATCGACACATATGGCCCGAATCCGACACCTGAATAGAGTTGCCCCATGCAGCCGAACGAACCGCAGCCGTCCTACCCGGCATCTCCTCCGCCGGGCCAGCCGGTCGACTCGTACACGCCGCAGTCCGGGTGGGGACAGGGCTCGTATCCGTCGCTCCCCTACGGAACTGCGCCCTATGGTCCGGTCCCGCCCGCCGGGCCGCCGCAGCACCAGCCACGCGGGCTCTCGCCCTTCGGGATGCCCGCCAGGCACAGCTGGGAGATCCCGATGCTCGTCGTCAACGTGGTGCTGACCGTCCTGGCGTACGTCCTCGCCGTATTCCTGCTGGTCATCGGCTATTTCGACCAGTATCTGCTGGTCCTGGTGTTCGCGCCGCTGCTGATCTGGCTCGGCCGCGGTATCACCTACTCGACGCAGCGGGTCAACGGCGTGAAGATGTCGCCGACCCAGTTCCCCGAGGGCTTCCAGCTGGTGCAGGAGGCGGCCGCCCGCTTCGGCATGGCCAAGGTGCCCGACGCCTACGTCGTGCTCGGCAACGGCCAGATCAACGCGTTCGCCTCGGGACACGGGTTCCGCCGCTACGTCGTCGTCTACAGCGACCTGTTCGAAATCGGCGGCGCCGCACGCGAACCCGACGCGCTGGCGTTCATCATCGGCCACGAGGTCGGCCACATCGCCGCCGGGCACACCTCGTACTGGCGTCAGCTCGGCATGTTCCTGGTGCCGTTCCTGCCGTTCATCGGCAACGCGCTGATCCGCGCGCAGGAGTACACCGCCGACAACCACGGCTTCTGCAACCGCCACACCGGTGCGCCGGCCGCCATGGGCACGCTCGGCGCGGGCAAGTACCTGAACAAGCTGGTCGGCTTCCACGAGATGGCCGACCGTGCCGCGACCGAGAAGGGCTTCTTCGTCTGGATCGTCAACGCCATGTCCTCGCATCCGGTGCTGACCTGGCGCATGTGGGCGCTGCGCGATCGCAGCAAGCACGGCAAGCTGTTCCTGCGCCCCGATCCGCCGCACGGGATGCCGTTCCCGCCCGCCTACCCGGCGCCCTACGGACAGGTTCCGGCGCTGCCGCCGAAACCCGTTCCGTAGCAACCGATCAGTCGAATACGGGTTCTTCGGTCCTGGTCCGCTTCAGTTCGAAGAAGCTGCAGCGGGATGGGACTCAGTCGAACTGCGGTTCTTCGGTCCTGGTGCGCTTCAGTTCGCAGAAGCTGCAGCGGGATGGGACTCAGTCGAACTGCGGTTCTTCGGTCCTGGTGCGCTTCAGTTCGAAGAAGTGGGGATAGGACGCCAGCGCGACCGCGCCGTCCCACAGTTTGCCCGCCTCCTCGCCGCGCGGAATGCGCGAGAGCACCGGGCCGAAGAACGCCGTGCCGTTGATGTGGATCGTCGGCGTGCCGACGTCGTCGCCGACCTTGTCCATGCCCTCGTGATGGCTCTTGCGCAGCGCCTCGTCGTATTCGGTGCTCTCGGCCGCCTTGGCGAGCTCGGCGGGCAGCCCGACCTCGGCCAGCGAGTCGGCGATCACCGCGGCGAGCTTCTCGGCGCGGGTGTCGCGCTGGTACTCCTCGCGCCGGTTGTGGATGCGGGTGCCCATCGCGGTATACAGCGGGGCGAGCACCTTGTCGCCGTGCTGCTGCGCCGCGGCGATGGCGACCCGGACCGGACCCCAGCCGCTGGCGAGCAGCTCCTTGTACTGCTCGGGCAGGCCTTCGCGGTTCTCGTTCAGCACCGCAAGGCTCATCACGTGGAATCGGGTCTCGATATCGCGGACCTTCTCGACCTCCAGAATCCAGCGGGAGGTGATCCAGCACCACGGGCACAGCGGGTCGAACCAGAAATCGGCGACGTCCTTGCCTGCCTTATCGGTCACGACTGTTTCCTCTCGATTGCATACTCGAATGGCGGCACACCGCCACTGCTTCGACCAACCACACGATGACGCGATTCCTTCCCGTTTCGTCAACGTCGTTTTCACACCGGCGGCTCAGCACCGCGCAGTAGGGTTGACGGACCGGAGTTCTCTCCCGACAAGGAGCCCGTTCTATGACCTCGGATCAGCGCTTTGTCATCGTCGGCGGCGGACTCGCCGCGGCCAAGCTGGCAGAAGCATTGCGGAGCAACGACTTCCCCGGGTCGGTCACCCTGATCGGCGCCGAAGAGCACCTGCCCTACGAGCGACCACCGCTGTCCAAAGAACATCTGCTCGGCAAGAAGGAATTGCCGGAATTCACCGTCGAACCGTCGCAGTGGTATCGCGACCACCATATCGATGTGCGAGTCGGCACCACCGTTACCGCGATCGATCGGTCCGCGAAAACCGTCGAGCTGCCCGACGGGTCGACGGTGCCATACGACAAGCTCGCGCTGGCCACCGGATCGACGCCGCGCAGGCTGCCCATTCCCGGCGCCGACACACCCAACGTGTACACGCTGCGCACCATCGCCGATTCCGACACGCTCATCGAGCTGTTCAAGGATGCCAGGCGGCTCGCCATCATCGGCGCGGGCTGGATCGGCCTGGAGGTCGCTGCCGCGGCCCGTACGCACGGCGTCGAGGTGACCGTGCTCGAGTCCGCGGACCAGCCGCTGCTCGCGGCGCTCGGGCCCGAGATGGGCGCGGTCTTCGCCGACCTGCACCGGGCGCACGGGGTCGACCTGCGGCTCGGGACGCAGGTCAGCGAGATCACCACGCACAACGGCGGCGCGGCCGTCCTCGCCGACGGCATCAGGCTCGCCGACGGCAGCACCGTCGCGGCGGACGCGATCCTGGTCGCGGTCGGCGCCGCACCCAATACCGAACTGGCCGTGGCGGCGGGGCTCGACGTGGACGGCGGCGTGCTCGTCGGGGCGAATCTGGCCACCAGCGATCCGGATATCGTCGCGGTCGGCGATATCGCCGCGCAGCAGCATCCGGTGCTCGAACGCCGAATTCGGGTGGAGCACTGGGCGAATGCGCTGAATCAGCCCGCCGTCGCCGCCGCGACCATGCTCGGCAAGCAGGCGAGCTACGACCGGCTGCCCTACTTCTTCACCGACCAGTACGACCTCGGTATGGAGTACACCGGCTATGCCGCGCCGGGCGATTACGACCGGGTCGTGGTGCGCGGTGATCTGGCCGAACGGGAATTCGTCGCCTTCTGGCTCGACGCCGAGCGCAGGGTGCTCGCGGGTATGAATGTGAACGTCTGGGATGTGACCGAGCGGATCAAGGAGCTGATCCTCGCGGGCGAGCCGGTCGATCCGGAACGGCTGGCCGACCCCTCGATTCCACTGTGATCTGAATCACTCAGCCGGATACGTCGATTCGACGGCGCCCGCTCCGACCTCATCGCGAGAGCGCCACCAGGGCGCACCGAACGAAGGCCGAACCATGAAATACATGCTGCTGAAGACCTACGCCCCGACCGCATACTGCGACACCCCGATCCAGGACTGGACGCCGGAGGAGATCAAGGCGCACATCGACTTCCAGCGCATGCTCGGCGAACAGCTCGCCGCCGCGGGCGAACTCGTCGACGCGCAGGGGCTCGCCACACCGGCAGAGGCGCGAATCGTGGTGTCCGACGGCCGGTCCGCGCCGGTGGTGACCGACGGGCCGTTCCCGGAGACCAAGGAATTCCTCGCCGGATATTGGATCGTCGATGTGGATTCGCCGGAGCGGGCGTACGAGATCGCCGCGCAGGCGTCGGCGGCGCCCGGCCGGGGTGGTAAGCCGATCGGTGAGTACATCGAGGTGCGTGCGGTGATGAGCGCGCCGGCGAGCGAGTAGGTATGCCGAGGGTGACGGGTCTGGGCGGACATTCTTCGCCTGATGGTGGCAATTCCTGCCGCGAGAAGACGAATAGTGTCCGCCGAGACCCAACACCCTCGCTATGACCGACATCGACGCCCTGCTCCGTGAACTCGCACCCCAGGTGCTCGGCACGCTCGTGCGCCGCTTCGGCGATTTCGACACCGCCGAAGACGCGCTGCAAGAAGCGATGCTCGCCGCCGCCACCCAATGGCCCACCGAGATGCCGGAGAATCCGCGCGGCTGGCTCATCCAGGTGGCGCAGCGGCGCATGGCCGATACCGTCCGCGCCGAAGTCGCCCGGCGGCGCAGGGAGGCAACGGCATTCGAGCGCGACGTCCCCGATGCCGAAGCCGTCGACCAGGACGACACGCTCGCCATGTTCTTCCTCTGCTGCCATCCGGCGCTGTCCTCGGCCAGCGCCATCGCGCTGACGCTGCGCGCCGTCGGCGGGCTGACCACCGCCGAGATCGCCCACGCCTTCCTGCTACCGGAATCGACCATGGCGCAACGCATTACCCGCGCCAAGAAGCGCCTGTCCACCCTCGACCGGCCGTTCGCCCGCCCCGGCGACGCCGAATGGCACGGGCGGCTCGCCGCGGTGCTGCACGTGCTCTACCTGATCTTCACCGAGGGACACACCACCACCTCCGGGCCGCGGCTGCACCGAACGGACCTGTCCGGCGAGGCGATTCGGCTGACCAGAGCCATCCACCGATTGCTCCCGGACGACACCGAGGTCACCGGCCTGCTCGCGCTGATGCTGCTCACCGATGCCCGCCGCGCCGCGCGCACCGGCCCGCACGGCGAGCTCATCCCGCTCGCCGAACAAGATCGCGCCAAGTGGAACCGCATTCTCATCACCGAGGGCGTCCAGCTGACCACCACCACGCTCGGCAACGGCCTCACCGGGCCGTACCAATTGCAGGCCGCCATCGCGGCGCTGCACGCACGCGCCGCCCGCGCCGAGGACACCGACTGGACCCGAATCCTGGCCCTCTACAACATGATCGAGCACCTGGCCCCGAATCCCGTGGTGACCCTCAATCGCGCGGTCGCCGTCGCCATGGTGCACGGACCGGACGCGGGCCTGGAACTGGTCGATACCCTCGACGAGCACCTGCCCGACAGCCACCGCCTCGACGCCGTTCGCGGCCACCTGTACGAGATGGCGGGCGACCATCCCGCCGCCATCACCGCCTACACCGCCGCGGCCGCCCGCACCACCAGCACCGCCGAACGCGACTACCTGACCATCCGCGCCGCCCAACTCCGCGGCGGCTGACCCAGCCGTCGCGTCGCGCGGGCCCGGTACGCGGTGACCAGGCAGACTACTGGGGTGACGGATAAACGTAGCGCGGGAATCCTGGTGTACCGGTGGACATCCGGCAAGGTCGAGGTGTTGCTCGGGCATATGGGCGGGCCGTTCTGGGCACGCAAGGACGAGGGCGCCTGGTCCATCCCGAAGGGTGAGTACGAGCCGGACGAGCAGGCGCACGCGGCCGCCGCACGCGAGTTCACCGAGGAACTCGGTCTGCCTGTGCCAGAGGGTGAGTGGCTGCCGCTGGGCGAGGTGACCTACGGCCGCAGCGGCGGCGGCCGTAAGACGCTCACCGTGTGGGCGATCGAAGGCGACCTCGATCCGGACACCATCGTGCCCGGCACCTTCGAGATGGAGTGGCCGCCGCGCTCGGGCCGCAAGGCCGAGTTCCCGGAGATCGATCGCGCCGCCTGGTTCGATCTGCCGACCGCCGAACTCAAATTGGGCAAGGGGCAACGCCCGTACCTGGCGACCCTGGCGGGCGTGATCACGCCGCAGTGAGCGCCGGGCCGAGGCATCGCGGCGAATACATCCAGGATGCCGACGCCGTCGTTCACGCCATCAGCGGACGGCTAGGCGGTCCACTTCCGCCCGGTGATGAGTTCGTATGCCTCCACGTACTTTCGGCGGGTCGCCTCGACGATCTCGGCGGGGATCTCCGGGCCGGGGGCCTCCTTGTTCCAGCCGGTGGAGGTGGCCCAGTCGCGGACGAACTGCTTGTCGAAGGAGGGTTGGGCGTGGCCGGGCTCCCATGTGCCGGCAGGCCAGAAGCGCGACGAATCGGAGGTGAGCACCTCGTCGCCGAGGGTGAGAACATCACCGTCCCACCCGAATTCGACCTTGGTGTCGGCAATGATGACGCCGTTGCCCGCGGCGTGCTCGGCACCGCGCAGGTAGATATCGATGGTGCGCTCGCGCAACTGCTCGGCGACCTCTTTGCCCTCCTGGTTCACCACATCCGCGAAGGTGATGGGCTCGTCGTGACCCTCGGAGGCCTTGCTGGTCGGAGTGAAGATGGGCTCGGGCAGCTTGTCGCCGTCACGCAGGCCGGACGGCAGCGCGACACCGGAGACGGTGCCGGTGCGCTGGTACTCGGTCAGCCCGCCACCGGTCAGGTAGCCGCGGGCGATGCATTCGACCTGCACCATCTTCAGCGGCTTCACCCGGATACCGCGACCGGCGAATTCGGCGGGCACATCGGTCGCCGAGACCACGTGGTTGGGCACGTCGGCGAGGAACTCGAACCACCAGTTCGACAGCTGGGTCAGCAGCGCACCCTTGTCGGGAATCGGCGTCGGCAACACCACGTCGTAGACCGATACCCGGTCCGACGCGACAAGCAACAGCGTGTCGCCGTCCTCATAGAGGTCGCGCACCTTCCCGGCGTGCACATGCTTCAACGTCGAGCCTCCGAATCCTTGGTCTGTGAACCGCGCTGCACAGGCACAATACCGCCGGGCCCTTTCGAGGTCGGCCGCGCGGGCGAGCCTGCCACGACTTCTCGGTACGGACGCGCCGGATACCGGAGGTCCCGGCTCGATCGGGGGCGGTGACCGGGAAAACTTCCGGGCGGCCCACCGGGGTGGCATGGCATTGTTGGTGCTGCCACACAGTGCCGGTTCGTCGAACAACGTAAGGAGCCCCATGTCCGCACCGAATCTGACTCGCGAGCAGGCGATCGAACGCGCGCAGACAGTGCAGGTCGAAAACTACGCCATCCACCTCGACCTGACCGACGGCGCCGGAAAACCGGGTGAGCACACCTTCTTATCGCGGACGACGGTCAGCTTCACCGGTACGCCTGGCGCGAGCACGTTCATCGATATCGTCGCCAAGGGCGTGCGCTCGGCGACGCTCAACGGCGCCGCGGTCGATATCGCGGGCTACGACGAGGAAAAGGGCATCACCCTGACCGGGCTCGGCGAGCGCAACCTGCTCGTCGTCGAGGCCGACTGCGAGTACTCGCACACCGGCGAGGGCCTGCACCGCTTCGTCGACCCCACCGACGACTCGGTGTATCTGTACACACAGTTCGAAACCGCCGATGCCAAGCGGATGTTCGCGTGCTTCGATCAGCCCGATCTGAAGGCCACCTTCGACGTCACCGTGACCGCGCCTGCCGAATGGAAGGTCATCTCGAACGGCGCCACGGTGGAAGCCACCGACGGCAAGCACGTCTTCCGCACCACCCCGAGGATCAGCACCTACCTGGTCGCCCTCATCGCGGGCCCGTACGCCCAGTGGACCGACTCGTTCACCGACGAGCACGGCACCATCCCGCTCGGCATCTACTGCCGCGCCTCGCTCGCCGAGCATATGGACGCCGAGCGGCTGTTCACCGAGACCAAGCAGGGTTTCACCTTCTACCACAACAACTTCGGCTTCGCGTATCCCTTCGGCAAGTACGACCAGCTGTTCGTGCCGGAGTTCAACGCGGGCGCCATGGAGAACGCGGGCGCGGTGACCTACCTCGAGGACTACGTCTTCCGTTCCAAGGTGACGCGCGCGTCCTACGAGCGCCGCGCCGAGACGGTGCTGCACGAGATGGCGCACATGTGGTTCGGCGATCTGGTCACCATGAAGTGGTGGGACGACCTGTGGCTGAACGAGTCGTTCGCCACCTTCGCCTCGGTGCTGTGCCAGGCGGAGGCGACCGAATACACCAGTGCGTGGACCACTTTCGCGAATGTGGAGAAGTCCTGGGCCTACCGCCAGGACCAGCTGCCCTCCACGCACCCGATCGCCGCGGACATTCCGGATCTGCGCGCGGTCGAGGTCAACTTCGACGGCATCACCTACGCCAAGGGCGCGAGCGTGCTCAAGCAGCTCGTCGCCTACGTCGGCCTGGAGCCGTTCCTGGCGGGCCTGCGCGACTACTTCGCCGAACATGCCTACGGCAACGCCACTTTCGACGACCTGCTGGCCGCGCTGGAGAAGTCCTCCGGCCGCGACCTGTCGACCTGGGGCGCGCAGTGGCTCAAGACCACCGGCCTGAACATCCTGCGGCCCGACTTCACGGTCGACGCCGAGGGCACGTTCACCTCCTTCGCCGTCGTCCAGGAGGGCGCCGCGCCCGGCGCCGGTGAGCGGCGGGTGCACCGCCTCGCGGTCGGCGTCTACGACGACCAGGACGGCAAGCTGGTCCGCACGCACCGCGTCGAGCTCGATCTCGACCCGGCCGAGCGCACCGAAGTCGCTGAGCTGGTAGGCATTCCGAGCGGCAAGTTCGTGCTGATCAACGATGACGACCTCACCTACTGCTCGGTCCGCCTCGATCCCGAATCGCTCGACGTGCTCGTCAACCGCATCGGCGATATCGCCGAGCCGCTGCCGCGTACGCTCGCCTGGTCGGCCGCGTGGGAGATGACCAGGCAGGCCGAATTCCGTGCCCGTGATTTCGTCGCACTGGTGCAGCGCGGTATCGGCGCGGAGACCGAAATCGGTGTGGTGCAGCGACTTCTGATGCAGGCCAACACCGCGATCGGCTCGTACGCCGATCCGGCGTGGGCGAGCGCGACCGGCTGGCCGGAGTTCGCCGACCGCCTGCTCGAGCTGGCCCGCGCCGCAGAGCCTGGCTCGGATCACCAGCTGGCCTTCGTCAACGCGCTCACCGGCGCCAAACTGGCGCCCGCGCACACCGCGGTGCTGCGCACGCTGATCGACACCGATCCGGCCGAGGCGGGCCTGACCGGTCTGGTCGTCGATACCGACCTGCGCTGGCGACTGGTGACCGCGCTCGCCGCGGCGGGCCAGATCGACGCCGAGGGCACGGACACCCCGTTCATCGACGCGGAACTGGCCAAGGATCCGACCGCGGCGGGTAAGCGCCAGGCCGCCACCGCCGCCACCGCGCGCCCGCAGGCCGCGGTGAAGGAAAAGGCATGGGCGACTGTGCTGCACGATGATTCGATCCCGAACATCACCGCGCGCGCCATCGTCGGCGGGTTCGCTCCGGCGGGCCAGGGCGAGCTGCTCGCGCCGTTCGTGGATCGCTACTTCGCCGAGATCGCCGAGGTCTGGGAGAAGCGCTCCAACGAGGTCGCGCAGACCGTCGTGGTCGGCCTCTACCCGTCCTGGGCGATCAGCGAGGACGCGGTGGCGGTCGCCGACAAGTTCCTCGCGGGCGAGCACCCGCCCGCGCTGCGCCGTCTGGTCGTGGAGGGCAAGGCGGGCATCGAACGATCGCTGCGCGCACGGGCATTCGACTCCGCCTCCTGAAACAGTAAGTCTCCGAACAGATCCGGCGCGTCCACCCGAGCAGGGTGGGCGCGCCGGTCGCCGTCGGCACTCAGCGGAAGGCAGCGGCGTTGTCCGCCACCCACTGCGCGAAAGACGTAGCAGGCGTGCCGGTTACCTCGGCGACGGTCGTCGTCGGGCGCTGTGGATGGTCGACCATCATGGCGAGGCCGTCGACGTACCATTCGGCGAGTTCCCCCATCACCGGTTCCAGCGACCGAATGGCGTCCGCGCGCGACACCTGTTCCAGGGTGACTTCGCGCCCGAGTGCCGCACTGAGCAGACGCACCTTGTCGGCCCTGGTCAGCGTCTCCGGCCCGGTGAGATCGTAGGCCCGGCCTTCGTGCCCCTCGCCGAGCAGTACGGCGGCGGCGACGCGGGCGATATCGTCCATCGCGATCGGCGCGTTCGCGGCGTCCGGAAATGGTTCGCGCACTTGACCGGTCGTGCGGATCTGCTCTGCCCACATGGTGGTGTTCTCGAGGAACTCCCCGGCATAGAGATGGGTCCATGCCACGCCGGACTGTTCGACGGCCTTGGCGATCGGCTCCCACTCGCTGGTCTCGTCGCCGGACAGATCGACGATGTGCGCGATGCCTGCCTCCCGCGCCAGCGCGACGACCTCGATCACGGTCTCCGGCACCGGCGCCAGGTACATCCGGTCCACGCCCTCGAAGGCGGCGGGCAGCGACGACAGCCGGCGCAGATAACCCTCGGCCACCTCCACTTCCGCGGGCAGCGCGGCCCGCTTCGGGTTGTTCGACAGTGCGCGGACATCTTTCGCACCCTCGGCGATCAGGTGGTCGACGACCTTTCGCCCGATGTTCCCGGTAGCGCCTGTCACAAGAATTTTCATGGCTCCAACCTGACAGTAAGAGCGGCCTACAGGCAATCTTCCAGGCCGAAATCGCCTGAATAACAACAATTTTCCGACACAGACACGGAAAATTTCCGACACCACCACGGAAATTTTCCGGTGCCGGCCTCCGCGTGACTCGCCCGCTGCTGTGAGCAGATCCGCTCACAGCAGCGCGACGCGACTTTCGGGGTACCGCTGCGGCACCGTGGATGTATGGCCCGAGACGACAAGACCCCGATGTTCAGCTGGCGCGCCCGCGAGCAACTGCTCAGCAGGCGCATATTGGTACTCGACGGAGCGCTCGACGACGACAACGGCACGCTGCTGATGACTCAGCTGCTCACCCTCGCCGCCGAGGATCCGGACGCGGGTATCTCGCTGTGGATCCATTCGCCCGGCGGATCGGTCCCCGCGATGCTCGCCATTCGCGACGTGATGCGGCTGGTGCCGTGCGAGGTGACCACGCTTGCCCTCGGATTAGCTTGCAGCGCAGGACAATTCCTGCTCTCCGCGGGCAGCAGAGGACGGCGCTTCGCGCTGCCGCACGCCCGGATCCTGATGCACCAGGGTTCGGCAGGCATCGGCGGCAGCGCCGTCGAGGTCGAGGTGCAGGCCGACGATCTGCGGTACACGGTGGACACCGTGCTCGGCAATATCGCCGAGGACACCGGGCAGCCGTTCGAGCGGATCTACGAGGATTCGCTGCACGACCGCTGGTTCACCGCGACGCAGGCGCTGGAATACGGCTTCATCGACCACATCGTCGACTCGTTCGCACAGATCGTCCCGCAGCGTCAACGGATCGGAATCTCGCAATGAGCAGCTACACCATCCCGAATGTCATTGCCCAGCACCGCGGTAGCGAGCGGATCACCGACATCTACTCGCATCTGCTCGCCGAGCGCATCGTCTATCTCGGCACCCCGATCGACTCCGGCGTGGCCAACGCGCTCATCGCACAGCTGCTGCACCTGGAGTCGGAGAGCCCGGACCGGGAGATCAACCTCTACATCAACTGCGAGGGCGGCGAGCTACCCGCGATGCTCGCGGTGTACGACACCATGCAGTTCATCAAGGCGCCCGTGGTGACCACCTGCGTCGGCCAGGCCATCGCGGTCGGCGCGGTACTGCTCGCGGCGGGCACGCCGGGCAGGCGTGCGATGCTGCCGCACGCCAGGGTGGTGCTGCATCAGCCCGCCGCGCGCGGTCAGGGCACGATTCCCGACCTGATCCTGCAGGCCGACGAACTGGTGCGGATGCGCGCGCAGATCGAATCCATCCTGACCCGGCACACCGGGCAGCCCGCGGAGACCCTGCGCCGCGATACCGACCGCGATCGCGTCTTCACCGCTGCGGCGGCGGTCGAGTACGGCCTCGTCGACAACGTGCTCGGTGCGCAGGGCTGAACTGCCGAGCACAGCCAGACGGATTCATTGCGCCGCAGTGTATTTCGACTGCGCTCAGCCACTCGACCGAGCATGCGACCCGCCCCGGCCTGGCAACGTGACCGGCCACGCAACGTTACTCGGCCGGGCGGCGCAACCCCGGTCGAGCAGCGCGACCCCCGGTCGAGCAGCGCGACTCGATCAGGGGCGCAACCCAATCAGACATGCAACCCAATCAGAGGTGCAACCCAATCAGGGACGTGACTCGATCAGGGACGTGACTCGATCAGGGGCATGACTCGATCAGGCGGCGAACGCGAGCAGCGTCGGGCTCGTGCTGGAGCGGGGTGCGAACTGCCTCGGGAGGGCGGCATGGCGCTGGCGCAGCAGTTCCCGCGCGACCTGTTCGGTGAGCCCGCCGAGCGAGGTGCCCAATGCCCCGGCGAGTGCCGCGATCATCTCGCTGGACGGCTCCTTGCGTCCCCGCTCCACCTCGGACAGGTACTGCGGCGAAACCCCGGCCCGTCCTGCGGTTTCGACCAGCGTTTCGCGCTGCTCCTGGCGCAGCGCGCGCAGCCGCTCACCCAACACCTCGCGCCACAGCGGCTCGCGCACTGTCTGCGGCCCAGGCACCCCCTGTGGCCCCGGCACCGGTTGCGAGTGCGGGACCACCTGTGGCCGAGGCACTGCCCGCGGTTCCCGGTCGGCACGCGGCCGCTGGGGTTGGTCGTCGCGGCCACCGGGAATCGCGTGCAGTCTCGGATGCTCGGTCATGACTAGAGCGTATGGCCCGACCCACCCGGTAGGCCCGGTCGTTTCGCTCAGGGCGTAGCGCTTATTCCGGCCAGCCGGAGTTCTGGATGACCTCGACGAAGTCGCCACGCTGGAACCCGGGCACGAAATGCTCGAGCACGTCCGCCTTGACGTTGCCGAATGTGGTGCCGGGGCGGCCCTTTATCCCGTCGGTGAAGGCGGCGAGGATCTGTCGCTTGAAATCGGGGCGCGGATGTTCGGCGACGACGGCGGCGCGCTGCTCGTCGGCGATCTCGTGATAGCCGAGACCGAGCACATCCAGTTCGACACCCCGGGTCACCAGCGCGATTTCGGGCGCCATGTGCAGGGGGATCTCCGGAGTCGTATGCAAAGCGATTCCGGCCCAGGCCAATTCCGCGAGATGCTCGGCGATGCCGTTGGCGAGCAGGAATCGGCGTGCCTCGTCCGCGCCGTCGATCTCGAAGCGCTGATCGGTGCGCCGGTAACGCTCGGTCAGTCCGAGATCGTGGAACATCGCCGCCACATAAAGGATTTCGGGATCGAAGCGCAGCCCGTCGCGCTGTCCGCGCAGTGCGCCGAAGTAGTAGACCCGGCGCGAATGGTGGTAGATCAGCGGTGTCGCGGCGGCACGCACCAGCTCGGTGGCCTCGGCCGCCAGTGCGCTGTCGGGAACGGCGGGCCGATCCTGGTCGGTCATGGTGATCTCCTTGGTGCAGGGCGGCGCTCAGGCCGCACTTGTGATGAGTTCGGGCTTCCTGCTCGGGGTGAGCAGCAGCGCGGCGGCGACGCTGAATGCGAGGCCGAGCGCGAAATAGCCTCGGTAGCTGTCGGTTTGAGCGTGGATGAGGCTGGCGACCACCAAACCCCCAGCGGCGGCGAGCTGATGGATCACCCAGGCGGGCGATAGCGTCCTGCCCATCCTGGCCGGGTCGAGCCCACGCGAGATGACGGCCATGGTCAGCGGAACGACCGGGAACGAGGCGGCCCCGAACAGCACCGCGACGGTGATGAGCGCGGCGGGAGCCGTCGACGAAACGGCAAGTGCCAGCGCCACTATCCGCCCCACGTAGAGGATGCGCAGCAATGTTTCCTGCCGATACCCGCCTTGCAGCCTGACCATCGCGGCGGAGGTCAGCCCGGCGGACAGCGCGGCGAGTGCCACCAGCCGCCCCGCCCCGACCACCGACCATCCGAGCTCGACGGCATGTTTGGGCAGCATCAGGATCACCACGTACAACGTCGCCGAGTGCAGCCCGAAAGAGATCAGCACCTTGCCCCGGCCCGCCAGCGACTCCGCCCGCGCCACACCGGCTCCGGCGACCCGGTCGGCGGGCAGCACGGCCCACAGGAGCCCGGTGACCGCGAGCCCCACCGCGCCGAGCAGCGCGTAGGTCACCCGCACGCCGACGGGGTCGAACAGCGCGGTCGCCGCCCATGGCCCGATCAGCTGTCCCAGGTTGATGCCGACGGCCGCTCTGGTGAGTGCGGGGCCGACCTGGTTTCCGAGCGATCGCCCGATCAACGTGGTGACCGTCAACGTCGACGACGCCGCGAAACCCACCCCGCCGAGCAGCATGTAGGCCGTGACGAATTCCCAGGTCTCGCGCACCACCGACAGTACGAGGTAGCTGCCGGAGATGAGCGCGAGCCCGCCGATCAGCACCGTCTTGGCCCCGACGCTGTCGAGCAGTCTGCCGACGAACGGCTGGGCAAACCCGGTCACCGCGGTGCCGAGTGCCGCCGCGACGGCGAGTACCGCGGCGCTCACCCCGTAGGACGCGGCGGTGGGCGCGAAGAAGACGCCCATCGAGAAGTTCAGCCCGAACGAAACGGTCATCGCCGCCAATCCGGCCCAGGCCATCTGGTCGCGTCGCATGCCGACCACTTCCTAACTATCTAACTATGGATTAACGGTTACTTCATGGTGAAGGAAATCCGCCGCGACTCCACGGCGGATTCCTTACAGGGAGCGGTGATTCGCCGCTTACTGCTTCGCGCGCTCGATCTTCTTGGCGAGCGCCTCGAGCAGCCCTTCGATCAGGCCGATCGTGGTCTCGTCGATCAGGTTGCCCTCCTCGTCGAAGCGCTCGTGCGAACGGAAGGCGATCACCTCGGGCTTCACCACGACATCGCTCTCGGTCCACACGAACACCTGGCGCAGCGCGAGCTGCGCACGGACCGAACCGAAGTTGGTCGGCGCGGCGCCCATGATCGCGACCGGCTTGTGCAGCAGCGGCAGCCCCTCGGACTTGGTCCAGTCGGTGCTGACCCAGTCGATCGCGTTCTTCAGGACGCCGGGGATGGAGTAGTTGAACTCCGGCGTCGCGATCAACAGGCCGTCGACCTCGTCGACGCGCCTGCGCAGCTCCGCGACCGCGGCGGGCCGGTTCTGCGGGTTGTCCAGATCCATGTCGTACGGCGGGATGTCGCGCAGGCCGTCGTAGATCTCGATGTCGAGCCCGCTGTTGAACTTCTGCGCCGCGCGCAGCAGCGCGGTGTTGTGCGAATCCGCGCGCAGGCTGCCGGAGATGGCGAGGATCTTGTAGCTGGTCACTGTCTTTTCCCTCTTGGTCGAGATGATGCTTGTTCGGCCAGTCCTTCTAACCGGTCACCATGCTGGCAACAGTTAGAAGGGCGAGTGGCATTCCCGATCGGTGAAAGTTCTTCCCCCGCATCGCGTCCGCCTCGGCTCGCTCCATGAATCTACGGCCAGGCGACGGCCGCACCCCCGGACCCCCGGCGACTAGTTGCGGACAGAACACGACAAAACAGCCTCGGCCCGCGACAAGACGTCGCGGACCGAGGCTGAGCTGTATTTAAAGCGGTGTGACGAAAATCAGCGGCCGATGGCGGCGGCCATCACGCGGACCGCGGCGACCAGACCGTCGATGAGCTCGCCCTGACGGAACGAGCTGAGCGCGGCGGTGACGCCGAGCTGGCAGACGCGATCATTGGCGCGCTCGGCGACCTCACGGCCCGCGCGAACCTCGATCGCCTTGTCGTTCGGGGAGACCGCGATGAGCACCGAATGCGCCGCCTCGGGCGTCTCCGGGAAGATCGCGTCCGCGCCCGCGGCCGTATCCGAGCCGAGATCGCCGATGAAGACGTTGAAGCGCACCTTGGTCGCCCTGGTCGCCTCGGTGAGCACGTTGTCCATCAGCAGCCGCTCGTTATCGCTGAACGGCGCCTCCTTGAACACGTCGCCCGCCTCGTGCACGCCGGAGACGCGACCGCTGCTGGTGAGGGCGTATCCGTGCGGCAGGTCGGCCTCGACCACCGCGGGCCACTTAGAACTTGCCACTTGCCCGGCCTCCGATCAGGTCTGCCTTGGCGGACTCGATGGCCGCATGGGAGCCATGCGACGATTCCGCGGTGTCATGGTGACCCGAGACGGTCACCTCGTCGGTCGCACTCCACAGCACCGAGGGCGCGGTCCACTGCTGACCGAGGTCGAAGTGGGCCGGCTTCTCACCGGCGAGTGGCTTACCGAGAAACGACAATCCGGCGATCACGCCGTAGATCACCACAGGGATGCCGACGAAGATCAGCACTGTCTCGAGAATGGTCACGGACCAACGGTAGACGATGCTGTGTAGTAGTTCGCCCTCTGGTCGAAAGGTTCGGGCTCCGTGTCGAGTCAGACCAGCCAGGCCGCCGCGTTCCCGGCCAGCTGACCACCCTCGAGCGGCGCGCTCGACAGCAGCACCAGACCGTGCGGCAGCGCGACCGGCACCGGTGTCGTATTGAGCACGCAGATCAGGCCGCCGGGACGGCGGAAGGCGAGGCAGCCGGGCGGGCTGCCGTACCACTCGATGCCCGGCCCGGCGAATTCCGGTCGCACACCGCGCAATTCGATCGCCATCCGGTACAGCGACAGGGTGGAGCCGAGATGTTCGAGCTGCGTCTCCACCGTCAGCGCGGCCCACGCCTGCGGCATCGGCAGCCACGGCGTGCCGGTGGTGAAGGCGAACGGCGGCGCGGCGCCCTCCCACGGCATCGGCACCCGGCAGCCGTCGCGCCCGCGCACGGTATGCCCGGACCGCTCCCAGGTCGGATCCTGCAGCACCTCCTCGGGCAGATCGTCGACATTGGGCAGCCCGAGTTCGCTGCCGTTGTAGAGGAATACCGCGCCGGGCAGCGCCAGCTCCGTCAGTATCATCGCCCGCGCCCGCGCGACACCGGCGAATCCGCCGCCGTAGCGGGTGACCTCGCGCTCCACATCGTGGTTGGACAGCGTCCAGGTGGGGCTGGCGGCGACGGAGGCCACCGCGGCGAGCGAGTTATCGATCGCATCGCGCACGGCCGCGGCCTCGAAGGGGGTCTCGGCCAGGCGGAAGTTGAAGGCCAGGTGCAGTTCGTCGGGGCGCAGGTATTCGCCGAAGCGGGTGTTGTCGTCCACCCAGACCTCGCCGACGGCGACGGTGCCGGGATAGTCGTCGAGCACCTTGCGGATGCGGCGGTGGTATTCGTGCACGCCCGGGTTGTTGAACCGCAGATCGTCGTCGTCGATGTGCGCGATCACGGCGGTGTTGACCCGCGTCATATCGGGCAACCCGTCCGGTTTGGCCATGCCATGCGCGACGTCGAGCCGGAAGCCGTCGACGCCGCGGTCGAGCCAGAAGCGCAGCGTCTTCTCGAAATCCGCCCACACCTCGGGGTTTTCCCAGTTCAGGTCCGGCTGCTCGGGGGCGAAGATATGCAGGTACCACTGCCCCGGGCGGCCGTCGGCCTCGGTGACGCGGGTCCAGGCGGGTCCGCCGAAGATGCTCGGCCAGTTGTTCGGCGGCAGCGCGCCGTCCGGGCCGAGGCCGTCACGGAAGTGGTAGCGGGCGCGTTCCGGACTGCCCGGCGCGGCCTCCAACGCCGCTCGGAACCAAGGATGTTCGATGCTGGTGTGGTTGGGCACCAGATCCATCGTGACCTTGATGTTGCGGTCGTGCGCCTCGGCGATCAGCTCGTCCATCGCGGCGAGACCGCCGAAGAGCGGATCGATCTCACGCGGATCGGCGACGTCGTAACCGCCGTCGGCCATCGGGGATCTCATGACCGGACAGATCCATAGCGCGTCGACGCCGAGCAGCTCCAGATAGCCGAGCTTGTCACGGACGCCGCCCAGATCACCGACGCCGTCACCGTCGGAGTCAGCGAAGGATCTCGGATAGACCTGGTAGAAAACGGCCGACCGCCACCAAGGTTGCGCAGGGCGATCCGCCGGTGCCGGCACGGCAGATGTCTGTGTCACATCCGTAATACTGCCAAAGGGGTGCGACAAATTCCCTCAACCGCAGCAAACTTCTCGAGTTCTGGCAAATATCCAGCAGTCAAGGGGTATATCCACGAAAACCCTAGGGACCGTGCGACACTCGGCCGTAATCTCACCAGGGCGCGTTGATCAGCGAATTGGCTGCCATCTCCAGATAGTCCAGCAACTGCTTGCGGTGCGCGTCGTCGAGCACCTCCGGCTCGATCTCGGCGACCCCGATCCGCATGCACCGCAGCCACGCGTCGCGCTCGATCGGGCCGATGGTGAACGGCATGTGCCGCATCCGCAGCCGCGGGTGCCCGCGTTCGTCGGAGTAGGTGCGCGGGCCGCCCCAGTACTGCTCGAGGAACATCCGCAGGCGCCGTTCGGCGGGCCCGAGATCCTCCTCCGGGTACAGTGGCCGCAGCACTTCGTCGGCGGCTACTTCTCGATAGAAGGCAGCAATGATCCGCTGGAACGTCTCCGCCCCGCCGACGGCCTCGTAGAACGACGTTGCTGTCTGCTCGCCCGCAGTCATAAAGCCCTCTCGATTCGCTGTACCGACGCAGTCCATTGTGCCCGTCCAGCGCTGCCGGACGAAGTCCGCCGACAGCCCGCGCCGGGCCGGAGCGAAGCCGGCGGCAGCCCCACCGGCCCGCTCCGCATTA
The DNA here is from genome assembly GCF_044547285.1 of Nocardia sp. NPDC052566. NCBI lineage: Bacteria > Bacillati > Actinomycetota > Actinomycetes > Mycobacteriales > Nocardiaceae > Nocardia > Nocardia sp. NPDC052566. The sequence continues at coordinate 847,662 of NZ_JBIUAF010000002.1, read as the reverse complement.
CGAACGAGCGGCCCTTCAACCACAGTTCACCGGACATTGCGCGAAATCACCGTGCAATCTGCGGCGTTCCATGGTCAACTGGGTGGCAGCTCTGCCGGAATACCACATGATCCTGCCAATCATGAAATTGAGGTCCAGATGAAGCAGCGGCACGGCGCCAAGTCACACGAGGCGCGCACGCACCGACAACTCCAGCCCGCCGACGTCCACAATCGTGGGTCGGGGGCTACTCCGCTGCACATCTTGTCCGACCACTATCCCGGGCCCCATCACGGGCATCATGATCACGCACACCGCTCCGCGCCACCGCCCACCGAGGCGACGAACTGGTTGAAGCGCCGGGTGCTGCTTCTCAACGCCACCTACGAGCCGCTCACCGCCCTGTCCGCGCGCCGCGCCGTCGTACTGCTGATCTGCGACAAAGCCGATGCCGTCCACCACGATCCCGACGGTTCGGTGGTCCATTCCGCCGGTTCCGCCATCGAGATCCCCTCGGTCATCCGCCTGCGCACCTACGTGCGCGTCCCTTATCGGGCCCGCGTCCCGATGACCCGCGCCGCCCTCATGCATCGCGACCGCTACCGCTGCGGCTACTGCGGTGGCAAGGCCGAAACCATCGACCATGTCATCCCGCGCAGCCGCGGCGGCGAGCACTCGTGGGAGAACTGCGTCGCCAGCTGCGCCCCGTGTAATCACCGCAAGGCCGACAAACTGCTCAGCGAACTCGGCTGGGCCCTGCGCTCCCCCCTGGTCTCCCCCAAGGGTCCGCACTGGCGCCTGCTCTCCACCCAATCCGACCTCGACCCCGTCTGGCTCCAATACCTCGGCGAAGGCGCCGCCTGACCGAGGGTCAGGTGTATTCGATGACCAGGGTTGCCCAGGTGGATGGTTCCAGTGCTTCGAAGACGTGTGGGAGGTCGCCGGGGTAGCAGATGTAGTCGCCGGGGCGCAGTTCGACGGGGGCGTCGCTCAGGCCGACGAGGGCGCGGCCGCTGGCCATGAGTACATGCTCGACGACGCCGGGGATATGCGGGTCGGACTTGCGGCCGTGGCCGGGTTCGGCGGTGATGCGGAACAGGTCGCGCCGGGAATTGGCCGGGCCGGCGGCGAGCAGTGTCGCGTGGTAGTCCGATTCCGAAGCGGCGACCACCGGCCCCTCCCCCGCGCGGATCACCTGCACGCTCGGGCGCGGTGGATCGAGCAGCCGGGAGAACGGCATATCGAGCGCGACGCAGAGCGCCCACAGTGTCTCCAAGCTCGGATTTCCGGTGCCCGACTCCAGCTGGGACAGCGTGGATTTCGCGATGCCTGCCCGGTTCGCCACCTCGGTGAGCGATAGCCCGGCGCGGGTGCGCTCGCGGCGCAGCGCCTCGGCGATCACCGCCTGCGGAGTCGACTCCCGCTCTGCCATCACCCTCCCGTCAGGTCGCTAACAGCCCAAAGGTAACCATATTGACGAACCGTCCCGCCATGTTCACCATAAGCAACACGCGTTCGATTTGACGAACAGACGAGGCTTGTTCACTATAAGCAACATGCGTTCGATATGGCGAACACTCGGCCGGGACACACTCACCGGGATCGCGGCGGTCTGCCTCGCGGTCGGGCTGATCGGCGTCTCCTACGGCGCCACCGCCGTGACCTCGGGTTTTCCGATGTGGTTGCCGATCGCGCTCAGCTGCGTGGTGCTCGCCGCAGGCTCGGAGTTCCTGTTCATCGGCATCGTCGCCGCGGGCGGCAGCCCGATCGCGGCGGTGCTCGCGGGGTTGCTGGTGAACGCCAGGCATCTGCCCTACGGATTGTCGGTCCCCGAGGTGGTCGGCACCGGATGGCGCAGGTCGGTCGGCATTCATCTGATGAACGACGAATCCGTGGCGATGGCGCTGGCCGAAGAGGACGCCACCCGCAGGCGCGCGGCCTACTGGGCCTGCGGCTTCGGCATCGGGCTCGCTTGGCCGAGTGGCGCCCTGATCGGCGCGCTGATCGGGACATTCGTGCCCGATACCGCGGCACTGGGACTGGATGCGGTGTTCCCCGCCGTACTGCTCGCCTTGATCGTGCCTGCCCTGCGGAATCGCACAACGTTGCGTGCCGCACTGCTCGGCGCGGGCGCCGCTGTGCTCAGCGCGCCATTCGTACCCGCAGGAATGCCCGTGCTGATCGCACTTGTCGGCCTGATCGCGGTCGCCTTCGATCGCGGCGAACCGTCCACGCCGCGGACCGCACCGGAACAGCCGTGATTGCTACGAGAAGCGCGCGGAAACTCGCAACGGCACGGAAGGGAGTTGTCGAATGATGTTGGCAGCGGGGATGGTTACGCTCGCCGTCGGTACCTACGCGTTCCGCTGGGCCGGTCCGGCGCTGCGCGACCGCGTCCGTTTCCCGGCGCGCGCGGTGCGAGTGCTGGAAGTCGGTGCGGTAGTGCTGATCGCGGCACTGGTGGCGATCACCGCGCTACCGACGGGCACGGGCACGTTCGGATTCGCTTTGCCCGCAGGGGTTGTGGTGGCGGGCGTGCTGGCCTGGCGGCAGGTCCCCCTGTTGGTCGTCATCCTGGCGGCCGCCGCGACCACCGCCGGACTGCGCCTACTCGGCGTCGCGTAAACGAAACGGCCGCGCACCTTCTGATGTCCCGCACATGGTTTCGCATGCGACTCGGCGTGCGGGAGATCAGAAGGTGCGCGGCCGTGGTGCGTTCGCGGCGCTCAGATCACCAGTCGGAGCGGTTGCACGGTTCGGGGCCGCGCAGGATCGAGGTGATGAAGCAGGCGACGCCCTTCGCGCTGCCCGTACCGGAGCCGGTACCGGGGCGGCTGCTGCCCGCACTGGATCCCGTTGCGCCCTTGCTGGATCCACTGTCGGCCACCGGAGCGACCAATTCGAGCCCCGCCGAGGCGGATTCGGCGGCCGGCACCTGAGCGTTGGCCGTCGCGGCGAACGGAACGGTCAGCGCGGCCGCGACGGCCACACCGGCGGCAAACCCTCTAACTTGCATAATCCCTTGCCTTCCACTGCAATTCACCCGCCCCGCAGGGGAAGGTTATGGTCACGGCAACAGCACTCCCAGCCAGCGATTCCGGTGCCCCCAAGAGCAATGGCACCGAAACGCCAAAACTGGACGACTGACCATCTGATCCTCGCACGCATTCCCCCAGTTCGCGCGACGAGAGGCTCATACCAGCAGCAGATTTCGCGCCCCAACGCCGCGGCCAGAGAGCTCCTGAAGTAACCGAGTTCGTCGAGCGCAGTCAAATGGCCCCCAATTACGGCGTGTCGCAGGGCCATTCGACTGCGCTCGACGAAGGAACCGCGAGCCGGACGAGTACTCAGCCCGGCATGCAGCCCCTGAGAGGCGGACCAGCAAAGCTATCCAGGGAAGAGTGGGATGGCGCCGCCCAGGCGGCGGGCGACCGAACCGTAGCGGGCGTCCAGGCGCAGCCAGGTGTTGGTGGCGCGGACGCGGACGATCTCGGCGGGCGAGATACGGCGCGACTCCGCCTTGTCGCCGGAGTGCGGGATGAAATCCATTGCGGTCAGCGCGAAGACGACGCGCATGGGCACCTGCACCTGGGTCTCGCCGCCCGAAACGGTGAGCACCGTCTGGTCGAGCAGCGAGGCGGGCGGCCCGTGGCTGCTGCCGTGTTCCTTCGCCAGCGCGGCACCCTGTTCGGCGAGTTCGACCAGGGTGCGCGCGGGCACATCGTCGACGTGGACGAAGCCGTCGACCGGTGGCAGCGCGCCACGCCACGCGGAATCCATCGAGTAGCCCAGGTCGATCGGGCTGCCGGTGGACAGCCCGGCCAGCACCAAGTCGGCGCCGACGGTGACGTCGTCGACGCCGAGCTCGGCGACCACCGTCCGCACCGCGAGCGCCTCGAAACCCGTTGCCACCCATGCGGAGACGTACCGCTCCCCGCGGCGGCGGATACGCACCACCGCCGCGGGATCGAGCCGGACGGCCCTGGTCAGGAAGGTGGCCAGGTTCTCCCGCTCGGCCGGATCGGCCACATGCAGCACTCGCTGCTCCGTCATCACAACGGTCCTTACCCGATTACCGTCCGCTCTATTCGCTCATCCAGCCGGCGAGGTAATCGCGCTCCGGCTCGGTCAACCGGCGCAACCGCTGCGTCTGGATATCGAACGCGGCGATCTGGGTCGAGGCGATCACCGCGGGCGGCGAATCCGGCGCCGCGCCCGCGGCACGCACCTCGTAACCGATGGTGAAGTCGACCGCACGCAACTGCTCGATCCACATGGCGATATCGAGCGGGGTGTCCTCGTGGCGCAGCTGGCCGCGGTAGCGGACCCGCAGGTCCGCGAGCACGCAACCCTCACGCAACGGTGCGGTGGGGCGGCCGTCCTCGAACAGCCACGGAATCCGCGCCTCCTCCAGCAGCGTCACCATGCGCGCATGGTTGACGTGCTGGAACACGTCCATGTCCGACCACCGCACGTCCACCTTGGCGTGAAAGCGCTTCGGCAGCACACCACTACTACCGTGCGCCCTGCCGTTCACCGAACTAGTCAACGAGGTACCTCCGATTGGGCGCCCACCCCGCTCACCATGCTCCGCACTTGCCGCGCTGCAACCGAAAGGGTGGCGAGATCGTGCGCTCCGGACTCGAACAATTCCGACAGCGCGGCCCGGGCACGCCCGAGCCGTGACTGATTCTTCGACTCCCAGTATGCAATCTTCTCGTCCGCCGTCTCCTCGGGGTCGCCGGCGGAGAGCACATCGAGGGTCAGCGAACGCAGCGAACCGTACATATCGTCGCGCAGCGCGAGCCGGGCCAGCGAGTGCCAGCGGTCACCGCGTTCGAGGTGGCCGACCGCCTCCAGCAGCCAGTCGATCTTGAGGTGCTCGTTGAGCGCGTAGTACAGCGAACCGACCTCGTCGCCGCTGCGATCGGTGATGTCGGCGATATCGAGCACATCGAGCAGCGGGAACAGGTTGAGCAGACCGAACACCTCGGTGGCCAGTTCAGTCGGCGCACCACGGGCGATCAGCTCCGCCGACTGGTCGGTCAGCGTGGAGACGTGATGGCCGCGCAGCCAGCCGGGCACCTTCGGTGCGAGTTCGCGCACGCCACGGCTGTACCGGTTGATCTCCGCGCCGACCGCGATCGGCTGCGGGCGGTTCGACAGCAGCCAGCGCGAGGCACGGTCGAGGGTCCGCTTGGTTTCCAGCTCCAGCAGGTCGCGCACCGCGGTGGCGACCTCGGCCGCCCGGATCCGCTCCCACATGGCGTGCAGGTCGAAGATCTCGGTCGCCGCGGCGAAGGCGCGCACGGAATCGGTGGTGGTCGCGCCGATCTCCTCGTTCAACCGGTGCGCGTAGGTGATGCGTCCGTAGTCCACCATCTCGTTGACGATCATGGTGGTGACGATCTCCCTGCGCAGCCGGTGCCGCTTGATCGCCGCGCCGAACCGCCCGCGCAGCGGGGTCGGGAAGTAGTTCGGCAGCCGGTTGGCGAAGTAGGCGTTCTCCGGCAGATCGGTCTCGAGCAGATCGGCCTTCAGCGAAAGCTTCACGTGCGCCATGAGGTTGGCGAGTTCCGGCGAGGTGAGCCCGGCGCCGTCCTCCATCATCCGCTTCATCTGCGCGTTCGAGGGCAGCGCCTCCAGTTCGCGGTCGAGGCCGCGGCGCTGCTCCAGATCGTCGATCAGGCGCATGTGCACGTTCAGCATCTGCGGTGCGTCGGCACGGCAGATACCCATCAGGAAGTTCTGGGCGACGTTGTCCTGCAACACCATCCGCGCGACCTCGTCGGTCATCGAGGCGAGCAGCGGGTTGCGCTCGGCCTCGGGCAGCAGCCCGGCCGAGACCACGCCGTCGAGCAGCACCTTGATGTTGACCTCGTGGTCGGAGCAGTCGACACCGGCGGAGTTGTCCAGCGCGTCGGTGTTCATCTTGCCGCCGCTGCGGCAGAATTCGATCCGGCCGAGCGCGGTGGCGCCGAGGTTACCGCCCTCGCCGATCACCTTGACCCGCAACTGATTTCCGTTGACTCGCACCGGATCGTTGGACTTGTCGCCCACCTCGGCATTGGTTTCGGTGCTCGCCTTGATGTAGGTGCCGATACCGCCGTTCCACAGTAACTGGGCGGGCGAGAGCAGGATCGCGCGCACCAGCTCGGGCGGCGACAGCGCCGTCACATCGTCGGCGAGCCCGAGCGCGGCCCTGGCCTGCGGGCTGATCGGGATGGACTTCACGGTGCGATCCCAGACGCCGCCGCCGGTGCTGATCAGCGACGCGTCGTAATCGGCCCAGGACGAGCGCGGCAGCGCGAACATGCGCGCACGCTCCCGATACGACCGTGCCGCATCGGGATTCGGGTCGAGGAAGATGTGCCGGTGGTCGAACGCCGCGACCAGGCGGATGTGCTCGGACAGCAGCATGCCGTTGCCGAACACGTCACCGCTCATATCGCCGACGCCGACGACGGTGAAATCCTCGGTCTGGGTGTCGATATCCATCTCGCGGAAGTGCCGCTTGACGCTCTCCCACGCGCCCTTGGCGGTGATGCCCATCGCCTTGTGGTCGTAGCCCGCCGAGCCGCCGGAGGCGAACGCGTCACCGAGCCAGAAGCCGTAGCGCTTGGCCACCTCGTTGGCGATATCGGAGAACGTCGCCGTGCCCTTGTCCGCGGCGACCACCAGGTAGGTGTCGTCGCCATCGCGGCGCACCACCCGCGCGGGCGGAATGACATGCCCGGTCGCGTGATCGACGTTATCGGTGAGGTCGAGCAGGCCGGAGATGAGGGTGCGGTAGCAGTCGACGCCTTCCGCGCCGAGCGCCTGCCGGTCCGCGACCGGGTCGCCGGTGGGCAGCGGCGGCTGCTTCACCACGAAACCGCCCTTCGCGCCGACCGGCACGATGACCGCGTTCTTCACCGCCTGCGCCTTGACCAGGCCGAGAATTTCGGTGCGGAAGTCCTCCAGCCGGTCCGACCAGCGCAACCCGCCGCGGGCCACCGGACCGAACCGCAGGTGCACGCCCTCGACCTTCGGCGAGTAGACGAAGATCTCGAATTGCGGCCGCGGCTTGGGCAATTCGGCGATCTCCTGCGGTTCCACCTTCACCGAGACGTAGGAGCGCGAGACACCCTCGAGATCGGTGACGTAGTAGTTGGTGCGCAGCGTGGCCTTGATCAGGCTGAGGATGGCGCGCAGGATGCGGTCCGCGTCGAGGCTGACCACCTCGTCGATCCGGCCGCGCACCTGCGCCTCCAGATCGGCGGCGTGCTCGGCGGCGTGGGTGTCCGGATCGAACATCGCGCCGAACAGGTCGACGAACAGCCTGGCCACATCCGGGTAGGTGAGCAGCACCCTGGCGATATTCGCCTGGCTGTACGGAAAGTCGGCCTGCTGCAGGTATTTCGCGTAGGTGCGCAGGATCGACACCGCGCGCCACGGCAGCCTGGCGCGCAGCACGAGTTCGTTGAGCTGATCCGCCTCGGCACGGCCGTACCAGACCGCCTCGAACGCCTCGGTGAAGCGCTCGCGCAACCCGCGCACCGCCGCCTCCAGCGCGTCCGCGCGCGCCGAGGATTCGAGCAGTTCCGCGTCCAGGTCCCGATCCAGTGAGCTGCGCAGCAATTCGGGCCTGGCGAGCAGGCCGAAATCGTAGATCCAGCGTTCCACCGGCAGGTCGGCGCCGGGCGGCGGATCGAGCTTGATCTGGTACGGCCGTTCGTCGATCACCTCGACGCCGAGGCTCTGCAGCACGGGAAGCACCTGACTCAGCGAGACGCCGGTGCCGCCGATGTAGAGGGTGAACCGCCACGAGCCGGGATCGGATTCCGTTCTGCGGTACAGGTATTGGTCGATGGCGCCCTCGGACAGCCGCTCCAGCCTGACCACGTCGACCAGTGCGCGGCCCGGTTCGAAGTCCTGCTTGTAGCCCTCGGGGAAGGCGTCGGCGTACCGCTCGACGATGCCGGGATCGAGCACCGACGAGGTGCTCACCTCGTCGGCGAGGTGGTCCTCCCAGGTGTGGCTGGCCTCGGCGAGCAGGTTCTGGATGCGCAGCCGGTTCGGCTCGGAGACATCGGCGGTCGGCGCCGCGTAGCGCGGGATCCCGAAGTTCCCCTCCGGCATCCGCACCGTGAAATAGACACTGGCGAGCTCACTTTCGCTCACCCTGGCCGAGTAGTCGATGGAGACGCCGCCCAGCTCGCGCACCAGGATCTCCTGCATCTCCAGCCGCACCCTGGTGGTGTAGCGGTCGCGGGGCAGGTAGACCAGGCAGGCGACGAACCGGCCGAAGCCGTCCGAGCGCATGAACAGCCGAACCTGGCGGCGCAGGCCGACATTGAGCACCGCGACCGCCGTACGGCGCATGGTCTCGGCGTCGGAGGAGAACAGCTCGGTGCGCGGGAACGATTGGATGACCTCGAGCATGGCCTGCCCGGAGAACGATTCCAGGTCGAAGCCGCTCTCCTCGATCACCGAGCGCACCCGGCGCGCGATGACCGGGATGTCGAGCACGTTCTCGTGCACCGCGGTGACGGTGAAGACGCCGAGGAACAGGTGCTGGCCGACGATCGCGCCGCTGTCGTCGAATTCGGCGACGCCGACGAAATACGGGTACACCGAGCGGTGCACGGTGGCGGGCACCAGGCCCTGGGTGAGCATCAGCAGCGAGCCGTCGCCACCGTTGACCGGGACGCGGAAGTCGGTGCCGACATCGGGGCGGAGCACGCCGAGATTGGTGCCGGGCATCGCGTTCGAGGTGGTCTGCCCCTGCTCCTCGGCGAGCCGATAGCGCGCGTAGCCGAGCACGGTGAAATTGCCACCTGCCAACCAGCGCAACAGGTTCGCGCAGTCGACCAGGTCGGTCTCCTGGAACGGCGCCGAGCCGGACTTCGCGGCCAGCTCGAGATCGTCGGCCAGCTTGCCCTGCACCGCGATGATCGCCTCGGTGTCATCGATGACCTGGCGCACGTCGGCGACCACGTCCGGCATCGCCGACGCGACCCGGTCGAGCAGCGCCCGGCTGGTCGACGGGTGCAGCTGCAAGTGCATCCAGGATTCGCGCAGGGTGCCGTTGCCATTGCCGTTGCCGTCGACCTCGTGCGGCGCGGCATGGGTGAGCCGACCGCTACCGTCGCGCTCGACCTCGAAAATCGGGTGGATCACCTCGCTGACGCTGACGCCCATCCGGCTCAGCGACGAGGTGATGGACTCCACGAGCAGGGACATGTCATCGGTGACCAGCTGGACCGCGGCGCCGAGACCGGAGCCGTCGTCGGGGTGGTACACCCGTACCAGGGCCCGCCCCTCCTGGCGGACCATGGCCAGCTCCATATGCCTGCGAAAGATCTGGGTGATTCCGGTGATCGCACAGTCCACATCGCCAGCGTCGACGTGGCGGAAATACGCCTCCTCGAGCGTCGCGAGGTCGCCGCGCAGCTGCTGCGGCAAACTCGCGGCCCACGCCGCACTGGACAATTCGGACGAGACCGTCATTTTTTCGCCAACTCCTCGGATATCGGTTCCGCAACAAAGTGACGCCGGTCCGAGAGTAGCTGTGCCCAGGAGGCGCGGGGGTGAAATCCCTTCTAATCACGGGTTGTTCACCGAAACCGCACAGTTCGCCACTCGTTTGCCGAGGTTGGCCGAAATGATCACGGCACAGCATCGTTCCGGACGCGCGGACGTCAGGTGAACGCGAGCAGGCGCGGGATTCCCGGCAACAGCGGCGACAAGGCGTCGCCAAAGTGATCGGCGACCGCCTCGCCGTTGAGGATCGCTGATTGCTCGGACTGCGCCTGCGCATTCACGACCACTACCCTAGTCAGATCTACGGTGGTTCGCTGTCCGGTCCGTCCCCGGTCCTGGGACCACGCTGGGCGGTGACGCAAACAGGCCCCCAGGCGCGATGATGTCATCGCACCCGGGGGCCTGCGGCACTCGGCTCAGTCGCGGGTGAGCTTGCGGTGGGTTACCCGATGCGGGCGCGCGGCTTCCAGGCCGAGGCGCTCGATCTTGTTGGCCTCGTAGGCCTCGAAGTTGCCCTCGAACCAGAACCACTTGGCGTCGTTGTCGTTGTCGCCCTCCCACGCGAGGATGTGGGTGCAGGTGCGGTCCAGGAACCAGCGGTCGTGCGAGATGACCACGGCGCAACCGGGGAACTGCTCGAGCGCGTTCTCCAGCGAGCCGAGGGTCTCGACGTCGAGGTCGTTGGTCGGCTCGTCGAGCAGGATCAGGTTGCCGCCCTGCTTGAGGGTCAGCGCCAGGTTCAGGCGGTTGCGCTCACCACCGGAGAGCACGCCCGCGGGCTTCTGCTGATCCGGGCCCTTGAAGCCGAACGCGCTGACGTAGGCGCGCGAGGGCATCTCCTGGTTGCCGACCTGGATGAAGTCCAGGCCCTCGGAAACGACCTGCCAGACGTTCTTCGCCGGGTCGATGCCCGCGCGGTTCTGGTCGACGTAGCTCAGCTTGACCGTCTCGCCGACCTTCACCTCGCCGCTGTCCGGCTGTTCCAGTCCGACAATCGTCTTGAACAGCGTGGTCTTACCGACACCGTTCGGGCCGATGACGCCGACGATTCCGTTGCGCGGCAACGTGAACGACAGATCCTTGATCAGCTGGCGGTCGCCGAAGCCCTTGTCCAGATGGCTGACCTCGACCACGATATTGCCCAGACGCGGGCCCGCCGGGATCTGGATCTCCTCGAAGTCCAACTTGCGCTGCTTCTCGGCCTCGATCGCCATTTCCTCGTACCGGTCGAGGCGGGCCTTGTTCTTGGCCTGACGGGCCTTGGCGCCGGAGCGCACCCAGGCGAGTTCTTCCTTGAGCCGCTTCTGCAGCTTCTGGTCCTTCTTGCCCTGGACCTCGAGGCGCTGGGCCTTCTTCTCCAAGTAGGTGGAGTAGTTGCCCTCGTACGGGTACGCCCGGCCGCGGTCCAGCTCGAGAATCCACTGCGCCACATTGTCCAGGAAGTACCGGTCGTGGGTGACCGCGAGCACGGCGCCCGCGTACGACGCGAGGTGCTGCTCGAGCCAGAGCACGCTCTCGGCGTCGAGGTGGTTGGTCGGCTCGTCGAGCAGCAGCAGGTCGGGCTTGCTCAGCAGCAGCTTGCACAGCGCGACGCGGCGGCGCTCACCACCGGAGAGCTTGGTGACCGGCTCGTCCGGCGGCGGGCAGCGCAGCGCGTCCATCGCCTGCTCCAGCTGGGAGTCGACATCCCACGCATCGGCGTGATCCAGATACTCCTGCAGCTTGCCCATTTCCTCGAGGAGCTCATCGGAGTATTCGGTCTCCATGAGCTTGAGGACCTCGTTGTAGCGGTCGAGCTTCACCTTGACCTCGCCGAGGCCCTCCTCGACGTTGCCACGAACGGTCTTCTCTTCGTTCAGCGGCGGCTCCTGCTGCAGAATGCCAACCGTCGCGCCGGGTGCGAGGAAGGCTTCCCCGTTGTTCGGCTGGTCCAGTCCGGCCATGATCTTCAGCACGCTGGATTTACCGGCGCCGTTCGGACCGACGACACCGATCTTGGCGCCGGGAAGGAAGTTCAAGGTGACATCGTCGAGCACGACCTTGTCGCCGTGCGCCTTCCGAACCTTCTTCATCTGGTAAATGAACTCAGCCATGTACGAAAGCCTATCGGTGCGCGAGTAGCGGATAAGTGGTGGGATCAGGCATCGACCGGCTCGGGTTCGGCGCCTCGGGTCGATGTGGATGACACGGTCGCTGCGCTGTCCCCCGGACCCTCGCCGACACGTGCGTGGTTTGCAGCGTTCGATCCCGCGCAAGTATTCCGCATCGCACCGTCCGGCGCGGAATCGGCTCGCTGCTCCGAGCGCCGGAAGACCTGTGCGGTGCAGCGGGACAGATCGGGACCGATCGCGCTGGCCCGCAGCTCCACGTCACGGCGTTCCGCGCCGTCCCTGGTGCGGTAGTCGTGGGTGCGCAGCTGACCGTGCGCGATGACCGGGTCGCCGCGGTGCAGTGAACGGTCGACCCCGTCGACCAGCCTGCGCCAGCACACCACGGTGAGGAACAGGGTTCCGTTGTCCACCCACTGGCCGGTGGTGTTGTCGAAGCGGCGGGAATTGCTCGCCATCCGGAAGGTGACCACCTGGTCCCCGTTGAGCAGGTCGCGTTTGACCGGATCGGTGACCACGGTGCCGATCACGGTCGCATTCGTCTCGTACATGTTTACGCCCCTTCATATTTCGTCCCGGTGCGGGCTGGTTTCCTCAGCCTGATCGATCCGGGGCGGGCGTGGGCGGCGCGATGTGCGAATGTGGATAAGTTTTCCGGTTGTGGATATCTCGCGCTTCAGGCGAATTCCGGTCAGAGCATCGCGGGATCGGTATTGGCGCCGCACAAAACCACGACGGGCCGCTCCCCTTCGGCGGGAACATAGGCGCCGCTCTGCACCGCGGCCAGCGCGGTGGCGCCCGCCGGTTCGACCACGATGCGGAATTCACGCCACAGGTATTCGCGGGCCGCGGTGATCGCGTCCTCGGTCACCAGCAGCGAACGCACACCGTAGCGGCGCGCGATTTCCAGTGCGATCTCCCCGATCCTGGTGGCGCCGAGCGCATTTCCGGAGGCGGCGACGTCCACCGGGCGATCCGCGCTCAGCGCCGCGTGCAGTGTCGGGACACGCTCCGGCTCGACGCCGATCACCTGCTGGCGCCGCCCGAGCGCCGCGGCGACACCGGCGACCAGGCTGCCACCGCCGACCGTGGCCAGCACCGGCGGGCGCCCGCGCACCTGTTCCTCCAGCTCCAGCCCGACCACACCCGCGCCGGCGACCACCGCGGGCAGGTCATAGGCGTGCAGCCGCAACGCTTTCCGCTCGGCCGCGAGCTCCGCCGCGTACCGATAGGCCTCCTCGTAGGTGGTGCCGTGCCAGAGCACCTCGGCGCCGTAGGACCACATCGCGGCCACCTTGGTATGCGGCGCGGACTCCGGCACCACCACGGTGCACGACATGCCGAGCCGGGCCGCGGCCAGCGCGGCCGCGATCCCCGCGTTGCCGCCGGAGGCGATGACGATCTGCTCGGCGCCCTCGGCCGACTCCAGCAGTGCGTTGAGGCTGCCGCGCACCTTGAAAGTGCCGCCGTGCTGGAGATATTCGAGTTTCAGCGTCACCGGGACCGGTCCGTACGGCCCGGCGACGGAGGTGTGGAACACCGGTGTCTTGCGGATCCGCCCGGCCAGCCGCTTGCGTGCCGCGCGCACATCGGACCGATATACCTGGCTCCCCGATCGATGCCGTGGTTCCATCACCGCACGCTCACTCACGACGCCGCCCGGCGCTGTCTCGCGCACCATCGACTCACTGGTGCGCCCCTCGGTCCCGTTTGGCCAGTTCGGCGTACATCGCGTTGTAGGAAGCGAGTTCCGCGTCGTTGTCGCGGTCGGCGGCCCGATCCATCCGCTGCGCCAAACGCTTGTCGCTGCGCGACCATTGGATGAGCAGCGCGAGCATCACCACCACCAGCGGCACCTCGCCGCTGGCCCACGCCAGGCTGCCGCCGGTGCGCTGATCACCGAGCAGGTCGGTGTTCCAGCCGAGGCCGAGGCTGCGGAAGAACCAGCCGCCCATCACCGTGGTCATGCTCATCAACGCGATGCCGAAGAAGGCGTGGAACGGCAGCGAGCCGAACACCATGCCCAGCTTGGTCAGCGGTTCCACCTGCCGTGGCTTGGGATCGATGCCGATCACCACCCAGTAGAAGAGGTAGCCGCTGAGCAGGAAGTGCAGGTTCATCAGCAGATGCGCCGCGTGGGAATCGACGAACGCGTCGTAGATGCCGCCCATGTACAGCGCGTAGAACCCGCCGACGAAAATGATCGACGCGACGATCGGATGGGTCAGCAAGCGCGACACCGGATTGTGCACCGCGGCGAGAATCCATTCGCGCGGACCGGGCGCGCCACCGCGCCCGGCCGGCGGCAGCGCACGCAGCGCCAGCGTCACCGCACCGCCGAGTGCGAACAGGATCGGCGCGAGCATCGACAGCGCCATGTGCTGGCCCATGTGCACGCTGAACACCGCGGGCGAATACCGTCCGACACCGGACGACGTCGCGAAAAGCAGGATCGCACAAGCGGATAGCCACGCGATGGTGCGGCCGACCGGCCAGGCGTCACCGCGCGCACGCAGCCGTCCGACCCCCATCAGATACAGCACCGCAAGCACGATCGACAGCGTGCCGAAGATCAAGTCGAAGCGCCAGTCGAACAGCAGCCGTCCCGCGGTCGGCGGACCGGCCAGGTTGTAACCGAGTTCGACCTCCGTCGGCGTCGGCACCGTGCGTGGCGGCGGCGGTGGCGTGCGGCCGAGCCCGACCGCGAGCCCCATGGTCGCGGCGAACACCAGTACCTCGACGCCCGCGAACCGGATGAGCGCGCCGCGATCTCCCGGATCGGCGGCCAGCGCGGGCAGCGAGGCGCGGCGCTGCTGGTAGCCGAACAGACCGAGGATCACCAGCGCGACGGCCTTGGCCAGCACCAGCTTGCCGTAGGTGGTGCTGAACAGCTCGTCCAGCGGCACCCGTATCAAAGCGTTGAGCACGCCGCTGAGCCCGATGACGACGAACGCGACCGTCGCGACCTTGGAGAAACGCCGCGCCGCGAGATCGGTGTGCGCGCCACCGCGCAGCGCGTGCGCGAGCACCGCGAACAGCCCGCCGACCCACACCGCGGCCGAAACCATGTGCAGAATCAGGCTGTTGGTGGCCAGATCGTGCGAACCTCCCGAGGACGAGTGACCCGTCAACGCCAACGGCATCATCGTGACGATCGCGCCGCCGAACAACACCGGCGTCCATCCCCACCGCAATGCCAGCCTGCACCCGATCGCGAGCAGCAGCGCGAAAATCACCGTGGTGCGCCAGGCGCCCGCCAGCGCGATCTGATCGATGGCCCGCCACAACTCCTCCGGCCGCCACACCTGGCCCACCGGACGTCCTGTGGTGTCGGACACAATCAGTGGCACGAGCAGCGCGGCACAGCACGCCCACACCAGCGCGGCATCGGAGGCGCGCCGAAGCGCCCGGTAGCCGCCGACATCGAGCAGCCCATCGGCTTGCGGCGGTACCAGGAACGCCGCGAACAGCAGCGACCCGACGGCCACCGCGCCGGACAGGTCGGCGAGCGCGCGCAACGCGGGCAGCCCGTAGGTGGTCAGCGGGCCGGGATCCGGGATGCCGAGCAGGCTCAGCGCCTGCGTCGCCGACAGCCCGACCACCAGCGCGGCCACCACGGCAGCGGTGGCGCCGGCCAGCACGGTCACCGTCGCGAAGGTCGCCGCGCCACCCGTCCGAGCAATCTCGATATCGGGTTTTACGGGCGGGTCCTGCGCAGATGACATACGACTCAGCGTAGTTCGACCGGTATCGGGTGACCCGGTGGGGTTTGGGCCGATATCCTTGCCCCCGGATCTTGCGGAGGTGTGATGTCGATCGTCTTGATCGCCGTGGTTGCGTTGTTCTTCGCGGCGATGGGCGTGTACGGGCTGCTGCGGCCCAGCCAACTGGTCGACCCACTGGGTCTGCTCGCCGATCGCCCGGACAGCCGTGCCGAGGTGCGCGCCGTCTATGGGGGTTTCGGTATCGCGATCGCCGTCGTCCTCGGACTGGCCGCCGCCGATATCGGCGACATGAGATTCGGAACCTGTGTCACAGTCGCCGCGGCGCTCGGCGGCATGGCGTTCGGCCGTATCTGGTCCGCCGTGCTCGAGAGACCCTCCGCGTTCTACCCCGTCTGGTTCTTCCTGATCATCGAGGCGCTCGGCGCAGGCCTGCTGGTGCTGGCCCTCTCCCTCGACTGAGGTGGCTGCAATGTTGCCGACGCTAAGAACCTAGCAACCTGGACGGTCGCTATAATTGCCGTGCTGGACAGCACGGCCAATGTCGGCCATGGTGGAACGCGTTGCCTCCGTAGCTCAGTTGGATAGAGCAAGGGCCTTCTAATCCCTAGGTCGCAGGTTCGATTCCTGCCGGGGGCACCACCACACCTGACCGTTTTCGCAGGTCAGGCCGTGTACCCACATCATTACCCAACACCGGATCCACTAAACCCCCAGGTCGCCGGTCGCAGGTTCGCGCCCTACCCCCGCTAGCCGAGCTAGCACCCGCGGTCCGGACACCAACAAGACGATGCTAGGCCTTCAAAGGCACGACATGACAAAGCGCGGATGCTGAGCGCGAACGGTGAAACACTGAGGTCATGCCCGACAAGGCACCTGGACCGAACGAACCGCGGCCGACCAGACCCAGCCGCAAAGAACATCGGCGCGCCCCCGAACCCGAGGCCGTATTCAAGATCGAGTACGTCGACGGCGAGGAAGGCGACAACATCGCCCAACGACAGGCCGAAGTCCTCCACAAGATCCTGCGATGGCAGGCAGTCCAGAAGCCAACGGACACAAGTTAGCCCGAACTACGCTCCACGAAGTACCATGCCAGCCACACAAACCCGGGACGCAAGCCGCGATCGCCACCGACCGGCCGACCCGACGCCCTCAAGCGAGAAGGTTGTCACGTCTTCGCTTCAGGTGAAGATCATGTCGATGGCGTGACTCTACCCACACGTCTTCGTGTAGCTCACGCCAGCGCACTTCTTGTCTTGCAACGCAACTGACTACGTTGTTGCAACGAAACAAGCTGCTCCTGATCCACCAGGAGTCAGCTCCACCGAGCGGGCTCGAACTTCTTGAACTTCAGCCGATCGGCTTGACCGTCCCAGCATGCCCGCCATAGCTCATCACGCAGTGCACTGATGGCATCCGATAATCGACCGCCTGCCGCATGGCCCCCATGCGCGGGGTCGCACCGCTCGGCGATCACCCGCGCGCGAAGCCATGCAGGAGCAGGCACCGGCCAGTAGCGCTAGGCTGAGCCGATACGAAGCGACGTTGGTGTCGACGGCTGGCTATCAGCGGGCCGCGGTGCACCGCAAGTCGACATCGGCTGCAGAGGTTGGAGGTACGACCGAAGTGATGAAAAAATCATCACTCCTGCGGCAACAATGTGAGGAAGTGGCACAAAAACTCCCCATCCCCCAACCGTTCAGCGCCGAAGCTTTTATCGATGCTTTGATCGAGTATCGAGACAGGCGCATCGAACTAGTCGGTATGGTCGCTGAACAGCACAATCCTACCGGGGTACTCATCAGCACCCCGGATGTCGATTATATCTTCTACGCATCCAATACCACACTGCTGCATCAAGAGCACATCATCGCTCACGAAGTTGGCCATCTCCTGTGCGGACATAACGGGACCAGGACACTCCAACAGTTCGCCGTATCCTTGATGAAGAACCTTTCTGCCGACCTGATCAGCAGCGTTCTCGGCCGCACTGCGTACTCCGAGTCAGAGGAAGCCGAGGCGGAAATGCTCGCCTCGGCCATCTTGATTCGCGCAGGACGCGCTCGCCATACACGGCCCATCAACCCTGAACTCGCAGATGGCCTGGATAGACTGAAATCAGCGTTCGGGTAGATTGAGCACCGTGATCGATTCCGTCAAGTACGCCGTCTGCGCACTCTGTCTAATCATTGCTATTTCCAAAGGCATTCAGCACCATCGACGAAAAGACACCAACCCAGCATCATGCTACGCCATCTCCTGTTTTGTTCTGCTGGGCTTGGCCGCTGTCGTGATAGCTCCTAGCACACTGCGTTTCGCGAGTGCCTTCGAACCGCTGCCGAACCTGACCCGCTGGTTGGGAAACAGCATCGTGATCGCAGCAGGGTGGTGCGTCTTCGCAATTTTGGCATACACGGTCCGAGACCCTGGGAACGCCCGCCGTCTCGTTATCCGCCACGCGACGGCCGCCGCTCTTGTCAGCACGTCCATGGGGGTGCTGCTCATTATCGGCGACACTCGATTCACGGCCGAATTCGTTACTGTTTACGGAAATAGCCTGCCGATCACCGCATACCTGGTTCTGTTCAGCGCCTACTGCGCCTCGGCATTTGCCGCGTTCCTAGCACTCATCCGCCGATACTCCGCAGCGACCCCCGAACGACCGCTTCGCATCGGCTTGAACACCATGATGGTCGGCGCCTTCGCTGGACTGCTATGGGCAGCTTGGAAGACGGTCGTCCTCGTCGTCAATCGAATCAGCCCCCAACCGGTCGCGGCAGAAGCACTCATCACCGCGCTCCTGTCTTCGACAGCCGCGGCACTGATCGCCATCGGCGCAGTCATTCCGCTGGTGATCCGATATATCGGAGCCCCGATACGACGTGCCCGCACAGCCAGGTACGACCGCGAACTCACACCACTCTGGCGTCAAGTGCACCACGCACTTCCCGAGATCAATCTGTCACCAATCGAAGACAGCGGCGACGAGTTCAGCATCTATCGCCGCGTGATCGAGATACGGGACGCGAACCTCGCCCTACGCGCGCACTGCCACCCCCAACTCCGTCGCTGGGCAACCGATGCCGCCCATCATCACGGCATCACCGGTGACCAGGTCCAGGTCGTCGTCGAGGCCGCCGTGACCGCTGGAGCGATCGAAGCGCACGCTGTCGGCGTTCGCTTTCACACCGCTCCATCCACTGCTGAAGCGTCGCACATCGGCGCCGGAGACCTCAGCGCTGAAAGAGACTGGCTCATCCGTGTCTCGCGGGCCTTCGCGCAAGACCTCGTCGTCCAGCAGATACGCCAGCGAGTACGCGAAGAACTCGGCTCTGCCGCGCCCGAAAAACGGTAGACTTTTCAGCCCTTCATCCGGAGAACCGCCAGTTCCTCCCAACGGAACTGGCAGAGTTCAGTATCCACGCGGACATCCACCAGCCGAACATTGTCCACCATGAGCGTCACATGAAGATCGGTTACATCGCGCAATCTGGACTGGATAATGCCCGAGTCCCCATCGCCTGTAGCGTAACCCAAAGTGATATGCGGCCGACCGCTCGAATACTGAACAGCCTCCCACCCAAAAACATCACCCGCAGCGGTTTTCACGCGATCGACCAACTCGGCAAAATCCCGATCAGGCACCATCTCCAAGGCAATACTACTGCGACGCACGATTGCGGGCCCACACGTCACCGCGAACGAAGGCAACTCTATCAATACCTGCCGTAACCGCTCCTTAAACTCGGTTCGCTGCTGGACGGTCACATCGCGAGCCGGAATACCATCGACTACCATTATCGTAGAATGCAACCATTCATCAGGCTGTCGTGACACGAAATCAAAATCATCGACAATACTCCCGTAAGCATCAATCAATGGCTTGATCTCAACCGGATCGGGTACGAAATAAACATGCAACTTCGTCCAGTCCGGTGGCCAACGAAGCTTCAGCTGGTCAACCATAAACGTGTCCACAGCGATAGTTTCATCCCTTCCGATTATCGGAATATGGCTTACACAGGCAGGCGGCAGAATTCTACAACGCCAGGCCGTGACAGATGGCCATCGGTAGATTGAGATGCCGAGCACCTCGCAGTGCCGATCGAGCCCATGGCGAGCGACCGGCCTCAATATCCTCAGCCCGGCTCAGGCTACGCCAGTCCCTGCGCAACACGCTCCCAGGCATCTCGAACCGCGGCCAGCGCTGAACCCTGCCGATCGGCGATCCACGCTACGGGACTCATGCGCGCAGTGGGATGCGAAGGGCCCGATGGTCGTCCTGTTCACGATCGGCCGACACCGCCGAACGACTTGTCTTCGAGCTGAATTCGAGCGCCGACATCGAACCAATGCTCCTGCCGGACCGGCTCCTGCGCAGGCGACGAGCGGCCATCGGTCGGCATCGGTGCTGGTGTTGGCGGCGAAAGTGCGCAGAGCGTCCGATAATTGACGCGACACGGCGATATCGTCGCGGACGACATCGAAAACTGGTTCAAGGGTGTCGACTTCCTGAGCGATGTTCGGCACCGGAACCACCTGGTTGTCGACTGTGCCCCGAAATTCACTGAAGTACGTTCGGGCCGCATCCCGGGGCGATTCGATCAACTTGCATACTTCAATCCCTGGCAGGAACGACACGTCGAATTGAATCTTCTGTGCGGCGTAGAGAATCCAGCACTGTCCTGAGCATTCCGGCCTGCCGGTAACGGAAGTTCGTGACTCGCAGGCGTTCCGGCCGCGTCGATACGGTAATCGGGAGTTCGTAGCCCCTGTTCGGCCCGACTCGTTTTCTACATCGTCGGACGGAGAGGAGCGGACAATTGATTCGCCACGCGAGCTTGCACCCGCTGAGCTGTGTGGATGACATTGTGCTGCAGCTCGATCGCACGGCACAACTTTATGGGCATTGTCGCGGTATCACCGACGATCACGGCACCTGGACTTGGCGTGAGGTCGCCCGGTTCAGTGAGCTGGTGGTGGAGGGGCTCGTGGAGCGTGGCGTCCACCCCGGCGACCGAGTGCTGTCCGTACTGCCGTCGGGGCGGGAATTCGTCGCTGTGCTGTTCGGTGTACTTCGCCTGGGCGCAGTTCTTGTTCCGGCCAACGGCGCGGCCTCCCAGTTCGAGCTGGACTGGCTGATCGACGATGCGGAACCGGTCATCGTCGTGACCGATCGGATCGGCGTGTCCGGTGTGCCCGTCGTCGCCCCCGCCGAGTTGCTGGATGACCGGATGCCGATATCCGCGTCGGTTCGTTCGCCGCTCGACCGCGACGATGCCATCGGTTTGCTGCTGTATACCTCGGGGTCGAGTGGCAGGCCGAAGGGAATCGTGTGCAGGCACCGTGCCATCGCGTTCGCCACGTCGGCCATTGCCCAGCGGCTGTGCTACACACACCGCGATGTCGTATGGACCCGGCTGCCGCTGTCCTTCGATTACGGCCTCTACCAGATTTTCCTGTGCGCGTTCTCCGGTGCCGAACTGGTGCTGCCCGCAGGGCACGCCGCCGCCGATGAGTTGACGCTGCTGCGCAACAGCGGAGCTACGGTTGTTCCGGTAGTACCTACCCTCGCACAGATGCTGGCCCGGCTGGCGGCTCGGGACACTCGGCCGGTCGCCGTGCGCCTGTTCACCAATACCGGCGCCGCGCTCGTCGGCAAAGACGCGCAACATCTGCGGGCCGGATTTCCGACCGCGGCATTGGTCTGCATGTACGGCATGAGCGAGTGCAAGCGCATCACGATCGCCGAACCGGATGAGGACCTTACATACCCGGGCACTGTCGGCCGTGCGCTCCCCGGCACTCGATTGTGGATCGTCGACGAGGCCGGAATCCCGCTCCGGACAGGGCAAATCGGCGAGGTCGTTGTCGCGGGACCACATGTGATGGACGGCTATTGGCGTGCGCCCGAACAGACGGCACAGCGCTTCCGTCCCGGGCCCGACGATGCCGGGCCCGCGCTGTTCACCGGTGACAAGGGATACCTGGACAGTGCCGGTCGCCTGTATTTCGTCGGCAGGGACGACGACCTGTTCAAGCGCCGAAGTTGGCGGATGTGCACCCAGGAATTGGAGACCGCGATGCTGGACGTGCCCGGCGTCGAAGCCGCAGCGGCCGTCCCGCCGGGACCGGAAGGCGTACTGACGGTTTGGGCCGTAACCCGCCGCACACCTGCCGAGGTGCTCCGGGAACTGACCGACCGGCTCGGTGCGGCCAGGACGCCGGACCGGTGCGTGGTTGTCGCGGAGTTGCCGCGCACGGCCAACGGCAAGATCGACCGTGCGGCCCTGTCCGCGACAGCAGGAAAGGTGCGGTGAAACATGCTCGGGGACACGCTGTTCGCTGATATCGGGAGCAAGTACGGCACCCCAGCGTACGTCTATGATCTCGGCGAACTTCGCTCGTCGGCGCACCAGCTGCGCAGCCAGCTGCCAGTCGGTTCCGAGGTGCTGTACTCGGTGAAAGCCAACCCGCACCCGGCGGTGGTCGAGACGCTCACCGCCGAAGGGATGGCTCCGGAGGTGAGCTCGCCGGGCGAGCTCGACCTCGTGATCACCCCGGACCGCGCGCTCTACACCGGTCCCGGTAAGACACCGTGCGAAATGCGCCAGGCGCTCCGGGCAGGCGTACGGACGTTCTCAGTCGAATCCCTGGCCGACCGTGACCGGCTCGCCGAGGTGTGCGAACGAACTGGCCATCAAGCGGACTACCTCGTTCGGATCAATGGGCCCAGCGGCAGTAGAGGTGGGTCGCTGCGCATGACGGGCCGATCGACCGCGTTCGGCGTCGACCTGGACGCGGCGGACGACTTGGCTGCGCTCTTCCGCCCGGCAGGGCCGACACGTCCGATCGGCACCCACACCTTCTCCGCGACGAACATCGAAGATCCCGCCGCGCTCTTGGCCGAACTGCGCCGGTCGGTGGCGACCGCCGCGCACGCCGTCGGCCGCTGCGGATTCACTCCCCGCGTTCTCGACCTCGGCGGTGGCTTTCCGGCTCCGTCCGCAAAACCCGGTGTCAGGGTCGCCCTACCGAATCTGGCTGAGGGACTGGCCGAAACGCTGGACGAATGCTTTCCCGGCTGGCGCGGCGGACAACCGCGAATCCTGTTCGAGTCGGGCCGGTACCTGACAGCCACCGCGGGCACGCTGCTGACGACGGTGGTCGACATCAAGCGGTCGTCCGGGCAGACCTTCGTGCTGCTGGACGCGGGCGTGAATGTCTTGGGTGGTATGACCGGCCTGGGGCGGCTGATGTCGCCGAGCACGCAGCCGCGCACCGTCGGCGCCGAGCCGTCCGATGGGATGCCGGTGAGTCTGGTCGGTCCGCTGTGTACACCGCTGGACGTTCTCAATCGCGCGGCTACGCTGGCCAACCCCCGACCGGGCCAGCTACTCGCGGTCCCGAACGTCGGCGCGTACGGGCTCTCCGCCAGTCTGGTCGGCTTCCTCAGCCGTCCGATGCCGGTGGAAGTCACGGTCGATGTCGGCCGAGTGCAGTCCGTTCGGCGCCTTCAATTGAGATCGAGTGAGGTGAATCTTGTCGAGTGAGTCGACTCAGGATCGGGTGCTTCGGGAAAGCGATCGGTCCGATCTGGACTCGGTAGTCGGAGTACTGGCTGAGCACGCTGCCGAGGTAGATCGTGCGGCACGGTTCCCGGCCGAGAGCATGGACGCACTACGCCGCGCGGGGTACCTCGGCTACCTCGTTCCCGTTGCGTACGGGGGCATGGGCGGCGATCTTGCCGGGCTGGTCCGTACGGCGAAGGCGCTCGCAGGCGGATGCCTCTCGACGGCCATGATCTGGGCGATGCACTGCCAGCAGGTGGAAGTGCTTGTGCGGCATGCGAATCCACGCCTGCTCGGCGATGTCCTGCCCCGGATTGCCGACGGCGAGCTCTACCTCGCATCGGTGACGACCGGAGAGACTTCGGGTGGTCGCCTGCTCAGCGTCGACGACCCCCTGCGAACCGCAGGTACGGAGGTACTGCTGTCCCGCAGCGCCCCGGTTGTCACGGGAGGTATGCACGCCGACGCCTTCCTGATCACGATGCGGGCGAGCGCGGAGGCCGGGCGGCACTCGGTGTCCCTGGTGTACGCGGAACGCTCGGCGCTGACGATCGAGCCGGTGGGCGCCTGGAACACACTCGGCATGCGTGGTACGGAGAGCGGCGCGCTTCGACTGATCGGCACGGTCCGCGCCGACGATGTCATCGGCGAGCCCGGCCGATTCCGAATCATCGCGACCGAGACGATGATCCCGGTGGGTCACATCGGCTGGAGCGCTTGCTGGCTGGGCGCCGCACACGCCGCATTCCGTCAGTTGATCGGGATGCTGAGCCGGGACAGCTCCCGAGACTTGTCCTCGACGCTGTTGCGTGAGCGAATCGCTCGAATTCGGTTCGAATTGGAACTGGTCGGCACCTATCTGGACCGGGTGCGGGAATCTGTCGACGAGGTCTGGGCAGGCGGGCAGACGCTGGATGTCCCCCGTCGGCAGATCCATCTGAACACGCTGAAACTCGCCGCGTCCGAACTCACGTTCCGCGCCGTGGACCGGATGATTCAGTTGGCGGGGCTCGCGGCGGGGTACTCGGCCGATTCGCCGCTGCGGTTGGAGCGCACGTTCCGCGATCTGCGTTCGGCGGCGCTGAACTACTCCAATGACCAGCTGTGGAGCGCGAACGGTGCGCTGGCACTACTCGACCGAAATGTGGGTCTGCTGTGAAACAGAGTATCGATACGAACTCCCTGCGCGCCACGGTGGGGATCGCACGAGCCGCCACCATGGCGAGACCGCCGGTACCCGCCGAGTGGTTCGATGTCGGGTTCGAGGTATTCAGCGAGGTGGACGCGGTACGCGCCGCGGTCTCGGCCGAGTATCACACCGCCGAACCGGCGTCCGTCGTTCGTTCGGCCACCTACGAGCTGCATGTGCTGGTCAACGCCGACCTCGCCGCCGACGTGCGTGCGACCGGGGAAATCCGTGCGTGCACGGCCGTCGAATCCTTCGCCGGCTGGTGGTACAGCTCGTGGACGACCGAGGACGGCTTCCACGTGCTGGCCTCCGGCGTTGGCTACGCGTGGCAGCACGTCCTGGTCACCGAGGACTTCCGGTCCTGGGTATTGATCGGCGACATCATCCCGGGCGCCGCCGTCGCCACAGCCCGGATCCTGCGCGAACTGGTTCGTGAACACCTCGTTCAGCGGGGTGCGCTCATGTTCCATGCCGGAGGCTGCGTGCTGCCCGACGGTAGCGGCATCATGCTGCCTGGCCACTCCGGCGCGGGTAAGACCACGGCATCGGTGCAGGTCGCCGCCACGGGCGGTCGCTGTGTAGCCACCGACCGCCTGCTGGTGCTCCGGGATCTCGACGCGGACAAGTGGTGGATGATCGGCCTGCCGTCGACGACCCGGCTCGGTCGTGGGGCCGTCCAGGCGTTGGAAATCAACGATTCCTCGGGTCTGGCCCGGCACCGGGACAACGGTCCGGCCCTGGCACCGGGGGGCAAGATCTCCCTGACCAATCGCGAGGTCGCGGAGCTGGTGGGCGGCGGTTTCGTCAGTGGCGTTCGGCTGGATCGCATCGTCGTGCTGTCGGCCGACGGATCCGATCGGCCCCTGTGGGCCGATCCGGCCGATCCGCTGAGTGCTGTCCTCGATCACGCGCTGGTACCCGATCCGGCCTACCGAACACAGTGGCTGTCGCCGGGCGCCGAGGTGGAGAGCGCGGATTCGTTGCGTGACGCCCTGCGCGAACTCGTCGCGGACGTGCCCGTGCACCTGCTGCGTTGGACACCGTCCCGGCACTGCGACCGAGCTACGCCGACCCTGTTCGTCCCGAATGAGGAGAACCTGACATGACCAGTCCCCCGGTGACGTGGACGCCTTTCATCGGTGTCGACGAGTGGTCCGTGCTGACGATGGTCGCCGAACTCCAGGCCCTCGACGCCGAGCCGGATGCCCGGGCCGGACTACTGTCCAGCCCCGATTTCGACCACGGACGGCTGATCGAGCACGCGATGCGCCACAAACTGGGCGCCGCGCTGGCCGATTTCGTGACGCGACATGGACTGCGCAGATCCATACCCGTGCCGCTGCGCAACCCGCTCTACGGACTTCTGCAAGCCGCTCAGCACCGCTCCGCCGTACTGACCCGGCACGCGGTCGCCATCTCGACGCATCTGCAGGCGGTCGGCCTGTCGTTCGCCTGGACCAAGGGCGTCGTCGCACAGACCGCCCTCTACGACAATTCCGGCGTACGCGTTTTCAACGACATCGACCTGATGATCCACCCGCGGCATCGCGGCGAACTTCGCTCGGAACTGCTGGAACTCGGCTTCATCGCCGATAACGTCTGGGATCCGGCCACCAAGACCCTGGTTCCGCGCTCCCGCACAGAATTGCGGACGTATCAACTTTCCCCGGATCACCTGCCGCATTTTCATCGGGTCGTCGCGGACCTCCTGGTACCCGTCGTCATCGTGGATGTCGCCAACTCGCTCACCTGGCACAACGCTCCGTGGACCGTGCCGATGGACCCCGTCATGGACACTCGCAGAACGGACCCGGAACTGCCTGTTCTCAGTGCCGAGTACTCGTTCCTGTTCACCTGCCTGCACCTGTTCCGTGAGGGTTGGCTGGATCGGTTCACCAGAATCAAGGGCATCGCACTGGCGCTGTTCGGCGACGTGCTGCGCGAGTGGCGCAGACTCGATGCCGCCGCGCGCAAGTCGGTCGGGCAGATCATCGGGGAGCACGACCTGTTCCGCCCCATGGCGTGGGTGTGCCGCCATACCGACTTGCTGTTCGATACCACGATCGCCGACGAACTCGACCTCCTCGAATACGCCGCCCCGGAGTGGCTTGCCGAGGCCATGGGAGCGGACGGCCGCACCTTCCACCGTCCCGGCGGCAGCACCGCTCTCCTGGGCGGGCCCGCCAGCCATGCACACTGACGGCATCTCGATCGCATTGATCGGCTGCGGGCCGCGGGGGCTGAACGTGTTGGAACGGCTGGTCGCCTGCACGCCACCGCAGTCTCACGTGACGGTGCATGTTATCGAACGCGGCGAGCTCGGCGTCGGCACGCATCGGCCGGACCAGCCCGATTACCTCGTGCTCCACACCGCATGCGGATATGTGTCCGCGTTCGCCGCCCCATCGACCCGGGGAGACTCTTCTCGTGGTCCGACGTTGTTCGAATGGGCCCGCGACCATCACGTGCGGGTCGCCGACGGTAGGAACGGAGACCGCCCGCCACTGCCGACGGATCACCTCCCGCGCTCAGTATTGGGCAGGTACCTGTCATGGGCCGCGCGGCGCATCGTCGCGTCCGCGCGGTGCCGGATCATCCACCATCGCGCCGTCGCCGAGACCATCGACCCGTTACCGATGGGACCGGGCGAATCGGTCCGGCTGGACACTGGGGTACGCATATCGGTGAGCACGGTGATCCTCACCGTTGGCCACCACGGTGTGGCGGCAGTATCGAGTGCGGATCCGGCCGCCGATCCGCAGCGGTGGATCGGAGCGCCCTACCCGCTACCGAACACTGTGGCGGGAATACCGGCCGAGGCGACGGTCGCCGTGGTCGGATCCGGGCTGTCGGCCGTCGACGTCATCGCGGCGCTGACCGTCGGACGAGGCGGCCGGTACCGCACACGTGGCCGCCGCCTCGACTACCTGGCGAGCGGACGCGAACCACGAATCGTCCTCTGCAGCCGCAGCGGCCTGCCGGCTCGAGCTCTGCCCCGTCTACCCGATCACCCCACCGAACGACAACCCCCTCGGTTCCTCACGCCGGATGCCGTCGCGAAACTGCGTACCCCGCGACCGCGCGGCGAACTCGACTTCGACGCGGATGTGCTCCCCCTCGTGCTGGCCGAATTGGAACATCGATACGCACACGCCGGCGGCACCGAGCTCACCGGGAGCCTGGCCGAGATCCTTTTCGACGCGGTCCCCGAGTACGCTCTCGCCGACGCAGCGGCCTTCCAGAAGTGGTATGTGACGGCTATCGACGAGGACCTCGTCGAGGCCGAGGCAGGGGTCGACCATAGCCCGCTCAAGTACGCGCTGGAGCTTTTCCGCGACCACTTGAGTGTGCTGCGCCTCATCGTCGACGCGCCCGGGCTGAACGAGAAATCGCAGGAGTACTTCTTCCGCACCTTCACCGCGATCATCAACCGCTTGGTGATCGGTCCGCCCGCGCAGCGCAATCTGGAACTGTCCGCCCTGATCAGCTGCGGCATCCTGCGGCTCGGACCGGGTCCCTCGCCGGAGATCAGCTGGGACGGCGACGGATGGATGGTGCGTTCAACGCGGCTGGCGGTACCGTGCGGCGAGCGGGCCGACTTCGCCATCGCGGCCTATCTGAACCCGCCGACCGCCAGCGTGTCGGAGAACGGGATCGTCCGCGATCTGATCGCCAAGGGCCGGTTGACTGCCCGGACCGCGGGCACGCTGGAGATCGGCTCGACGCTGACCCGCGCCGGTAACCCGGTCGCGCGCGATGGCACCACGTCGCGAACCCTGTTCGTCCTCGGGCCGCTCGCCGAGGGGTCCAGTTACTACAACCACTACGTCACCTCACCGAACAGCACCTCACGAGCATTCGCAGATGCGACGACGGTCGTCGAGGCCGTGCTGGACACGACGACCGCACGGACATGACCGGCGGTGCGCTGTCGAATGACCGATGACATGCGGCAGCAGTGTGCCGGCGACGAATCGTCTGCCGTCGCCGGCACACTGCCGGTGCGTACCCGAGGGGTCGTGTCAGGGACCGGGCGAACCCCAATCGTTCGTATGCTCCGGCGGCGCGGGCGGTGCAGCCGATGCAGCCGCCGCACCGCCGATCACGATGGACAGCGAAATGCTGACCGCGGCGATAATTCGCCACAGTTGCGACGACCTCTGTCGCACGTTTTTCGGCATGCTCGATACCTCATATTATGTAGTGAATATTGCCGGAACGGCGGTAACCGGTCGGCTCGATAATTCAAATCATCGCCGAGGTGGGTATACATGCAGAATACGCGCGATATACGAGCACCTTTTGCGCATTTCCCGTCGAACCGGCCACATTCTTGGCACACACCGGCCCAGCGTCCGTCGAATCATCCAAAAAATGCCATCTGAACTGCTCGTATACGTCTTGTCGACGCTGCGTGGATGTCGACTCCGTAGCGTTACTTCATGAGCGGACGAGTTCGAGATTCATCCGAATAGTTCGTTTCGATCAGATGATTTCACAATGCAGGGAGGTGGATCCGTGACCGCAGTGATTCGGCCCCGCGGCGGCGATACGCCCAGGCTCGGTATCGCACTCGTGGGATTGGGGCGCGCGGGCCGACAGCATTTGGCCGCAGCGACCCGGCTCGATACCTGCCGGATGCACGCCGCGGTCGATACCGATCCGGCGGTCGCCGCCGACAGCCCGATTCCCGTCACCGCACTGGAGGAATCACTCGGCGATCCAGCCGTACACATGGTCTCGATCTGCCTGCCGCCCGGCGCCGCGGAAGCGGTCGCACTGCGCGCATTCGAGGCAGGCAAGCATGTGTTGCTGGAGAAACCGCCCGCCGCCACCGGTGCGCAGCTGGACCGGCTCCTGCAGGCCGCTGATCGCGCAGACCGGCTCGCGGCCGTCATGTTCCAGCACCGCTTCGCACTGCCGGAGCAACTCCGGTCCGATGCCCCGCGGCGGTTCGAGGGGGCGAAAGCCACGCTGCTGGTGTCACGCCCCCGCTCCGCCGAACACTACGGCGGCACAGGGTGGCGTTCGGCTCCAGCCCTCGCCTGGGGCGGCGTGACCGCGCACCTCGGCGTGCACTACCTCGACCTCGCAGGTCAGCTGCTCGGCGAGCCCGCCTCCGTCGAACGGCTGGCGCGAGCCGAGGTCGCACCGGGGATCGACGTCGAGCAATCGGCCTTCGTCCGGTTCCGCAACGGGTCCCAGTTGACCGTGATCGTCACCACGAATGCCACGGCCCGGATCGAGCGGCTCACCGTGCTCGGTCGACGGGATTGGGTGGAAATCAGCGACGGCAGGATATCCGGCCAGCTCGACGACGACGCCGTCGAGCGCGACGCCCGCCCGGCACAGTGGCTGCGGACCGAGGTCTACCGGGAACTCGCCGATGCCGCGCTTGGCATTCGGCCGCTCGAGCTCGCCGCCCTGCGGCGCAGCGGCGGCGTCGTCACGATGCTGTCCGGGCTGCTCGATGGCTTCGTCTCGCACGGAAGGGGGTAGTCCCATGAAACTGGCTGTCATCGGTGACGAGATCTCACAGGATCACGAGTTGGCCGTCGATACGGCGCGGCAGTTGGGCTTTGCCGCTGTGGAGATCCGCTCGGCCTGGGAGACACCGCCGCATCAGCTCGGGCCGGAACAGCTCAACGCGGCCAAGGCCACGGTCGAGCGGGCCGGTCTAACCGTGGCGGGGTTTGCCCCGCCGACCTTCAAGCACCACCTACCGAGGACCGACGCGGAACTCGCGGCCGCCCGGGACATGCTGGTCCATACCGCGGGCCAGGCGGCCCGGTTGGGCGCACCACACGTCCGGGTGTTCAGCTTCTATCGGGACGAAGCGCCCGACCCCGCCACCGCGGCGAAGACGGTCGGTCTGCTGCTCGCGGGGCTTCGGCTGCCGACGCCGCTGGTACTGGAGACCGGGACCCGGACCAATACACCAACCGTCGAGCACGCGGTGCGTTTCCTGGACGAGCTGGGCCGCGACGACGTCGGCATCCTCTGGGATCCCGGCAACAGTGTATTCAGCGGATGGACGGAATCGCCGTTCCCGCACGACTACCGATTGGCCAAGGGTTTGGTCCGGCATGTGCACGTGAAGGACCCCGATGGGACGCGGGCCTATGTCCGGCTCGGCGACGGCGCCCTCGACTGGCCCGCGATTCTGGCCGCACTCGCGGCCGATGCCTACCCGGGCTACGTGAGCCTCGAGACACACTGGCGGGTCGATCGGGAGTTGACCGCGGAGGAACGAGACAACCCCTGGGGCTCCGGATTCTCGGCCGGGGGTCATGAGGCGAGCGTGGTCTGCATGCAACAGCTGCGGTCCTGGCTGGATCGGGTGGGCGCCGATGTCTAGCCATCCACCGCTGCTGCTCGTCGGCGCGCAGCGCAGCGGAACCACGGCACTGGCTTCGGTCCTCGATGCGGCGTTCGACACGGTCGGCGGCATCTTCACCATCAACGGCAAGCTGGCCTATTTGCTGCAGCGCTGGTGCACCGACGCCGACATCCGCGGCAGACATTTCCGGGCCGACGAGATATTGCACGCCCTCGATCGCAAACAGCCGTACGGCACTCATTCGGTGACGTGGCGTCTGCGAGTCGAGCGGGTACTGCGGACCACAGCGGCGCGAGTTGCCCGCGGGGGAGTCGCCGATGCAGGCGCATTACGCCGAAGCATCATCGAGGAGTGCTATGCGCCGGCATCGCGGTACGGCGAGAAATACAACGAGCATCTGCTGGAGCTGGAAGCGCTGTCACCGATCTTTCCCGACGCCCATTGGCTGCTGTTGATCCGCCATCCGGCCGCGGTCGCGGCGTCCATGCTGCGATGGCGTGGCGACCGGCCGTGGAGACCGGTCGACCGGGCTGACGCATTGGCCAAATGGGCCGATTGGCACGGCCCGTGGCTCGGCTTGCCGTGGACTGCGGATCCGACTCGGTGCACGGTCCTCGACTACGACAGCCTCTGCCGGGGCGACGGGCTCGGGCGACTATCCGCGGCCATAGACCTGAACCTGGCTCCTTTCGCCGCCGGACTGATCGAGCACCAGTCCACGGTCGACCACTCGCTGCCGAAGGACATCGGCCGAGTATGGAACCGCCTGCTCGATCAAGCACACAGCTCCAATACGACCAAGGGGACTCGAACATCGTGACAACCGTTGACGGCGCACCGTACAGCGCCCAACCCACCAACACGTTCGGATTGGGTCTGCACCACGTGCAGCTCGCCATTCCGCCTGGCTCCGAGGCCGAATGCCGCAAGTTCTACGTCGACATCATCGGCATGACCGAACTGCGCAAACCACCGGATCTGGCCGGCCGCGGCGGGCTCTGGCTGCGCGCGGACTCGCTGGAGATCCACCTCGGCGTCGAGGCGGACTTCCGCCCGGCCCGCAAGGCGCACCCAGGAATTCTGGTCGAGGATCTGGAGGGGCTGGCCTCCTGGCTCTCGGAATGCGGTGTCGACGTCGAATGGGACGCCAAATTTCCTGGCTTTCGCCGCTGCTACGCCTTCGATCACGTCGGGAATCGGCTCGAGTTCATGTGCCGCGATTCGGCCGATCAGAACTGGGAGTAGGGCCATGACATCCGTAATCGATCTCGTGGATGTGGTGCTGGCACTCGGCCGCGATAACAACGAACAGGTCGTGCTCCGTGGCGCGGATCTGCACATCGCGCCGGGTGAGTCGGTGCTCGTCTCCGGCCTCGATTCGAGGGCAAGGAAGGCGATGATGGCCCTGCTCGCCGGCCGAACCCGGCCTGGATACGGACAGGTGCTCCGCGGTGCTCCCGAGGCGGGGAACCTCACGGTTCTCGACGGCGGCGACACCGTCGGACACCAGGCGTTGTCCGGTTACCGATCGATCGCTGGGGCGCGGCGCAGTGTCGTTGTGCTCGCAGGCTCGCCCACTCAATCACCGACCGACTACCGATGGCTGGAGCTGACCGGGGGTCGCTTCGTGCCGAGGCCCTCCGGTGCCGACGCCATCCGGCTGACGATCGCCGAACTACGGCAGCGAATAGTGACCGAGCTGCGCGCCGCGGGCGCCGCCGAAACGGCGGCGGCGACGGTGGCCGAGGTCATCGTGGACGCGGAACGCCGCGGCCATCGATCGCACGGAGTGGCGCTGGTGCCCACCTACCTCCGCAGGATCGCGTCAGGCGGTATCGATGTCACCGCGACTCCGGTGTTGACCGAGCTCGGCGCGACGACGGCCACCATCGATGCGAACGGCGGGCTGGGTCAGCTCGCCGCCGACGCGGCCGCGCACTGGTGCGCCACCACCGCGAGCGCATACGGTCTCGCCGCGGTCGCGGTGCGTAACAACAACCACATCGGAATGCTCGCCGCCTACCGGGCGCCGTTCCAGCGGCACGGCGTCATCGGATTGCTGACCAACACCTCCGGACCTTCGGTCGCGCCTCCGGGAGCCCAACGGCCCACACTCGGCAGCAACGCCTTATGCCTGGTGACGCCGACGGCCTCAGATACTGAACCGTTCTGCGTCGACCTCGCGACCGGTGTCGTGGCAGCGGGCAAAATCCGGGATGCGGCCAACAGGGGCGCGATCCTGCCGCCCGGTTGGCTGCAGGATCGGCACGGAAAGCCGTCTCGGAACCCCGCCGATCTGGACAGCGGCGGAGCCATTCCCCTCTTCGGCGGATACAAAGGCCTGTGCGTCACGCTGATCGTCGAGGTGCTGGCCGGGATCCTGGCCGGGCAGCGGATCAGCCCGCAGGTGGCCAAGCAGCGCAAGCAACCGGAAACGACGATGGGCTGTTCCCAGATGTTCATCGGGTTTTCCGCGGCCCATTTCGGCGCCGAACCCGCCGACCTGGTCGACGATCTGATCGACCAGGCACAGGCCGCAGTGTTGTCCGGACATGATCGGCCGCCGGCCCGCCCGTGGTTTCCCGACCAGATGGAACGCGATCACACCGCGCAGGCGGAGCGTGACGGTGTCACGATTCCGGCCACGGTCTGCGCCGAATTGGGTTGGGCCGTCCGATGAATCTCGCGAATCCGGAAATCGGCAGCGCGCCGGGGTGGCCGCTCGTGCTGTACTTCCACCACGTTTCGCCGACCCTGCAGCATTACACCTCGCTGACGCCGGACGAATTCCGGCGCGGTCTCGGATTGGTGCTCGAGCAGGTCGGCCCCGCGATCGAACCTGCTGCTGTTGCGCCCGGATTCCAGCCGCCCGGCCACCCATCGGTGCTGCTGACCTTCGATGACGGCTACCGCGACAACCTGGTGCACGCCGCCGGGATCCTCGACGAATTCGACGTGCGGGTGATCCTCTTCTGTATCACCGACAGCATCGGTGGCTCAGCCGCCAACCTGCCTTCGCATCGGCGCGACTACCTGAGCTGGGCGGACTGCGCCGAATTCGCGGGGCGGGGGCATGTATTGGCTGCCCACAGCCGGACACATCCCGATCTCACCGCGATCACGGCCGAACGGGCCCGAACCGAGGTGACCGACTCGATCGCGACGATCGCCACGGTCACCGGCCGAGCACCCGCCACCTTCGCCTACCCCTACGGACGTATCCCTGACCATCCGGTGGTCCCCAGGTCGATGCTCGCGTTCGGCACGGTGAAGAGTCCGCCCGCGCCATGGTCGCAGGCCCCGCACTCGATTCGCCGGACCTACCTGCCGAGTCAGGACGCCGGAAACTGGCAAGCGCTGACCACAGAATGGAGGCGGCAATGCCTGGCATCTCGGTGATCATCCCCACCCGAAGCCGACCGGATGAGCTGCGCCGATGTCTGAGCGCGCTGGCCGAATGCGTGGATGAGTTGGAGCCGCACCTCGCCGCGACGCTGCACGAGGTTGTCATCGTCGACGACGCGTCTGCCACTCCCACCGTACTGGGCTCGGCTCATGGCCTGCCGGTCACCGTGCTTCGCAATGAGCGGCCGCTCGGAGCGGGGCCGAGCCGAGCCCGGGGCGCCGCATACGCGTCCGGCGACGTGCTTGCCTTCCTCGACGACGACGCCGTGCCGCGCGGTGATTGGCTGATCGTTGCCGGCGGGGTCTCGCCCGCTCGTCCGGCGATCACCGGCCGAGTGCTGGCCTTCGACGACAATCTCGTCGCACGCAGCAGACAGGCCCGATACGACGCGCGCTACGCGACGGTGTCGGCGGGTGATCCGGTGACCTTCTTCGCGGGCGGCAACAGCGCGATCCGGTCGGAGGTATTCCATCGCTGCGGCGGTTTCACGCGGACCGGCACGGGCGGCGACAACAGCATCGTCGACGCACTGCGCGCGATGGGTCAGGCGGTGGTCTTCGAGCCGGATCTGGTGATCGCGCATCGCAACGGAAAGGGTTGGCCGCGCGCGGTGGCGGACTCCTGGTACGCGGGCCTGAACGCTCCGGACCGCATAGGAGTCACCCAGGCGATGCGCGCCGTCGGTGCAAGCGGGCTCGGTGCCGCACCGAACGTCCGGCTGCTCAACCAGGCCCTCGGCCTCGTGCACGCGGTCGCCAGCGCCCTGCCGCGGAGCTGAACCACATCCACCCGATCATCACGAACCTGGAGTTCACATGCTCGCACCATCGACCGGCCGGACCATCTGGCTGACGGGCTTGCCATCATCCGGGAAGTCGACGCTGGCCGCCGCAGTGGCGGCCGCGTTGACCACGCCCGCAGAAGTACTCGACGGCGATATGCTGCGCAACCGGTTCTTTCCGGAGCTGACCTTTTCCTGGTCCGATCGCACGGAGAACATCCGGCGCACCGGCCGCCTGGCGACGATGCTGGCCAGGCACGGGGTGACGGTCCTGGTCTCCGTGATCGCGCCGAGCAGCGAGGCGCGCGAGTGGGTCCGGCAACTGCACGCCGACGCACGAATTCGGTACGACGAGGTCTGGGTCGACGCACCGGCCGCGGTGTGCGAGCGACGCGACGTCAAGGGGTTGTACGCACGGGCTCGACGACAGGAGATCACGGGCGTCACCGGGTTCGACGACCCTTACGAGCCGCCCCACGATCCCAGTCTGCACCTCGAGACCGCCGTGCTGACCGTCGACGAGTGCGTCGCCCGCATCATGGGGCTGGTGCGCGACCCCGTCCCCGCAATGCGAGACGAGGTCGCGCGATGACCACGCTCGTGCAAGCCGCTGCGCTACCCGGGACAACGGGGACGCTCGGGTATCGCATCGGTGTCGTCGGCCTCGGCTATGCCGGGCTACCTCAGGCCGTCGCCTTCGCCGAGGCCGGGCACGAGGTCGTCGGATTCGACGTCGATGCCGCAGTGGTGGGCACGCTGCGGGCAGGAAGAAGCCCGGTGGGCACCATCGCCCACCGCGACATCGAACGGGTGGCCACGCGGCTCACTGTCACCGACAACGCACACGAGCTGCGCCACTGCACCGCCATCCTGATCTGTGTGCCGACGCCGGTCGGCCCGGACGATCAGCCTGACCTGGTGATCTTGCGCGCCGCAACCACCTCGGTTGCGCACAATCTGCGCGCCGGCCAGATCGTGATCCTGGAATCCACGGTCGCCCCTGGCACTACGGCCGAGATCGTGAAACCGATCCTGGAATCGACCGGGTTGCTGGCAGGCGTGCACTTCAGCCTCGCGTTCTCGCCCGAGCGGATCGATCCCGGTAACGCGGGTTTCAACGCGACGAACACCCCGAAGGTCATCGGCGGGTACACCTCCGTCTGTGCACGCAGGGCCGATGAGCTGTACCGAGGCGTGGCGCCGCACACCTACGTGACGAAAGGTCTCGAGGAGGCCGAGGCCGCCAAGGTCCTGGAGAACACCTATCGCCAGGTCAATATCGCGCTGATACACGAGTACGCGGCCTTTTGCCAGGCGCGCGGGATCGACGTGTTGGACAGCATCAATGCCGCGGCCACCAAACCGTTCGGATTCCAAGCCTTCTATCCGAGCATCGGCGTCGGCGGGCACTGCATTCCGGTCGACCCGTTGTACCTTGCCGACGCGGCGCGCCGGGCGGGCACTCCAATGCGAATGATCGAGCTCGCGCACGGTGTCAATACCCGCCAGCCGATCAGAATCGCGGATCAATGCGCGGAGGCACTCGCCGCCAGATCGGGCAGCGCGGCCGACTGCCGGGTGCTGGTGCTCGGCACAACATTCAAACCGGACGTCGACGATATACGCAACACGCCGGCCGTTCCGTTGATTCGACGGTTGCACGAATACGGGATCACCGTTTCGATCCACGATCCCTTCGTCAGCCGACTCGAGGTCGATCGAATCGTCCTGCACTGCGTCGAAGATTGGCAGCACGCCGTCCGTGAGGTCGACCTGGTGATTCTCGGACAGCCACATTCGATTTACGAACCCAAATTTCTTCGTGAGGCGAGCTGCGTGCTCGTAACGGCCGGAATTCCGGCTCGCCCGCGAGCGCAAGCCTTCCCGGCGTGGAACTCGATTCCCAGCGCCGGGGCCGCATATCGAGAAATGAAAGGAGGTTCCGGCAATGATCATCATCCTCGGCGAGAAGACCTCGTAATCCGCTCGGTTCACCGATAACGTCAACAGCGGATACAGCATGAAGGGAGGGACCGAGAAATGATCATCATCCTCGGCGAGAAGACCTCCTAAGAGGCAATGAAGGACCGGGAGTCGAAGACACAGGGACGGACTCCCGGTCATTCTCGTTCACGAATGATTGCGAAATTAAACGATGAGTACCTCGATAACCGTAGCCGGGCTGGAAAACAGACCGGCGTGGTGGCACAACCAGACCATCCGGGTCACCGCCTCGGTCGCCCGCGGATGGGATCTGCACCACACACTGCTCAGTCGCACTCAGTGGGACCGCGAACTGCTCGATGACCATGTACGCGGCCGATTGCGGGAACTGTGTGCGCGCGCCGCCACCCATGGACCATTCCGGCAGCGCGCCGCTGCCACCTCGGCCGCCGAGACACTCGACCTCACGCATTTCCCCGTCCTCGACAAGAAGGATCTCGTCGAGAATTGGGACGCCTTGCACACCGGCCTCGTCGACCCCGTCGACGTGCTGCGGGTATTCACCTCCGGCACCACCGGACAGCCGATTTCGATCGACCATTCAGACCGCCAACTCGATTACGGTTCGGCATGCTCCCTGCGCGTCCTCGACGCGTACGGGCTCGCCCCCGGCCTGCGCTGCCTCCGGGTCACCTGCGATCCCCGGCACCCGCTGCTCGACTTCGACGTCGTCGACGCTCTCGGACCGGCGCTCCAGTTGAATGTCTCCAAGGTGACTCCGGAAAACCGGGCGACCGTGCACGATATCTGCGCGCAATTCCGTCCCGACGCAATATGGGGCCAGCCGATGGAATTGCTGATCACTACCTCGAAGATACGCGACGGGCTTGTTCCCGCACTCACGCCAAAACTCGTGATGACCCACGGCGACAATGTGAGCCCGCGCACCAGATCCGTGATCAGGGAGACATTCGAAGCCGCGCATTGTGACTATTACGCGCTGCAGGAACTCGGTCAGGTCGCCTGGCAATGCCCGGTGGAGGTGGATACCTATCACGTGAATGAGGAGCGTGTGTTGCTGCGCTTCCTGCCGGATAACATCCTGGCGCTCACCAGCTTGATCAATACTGCCATGACCCTTGTGAATTACGCACCGCAAGACTGTGCCGTCCCGGTGCCGGAACCCTGCTCCTGTGGCCGGGTGCTGGCCAGGGTGCGGCAGATCAAGGGACGCCAGCGCGGCTTCCTAGTCGATTCGGACGGCGGCCATCTCAACATCAAGTGGCTGCAGACGACGCTGGACGGACTCCCGGTCGCGGCATGGCGGGTGGCGCAGCGGGAGGCGGGCACGCTGCACATCGACCTCGCCTACGACGCGCACAGCAGTGCGGCCGCCGAAATCGATCGGCTGCGGGCAGGCATCGCCGATCGATTACGAATGTCACAGGTCACGATCGGCGTTTCCACGCCGGAGGCAGTGATCGGTGACTCGGGCAAGGTCAGGCAGTTCGACCTCTATGCGACCCAGGAGACGGTCGCCGACAACCTGCTGGGGGCATCGTGACTACGCTGAGCGACCTGTTGGTGCCGATGGGATCGGCGCTGCTGCGCGAATCGGCCGCCCCGGTGGCCTTGGCCGGCGCTGACGTGAACCGGGACCGACTGTGCGAGAACCTTGTTCGCGTACTGCGTGTCAATCCCGACGCGATCGCCGTCGCGGCTCCGCAGATCGGCGTCCCCCTCCGCGTCGTCGCACTGAGAGCGGCCTCGATGTGCCAGATCAGGGCGCTGTCGCCAGATCATCCCGATGTGGTGATCCACTTCAACCCGCGGATCACCGAGGCGAGCACGGACACCGAGGATGCCTTCGAGGGGTGTTTGAGTGTGCCACGGATCACCGGTGTCGTCGCCAGGCCGGTCACCGTGCACTACACCGCCCAACTCGCGAACTCCCGAGTGGTCACCGCGACGTTGCACGGCAGGGCCGCCCGCGTCGTAGCGCACGAGATCGATCACCTGGACGGGATCCTGTTCGTCGATCGAGCCCCATCGCGGAGTCTGTGCACCCACGGGGTGGCCAACCGCGCGTATGCCTGCGATGTGCGATCGGCTCGCGCGTGTCTCGGGTTCTGAGCGAGTGCGCGATGGGAGTGGGTGCGCGATGGGTGTGACGCACAGGGCGCGGCTGGCAGCGCGGCGGCAGTTGGGTGTCGACGGTATCCATTTCGACGGGACGCTGCGGCGCTGGTACGTCTCGGTGACGATCGACGCGATCGGCACCGGTCTGACGCTTCCGGTCATCCTGCTCTATTTCACAAGGGTCGACGGCATCTCCGTGGTGGGTGTCGGAACCGCGATCTCCGCGGCCACCGGGGCCGCGCTGATCGCCTCGCCCGTCATCGGATCGACAGTCGATCGATTCGGTCCCCGGCGGATGGTCGTCGCCGGATTGCTGGTCAACGCAACGTGCTGCGTGTCGTATCTGTTCACCACGTCTTGGGGTGCACTCGCACTGATCACCGCGATCAACCAGATAGCGAACCAGACTGGGCGGACGGCCAGACAGACCTTCCTCGCATCGTTCGCCGCAAGTCCCGATCGGGTGCGGTTGCTGGCGGTGCAGCGATCACTGCGAAACGCGGGCTATGCCGTTGGCGGACTGGTTGCCGCGGCCGCGATGAGCATAGGGCCGAGCAGTTTTCGATGGCTGATCGTCATCGACGCGCTGTCCTATGCTGCGGCCGCATTGCTCGTGCGCGCGATGCCGGACGGTACACCCGCCGCGGCCCCCGAGCCCAAGCAGGAGCAGCCCACAGGCGGCAGCCCATACCGGGATTTCAGATACCTCGCGCTGGCGTCCGGCAACACCCTGATCCTCATTCAGGTGTATTCATGCACCTTCGCCGTGCCGTTGTGGGTCAGTGGCCACACCCTGCTGCCCGTCAGCATGGCAGGCGTGCTGCTCACGCTGAACACGGTCATCGTCGTGTGCTGGCAGATTCCCCTGTCGCGTGGCTTCGAATCCCTGACAGGTGCGCGCACACTGTATCCACGGGTCGTGGCGCTGACCTGCCTTGCGGGCGCGCTGTATCTCCTGTCCGGCCGCTTGGAGCCGATTCCGTTCGCGGCGGTCGCGATCGTCGTCGCGGTGGTGTCGAACTCAGGCGCCGAGGTCTACTCCTATGTCGCGGGCTGGACCGTCTCCGTGGCGCTGGCGCCCGCCACGTCCCCGGGGCGATACCTGGCCGTCTTCACCGCGAGCGATACCGCGGCCAAGCTGATCACACCCGCCCTGGTTTCGATTCTCTTGGCCACCTACCCCGAGGCTTTATGGCCGGTACAGATTGTGCTCGTCGGGCTTGGCTGCGCATTGAGCAGGTTGGCGTTGCCTCATTCCGCGGCAGAGCGCTCGACATCGGGTGTGAAACGAGCCACGCGGTGAAGTTGTCGGATCATACCCCCGGCCCCGGTCCCTCGGACGTGCCGCTTTCAGCTCGCCGAACCCGGCAGCGCATCGGTCAGAAATTCTCCCACCCCGCTCGTCATGCGGAGTATTCCCGAAGCGCCTGCGGATTGCGCCGCACCGTGACCGAGCACAATCGTGGAGACACCCAGATCTCGAATATTGTCCAGGATCTCGGCTTCGGTCGCCGGATCGACGGCGCTCGTCACTTCATCCAAAACGAGGATGATGGGCTTCTTGACCAGCGCGCGGGCCAGAACGACGCGTTGCCGCTGCCCACCGGACAGGCCGGATCCGCCGACACCGAGCAAGGTTTCATATTTCATCGGAAGGGACATGATGAAATCGTCTATTTCCGCGGCCCGCGCCGCGGCCCGCACCTCGTCGATTGATGCCTCCGGTCGGCAGAACTTGATATTGTCCAGAATCGTGCCCGCCATCAGTGAACTCCCCTGATCGACGTATCCGATTTGCTGGCGGAACTCCACCGGATCAAGATCGGAAAGAGCTGTCCCGTTGATCAATATTCGGCCGGATGTCGGGGCGATCAGCCCGGCGACCAGCATACCGAGGGTGGACTTGCCGGATCCCGACCGGCCGATGATCGCCAGCGTCTCCCCCGGTTGGACCTCGGCGGTCACCGGGTGCACCGAGGCCGTCGGTGCACCCGGGTAAATGTAGGACACATCTTCCAGCCGGATGGCCGGTGGCCGCTCCGACTTGTCGACGCTCAACGTACCGCGCACCTCGGATCGGGCCGTCAGAATATCGTTCATCCGATACAGGTCCGGGGTGAGTTCCACCAGTGCCGCCGATGCCTGCGACAAGTTCGACAGCGAGGCGAACAACCCGGAACTGAGCGCCCCCAGCGCCACCACGGACGACAGAGCGGCGCCGCTCTGCCCAGCATTGCCCAGACCGACCAGCAAGACCAGCAGCGGAGCCGCGAACTGCAGGGTCGCCACCGCGGACGAAATCAGGCCCGCATGCCGTTGCTGCCTGGTGCCGGCGGTGAGTTCGTCGGCGAAAGAATTCAACCAGCGAGTATGGGCAATTCCTTCGGCGCCCAATGCCTTGACGGTGGTTATGTTTGTCAGAATTTCGTGAATCTCGTTGGCCGACTTGGTGCGCGCCTCGAGAGCATCTGCGGAAAGATGCCGCTGCCGCCGCCAGGACAACACCGTGACGAGCGCAAATATCACGATGGAAAGCAGTATTGCCATCGACGTCCAAAATTCTTCGAAGGCGATGACAAGCAGATATCCAATGACGGCCACCACATCGAAGACGGCGCCGACGGTAGTCACCGAGACGACCTGTTTGAGGCGCCCGGTGGAGCGCACACGGTGCGCGAGATCACCCGTGTGCCGCGCCTGGAAGAATTCCAGTGGCAGTCGGCTGAGATGCCCCATCAAAAGCTGCGCCGCGCGTTCCTCGAGCAAGCATTGCACCGAAACTATCAATCTCGACCGAGCAACCTGCAGCAGACCGAAGGAAGCAATCGCGCAGGCCAGTAGAGCCGCCCAGTCGACATAGGCCGGCATCCCGTCCCACAATGCATCCGGGCCCGCGGAAACCATCCGACCGAGCACGAACGGGAACGCCAGGGCGTAGCCGAGCAGGAGAGCGGAGGTGGCGAGCGCGCCCAGCCAACGCACCGTCCGGGGGAGCAGCGACGCCGCCAGCGCAACCATCGCGTCCCCCTCGGCCGGTCCCGTCTCGGCGCGGTTGCGGACGGCCCGACTGTTGAATTCCAGTGCAACGCCGGTGAAGTCGGAGTCGGCCTCGGCCCACGTGATCGCCCGGCGGCCCACGGCCGGATCGACGATCAGCAGATGCGAGCGGGTGGCCTTCACTAGAACGACAAAGTGGTTGAACCGCCAGTACAGAATCGATCCGGGCGTCAGATGGGACAGCCCGGACAGATCGGCGCGAACACCACGGCCATCGAGCCCGTATCGACGTGCGACCTGCAGCAACATCGCCGCGGACACGCCGTTGCGGCCGCTGCTCGACTGCTCGCGCAGCTCTTGCGCCGAGACGTGGATACCCCTGGTCGCCAGAACCATCCGCAGGCAGGCAGGCCCACAGTCCGCCATGGTGTGCTGCGGATAGAAGGGTACATCGATGCGGCGGCCCATCCGGACACCGCGCGGTATTCGATTCGGATCATTACCGGCACGAAAGGATACCGCGCCGAAGATGCCGTCGCTTCTGATACGCGCCGACTTGCGAAACCGCGGCCGACCAACCAGCCGTTCGATCGAATCCGAGATCGGATGCTCGGTCATCGTCCCACCAATCCTTGGAGAATTCTTTCCGACGCCGCAGGGGGGAACACCGCCGAGTTCGCATGAAGATCGATGGTGAATGACTCGCCGGTATTGCGAATCTTGAGGGATATCGGCCGCTGCGAGGACATCGGCGCCACGAATTTGACGATCGACACACCATCGGCCCGTTCGAGACGCCCTGCCGCCTCGGAGACATCGAGATAATTGAAGATCGGAAAAGGGCGTTCACAAATCGCGCGCTGCGACTCCAGATCACGTAGCGCAATGCTGTCCACCCACTGATGCGCCGACGCCCGAATGAGCTTCCCCACTATCCCGGCTTGCCATCGCGGGCGGTCGCGGTCGATTATTATCGGCCGGACGGTCGAGAACATACCGACCTGCTGTGCCAGGCGCTCCGAACGCATTGTGAAGACGACATCGATGAGTGTGAACCTGGGCTGATATTCGCACCAGGTGGCAGCGAGCCGCTGGAAAAACAGCGCCGACGGCCCCCACGGCCCGGCCGCCGCATTGCGCGTGAGCTCGAGATACGCCGCCCCAGCGATGATCGCGCTGTGTGTGCGCAATCTGGCCACCGGAACATCGATGCACTCCTCGAATGTCGCGCCCGCTAGCTCGAATTCACGCTCCCAATGTCGACGCGCAGCGCCGGCGGCCGCCGGGCTCGGCTGAGCGTCGGTTATCGCCGATTCATATCGGTCGCCCGGCGGCACTGGATCTTCCCCTGCCGCGGCGGCCAGCACGGCCGCGCGGAGCGCGTCCAACACGAGACCGATCGAAGCGTGGTCGACCGCGATCTGCTGCAGGGAAATGACCAGGTGGAACCTGGTCGGCGAAGTTTTCACGACCACGAATCGGTACACCCCGTGACGGGACCAGTCCCACTGGGCGGCATCTCGATGAAGGAGCCCCCTGACGTAATTCGCCTGCCGGGCCGGGTCGGCATCCGAAACATCGGAAAATTCGACTGCGGCGACATGGTCCTCGAACGGCTCGACCTCCTGCACATACCCGCTCGCGACGGACCCCGAGAATACCGAGCGCAGCGCCGAAAACCCACGCAGAACGGTTTGTATACCCGCCGCGATGTGCTCCGGGCGCACTCCATTCGGAAAACTCATCGTAAATCCGAGATGATTACTACCCCCTGTCGAGCCCTGCTGCTGCTCCAGGAGCAAATCCACCTGACCGGCCAATACCGGAAACTTCATGTTCGCCCCGAGTTCGCAATAGTCCGACAAGGAGATTGGATAGTTGTGGGGCGCGATTTCCACCGC
Organism: Nocardia sp. NPDC052566; assembly: GCF_044547285.1. Taxonomy (NCBI): domain Bacteria; kingdom Bacillati; phylum Actinomycetota; class Actinomycetes; order Mycobacteriales; family Nocardiaceae; genus Nocardia; species Nocardia sp. NPDC052566. The sequence continues at coordinate 804,057 of NZ_JBIUAF010000002.1, read as the reverse complement.
GCCCCACAACTTGGCGATTCCGTTTATTGGACAGAATCAGCCGGTATTAGCCACAGCCGAGTCGACCGCCGACGATGTCGTCGAGCTCCAACTCATCGATGGTCTCGATGTCGACCTTCACAAATTCGATCTTCACGTTCTTCACCTCCTTCCTACAATCGATGGAAACAACCGTCCGACGGGCGGCCGAGCCGAGACCCGTCAGCGAAATCTTCGAGAATTCAGCAGCCTGATGCCGGACGAAGCAATCAGGACTGACATAGGGGTCCGCGCCGCGAGCGGCGAGCCTCCAATAGAAATGGCAGGGAACAAGGCACCCCGGTGAACGAGTCGATAGTCGACAAGGTGTGATCCCATATTAACCGCTGCCGCCGTGCTGTGCTGTCACGAAAAGTCGCGACGCTTTGCCGGAAGCGCATTATGCGAGCATGAAGTCTGCCCACTGTTGTCCCCGGCACAGATCGCCCGGTGACGTTCATCGGCAGAGAGGAAATATGTGGAATCAAAGGGAACGACCGCATGACATGGGACTTCGACTTCCGCCCGGATGCCCCCGACCAATTCCTCAGTGGCACTCGATGCCCCGATACCCCGCGCGCGCCGCAGGAGCGGCGCCGCTCGCCGGGACGCCAGAGTTTCGATCAGGTGAGCAATCGAAGGACGATGCATATGGACCAGCACATCGAGGAGTTCAGGGAGAACGGCTACACCGTTGTCCGGAATGTCTTCACCCAGGACGAGGTAGGGCGAATGACCGCCGCGGCCGACCGTGTGAGGGACAAGGTGCGCAGCTCCCCCGGTTCGTACGAGAGTCGCTACACCGCACGGGACGAAACGCGCGTCGACACGTGGGGGGTCAACCACGTCTTCGATCCGGGCCTGTATGAAGACGACCTCGCCGCGATGTTCGCCAACCCCGCCCTGATGCGATTTGTGCACCTGTTCCTGGGTGAGCGACTGCGTTTCTGGAACGCGCACGCGCTCTGGGAGCCACAGTTGGTGAACTACGAGCTGAACTGGCACCGGGACAACGGCGAGAACGAACACTTCGACAGCACCGGTGGCTCCAACCACGTCCAGCTCGACGTGAGCCTCACAGAGCAGCATGCCTTCCGGGTCATCCCCGGATCTCACCGGCGCCCGCTGTCCGAACCGGAGCGCCGGCAGATCGCAGTGAAGGGCATCGGGCCACTCCCCGGCGAGGTAGTCGTGCACTGCGGGCCGGGTGACGTCCTGTACCGCAATCACCACACGGTCCACCGCGGGTCGTGCACCACCGATACACCCCGCCGGGCGTTGGACATCAACCTGCAGGCGTACGACGAGCCTTCGGGCCCCCGTCCGTCGTGGCGGTTCACCCGAGACCCCGACTATCTGCACAGCGTGCACCCGGCTCTTCGCGAGTTGATGGCCAACACCATCGAGTGGGACGAAGCGCATCCGCTCTCCCGGTCCCAGATCCAGCGCAGGCTCCGGTCCAGCCGGGAAATCAGCGGGCACATCGCTGACGGGCGCCCGCACGACTCCGGTACCCGCCCCGGACCACGCAGGGAAGCTGAGGACGGATGACCAACCACGACACGGAGACCTATGTGGTCTCCAGCTACCTGAGCCCCGCCGGGCCGATGGCCTTCAGTTCGCGCCGTCACGATCAGAACGTGGCGCTCTGGCGTATCGACGACCAGGCGGTCACGCTTGTCCGATACTGGGAGATCGAGCGTCTGTCAGGCCTGAAGCATCACGTGATTCCCCTGTATGACCGGCGTTCACCGGCGGATCTGATTGATCGGCTGCTCGCGCAGGAAGGTCTGACTCGAGCCGATGTGTCGGACGTGTGGGGCACGCCGGGGCTGGAGACGGCCGAGGTACTTCCGGAGTTCGACCACATGGGCCTGCCCACACACAGCCTCGCCCATCTGTTTTCCGGGTTGTGCATGGATTCCGCGAAGTTCCGCGAATCCACGATCATCGCGCTCGCGTTGGACGCAGGCCCGGACTTCGTACTGGAAACCGGAGTCAGCAACGACTACTGGTACGCGGGTGCGATCTCTCGGCAGGGCTCGGTCCTCATCACCCCGGTGGAATCCCCGGGACAGCTGTGGTCGGCGGCCGAGCGGATCTTCGACAGGGAGCCGGGAACGCTGATGGCGCTCGCGCACGCCACTTCGGTCGCCGTCGAGTACGACCCCGCGCCCCTTGTGACGCAGCGTTACTGGGGCGGATCCGCCTTGATCGGGCGCTGCCATGAACTGGTACAGGCGATGAGGGATGCCGCGGAGCGGGCAATTACGTCAGGCAGTGGTCGAGGCGAGCGGGCCTTCTCGCGGGAGGAGCTGGTCGCCAGCGCGGTATCGAAGATTATTCAAGCGGTTTCGATCACCATTGCCGAGCGCAGTGTAGATATGCTGCTGAGGGCGGGTGAGGTGGCACCGGACCAAGCATATCTGTCGATTTCCGGCGGATATGCATTGAACTGTCCGACTAATTCGCACCTGTTGTCGACTTACGGATTCCGTGGCCTGTTGACACCGCCGTGTGCCAATGACTCCGGCCAGGCGCTGGGGATCGGCTTGATGGGATTCTATGCGCGCGGCGATCTGCATACACGCGAGGTAGTGACAGCGTTACCGTATGCGGGGGAATACCGACTCCGGGTTCCGGAGGCGAGATCCCGCTGGGGTGCGCGAATATTGGATATCCAAGATTTTGACGAGCAGACCTTTGTGCAGGATCTGGAACGGGGCCCGATCGCGTGGGTAGACGGCGCCGCCGAGGTGGGACCTCGGGCGCTGGGGCATCGAAGCCTGCTGGGCGACCCGCGGACGTTGCACACGAAGCGGATCCTCAACGAGGTGAAACAGCGGCAGTGGTGGCGGCCGGTGGCGCCGATCGTGCTGGAAGATTTCGTCGGGGACTGGTTCGTCGGCGGCCGACCTTCGCCGTTCATGTTGGAAACTTTTCAAGTGGCGCCGGAGTACCGAGATATTGTGCCCGCCATTTCCCATCTGGACGGCAGTGCGCGTATTCAGACGCTGTCGACCCGGGACGATCCGTTTCTAACGCACGCAATGAAGGCGTTTCATCAGGCGACGGGTGTGCCGATCGTCTGCAATACCTCGCTGAATGATCGAGGCGAGCCGATCGCCAACGACGCCTCGGACGCTGTGAACTTCTGCGTGCGAAAGGGCATAGAGGTGGCTTACATTGGACGGCAGCGGTTCCTGCTCGACACGCTGCGCCGAGATGACGATGTAGACGATCCCGAGGTTCGACCGTTGAATGCGTTCTATGTGGATCAGGAGCGTCCGGCGGCGGTCTTCGATCCGTCGGTTGATGCCGACGTCATGTTCCTCCTGTATTTCTGGCCCAGTATGTCCCGATTCATGGACAGCCCGGCCGGCCTGACCAGGCTTCGCGCCGTCGCCCGTCGACTGGCACAGCAGGACAGCGACTACCACACCAGGGCCGAGCGCTTCCTGTCGCGGTGGCGACAGGTGCTGGCAGTGTGCGGAAACCACCCTGCGAACGACAGCTCATAGCCGCCGAAGCGGCAGATCGATCGGCCACCGTACCCTCTGGCCAACTGAAATCTGGTGCGGCGCGGACATATCCGCGCCGCACCTCCCGAATGCGCCGATCAGACTGTTCCGGCGCGGTGCAGCTTTTCCAGGTTGGCGGCCACTTTGGCAAGGGCTTCGGCCCAGCGGTCGAGATCGGGACGGATGTCGACGGAATAGACGGGGAGCCGCAAAGCGTGCGCGAGATACGAAGCAGCGCCTGGGAATTCGTCCCCACGGTACTGTCTGTACCGAGCAGCGGAAGAGCCGAAGGTCTGGGTGTGCCAGGCCGGATCTCGAAAGACCGATTGCTGGTGCATCGCCCCGGACCGTACCCTCGACAGTGGCACGCCCTCGGCGACAACAGCTTCGACATAGGTCTCGATCGGCAGGCCGTCCAGCTCCTCGGGTACATAGAGCGGTTGATAGCTGTAATACGACAGTCGATCCATGTAATCGTGCCGAACCGGCGGGCGAATGCCGGGAATGCCGGTCAGCAGTCGATCCATACGCTCATAGTTGCGCTGTCGCACCGCGAGTACCTCGTCCAGCCCGCTCAGTGAGGCACGGGCCAAGACGGCGCCCAACGGATGCATTCGAAGGTTATGGCCGAAACCGGTGGTCGCGAACCGCGCGTATTCTTCGCTGCGGACGTCCTCCTCGGCGCGCGCCAGAAAATGCCCCAGCATGACGGCGCGCTCGTAGACTCGTTGCGTGTCGGTGACGAGGATGCCTCCGGTGCCCGCGGTAACGGTCTTCTTCGCCTGCAGGCTGAACGCACCGACGTCGCCGAACCGACCCACATTTGTACCGGAGCACACGGCGCCGTGAGCTTGCGAGCAGTCTTCGACCACGGCGAGGTCGTGCCGCCGCGCAATCGCCATGACCCTGCCCATATCGACGGGAACGCCGTTGAGATGGGTGACGACGATGGCACGGGTCCGTGATGTGATATGCCGCTCCAGGTCGGCTGGGTCGACGTTTCCGGTCGACGCGTCGACGTCGACGAGCACGGGAACCGCGTTGACGGTGAATACGGGCATCACCGTCGCCAGAAACGTGTACGTGGGCGCCAGCACCTCGTCGCCGGGCGTCAAGCCGATCCCGAAGAAGGCGGAGTACAGCGCGGAGGTGCCGGAATTGACCGCCAGGGCGTACGTCGATCCGGTGTAGCGCTCGAACTCCCGCTCGAGCAGGCCCACCTGCCCCTCGCGCCCCACGTATGCGGTTTCCCCGCGCCGCACCATGTCGGCAATCAGGGCGAGCTCGCGGTCGCCGACTGGAGGTGGGCCGAGAGCTGGAATCCTGTCGACTACCGGTGTGCCGCCCAGTATTGCCAGGTCGGTCGAGATGGTCGCCACGTGGAGTTTTCCCCTTCTGCGAATGGGTGATTCGGTCAGTCGATAGGTAAGAGAGCGCGCACCGCCCCGATCGAGGTGGCGTGGACGGTCCGCACACCGAGCGCCGAGAGATCCGCCATCAGCCGCCGGTTCACCGCCCGCGTGGCGCGGTGGCTGACGATCGCCCAGGTCAGCAGGTCCCACGCGCTGGCAAGGCATTCACTGTTGCCGTTCCACAGCGGCGTGCCGCGCACGAGCCTGCCCAGCGAACGGCGGACGATGCGCGGCATGGAGGTGACCAGCGATACGTCCAGCCAGATCACGGTGTCCGCGGCGGCCACGAGTGTCGGGTGCGCGGACTCGTACTGGCCGTCGATGATCCACGAGTCGGTCTCGGTGATCGCAGCCACCGACGCACGGAACTGCCCGGCCGCGGCACGCCGCCAGCCGGGCTGCCAGAAGAGCGCGTCCAGTTCGTGATGCGGCAGGCCGAGTTCGGCCGATAAGGCGCGGCCGAGCGTCGTCTTGCCCGAGCCGGCGGCGCCGACCAGCCAGATCCGTCGCGGTCCGCCGGTCATGATCGTCGGTCGCCCACGATGCGGCGCAGCAGCTCGATGCTCTCAGCAGTGGTGCGGTCCTCGCCGAGATCGAACAGCAAACCATCCTGCTCGATCATGGGGTTGTCCGACAGCCGCTGGACCTGTTCGAGGTCGATGCCCGCGGCCCGCAGTTCCCGGCCGAGCTGGGTGTCGGTGAGCGGCATCGCGGCCCAGTCCTCGGCGAAGTATCGCTGGATGGTGAACATCGCCTCGATCGGGCCCGGCGAAATGTGGATCCCGTTCAATCGGGTGCACACCTGCCACGGTCGCAGGGCATAGAGCAGGTGCTTGACGGATCCGGGGCAGGCCTGTGCCGGGTCGGTCGCACCGATCACCTCACGCCGCAGTTCGTCGGTGCGCCTACTCGTGTGACAGGTCAGGAACACCAGGCTCCCACCGGGACGATGGAAGTGCTCCAGCTGGCAGGGATGGAACGCGTTGAGAACCAGCAACGGCTGTTCGTCGAGCACGATCCGGGACGCATAAACGCCGGATGCGATCTTGGTGATAGGTAGGTTGCGGGCCAGGGTATCCAGCGCAAGCGGTGTCAGATCCGGCCGGACTTCGAGCAGTTGATGCCCGCCGAGGATCTGTCGGCTATTCGATTTGCTCGCCGTGACGATGTCCGGGTAATCATGGGCGAGTCGGTGCAGGACATTTCTCGGCACTGCGCTGAGACCCAGCCTGGACACCCGATTCAGCACCGGGTAGTGCCCTTCGATGAACCGCAAGGCCGCGAGCTTTTCGGTACTGGCGACGCGGACCCCACCGATCGTCACATCGGAGTCAGCCAGCAGTTCGAACGTCCGATGCAGTGGGGCCGTGCCGCGACGGATCGCGGCGGTGAACTCCGGCTTGAGCACGATCAGGAACTGTCCGCCATCGCCCGATGTGGGAACCCGATAACCACGGACCCAGCCATCACCGCGCTGGACCACATCGGTGATGTCGTCCGCGAGGGCGGTCGTCGTCACCACATCGTCACCCCGGTGACGATGATCCGCCGAGTCAGATCGACGGTGGCACCAAGCGCCGCTTCGACCTCATTGCGGATGGTTTCGGTCTCCGCCGGGTCGTCCGAGAGTCCGCGCACCCGCACAACCACCTCGTCGGGATTGTCCAGCGGGGCCTCCTTGGAGGTGAAGAGGTGGGTCTCCACCGGCTTGCCGAGCAACTCGTGCAACCGCACCGCGAGCTGGCGGGCCAAGACGCCGTACAACTTGCCGGTGTGATCCAAGGGGTTCTTTCCGGCGGGCGCCTCGATGCTCATCGACCGCATCGGGGTGATCAGGCCGGTGATGCGGTTACCACGACCGACCGCACCGACGTCGCCGGTGTCGGCAACCGAGCCGAGCGCGGTCAGGTATGGACGGCCGTTGCGGTCGGTCGGGTTGACCAGCAGGGTGGGCTCGCTGCCGAGCTGCTCGGTCAGCAGAGCGAGGATTTCCGCGTGGCAGGCCTGCTTGCGTTCCAGGTAGTGCTCGAACGAGCGAATTCCGTTGGCCAGGAACGGCATGTTCACGACAAAGCTGAACGACTCGACATTGCGGCTGCCGAATACCTTCACGTCCCAGCCGGTATCGGGGTTGCGCTGCTTGAACGCGGGACCGTTGATCAGCTGTTCGATATCCAGCACGGCCTGCTCGAGGCGACTGAACGGGGCGTACGAGTGCAGCAGGTTGGTGTCGTTGGATACCAGTGTGGTGTCACCGATCTCGACGAGGTCGTCCAGCGTCTGGGGCTGGTAACGCGAATTGCCACGGCCGGCTCCCTGATGGTCGACGATCCGGCAGTCGACGGTCAGGTGACGATCGGCATCGAAGCCGGTGCTGACCGCGGTCAGCACCTCGGTCGCGGCCTGCGTGAGGATCGGCACCAGCGGGATCTGATGCTCACCGACGCGGTAGGCGCCCTTGCCAGCGAACAGCACGGTGTAGGGATTCGTCAGCTCTCCGCGGCCGTAGTCGAGATCCGCTTCGCCGCCGAAGATCATCACCTTGTCGAACCAGTGGTGCGCGATCCGGCCGAAGTTGTCCAGGCAGTACCTCGAGTACAGCTGGGAGGCGCGCTCAGCGATCGCGTCGCACATGGTGTCCGGGTGGCCGACGCCCTTACGTTCGACGAGCTCATAGGGAAGGTCCTCTATTCCCGTGTCGTTGTCGGCATAGACGGCGATGTGGCGCTCGATGGTCGTGGCCATGGCAGGCTCCTAGGTTTTGTGGTAGCGAACAGGGGGTCAGTCGAGCAGAGTGGTCAGTCGCGCGGCGCCCGATCGGAGGTCCCGGAAGTTTTGCCTGAGCTCGAATGCGGGCACCTCGGCCGCCAGTCGGTTGCACAGCCTGGTCGTCGAGGTCCGCGACGCCGCGCTGAAATGGGGTAGCAAGAAGTCGGCTTGTTTGACCGGCTGAGGCAGCAGTTCACCCAACAGGCGCCGAGCGGTCTCCGCGCGCGCCAATGGGCGCAGCTTTGGCGGAGACTCCTCGGCGAATTGCGGAAATACCAGTGCGGTCACCGGAGCCGACGCCTGAACCGCGGGCGCGCGCAACGCTCCGGCCAGCGCACTCGGCAGTAGCATCACCGAACCGATGCCGGAGCCGTCGCCGGGATGACCGGAAGCCGTCGGGACGACGTTCTCCGGCCGAATACCCAAGGCGTCGAAGGTGTCCCGCCGCACTGAGATCGCCCGTGGCCAGCCACGCCCGATCCACCCGGACCCGGTACGGGCGATACTCACATCGTCGTTGCCGACGAATACGGCGCCCGAGATCATCGCCGACAGCAGTGTCGAGGTCTTGCCCGCGCGTTTCGGGCCGAGCACGACGACCCCGGCCCGCTGCGGCCGTGCCACCATACCGGCGTGCGGGAAGATTTCGTTCGAACTCGCCGCCAGGCACAGCCGCAGCACGATCCGCAGGTAACGAGCGGCAAGGTGAGCGGCGAAGCCCGGCGGGGTCGACGGGGCGACGACGATCCGACGTATCCGGTGATCCACCCACAGCACGGCTTCGGGCTCCGTGGTGGATCTGAGCACGACCTGTTGCTTGTTACTGCAGTCGAAGCGGGGATCCGCGCCGAACTGCACGGTCCACTGTGCGGTGCCGGTCGATGCCCCGGCGGTGAGGTACGGGGCTACCCGGACCACGACGTCATCGATCAGCTCCGGTGGCGCCGTCAGGGCGACACGGTGGCGGGCAACCGAAAAGTCCAGCGTGACCTTCGTATCGGGCATCGGATCACCCGATTATCGCCGCGAGCAGTTCGCGCGATCGTCTCGCGCCCTCAGCCGACCAGCCGACGTACCGCTCGACGTCCTTCGACGCGCCATGAGCGTACCGGGCCAACCGGTCTGCAGTCGGTACGAAGTACAGCTCGAGCACAGCGGAAAGAGCATCGATCTCCTTGCCGCTCAACGGATTTCCGATGGTGGCCTGATCGAGGAAGAATCGTGCGACCGCCGGATCGTTGTTCAGGCTGCCGCGCTTCGTGCGCCCGAGGAAGAGGGCGGCCAGCGCCAGGTCGTACACCCGCGGCCGTAGCTGGATCGCATCCCAGTCCAGCACGGCCGCGAGCATTCCCTCCGCGTCGAACACCAGGTTCGATCCGCTGATCTCGCCGTGGGTCAGTACCACCGGCCAGGTCGCGTAGCCGACTGCACCGAGCCGGTGCGTGGCGCGGTCCAGCGCCGAGCCGTAGTCGTGCAACGCACGATCGGCGAGATCAGCCGGAACCACCTCTGCCAGTACCTTTTCCAGATCTTGCAGAGCGTTTTCTGCCGGGGCGAGCCAGGACTCCAGGTTTGCCGACGGGCACGGCACCTGGGCCAGACCGGCCACCGGGACCCGATGCAGCGAACGCAGCATCTGCGCGGCCTGGGTGATGTCAGCGGTCGAGCCGGCCGTAAAGGAACGGCCGTCGCGGTAGCGACGCAGCTGGCACTGCCCGATCGTCGTGGACTCGGTGTGGATACCGCGGATCGACGGAATCGTCCGCGCTGCCGGAATCTCCGCACGGGCGGCGGCCTCGGTGGCCGCCAACTGGAAGTCCAGCCACCGCGCCGAGGCGGGCAGACCTAGCCTTTTGAGAACAAAGCGGCCGTCGTCGGTCCGGAACCGCCAAACGCCGTTCATGCTCTCGCGATCGAGGCGCTCGGCGTCGAGGACGGTCAATCCCCAATGCTCGCGGGCGATGCCGGGGCCGGGATCGTCTTCGGTGCACGGCACCCAGGCGGGTGCGCTCATGGGAGTCGTTCCTTCACACCGTCCTGTGTCCCCACCTTCGCGGACACGAGCTCGGTGATCGCGGACACCGACGCGAAGTTGCCGAACGCCAGCTCCTCGTCCTCGAACACGATGGCGAAGACGTCCTCCAGGTTGAGCGTGAGCTCCACGCTACGCATCGAGTCCAGTCCGTGGTCGGCCAACAGGTCGTGATCGCCGAATCGCTTGTCGGGACCCAGAACTCGCGCCAGCTCCGCCCTGATCAGGTCGTGCACTTTGCTGCCGTCCATATCAGGCCAACCTCGCGATTTCCAGCTCGGCAGCCCTCAGCGAATCCTGCCAGGAGTGGGACGCGGCGGCCGCGATGAACTCGCGGAAGCTGTCGAGTCCGCTGGATTCCGTCATGCCTACCGGCGGGCTCTTGAACAGGAATGCGCAGACTGCATCGATCACCCCGGACCGGCCCTGGTCCGCGGCGACCCGAGCGATCCGGACCGCGCTCGCGAGCACCGCGGCGGCGTTCGGACTGTCCTCGACCTCCAGCCGGATCTCCATCGATACCGGAGCTCCGATGATGGACTCCGCCTCGATGCGTAGAAAGCACACCTTCCGGTCGCCGAGGTATTTGACGTACCCGTTCGGACCCGCCGCGACATCGGTGGCGTCGATGCCAGCGTTCGACAGCGCGCGACGCTTGGACGTCTGCTTGGTGGCAGACCGTAGCGGGTCCGCCAAATTCAAGAAGTCGGTGTTACCACCCACATTGAGCTGATAGGTGTCCTTGATCGCCAGACCGCGGCCGAGCAGGAGGTCCAGCAGCGCGGTGTGCAGTGTCGTTGCCCCCAGATGGCTGCGCAGGTCGTCGCCGAGCAGGGGGATGCCACGTTCCGCGAAAGCGCTTGCCAGATCCGGATCGTTCGCGACGGACTCCGGGGTCGCGTTGACGAACGCGGTCCCGGTCGCGATGCAGGCTCGGGCGTACGCCTGAACCGCTTTGACAGATCCCGTCGGCAGGAGGCACACGAGCACCTCGGCGCCGGTGCGCCGCAGCTCAGCGGCCACGTCCTCGATCGTGGCCTGCCGAGCACGCTCATCCACTTCGACCACGCCGACCAGCCGTCCCCCGATCCCGTCGAGCACAGGACCCGGCCGCACGATCACCCCGGTGTCGGGTACATGCACGTGCTGGACGGCGGCGGTCGGCGGCCGCCGTAGTGCGTCGGCCAGATCGCAGCCGATCTTGTTCGCGTCGACCTCGAAGGCCGCAACGCATTCCAGATCGGATAGCCGGTAGCCGCCGATCTCGGGGTACATCACGCCTGGCTGCCGGTCGATCACCGCATCGCGGCCGGACGTGACCGCCTGGACGAAGCTGGACGCGCAGGAGCCCACCCCCGCCAGTGCGATCTTGATAGTTCGATTGTTCACGGAACACCTCTTGGGAAATAGGAAAGCGACAGCAGGCCCGGCCGCTGCTCACAACGGAATCGCCCGGGGTTGGCGACGCTCGAACACGTACCATTCCCGGTAACCGAGCTCGCGCAGCCGGATGCGCACTCGCTCGAACTGGTCACCGACCCGGTGCGGGTCATGGGCATCGGAACCAAAGGTCAGCCTGATTCCGTTGTCGCGCAACCGAATCAGGAGGGCGTCATCGGGATACCAACCGCCGCACCGCTTGGTCACTCCGGAGGTGTTGACCTCCACCACCACATCGGCCTCGACGATCGCCTCGATCATGCGGTCCACCGCCGGAGTCTCGATCGACGCCAGCCGGGGGCAGTCGCCCCGCAGCGCGTCGATATGGCCGAGAATGTCGTACAAGCCCGACCGCGCAGACTCGGCCACCAGGTCGCAGTAGCGCTCCTTCTCCCCCTCCAGAAATTCGTCGGTAGCGTCGATCCAGCGGTCGGGGTGGAAGATATCCAGCTCACCGACCACGTGCACGGAGCCGATGACATAGTCCAAGTCGAGACCCTCATAGATCCGCCGGTAGGTTTCGACGTGCTCCGGGAAGAAATCGGATTCGACACCGATCCGCAGATCGATACGTCCACGATATTCTTCGCGCAGCGCGACACATTCGGAGAGGTAGGAATGGAATTCCGACCGCGCCATCGCGACCCATGGTTTGTAATGATCCGCTTCCTCGCCGAAGAATGGAGAATGGTCGGAGCAGCCGAGCACATCCAGATCGGCCGCGAGCGCTGCCTCGAGGTAGTCGCGTAGCGAGCCGCGAGCGTGTCCACATCGCTGATGATGGGTATGCAGGTCGAATTTCATGAACGTGTCACATCGCCGTGTATCCAGCGTCGACCATGAGGTTCTCGCCGGTTATGTAGCTGGCCTCGTCGGACAGCAGGAAGACCACCGCGGCGGCGATCTCCTCCGGATCGGCGGTTCGGCCGAGCATATGTTTGCCACCTATCTCGGGATGGCTGTCGGCCTGGGCACGGTTCATGCCGAGTTCCGCACGGTGGTAACGCTCGTTGTTTTTGTTCCATACTGTTCCAGGATTGACCGCATTGACCCGAATTCCGTCGCAGGCAAGATCCATGGCCATGCAACGCGTCATATTGGCGACTGCCGCTTTGGTGGCGTTGTAGGTGAGATAACCCGGCTGCGCGATGTGGCCCGAGATCGAGGCGATGTTCACTATCGAACCGGCGCCGCGCGTACGCATTTCCGGGACCGCATGCTTCACACACAGCGCTTGCCCCATGATATTCACGTCCATGATGCGACGCCACTCCTCGACGGTAGCCTCGATGCCACGCATAATGAAAACTGCCGCACAATTCACCAGTTGGTCGATACCGCCGAATTCACGGACAGTTCGGCCGATGACATCGATTACGGCGGATTCATCGGCCACGTCGGTCGGGTGAAAACACACAGCGGCCCGGCCCGCTTGCCCGTTTATCTCGTCGACGGTGCGTTTTCCATGATCCATGTTACTGTCGGCGATCATCGCATTGCCACCCTCGGCGACAATCCGCTCGGTGACTGCCCGGCCGATTCCCTGGGCACCTCCGGTAACGACGGCAATCTTTCCGTTGATCCCGCGCATTTCACCTCCCCATTGATAGAAATACTTTGCCGGTTCGACCGAGTCGGTGTCACCGCCGTAGAATCAATAATCGCACGACGCACGTTCGGAAAAACGTCCCGACTTCTCGTGACAGCTGTCGAAATGATATTCGGACATTCTCAGGCCGTGAGGATGATCGGCTCCGCCGGCGGCCCGCAGATCAGCAGATCGGCCAGGAGTGTGCGCAGATCATCGGGGACGAGACGATCACGCGTCGCATTGAGCTCGTCGAGTGTCCACCAACGGTACCCCTTGATCGACGCACGTTCAGTTGCCGTGAAACCCGCCGTGTCGACTTCGAAGTTCTCGACGCGGGCGAGGAAGTAGTTCTCGCGGCAGTCATAGGCGACGCCGTCCCAGCACGCGATCTTTCGACGACGCCAAAGTTCCGGCCCCAGCTGAAGTTCGGTGAGACCGGTTTCCTCGAAGGCTTCGCGGACTGCTGTCTGTTCCAGTGTTTCGCCTTCTTCGCGACCACCGCCGACGGGGTACCAGAAGATGTGACCGTCGGAGTCGTCGATGCTGGAGAACAGGAGCAGCCGGTCTTCTTCGTCGAGTAACACCACTCGCACGGTAGGACGCGGCACCAGTTCGGCTTGCTCGAATCTCGGCTCCATGGAGCATTCCAATCATTTGTAGGGACGACGGATTTCACGGCCTGCGATGGCCGCCGAAGCATGGCCTGCCGCGCGCAATATCGTTGCGACGAAAACGGAGGCGAAGCGCAGCGATACCGACCGGGGTCAGATCCGCCAGGAACGCTGCGAGAGGTTGACGCAACCGGATATCTGCACAACGACAAGCCGTCTCGTCGGCTCCGCGCACCGCGACACCGAGCGCGCTGGAACCGAGCAGGCATCCGTCGTTGTAGGCATCGCCGAACGCGATGACCGAGTCGAGATCGATCGTCGGTCGGCAGCGCGCGAGGTAGGCGGCCAGGCCGGTTGCCTTGCACGCCCCACGTGGCTTGATCAGCAATGCATCGAACGGGCCGATCGCGTCCGTGTCGTGCGGCACCCCGGCGAGCGCCTCCGCCACCTTCGCTGGCTGGTCGAATACGGTGATTCCCGTTACCGGCCAGAATGATTCGAGGCCGATATCGATTGCGTCGCGCGGCAACGCGTATGCCCGGGCATAGCTCAGCGCTGCCCGCCGCGAGGACGCCCGCAGGTCGGTTCCGGTATCCACGACGAACTCGTCCACGCCCGCCCGCAGCAGCAGGGCGACGGCCTGCCGAGGCACCTCGAGCAGGTTTGTGACCGTGTGGGTGCTGCGGTCCAACACGACACAGCCATCGGCCAGCAAGAGTTGGTTGGCCAAACCGCTGAGCACGGTGTGGTCGGGGTCCAGCTCGAGCATGGACCGCACGGTGCGCCCGGTCACCAGCAGCGGTGTGATCCCGCCCGCTCGCAGTCCGATCAGACTGTCGTCCACAGCGGAGGGAAGTCTGCCGTCGGCGTCGAGTAGGGTGCCATCCAGATCGAACGCCGCGAACGTAATAACAGGCGCGGCGGAAATCTCATTATTCACGACTTCGACGAGCCGGTGTATGCCACAATAGCCAATTCGGCCATGCTCGAAATACTCGTCTTGCGGCGGATGCGACGCAGATAAGTGTCGACGGTATGAACGCTGATCCGCAGACTACGAGCTACTGCAGCATAAGTCAACCCCCTGGAGACGAGGGCGAGGACTTCTTGCTCTCTTTTCGAGAGTAGCAGCCAAGGATGCTCAGAGCCATCGGCCGTCGGCGGAAACTCCGATAGTTGCTGCGTGGTAGTTTCGCGTTCGAAACTCGTATATTCATGTGAAATCAACCGTATTACCGTTCTGTGAGCGAAACCGTTTCTTACGCTTCATCGCTCCGCTCATCGGGCGGACGCGACGAAATCGCCGAGCTCGGCGCGCAGCACCGCCAAGTCGTCCAGCGGCCGACCGGCCTTCGACTCGACGGTGATCGCGGCCGGACTCGCACCGCCGGCCAGTAGCGTGTGCAGCGGCTCGAGGTCGACCGGCCGCAGCGGACGATGCCGGTGCCGACGGTCCGGCGTGGTGTGCACCCCTTTGACCTGGACGGCGCGCACATGGGGGGCCAAATCCCGGAGAGTGTCCTGGCAGGCGCCGCCCGTCTCCACAAGGCCGAGCAGGTCGACCACCACGCCGACACCGGCTTCGGCGGCGAGCCGGATCAGGTCGGCGGCATTCGGTCCGCCGCGGTGCAGTTCCACCCACAACTCGGTGTCGGCCGCGACGGCGGCATCGGCTTGCGCGGCGAGCACTGCGACATCGGGAGTGCCCGCACAGAATGCCTTTATCGGATAGCCCGGCACACCGGGGTACGAGAAGCCTGCGGATTCCGGGTCGCCCGCGACCATACTGACACCGATGAAGACGACCGTGACCCCCCGATCGGTGATATCGGCGATACCGCGCCGCAGGCCCGCGCGCTCCCATGCGTGGCCCTTTCCGGCCCGCAGATCCACCGCGTCACCATTGCCCTGCAACGTGCGCGCCGCCAACTCGCCCGCCGAGGAAGACGGCAAAGTCCCCGAGCTCAATCCGATGCGCGTAGCCATCGCAACCCCTGCCACGTGAAATGCCTGATCGGAACGTCCGATCACGAAGTGACGCTAGGGAACCCCTGTCCACACGGGGTCGACGCCACGTATACGAGCAGGTCAGAGGAGTGACGAGGACCGCACCCCGGCTCACCCCAAGGCGACCGATCCTCCGGTTCCGTCGGCGCTGCGACCGAGCGAGACCGGGGCCAGATCCCGCAGCCGTCGCAGCGTGTCCTCGGCTGCGGGCATCCCGAGACCGCGGAATATTTGGTAGGCGCTCTGCAGGCAGAACCGAGCACGATCGGCATCCCCTGTCTGGGTCAGCGCCGCCGCCACGCTGGTCAGCGCGTGCGCCTCAGCCACCTGATCACCGATATCGCGACAGAGGATCAACGCACGCTCGGCATAGCGCCCCGCCGCGGCCGGCTGCTCGAGGTGAAGCAGCGAATTCGCCAGCTGATAAAGCGAATGCGCCTCCCACACCATCAGGCCCGCGGCATCGCTGGCCCGCAAACATTGCCGGTGCGCATCGGCAGCCTCCGCGTAGCGGCCGGACTGCTGGAGAGCGACCCCGAGCGTGTAGCGCGCATAGACAATGGCATTCACGTCGTCGACGTCCGTAGCCGTCAGCATCGCTGACTCGCAGACAGGTACCGCATCGGCGGCGTCGCCCCGGTCCACCAGTACGGCGGCGATATTGGCCATGGTCAACGCCTCGACGGAACGGTGCCCCGCAGTTCGGGCGAACTCGATCGACTGCCGGTAGCAGTCGAGCGCCTCTTCGAAGTGTCTTCGCCGCCGGTTGATTCGACCGAGCACGTTCAGCACCTGGCAGTGGACGGTCGCGTCACCGCCCGCGCGGCACCAGACGATCGCTTGCCGGGCCGCCGCCTCCGCATCCGCGGGCCGACCCAGCCCGAGTTCCACCATCGATCGCAGGAAGTAAACCCGCCCGGCAAGACGGTGATCGTCCTCGGAGACCGCCCGGCACAGCGCCATGACCGCCGGCTCCAGCCGCACATGCCGAAGCTGCTGGTTGAAGGGGCACAGCACGACGAGCAGTTGCACCGCGACGGTCACCGCCATCGGGTCGGGCTGGGTGGCGGTCGCCGCCTGGCAGACCACGGCGACAAGGTTGTCCGCGTTGGCGGCGACCCAGCTCGCGGCGTGGGCGAAGTCGGGCATCCACCCGCCGTGGCACTGCGGCGGATCGACCACCTCAGTAACGGGGTCCCCCGGCACGGCCAGCTGAAATGCTGTACAACCGGTGGCGAGATAGTAGTCGAGCAGACGCCGGAACACGGGCCGCGCCTCGCAGTCGGGTAGCCGCAGACGGGCGAACGTGCGCAACAATCCGTGGTATCGGTACCGCCCGTAGGTGGGCGAATCGAGAAGGCTGACGTCGACCAGGGATTCGAGCAGCACCTGCGCGGCGTGGCTGTCGACGCCGAGCAGCGCCGCACCCGCCTCGAGCGAGATGTCTGGCCCGTCGGCAACGGCCAGCAGCCGGAACGCACGCGCCTGCTCGACCGTGAGCTGCCGATAACTCAGTTCGAACGCCGAAACAACCGCAACATCACCCGTGCCGAGTGCCATTATCCGCTGGTTGTCGCTCAATTGCTCGGTGACGTCGAGGATCGACCAACCCGGCCGGGCGGCCAGCCGGGACCCAACCATGCGAATCGCCAACGGCAGCAACCCGCATGTCGCGATCAGCTTCGCGGCGGCTTCCCGCTCCGCGTCGACGCGCTTGGCACCCACCACACCGCGAAGCAGCAACAGCGCCTCGTCGGGGGGCATGACATCCAGATGGACGTGGACCGCACCTTCGATGACGATGTGCCTCGCCCGGCTGGTGACCAGCACCGCGGAACCGGTCGTACCGTGCAGCAGCGGCTGCACCTGCGCGGCGTCGCGCGCGTTGTCCAGCAGCACCAGTACACGCCGGCCCGCCAGCATCGTCCGGTACAGCGCGGCCCGCTCGACCAGACCGGTCGGCATCGCCGGGTCGGCCACCCCCAGCGCGGTCAGGAAGGCACCGAGCACAGCGACAGGGTCGGCGAGATCAGATCCCGCGCCACGCAGATTCACGAACAGTTGCCCATCGCCGAATTCGGCTCGCACCAATTGCGCGGCGTGCACGGCGAGCGTTGTCTTACCGACGCCGCCCATGCCCGAAACCACCACCGTCCCGCCCTTGCCGAGCGCCGCGACCAGGGTGCCCACCATCTCCGCCCGACCGGTGAAATCCCTTGTGTCCGCGGGCAATTGCGCGGGCACAAGGGTGATCCGATTCGCGGTCCGCGACCACAGCAGCAGCTCGGGGTCGTCCTGCAAGATCCGATCGTGCATGGTGGACAGTTCCCGGCCCGGCACTATCCCCAGTTCGTCATCGAAGAGCTTCCGGGTGTCGGCGAATACGCCGAGCGCCTCCGCGGTCCGGCCGCATCGATGCAGGGCGAGCATCAACAGTTCGCGCAGCCGTTCCCGATAGGGATGGACCCGGCACAGTTCCGTCAGCTCCGCCACTTCCTGTACATGGCGCCCCAATTCCAATCCGACCTCGCACCGCGCCTGTCGCGTCGTCAATCGACGTTCTACCAGGTCGGCACGGTTCGATTCCGCCCACGGGCCCGGCAGGCCTGCCAGCGGCTCGCCGCGCCAGAGCGAAAGGGCTTGGCCCAGTAACTGATCGGCGCAGGTGAGGTCACCTCGGGTCCTGGCGTCCTCGGCAGCCGCCGACGCGGACTCGAACGCCGTCAGATCGATCGCGTCGTCGCCCGGATGGAGCGCATAACCGCTGACCTCCGTCACGAGCAATTTGCGGTCCGCGTTGACGATCTTGCGCAGGCGCGACACATACGTCCGCGTGACCTGCGCCGCGCGCTTCGGTGGCGATTCGCCCCACAACCCGTCCACCAGACGATCGACGGTGACGGGGCGCCCCGCATCGAACAACAGCATGGCGAGCACCACGCGCTGCTGCGGCGATCCGATCTCGATCTCCGCCCCGTTCCCCCAAGCCCGAACTGGTCCCAATATCTCGAACCGCACCTTTGAACCACACCTTCAAATCGCGCCGACGAACCGCATTATCGAAAGTAATTCCCCGACCTAGGGATCCGGCGCCAGTTCCCGGCACGATGATGTCGTAATGATTCCACGACTACGGAAATAAGTTCCAATCGGTCGGTATGTTCAGCAACTGCCTGCCGCCACCTGAACCGAAGCACTTCGGCGATTCCGGCCGGAGAGCAAGGATGACTCGGGGGTTTCAGCCGGTTCCACGAAAGAGCCCTGGATGGAACCAAAGACTTTGCGCCGTACAGTGATATTTTGCACTCTACGGCCGATTAGACTTGGCGCGCGGCCACCGAACGGGGCAATACCGCCGCACTCACTTTCGGTAGGCCTGGCCAAAGCGACCCGAGACTCGTTGAAGCGCACCAGGTAACCAACCCGCCGCCTGTTCCCCAGCATCCACAACTACGTCGCCATGCGCGCTGCCGCTACCTACTAACCCGCGGCCGAGGCGGTCAACTCCGAGGGACCAGATCAATGTCTCATTCGTCGGAGATAGCCCACAGCCAATTTCATGCCATTCACGAACCACTTCAGGGAGCACGAGCAGACCGGACACGCGGCGACCGCCCCCTACCTACTTCAGATCAGGAGTCAACGGAAGCCGGGCAGTCCCGCTCCCGATCCGCGCGTGGTGCAGATTGTCCATAAACGCCTCGGTTCGGACGAAGGATGTCGGCAGGTCTGCCTACAATCTTCGAGACGCTCCGGAGCTGCCGACAGCCGAGCGGTTGAAGCCTTGCGGTCACTACCGCATGACTCGTCCCCACGCGCGGTGGGATACGAGGAACAGCACCGCGTGGGCGATGTCGTCGGGCTGACCATCGCGCCCCAGCGGTGGGGTGGTGTTGTCCGGCCCGGCCCCGCGTCAAGGCGCGCCCACTGTTCCCGCGTTGGTTCGCCGCCGAGGGTGGCGGTTCGGCCCGGAGACACGGTGCTGACTCGAATTCCGAACGGGTCCAACTCCGTGGCCAATCCCCGGCTGCAGTTCTCCAGCGCAGCCTTGGCCGTCGTGTAGTGCAGGAACGGCGGCGCCACCATGGGGACCGCCACCCCGCCGAGCATCTGCTGGGCGGCCACGGCGTCCTTTCGCTTGCGTGTTGTCGGCTCGACGGAAAGACAGCGATGTGCCCGGATGAGCACCTCGTCGAGCTGTTTCACTGTATGTCCGCATAAGAACGACAGGCAAAGACGAAAATCGAGCGGATGCCATAGGCAATTCCTATGTCACCCAAAATCTTTCGGCCGAGGTACGGCGATCTCCCGCCGCACGGTCTCGGCGACGCGGGCGAGCGCCGCGCCGAGGTGGCGGCGTTGCGTGGTTGTGGGTGGGTCGAAGACGAGACGGCGCACCTGCGCGACATGTCCGGGCGCGCTGTCGACCACCTGCTGCCGACCCGCGGCGGTCAGCGTGGCCAGGGTGTAGCGGCCGTCGCTCGGGTCGCCGCGGCGGGTGATCCACTTTCGGGCTTCGAAACGGTCCATCAGCTTCGACAGGCGCGGGAGCGTGCTGTCGCTGTCGCGAGCCAGCTCGCTGAGCCGCATGGTGTCCTGATCCGCCATCGAAAGCCGTGCGAGCACGCTGTACTCGAAGTTCGACATCCCGGCGTCGCGCTGCAACTGACGGTCCAGTGCCGAGGGGAGCGCGATCACGTCGGTGAGCAGGTCCTGCCAGAGCTTCCTGACCCGGCGTCACCAGCGTCTTCTACGACGGTGTCGTCGAGGTATGGGTCGACGACATCGCCGACGCCGCCCGCTGGTTCACCTCCGACACCTACACCACCGAAACCGCG
The DNA here is from genome assembly GCF_044547285.1 of Nocardia sp. NPDC052566. Lineage (NCBI taxonomy): Bacteria > Bacillati > Actinomycetota > Actinomycetes > Mycobacteriales > Nocardiaceae > Nocardia > Nocardia sp. NPDC052566. The sequence goes on along the minus strand of NZ_JBIUAF010000002.1, from coordinate 783,818 downwards.
ACTTTCGGTTGAGCGCCGCACCTAGTCGGCAGTAGCGGATTTCCCTGCGCCGCAGCCGCTCTCACCCGCCGGACCACTTGGTCGCTCGGTTCAGGCGCATCGGATATTCGACCAATGGACGGCGCGAGCTTGCGTATCGTGGTGCCAAGCCATGTCATACGGTGCCGGAGGGCGGTAATCATGGGCATCTTGGCGAAGTTCGGCACCGGGATGAATGCGGTGTATGACAGAATGCGAGATCGCCGCGCGTTCTCGATCACCGAATCAACCGCGACGGCAGGGGATTTCGAAGCCCTGCGCGGGCATCGCCACGCGGTGCTCGTGACCTTCCGGCGCAGCGGCGAGCCGGTGCCGTCACCGGTCTGGTTCGGAATGGATGACGAAGGCCACGTCTACGTCTTCACCGAGCGGAAGTCGGGGAAGGTCAAGCGCATACGGAACAATCCGCATGCGCTGATCGCGCCGTGCACTGTGCGCGGGAAGCCGCTCGGGCCCGCGGTGCGGGCCACGGCGCGCGTGCTGGACGAATCCGACCGGCCGCGCGCCGCGCAAGCGCGGAATGCGATATACCGCCTGGTGCCGCAACTGTACGACCGGGTCTTCTTCGGCGGCGTGCCGGAAGAGACGGTGTATCTGGAGCTCAGCCAACGGTTTTCCTGATCGCAGCGGCCTCGAATTCGAGTCGGCGGCCGATAGTGCCTGAGTATTCTTAGATTTCGGCGACCGTGCCCGAGCTGCTCGCGCGGCCGCTCACATCGATCGGAAGGGGCCGTCGATGCCCGCCCTGCCCTGGTCCGCCGGAGTCTACGAACCCGCCGACGGAATTCAGTTACATGTGCTGACCACCTGCCTGCCGTTGACCCGCTATCGAGATATCCCCCGATTCCTGCGCTGGACCGCGAAAATCCGTACCCAGCTGAAGTCCACGCCGGGCTGCGCGGGCTACACGCTGGACGCGAAGCCGTTCACCAAGACCTTCTGGACCCTGTCCGCCTGGTCCGACAAGGAGGCCATGGAGGCGTTCGTGCACAGCGGCGTACACGCGAAGATGTTGCAGGACATGGCCGGTCGTCTCGGTAATCCCTATTTCGCCGACTCCACCGCGACTTCCGCCGAGCTTCCCCTCTCGTGGGCCGATGCCCGCGCACGGATCAAACGATCCCCCTGACCTCTGGCAACCGCTTTCACCGTTGCTGATGGCGGCGGCTCACCAGCGAGGTGGTCCGCGACGGGCGGGCCGCGGGCCGACACACCAGGCATCGACCAGGTCTGTCTCACGCGGTCTGTTCGATAAGCGATCCTGGTATCTCTCCGCCGAGGGTTCTTCGCAACATTTCGATATTGAAGGGCTGGTAGTCGGGGGCGTTCAAGGCCGATGCCGCGATGAGGTTCCCCACCGCGCTCGGAGCCAGCAGCCGGCGCCACGAGTTCGAATGGAGCTCCCTGCTGCCGCTGTGCGGTGACCTGGCAAAGATGACGCTGTTGAATATTCGGTAGGCCGAATTGAGTGAATTGTGCTCGGCCATATGATTCTCGCGGTGCGCGCACTGCTCATCCAACCCGGATACGAGCCGTGCATCGAACTCCAAACCGACCTTCGACGCCTCCCGCATCATCCAGCGGCGAGCGATGTCGGACAAACCACACTCGGGGTAGCCGCCGCCGATATCGGTATGCACACCCCGGAACCAGACCTGTCGAAGACGGTCTTCGTCCAGAATAATGCGTCCGTCTTCGCGGATATAGTTGCTCCACGGCGGCGGCCCTTCCCACAAGCATGCCGCGAAGTGCCTGCGCCGCTCGTCGATCGCGAGCGCATGGCGCGCGCACTGGACATTGTCGAGCAAGTAGAGATTATGGAATCCAGAGAATGGATAGCCGAGCATACCCGGAACTCCGTGCGCGCCGACCGTGTCGAACGCTCCGATGAAACGGATCGGTACCGGGTGCCTGCAATATGCGTTCCGGAACGTTCGCCGTTCCCTCCGCACCGGATCTCGCGGATCGTATAGATTACGAATCTTCTTGCGGTAGGCCGCGATCGCGTTGCCGTACTGCCCTTCGAGCAACGCCTCCGGTGTCATCAGGCCGAGGACATCGAGCATCCCGGCAAGGCTGCGCACCGTATACGCACCACGACTGAACCCGAACAGAAAGATCTCGTCGCCAGGTTCCCAGTTGAGTGCCAGATACCAATACGCGGACACGAGATTGGCCTCGGTTCCTCTCCCCAGTACACCGCCGTACAAGCGGTCGGCGCGAAACCCGCGGCCGCCCGGCCCGCAAAGATACGTGACGCGCTGAGCGATCGGCGGTATCCGCCGCGTTCGCGATCCCTCTCGCACAACAGTGTTTTCGTGCTTCACCAGTTGTGCGATTTTGGCGATGTTCGAGAAGTACGGCGCCGTTTCGGCTTGCCAGGTCCCGTCACAGCAGACAACGAGTCGCTTCATCTGTCCCCCTGCCGGACATGCGGATCCACCTTTCCGGGATCTATCGTCGCGCAACCTCGGGCGATACACGGGCAGATCGGTTCGCGAGCAGCTCTGCTCCGCGCCATCGACTCATCGTCCGGCGAGTTCGGCGACGATCGGCGCGAATCGGTCGGCGAAGGCAGCGCCGAAGACGAAGTAGGAGAAGCCGAATTCCTCGCGGCGGCGCTGGATTTCCTCGGCGGCGGCCGCGGGGTCATCCGGAAGGACGGTCAGCGCGTCGGCCGCGCGAAGTGCGGCGGTGTCGGTGTCGGGGGGCGCCATGTGTGGCGCGACGGTGTCGCCGATGACCGGTACGGCGAGCGCGAGTTCGATGTTCCCGTCGGCACGGAAGCCGTCTGTCAGCCGGGCGACTTCGGCCCGAGGCCGATCCCCCAGCGGGAAGGTGACCGTGTCCGCGACCTCGGCCGCCAGCGCCCGGGCTCTCGGACCGAATACGGCCATCGCCACAGGCGTGTGACGGTCGGGACCGTCGAGTACCCGCAGTGTCTCGACAGTCTCGCGCACCTGGGCCAGCCGCTCGTTCGGCGGCGGTACGGCAGGCATTCCCTTCTCGCGGAGCTCGTCCTCGATGCCCGGTCTGCCGACGCCGATACCCATCTCGAAACGGCCGTCGGTCAGCAGCGACAGCGAGTGCGCTTCCCACGCTGTCAGCCAGGCCGGACGGAGCGGCGAGGCGTACACCCAGGTGCCGACGCGCAGGTCTGTCAGGGCCGCGACGGTGGCCAGCATCGGACCCGGCGCCGGTTGCAGCCGTGGGAAATCGGGTACCAGCAGCGTCGAGTACCCGCTGTCGGCGATGCGGCGCACGTGATCTCGCCAGGTGGGGACGTCGGACCTCAGCGGCGCAACGACTCCGAATCGAAACGGTCTGGTCATGATCGGGTTCCTCTCCTTCGGCATGTCCACAGACTTCGACGACGTATCCATCCGAAATTCATCGGTACCGCCCCCGGGATGGTTCGAGGCTGCACGCCGGGACGGGCCGCAGATGGCCGCGCATCGGTGAAATCCGGCCCGTGCGGCACATTTCCGCGAAAGGGCCCTGGACAGGACAGTCACTTTTGCGCCGTAAAGTGATATTTTGCATTCTATGGCCGATTAGACCTGTTACTTTTCACGCGGGTAGGAGATTCCGTGTTCACGGGTGTGAAGGTTACCGCCGTACGGGTTTGCGGAGGGGTTCTCGGGAGTGTTCTGTGTGTATGCGGGAGTGGCATCGCGCAGGCGGAGGAGGTGCCGGGGCCGACCGTGGTAGACGGCAGAGCGTATTTCGCGCTCGGCGGGTGGAACTGTTCGATCGACGCGGGCGGTGGCGTGGGGTGTGACCTCGCGGTGCCCGCCGCATCGATGAATGTGCTGTACGCCGGAATGCAGGTGTCGTTGCCGAATGTGCCTGCCATTGTCATCGATTCGGCGATGTTGCCCGCACACCCGCAGTGGGACTCGAACGGCAGCCACACGCTGCCGGGTGGAAATCCGCCGTTGACCCGCCTCACACAGGCGAGCTATCACGACCCGCAGTACTCGGTCACCTATGCCGGAGCGAATTGCCAAATCACCTTCACCGGCGCGGCGGTATGCACTTCGATGGGTCACGGATTCAGCCAATGGGGACCAGTGCCGCACGGCTACTGATCCCCATGGTTCATCGGCTACCGGTACCAGACGCCGGAATCCCAAGCGCCGTAATCCCATACGTTGAAATCGTAGCGACTATGCGCGCCCGCGAAGAGATAGCCCCACCAACCAGCCGAAGTGTCGCAGATCTGGTCGTCGTGGTTGCACACGGTCAGCACCGGGAAGGGGCCGAACCAATCATCGACGCCCGCCAGCGGATAACCCAGGACCTGACTGCCGGGAGTCGAGGACAATCCACCCCAGCCGGGCCCTGGCGCCCGCTTGGGATCCGACAGGAGAACCGCATTGGCGTTGTCGACGTCCTGGTGCGCGGTGACCCAGGCGTGGACGAGCGCCGCACCCTCACTGTGCCCGATCAACCGGATGTGATCACCCGGGCATTCGTTGCGGTGCCACCAGAACAGCCGGTCGAGTTCGTTCAACCCCGACATCGGATCGGCGGAGTTGTAGCCGACCGGCTGATTCACGAACGGTGTGAACACCGACGAGGTGTTGTCACCGAGACCGCCGACACCGATGGCCCAGTCACCCAGGCAATCATCGGCGCGCGCTTGCGGATTCGCCACGTGTGCAATGGAAAAGAGAATGGCCAACAATAATGCGGCGAAGAGCGCCGTTGCTCTACGCATGGTCGTACTTTCTTGCTCAGTTGTTCTCCGGGTCCGGCCCGGCTTGCGCAAGATGTACCCAGCAATTGCTGGCGTTCTTGATTTTTGGCGAAACAGTTACCTCGGCCGCGGCCTCGTTGGCCGTAACGCAATGTCGGAGCCCATCACCGGTGACGGCCCCACCGGCTTGCCGGGCGTTGCCCGGCCGTGGCCTCGTCATGGCGCAGCGAGCCCAAGGTTCGACAGGATCTCCGATGTCGCCCGTGCGGTGTTGAGGGTGCAGAAATGGAGGCAGGGGACGCCTTCGACAATGAGCCTTTCGGCTATGTGAGTGGCGATACCGACGCCTACTTCCCGTACGGCTTCTTTGTTCTCGTGTGGCCCGGGGCCTGCTGCCCGTTCCAGGCGGTCGACGATGTCCGTGGCGAGAGTGGCGCCGGAGAGTTCGGCCATGCGCTGGACGCCCGCGAGGGACAGGATCGGCAGGATCGCGGGGATGATCGGTTTGGCGGCCTGTGCGGGGTCGGCGGCGGCGACGCGGTCGCGCAGGCGTAGGTAGTGGTCGGGATCGAAGAACATTTGGGTGATGGAGTATTCGGCGCCGGCCCGGAGTTTGCCGACCAGGTTGGTGGTGTCGCGAGCCAGGTCCGCCGCGCGGTGGTGGCCTTCGGGGAAGGCGGCGACGCCGATGTGGAATTCGCCCCAGCCGTCGACGAGTCGCACCAGTTCCTCGGCATACTGCACACCCTCGGGGTGTTTTGTCCACTCCCCCAAGGGATCCCCTGGCGGGTCGCCGCGCAGCGCAAGGATGTTGCGCACGCCGCTCGCCGCGTGCGCGCCGACGACGGCGCGCAGTTCGTCCACGCTGTGCGCCACCGCGGTGAGGTGCGCGACGGGCAGCAAGGTCGTCGACTCGGCGATCTCCCTGACGATCTGGGCGGTGCGGTCCCTGGTCGACCCGCCCGCCCCGTAGGTCACGGAGACGAAAGCCGGATCCAGGCGTTCGAACGTGCGCAGCGCACGCCACAGCCGGGCCGCGCCGTCGGCATCGCGGGGCGGCATGAACTCGAGTGAGAAAGTGGTTGTGCCGGAACGGGATTGCCGAATCCGCTCGGTCACCGTTGTCGTACGAGCCAGGGTCGTCGTCATCAGAAAGCCGCCTCCGCCAGTGTCATGATGTCGTCGTCGAGATCGGACAGCACGGCGCGGACCGCGGCCAGTTCCGGCAGCACATTGCGTGCGAAGAACTGTGCCACACCGATTTTGCCGTGATAGAAGGCGGAGTCGGCGGCCGTGATCTCCCCGGACACGGCGCCGTTGTCCAGCGCCCGGAGGGCGATCTCGGCCTGGCGCAGCAGTTGCCAGCCGATCAGCAGATCGCCGACGGCGAGCAGGAACCGCACCGATCCAAGGCCGACCTTGTACAGCTCGTTCGAATCCTCCTTGGCGGCGAGCAGATATCCGGTCAGTGCCGCGGCCATGGCCTGCACATCGTCCAGTGCGGTGGCGAGCAGCAGACGCTCGGACTTCAACCGCCCGTTACCGCCCTCACGGTCGATGAGCCGCCGGATCTCACCGGCCACCTGCGCCAGCGCGACACCGCGGTCGCGGGCGATCTTGCGGAAGAAGAAGTCCTGCGCCTGAATGGCCGTGGTGCCCTCGTACAGCGAGTCGATCTTCGAGTCACGGATGTACTGCTCGATCGGGTAATCCTGCACGTAGCCCGAACCACCGAAGATCTGTAGCGATTCGGCCAGATACTGGTAGGCCCGCTCCGATCCCACACCCTTGACGATCGGCAGCAGCAGATCGGTCACCCGCGCGGCCAGATCGGCGTCGGCACCGGAAACCTGTTGTGCCACAACCGGGTCCTGATGTGCCGCGGTGTACAGGTACAGCGCGCGCAAGCCCTCCGCGTAGGCCTTCTGCGCCATCAGCGAGCGGCGCACCTCCGGATGGCGGATGATCGGTACCCGCGGCGCCGATCTGTCGGCCGTCCGAGCCAGATCGGCGCCCTGGAGCCGGGTTCTGGCGTAGTCGAGCGCATTCAAGTAGCCGGTCGACAACGTCGCGACCGCCTTGGTGCCGACCATCATTCGTGCCCCCTGGATGATCTGGAACATCTGCGCGATGCCGTCGTGCCTCTCACCGACCAGCCAGCCCTTGGCCGCGATGCCATGACCGCCGAAGGTGACCTCACAGGTGGCCGAGGCCTTCAGGCCCATCTTGTGCTCGACATTGGTGACGAATACGCCATTGCGCGCACCGAGTTCGCCGGTGTCCTCGTCGAAGTGGAACTTCGGCACGAAGAACAGCGACAGGCCCTTGGTGCCTGGCCCCGCGTTCTCGGGACGGGCCAGCACCAGATGCATGATGTTCGGGAACAGGTCGTCGGAATCGGCCGAGGTGATGAACCGCTTCACCCCTTCGATGTGCCACGAACCATCTTCCTGCGCAATCGCTTTGGTGCGGCCCGCCCCGACATCGGATCCGGCGTCGGGCTCGGTGAGCACCATGGTGGCGCCCCACCCCTGCTCGACGGCGAGCTTGGCCCACTCCTTCTGCTCGTCGGTCGCGTTGTCGAAAAATATTTGCGCGAAATGACTTCCGGCCATGCCGTACATGAACGCCGCGGGCTGTGCGCCGAGGATCAACTCCGCGATCGACCACAGCACGACCTTCGGCACATCGATGCCACCCAGTTCGGGTGCGATGCCGACGCGATGCCATTCACCGTCCTGGAGAGCGCGATAGCTCTGCTTGAACGACTCCGGCAGTGCGACGCTGTGGGTGTCGGGATGAAAGACCGGTGGATTGCGGTCGGCATCGGCGAAGGAGGCGGCCAGCGGCCCCTCGGCCAAGCGACGCGCGGTATCGAGCATCTCCTCGATGGTGCCCGCATCGAGACTACCGAAAGCGCCTGACTCCAGCACATGGTTCAGCCCGAGCACTTCGAATAAATTGAACTCCAGATCACGAACATTGCTCTTGTAGTGCGACATCACAGTTCCTTGATGGCTTTCAGTACCGGTAGTGGTCCGGTTTGAACGGGCCTTCGACATCGACACCGATGTACTCGGCCTGATCCTTGGTGAGTTTGGTGAGTTCGCCGCCGAGTGCTTCGACGTGGATCTTGGCGACCTTCTCGTCCAGATGTTTCGGAAGCCGGAAGACCTCGTTCTCGTAGTCGGCTGGCTTGGTCCAGAGTTCGATTTGGGCGATGACCTGGTTGGAGAAGCTGTTCGACATCACGAACGAGGGATGCCCGGTCGCGTTACCCAGGTTCAGCAACCGGCCCTCGGACAACACGATGATCGACTTACCCGACTCACCGAAGGTCCACAAATCCACCTGCGGCTTGATGTTCAACCTCGACGCACCGGAACGCTCCAGGGCGGCCATATCGATCTCGTTGTCGAAATGACCGATATTGCCCAGGATCGCCTGATCCTTCATCGCCTTCATATGCTCGAGGGTGATGATGTCCTTGTTCCCCGTCGAGGTGATCACGATATCGGCATTACCGATGGCCTTCTCCACCGTGACCACGTCATAGCCATCCATCAACGCCTGCAACGCGTTGATCGGATCGATCTCGGTCACCTGCACCCGAGCACCCTGCCCGGCAAGCGATTCCGCACACCCCTTACCCACATCGCCATACCCACAGATCAACACCTTCTTGCCACCGATCAACACATCGGTGCCACGGTTGATGCCATCGATCAACGAATGCCGGGTGCCGTACTTGTTGTCGAACTTCGACTTCGTCACCGAATCGTTGACATTGATCGCCGGGAACACCAGTTCCCCGGCAGCGGCGAACTGATACAGCCGCAGCACACCGGTCGTGGTTTCCTCGGTGACACCCTTCACGCTCTCGGCGATCGCGCTCCACTTGCCCTTGTCGGTCTCGAAACGCTCCCGCAGCAGGTTGAGGAACACCTTGTACTCGGCGGAGTGGTTCTCATCCTCGGGCGGCACCACACCAGCCTTCTCGAACTGGGCGCCACGCAGCACCAGCATGGTCGCGTCGCCACCATCGTCGAGGATCATGTTCGCCGGCTCACCCGCCCAGGTCAGCATCTGCTCCGCCGCCCACCAATACTCCTCCAGGGTTTCGCCCTTCCACGCGAACACCGGAGTGCCCTTCGGCTCCTCGATAGTGCCGTGCGGACCCACCACAACCGCGGCGGCAGCGTGGTCCTGGGTCGAGAAAATGTTGCACGACGCCCAGCGGACCTCGGCACCCAACGCGACCAAGGTTTCGATCAACACCGCGGTCTGCACCGTCATATGCAACGAACCCGAGATCCGGGCGCCCTGCAACGGCAGCACCTCCGCATACTCACGGCGCAACGCCATCAAACCAGGCATCTCATGCTCAGCCAAACGAATCTCCTTGCGGCCGAACTCGGCCAGCGACAGGTCCGCCACCTTGAAATCGATGCCATTACGAACATCGGCTGTTACTTCTCTGCTCAATGCGATCGTCATCTGAAATCCCTTGGTGTCGTTAGGCGTTGAAGTACTTGGCTTCTGGGTGCAGCAGGACGAAGGCGTCGGTGGATTGTTCCGGGTGGAGTTGGAGTTCTTCGGACAGGACGACGCCGATGCGGTCGGCCTCGAGGAGGTCGACGAGTTTGGCGCGGTCTTCCAGGTCGGGGCAGGCGCCGTAGCCGAAGGAGTAGCGGGCGCCGCGGTAACCGAGTTTGAAGTAGTCCAGCACATCGGCCGGGTCGGAGTCGGCGACCGAATGGCCTTCCAGGACAAGCTCTTCACGGACCCGGCGATGCCAATACTCGGCGAGTGCTTCGGTGAGCTGCACACCGATACCGTGGACCTCGAGATAGTCACGATAGTTGTCGGCGGCGAACAACTCGTTGGCGAAATCGGCGATCGGCTGGCCCATGGTGACCAACTGGAACGGCAACACATCCACCTGCCCCGTCACCCGCGCGTGCTCACGGGAGCGGATGAAGTCCGCGATGCACAAGAACCGGTCACGCTGCTGACGCGGGAAAGTGAACCGATACCGCTCAGGCGCATCCGGATTCGGGTCGGTCAACACGATCACGTCATCACCATCGGACACCGCCGGGAAATACCCGTACACCAACGCCGCATGCTGGAGCACACCCTCGGTCGACAGCCGATCCAGCCAATACCGCAACCGCGGACGCCCTTCGGTTTCCACCAGTTCCTCATACGACGGGCCCTCGCCACCGCGCTGGCCACGCAAACCCCACTGCCCCAGGAACAAGGCGCGCTCATCGAGCAGACCCGAATACTCCTGCAGCGACACACCTTTCACCACCCGGGTGCCCCAGAACGGCGGCACCGCGACCGGCAAGTCCGCCGCGACGTCAGAACGCGCGGGCACCTCGATCGGCACCTCGACCGCCTTGCGCTGCTCAGCGATCCGCTTCGACCGTTCGTGGCGCGCTTTACGCTCAGCCGCCTTCTCCCGTTCGGCGATCGCTTCCGGGCTGTCGGGATCGCCACCACCACCGCGCTTGCGGGTCATGATGTCATCCATCAACCGCAAACCCTCGAAAGCGTCACGGGCATAATGCACATCGCCCTCGTAAACCTCGGTCAAGTCGTTCTCGACATAACCGCGGGTCAATGCCGCGCCACCGAGCAAGACCGGGAACTGCTCGGCCACACCCTTGGCGTTGAGCTCTTGCAGGTTTTCCTTCATGACCACGGTCGACTTCACCAACAGCCCGGACATACCGATCACATCGGCCTTCTTGTCCACCGCCGCATCCAAAATCGTCGCGATGGGCTGTTTGATCCCGAGGTTGACCACCTCATAGCCGTTGTTGGACAAGATGATGTCGACCAGGTTCTTACCGATATCGTGCACATCACCCTTGACCGTGGCCAGCACGATCCGGCCCTTGCCCGAGTCGTCGGTGGCCTCCATATGCGGTTCCAGATAAGCCACAGCGGTCTTCATCACCTCCGCCGACTGCAACACGAACGGCAACTGCATCTGCCCGGACCCGAACAACTCACCCACGGTCTTCATCCCCGACAGCAAGGTTTCGTTGATGATCTGCAACGGCGGCACCTCGGCCATCGCCGCATCCAGATCGGCATCCATCCCGGCCTTCTCACCATCGACGATCCGCCGGGCCAACCGCTCGAACAACGGCAACGCGGCTAGTTCTTCCGCGCGGGAGGCTTTGGACGAGGACGCCGACACGCCCTCGAACAACGCCATCAACTTCTGTAGCGGGTCGTAATCGTCAGTGCGGCGGTCATACACGAGATCGAGCGCGGTCTCGCGCTGCTCGTCCGGAATCCTCGCCATCGGCAGAATCTTCGAGGCATGCACGATCGCCGAATCCAGTCCAGCCTGCACACATTCGTGCATGAACACCGAGTTCAACACCTGCCGCGCCGCCGGATTCAACCCGAACGAGATATTCGAAAGACCAAGCGTGGTCTGCACCTGCGGATGCTTCTGCTTGAGCAACCGGATCGCCTCGATGGTCTCGATACCATCCTTGCGCGACTCTTCCTGACCGGTGCCCAGAGTGAAGGTCAGGGTGTCGATGATGATGTCGCTCTCCAACAACCCCCAATTACCGGTGATATCGGCAATCAACCGCTCAGCGATCTCCACCTTCTTCACCGCGGTCCGCGCTTGGCCCTCTTCATCGATGGTCAACGCAACGACAGCCGCACCGTGCTCGGCGACCAGTCGCATCGTCTGCTGGAACCGCGACTCCGGACCGTCACCGTCCTCATAGTTCACCGAGTTGACTGCACACCGACCACCGAGATGCTCCAAACCCGCTTGCAGCACCGGGGTTTCGGTCGAGTCGAGCATGATCGGCAACGTGGAGGACGTAGCGAGACGGCTGGCCAATGCCTCCATATCCTTGGTGCCGTCACGCCCCACGTAATCGACACACAAATCGAGCATGTGCGCACCATCACGAGTCTGATCCTTGGCGATATCCAGGCACCGCTGCCAATCCTCGGCCAACATCGCCTCACGAAACGCCTTCGACCCGTTCGCATTCGTCCGCTCACCGATCATCATGATCGACGCGTCCTGCTCGAACGGCACCGCGGTATACATACTCGACACGCTCGGCTCATGGACCGGGGTGCGTCGATCACCGATCGATGCCAGCCTCGGCTCGAGCTCGCGCACCGCCTGGGTCACCTGACGAATGTGCTCCGGGGTGGTGCCACAGCACCCACCGACCAACGCCAACCCGAACTCGGACACGAACCCGCTCAGCGCGACCGCGAGTTCCTCTGGCGTCAGCGGATATTCGGCGCCGTTCGCACCGAGCACCGGCAGACCCGCGTTGGGCATGACCGACACCGGAATCTGCGCATGCCGCGACAGATGCCGCAGATGCTCACTCATCTCCGCGGGCCCGGTCGCGCAGTTGAGCCCGATCATGTCGATCCCGAGCGGCTCCAGCGCCGTCAACGCCGCACCGATCTCACTACCGACCAGCATCGTCCCGGTGGTCTCCACGGTGACATGGGTGATGATCGGAATCCGCCTGCCGAGCAGCCGCATTGCCGCCTGGCTCCCCGTGATCGCGGCCTTGACCTGCAAGAGATCCTGGCAGGTCTCGACCAGGATGGCGTCGGCGCCACCGTCGAGCATGCCCGAAGCCGCCTCGGTGTAGGCATCACGCAGCGCGGTGTACGGCGCGTGCCCCAGCGTCGGCAGCTTCGTACCCGGCCCCATCGAGCCGAGCACATACCGCGGCGTCCCATCGGCACTCGGCCCCATCTCATCGGCGACCTCACGAGCCAGCCGCGTGCCGCGCTCCGACAGATCCCTAATCCGATCGGCGATGTCGTAATCGGCCAGGTTGGGCAGATTGCAGCCGAACGTATTGGTCTCGACCGCGTCCGCACCCGCCTCGAAGTACGCGCGATGAATATGGCGCAGCACGTCAGGCCTGGTCTCGTTGAGGATCTCGTTGCACCCCTCCAACCCGCGAAAGTCATCCAGCGTCAGATCGGCGGCCTGCAGCATCGTGCCCATCGCGCCGTCCCCGATCACCACACGCCGGCGCAGCGTGTCCAGCAGTGTGGTGTCGAACCCACTCATCGCCCATCCGCCCACAGCGCTTCGATCTCGTCGGCCGCGGTCCGCCCATACGCATCGGCGATCCGCTTCACGGCGGCTTCCCGGTCCCATCGCCACCCCTGCGGACCGCTGGCCTCGAGCACCAGAACCGCGACGGCCGAACCCAATTGGGCCGAACGCGCCAGCGAGGCGCCGTTGGCCTGCGCGTGCAGGAAGCCCGCGCGGAACCCGTCCCCGACCCCCGTCGGATCCACCGTCGCGTTCGCCGCAACCGCCGGTACGTGAAGCACGGCGCCCTGCCGATCGGTGATCTCGACGCCCTGCGCGCCGAGCGTGGTCACCCGGATCGTCGAGTTCTCGATGACCTGCTCGGCGGTGACTCCCGCCTTGGATTGCAGTAGCCCCCACTCGTATTCGTTCGTCAGCAGGTAACTCGCCCCGTCCAGCAGGTCGCGTATCTGCGCCGCGTCCAGCCGCGCCAGTTGCTGCGAGGGATCGGCCGCGAACGGAATGCCGAGCGCGCGAGCCTCGTTGGTGTGCTTGATCATTGCCGCGGGATCGTTGGCGCCGACGACGACCAGTTCCGGGCGGCCGAACCGTTCCACCAACTCCGCCAGCGAGATTCGCGACGCCTCGGACATCGCGCCGGGATAGAAGCTGGCCAGCTGCGCGAGATCGTCATCGGTCGTGCAGGTGAAGCGGGCCGTGTGCGCCTGATACGACACCCACGCCCCGCCGGTCTCGACGCCGTGGCCGGACAGCCACACCTCGTACTCCCGGAAATCGGTGCCGACCGCGGCGGCGAGTACCGGGCGCTGGCCGAGCACGCCGAGCCCGTAGCAGATGTTTCCGGCCACCCCGCCCCGCTGCACCACGAGGTCGTCGACCAGGAAGCTGAGCGACACATGGTCGAGATGATCGGGCAGCAGCTGGTCGGCGAATCGGCCGGGGAATTTCATCAGATGGTCCGTCGCGACGGACCCGGTCACCAGGATCATAAGACCGCCGCCTTCAATAGCTCGACACGATCGGTCCGCTCCCACGGCAGATCCAGATCGGGCCTGCCGAAGTGGCCGTACGCGGCGGTCTGCGCGTAGATCGGGCGCAGCAGATCCAGATCCCTGATGATGGCGCCGGGCCGCAGATCGAATACCTGCGAGATGGCATCGCGGATCTTCGCCGGGTCGAAGTTCTCCGTCCCGAAGGTCTCGACGAACAACCCGACCGGCGCAGCCTTGCCGATCGCGTAGGCGACCTGGACCTCGATGCGGTCCGCCAGCCCGGCGGCCACCGCGTTCTTCGCCACCCACCGCATCGCGTACGCGGCGCTGCGGTCGACCTTCGACGGATCCTTGCCGGAGAACGCGCCACCGCCGTGCCTGGCCATTCCCCCATAGGTATCGACGATGATCTTGCGCCCAGTCAGTCCCGCGTCACCCATCGGCCCGCCGATGACGAACTTGCCGGTCGGGTTGATCAGCAACCGCGGGTTGCTGGTGTCGACCTCGCTCGGCAGGTGCGCGAGCACGTGATCGACGACGTGATGGCGCACATCCACCGCGAGCATGGAATCCAGGTCGATCCCCGGCGCGTGCTGGGTCGACAGCACGATCGTGTCCAGCCGCACCGGCTTGTCACCCTCGTACTCGATGGTCACCTGGGTCTTGCCGTCCGGCCGCAGATACGGCACCGAGCCGTCCTTGCGCACCTCCGTCAGCCGCCGGGACAGCCTGTGCGCCAACGCGATCGGCAACGGCATCAGCTCGGGCGTATCGGAGGTGGCGTAGCCGAACATCAGCCCCTGGTCACCGGCGCCCTGCTGGGCGACGGGATCGTCGGCGCCGTCGATCCGCGCCTCGTACGCCAGGTTCACGCCCTGTGCGATATCCGGTGATTGGGCGCCGATGGCGACGTTCACGCCACAGGTGTTGCCGTCGAAACCCTTGCCCGAGTTGTCGTACCCGATCCGTAAGACGGTGTCGCGCACGATGGTCGGGATATCGGCGTACGCCGTCGTGGTGACCTCGCCTGCGACGTGCACCTGCCCGGTGGTCACCAGTGTCTCCACCGCGACACGGGCGGCGGGATCGGCGGTCAGCAGCGCGTCGAGGACGGCGTCGCTGATCGCGTCGCAGATCTTGTCCGGATGTCCTTCGGTGACCGATTCGCTGGTGAACAGCCTGCTGGACCGAATCGCTGAGGTAGTCATGCGTTTTCCTTCAATTCCGGTTCGACGCGGTGCTGCTCGTGCGTGAATTCCGCACCGGCGCTGCGATCGAAGACGAGGATGGCGAAGACGATGGCGGGCACGATCATCAACAACGCGTTGGACGCCCACCAGGTGAAGTTGAAATCGCCGTAGTAGGCCCAGAACGAGATGGCCATGAAGCCGGCGCAGAACGTCAGCGTCAGCCCGATCGTGAGGACGAGCCAGCCGAGCCGATGGCGGATGCGGACGAGGTATACCCCGGCGAACCCGAAGATCGAGGCGGCCAGGTCGAGCGGGAAGAACGACCAGTTCCAGGCTTGGACAATGGGATTGGTGTAGTCGCGGAACGCCGACTCTTTCGGTATCGCGTTGACGGCGACGGCGACCCAATAAAGTATCAGTAGAGCATCGGTGACAAGCAGGAGAACCTTTCCTACCTTCAACCTCACGAAGCACTCCTTTCGGCAGAGAATTCGTCGAACACGGAATTGACGACATCGGCGCCCTCGAGCAGATGAGCGTCGGTGTGCAGGCGGGACAGGAAGAACCGCACTCTGGTCGCCGAGCGCGATACGGCCGGATACGAAATCGGGAAGACCCGGACTCCGGCCTGCTGGCAGTGCAGCGCGAAGTCGTTCACCCAGTCGTGCCGGACGAGCAGCGGAATGACCGGTGTCTGGTGCGTGCCGCCGCCGAGCAGTTTCGTGCTGAACAGTCGCGACTTGCGCTGGAGGTCGGCGACGTATTCCGGATGAGACCGCAGAATTTGCAACGCTTTCAGCGCCGCTCCCGCGGCCGGACCGGGCAGCCCGGTGCTGAAGATGAAGCCGGGGCCGGAGAAGCGCAGGTAGTCGATCAGCTCCCTGGTACCGCTCACGAATCCGCCGCAGCTGCCCATGGTTTTGCTCAATGTCCCCATGAGCACGTCGATCTCACCGATATCGACGCCGAAGTGTTCGGTGACGCCACGACCGGTCGCGCCGACCGTGCCGATCGAATGGGCCTCGTCGACATAGAGCACGAACCCGAATCGGCGCTTCAGTGCCAGGATTTCGGGCAGCGGCGGCAGGTCGCCGTCCATGCTGTAGAGGCCTTCGATGCAGACGACGACGCGCCTGCCCGTACCGGCCTCGGCGAGGATCGCCTCCAGTTCGCCGACGTCGTTGTGCCGGAAGCGTCGCACCTCACCGCCGGAGAGCTTGGCGCCGATCTCGATGCTGTTGTGCGCGTACTGATCACAGATCAGCAGGTCCTCGGGGCCGAACAGGTAGCCGAGGGTCATCACGTTGGTCGCGTGTCCGCTGACGAAGGTGATGGTCTCCTCGGTGCCGAGGAAGGCCGTCAGCGCCTCCTCCAGTTCGTGGTGGATATCGAGCTGGCCGGAGACCAGGCGGCTCGCGCTCGTGGATACGCCGTACCTGTCGATACACGTCTTCGCGTACTCGCGGACCTCTTCGTTCTCACCGAGGCCCAGGTAGTCGTAGGTCGAGAAGTTCACCACCCGGCGCTCTTCGGCCCAGTAATGGTGCACGTTTCCGTGCGGCAGACTCTTCAGGTAGGCCAATGACCCGTTGCTTTCCTCGAGTCCGCTCTTGAACTGCAAGAACCCCTCGTACTCACGCTCCAGCCAGCCGACTTTCATTTCCATTCTCCTCATCGAAGTCAGAACCGTTTACCTCGAGCCGCTCAGGTGAACGGCTTCTCGAAAACTCGGTAGAACACATAGGTGACGATCAGCGCCGCCGGCACGGCGGTGGCCATCAGGGCCACGAACATCGTCGGCTTGGTCAAGTCGTTGCCGCCCAGGCACATCCACACGACCATGACGATCGGTGCGTGCACGAGGTAGAGGCTGTAGGAGAACCGCCCCATGCGCTCCAGTACGTCGGGTATCCATTTCTGTACGAGCTGCCTGCCAACGGAAGTAGCACTTTCCGTTGGCGTTTCGGTGGTCGGCAGGAACCCGAGGATCAGCAGGCAGATGCCGGCGGCGACACCGAGATCGAAGACCGGCAGTATCGTCTCGACGATATCGAAACCCACCGCGACCGATACCGCCATGACCAGCATGAGGATTCCGGTGGCGGTGCGCCGCAACAGCTTTCGCGTGTCAGCGGCGAACGCATACTCGGACCGGGCCGCGTAGTTCGCCGTGACGATACCGAGGAAGAAGTACAGGATCAGGCCGACGAAGAAGGCGGGCGCGTCGGAGCTGATCATCAGGCAGGCGACGAGCGCGACGACGGCCGTCGCGGTGGCCAGGGTGCCCCAGCGCTCACCGATGCGTCCGATCATCCAGAGGAAGAACGGAAACAGCAGGTACAGATGGAATTCCGCGGCGATCGACCAGTGCGCGTAGTTGATCTTCGTGAAGTCGACGAAGTCCTGCAGCAGTAGTGTGTGCGACACCAGTGAACTCCAGGTGACCGGGATACTGATATCCCATTGGCTCCCGGTCACTGTGGCCGCGACGGTCAGGCCGACGATCGCGGAGGCGACCATCGCCGCGTAATACGGGGGCAGGATTCTCCGGCACCGGCGTTTGAGGAATCCGAGCGTCGTATACGCCTCACCGCGTCCGATACGCGCGGTCTGCAGCGAATAACCGCTGACGACGATGAAGGCGATCACCGCGAAATGCCCGTGATAGAGCCAGCTGGTGAGCCAATAGAGCGCCCCGTCCGGATGCGTTCCATATCCGAGCGGCGGCTCGGCGGCGGGCCACACCTGAAACCAAATATGACTGATGAGAACATAGAATGCGCAGACACCGCGAAGTCCGGTCAGCTTCGACCATACGGACTTCGGCATGGCTATCCGCCGCGGCGACGTAGTCGTCGTTGTCATGATAAAGCCTTATTCTGTTTTAAATCCCCGCTCGAGCGAGTTAGACGTTCGCTGTCACGATCGAGTACCGGTGCACGATCGGCACGTTGCGCGGGCCGATCGCGTCGATGCGGATTCGCAAACCCTCGATAAGTTCCTCGTACAGATCGGGCGCGATCGCGTCGAGATATCCGGAGGCGACACCCGATTTGGTCACATAGGCCAGGATGCTTTCGGTATCGGCAACCGTCCGCGCCGATTCACTGTCGAAGCTCTCGGCCACCCGTGCACCGTCGGGAACGATCCGCTGTGCGATATACGCACTGTCTTTCGGCAGCTCGAGCCGCACGGCCTTGCGCAACAGCCGAGGATCGTTGGTGATCACGTCGAGCAGGATCGATTCGAGTTCCTTCAGCGTGCCCTTGCGGTTTTCCATGATGCCGAGGAACGCACCCGGCTTGAGCACACGGGTCAGTTCCTTCTTCAGCTTGGGGTGCGGCATGTAGCAGACACCCCACGCGCACACCAGCGCGTCGACGGAATCCGCGGGCTGCTGGACGAGATACTCGACGGCGTCGCCGACCACGAAGTTCGTGCCGCGGTGGGATTCCGTCTTGCGCCGGTTCTCCGCCAGCATCGCCTCGGAGATGTCGACGGCGGTCAGCACACTGTCGGCGGACAGCGCCTCCGACAGCGTCTTGGTGATCGCTCCTGTCCCCGCCGCGAGCTCGACCACATTCAGATTCGGCCGCTTCAGCTCCTCCCACGGGAGCAGTCGCCGGAATTGCTGGGCCGCCGCCTCCAGATTGTGCGAATAGTATTCGTCGTAGGTTCCCGCCACCTTCTGGTAGTCGTCCCTGACGTCCGAGTACTGGCCGCGTACCGACAGCGCGACATGTTTGATCGCGGTGCGGGCTTTGTTCAAGATAAGCATTTCATCCCCTTAATGAACGTTCGAACTTCCCAGGTTGATCAGGACGACACCGCCGATGGTCAGCGCCATGCCGAGCAGTGTCGTCAAGCCGAGTTGCTGCTTGTAGATGACGGCAGCGAGAATCGTCAGAAGAACGGTTCCGATCGCGGACCACAGCGCGTAGGCCACACCCACCGACAGATCACGGAGCGTCAAACTCAGCGCGAAGAAGGCGCCGCCGTAGCCGACCACGACGAGCGCTACCGGTCCGATGTTCTTGAATCCGTCCGTCGCTTTGAGCGCCATCGTGGCCGCGACTTCGCAGACTATGGCGATGAGCAGATATACCAGCGCCAACCGTGACATTTCTCCCCTTTATCGTAGAACCACGCTTCAGAGACATCGATCACTTCCGATAGTCACTCTATCATCGAAACAGGTTGTTCGTCCTGTTACTTTCAACAACAGGGTCGATCATCCTGTTTCCCATGTTCGTATATCTTTACAATTTTGGACATGCGTGCCCGCAGGGAGGCGACTCCGGCTCCCCGGGACCGTTCTACGGCCCTACCCGATCACGCGGCTGCGGCGAGTAGCGCTCCGGTGCAATCGTTTTCGAAGTCGATGGCTTCCCACGAGTCGAGGCTGTCGCGCAGATCCGAGAAGAAGGCCACCTCGTCGACGAAATCACCGGCCCGGCCGCGGGTCGACGGTTTTTCGCGCCGGACCGGTATTTCGCCCGACACCTTCGCGCGCAGGGCGACCCGGATCCAACAGGCGGTCCGCAATGCGTGATCGTCCGGGAATCGCGCCACCGGAGGGACCGACTCGGCCATGGCGATCGTCTCGGACGAGACGTATCCCCGCAGGTACAGCAGCGAATCGCGGAGCTCGATGAGGATACGGTGCACGCCGATACCCGGTTCTCGGACAAAGTACATCAAGCCACCGAACGGCGACGTCATCGGCGCCATCGTCGCTTCCGGGGTGACCGCGACCAGCCGACGCCACAGCGGCCACAGCCGCCACAGCGTCCCGATATCCTTCAGGTTTCGCCAGCCACGCTGGACGAACGGAACCTGTGTCGCCATCGCGTATCCCGCGCCGCCCAAGCCGACGAGCAGTGGCGACAGCAGATGGAAGGGCCGGTACAGCGTCGCGAAGTACAGCACGTTGGCCGCCCAGCCGAAACAGAGCAGCGTCGCGCCGGTGCCGAACATCAGCAGCGACGCGCGCAGCGCACCGTGCGCCTCGCGCCAGCCGCGAATCCAGCAGATGATCGCGCACGAGGTGCAGGCCGCGATGTGTGCGCCCGCGATCGCGACCAGATACAGCGCACCCGCGGAAAGCCCACGGTAGTCATAGATTTCGGCCGCGGCGCGGCGTGGCAGGAATGCCACGTCGATGGTGGCGAGGAAGACGGCATCCGCCGCGGTGACCGTCCACATCACGCTGGTCAGCCTGCCGAACCCGGCCGCCGTCATGCTGAAGCCGAGTATCGCCGCCGCCGCGAGCAGTCCGAACAGATCACCGACGAGCCGGGTCCACGAACCGGCCAGCGTGGTGCAGAATTCCGCGAACAGCGACAGGTCGAACGAAAACGCCACCGCCGCAGCGGCAATGGCCAACCACAGCTGCCGATGCTTGGGCCGGCGGATCACTCCGGGCAGCCGGACTACGGTGACCGCCCACATCAACAGCGCGGCACCCACTTCGGCGTTCCTACCGGCTGTCTCCAGCCCTACCAAGTTGGTCATCGAAAATGCCTCTCGATCGCCCCGTGCCGGCCGTGTCGTTATCTGTGCGGGGCCTCGAACCCGAGTGCCTGCCCCATCGCATGAGTACGACAGGACCGCGCCTGCCGATCCGAGAGGAGCCGCTGCCGCTCCAGCAGCAGCGTCGCCATGGTCTCCGCTTCCAGTTCTTGTTCGGGTCCGTAATCACCGCGGCCGAGTGCGTCGACCACCTGCTCCGGATCGAGGTCAGGCAGCAGCGCGGCGCCGGTATCGGCCGCACCGTCGAGTGCGCCACGGTGCTCACAGATCAGGTGACTGAGTTCGTGGGCGATGAGCAGCTGCTGATGCAGCCAGGTGGTGTCACGCTCGTAGACGATGTAGTCGATATCCGCGGTGCGAACCAGTACGGCGTGAATCGCGTTGGTAGGCATGGTGAGTGGGCTCAGCACGATCTCGCGGCCGCGGCGCGCGGCGAGCTCGACGCACACGTTGCGCATATCGCCGTCCGCCACCAGTCGCAACGCACTGAGTTTGCGGCGACAACGCCGGCGCAGCAGCCTGTGGTATCGACCCCCGATACCGGTCAGCGGCCCGCTATGGTCGACCCACATCCGAATCCTCCACCCCTCGGCCATCCCCGACCACCGGCTCGTCGACCGGTGGCAGCCCCTGCAGCTCGCGAATATGGTCGAGTACCGCCGCCACCGTGGCCAGCGACTCGTCGTTCAGGCCGACCGCGCGCAACGCGATCGCGTGTACGCCGGTGCGCCGCGCCGTGTCGAGCACCGCCAGCTGTTGCGAAATCGATCCGGCCGCTTGCTGATCCGTCAAATACGTATCGGGAACACCGAAGAAGCGGCAGACGGCCGAGAGCAGGCTCTGCGAGGGATTGGTTCGCTTGCCGTTGCGCAGGGCCGACAGATACGCCCCGCTCGCCCGGACCGAGGGGTCGATCCGTTTGACCTCGACGGCCACTTCGTCATTGGTCCAGAAGCGACCAGCGGGCCGAGACAGCCTGAACAGCAGATCAATCCGCTCCGCAAGGGAGGCCGATCGTTCCGGTCCGCTCTCGATCATGGCCGAAGCCTAACCCAGCTGGTAGAAATTTTCATCTGGAGCTGGCAGACCGACCGGTCGCACCCTTCGGACCTGCGCATTCATCCCACCCTCGTAGATCGACACTGCCTCAATCGAATTCCCCTGTCAGTGCGGAAAATACGATAGCTCGCCGGCCGCTGGCGCGCCGTGGTCGCCGCCGTAGTCGTCGATCGGTCGCCGCGCCGAGGCGGCGGCCAGTTGAGCTTGACAACTGAGATGCCGCGGCACTGTGCCGCACCCGCTATGGTCCGTTGGTCTCGCCGGATCAGGCCGCTGACATGCGACGGACCAGTATCATTGCGGAACCATCAGGCACGCCATCGCGACGCGAATATCGACCAGGGAGTAGCGGAATTGGTCCAGGAACGTGCGGTCGAAACCCGGAATCAGATCGTCCACGGCGCGGCTGAGGTCTTCGATACCGAGGGTTTCGCCGGCGCCAGCATCGGCATGATCGTCGCCGCGGCCGGGACGACCCGTGGGGCGCTGCATTTCCACTTCCGCACCAAGGAAGAACTGGCGAAAGCCGTGATGGAGGAACAGGGGCTGCGCGAACTCGCGGCGATCCAGAAGCTCGACGACGGGAAGACACCGGCGATCGAGCAGGTCGTGATGCTCGCGCACGAGATGGTGCGGCTGACCAAGAACGATCCCGTCGTCCGCGCCGGAGTGCGGCTCTCGCTCGAGCTCACCTTCGTGGACAGCCCCAAGGAGCCGTATCTCGGGTGCATCATGGCCTGCGAGGAGATGATCCGCCGCGCGATCATGGAGGGCGACATCATCGACACCGTGTCACCGCCGATCCTCGCCCGTTTCACGATCTCGGCGTTCATGGGCGTGCAGCTGGTGTCGACGGTGCTCACCGAGCGTCGTGATCTCGAACAGCGTGTGGACGAAATGTGGGACACGATCCTGCTCGGCATCATGCCCGGCCGCAGGCGCAGGAAGGCGGACCAGGTGCGTGCCGCACGCTGGTGCTCCGCCGCCGAATCACCGGCGGGCTGACTCGAACCCGAGCGCCTCACCCATGGCGCGCGCCCGGTCCGACCCGACCGGCCTGCCCAGCACGCTGCGTTGCCGCTCGAGCAGGAGCGTCGCGGTGACCTCGGCTTCCAATTCCTCTACGGGATCGTAATTTCCGCGGCCCAGTACCGCGACTATCTCTTGCCCGTCCCCGAATTCGGCAATGCCGCGGTGATTCCAGATCAAATGGCCCAATTCGTGGGCGATGATATGTTGCTGGTGCAGTCGCGTCGTATCCCGTTCGTACACGATGTAATCGATATCGGTGGTGCGTACGAGCATCGCGTGCATCGAGTTGGACGGCATCGTGATCGCACTCGAAACGATCGGACGTCCACTGCGCGAAGCGAATTCGGCACAGGCGCTCAGGCTGTCGCCCGCCCCGAGCAGCCCGGCCTCGGCCAGGCGCCGACGACAACGCCTGCGCAGCTCGGCGTGGAAGCGACGTGAGTAACCGGTCACCGGGCCGAGCGTAATGATCAAGATCAAGTCTGTCATCCGGGCATGGTTGCGCGAGTTAGAAACTCGACGATCGGATCTCTTGACGCTGCGAATAGTGGCTGGTCCCAATATATTTGGATCGCGCAAGCGGGACCGGTTTTCCGTGCCACGTAGCTCGCTGCGGTTAGCATGAGCACCGTTGCCAGGGAGGGAAACCGCACAGCCGAATCCGCTTCGAGCGAGCGTGTATCCGTGCGCCATTCCGGGCTGACGAAAAGGAGATGCCATGCGAATTATCGGTATCGTCGCCGTTCTGCTGCTCTCGGCCTGTTCGACCGAGGTATCCGAGACACCACACGCCGCCGGGCCACCGGCCACCGGCGGACGCCTGACCTTCGCCGTCGACAGCGAGGACGCGTGTCTCGACCCGCATGTCAGCCCCGCCGACATCGTCGGCGAATTGCAGCGCAACGTCTTCGACTCGCTGGTGGCTCGCGCACAGGACGGATCCTTCGTGCCGTGGCTGGCCACGTCATGGCAGATCGCCGACGGCGGCCGCGAGTACACCTTCGCGCTGCGGCACGACGTGAAGTTCTTCGACGGCACGGCTTTCACCGCCGCCGCGGTGCAGGCGAATCTCGACCACATCGTCGCCCCGGCCACCAAGTCGCAATACGCGGCGAGCCTGCTCGGCCCCTATGCCGGTACGGACCTGATCGACGACTACACCGTGCGCATCCGTTTCACCGCGCCCTACGCTCCGTTCCTCCAGGCCGCGAGCACCTCGTATCTCGGCATGTACGCACCCGCCGTGCTCGCCGAGCATCCCGACAAGCTGTGCGGCGGTGGCCGTTTCGCGGTGGGATCGGGACCGTTCCGTGAAGTCGAGGTCAGGCGCGGGCAGGGCATCACATTCGTCCGCAACGAGGCCTACGACTGGGCCCCGGCGACCGCGCGGCACACCGGGCGGGCATACCTGGACCAGATCGAGGTGCGCTACCTCACCGAGGACGCGGTGCGCACCGGCGCGCTGCGCGGTGGCGGCGTCGACCTCATCGCCAGGACGCCACCGGTCGACGTGGCCGACCTCGGCCGCGATCGGAAGTATCAGCTGTTGCGCCGCGACTCCCCCGGCGTGCCCTACTCCCTGTTCTTCAACCAGTCCAGACCGCCGTTCTCCGATATTCGAGCACGCCAGGCGGTGGTCGCGGCGCTCGATCTCACCGGCATGATCGACAGCATTTATTTCGGCGAGTACGCCAGGGCCTACGAGCCGCTGTCGCCGACGACGCCCGGCGCGGGCGGTTGCGCCGACGCGCGTTCCGGATTCGCGCTCGCCACCGCGAATCGGCTGCTCGACGAGCTCGGATATCTCGGCCGCGACGCCAAGGGCTACCGCATCCGCGACGGTCGCCGCTTCACCATCGCCTTCCCCTGGGCCTCGAACGCGGAGCGGGAGTCGCGCGAGCTGATCAGCCAAGCGGTGCAGGAGGATCTGAAGAAGGTCGGTGTCGAGGTACGGCTCGAACCGGTCGACTACGGCACCCATCTCACTCGCGTCTACGCCGGCGACTACGACCTCATCGGCGTGAGCTGGGCCCGCGCGGATCCGGACATCCTGGCGACGCTGTACCAGTCCGACCGGCTGCCCGCCCAGGGTGGCGCGAACGTGGGCGGGGTGCACGACCCGCAACTGGATCTGCTGCTGGCGCAGGGGCGATCCAGTACCGATGCCGCCCAACGGCTCGGCATCTACCGCCAGGCGCAACAGCGGATCTTGAACCAGGCCTACTCGCTGCCGGTCTATGTGTCAGCGGGCGCCTATACGGCGGGCCCACGGGTGCGCGGATTCGGCGTCGATACCAACGGCTGGAGCGACTTCTACGATACGTGGATCGAATGAGCATGACGCGCAACGTAATTCGAATCATCACCCACCGGATCTGGACCGGGATGCTCGTGCTGCTCGCGGCGCAGACGGTGGCCTTCTTCGCCCTGCGGCTGACGCCGGGTGACCCGATCGCCACGCTGCTCGGCCCGCAGACGAACGCCTCCCCCGGCGTGCGCGACCGGATCGCCGCCGATCTCGGCCTGGATCAACCGCTGTGGCGGCAGTATCTGCGTGCCGTGCTGGAGCCGCTGACCGGCGACCTCGGCCACTCGTATCAGCTCGGGCAAGACGTGTACTCGGTACTCGGCGACCAGCTGTGGCCGACGGTGCAGGTGACGGTGGGCGCGACGGTGCTGGCGCTGCTGATCGCCGTACCCGCCGCGCTGTCGACCGCCGGACCGGCCCGCCGCACCAGGACCCTGTTCTCCGGCGCCGAACTCCTTGCCGTGTCGGTGCCTTCGTTCTGGCTCGGCCTGGTGCTGTTGACCGCGTTCTCCTTTCGCATCCACCTGTTCCCCTCCGCCGGTGATCACGGCGTGGCGAGCCTGGTGCTGCCGGTGCTCAGCCTCGCGGTGCCGATGGCGGGCGAGCTGGGACAGGTGCTGCGCGCGACACTGGACCGGACGCTGGAACAGCCGTTCATCACGACATTGCGGGCACGCGGGCTGTCCGAGCCCGCACTGCGCGTCCGGCACGTCCTGCGCCACGGTTCGCTGGCCACCGCCACCATGACCGGCTGGATGGTCGGCACGCTGCTCACCGGAACCATGCTCGTCGAGACGCTGTTCGGGCGCCCCGGCATCGGCAGGATCACGGTGAACGCGGTGGTCACCAAGGACTTTCCGGTGGTGAACGCGGTGGTGCTGCTCGCCGCGCTGCTCTTCGTGGTGATCAATCTGGCGGTCGACCTGCTGTACCTGGCGCTCGACCCACGGCTGAGAAGGAGCGGCCATGCGTGAGCGCCTGCGCTCGGTGCCGCCCGTGGTGTGGCCCGCCGCCCTACTCCTGTCGTTCCTCGTATTGGCCGCTGCCGCACCACATCTGCTGACCACCGCGGACCCGACGACAACCGATTGGCGGTCCACATTGCAGCCACCGAGCGGCGCCCATCCCTTCGGCACCGACCGGCTCGGCCGAGATGTCTACGCCCGCACCATCTATGCGACACGCACGTCGCTGGGCATCGGCATGGCGGCCACGGTGATCGGCGTGGTGTCCGGCTCGGTACTGGGGCTGCTGTCTTCTGGCCCGTCGAAATTGCTCGACGCGGTGCTGATGCGCCTGACCGAGATCCTGCTCGCCTTCCCGGGATTGCTGCTCGCGCTCGTACTGATCGCGGTCTCCGGCCCTGGCGTCGCCAACTCCGCGCTCGCCATCGGCGTGGCGTCGCTGCCGTATTACGCGCGCCTGATGCGCGCGCAGGCGCTGGTCGTGCGCGGCAGCGGATATGTCGAGGCGGCGCGCACGCTGCGGCAGAGCCGCTGGCGAATCACGGTGCGCCACATACTGCCCAACGCGCTGGCCCCGCTGCTGGTACTCGCTCCGCTCGGTGTCGGCGCCGGCATCGTGGCCGGGGCCGGGCTGAGCTTCCTCGGTCTCGGCGCGCTACCGCCGAACCCCGAATGGGGTTCGATGCTGGCGGAGAGCCGCAATCTGCTCAGCCGCGCCTGGTGGATGGGAGTCTTCCCAGGATTGTTCGTGGTCGCCTCGGTGGTGTCGATCACGGTGCTTGCCCGGTTCTGGCAAGCGGTCACCGAAGGAAGGGCAGCACGATGACGGCGTTGGATATCGCCGACCTCGCGGCGGGTTTCGGCCGCACCGAGGTCGTGCACGGCATCTCCCTGCGCATCGAAGCGGGCGAATGCGTTGCCCTGGTGGGCGAATCGGGTTCGGGCAAGAGTGTCGCCGCACGGGCGCTGCTCGGGCTCACCCAGCGCGACGGGTGGGTGCGGGCGCGGCGGCTCGACATCGATGGGCACGACGCGCGCGCGTGGTCGCAGCGGCGGTGGCGCCGAATACGCGGCGGGACCGTCGGTTACGTGACGCAGCACGCGCTGGGATCACTCGATCCGCTGCGCCGGATCGGCCAGGAGGTGCGCGAGACATTGCAGGTGCATCGCCGGGTGCCGCGGACCGATCTCGACGATGCCGCCGAGCAACTGCTCGAGCGAGTCGGTGTGCCGGACGCCGCTCAGCGCCTGCGCCAGTATCCGCACGAACTGTCGGGCGGATTGCGGCAGCGCGCGCTGATCGCGACCGTGCTCGCCGCCGCACCGCGGTTCCTCGTCGCGGACGAGCCGACCACCGCGCTCGACCCCTCGGTGCAGCGGCGAATCATCGCCCTGCTGAGCGAGATACGGGATGCGGGCACCGGACTGCTGCTGATCAGCCACGATCTGGCGACGGTGGCCGAGATCGCCGATCGCGTCGCATTGATGCGTGACGGGCGAATCGTCGAGCACGGCCCCACCGCCGAGGTGCTCACCCGGCCGAGACACGAGTACACCAGGACACTGCTCGCGGCGGTGCCGTCGGCACACACCAGGGGCACCCGCCTGTCCGCCGCCGAATTCGACCTTGCCACACAGCTTCCGGCGCGGCAGGTGAGCGCCGCCACGGGTGCGCTGGTGCGCGTGCGCGAAGCCCGCCGCACCTTCCGCAGGCCCGACGCGAGCGTGACCGCCGCACTCGACGGGGTCGACCTGTCGGTCGGGCCCGGCCGGATAGTCGGGGTGGTCGGCGAATCCGGTTGCGGCAAAACCACATTGGCCCGGGTACTGCTCGGCTTGGAAGCCCTCGACTCCGGTTCGGTATCCGTCGCGCCCGGCGCCGACGTGCAGGCGATCTTCCAAGACGCGCTGGGCTCCTTCGATCCCCGCTTCACCGTGCGCCGCGTACTCGACGAGGCCATCGAGGCCGGTGGCGTCCGGCGCGGCGAACGAACAGCCCAGGCGCGCCGCCTGCTCGCGGCCGTCGGCCTCCCCGATTCGGTGCTGCCGCGCCGCCCGCTCGAATTGTCCGGCGGCCAGCAGCAGCGAGTCGCCATCGCACGCGCCCTGGCCCCCGGCCCCGACCTCATCGTCTGCGACGAACCGGTCTCCGCCCTCGACGTCTCGGTCCAGGCCCAGATCTTGGACCTTCTGCTACAGGTACGCGAAAAACTGGGCGTAGCCCTCGTCTTCATCTCCCACGACCTAGGCGTCGTCCGCCACCTCAGCGACGAGGTCATCGTCATGTGCGCCGGAAAGATAGTCGAATCAGGCCCCACCGAGGAACTCTTCACCCACCCCACCGCTCCTTATACCCGTGAACTCCTCGCCGCCGTACCAGCTTTGCCGATCCCCACGTTGACGGAGCACAGGTGAGCCGCTGTCCGTGTGCTCCGCGATCAATAGCGGCCGCCGGTCCGCAAGGTCGAGCACGGCGGGATCCGGGATGCCTACGTGGGCACCCTGTTCTGGAGTGCAGGCGACCAGGACGCCGTCGATCGTCGTGTCGGACCGGGACGCTGTGGCGTCAGCGGACGGTGATGTTGGCCGAGCCGCTGACGCCTCCGCACGAGACGTCGACCGGATAGGTACCTGGCATCGGATCGGGGCCGATGGCCGCTTCGCTGTATAGGCCACCGTCGGCGGCGGGCATCAATTGGGTTGTGACAGGGAGGAATTGGCCCGAGGTGGCGGAACCCTCCGCGGTCGGGCAACCGAAAACCATGACTCGGACATTCTGGCCGGGACCGGCGGTATCGGGATCGACCCGCACAGTGAGGGTGGGCTCGGTGGGGCCGGTACCGGAACTGCCGGACGGCCCGGGTGGTTGGGCTCCGACGGGTCCTGCACCGAGTACGGCGGCCGCAAGCATTACCCAGACGATCAGTACACGACGAACCGACATGATCACCACACTCCTGGTCGGAAGTGCCCAGCGACAGGCAAACGGGTGATGCAGACCAATCGGTCTCACACGGTATCAAACCGCGCGCTGCTCAGGAGGTGTATTCGATCTTGACCATGGCCACCACGACCGGGCGAGGGCGGGTGATCACCGCGCCGGGTGGGCCGTACGAGGCGCCTCGGCCGCCGTTGCCACAGGTCAGAGTGTTCGGTGCGGAGGCGCCACCGCCACCACCGAAGTAGCCGCCGCCACCTCCGCCGCCACCGCAGTAGCCCGCGCCACCCGCGCCGCCGAGGGCGAGTGTTCCGTCGGTGCCGGGCTGGCCGCCGGGAGCGGGAGCGGCGCCCGCGCCACCCGCGGTGGTGGTCGCGTCGGCGCCGGAGTGGCCGCGGCCGATCAGATGGAAGCCGCTCGGGCCCGCCGCGCCTCCGGCGACGACCAGGCGCGTCGCCAGGCTGCGGGGATCGCTCGAACCGATGG
The DNA here is from genome assembly GCF_044547285.1 of Nocardia sp. NPDC052566. Classification (NCBI taxonomy): domain Bacteria; kingdom Bacillati; phylum Actinomycetota; class Actinomycetes; order Mycobacteriales; family Nocardiaceae; genus Nocardia; species Nocardia sp. NPDC052566. The sequence goes on along the minus strand of NZ_JBIUAF010000002.1, from coordinate 754,489 downwards.
TGCGCACGTCGGAGGCGCCTCCGCCACCGACACCGGGTAGGTTGCCGACGCCACCGGCACCGCCCCCGTTGAAACCGCCGCGGTCCTGGCCGGTGCCGCCATCGCCGCCGACTTCGACGTAGAGGGTGTCACCCGGCGCGACGGCCAGCGGGGTGACGACCATATCGCCGGGAAAGTCGTTGTTGAACGCGGCCCGGCCGCCGATCGCGGTTACCGTCACGCCGGCCACCGCCTCGGGGACGACGAATGTCTGTTCACCGCCCGTGAATTCGTAATAGCAGGCCACCTTGGCATCGACCTGCCTGCAGCCGGGTGGCAACTCCGTCGCGGCCGCATCGGGCGCCGCGGCGACGTATCCGGCCAGCAATATCATCCCGACGGCGAATCGTATTCCCCACCAACGCATATCGCGTCGGCCGTGCGGCAAAACCCCAACACTGCGATCGGACATGATCATCCCCGGTATGTTGTTGTCGAAGTCCCGACCTACCAGGACCATCGGGCAACGGAGACCAGCCGTTACTCGCTGCGCAGCAATGGTTTTCGCCAGGCGCCCTTCCCTGAGCATGTCCCAGAACCAGCGGCGGCGCCTGTCCGTTTCGGAGCTGTCAGCGTCCTGGAACACGGGCATCGTCAGCCCTCGAGCAGCAACGCTTCACGCTGCGGCGGCGACCGACCGTGTCAGTGCCTGATACAGCCAATCGAGGGCGGCTCCCGCGTTCGATGTTTCGGTGATCTCGCTGGTCAGCTGCCAGTACCGGTGGATGCGCTCATCGCCGTCCGCTGCCGCGGCGAGCAGCTGACGCCTGAATCGCGGTGTGTCGCAGACCCGTCGGGCGTCGGCGTGGGCGGCCATGAAATGGTCGAGTTCGGCTCCCGGTCGTGGTTCGGTGTCGATGAGTCCATCGGAGTCCACGGACATGCAGGCCTCGGCCACGCCGGTGACCAGGCCGGGCCTGTCGTGGATCTCCGACCTGTTCGCACGCCAGAGCTGGCGCGACATCACCACGGACAGCGCGGGATCGGCGGCGCGGGTGACGAGTTCGGCGAAGGCGACGAGTTGCCGCGGTGCGGGGTCGGCGGGCAGGTCCGGGATGTTCATCGCGACGAACCCGTCGAACATCGCGGGCGGAATGGGCGTGAGCAGTCGCCGCCAGAACGCGACCAGGCCGTCGTGGGCACGATGCCGGTCTTGTACGGCCGCAAGCAATTCCAGGCGCGCGGCACGCTCGGGATGCGGAGCGTCCTCGACGGCGCGCAACGACGCCCGCCGCCATGCCAATACACCCAGCTCGGTATCGAGCGCGGCACGTTCGGCCGCGACGACCTCGCCGATCGACCGTGCGCCGGTGAGCACTTCGGTGATCGCGGCCAGGCTCAGGCCGAGCGCACGGAGCCTGCGCAGCAGCACCACCCGGTCGACCGCGGTGACCGGATCGAACATCCGGTGCCCGCCACCGCTGCGCCGTGATTCCAGAATCCCGTCGTCGCAATAGAACCGGAGCGTGCGGACGGGCACGCCGGTCAGTCGCGACAAATCACCGATGCTCAGCAAGTCACGAAGCGTGTTCTCGGTCACAATTACTGGAACCTCCACCCCAGTGGAATTCCTACCGTACTGGAACACGCACTGCGACAAGGAGCTACCCGGATGTCCGAGCACACGATGACCACCGAGCAGATCTGGCAGGCCGTCGCCGCCGAGCGCGCGAGCCTGGCCGACCTGCTGGCACCCCTGCCCGAAAGCGACTGGGACCGCGCCTCGCTCTGCGCGGGCTGGCGGATTCGCGACGTCGTCGCACATCTGATTCTGCCCACCCAGCCCAAGATCGGCACGATCGTTGTCGCGCTGATCCGCGCACGCGGCAACCTCGACCGATTCATCGCAGACACCGCCATCCGCCATGCGGGCCAGCGCACGCCCCGGCAGTTGCTCGCCGAGCTGCGCGCGAGCGTCGGTTCACGGGTCACCGTGGTCGGCACCACGCCCGCCGACCGGCTGATGGATCTACTCGTCCACGGCCAGGACATCGCGGTCCCCCTCGGCCTGACCCGTGAAATGCCCATCGCCGCAACACGATCGGCCATCGAGCGCGTCTGGACCATGGGCACCCCGTTCCACGCACGCAAGAAATTCAGCGGCTACCGCCTCGTCGCCACCGACACCGACTGGACCGCGGGCGACGGCCCCACGATCGAAGGCCCCGCCGCCGCCCTCCTCATGCTGCTCACCGGCCGCACGGCGGCACACGCTCAACTCACCGGTGACGGAGTGGCGAGGCTCATCGCGAAAGGCGACTGATCCCAGGGCTACCGCTCGAGAATCGCATACGCTTCGTCCTGATGCGGCGGCGCCGCACTGATAAGGAACACGAATCGAGCGCCGTCGAACATGGTCGCCGCGCCGCCGAGATAGTAATCGCTCTGGAAGTTTTCAGTGATGAGATTCATTGGGGCCGAGGCGATCCCCATGAGGTAATACGCGAGCATCCGCCTCCCTGGCGTATGGATCCGACGCAGTGACGAGACATGGCGCAGCTCCCAGCCGCCCAGCCACTTCTCGTACTCGCGCTCCTCCACGCCGGGCTCCCGGACGTCCGCGGTCATGCTCTCCGGGTCCTCCCCCGGCCGGGCGATCATTTCCGCCAACAGGTCGAACGCACCGTACAGCGACGTCGCCGCACCGGACACTTCGACTGCCTTCGGGTCGAAGTCGTCGTCCCAGTCGATATCACCGTTATCCTCGCACTCCGACCAGCGGTCGACGTATTCCAGGACCACATAGCTCCGCTCACAGAGCTCGGGGCGAAGCCGCCCGGCATCGGCTTCCACCAGGCAGCGCAGTACTTCGTCGAGATCCACGGCGGCGAGTGTGTCAGCCCGTCGGCATCGGCGACAGCCCCCGCTACCGTGGGCTCGACTCCGACATGCCTTTCCCCGGCTGTGACCGGTACGAACAATCTGCGAGGCTGGGACACAGCATGATGGTGGGATGGCCGAACGGGTGAGCGCATGCGGGTACTAGTGATATCGATCGTCGTGCTGGCGATCGCGGTGATCGTCGGCGACCGGATCGCGGTGGTGCTGGCGCAGAACGAGATCGGCCGCCAGATCGCCGCCGAATACAAACTCACGAACGATCCGAGCGTCGATATCGGCGGATTCCCGTTCCTGACGCAGGCGCTCGGCGGCAGCTATCGCGATATCGACATCCGGGTCGGCGACTGGACCGACAAGAAGATCACCGTCCGCGATCTCGATGTCGCGCTGACCGACCTGTCCGCGTCGCTGAGCGACCTGATGGACAAGCGCACGTCCAATATCGTCGCCGCGACCGCGACGGCAACGGCGGTGATTCCCTACGACACAGTGCAGAGCTTCGCGCCCTCGGGCGTGAAGTCGATCGCGTACGGCGCGGACGGTTTGCGCATCACCGGAACCTTCTCGATGGAGGGGATCCCGGTGCCTGCGACGGTCATCGTCACCGTCGCACCGACCGACGAAGGCATCCAGGTCACGCCGGTCTCGGCCCAGTCCACCGCGGGCGGGCCGAAGATTCCCCTCGGCCCGCTGCGCAAATCGCTCGCATTCACCATTCCGCTGCAGGGGCTGCCGCTCGGCGCCAAGCTGACGACCATTCAGCCGAGCGCGGACGGCCTCCACCTGACGGCCGTCGCCCACAACGTCCGCTTCTCCGACCTGCCGATGCGCACGAGCTAGGGCAGTGCGAGGTACTTGGTTTCCAGGTATTCCTCGATGCCCTCGGTACCCGCCTCACGGCCGAGCCCGGATTGTTTGATGCCGCCGAAGGGCGCGGCCACGTCGGAGATGATGCCGCGGTTGATGCCGACCATGCCGGATTCCAGCGACTCGCCCACGCGCAGGGCGCGATTCAGGTCGGTGGTGTAAATGTATGCGGCCAAACCGAATTCGGTGTCATTGGCGGCCGCGATGCCCTCGGCTTCGCCGTCGAAGCCGGTGATCGCGGCCACCGGGCCGAAGACCTCCTCGCGCAGGATGCGGGCGTCGGCGGGGACGTCGGTGAGGAGGGTGGGCTCGAAGAAGTAGCCGGGTCCCGGCTGGCTCGCGCCGCCCGTCGTGACCACCGCGCCCTTGGCCACCGCGTCGAAGACCAACTCGGACACCGTGTTCCGTTGGCGCTCGTTGATCAGCGGGCCGACCTGGACGCCGTCGAGATGGCCAGGGCCGATCTTCAGTGCGCGCATGCGTGCGGTGAGTTTCGCGGTGAATTCCTGGCGGACCGCGTTGTCGACGTGGAAACGGTTCGCGGCGGTGCACGCCTCGCCGATGTTGCGCATCTTCGCGGCCATCGCGCCGTCGACCGCGTCGTCGAGATTCGCGTCGGCGAAGACGACGAAGGGTGCATTGCCGCCGAGTTCCATGGAGGTGCGCAGGACATGCGTAGCCGCTTGGGCGAGCAGAATTTTGCCGACCGCGGTCGATCCGGTGAAGGTCACCTTGCGCAATCGCGGATCGGCGAACATCGGGTCGGTCAGCTGGGCGGCGCGCGAAGTCGGCAATATCGACAGCACACCGGGCGGTAGGCCCGCGTCGGCGAAGACCTGACCGAGCAGCAGCATGGTCAGCGGGGTTTCGGGCGCGGGCTTGACCAGCATGGTGCAGCCCGCCGCGAGTGCGGGGGCGATCTTGCGGGTGCCCATGGCGAGCGGGAAATTCCACGGGGTGATCGCGAGGGTGGGGCCGACGGGCTGTTTGGTCACCAGGATTCGGCCGTTGCCCGACGGCGACGGGGTGAAGCGGCCGTGCACCCGGACCGCCTCTTCACTGAACCAGCGCAGGAATTCGGCGCCGTAGGTGACCTCACCGTCGCTCTCCGCGAGCGGTTTACCCATCTCCAGTGTCATCAGCAGCGCGAAGTCGTCGCGGCGTTCGATCACCAATTCCCAAGCACGGCGCAAGATCTCGGCCCGGACACGGGTCGGCGTCGCCGCCCACTCCCGCTGGCACGCGGCCGCGGCGTCGAGCGCGCGCGCACCGTCGCCTGCCGTCGCGTCGGCCACCTCGAGCAGCACCTCCCCCGTCGCCGGATCGTGGACGGGAAAGGTGGCCCCTTCGCTCGCCTTTGCCTGTTGCCCATCGATCCACAGCCCGGTGGGCAACGAGGCGAGCAGAGCGGTTACATCACGCATTCCGGGTTCTCCGTATCCGTCAGCGGGTCAGCGCGCGCAGCGCGTCGGCGAGCACGCCGAGGCCGTCGTCGAGCAGGTCGTCCTCGATCACCAGCGGCGGCAGCAGCCGGATGACGTTGCCGTAGGTGCCGCAGGTCAGCACCAGCACCCCGCGCGAAAGCGCCTCGGCCGCCACGGCTTTGGTGAGTACGGGATCCGGTTCGCCGGTGCCGGGCCGGACGATCTCGATGGCGAGCATCGCGCCGCGTCCACGCACATCGCCGATCACGCCGACCTCTTCGGCCAGCGCCCGCAACCGCGGCAGCACGGCGGCCTCGATGGCGCGCGCCCTGGCGGGCAGGTTCAGCTCGCGCATCGTCGCCAGGGTGGCCAGTGCGGCGGCGCAGGCGACCGGATTGCCACCGTAGGTGCCGCCGAGCCCGCCGGGGTGGACGGCGTCGAGCAGATCGGCCCGGCCGGTGATGGCGGCCAGTGGCATACCGCCCGCGATGCCCTTGGCCATGGTGACGATGTCGGGCACCACACCCTCGTGCTGGCTGGCGAACCAGGCGCCGGTGCGGGCGAAGCCGGTCTGCACCTCGTCGGCGATGAAGACGACATTGTTGCGGGCGGCCCAATCGGCAAGCGCCGGAAGGAATCCCGGTGCGGGCACGATGAAACCGCCCTCGCCCTGGATCGGTTCGATGACGAGCGCGGCCACCGCGTCGGCGCCGAGCTGCACCTCGATGCGGGAGATCACCCGCTTGGCTGCCTCCGCTCCGGACAGGCCGCCGTCGCGGTACGGATACGACATCGGCATCCGATGGATCTCCGGCGCGAACGGCCCGAAATTCGCCTTGTACGGCATGAATTTCGCGGTCAGCGCCATGGTCAGGTTGGTGCGCCCGTGATAGGCGTGGTCGAACGCGACGATCGCGCTCTTCCCGGTTGCCAAGCGCGCCACCTTGATCGCGTTCTCGACGGCTTCGGCGCCGGAATTGAACAGGACCGTGCGCTTTTCGTGGTCACCCGGCGTCAGCGCGGCGAGCTCCTCGGCCACCTGCACATAGCCCTCGTAAGGGGTGACCATGAAGCAGGTGTGGGTGAAACGGGCGGCCTGGTCGGCGATCGCCGCGACGACCGCGGGATGGGCGGCGCCGACACTGGTCACCGCGATGCCGGAACCCAGGTCGATCAACGAGTTTCCGTCGACGTCGACGATGATGCCGCCGTCCGCGTCCGCCGCGTAGACCGGGACCGACGAGCCGACGCCCGCGGCCACCGCGGCCTTGCGCCGTGCGGCGAGCGCCGCCGACCGTGGGCCGGGCAGACTGGTGATCACATTGCGCCGCTGCGCCAGTCGGTGGGCAGTATCGAGCATCGAAATTTCCCTCTCGGGTCGAATGGTGAAAAGTATTGGCGGGCGCTATGCCGCGTCGGCCGGAATCAGTGCGGTGACGGTCTCGTCCCGCACGGGCACGCGTGCGCGAAAGAATTCGGGATGCCACCGGCGCGCCGCGAGCATCAGCACCGCGCCGAGGCACAGCATCCCGAAGCCCATGAAGAACACCAGCCCGATGCCGCCGATCGAGGCACCGCTGCCGTTGTCCGGATTCATGCTCTCGCGCACCGAGACCACGAACACCGCGAGCAGCATGATCCCGCCGAGCAGCGGGAACGCGAACTTGAACACGATATTGCGCAGGCTGGTGAACAGCTCGGCGCGGAAGTACCACACGCAGGCGAAGGCGGTGATGCCGTAATACCAGCAGATCATGATCCCGAGTGCGGCAACGGTATCCATCAGCGTGTGCTCGGAAAGCAGTGTCACCACGGTGTAGAAGGCTCCGGTGACCACACCGGCGACGACCGTGCTGAACGCGGGCACCCGGAAGCGCGGGCTCACGTCGGCGAACTTCTTCGGGAACGCGCCGTAGGCGCCCATCGCGAGCATGGTGCGCGCGGCGGGCAGGAAGGTGGTCTGCAGGCTCGCCACCGAGGAGGCGAGCACCGCGAGCAGCAGCAGCGGCCCGGCCGTGCCGCCGAGCACCGGATCCGCCAGCGCGCCGAACACGTTGTTGGCGTTGGCCGAATTGCCGAGGCCGAGACCGTCCTCGCCGACACCGGCGTACATCATCACCGCGACGGCGACGAGCAGGTAGGTCAGCAGAATCGACAGCACGCACAGCAATCCGGCGCGGCCGGGGACCTTGTCGGGATTCTTCGACTCCTCGCCGAGGGTCAGGCAGGTATCCCAGCCCCAGAACGCGAAGATGGATCCGGTCACGCCGATCGCGAACGCGCTCACCGTGATTCCGGTGAACGGATTGAACCAGTCGAGTTCGAAGCTCAGCCCGCTCTGCGCCTCGCCCGCGCCGACCCGCACCAGCGCCGTCACCGCGAAGGCGAGCAGCACGATCATCTGGAAGCCGACGAGCACGTACTGCACCCGCTCACTGGTGGTGACCCCGCGCCCGGCGACCACCGTGGCGATCGCGATGAACAACAGTGTCGTCGCGATGTTGGCGGCCTTGTTGCCCGCGAGGTCGGCCAGCGCCGCATTGCCCGACACCCGCGCGAGGAACAGGTACAGGAATTCGACGCCGATCGAGGCCAGGTTGGACAGCACGATGATCGTCGCCATCACCATGCCCCAGCCGCACATCCAGCCGACGTACGGCCCGAATGCCTTGGTGGACCAGGTGAACGACGCGCCGCAGTCGGGCATCCGCGCGCTCAGCTCGCGATAGGCGTAGGCGGTGAGGAACATCGGGACGAAGCCCGCGATCAGGATCGCGGGCAGCTTCAAGCCCACCGCGGCGACGATCAGACCGAGACTCGCGGTGAGGGTGTAGCCGGGTGCGACGGTCGAGACGCCCATCACCGCACCGGCGAACGTGCCGACTTGTCCTGCGGCCAGGCCCTTGTCGACCAGGGCGTCAGTTCTGCTCATCTGCTCGCTCCGGTTACTCGTGCGAGCTCATCACGTGCTTGACGCGCGTATATTCCTCGACGCTGTAGGCGGACAGGTCCTTGCCATAGCCGGAGTACTTGAATCCGCCGTGCGGCATCTCCGCGACGAGCGGGATGTGGCAGTTCACCCACACCGCGCCGAAATCCAGTGCGCGGGTGAGCCGTTCGACGGTGCCGTGATCCCTCGTCCACACGCTGGCGGCCAGGCCGTAGCGCACGCCGTTGGCGTATTCGATCGCCTGCGCTTCGTCGCGGAACGGCTGCACGGTCAGCACCGGGCCGAATGTCTCGTCCTGGACGATGTCGTCGTCCTGGCGCACCTGCGTGACGATCGTCGGTTCGACGAAGAATCCCGTGTCGCCCAGCCGGTTTCCGCCGCTGACCACCTTGGCGTGCGACGGCAGCGCGCCGAGTTTGCCGAGCACCGCGGCGAAGTGACGACTGTTGTTCAGCGGACCGTAGAACGTCTCCGGATCGTCGGGCAGGCCGGGTTTCAGCGTCTCCGCCTTGCGCACCAGCGCGTCGACGAGCTGGTCGTGGATCGACTCGTGCACGAGCACCCGGGTGGCCGCCGTACAGTCCTGCCCGGCGTTGAAGAAGGCCGCCTCCGCGATTCCGCTCGCGGCCCTGTCGATATCGACATCACCGAACACCACGGCGGGCGCCTTGCCGCCGAGTTCGAGGTGCGCGCGCTTGAGCTGCTGCGCGGCGGTCGCGGCCACCGCGATACCGGCACGCACCGAACCGGTGATCGAAACCAGGCCCGGCGTCGGATGGTTCACCAGTTCGGCGCCGGTGCTCGCGTCACCGAGCACGACGTTGAAAACCCCGTCCGGCAGAATGCCTTTCGTCAACCTGGCCAGCACCAGCGTGCTCTCCGGCGTGGTGTCGCTCGGCTTGAGCACGATCGTGTTGCCCGCCGCGAGCGCGGGCCCGATCTTCCAGATCGCCATCATGAACGGGTAGTTCCACGGCGTCACCTGCCCGACAACGCCGATCGGCTCGCGCCGCACATACGAGGTGAAACCGTCCATGTACTCACCGGCGGCCCGCCCCTCCAGCAGCCGGGCCGCGCCGGCGAAGAACCGGATCTGGTCCGCGCTCACCGCGATCTCCTCGGCGGCGATCATCGCCTTCGGCTGACCGGTGTTGCGGCACTGGGCCGCCACTAGTTCGTCGCTGTGCGCCTCGATGGCGTCGGCGAGCTTCAGCAACGCGGCCTGGCGCGCGCTCGGTGTGGTCCGGCCCCAGGATTCGAACGCGCGGGCGGCGGCGGCCATGGCGGCATCGATGTCGGCCCTGGTGGATATCGGCGCCCGCCCGACGACGGTCTCGTCCACCGGATTCACCAGGTCGAGTGATTCCGTGGCGGATGACGCTACGAATTCGCCGTCGATGTAGTTGTCCAGCACAGGCAACGACATTGCTCACCGTCCATCTCTCGGGCGCGGTCTACGGGTTCGCCCTGAGATCAGTGTGCCCTGAGACACATTGGTTCGCTTCCTGCCGAAATGGCGAACAATTCATGGACCGTTCGCCATTCTGTACACTGCGGTCGATGGTTGTACCGATTAGCTGGGTGTTGTCCCAATCGGATCTCGCGCTCCGGCTCCGCGGCGGCGCCGCGGGCGTCGGCCGTGCGGTCGATCTCGTGCTCACCACCGAGCTGGAGGATCCCTTTCCCTGGCTGTCCCGCGGTGAACTGGTGCTCACCACCGGGATGCGACTGCCGCAGACCGCCGCCGAGCGCATGGCATACCTGCGCGGATTCGACGAACGGGGCGTGGCGGCGGTCGGATTCGGCACCGGGCTGACGCACGCCGAGGTGCCCGCGGATCTGATCGACGCGGCCGACGCCATCGGGATCCCGCTGATCGAGGTGCCGCTGCCGACGCCGTTCGCGGCCGTGGTCAAGAAGGTCACCGCCCGGGTCGCCGAACTCCAGTACGACGCACTGCTGCGCGCGTCGCGTGCCCAGCCGCGGATGACCAGGGCACTGGTCAAGGCCGGCGCGCATGCGATCGTCCGCGAACTGGCCGTCTCGCTCTCGGCGACGGTGCTGATCGTCGATCCGGCGGGCGCCGTGTCCGAATGCCATCCGGACGCACCACCGGACGCGCTGCTGCGCGCGGTCCGGTCGGCCCTCGCCACGGACCCGGCCGATTCGGCGAGCAGTGTCCGGACCGACGTGTCGGGCGCATCGATCACGCATCAGCGCATCGGCGTCGGCCGCCGGTCGTACGGACAACTGGTGGTCGTGAGCCCGGCACCGCTCAGCGGAGTGGATCAGATACTGCTCGGGCACGCGAATTCGCTGCTGGCCCTCGACTTCGAGAAACCGGTCCGGCTGCAGGCCGCACAGCATCTGCTCAACGGCCAGGCGCTCGGATTGCTGTTGAGCGCCGAGACCGACCTCGCCCCGGCCTGGGCACAGCTGGCGGCCGCCGCCGACGCGCAGGGCCGGATCCGCGTGCTGGTCGCCGAAGGCGACGCCGCGACGGTCTCCGATATCCGAATCGCCTTGGAAAGGGCGGTGATTCGGGCCGGGCATGCCCTGTTCCTGCACGCGACGGACCGCGGGGCACTCGTCGTGCTGCCCGCCGCCGACGGCGTGGCATTCGCCCGCCGCCTCGCGATCGATATCGACACCGCGGCACGAAGACTCACCCGGATCGGCCTCAGCGGCGCCCATCCGCTGCGCGATCTCGGCACGGCGGCGGCCAACGCGACGCTCGCCGCCTCCATCGCCGAACATGGCGGCACCCCAGCGGAATTCGATGCGATGACCGGTCGTTCGCTGCTGTCGTTCGACGCCACCCGGCAGGTGCTCGACGCGATGGCCGCCACCTTGCTCACCCCGATCCTCGACCACGACCGCAGCCACGGCACCGGCCTGCTTCGCTCGCTGCACGCCTTCCTGGAGTCGAACGGGCAATGGGAGTCGGCCGCCGCCGTGCTCGGCGTGCACCGGCACACCGTGCGCAAGCGGATCGCCACGGCGCAGACCCTGCTCGCCTGCGATCTCGACAACGCCAGGGTGCGCGCGGAGTTGCTGCTCGCCATCCTCGCGCGCGGCTCGTGAAATTCGACGGATTTCGTTGTAGCCACCCACCCGCGCACCGCATCGGTGGCCTCGACACGGGAGACGATGCTTGTCGGCGCCAACGCGGTCGGGAAGGATGCCGACCGTGAGCGACCAAGAATCCAGCAGGACGGCGCCGGTGCTGGACGACATCTCCAAGAAGATCATCGCCCAGCTCCAGGAGGACGGGCGCCGCGCCTACGCGACCATCGGCAAGGCGGTCGGCCTGTCCGAGGCCGCGGTGCGCCAGCGGGTGCAGAAGCTGTCCGACACCGGCGTCATCCAGATCGTCGCCGTCTCGGATCCGTTGCAGGTCGGCCTGTTTCGGCAGGCGATGATCGCGATCACGGTCGACGGACCACTGCAGCCGGTGGCCGACGCGCTCACCGAGATGGACGAGATCAGCTACGTGGTCGAGTGCGCGGGCCGCTACGACGTGCTGTGCGAGGCGGTTTGCGCCGACGACGCGGCCCTGCTCGATCTGGTGTCGAACCGGCTGCGCACGCTGCCCGGTGTGCGGCACGCGGAGATCATGATCTACCTCAAGCTGCGCAAGCAGACCTACCAATGGGGCGCGCGCTGACTTCACAACGAAATCCGTAGTTCGAGGCGCGCTGTTGATCTATATCTGTCGCATCGTCACGACTTAGCAACTGATTTAGTTGCGAGCCCCCATGTGATGTGGGATAACCGAAACCATGACCGCTACCGCCGATCTGCCCGCCGCCGCCCCCAGTGACGCAGCACGCGTCGTCCGCGACCACCTCTGGATGCACTTCACCCAGCACACCGAGGACACCGGCGCCGACACCCCGGTGATCGTGCGCGGCGAGGGCGCCTACATCTGGGACGCCAACGGCAAGCGCTACCTCGACGGGCTGGCCGGCCTGTTCGCGGTACAGGTCGGCCACGGCCGCGAGGAACTCGCCGAGGCCGCCGCCCGCCAGACCCGCGAACTCGCCTACTTCCCGCTGTGGGGTTACGCGCATCCGCGGGCGATCGAACTCGCCGAGCGCCTGGCCACCGCCGCGCCCGGCGACCTCAACCGGGTGTTCTTCACCGTGAGCGGCGGCGAATCCGTCGAGACCGCATGGAAACTCGCGCGCCAGTACTTCAAGCTCACCGGCAAGCCGACCAAGCACAAGGTGATCAGCCGCTCGATGGCCTATCACGGCACCTCGATGGGCGCGCTGTCGATCACCGGAATCCCCGGCGCCAAGGCCGATTTCGAGCCGCTGGTGCCGAGCACCATGCGGGTGCCGAACACCAACTTCTTCCGTGCCACCGAGCACACCGACGATTACGACGCGTACGGCCGCTGGGCCGCCGACCGCATCGAGGAGGCCATCCTCTTCGAGGGCCCCGAAACCGTCGCGGCGGTGTTCCTCGAACCGGTGCAGAACACCGGCGGCTGTTTCGTGCCGCCGCCCGGCTACTTCCAGCGGGTGCGCGAGATCTGCGACCGCCACGATGTGCTGCTCGTCTCCGACGAGGTGATCTGCGCCTTCGGCCGCCTCGGATACGATTTCGGCGCAAAGCGTTTCGGCTACCAGCCCGATATCCTCACCACCGCGAAGGGACTCACCTCCGGCTACGCCGCGCTCGGCGCGGTGCTCGTCAGCGACCGGCTGATGGAACCGTTCCGCCACGGCGGCACCTTCATGCACGGCTCCACCTACGGCGGCCATCCCGTCGCCTGCGCGGTGGCCATGGCCAACCTCGACATCATGGAGCGCGACGGCATCTACGAGCACGTGCTCGCCAACGAGTCCCGCTTCAAGTCCACCCTGGACAAGCTCACCGACCTGCCCATCGTCGGCGAGGTGCGCGGCGCGGGCTACTTCTACGCGGTAGAACTGGTCAAGGACCGCGCGACCAAGGAACGCTTCACCGACGAGGACGCCACCCGCATCCTCAAGGGCTATGTCTCGAAATCGCTGTTCGAGGCGGGCCTGCACTGCCGCGCCGACGACCGCGCCGAACCGGTCATCCAGCTCGCGCCGCCGCTGATCTGCGATCAGGCCCAATTCGACGAAATGGAACAGATCCTGCGCGAAACACTTACCGGCGCATGGAAACTCATCTGATCGCCTGACCCGAAAGGACGACCCGCATGGGCAAGATCGTCGAAGGCGCCGATCTGATTCTGGTCGCCGGGCGGATCCATACGCTCGATCCGGCCCGGCCGCACGCACAGTCCGTCGCGATCAAGGACGGCGTCATCATCGGCGTCGGCGACAGGACCGATGTGCGGGACTGGCGCGGCTCCGGTACCGAGGTCATCGACCTCGGTACCGCGACCGTCACCCCCGGACTGGTCGATGGGCATTCACACCCGCTGGTCGGCGCGGATATGACCGAGGGCGTCGATCTGTCGGCGGCATCGACTGTCGGCGAGCTGATCCAGGCGCTGCGCGCCGACGGCGTCGCGCCCGACATGGGCTGGATCCGCGGCTGGGGGCTGGACCCGAATACCTTCGGCACGTCGCCGATCACCTACGAACCGCTGATCGAAGCCCTCGGCGAGTCCATCCCGGTGTATCTCAGCCTGAACGACGGTCATTCGGCGCTGGTGAGCCCGGCGGCCCTGCGGCTGGCCGGTGTGACGGGCCATCGCGAATTCGATCAGGGCGCGCGCATCGTCTGCGACAGCGCCGGTCGGCCGACCGGTCACCTGCTCGAACCGGCGGCGATGGATCTGGTGCTCGCGGTGGTCCCGGTGGCGCCGATGAGCAGGCGCAGGCATCGCGTCGCCGACATACTGCGCGGGATGGCCGAAACCGGCCTCACCGCCGCGAATGTCATGGACTTCGACGGCGACAGCGAGGAGGTGATCACCGGGCTGGCCGAGGAGATCGAGTTGCCGATCCAGCTGCGCTTCGCGCCGCGCTGCCATCCGGGCACCGGACGCGCCGGACTCGACCACATCGTCGATCTCCAGCGACGCGGCGGGCGCCGGTGGCGGGTCGACGGCGTCAAGTTCGTCATCGACGGCACCATCGACGGCGGCACGGCATGGCTCGACGAGCCGGATACGCTCGGCCAATCGACCGTCCCGTTCTGGCCGGAGCCCGCACAGTATCGAGAAGCCGTGCACTACTTGGCTTCTCGCGGCGTGCCGACCGTGACGCACGCGATCGGCGACGCCGGCGTCCGCTACGCGCTGGAGACCTTGAAGGATGCCGCGCCCACCACCGCAAGGCATCGGATCGAGCACATCGAGACCATTCCGAACGAACTGGTCAGCAAGTTCCGCGAATACGGTGTGGTGGCCAGCATGCAGCCGACGCACTGTAGCCACTTCACCCGCGCCGACCACACCGACAACTGGTCGTCGCGGCTCGGCGACGAGCGCGCGAACCGCGGCTTCCGCACGCGCGATCTGCGCGATTCCGGCGCGACCGTCGCCCTCGGCTCGGACTGGCCGATCGGCCCCTACGACGCCCGCGCCATCCTCGCCGATGCACAGCTGCGCCGTCCCGCGGGCCGGGAAGACGTCGATCCCGTTTCGCCGGCCCAATCACTCACCGCGGCAATGGCATTGGAGGGCTACACCACCCATGCCGCGCGCGCCGCGGGCCGGGCGGATTCGGCGGGGCGGGTTGCGCTCGGCTACCGCGCCGATCTCACCGCGTTCACCGTCGACCCGCTCCTCGCCCCACCCGATGAATTGGCCGGCGCGCCAATAGCGGTGACTGTCACCGAGGGCGCGATCACACATCGGGCCGATTCTTCGGCAACCCGCGCGTAATCCGTTGTGTGACAACAGTGTTTCGACCGGAAAAAGCCAGCTCCCAAGTCTTGACTGAATATTCAGTTGAGATTACCGTCACAGCATGAAGGAACATGTGGACCTGACGAGTGACCGCGTCGGTCGCATCGAACAAGCAGGCGTCGAATATCTTCCGGAAGCGGCGCGCGATTCGTCGCCGTGGAATGTGGCCGCGGTATTCCTGGGTAGCGGATTCACTTGGACCGCCGTGATTTACGGCTGGCTGGCGATCCAACTCGGACTATCGTTCTGGCAGGCGCTACCCGCGCTATTGGTCGGCGGCCTGATCGGCGTCGCGGTGGTGATACCGACCGCGATCATCGGACCGCGCACCGGTACGAATATGACCGTCGCCAGCAGCGCCGAATTCGGCATTCGCGGCCGGTTCATCGGCTCCGGGCTCGCACTCGCGACCGCGCTGGTTTTCGGCGCGATCACCGTGTGGACCAGTGGCGACGCACTGGTCGCGGCGAGCGCTCGCCTCCTCGGCACACCCGACGCGGGCTGGGTGCGCGCCCTCGCCTACGGCACCATCGGCGCCGCGATGGTCGCGATCGCGCTCTACGGGCATGCCACCATCGTCGCGGCGCAAAAGATCATCGTCCCGGTGGTCGGCGTACTGATGCTCGCCGGAGTGTTCGCGTTCGCCGGGCACTTCGACGCCGACGCGGGCGCGGTCCCCGGCCAGTACGCGCTCGACGGGTTCGTACAGACCTGGATCCTGGCCGTGGTGATCTCCGCATCGGGCCCGATCTCCTATGCGACCACCATCGGGGACTACACCCGGCGGGTCTCGCACCGGCAATTCGGCGATCGTCGTATCGCGGGCGCGCTCGGCATCGGCCTGTACCTCGGCGGCACGATCCCTGCGACGTTCGGCGCGTTCACCGCGTCGACGTTCACCGGCAACACCGGTTCCTACACAACGGATCTCGTGGCCGCCGCGCCGCTGTGGTTCACCTTCGCCATCGTCGTGATCTCGATCCTCGGCGGCCTCGGCCAGGGCGTCCTGTGCATCTACGGGAGCGGCCTCGACCTCGAGGGCGTGTTCCCGAGCCTGAAGCGCGTCCAGACCACCATGATGACCGCCGCGCTGGCCATCGCACTGCTCTACGTCGGCGTATTCGTCTTCGACGCGGTCGATTCGGTGAGCGCGATATCGGTGATCCTGAATGCCGTGGTCACCCCGTGGGCCGTGATCATGGTGATCGGCGCGATGCGGCGGCGCGTGCGCGGCTACGACGTCGTGGATCTGCAAGCATTCGCCCAGGGACGCAAGGGCGGCCGCTACTGGTACACGGGCGGTTGGCATTTCGCCGCCGTACTGGCCTGGGGCGCCGGCGCGATCGTCGGGCTGCTGGCGATCCACACCACGCTCTACGCCGGTCCGATCTCGCAGATCGCGGGCGGTATCGATATCAGCGTGATCGGTTCCGGCCTCGTCGCGGCCGCGGTTTACCTTGCGGCGTCCCGCGTTTCGGCCGCCTCCCCCGCCCCCTTGCCCGCACCCCAGGCCACTTCCGGCTACGGGTTTGACTGAATATTCAGTTTACGAACACAGAAAGCAGGTAGCCATGAGCGACCCGACCTTCGTGGTATCGACCGCGTACACACCCCCGGTGTCCCACGCGCGCACCGAGACCAGCGACCGCACGCCGATTCGCATCGGACTGGTTCAGCATCAATGGCTGCCCGATTCCGAGGCACTGCGCGCCGCGCTGCTCGACGGCATCGGCCTGGCCGCCGCCGAGGGCGCGCGTGCGGTGTTCCTCCCGGAACTCACCCTCTCCCGCTACCCCGCCGACATCCGGGCCGGGGAGAACCCCGGCGCCACCGCCGAAGACCTCACGACCGGACCGACATTCGCCTTCGCGGCGGCCGCGGCGCGGCGGCACGGCGTCGCGGTGCATGCCTCGCTCTACGAACGAGCTACGGGCACAGACGGACTCGGCTTCAACACCGCCATCCTGGTATCGCCCGCCGGTGAGCTGATCGGCCGGACCAGGAAGCTGCACATCCCGATCAGCGACGGCTACTACGAGGACACCTACTTCCGCCCCGGCCCCGCCGACGACGCGTATCCGGTCTACCGGCCCGCCGAACTCGACGGCGCCGCAATCGGAATGCCGACCTGCTGGGATCAGTGGTTTCCCGAGGTCGCGCGCATCTATTCGCTCGGCGGTGCGGAAATCCTGGTGTACCCCACCGCGATCGGATCCGAGCCATCGTTCCCCGACTTCGACACCCAGCCGCTGTGGCAGCACGTCATCGTCGGAAACGGCATCACCGCGGGCACATTCATGGTCGTGCCGAACCGTTTCGGCGACGAGGGCAGCGTCCGGTTCTACGGGTCGTCGTTCATCTCCGACCCCTACGGGCGGGTACTCGTTCAGGCGCCGCGCGACCGTGCCGCGGTCCTGGTCGCCGATCTCGATCTGGATCAGCGCCGAGATTGGCTGGGGCTGTTCCCATTTCCGGCCACGCGCCGTCCGGATACCTACGGCCGCCTGACCGCCGCACTCGAGAGCGAGACGGCATGAGCGGGTCAGGCCCGGAGGCGGCAGCGAAGCGTAACCACGCAGGGCCCCCGCTCATGCCAAATGGACACGGCATGAGCGGGTCAGGCCCGGAGGCGGCAGCGAAGCGTAACCACGCAGGGCCCCCGCTCATGCCAAATGGACACGGCATGAGCGGGTCAGGCCCGGAGGCGGCAGCGAAGCGTAACCACGCAGGGCCCCCGCTCATGCCGAATGGACACGGCATGAGCTGGGTGATGCCGTCGGAGACGGCGCCGCAGGATCGGGTGTGGATGGCGTTCCCACCGCTCGGCGCGAGCGTATTCGCCACCGCCGCCTCCGCGCACGAGGCACGCGAGGCATGGGCGCGGGTCGCCCACGAGATCCTCGAATTCGAGCCGGTAACCAT
This sequence comes from Nocardia sp. NPDC052566, assembly GCF_044547285.1. NCBI lineage: Bacteria > Bacillati > Actinomycetota > Actinomycetes > Mycobacteriales > Nocardiaceae > Nocardia > Nocardia sp. NPDC052566. The sequence goes on along the minus strand of NZ_JBIUAF010000002.1, from coordinate 736,587 downwards.
GGTTGTCGATCCCCGTGATCGGCAGGCGGCGCGAAAGTACCTGTCGGACATGGTCGATGTGCTGGAGGCGCCGCTGGACGACGCGTGGATGCGCGACATCGGCCCGACGTTCGTCCTCGATACCGAGGACGGCAGGCTCGGCGCCGTCGATTGGGTGTTCAACGGCTGGGGCCAGCAGGACTGGGCGAACTGGGAGCGCGACACCGAGATCGGCGCGACCGCAGGCCTTGCCGCGGGCGCCGAAGTGATCGGCTCGGCACTGGTCAACGAGGGCGGCGGCATCCACGTCGACGGGCTCGGCACCGTACTCGTCACCGAGACGGTGCAACTCGATCCGATGCGCAACCCCGGGCTCGACAAGGCCGCGGTCGAGGCCGAATTGGCGCGCACCATCGGCGCCAGGCACGTCATCTGGCTGCCGCGCGGCCTGACCAGGGACAGCGAACGGCACGGCACCCGTGGACATGTCGACATCGTCGCCACGATTCCCGCACCGGGGGTGCTGCTCGTCCACGCGCAAAACGATGCGGCACACCCGGATCACGCGGTCACACAGGAGTTGCTGCGGCTACTGCCGGATACGCACGACGCGGACGGCCGATCCTGGGACATCGTGGAAGTCCCGGCGCCGCGGGCACTCCGGGACCGCGAGGGCTGGGTGGACTACAGCTACATCAATCATCTCGTCGTCAACGACGGCGTAATCGCCTGCGGCTTCGGCGATCCCGGCGACGACCGGGCACGCGGCATCCTCGCCGAGGTCTACCCGGGCAGGCAGGTGCGCACGGTCGACGCCAGGGAGTTCTTCGCCCGCGGCGGCGGCATCCACTGCATCACCCAGCAGCAGCCGAGCGCGCTCGGGTGACACGTCACTCGAGCTAGGTTGGATCGGGGAGTGGGAGCCGACCGACTGGAGCGAGTGCATGGCAAGCCGACGTGAAGCGATCCTGCAAGCGAGCACGAAGGCGATCGCCGAGCGCGGCGTTCGCGGGCTGCGCGTGCACGATGTCGCCGAGGTCGCAGGCGTCTCCCCCGGCCTGCTCTACTACTACTTCAAGGATCGCGACGGGCTGCTCGCCGCCGCGCTGACCTACATCAACGATCGCGCCCGCGAATCCGGTACGGCCAGTGAGGGATCCGATTCCCCGCTGGAGCGGCTGCACCTGCACGCGCTCGCCGACATCCAGGATGATCCCGAGGTGTTCGAGAACGCGCTGGTCTGGCACGAGCTGCGCGCGTCGGCGGTGTTCGAGCAGCCGCTGCGCGCGCCGCTGGCCAGAACCTCGCGGCAGTGGGACGCGGAGATCGCCGACGCGATCCGGCTGGCGCAGGCATCGGGCGACCTCGCGAGCACCGTGGACGCGGACGCGATGGGCCTCATCGTCACCGCGCTCACCGACGGCCTGTCCGCCCGCTGGCTGTCCGGCGAGCTCACTACCGACGATGCCCGCGCCCACCTGTCCACCGCGCTGACGGCGCTGCTGCCCGCCGCGAGAAAAGTGAGCTAATCCTCACCAGCGGGGGATTGTGAGGCGGGACATCCCGCGGGGTGGTAGTACATATCTTCGGTCCCACTGCGCGGTGGGCGGCGTGCACCGGCGAGCGAACCGAGGTCGTGTGCAACGCGTATACACAGATCGAGTCGGCATGACGCGCGAATCTGTGGGCCACAAGCTAGGAGAAGGGCTGTCGAGTGTTCAAACGCATCGCAATCGTCAACCGGGGTGAGGCCGCGATGCGGCTCATCCACGCCGTCAGGGCGTTGGCGGCGGAGACTGCGACACCGATCGAGACCGTCGCGCTGTATACCGATGTGGACAGCACCGCCACATTCGTGCGCCAGGCCGATATCGCGTACAACCTCGGTCCCGCGTCGGCGCGCCCGTACCTCGACCTGAAGGTGCTCGAGCGCGCGCTGCTGGAAACCGAGGCCGATGCCGCCTGGGTCGGTTGGGGTTTCGTCGCCGAGGATCCGGCGTTCGCGGAGCTGTGCGCGGAGATCGGCGTCACCTTCGTCGGGCCGAGCGCCGAGGCCATGCGCCAACTCGGTGACAAGATCGGCGCGAAGCTGATCGCCGAAGAGGTCGGCGTGCCGGTCGCGCCGTGGAGCCGTGGCGCGGTGGAGTCGCTGGACGCCGCGCTCGCCGCCGCTTCCGAGATCGGCTACCCGCTGATGCTCAAGGCGACCGCGGGCGGCGGCGGGCGCGGTATCCGCGTGATCACCAACGCGGCCGAGCTGACCGACGCCTACGAACGCACCAGCCAGGAGGCCGCGCGTGCGTTCGGCAGCGGCGTCGTCTTCCTCGAGCGCCTGGTCACCGGCGCCAGGCATGTCGAGGTCCAGGTGATCGCCGACGGTCAGGGCACCGCGTGGGCGCTCGGCGTCCGCGACTGCTCGGTGCAGCGGCGCAATCAGAAGATCATCGAGGAGTCCGCGTCGCCGGTGCTCAGCGCCGAGCAGGCGGGCGAGCTCAAGGCGTCGGCCGAACGGCTCGCGCTCGCCGTCGGCTACCGCGGCGCGGCGACCGTCGAATTCCTCTACCACCCCGGCGACAAGCAGTTCGCCTTCCTGGAGGTCAACACCCGCCTCCAGGTGGAACATCCGATCACCGAGTCCACCACCGGCTTCGACCTGGTCAAGGCGCAGCTGCTGGTGGCATCCGGCGGACGCCTCGACGGCGTACAGCCGGTCGAGCGCGGCCACGCCATCGAAGCCAGGCTCAACGCCGAAGACCCCGACCGCGATTTCGCGCCGGCGCCGGGCCGCATCGCGCGGCTCGACCTGCCCGCGGGCCCCGGCATCCGGGTCGACACCGGCGTGAGCGCGGGCGACACCATCGCCGCCGATTTCGACTCGATGATCGCGAAGATCATCGCCTACGGCCGCGACCGCGACGAGGCGCTCGGCAGGCTGCGCCAGGCGATGGCGCAGACCACGGTCATCATCGAGGGCGGCGCGACCAACAAGAGCTTCGTCCTCGATCTGCTCGACCAGCCCGAGGTCATCGACGCCAGCGCGGACACCGGCTGGGTCGACCGGGTGCGCGCCGAGGGCAGGCTCGTCACGCACCGGCATTCGGCCGTCGCGCTGGCCGCCGCCGCCATCGAGACCTACGAGGAGACCGAAAGCGGCGAGCGGCAGCGGCTGCTGACGACGGCGTCCGGCGGACGTCCGCAGGTGCAGCACCACAGCGGCAGGCCGCTCGATCTCGAACTGCGCGGCGTCACCTACCGCGTGCGCGTCGCGCGGGTCGGCGCGCACCGGTTCCGTGTCGCCATCGAGGCGGGCGACGACCTGCGCACCGCCGATATCGAACTCGCCCGCTTCGACCGGAACACCGGGCAGATCGTGGTCAACGGCACCCGATACCGCTTGGTCACCAGCACCTACGGCCCGGTCCACCTGGTCGAGGTGGACGGCGTGACCCACCGGATCAGCCGCGACGACGGCGGCGTGGTCCGCGCGCCCGCGCCCGCGCTCGTCGTCGCGACACCGCTGAAGGTCGGCGACGAGGTCGAGGCGGGCGCGCCGCTGATCGTGCTGGAGAGCATGAAGATGGAGACGGTGCTGCGCGCACCGTTCGCGGCGCGGCTGAAGGAGTGCGCCGTCTCCGTCGGCACCCAGGTCGACACCGGAGCGCCGCTCATGCGGCTGGAGCCGATCGCCACCGAAGACGATGCGGCCGAACAGCTTCCGAGCGCGCAGCCGGTCGAGCTCGACCTGCCGAGCGGGCCAGTCGGCCTGCCGGCGCCGGAGCGCACGAAGCGCGGCAGGAACAATCTGCGCAGCCTGCTGCTCGGCTTCGATGTCGACCCGCAGGACGAGCGCCGGGCGCTCGACGACTACCTCGCCGCACGGCAGGAGGCGAATCAGGCGGGCCACCGGCAGCTGGCCGAGGAGATCGAACTCGTCGGCGTCTTCACCGATCTGGCCGAGCTGAGCCACAACCGGCCCGCCGACGACGACGGCGGCAGCGGCTACATCCACAGTGCCCGTGAGTATTTCCACATCTATCTGCAGAGCCTCGATGTCGAGCGGGCCGGGCTGCCCACCTCGTTCCAGACGAAACTCGCCAGGGCACTGCGGCATTACGGCATTGCCGAGCTGGACCGCTCCCCCGAACTCGAGGCCGCGGTCTTCCGCATCTTCCTGGCCCAGCAGCGTTCCTCGGCCAATGCCGCGGTGCTCGTCGCGCTGCTGCGCGCGTGGCTGCGCGAGCCGATGCCCGACGCCACCTCGCGCGAGCCGGTCGGTCTCGCGCTGGAGCGGCTGATCGCGGCCACCCAGCTGCGCTTCCCCGTGGTCGCCGACCTCGCGCGCGGCGTGGTGTTCGCCTGGTTCGGCCAGCCGCTGCTGCGCCGCACCCGTGCCCGCGTCTACGCCGACGTCCGCACGCACCTGCGCCACCTCGACAGCTTCCCGGACGCACCGGATCGCGTCGACCGGATCGCCGAAATGGTGCGCAGCACCGAGCCTTTGGTGCGCGTCCTCGGTCAGCGGCTCGCCCGCCGCAACCTGAACAACGCGGTGATGCTCGAGGTGCTCACCCGGCGGTACTACGGCAACAAGGGCCTCACCGGCGTCCGCACCGCCGAGGCCGAGGGCTGCACCTTCGTCTTCGCCGAACGCGATGGCGCGCACGTGGTTTCGGCCGCGGTCAGCTTCGACGCGCTCGGCAGCGCACTGCGCGGGCTCGCCGCGCAGGCCAGCGGCGAGCATGCCGTCGACGCCGACATCTACCTCAACTGGGAGCAACAGCCGGAGGGTTTCGACGCGATGGCGGCCGCGCTGCGCGAGGTCGTCGCCGCGGGCCCGCTGCCGGACCAGATCGGCAGGCTCACCATCGCGGTCGCGGGCAGCAGGCGCGCGGTGATGCACCACCACTTCACCTTCCGCCGCTCGGACGCCGGGATCGTCGAGGAGCGCCTGATCCGCGGCCTGCACCCGTTCATCGCCCAGCGCATGCACATGGAGCGGCTGAGCAATTTCGATCTGACCAGGCTGCCGTCCTCCGACGACGAGGAGATCTACCTCTTCCGCGCCGCGGCGAGGGAGAATCCGTCCGACGATCGCCTCGTCGCGTTCGCGCAGGTGCGCGACCTGATCGAGCTGCGCGACCACGACGGCAGGCTGATCGCGCTGCCCACCGTGGAGAACACCCTGGCCACCTGCCTGGACTCCATCCGTCGCGCACAGGCGCAGCGCCCGATGGCAAAGCGCTTCAGCACCAACCGGATCGTGGTCTACGTGTGGCCGCCGAGCAATATCACCCGCGCGGAACTGAACAAGATCGCCAAGCGGGTGCTGCCGACGGCGGTCGGCGCCGGGTTGGAGGAGATCCTGTTCATCGCGCGCCAGCGCAATCCGAAGACCGAGCGGCTGGACAAGATCGCCCTGCGGGTCGGCTTCGACGCCACCGGCGGCACCGAACTCGTCATCGGTGCGCCCTCGCAGGAGCCGATCGAGCCGCTGGACAACTACCGGCTGAAGGTGCTGCGCGCCAGCAGCCGCAACACCGTGTACCCCTACGAATTGACCGGTCAGCTGGGCGATTTCACCGAATACGATCTCGACGACACGCATACGCTCGTCCCGGTCGACCGGCCGAAGGGGCGCAATACCGCGGCGATCGTCGCCGGTGTGGTGACCACGCGGACCCAGCGGCATCCGGAGGGCGTCACCAGGGTCGTGCTGCTCGGCGATCCGACCAAATCCCTTGGCGCGCTGTCGGAACCGGAGTGCCGCCGGGTCAACGCCGCACTGGATCTGGCCGAGCGGATGCAGGTGCCGCTGGAGTGGTGGGCGCTGTCCTCGGGCGCCAGGGTCTCCATGGAGTCGGGCACCGAGAACATGGACTGGGTGGCCGCGGTGCTCAAGCGGATCATCGAATTCACCCAGCTCGGTGGTGAAATCAACATCGTGGTCGCCGGCATCAACGTCGGCGCGCAGCCGTATTGGAACGCCGAGGCGACGATGCTCATGCACACCAAGGGCATCCTGGTGATGACGCCGGATTCCACCATGGTGCTCACCGGCAAGCGCGCGCTCGACTTCTCCGGCGGTGTCTCGGCCGAGGACAACTTCGGCATCGGCGGCTTCGAACGGGTAATGGGCCCCAACGGTCAGGCGCAGTACTGGGCGCCGAACCTGCTCGCCGCGCGCGAGGTGCTGACCTCGCACTACGACCACACCTACGTCGCGCCCGGTGAGCCGGGGCCGCGCCGCGTGCCGACGACCGACCCGATCGACCGCGACGTGTGCGGCTACCCCCATGCGGTGGCGGACAGCGACTTCACCACCGTCGGCGAGATCTTCTCCGCCACGGCCAACCCGGATCGCAAGAAGCCGTTCGACATCAGGACGGTCATGCGGGCACTGTCCGACCAGGACCATCCGGTGCTGGAACGCTGGGCGGGGATGGCCGACGCCGAAACGGCGGTGGTGCAGGACCTGCACCTCGGTGGTATTCCGGTGTGCGCGTTGGGCATCGAGTCGCGCTCGGTGCCGCGCCGCGGCTTCCCGCCCACCGACGGCCCCGACACCTACACGGCGGGCACGCTGTTCCCGCAGTCGTCGAAGAAGGCCGCGCGGGCGATCAACGCGGCGAGCGGTAACCGGCCGCTCGTGGTGCTCGCCAACCTGTCCGGCTTCGACGGCTCACCCGAATCGCTGCGCAAGCTGCAACTGGAGTACGGCGCCGAGATCGGCCGCGCGATCGTGAACTTCCGTGGGCCCATTGTGTTCTGCGTGCTCTCGCGCTACCACGGTGGCGCGTTCGTGGTGTTCTCCAAGGCGCTGAACCCGTCGATGACCGTGCTCGCGGTCGAGGGTTCGTTCGCCTCGGTGCTCGGTGGCGCACCGGCGGCCGCGGTGGTCTTCGCCGCGGACGTGGACGCGCGCACCACGGCCGATCCGCGCGTGCGGGAGATGGAGGCGCGCGTCGCGGCCGCCTCCGGCGCCGATCGTGCCGCGCTGACCGCGGAGCTCGACGAGCTGCGCGGCTCGGTCCGCACGGAGAAGGTCGCCGATGTGGCCACCGAATTCGATCGCGTGCACAGCATCCGGCGCGCGGTCGAGGTCGGTTCGGTCGACGCCGTCATCGGTGCCGCGGAGCTGCGCCCGCGCATCATCGCGGCCATCGAAACCACCTCTTAGACAAGGGAATCGGGCCGGTCCGTCGAGTGCGGATCGGCCCTCCCGCATTGCGCAACCCCCCGTCCGGGGGATTGACGCCCATTGACGCGGTGAATAACGTTCGAATACTTATGTGGCAACTCGTATCCGAATGCGGGGGTATTCGATGACGGACTATCCGATCGTGGATTTCACCGATCTAGGTCTTTCCGCGAAATTCCTGTCGGGCGCCAGTACCGACAGCACCGCACTGTTCGACTCAGGGCATTCCGAGATCTCCACCGCGGCCTCCGGCTGGGTCGGCAGCTCGGCGACCGAGCTGGCCAGTGCGCTGGAGAAGATGCGTGGCCGCGCCGCGCATCTCACCGGTCGCATGGATGATCATTCGACGCACATGGCAGGGGGTGTGGTCGAATACAAAGGCGGCGAACTCGATTCCGAGACGGACTTCGATCGGCTCGACCCGGGACCGGGGCTGCTGAACCTATGATCGACATCGACGACATCGACAAATGGAATGTCGCCGACATCGAGAAGGTGTTCCAGGTGTGCTCGTCGCATGCCGAGCACTGCGATGACCGCTCGACGAATCTGGGTAGCCTGCAGGCGTTCGAGTCGTGGGACGGTGAGGCCTCGGCCGCCGCGAAGCGGTCGATCGGTAAGACCCGGGTCGACTTCGATTCGCACGGAACGCATGTCGCGGCCATCGCGAAGGCGGCCAAGACCGCGGCCGATGAGGTCTCGACGATCAAATCGAAGCTGACCGGGTTGCGTGGCGAGGCGAGCAAGGAAGGGTTCCGCATCGGCGGGGACGGCAAGGTCGTCCGAATCATCCAGGGCCCCTACACCACCGAACAACTCGAGAAGTTCGAAGCGAAGCGGCAGGCACTGCAGCTCGACGTCAACCAGCTGCTGATCAATGCCCAGATGGCGGATGCCGATCTCGCGGCGGCGATCAAGGGCGCCGACGGCGAGATGAGCGCGGACGAGGTGGCCAAGCAGAACCACGATCCGACCTACGCCGCCGTCTACGGCCTCAAATCGCTGGGGCTGCCGGAATATCCGCCCGGCTCACTGACCGATGTCGAGGCGCGCAACTACTACCTCGAGGCCGAACGGCGTCTGGGCGAGCTCAACAAACAGCTCGAGAAAGCCGGCCTGCCGCTGGAAGAGCGGGCCAAGATCGCCAGCGAGATCCGCAACGAGTTCCGTCAGCACACCCGTGATCTCATGTCGAACCGGGCTGCCGCCGAGGAGCTCACCAAGAACGAGAAGAACCGCCCGCTGGAGAAGTTGATCGAAGACAAGATGGCCAAGAAGGGCCTGACCCGCGAGCAAGCGCTGCAAGACGTCATCGACTCCTCGTCCAAGAGCCGCGGGTCCGTCAACGAGGGCCTCGGGGTCGACGAGAAGAATCCGAAGCTGCCCGATCCGAAGGAGGTACAGGCCAGATCCGGCGTCAAACCGCCTGCGAGTGCCGTCGAGCCGGGCGCGGTGGCCGAGGGTGCGGGCAGTAAAGCCTTGCGGATCGCGGGTAAAGCGGCGATTCCGTTGGCGGCGGCTTATGAGGTCTACGACGGCTATAACCAGGTGAAGGCGGGTAACGAGACGGTGCCCGAGGCGGTCGGTAAGGGTGTGGGTGCGGTGGGCGGTATGGTGGCTGGCGCGGAGGTCGGCGCTACTATCGGTGCGTTCGGTGGGCCTATCGGTGCCGGTGTGGGTGGCGTGGTCGGTGGTGTCGTCGGTGGTATCGCGGGCAGTTCGGTGGGTAAGACGATCGGTGGGTGGTTCTCTTGAGCAATGGCACGATCTATGAGGCGCTCGGGTCGGTCGCGATCAGCAGCCATCGGGTGACCAACCCGCGCTCGATCCCCGGCGCGGTCGTGATCGAGCTCGATCCCGATGCGTGGGAAGAGCTTTCGGGTGAGAGCTCGGGATATCTGCGGGTGTACGGGTTGAAATCGGCGGAGCAGAGCGGGTTCCGGAGCAATGTCGTTGTCGTGTTGACGCGGGTCATCGTGAACAATGGTGTGGATTTGGCGGATCTGGTCGAGCACGCCTTCGTCGATGCGCGCCGGTTGCCGGGGTGGCGTGAGGAGCAGGCGCAGGTGTGGCCCGCGGCGAATCGGCACTCGGGCTGGTCGGTTCAGGCGGGGCTGTATCAGTCCGGTGAGCAGTCGCTGTACACGGTGACCCAGTACGCGGTGTATCAGCGCGCCGATGTCGGTTATCTGTTGCAGGCCACCGGTACTACCGCGGAAGCGGACCGGTCGCGGTATGGCAGCCTGATCGACAAGGTTGTGCGTAGCGTGAATTTCGAGGACTGAGAGGGGGCACGTACATGGTCAATCGTTCCAGCGAGATCACCGATCTCGAAGAAGCGCTCGGCGCGATCGTGGTGTTCACCGAGGACGCCGACGACAGCAGCTGGATGATCGGGCGGACACCACGGCAAACATTGCATGTCCGGTTGGGTGATTTCCCGGACGAGGAGATGTGGTCGCTGTGGCTGGGCCACGACCGGTGGATGGACTTCACCCAACCACCCGAGGGCTGGACGCTACAGATCAGCGACAAAGGCTGGCCCGATACCGCGCGCCGCAGGCTGCCCAAGGGACAGTTCCACAACTAACGCCCCTGCCACACCGGCGGCCGCTTCTCCAGGAACGCGTGCATACCCTCCTGTGCGTCACAGGTCATGGCGTTGGTCGCCATGACCTCACCCATCTGCTCGTAGGCCGCGGCCTGGGGCAGATCGATCTGCTGATAGAAGGCCTGCTTGCCGATGCGCAGCGTGGACGAGCTCGCGTTCGCGATGGCCGCGGCCAGTTCCGCGGTGCGCTCGGCCAGCGCGTCGGCGGCGACCACCTCGTTGATCAGCCCCCAGTCGGCGGCCGTTTCCGCGTCGATGGTCGCGCCGGTGAGCAGTAGCTGCATGGCCCGCTTGCGGCCGATCGCCCGGCTCACCGCGACCATCGGCGTCGAGCAGAACAGGCCGATCTTCACGCCGGGCGTACCGAATACCGCCCGCGGCGCGGCCACCGCGAGATCACAGGTCGCGACCAGCTGACAGCCCGCGGCGACCGCGGGCCCCTGCACCGACGCGAGCACCGGCTGCGGTATCCGCTGGATCGTCTCCATCAGCTCGGTGCACACCCCGAAGATCGCCCGCTCGTCGTCGAGCGTCCGATCGACCAACTCGCTCAGATCATGTCCCGCCGAGAACACCTTGCCCTCGGCCCTGATCACCACGGTGGCCACGGCGCCGTCGGCGCCGAACGCCCGCAGCGCCTCGGTAAGCTCCGTCATCATCGTGACCGACAGCGGATTTCGCTGTTCGGGACGATTGAGCGTGAGATATCCGATGCCATCTTTCTGCTCGACCAGAATGCAGCTGTCCATACTTCGTGTCTACCAGTGCGGACGCTCCGTTATCGCGGAATCGGCGCTACGCCGGTAGCGTTCCCGACTCGGCCCAGGTCTCGATGGCGGGCCGGTGCCGCGCGGCGATGAACGCGATCCGGCCACCGGCCCGATCGGGCCCGGTGATGATGGCCGAAGGCGCGGCGGCCAGCGGTGCGCGCAGCACAGCGTCGATCACCGCACCGCGCGCCGTCAGCTGGACGAGGCGACGGTTCGTATCCTCGTCCCAGCACCCGTAATACCGGGGTTGTCCGGTGCCGGGGGTGGCGAACAGGCCGTCGCCGGTTGCCTGGATCAGCTGATAGTAGGGCGGCGCCGTACGCGACAGCGCGGTGGTCAGCCCGAACACCGTTGCGGGCTCGGTGAATTCGACACCGAGCCCGTCGGTGGCCCGCGAGACCGCCTGGTCCAGGTCCGCGACGACGATACCGACGCAGAAGAACGACAGCGGTACCGGTTCGCGCGTCAGGCGACGGCCTTGACGGCGTCGGCGATGACCTTCGCCACCGCATCGGGCTGCGAGACCGTCAATGCGTGTGAGGCGCCGGGGATTTCGACGGTCTCCTTCGAGCCGGCGCGCTCGGCCATGAAGCGGTGCGCGGCGACCGGGATGTTGAGGTCCGCCTCGGGGAAGACGAACCAGGACGGCACCGTCTTCCAATTCGGCGCACCCGACTTGTCGTTCAGCGCACGATCATTGAGCGGGCGCTGAGTCTCCGCATCGAGGGCGGCCTGGGCTTCCGGGACGTCGGCGGCGAACTGGTGCCGGAACTTGCCGGGCTGGATGTACAGATCGGTGCTGCCGTCGGGCAGTGCGACCTTGTTCAGCGTCTCGCCGAGCGTGCCGCCCGGGAACTTGCCCGAGAGCTCACCGATGGTCTCCCCCTGCTCCGGCGCGAACGCCGCCACATAGACCAGCGCCTTGACCTTCGGATCGTGGATCTGCGAAATCACTTGGCCGCCATAGGAATGCCCGACCAAAATGACGGGCCCTGGGATGGAGGCCACCACACTGCGGACCGCGTCGGCGTCACCCGACAGGCTGCGCAGCGGATTACCCGCGGCGATACTGGTCAGCCCTTGCTGGTTGAGCTTGCCGAGCACGCCGTTCCAGCTGCTGGATTCGGCGAAGGCGCCGTGCACGAGCACGATGGTCGGTTTGGCGGGGGCGGGAGCGGGTTCGGCTGCCGCGCAGCCCGCGCTGGCGATGGTCGCGGTGAGGCCGAGGGCGACGGCGGCGAGCTTGACGGACTTGGTGAAACGCATGGCTTTTCCTCTATGTATCGAAAGGTGGTGGGGCAGTGAATGTTCAGTGCTTCAGGAAGGCGAGCAGGTCGGCCTCGAAGTCGGTGCGGAACGCACCGTAGAGGCCGTGCGGTGCGCCGGAGTAGACGCGAAGGGTCGAATCCTTGATCAGCTCGGCCGATTTCACCGCCGAGTCGTGCAGGGGAACGATCTGGTCGTCGCCGCCGTGGGCGACGAGTACCGGGATGTCGATGCGCCGCAGGTCCTCGGTGAAATCCGTCTCGGAGAACTGGGCGATGCACTCGTAGGCAGCGCGCAGCCCGGCCTGCATACCCATTCGCCAGAATGCGCGGCGCGCACCCTCCGAAGTCGTCGCGCCCGGCCGGTTGAAGCCGTAGAAGGATTCGCTCAGATCCCAGTAGAACTGCGAGCGGTCGGCGTCTACGCCGGCGCGGATTCCGTCGAAGACCTCCCTCGGCGTGCCCTCCGGATTGCTGTCGGACTCGACCATCACCGGCGGCACCGCGCCGAGCAGCACGGCCTTGGCGACCCGGGCGCTGCCGTGGCGGCCGAGGTAGCGGGCGACCTCACCGCCGCCGGTGGAATGTCCGACGAGGACGACGTCGCGCAGGTCCAGTGTCTCGATGAGTTCGGCGAGATCGTCGGCGTAGCGGTCCATGTGATTGCCGTCCCAGGTCTGGCTGGATCGGCCGTGGCCGCGGCGGTCGTGGGCGATGGCGCGGAAGCCGTTCTCGGCGACCAAGCGAGCCTGCTCGTCCCAGGCGTCCGCGTTGAGCGGCCAGCCGTGGCTGAAGAGGACCGGCTGTCCGTCGCCCCAGTCCTTGAAGAAGATCTCGGCGCCGTCCGTGGTGGTGAAGGTCGATGTCATGGGTACGAAATTACGAACCGGGGCACCTGCTACGAATCAGTCGAATGACTGCATGGATGACTTAACCGGCGACTGAGTACTGCCGAGGCCGACCGAGTCGGTCCCGATCCGTCCCGGCGATCACGCCCCTACGCCAGACCACGATTCGCCCACATCGACTCGAATCCCGGTGCGCGATGCTATCTTCGGCTAAAGACCAGTCGGGAGGGACGGGGCGGGACGGGTCAGCTGTTCGCTTCACATCTCCGACGCTGAAACCTGCCGCACACGTGGCAGCATCGGCGGGAGCGGAGTCGCGGGGGCGTCTCCGCTCTTACCGGTGACGGTTCGTCGGCGCTGATCGGTGCGGTTGAGCCAGGATGCCGCTGTGCCTACGGTGGGACCGTGACTTGGGCTAATTATGGGACGTATCTCGTCTTCGTCGTGTTGCTCGTGTTGGCGCCGGGTCCGGATACCGCGGTGATCCTGAAGAATTCGCTCGTCGGCGGGCGGCGTGGTGGGGTGAGCACGGCTGCTGGTATCGCCGTGGGCAACCTCATCCAAGGCACGGCCGCCGCCCTCGGGGTCGGTGCGTTGATCACGCGATCGCAGCCGGTGTTCGATGCCCTCCGCATCATCGGCGCCGTCTACCTGTGCTGGCTGGGCATTCAGGCATTCCGCTCGGCCCGCCGCGCAAGCGGCACGTTCGGCCTCGACACCGCCGACGGCGATCCTGGCGTCGACCTGTCCGGGCGCGCATTCCGGTGGTGGCGGCAGGGTTTCCTGTCCAATGTGACCAACCCCAAGGTCATGGCGCTGTATCTGTCCGTGCTGCCACAGTTTCTGCAGGACGGTCACGCCTCGACACAGGCCGCTCTGGTGCTGGCCTACACGGTGGGAGTACTCGGCCTGGCTTGGCAGCTGGTCATCGTGGCGATGATCGACCGGGCGCGCCGCTGGATCCGGCGACCCCGGGTCCGCGCGGCGCTGGACGCGATCACCGGCACGGCCCTGGTCGGATTCGGCATCGGCCTGGCCGCCGAAAGTCTCTGAACCACGCGCTCAGAGTGTGGGCTTATCGATCTGTTCGCGGAGGATGTCGCCGTGACCCGCGTGCCTGGCGAATTCTTCGATCATGGCGAGCAGGGTCCATCGCATGCTGACCGTTCCTTCGCGGGGAATGTCCAAGGTGGCGTCGAGGTCGAAGCGGGCAGCGATCTCCCGTGATCGCCGACTGGCGCGCTCGAACTCGGCGATCACGTCGGCCACCGACTCGTCGTCCGACACAGCGAATGTCCCCTCGTCCCGGTTCGAATACCCGTCGCATTCGGATTCGTCGAGCCCCGCCCAGAACCGTTGAAACCAAATCCGTTCCGCAGCAGCGGCATGCTTGATCACCGAAATCGGTGTCGTCAGCGATGCCACGAGTCGCCGCCGAGCATCCACCTCGGACAGACCGCGCACGGTAGCGATCAGCGCTTCCCGGTTGCGATCGAGCATGTTCTCGATGAGCACCCGCTCGGCACCATCGGTAATTCTGTTGGTACTCATAGTCTTTCACTCCATCCTGTGGCATGACCGAAGGTCAGGACCGTCCGCCCAGATGCGACAACCTCGGGAGACGGACGACGCGTCCAGCGATTGGGAACATCCAGCGAGCATCCGATTCGCTCGCGATGAATCACACACGGAAGGCGACGATTCCGGGGCCCACGTCAACACCGCAGCCCGGCTGATCAGAAGTCACTGCCGCTCGTGGCAGTATGCCACAGGTTGATGTTTCCCCTGAGACGTTCAGCGAGGCAGCTCGATCGCAACGGCGTTGTACGGCGTGGTCGGCTCCGGTGGGGTGTCGAAGCGGGCGTTGGGGAGGTAGAGGCGGTTTTCGTAGGCCGCGATGGTGGCGGGTACGTCGAAGCGTGAATCGGTTACGCGCCGTTCGACTTTGCCCTTTGTGCCCGCGGGGTCGAGGGTGATCACCGCGATCGCGTTGCGGCGGTTCTGCACGACATACAAAGTGTTGTCTCGCAGGAACAGGCCGTCGCCCTCGGGGACCGATTCGGTGCCGAGGTCGATCTGCCGCGCCACACCTGTTGCCGGGTCGACGCGGAACAGTCGACCGGTAACCGACTGCACGATGATCAGGGCCGCGCCGTCGGGGGTGCGGACGATTCCGTTGGCGTTGAAAGCTTCTGGGACGTAGGCGATATCGCCGGTCAGTGGGCGGCGTACCACCGCATCGGGTTGCGGCAGAGTGCCATCGGGGCCGATTGGTAGGTGGTACAGCACCGGTGCGCGCGAGTCGGTGAACCACGCACCCGCCGGAGTGAACACGATGTCGTTGACGAATGTGTCCGGCGGCGTGGCGAATTGGTATTTCGCCAGCACGTCGCCCGTATGGGTATCGATGACGCGGGCATCACCTCCGGTGCCGCCCGCGACGAACAACCGGCCGCGGTTGTCGAGCTGGAGTCCGAGGGCTTGCGTACCCGGCCCTCGGCTGAATACGGCCCCCTGCCCGGTCTTCAGATCCGCGCGATAAATGGACCCGTCCGCCATCGACCCGATATAGGCCACGGGCTCCGACCCGATCGCGATCCCCTCCGGCCGAAACCCAGCGGGCAGCTCGATCGCTGTGGGCAACACCGGATCTCCGGCCGCCGACTGGCACGCGGGCACCAGCATCCCGAGGCAAACGAGCGCGGCCGAGATCCCGAAGGCTCGCTTCATGTCATTGTTCCTGTCTTGTTGTGCTGCTGCGTTTTTCACGCGCAGCCAGTCTCACTCGACAGTGATCAATGAGTCCAACACATGTTCGTCACCGGACCGATCGTGATTCGCGATTGATCCGAGTTCCGGATCAGAGGCGGAAGATGCGGCCGCCAACTCCCCAGCCCGCACTGGACCAGTTCGGGCCGAGGCAACCGACGGTGCCCGCCTGGCCGACGGGCAGGTCTTTGCGGATGGTGTATTGACCGAGGGCGAACGGCGCGACGTTGTAGCCGATGCAATCGATTTCGAGGCGGTAGGTGCCCTCGCCGCCCTTACACGCGCCGTTGTATGCCCAGCCGGCGTTCATGACGCCTTCGCAGCCGGGGTCGGCGGCCGCGGCGGTTCCGGCGGTGATCCCGGTCAGTGCCACTGCCACAACGGGAGCCGCCAGGCACATCGCTACTGCTCGAGCCGAGGTTTTCACAGTGGAGCTCCGATCCGTCGGGGTTACATGGGATGTATCCGAGATCGGGTCGCGGGCCGTTACACATCGGCGATGCGCCCGCGTGCCTGGTTTTCGTGGGCGAACCGCCGCAGCAGCGGCATGACCGGACCGAACAGGGTGCTGAAGACCACGACGCGTTCGGCCAGGATTTCGGGGTCGGCGGGGAGCTCGATGCGGGCCGCGTCGAGGTGCGCGACCTGTTCGGCGAGGCGCGCGTAGGGCAGCAATTCCTCGATATCCCAGTCCATGCCGAGGCGGTGCAGGGCGCGCATCCTGGCGTCGAGGGCCGCGCGGTGCGGCGAGTGGTCGGAGACGTCCCAGCCCATCCGCTCGATCAGGTCGGCGGCCCAACTGGGGCCGCCGTCGGTCGTCTCGGCATCTTCGGGCAGATCGGCGGGGATGGCGTAGTCGACGATGCCGAGCACCTCCACGGGGCTGTGCGGTTCCTCCAGCGCCGCGAGCACGTCACGGACCGCGGCGACGGAGAGGCCGCCGAATCGGGTCATCGCCCGGATCAGTTTGAGCCTGCGGACGTGGCTCTCGTCGTAGTCCGCGGTGGTCGCGCCGAGCGAACGCCCTGGCGGCAGCAGGTTTTCGCGCCGATAGAACTTGATGCTCGCGATCGGCACGCCCGATTGTTCGCTGAGTTCCGACAGCTTCACGTCCCGAACCTCCGCGGTGGTGTGTCGAAGACCAAGTGGCCCATGTTGGATACTTCCACTATCCTATGTTGGATAGTGGAAGTATCCAATAATCGGAAGTTGGCTATGACAGACGAAAAACAGGCTCGGGTCACGGCCGGGCAGGTCCTGCGCTCGCGCAAGATGTGGATCCCGGCGGCGGTCATCCTCAGCCTCTTCTCCTTCTTCCTCTCGCTCACCTACATGGGCGCGATCGTCAATCCGCAGCAGGCGATGCGCGAGCTGCCCGTCGGTTTGGTGAACGCGGATACCGGAGCCGGGCAGATCGACTTCGGGCAGCAGCTCACCGCGGGCATCGCGGGCGCGTCCACCGACGGCAAGGTGGCCTGGAAGCAGCTCACCGAACAGCAGGCCAGGGACGAGATGGCCAAGGGCAAGCTCTACGGCGCACTGGTCGTCCCGGAGAACTTCACCGCATCGGTGCTCGCGCTCGGCGGCCCGGCACAGCCGGGCGCACAGCGGCCGACGGTGACGGTGCTGACCAACCCCGCCGCGGGCAGCCTCGCATCGTCGATGGCGACGAGCGTCGCCCAGCAGGCCGCGCACAGCGCCTCGACCCAGCTCGGCGCCCGCCTCACGGCACAGACCGCCGCGCACCAGCCGGCAACCACCGGCGCGCAGCAATTCCTGCTCGCCGACCCCATCGCGGTCCGCACCGACGTCGGCCACGCGCTCAGCGGCAACAGCGGCCTCGGCATGACCGCGTTCTTCTACATGCTGCTGCTGGTGATGTGCGGGTTCATCGGCGCGAACGTGCTGCACGGCCTCGTCGATTCCGGACTCGGCTTCGGCCCGAGCGATTTCGGCCCGTGGCGCAGCCACCGGCCGACCGCGCCGATCGACCGGCGCCACACCCTGTTCACCGCATGGGGGTTGCTGGCGGGGCTGGCTGTTCCGATGGCGGCGCTGGTGATGCTGGCCTGCGTGACGGTGCTCGGCATGGACGCGGGACACCTGCCCCTGTTGTTCACCTTCTCCTACTGCGCGATCGTCGTGGTCGGCATCAGCTGCCTCTCGGTGCTCGCCACCTTCGGCACCCCGGGCATCCTGGTCACCACCTTCGTCTTCATCGCGCTGGCGATCCCCTCCTCCGGCGGCACGATTCCGCTCGAGACGGTGCCCGGGTTCTACCGCGCCATCAGCTCGTTCGAACCCATGCGCCAGCTCACCGACGGCGTCCGCGCGATCCTGTACTTCGACGCCGCCGGTGACGCGGGACTGAACCGGGCTTGGACGATGATGGGCTTCGGCTTGCTGCTCGCCCTTGCCCTCGGGTACGGCGCGACGACCCTCTACGAACGCAAGGGCCTGCACCGCCACCTCAAGGCCGAAATCGCCTCGTAGACAACCTCAGTCGCTCTCCTCGACGGCGGGCGCGGGCTCCCACACCTGCACGATGATCACCATCGCGCCCGGATCGACCCGGTTGAACGGGTTGGCGAGCAGCACCGCCGCGGTGCCGCCCGGATGCTCGGCCACCTCGCCGAGCACCTGGGCGTTGCTGGCGAAGGTGACATTGCCCGGCGCGCCGAGCCGGGAGCCGTCCGCGAGCCCGACCCTGGTTCGGTCGGCAGGGACGAGACGGTCGACGACATCCGGAATCGCGCTCTTGGCCAGCGCGGCCGTCTCGTCGGGGGTCAGCCAATAGCCGACGGCCCCGAGCTCGGGGACCGAAAGGGGTGTCGCGGCGTTCGCCACCGCGCCCCCGACCAGCGATGCGGCCGTGACGGCGACCGCGGCGATGCCTATTCGAATGCGCATGATGCCCACGCTTCCTGTCGGAGTGCTGGCTTCTGGTGCGACCATCGAGCAACATCTAGCTAACTCCCGGCAAAGAGTACCGGCTCAGGCGGAACCGAACCGGTGGTTCGGGGGGATTTTTCGGCGTGAATCGCGGTCGACCCCTTCTCGACGCCGACGCCGCCCACTAGGCTTGACTCTTTGTGCGCGGCAGTGTGGAGGGGGACGGCAGACTGACGGCGCAGTGGCACGTACCCGGTCCCGTCGCGGTGTACGTCCAGCTCGCCATCGCGGGTTTCCGGCGCCAATCCCAGTACAAACTGGCCATGTTCGCCGGGCTGTTCACCAACTGCGTCTTCGGATTCGTCCGCGCCGCGGTGATGCTTGCGGCGGTGCGCGCGTCCGGCGGATTCGGCGGTTACGACGAAGGCACCATCGGCGCCTATGTCTGGCTTTCCCAAGGTTTGCTCGGGGCGACCCAGTTCATGGGCCCACCGCTGGAATTGGTGGACCGGGTCAAGAACGGCGACGTCGCGATCGACTTCCTGCGCCCGGTGGATGTTCAATTCGGTTATCTCGCCGCCGATCTCGGGCGCGCGGCCTGCACCTTCCTGCCGCGCGGGGTGCCGAGCGTGCTGGTCGGTGTCCTGACCTTCGGGCTGGCCATGCCGACCACGGCGGGACCGTATGTGCTCGGGCTGCTGAGCATCCTGCTCGCGGTGACGATCTCGTTCCTGTCCCTGTTCGCCGTCGCGCTCACCGGCTTCTGGGTGGTGGAGACCCGCGGCCTGCGGGTGCTGTACCAGATCTGCGGCACCTTCCTCGCTGGCCTGTTCGTCCCGGTCCACATGTTCCCCGGCTGGCTGCGCACCATCGCACACGCCACGCCGTTCCCGTCCATCCTGCAGTCGCCGATCGATGTGCTGTCCGGCCGGATCGGCGAGACGGAAGCGGTGGCGGTGGTGGGTACCCAGGTGTTCTGGGTGCTCGCGATGGGCGTGACGGGCAGGCTGCTGCTGGCCGCCGGGCGACGCAGGCTGGAGGTGCAGGGTGGCTGATCCCGGGGTGCCGCTACCGGCCGGAACCTGGTTCACCCCCTACGCGGCGGTGCTCCGGTCGCGCATCCGCGCGCAGCGGATGTACCGATTGTCCTTCGCCAGTGAGGTTTTCAGCGCGTTCCTGATCGGCCTCGTCGAATTCGCGGAGGTGTGGGTCATTTTCGACAAGGTCGGGGTGCTCGGCGGGCTCGACCTGAACGGGGCGCTGCTGCTCTTCGGGCTCAGCAACACCGGTTTCGCGCTCGCCCAGGTACTTTTCGGCCATCTCGACACGCTGCCCGCGCTGATCCGGCTCGGCCAGCTCGACGCCTACCACCTGCGCCCCCAGCCACTGCTACTGCAACTCATCACCAGCGATATCTCGCTGCGCCGCTTCGCCCGCGCCGCGGTGGCCATCGCGATACTCGGACTCGGCCTGTGGCGCAACGACATCCACTGGGGGCCTGCGCCATCGGCGCTGCTGATCCTCACCCTGGTCGGCGGGATCGCGCTGTTCGGCGGCGTCTTCGTCTGCGCGGCGGGCCTGCAGTTCTTCCTGATCGAGGGTTCCGAGCTGACCAACAGCTTCACCTACGGCGGGTCGTTCGCCGCGATGCAACCCGCGTCGGTGTTCCCGACGCCGCTGAAGTTGCTGTTCGGCTTCGCGATTCCGGTCTCGTTCACCGCCTACCTGCCGACCATCGCCCTGCTGGACCTGCCGGGTCCGCCGCTGCTGCCGTCCTGGCTGGCCTGGCTGATCCCGGTCGCCGCCGGGTGGGTGTGGTTCGTCGCGATGGGGCTGTGGCGGATCGGCACCAGGCACTACCAAGGAGGCGGCGGTTAGCGTGATCATCGACATCCAGGACCTGACAAGGGAATTCATCCTCTACCGCAAGGACCCGCGCCGCTGGCGCCGCCGACGCGAGAAACTCACCGCGGTCGACCGGATGTCCTTCCGCATCGACCGCGGCGCCGCCGTCGGCTATATCGGGGCCAACGGCGCGGGCAAATCGACCACCATCAAGATGCTCACCGGCATCCTGGTGCCGACCTCGGGCACCGTGCGCACCTGCGGGCTCGAACCGGTACGCCAGCGCCGCGAACTGGCCGCGCGGATCGGCGTGGTGTTCGGACAGCGCTCCCAGCTCTGGTGGGATCTGCCACTGCGCGAATCGTTTTCGATATTGGCCGCCATCCACCGGCTCCATCCGGACACGGCACGCAAACGCATGCACGAGCTGATCGAACAGCTCGAGATGGCCGACACCCTCTACACCCCGGTCCGCCAGCTGTCCCTCGGCCAGCGGATGCGCGCCGAGGTCGCGGCCGCGCTGCTGCACTCCCCCGAACTGGTCATCCTGGACGAGCCGACCATCGGCCTCGATGTGCTGTCCAAGCAGCGGCTGCGCGAATTCCTGCGCGCCGAGCGCACCGAACGCGGCACCACGCTGCTGCTCACCACCCACGACATGGGCGATATCGAAAGGCTTTGCGAGCGAGTGCTCGTGGTCGATCACGGCAAGCTGGTCTACGACGGATCGCTGACCGGGCTGGGCAATACGGTGGGCGCACGCCGGGTGCTCGTCGTCGATCTGGCCGGGCCGACCGCCGACCTGTGTGATCTCCCCGGCGCCGAACTCATGGCCAGCGAGGCGGGCGGCATGCGCCAGCGGCTGGCGTTCAACGCCGAGAACACCACCGCCGCACAGCTGCTCGCCGCGGTCACCGATCGCGCCGAGGTGCGGGACCTGTCGATCGAGGAACCGAGCATCGAGGATGTGGTGCGCCGGATATACCAATCCGCCCGCTGACTCGGCGGTCAACGGGCGGATCGGGTGTCGATTCCGTTTCTACTCAGGTGTTTTCGGGTTCGCGCGCACCCTGGTCGAGCCGGAACGGCGGATACGCGTCGGTCATCAGCGAGGCGTAGGCCCGTACGCGGAACCGCCACCGGTTCACACCGACCACGAAGTCGTACAGGCCGGGCAGATACCGCCCGGTGAACAACAGCGCGATCAGCGCGACCACCAGCAGCGCCGCGATCAGCGGGAAGGAGTAGGCCGACATCCAGTAGTGCCACTCCCCGTCACCGGCCTCCTCGTTCATCCGCCCGGTGGCCCAGGCCATGCCGGTGCTGAAGAAGACGCCGACGATCAGGTAGTGCGGAATGGCGAGCAGCCACCACTTGACCAGCACCAGACCGCGGTGCAGCCGCTCCGGATAGTCGACCTCCAGATCGGCGGGATAGTCCGCGCTCGCCGCCAGGCTGAACGGCGGGTACTTGTCGGTGCCGAGCGCCGAATAGGCGTAGAAGCTCACCCGCCACGTCCAGCGCAGCACGCCGACGCTGAAATCGAACAGGGCCCGCGGATACTTTCCGGTGAACAGGATCGCGAAGAACGCGATCACCGTGACGACGGCGTAGGCGATGTGCAGGAAGAACAGCACGATGACGTGCGGAATCGCCAGTATCCATTTGACCAGCCATAACCACCGCGAGAGCGCGGGGTCGAGATCGCCACGTATGCGGACCGGATATCCGGGGTTGTCGGGTTGCATGATCGACGCTCCTTCAGGTGCCTTCGAGTCGAGCGACAAACCGCTGTGAACTCCCCGATTCTCCCAAACCGGACATGACCGGACGGCACGTTACGGTACCGACACGCCAACGAATCGACCTCCGGTCAGGACGTCGCTCCCTGCTTGAGAAAGCCTCTGACCTGCCTGGACACGTCATCGTTCCAGACAAGCCCGAGATGGTCGACGCAGCCGACGTAGTTGTTCTGCGCCCCCTCCACCAGCACGCTCCGATTCGGGACGATGATCAGGTCGCAGGAGGACCAGTAGGTCGCGTACCGCACGCTGCCCGGTGTCTCGTCGCCTGCGTTGAGCTCGCCGAGGAACTGGCTGCCCTCCTCCATCTCCTCGCACGAGATGACGCCCCAGCCACAGACTTTCGCCACCTTGGTGCCGTGGTTCGGACCACCGAGTGAAAGCCACGAGCGCACCTTGCTCGCACCGCTGAGGTACTTGATGTACCACCGGGAGTTCAAACTGCCCATCGAGTGGGCCACGATATCGACCTTGGACGCACCGGTGCGCCGCAGCACATCGTCGACGTACTTCTCCAGGATTCCGGCGATGTCCCTGTTGGACTGGAAGATGCTGTAGTCGATCGCGAAGAGGCGGTCGGCGGGCCAGCCGTCGTTGCGGAAATCGGCCCGCATCTCGTCGAAATTCCAGGCACCGCCCTTGTAGCCGTGAACGAAGACCACGGGGACGCGGTCGGCGGCCGCGGACTGTTGCGCCGCCGCGGGCGGCTGTGGTGTAGCGGAGACCTCCGGGGACGCGGTGGCTTGCAGCGGGCCGGCCGAGATGAGCGCGGTCACGGTCGCCAGTCCCGCCACCACACGTAGGACACGTGGGAACATTTTCGATCCTCCATGGCTACGTCGAACACGAGTGCGTAAGACGTGGAGAAATCGTTGCGCATTCCGCAACTGGGCACATCGGCGAAATCGCCAGCCCCCCAACTGGGGAAAACGGACCTCGCGGTCAGCTCGGCGCGGTCCCCTGCGCCGAGTACAGGCTCACCTCGCCGTCCGCGCCGAGGAAGGCGTTCACCAGCATGGTGCGGTCGGCGTACAACTGATCCGGCGTCGGCGCCTCGGTGGTGATCGAGATCTGCGGCAGCGCGGCCCAGTTCACCACGTAGCGCTCCGGCGGGCCGTCGTCGTCGGACAGCCTGGCGAGCCGAAACACCGAAACGGTCTTCCTGACCATGAGTGTGCGCACGACCTCCGCGATTCGCTCGGGGTCTTCCAGCGCGAACATGAACCCGAACCGCAGCTCGGGCGATGACACGTAGGCGGGCACGAATATCGAGGTTAGCCCATCGCGCGATCGCACGCAGGCGCCTCGCCGAACCGATTGCTGCGCATGCGCCGAACCGCCCCCGAAGCGACGCGCCATGTGACCGATCCGTAACGGATCATAACGATTTCCAGGCAGCTTATACTTTCGTACACCATACTATTGCGCGACTCCGATACCCGCGCTTTCCTGAAAAGGTCCCGATTTCTCGGGCCGTCTTCCTCATCGCATCGTCGCGGATTTCCCGGTTTCTTTGCCGTGCTGGTGGACTTGTGGGGGTGACGCTCCGGGCGCGGGACTGCGCCGGAGCCGAGGGGTGCCCCTCCCCGAAATCCCCCTCGGCCCTGGCGCATCCAGAATCGAGTCCATTAACGCAGGGGTACGCACCATGCCAACCGAATACGCGCAAGACCGTATCGGCGCCGGCGAGCTGCCACCACCATCGGCGCTGCTTCGCGCATTCCGTGAACCGGTCGAGTCGAACCGCCGCAAGCACCGGGTGCTCGCCGCGGCACGCGAGCTCGTCGAATGCCATGAGCGCCGACAACACGCACTACAGGCCGCGCACGACCCCACCGCATCGAGCGGGCGGGTCGCCGCGTGCAGTCAGCTGGTCGAGGATATCGACGGGCATCGGGCGAAACTGGTTGGCAGCATCGACGATTGGGTCGCCGCCAATGTCGTGCACCGCACCGGCGCCTCGCTGCATACCGAGACGCTCGGCGCGGTCATCGATCGAATGGCGGCGAAATGGATTGCGGCCCAACAGGTTTTGGATGTCGAGCCGCAACAGAACGGGGAGGTCCATCGGCAGTGGAGCAAACTGGCCGAACTGGCCGACGGCTATCGGGACCTGATCATCGACGTGACCGAGCACCGGCGCAGGCT
This sequence comes from Nocardia sp. NPDC052566, assembly GCF_044547285.1. NCBI lineage: Bacteria > Bacillati > Actinomycetota > Actinomycetes > Mycobacteriales > Nocardiaceae > Nocardia > Nocardia sp. NPDC052566. Next base: position 712,460 of record NZ_JBIUAF010000002.1, on the reverse strand, counting down.
GCCGGTGTGGTGATCACCGCGGCCGGTCGGCCTCCGGCTCGACCACCTCGGGTTCGATCACTTCGGCCTCGACATAGGACGTAGCGGCCGATACCGGTGCGTCGTCGTCGATCACGTCGTCATCGATCCCGGAGTCACGCTGCGCCGCCGCATCCTTGCGCGCGGCCGCGGCGGCCTCGTTCATCTCGATGGCGTCGGTGATCCACTCACCGATCTCCCTGGTGACCTCCGCGACGGTGCCGGTGATGATGTTCGCGATATTTCCGACATGCCGCGCACCGGACGATGTCAATTCCTGAATCAAATCCTTGTTGCTTTCGAATTTCCCGATCATTCACACGCCCACTTCGGTAGCCTTCCGCTGTCGCATCACGATAACACCGGGAGTGGTGTCCTTCTTGACGAGACGAGGCGGCAGCGCGAGCCGGAAGATTTTCGCCCATACCGAGCCGATCTGCGCACGCAACGGGCCGGTGTTGTAGGGCAAGCCGTATTTTTCACACAATGCCTCGACCTCGGGCGCGATCTCCGGATAGCGATTCGCGGGCAGATCGGGGAACAGGTGATGTTCGATCTGATGCGACAGATTTCCGGACATGATGTGGAACAGCCTGCTGCCGTCGATGTTGGCCGAGCCGAGCATCTGGCGCACGTACCACTCGCCGCGCGTCTCCTCGGCGGTCTCCTCTTCGGTGAACGTCTGTACGCCGGAAGGGAAGTGGCCGCAGAAGATGATGGTGTAGGCCCACACGTTGCGCACCAGGTTGGCGGTGATGTTCCCGGCCAGCGTCGAGAAGAACAGCGGCCCGCTCAGCACCGGGAAGACCAGGTAGTCCTTGAGCACCTGGCGTCCCGCCTTGCGCCACTGCCCCTTGAGGAGCGGCTTCAGATCGGACCACTTGCGCTTGCCCGCCACGATGTTCTCGAACTCGAGGTCGTGCGCCATCACGCCCCACTCGAACAGCAGCATCAGGAAGAAGGCGTAGACCGGGTTGCCGAGGTAGAGCGGATTCCACTGCTGCGCCTCGTCGATGCGCAGCAGGCCGTAGCCGATATCGCGGTCACGGCCGTGGATATTGGTGAAAGTGTGGTGCATGTAGTTGTGTGAATGCTTCCACTGATCGGCCGGGCAGACCGTATCCCATTCGAACTCACGGGAATTCAGGTCCGGCTCACGCATCCAGTCGTACTGGCCGTGCATGACGTTGTGGCCGATCTCCATGTTGTCCAGGATCTTGGACAGGCTCAGCGCGGCGACGCCTGCCAGCCAGAACGGCGGCAGGAAGCCCAGATACAGCAGGCCGCGGCCCGCGATCTCGAAACCGCGCTGCGCCTTGATGATCGAGTAGATGTATTCGCGGTCGCGCTCGCCGAGATCGGCGACGATGCGTGCGCGCAGTTCGTCGAGCGCCTTGCCGAGCTCCTCGACCTGGTCGGGGCTCAGGACCAGCGGCCCGTCCTTGGTTTCGGTCAGGATTGTCATCGGTTGTTCCCCTTGCGTTGTCAGATATCGATGTCGACGGTGCCGACCGGGGCGTTGATGCACAGCTGGATGGGCTGGTCCGGATCGCTGCCGGTTTCCCCGGTGCGCAGGTTGCGGGTGCAGCCCGTGCGCCGGACCGCGGTGCAGGAGAAGCAGATACCCATCCGGCAGCCGTATGCCGGGCTGAGCCCGGCGGATTCGGCCTGTTCCAGCAGGCTCGCGCCGCTGTTGGCGGCGCTGACGCCACTGGCCGAGAAGTTCACCGTGCCGTGCACCTCGCTCGTGTCGACCGGCGCCACCGAAAGGGTGAATTCCTCGGTGTGCAGCCGATCTTCGAGCTGCTCGGCCTCGAAAACCTTGCGCACCGCGTCCATCAGCGCCTGCGGACCGCAGACGTAGGTGTGCGCGTCGGCGAACCACGGCGCCACCCGCTCCAGCTCGTCATAGTCGAAGTAGCCACCGCCGCTGACCTCCGCGCAGCCCGGCGCGCGGTCCTGCGCCACCGTTTCGGCGGCACGGCGCGGATAGCGGAGCTCGACGCGAAAGTTCTTGTGCGTGTCCGCGATCGACTCCAGTTCGGCGCGATGCGGTACGTGCACCGGCGATTTCGCGTAGTGCAGGAAGGTGAGCTCGCCGGGATAGCCCTCGTCGGCGAGGGTGCGCAGCATCGAGAGCACCGGCGTGATGCCGCTGCCGCCGCTGATCAGCAGCACGCGCTCCGGACGCGGTTCGGGCAGCCGGAACACACCCGCCGCGGGCGCCAGGTCGACCACCAGCCCCGGCGCGGCGTGCTGGTACAGGTACTGCGACACCAGCCCGCCGGGATGCGCCTTGACGGTGAGCTGAATGTGCCTGTCGCGCCGGGCTTCCGGATTGACCGGTGAATAGCAGCGGGTGTGCCTGACCCCGTCGACGACGACGCCGAGCTGCACGTACTGACCCGCCGCGTGCCCGCGCCACTGCCGGGTGGGCCGCAGGGTCAGCGTCACCGAACCCGGCGCCGAGCGGCGCACATGGACCACCTCGGCGCGCAGCCGCCGTGCCGTCAGCGTCGGGCGGACGAGTTCCAGGTACCGGTCGAGTGGGTGCGGGCTGGTCAGGGTCTGCACCAGGTCGATGAGATCCATCATGCGGTTCTCCGTGCCTCTGCTCGTCCGCCGAGCGACGATTCCAATTTCAGTGCACGTCTGTACACTCAACTAGTGTGACCGATGGACCGGGTGCAGTGTCAACCGGCAAGAGATGTGACGCGAGCAACAATGATGGGGACTGACGAATGGTGAACGGATGTATGCTCACCGTGATGACTGAACAGGCGGAAACCCGAGGGGAGCGCAAGGAACGCACCCGGCAGGCACTGTTGGACGGCACCTTGGGGCTGGCCGCCGAGCGCGGTTTCGCCGCGCTGAGCCTGCGCGAGATCGCACGGTCGGCGGGCATCGTGCCCACCGCCTTCTACCGCCACTTCGACTCGCTGGACGACCTCGGCGCCACCCTGGTGGACGAGGGCGTCACCGCGCTGCGGTTGGCGTTGCGCGAGGTCCGCCGCAACAACGAGACGAGCCTGGCGGCGACGGTCCGCTTCGTCTTCGAACAGGTCGAGCCCAAGCGCGAACTGTTCGGCTTCCTGACCCGCGAACGCCACGGCGGCTCCGCGGCACTGCGGCAGGCGATCGCCATGGAACTGCAGCTGATCGTGCGCGAACTGGTGGCCGATCTGTCCCGCCTGCGCGCGCTGGACGCATGGAGCCCAACGGAACTGGAGATCGCCGCCGACCTGCTCGTCGGCACCGTGACCGACGGCATCGCCGCCTACATCTCGGCAGCCCCGCGCGACGCCCGATCCATCATCGACCGCACCGTGCACCAAATACGGCTCATCGCCCTCGGCATGGGCGCGTGGTGGCCGTCCAAAGACCGCTGACCCCCATGCAATTCATGGCATGGCAGGATCATCCCTCCCCTATACGGTGAGCCGCGGAGCGACGCCCCGCTCCCCCGAGGAAGGGAACTATGCGCACTTTCAAGTTTGCTGCCGCGGCGTCCGGACTTGCCGCGACGATGATCGCCCTGACCGTGCCGGGAACCGCATCGGCCGCCGCCTCCGCGGAGGCCGTCGGCGGTCCGGAGAAGATCACCATCTCGGTGCGGGAAGACAAGCCATGGACCGCAAACGTCCTGATCGACGGCGCTCTCCAGCAGGTTCTGCCCACCAGGGAAAACCCGACAGCCGTCATCACCGGGGTCAAACCAGGGAGCCACCGGGTACAGATCTACCTTTTCGGCGAAAACACCTACCTCCCTGCCGAGGAGGTTCTCAATCGACAGGTCGAGGTCTCGGCGGCAAACCCGTTGCAGGACCTCATCAATTCGGGAAGCGCCAAGAAGTAGCGATCACGCGGCGCCGCGGCTGGTTCGCGGCGCCGCCCCGGCAGCCCTCGCAAGACCGCTAAGCGACCGAGTCCCGCGCGGGCGGGCGGACGGGCAGCAGGGCGGCCAGGCCGACGGCGAGGACAAGGATGATGCCGACGATGCCCGCGCGTTCGGCGTCGAATGCCCAGACAAAGAAGGCGAAAAGGGTTGGGGCGAGGAAGGTCGCGGCCCGGCCGGTGGTGGTGTAGAGGCCGAACATCTGGCCCTCGCGACCCGGCGGCGCCAGCCGGACCAGGAAGGATCGGGCCGACGCCTGCGCAGGGCCGACGAAGATGGTCAGCAGCAGACCGAAGACCCAGAACATGACCGGGCCGGAGACCACCAGTAGCGCGATACCGCAGACGATCATCGCGGCGAGCGAGACCACGATGACGATCTTCGGACCGATCCGGTCGTCGAACCGTCCCGCACCGATCGCACCCAGTGCCGCAACGACATTCGCGGCGATACCGAACAGCAGCACATCGTCATCGGCGATGCCGTACACCCGGACGGCGAGGACCGCACCGAAGGTGAACACCCCGGCCAGCCCGTCACGGAAGACCGCGCTGGCGAGCAGGTAGACGACGGTGCGCCGATCGACGGCCCACAGCTCGCGCAGATCGCGCCACAGCACGCGATAGGAGCCGAAGAAGCCCGCGGTCGCGGCGCCGGGATCGGCTCCGGTGCGCGGCAATTCCGGCACAACGAACAGCACCGGCAACGCGAAGGCCGCGAACCAGACCGCGGCGAGGATGGCGACGAGCCGGATGTTCAGCCCGTCGTCGGTGGGCACACCGAGCAGGCCGCGATGGTCGCCCTTGCCCGCGATGAAGCCGAAGTAGCTGATCAGCAACAGGATGATGCCGCCGAAATAGCCCATGGCCCAGCCGAATCCGGACACCCTGCCGACATTGACGGGGGTGGACACCTGCCGCAGCATGGCGTTGTACGGCACACCGGCGGCGAGTTCGAAGAACGTCGAGCCGAGCGCGAGCAGCACCAGGCCGAGCCACAGATCGCGATAGTCGTCGTGCACGAAAAACATGCCCGCCATGGCCGATACGACCAGGCCGGTCAGGACCGCCAGCGAGCGTTTGCGTTTCGCGGTCGCGTCGGACCACTGCCCGAAGATCGGCGCGGTCAGCGCGATGACCAGCCCGGCGATGCCGAGCGCCCAGCCGAGCCAGGAACTCGCAGAGACACCGCCCGGCAGATCGTCGCCGACCTTGTCGGTGAGATACACCGAGAACACGAACGTCAGGATCACGGCGTTGAACGCGGACGACCCCCAGTCCCAGAACCCCCACGCCACCACGTGCCGACGCCCGGCCGCCTGCCCGATCACCTCTTCGGCGTCCACCTCGCTCATCCGCGCAGCATAAGCGGCCCAAAACGCACACCTCTCGATTTCCGCATACCGATTCGCAGGCGATTGGGTGTGCGGAAATCAGCGGGTGCGCGCGGTGTTATGCACTCAGTTGCATAGTACTGGGTGTCACGGCTACTCTGACCGCATGGCCCTCGAGCATGCGCTGCTGGTTTCGCTGACCGAGCGGGCCGGCTCTGGCTACGAGCTGGCCCGCCGCTTCGACAAGTCCATCGGCTTCTTCTGGAGCGCCACCCACCAGCAGATCTACCGCGTACTCAAGCGCATGGAGGAATCCGGCTGGCTCAGTAGCGAATCCGTGGCACAGGACGGCCGCCCGGACAAGAAGGTCTACTCCGTGAGCGAGGCGGGCCGCGCCGAACTGGCCCGCTGGATCGCCGAACCCACCGATTCCGAGATACCGCGCATCGAACTCGGCGTGAAGATCCGCGCCGCGGCCTACGGCGATATCGACGCGCTGCGCGCCGAGGTCACCCGCCATCGCGATCAGCACGCCCAGCGACTCGAGGTGTACCGCCTCATCGAGAAGAAGGATTTCCCGGTGCCGGATCAGCTCTCCGGCACCGCACTGCACCAGTACCTGGTCCTGCGCGCGGGCGTCCGCGTGGAGGCCGGGTTCACCGAATGGTGCGACGAAGTACTGCAAGCACTCGCCCCGCGCACGCCAGCCCCGCGCGCGGATGACGGAGAAAGTGAGACTCGCCGATGAGTTCTTTCCCCCACCTGTTCGAGCCGCTGGATCTCGGCCACACCACCCTGCGCAACCGCGTGATCATGGGGTCGATGCACACCGGTCTCGAGGACCGGGCCTGGGACACCAATAAACTCGCCGCTTACTTCGCCGAACGCGCGCGCGGCGGCGTCGGCCTGATCATCACCGGCGGCTACGCGCCCAACCGCACCGGCTGGCTGCTGCCGTTCGGCGGCAAGCTCACCAACAAGACCGAGGCCTACCGGCACCGGGCGATCACCAAGGCCGTGCACAAGGAGGGTGGCAAGATCGCCATCCAGATCCTGCACGCCGGCCGCTATTCCTATGTGCCCGGCAGTGTTTCGGCCTCGTCGATCAAGGCGCCGATCAACCCGTTCCGGCCGCGCAAGCTGTCGGGCAAGGGTGTCGAGCAGACCATCGACGACTTCGCCCGCTGCGCCAAGCTGGCCAAGCTCGCCGGCTACGACGGCTGCGAAATCATGGGCGGCGAGGGTTATCTGGTCAACCAGTTCCTCGCGCCGCGCACCAACAAGCGCACGGACAGGTGGGGCGGCTCGCCGGAGAACCGGCGCCGGTTCGCGGTGGAGATCGTGCGCCGCACCCGCGCCGAGGTCGGGCCGAACTTCATCATCGTGTTCCGGCTGTCCATGGCCGAGCTGGTGGAGAAGGGCCAGACGTTCGACGAAATCGTCGCGCTGGCCAAGGAACTCGAAGCCGCGGGCGTCGACATACTCAACACCGATATCGGCTGGCACGAGGCGCGGGTGCCGACCATCGTGACCTCGGTGCCGCGCGCGGCCTTCGTCGAATTCACCGCGAAGATCACCAAGCAGGTAAGCATCCCGGTATGCGCGTCGAACCGGATCAACATGCCCGAGATCGCCGAGGAGATCCTGACTCGCGGTGACGCCCAGCTGGTTTCGCTGGCCCGGCCGTTCCTCACCGATCCGGAGTGGGTGAACAAGGCCAAGCAGGACCGCACCGACGAGATCAACACCTGCATCGCCTGCAACCAGGCCTGCCTCGATCACGCCTTCCAGCACAAGACCGTCTCCTGCCTGCTGAACCCGCGCGCGGCGCACGAGACCGAGCTGAAGCTGCTGCCGACCCGGCGGACCAAGCGGGTCGCGGTGGTCGGCGCGGGCCCCGCCGGGCTGTCGGCGGCGATCAACCTGGCCGAACGCGGCCACCGGGTCGACCTTTTCGAGGCCGACGACAAGATCGGCGGCCAGTTCGACATCGCCCGCCGCATCCCGGGCAAGGAAGAGTTCGACGAATCCATCCGGTACTACACGCGGATGATCGAAATCACCGGCGTCACACTGCATCTGAACAAGCGGGTGAATGCCGAGGAGCTGATCGCCGCGCGCTACGACGAGGTGATCCTGGCGACCGGTGTGCGCCCGCGCATGCCGAACATCCCCGGCATCGAGCACCCGATGGTGCTGTCCTATGCCGAACTGGTGCGCGAGGGCAAGCCGGTCGGCAAGCGCGTCGCGGTGATCGGTGCGGGCGGTATCGGTTACGACGTGAGCGAATACCTCACCGTCGAAGGGCATCCCACGCTCAAGCTCGACGAGTGGAAGGAAGAGTGGGGCGTCGACGCCGACGACGAGCAGGCCCCCGGTCAGCTCACCACGCCCAAGCCCTCCCCCGCCGCACGCGAAGTCGTTCTGCTGCAACGTAAGTCGACCCCGTTCGGCAAGGACCTCGGCAAGACCTCCGGCTGGGTGCACCGCGCCGCGCTGAAGGCCAAGGGCGTCGAGCATGTCGGCGGCGTCAACTACGAGCGCATCGACGACAACGGCCTGCACATCAGCTTCGGCGAGAAACGCCAACGGCCGCAGCTGATCCCGGTCGACAACGTGATCATCTGCGCGGGCCAAGAGTCGGTGCGCGAGCTGGAGGAGCCGCTGCGGGCCGCGGGCGTCAGCCTGCACCTGATCGGCGGCGCGGAGCTCGCCTCCGAACTCGACGCCAAGCGCGCCATCGACCAGGGGACGCGCCTGGCCGCTCGCCTCTGATCATCGAACAGCACACAGCGGGCTCGACCACGGTCGGGCCCGCTGTCGTATCAGCTCGGCGAACAGAGCGCGACGTCAACGGCTTTCAGCATGTCGGTCTTGACCTGATCGACGCTCGGATGCTGGTTGACGGTGACGGTAGCCGCGCGGCCGTCGGGCGTAGCGCCACCGCGCGTGCGGTAGCCGAAGATGCTGCCACCGTGTCCCCACACCTGCCTCCCGCAGGAGGATGGCATGCGGGCAAGCCCGAGGCCGTACTGGAACCCCGGCCCCATCTCCTCGGCGGGCACGGTCCGCTGCATCTCGGCCAGCTGCGCTGGCGCGAGCAAGCGGCCGCCGACCAGCGCGAGGAAGAACTGATTCAGCTCGGCGCCGGTAGAGATCATCGCGCCCGCCGCACCCGCCACCGACGGATCCAAGCGGGTGAACTCCACGTCCCGCCCGTCGATGCCGAGGTAGCCGAGCGGGTGCGGATCCGGCACCTCGGCGTCGCCGAGCCGCGGATACGAGGTCGCGCGCAGCCCGAGCGGTTCGATGATCCGGTGGGTGACCTCCTCCCCCACCGCATGCCCGGTGACCCGCTCGATCGCCATACCGACCAGCAGATAGTTCGTATTGCTGTACTCCCACCGCACGCCGGGCTCGAATCGCGCGGGCTGCCTGGACAGGACGCCACGCACCATGTCCGCGGGGTCGCGCTGCTGAAAGCGCGTGTCCTCGTTGGCGAAATCCGGCTCGCTCGTGTAGTCCGGCAGGCCGCTCGTGTGCTGCAGCAGGTTGCGGACGGTGATCCGATTCCCGTCGATCCCATTGCCGCGCACGATATTCGGTAGATAGCGCTCGATCGGCGCGTCCAGTTCCCACTTGCCCTCACCGACCAGTTGCAGCGCGACCGTCGCGACGAAAGTCTTGGTGTTGCTGCCGATCCGGACCCTGGCGTCCTCGGCGAACGGCGCGCCCGACGCGATATCGCCGACACCGCGGGCGAGGACCTGGCGCCGATCGCGGTCGGTGATCACCGCCTGCGCGCCCGGCACCCGGTCGCCGGTCACCAGCACCTCCAGTGCCGCCGAGACGCCGGGCGCGAGCGCGGTGGTCGACGGTGGCGAGAGGGTGGCCGGATCGGGCGAATCACAGCCCGCCACCGTCGCGGTGCCGACGGCCAGCGCGAATATCAGGCAGGAAGGTCGAATCATCTTGCGCGGCAAAGCACCCCCCTCTCGCCGGAACAGGTCCGATCCAGCGTATCGAGACTCGCCCGGCGCGCCGATAGTGCTGACCGCCGAGCCGGTGGTGTAGCCAGCCCCCTTGTCACCGGCAGCGCCCATTAGGCTCGCACCGTGAGTTTGCCTGCCCCCACCGCCGAGAACCGTGCCGTCGTCACCGGAGCCTCCTCCGGTATCGGAACCGCCCTGGCCGCCGATCTGGCCGCGCGCGGGTATTCGCTGATCCTGGTCGCCCGGCGCGGTGAGGTGCTCACCGAACTCGCACAGCGGCTCACGCTGGCCCACGGCATCACCGCCGAGGTGCGCGCCGTCGACCTGTCCGATCGCGACAAGCGCGGCGTCCTCGTCGAGGAGCTGGCCGGGCGGGATATCGCGATCCTCTGCAACAACGCGGGCATCGCGACCTTCGGTGCGGTCGCCGAACTGGACCTGGCCTATGAGCGCGCCCAGATGGAGCTCAACGCCGTCGCGGTGCACGATCTCACCCTCGCGGTGCTGCCGGGCATGATCGCCAGGGGTGGCGGCGGCATCCTGATCAGCGGGTCGGCCGCCGGGAACATGCCGATCCCGAACAACACCACCTACGCGGCGAGCAAGGCGTTCGCGAACACCTTCTCCGAATCGCTGCGCGGCGAACTGAAGGGGTCCGGCGTGCACGTCACGCTGCTCGCGCCGGGCCCGGTGCGCACCGAGACGCCCGATCCGGCCGATCAGTCGATCGTGGATCGCATGGTGCCCGATTTCATGTGGGTGTCCTCGGAGCACGCGGCCAAGCTGTCCATCGACGCGCTCGCCCGCAACAAGATGCGCGTCGTCCCCGGTCTGATCAGCAAGGGGATGAGCGTCGCAGGCCAGTACGGACCGCGCGCGTTCACCGCGCCGATCGCGGGCGCCTTCTACAAGAAGCTCGGCGGCTGAGGCCGAGACGACGGTCACTGGTGCGTCAGCAACCCGTCAAGATGGCGCCCAGCTCTGTTAAGTACGCGTAACGCAGCCTTCTGACCAGCTGAAATAGGCGTAGTCCTAATCTCGGCCCCGCAATAGGAAAAAGCGGGGGCGACACAGGAGACACCGTGACGCTGCTCGAAATCTTCCCGTCTTTACGGTCGGGAATGCCCTCGCGCCTCGACTCGGCGGTCTGGCCTCGCGAAACGCACTACGACGACGCGGGCCGCATCACCATCGGCGGGGTCGCGCTCGCCGATATCGCCGACCAGTACGGGACTCCGACCTACGTCCTCGACGAGGACGAAGTGCGTGAGCGCTGCCGCGCCTACCGCAAGGCCTTTCCGGAGGCCGAGATCATCTACGCGGCCAAGGCGCTCATGATCCGCGCCGTCGCCGACTGGGTCACCCAGGAAGGGCTGTCCGTCGACGTCTGCTCCGGCGGTGAGCTCGCCATCGCGCTGTCCGCCGGCGTCGATCCGAAGCGGATCATCATGCACGGCAACGGCAAATCCTTCGACGAACTCGAGGCCGCGCTGGCCGCCGGGATCGGGCGCATCGTCGTCGACTCGCTCGCCGAGATCACCCTGCTCTCCGCGCTGGCCACCCGCGAACAGAAGGTCCTGCTCCGCCTGACCCCCGGCATCGACGTGCACGGGCATCCGGCCGTGCGCACCGGCGTCACCGACCAGAAGTTCGGCTTCCCCATCGACAGCGAGGCCGCCACCGAGGCGGTGGCGCGGATCCTGCGCCAGCCGCGGCTGAAACTGGTCGGCTTCCACTGCCACCTCGGCTCGCAGATCAACGACCCCGACTACTACGGCGAGGCGGTGCGCCGGATGATTGCCGAAATGGCGCGGGTCCGCGTCGAACACGGGGTGATCCTCACCGATCTCGACCTCGGCGGCGGGCACGCGGTCGCCTACCGCGGCGGCGACCCGGCGATGAACCTGACCGACCTGTCCGCGATCATCGAGGACGCGCTCGACTCCGCCTGTGCCCGCTGGCATTTCCCGCGCCCGAGCATCGCGCTGGAACCGGGCCGTGCCATCGTCGCGCGCGCAGGCGTCACCCTGTACCGGGTGCTCGGGGTCAAGCACATCGACGGCGGGCACACCTATGTCACCGTCGACGGCGGCATGAGCGACAACCCGCGCGTCGCGCTGTACGGCGCGCAGTACAGCGTCGTCGTCGCGAACCGGCATCCGACCGGCATGCAGATGACCGTGAACGTCGCGGGCCGCTTCTGCGAGTCGGGCGACATCCTGGCCACCGATGTGCAGCTGCCCATCGACCTGCGCCCGGGTGAGGTGCTCGCGATGCCGTGCACCGGCGCCTACCACCACAGCCTGGCCTCGGCCTACAACAGCGTCGGACGACCGCCGATCGTCGCCGTACGGCACGGCCAGTGCCGTGAGCTGGTGCGCAGGGAGACGACAGCCGATCTGCTCAGCCGCGATATCGGCTGGTGAACCCGTGCGACGTACCCCGCGTCGACAGTGGCGCGGGGTACGTCAGCGTTTCGTAAATAACCGATCGGCAGAGATCAAAGTTGCGCTAAGCAGCGCTTCGCGCCCGCTTCCACCGCGTAGTCCTGAAGACAGGTACCGCGCGCGACGGAGCGAGCGGGGAGATTCAGGAGACACACGTGACGTTATTGGACTTTTTCTCCGCGCCACGATCGCAGGCGGCCGAACGCCTCGACTCGGTGGTCTGGCCCCGCGACGCCCACTACGACGACGACGGCAGGCTGCTGCTCGGCGGCGTCGCGCTGACCGAGCTCGCCGACCGGTTCGGCACGCCGGTGCGGGTGCTGGACGAGCCGGAGATCAGGGCACGCTGCCGCGCCTATCGAAAGACCTTCCACGAGGCCGAGATCGGCTACTGCGAGTCGGCGCTGCCGCTGGGCGCGGTGGCCGGTTGGGTTGCCGAGGAAGGACTTTCGGTCGCCGTCGGCACACCGGATGAGCTGTCCGCCGCGCTCGTCGCCGGTATCGATCCGGCGCGAATCATCATGCACGGCAACGGTTCCGCCGCCGCCGTCGAGGCGGCGGTGGCGCATGGCGTCGGGCGGATCACGCTCAGCTCGTTCACCGAGATCACGCTGCTCGCGACGATCGCCACCCGGCGCCAGCGGGTGCTGCTGCACCTGGCACCGCAGATCGATGTGCACGGGCATCAGGACGAATCCCTCGGGTTCACACTCGGCGCGGAGGCGACCGCCGCCGTCGAACGCGTGCTGAGCCTGCCAGGACTCGAACTGATCGGCTTTCATTGCGCGCTCGGTGCGCAGATCTACAACCCCGACCACTACGGTGAGGCGATCCGCCGGATGGTCACGGTGATGGCCGAGGTCAGGGCCGATCACGACGTGATACTCACCGATCTCGACCTCGGCGGCGGGCACGCCATCGCCTATCGGGCCGGCGATGCCGAGATGAACCTGACCGAACTCGCCGCCATCGTCGAGGACGCGCTCGATGCCGCGTGCGCGCGGTGGCGCTTCCCGCGCCCGAACGTCGCGCTGGAACCCGGCCGCGGGATCGTGGCGCGCGCCGGGGTCACGCTGTACCGGGTGCTCTCGGTCAAACATCACGACGGCGGGTTCGCCTCCGTCGTCGTCGACAGCGGATCACGATGCGGCACCACGGATTACCGCTCGGGGCTGGTCGTCGCGAACCGGCTCACGACCGGGTCGGCGCTCACCGCGACCATCGCGGGCCGCGCCGGTGACGACATCCTCGCCACCGGCGTGCACCTGCCCGCCGACCTGCACGTCGGCGATCTGCTCGCGGCGCCGTGCACCGGCGCCTACCAGCGGGACATGGTGCGCACCCCCGTTGTCGCGGTCCGCGACGGCCGCTTCCAGCAGCTGGTCGCCCGCGATCCCGGCCTGCTCGATCGAGACGCCAGCTGATCCGCACCTCGCCCCGGCGAATGCCGGGATCCAGTAGCGCCCAGATGCCCGGATTCCCGCTACTGGGTCCCCGGCGTGCGCCGGGGCGCGGTGTTCACCGCTTACGGGTACCGAAGATGCTGCGGCTGATCTCGCGACCGGCGGCGGTCGCCGCGGAGCGCAGGAAGCTTTTCACCGCGGGGTTTTTCATGATGCGCTCGGCGGTCGACTCCTCCTCCACCTGCTTGGTGGAGCGGCCAGGCGTCGCCGGCACCTCCGGGCTCTCCGATGCCGCGGCCATTTTCGCGGCCAGGATCTCGTAGGCCGACTCGCGGTCGATCGTCTGCCCGTACTTGCTGTAGAGCGCGCTCGACAGCGCACGCGACTTGATCGCATCGTCGCCGATGGTGTCCATCAGCGAACGCGGCGGCTGAATCCTGGTCCACGCCACCGGAGTCGGCGCGCCACGCTCCGAAAGCACCGTGACGATCGCCTCACCGGTGCCGAGCGAGGTGAGCGCCTTCTCCAGGTCGTAGGCGGGAGTCTTCGGATAGGTGCGCACCGTCTTGGACAGCGCCTTCTGATCGTCGGGGGTGAAGGCGCGCAGCGCGTGCTGGATGCGCGCACCCAGTTGGGACAGCACGGCATTCGGGATATCGGTCGGCAGCTGCGTGCAGAAGAACACACCGACGCCCTTCGACCGGATCAGCTTGACGGTCTGCTCCACCTGATCCAGGAACGCCTTCGACGCATCGGCGAACAGCAGATGCGCCTCGTCGAAGATGAAGACCAGCTTCGGTTTATCGATATCGCCGACCTCGGGCAGCGTCTGGAACAGATCGGCGAGCACCCACATCAGGAAGGTGGAGAACATCGCGGGCCGCGCCGCCTGCGCGCCGAGCTCGAACAGGGTGATCACGCCCTGTCCGCCGACCACGCGCAGCAGATCCGGCGGATCCAGCTCCGGCTCACCGAAGAACGTGTCGCCGCCGTCGGCCTCCAGATTCACCAGGGCGCGCAGGATGACGCCCGCGGTCGCCGCGGACACGCCGCCGATGCCCTTGAGATCCTCTTTGCCCTCCGGGCTCGTCAGATGCGTGATGACCGCGCGGATATCCTTCAGATCCAGCAGCGCGAGCCCGTTCTTGTCCGCCCAGTGGAAGATCAGGCCGAGCGTGGATTCCTGAGTCTCGTTGAGTCCGAGCACTTTACTGAGCAGCACCGGACCGAACGCGGTGATGGTCGCGCGGATCGGCACGCCGATGCCCTTGGTGCCGAGCGAGACGAACTCGGTCGGGAAACCCGACGGCGTCCAGTCGGCGTCACCGGTTTCGGCGGCCCGCGCGGTGATCTTCTCGTTCGACTGCCCCGGCTGGCTCAGCCCGGACAGGTCGCCCTTGATATCGGCGAGCACCACGGGAACACCGGCGCGGGACAGCTGTTCGGCGATGCCCTGCAACGTCTTCGTCTTACCCGTGCCGGTCGCACCGGCGACGAGGCCGTGCCGGTTCATCGTGCGCATCGGAATCCGCACGCGCGCGGTCGGATCGATGGTGCCGTCGATCAGGATGGTGCCGAGTTCGAGTGCCGCGCCGTCGAAGGCGTAGCCCGCCGCGATCTCCTGCGCCATGTTCGAACCGGTGTCGGCGTCCTTCGAAGCCTTCGAAGGCTTTTCGGGCTCGCTGCTCTGCGCCTGCTGGTCGGCGGCTTCCGCCTCCAGCGCCTCGGCGGCAGCGGCCGCCTCCGCCGCGACTCGCGCCGCCTCCTCAGCGGCCTTACGGGCCGCAGCCGCCTTTGCTGCCTTGTCCTCGGGGGTGGTCATCGCGCGTCCTCCGTGTGGTCTGACTGTGACTGCTCGAACGCAAGTACCGCTGTCCTACCGAAACGCTTGCCAGGAATCTGCTGGCAACTCTATCGCCGAGGCTGTCGGAGCAGGCGCCACCGGGCCTGACTAGTGTTGGCGCGGTGTCCGACAAATTTGTGGTGTGGATGGATTGCGAGATGACGGGCCTGCGCCTGGACAGCGACAAGCTGATCGAGGTGGCCGCACTCGTAACCGACAGCGACCTCAACATCATGGGTGAGGGCGTGGACATCGTGATCCATGCCGACGACGCGGCGCTGGCCGCCATGCCGTCGGTGGTCGCCGATATGCACGCGCGTTCCGGCCTCACCGACGAGGTCCGCCGGTCCACCGTGACCATGGCCGAAGCCGAGCAGCAGGTACTCGACTACATCCGCGAATACGTCCCGACACCGGGCACTGTGCCGCTCGCGGGCAACTCCATCGCAACCGACCGCGGCTTCATCGCCCGCGACATGCCCGCGCTGGACACCCACCTGCACTACCGGATGATCGACGTCAGCTCGATCAAGGAGCTGTGCCGCCGCTGGTACCCCCGCATCTACTTCGGCCAGCCGGAGAAGGGCCTCACCCACCGCGCGCTCGCCGATATCAAGGAGTCGATCCGCGAGCTCGAGTACTACCGGCGCACCGCCTTCGTCCCCGCCCCCGGCCCCTCCACGGCCGAGATCGCGGCGGTCGCCGCCGAGGTCACCGCCATGGCGACCCCGGTCGAATCCGCCCAGGTCAACGGCGTGACGGAAACCGATTAGGAACCGGAAGGGATTTCACGCTAGTATCTAGCGCGCCGGTAGTTACCGGCGATGGTGACCGTAGTTCAGTTGGTAGAGCACCAGGTTGTGATCCTGGCTGTCGCGGGTTCGAGTCCCGTCGGTCACCCCGAAGAAGAGGCCCCGGTCCACACGGACCGGGGCCTCTTCCGCATTACCGCCTGCTCGAAGCCGTCTTCCTCGTCCACCGACTCCCCGCCCGAGGCACCACCCTCGGCTCGGCAGAAGCCGCACGTGGTCGATTCGGGCGTCGCGACCTGGCCACGGCCCCGGGTCACGGTCGGCCACTTCCGCACCGGCACCGGCGACGAAGTCGACCCCCGCGGCGAGGGCCCGGGTCGGCCCATGACAGTGGCGCCAGTGTCGGCAACGGCCGCCGAGACGGCACCATAGGTGATGATCTGTCGCAAATCAATGGCGAGCCGAAATGTGATACTGCACAAAACTAGACAGGCGTCCATGTCTACTCCCAGGTAAGCTACCGGCTAGTAGTCGATTCAAGTTACGGTCCAGCGTGGGCTCGATGGACGGTCCGACGGGCAGGTCGGGCGAGGCAAGGCAGGGTTAGGGTGCAGGTGTTGATCAGCTGGTGGAGGTTGCCGGTCGCCGTGCGGCGCGGCGTGATAGCGATGAGCCACACCGGACTGGACTTGAATGTCATTGCGCGCGAATCGATGTGGGGCATCACGTCGTAGCAAATCCGCGGGGTGCGATCCCGCACATCACTTCTCGGGGGGATTCGAGTTACCGAGGAGACTCTGTGTCTGACCTTGCCACCGCTGGGAATATCTCAGCGGAGCGATGGAACTATCGGCGTCACTACGATCCTGACAAGCGGACGCCGGACCGCATGTACACCAAGCGCAGCCCTTCCGACCTGCGACTCCTGGGGATTCGATCCCGGCTTCTTCGGCATCTCCCCGGTCAGGCAACCTCGAGCAATCTCTAAAGCTCTTGGTGTAGTAGATATTTCACACCTGCGCGGTGCCGCAGTGCGCAGGCGTGTGCTCGTCGTAAGGAAGGTTCTCGAGTGGTGACCCGATCAGATTTCCCCGTAGCTGTCGTAGGAATGGCGTGCCGGCTGCCGGGAGTTGCTGATCTCGACGATTTCTGGCGGCTACTCGGCGCGGGACGCGCCACCGTCGCCGCCGCCCCGGCGGCGCGCGCGAATCTCAGCGAACGCGCGAGTTTCCTCGATTCCGTGAGCGATTTCGACGCGGAGTTCTTCGGCATCGCCCCCCATGAGGCCCGATCGATCGATCCACAGCAGTTGCTCGCGTTGGAGCTGAGCTGGGAGGCACTCGAAGATGCGGGGCTGGCAGATGCGGCACGCGAATCGCGCCGGGGCGGAGTATTTCTCGGTTGCACCAGCGGTGACTTCGCGGAACTGGTCACGGCCGCCGAGGGGCCCGGCATCACGCGCCACTCCCTGTGGGGCGCGACGCGCGGAATCATCGCCAACCGGGTTTCCAACTATTTCGGCTTCACCGGCCCCAGCCTCTTGGTCGACAGCGCTCAGGCCTCCTCACTCGTCGCGGTACACCTGGCGTGCGAGAGCCTGCGGGCGGGCGAAACCGATATCGCGTTGGCCGGTGGCGTCAATCTGATCCTCTCGCCGACCAGTGGCGAACGGATCGAACACTTCGGTGCGCACTCGGCACAGGGGCGGTGCTACACCTTCGACGCGCGCGCGGACGGATTCGTGCGCGGCGAGGGCGGTGGCGTGATTGTTCTGAAGCCGCTGGCACAGGCAATCGACGATGGCGACCGGATTCACGCCGTAATCCGTGGCAGTGCGGTCAACACCGGCAATGAGCGGCGGGTGTTGAGTGCACCGAGTCGCGAAGCGCAGGTCGCCGCGATTCGCTCCGCGCTCGCGGCGGCCGATGTGCCCGCCGATTCCGTGCAGTACGTCGAGTTGCACGGCACGGGAACGCCGGCGGGCGATCCGGTCGAGGCCGCCGCACTCGGCGCGACCTATGGCGCCGATCGCGAGCCGAACGCGCCGCTGGCGGTGGGGTCGGTCAAGACGAATGTCGGCCATCTGGAGGGTGCTGCCGGGATCATCGGCCTCATCAAGACCGCGCTCTGCCTGCGGCACCGCGAACTCGTGGCCAGCCTCAACTTCGAACGGCCCAATCCGGCGATTCCCCTGGATGACCTGCGCTTGCGGGTGGTCAGCGCACCGGAACGGTGGGCTGCGACCACCATTCGGCGGGCGGGCGTCTCCGCGTTCGGCATGGGTGGTTCGAACGTTCACCTGATCCTCGACGAGGCTCCGATCGCGGACAGTGCGACAGCCTTCGAGCCCGAAGACGCCGACGAGGTACCGATCGTGCTCTCCGCGCGCGATGAGGTCGGCCTGCGCGCGCAAGCGACTCGGCTCCGCGACTGGTTGGAGCGCCACCCGGAACTCGCCCCTGCCGATGTAGCGCATTCGCTACTCACCGCCCGCGCTCACATGCCTTGGCGTACAGGCTTTTTCGCGTCGAGCCGCGAGCAGATCCGCACCGCGCTCGGAGCGCTCGCCGAGCAGGGCGGTGGTTCGAATGCCCTCGCGCCGAGTGAGGCCGCCGACGATACGACCGGCGGGACCACCGCCGCGAACGCCGTTGAGCCGCTACCGAACGGCAGTCGGCAGCTCCGGGAGTCGCTGCTGCACGCGTATTGCGCTGGACTGCCGGTGGATTCGACCGCGTGGGGCACATCAGGTGTCCGAGTCGATCTGCCGCCATATGCATTTCGTCGCCGGGAGAACGCCACAGGCCTCGCGGCCGTCGAGTCGCCGCCGGTAACGCCCGCCCCTGCGGACCGGACGCACAATGCCGGTGACGACACCGAACATCGCACACCGTCCGACGGCATCTTGGCGCAGAACCTGCGAGCGATGCCCGAATATCAGCACCGCGCCGCGGTTCTCGCCGTGGTCCGCGAGCAGGCCGCCGCGGTCCTCGGATACGAATCGGCCGAGTCGATTCGCGGCGACCTGCCGTTCACCGATCTCGGGTTCGACTCGCTCAGTGGCGTGGAACTGCAAAAGCGCCTGGCCCGGGCGACGGGTGTGGAATTGCCGCCCTCGCTCATCTTCGATCACCCCACCGCCACCTCGGTGGCCGACCTGCTGAGAGCGCGCGCCACCGCGGCCGGTGCGAAGCGCGGCCGGGTCGCGCGGCGAACCTCATCGGACGAGCCGATCGCGATCGTCGGCATGGGTGCGCGGTTCCCGGGCGGTATCTCCTCCGCCGAGGAGCTGTGGGACCTGGTCGCGGCGGGACGCGACGCGATCGGTGATTTCCCCGCCGATCGCGGGTGGGATCTCGATCGCCTCTACGATCCCGACGCCGACAAGGCGGGTACCGTCTATACGCGCCGGGGTGGGTTCCTCAGCGGCGCAGGTGATTTCGACCCCGGCTTCTTCGGGATCAGCCCGCGTGAGGCGCTGGCGATGGACCCGCAGCAGCGGGTGTTCCTCGAAACCGCATGGGAAGCGCTCGAAGACGCCGGAATCGACCCGACCACACTGCGCGGCAGTGATACCGGTGTGTTCGTAGGAGCCTGCGCGTCAGGGTATTCCGGTCTCGTCACCGGTGAGCTGGAGGGCTTCCGGCTGACCGGCACCTCACACAGCGTCATCTCGGGGCGGCTCGCCTACGTCCTCGGCCTGGAGGGTCCGGCGGTGACGGTGGACACCGCGTGCTCCTCCTCGCTGGTGGCGCTGCACTCGGCGTGCCAGGCATTGCGCAGGGGCGAGAGCTCTCTGGTTCTCGCCGGAGGCGTGACCATCGCCGCGACCCCCGATCTGTTTGTCGATTTCGCCCGGCAGCGGGGGCTGTCGCGCGACGGCCGCTGCAAGGCTTTTTCCGCCGCCGCCGACGGTGTCGGCTGGTCCGAGGGATCGGGGGTGCTCGTTTTGGAGCGGCTCTCCGATGCTCGACGACTCGGACACCACGTACTGGCGGTAGTGCGTGGTAGCGCGGTCAACCAGGACGGTGCGAGCAATGGGCTCACCGCACCCAATGGGCCGTCGCAGCAACGCGTGATCGAACAGGCCCTCGCCGACGCCGGAATATCGGCGGCCGAGGTGGACGCCGTCGAGGCGCACGGCACCGGTACGAGACTGGGCGACCCGATCGAGGCACAGGCGCTGATCGCCGTCTACGGACAGGCTCGCGGCGACCGCGAACCCCTGCGTATCGGTTCGCTCAAATCGAATATCGGCCATACCGTCGCCGCCGCCGGCGTCGCCGGTGTGATCAAGACCGTCCAATCGATGCGGCATCGACGACTGCCGCGCACACTGCACGCGGAAACGCCGTCCCCCCATGTGGATTGGCATGCGGGTGCGGTCCGGCTGCTGACCGAGGCCGAACCGTGGGAGCGCGGGGATCGGCCGCGTCGAGCGGGGGTGTCGTCGTTCGGGATCAGCGGAACGAACGCCCATGTGATCCTCGAGGAAGCGCCCGACGACGCGGCGACATCGGACACGGCGGCATCGGACACTCCGCGCAGCGGCTCGGATCTCCCGAACGAGAGCGCGGTGCCGCTGGTCGTCTCCGGTCAGAGCGAGGCGTCTCTGCGCGCGCAGGCCGCCCGCTTGCGCACGTGGTTGTCGGAACGTCCGCAGCTGGATGTCGCCGAGGTTGCCGGTGCGCTGACTTCGACACGGGCGCACCTCGATTCGCGTGCGGTGGTGTTCGGACGCGACCGGGACGAGCTGCTCGAACGGTTGCGCGCCCTCGCCGATGTCGGCGTCGGTGCCGACATCGGAACCGACATCGTCACCGGAACCCTCGTCGCGGGCCAGACCGCGTTTCTGTTCACCGGACAGGGTGCCCAGCGAGTCGGCATGGGCGCCGACCTCTATACCGCCTTCCCGGCCTTCGCGACCGCGCTGGACGAGGTGTGCGCACACCTGGACCCGCTCCTCGGATGGGCAAGGGGGGCGGGCCCGAAGGGCACGGGGGTGGGAAGAACACTGCGCGACGTGATGTTCACCGATGCCACCGGCGTGCTCGATCGCACCGAATGGACGCAACCCGCGCTCTTCGCCTTCGAAGTCGCGCTGTACCGGCTGCTGGAATCGTTCGGAACGGCACCGGACGTCCTCGCGGGCCACTCCATCGGCGAACTGTCGGCCGCACACGTGGCCGGGGTGCTGTCGCTGCCCGACGCCTGCGCACTCGTGGCGGCCCGAGGCCGGTTGATGGGCGAACTTCCCGAGGGCGGGGCAATGCTCGCCGTCGCCGTCGACGAGGCTCGAGCCGACGCCATCATCGCCGGACACGATGGCCGTCTCTCACTGGCCGCGGTCAATGCCCCGGCCGCGACGGTACTTTCCGGTGACTCCGACGCGATCGACGCCGTCGAACGAGAGCTGGCCGCCGAGGGAATTCAGGCCACGCGACTGCGCGTCAGCCACGCTTTCCATTCGGCGCGAATGGATCCGATGCTGGCGGAATTCCGAAAGATCGCGGAGAGCCTCACCTACCACCCGCCCCGGGTGCCCATCGTTTCCACCGTCACCGCAGACCTCCCGGGCGAGACCGTCGCCACCCCCGAATACTGGGTGCGGCAGGTGCGAGACACCGTCCGCTTCGCACCCGCGATCGCCACCCTGCTCGCGAGCGGAGTGCGCCGATTCGTCGAAGTGGGTCCGGATGTCATTCTCGGCCCGGCGATCAACCGGTACCTGGCGACCGACCCGGCCATCGAGGCGTCGGCCTCGGTCGTGGCCACCTCGCGGCGGTCGAATGATCAAGTACCGCAGCTGCTCTCCGCCTTGGCGCAGCTCCATGTCGCCGGTGGACCGGTCGACTGGCGGACCCTGCTGCCCGCCTCCGATCAACGAATCTCGTTGCCGACCTATGCATTCCAACATCAACGATTCTGGCTGCGCCCGAGTCCCACCGCAGGCAGGTCCGATGATCACCCGATTCTGACCGGTGTCGTCGGTATCGCGGGCACCGATGAATGGTTGTTCACCGGCCGGCTGTCCATGCGCGAACACCCGTGGATCACCGACCATGCGGCACACGGCGTCGTGGTCGTCCCGAGTGCGGTCCTGGTGGAATTCCTGCTCATCGCGGGCATGCGGATCGACTGCGATGTGCTCGATGAGCTCACGTTGCAGGTTCCGATCGTGCCCGCCGACGACGATGAGATCGAGCTCCAGGTCGCTGTTCGGGCTCCTGAGTCCGGGCGCAGGCCTTTCGACCTCCACTTCCGGAAGTCCGCGGATGCGCCGTGGGTGCTGAATGCGACCGGCGCACTCGCACAACAACATTCGGGTGACCCGGCGGCATTGCGGTGGCTGGACCAGGCGTGGCCGCCCGCCGCAGCGGAAGCACTCGACGCGACACGGATTCCGAGCCTGATGACACAGGGCTCCGGGCTCGAATACGGCCCGGCGTTCGGCGGCGTCCGCGCCGTATGGCGACGGGGGGACGCCGTCTTCTCCGAGATCTCCCTGCGCACCGAGGCGGGTGACGCGGCCCGCGCGTTCGGTCTGCACCCCACGCTGCTGGATATGACGGTGCACGCCGGACTCGCCGAATTGCTGTGGCGCGAACTGGATCACGAGCCGGGCTCGGGGAAGTTGTTGTTCCGCTGGGGCGGTGCGCGATTCCACCGGCCGCCGGCCGAACGATCGGCGCAGCTGACCTCGCTCCGAGTCGCCGCCGTCGCGACGGGGCCGGAGACCATCTCCGTTGCCGCGGTCGATTCCGTTGGCCAGCCGGTTATTTCGGTGGATGCCGTCGTCATGCGCCCGTATGACGTGCGACGGTTCTTCGAGGGGCTGTCCGAGAACACGGCCGATCTGTATCGGGTGCGCTGGGAGCGCGCGGGCAGCGAGGTCATCGGCGACCCGGTATCGCCCGCGGCGCTGGCCGATACCACGGTGCCCGGCATCGACGAGTCGTACGCCTCGGTGGCGGCGATCGCCGAGGCGGAGCGGATTCCGACCACGGTGGCATACCGTCCGGCGGTCCCGAGCGGCGAACCGGCCGATATCCCTTCGATGACCCGGCGGGCCGTGAACGACACGCTCGCCCTGCTGAATTCGTGGCTGCGCGACGAACGGCTAGCGGATGCACGGCTGGTCGTCATCACCACCGGCGGAGTGGGGGTCGCCGACGAAACCCCCGATCTCATCGCGGCAGCGGTGTGGGGTGTGGTGCGCACCGCGCAGTCGGAGAATCCGGATCGTTTCGTCCTCGTCGACGAGGACCCGGCGGCACCGCTGGATGCCGAAGCGCTCGCCGCCGTCATGCGGACCGATGAACCGCAGGTCGCGATTCGCGGTGCCGATGTGCTCGTACCGCGCTTGGTTCGCGCCCAGACCGCCGACGCCGAGGTCGACGCCACCCCGTTCGGCACCGGAACGGTGCTGATCACCGGCGGGACAGGCGGATTGGGCGCGTTGTTCGCCAGGCAGCTCGTGACCGAATACGGTGTCCGGCACCTGGTATTGACCTCCCGCCGCGGCCCCGACGCTCCCGGTGCGGCGGCTCTGGTCGAAGAATTGGCGAGCCTGGGTACCCGGGCTCGGATCATCGCCTGCGACATCGCCGACCGTGCATCGGTGCGACAGCTGGTGAGCGGTCTGATCGGTACCGAGGGGACCGCCGATCTGAGCGCGGTGATACACGCCGCGGGTGTCCTCGACGACGGCACCATCGGTTCCCTGACGACCGAGCAGGTCGACCGGGTATTGGCGCCGAAGGTCGCGGGCGCGTGGCATCTGCACGAAGCGACCGAGGGTGTCGACCTCTCCGCATTCGTGCTGTTCTCCTCGGTCGCGGGAGTGATCGGTTCGGCCGGGCAGGGCAACTACGCCGCCGCGAACAGCTTCCTGGACGCGCTGGCCGAACGGCGGCGCGCTGCCGGGCTGGCCGCGACCTCCTTGGCGTGGGGGCCGTGGGGCGAGGCGGGCGGCATGACCGGCGACCTGGACCACGTCGCCGTCGCGCGATGGGATCGCCTCGGACTCGGACAGATCGAACGCACCGAGGGCTTGCGCCTGTTCGGTGCCGCGCTCACGCATCGAGATGCGCGCCTGGTTCCGCTTCGTTTCGATGCCACCGCACTGCGTCGCGAATCCGACAGTCGCGCACTGCCGGCGGTACTGCGTGGGTACGGACGCCGCCCCGCCGACGTCGCGAAATCCGGTGGTGCGGCGGCCGGGACAGCATATTCCTCCGGCACTACGTTGGCCGCGCGGCTGGCCGAGGCAGGTTCGGACCGCAGTGCCGACCTGATCCTCGAGACGGTGCTCGCCCAGGTCGCCGCGGTACTCGGACACGATTCCGGTGACTCGATCGATGCCGGGAAACCGTTCCGGGAACTGGGTTTCGATTCGCTGGGCGGAGTGGATCTCCGTAATCGGCTCGGTAAGGCGACCGGTCTCTCGCTGCCCTCGACACTGGTCTTCGACTATCCGACGCCCGCGGCGGTGGCGAAGCTGGTCCAGTCGAGAGTCGCGCCGACGGCGGCCCGAGCGGTCGAGCCGGTGGCGTCGAGCCCCGCACGCACCGATGAGCCGATCGCGATCGTCGGCATGGCCTGCCGCTACCCGGGTGGTGTCGAATCCCCCGACGCACTATGGGATCTGGTTGTCACGGGAACGGACGCCACCAGCGACTTCCCCGCCGACCGCGGCTGGGAGCTGGACCGGCTGATCGACCCGGACCCCGACAACCCGGGTACCACCTATTCGGGTCGCGGCGGATTCCTCACCGGCGCCGCCGATTTCGACGCGGGCTTCTTCGGCATCGGTCCCCGCGAGGCTGTCGCCATGGATCCGCAGCAGCGGTTGCTGCTCGAAGTGTCCTGGGAGGCACTCGAACACGCGGGAATCGACCCGATCTCCTTGCGCGGCAGCGACACCGGTGTCTATTCGGGCGTGATGTACCAGGACTACGAATCGTTGACCCGCAACGCGGGTCCGGAGGTCGAGGGTTACGCGCTGACCGGATCGCTGGGCAGCGTGGTCTCGGGGCGTATCGGCTACGCCCTCGGCCTGGAAGGCCCCGCGCTGACGGTGGACACCGCGTGCTCGTCCTCACTGGTGGCGCTGCATCTGGCGTGCCGCGCGCTGCGGCAGGGGGAAAGTTCCCTGGCCCTGGTCGGCGGGGCCACGGTCATGGCCACGCCCACGGTCTTCCTCGACTTCTCCCGGCAGCGCGGTCTCGCCTCGGACGGGCGCTGCAAATCGTTCTCCGCGGCCGCCGACGGCGTGGCGTGGTCGGAGGGTGCGGCCGTGCTGGTCGTCGAACGGCTCTCGGACGCACAGCGACTCGGCCACACCGTGCTCGCGGTCGTGCGTGGCAGCGCGGTCAATCAGGACGGTGCCAGCAATGGTCTGACCGCGCCCAACGGACCGGCTCAGGAGCGGGTGATCGTCGAGGCGCTGGCCGACGCCGGTGTGACACCCGCCGAGGTGGACGCCGTCGAGGCGCACGGCACCGGAACCACCCTGGGCGACCCGATCGAGGCGCAAGCGCTGATCGCCACCTATGGACAGGCTCGCGGCGACCGGGAACCCCTGCGGATCGGCTCGCTCAAATCCAATATCGGGCATGCGCAAGCGGCCGCGGGCGTCGGCGGAATCATCAAGATGGTGCAGGCCATGCACCATCGCGTGCTGCCGCGCACGCTGCACGCGGAAGAGCTTTCCCCGCATGTCGATTGGTCATCGGGCGCCGTGCGAGTGCTCACCGACGCCGAGCCGTGGCCCAGCGGTGACCGGCTACGCCGCGCCGGTGTCTCGTCGTTCGGCATCAGCGGGACGAACGCACACGTCATCCTCGAGGAGCCACCCGCGGCCGCGGCCGAACCCGCCCTCGCCCCGGCGAATCCGGACGTCGCCGCCCTGATGATCTCGGGGCGGTCCGAGGCGGCGCTGCGCGAGCAGGCGGATCGGTTGCGGCAGTGGATGATCGAACGCCCGGCCCTCGCCGCGCGGGATGTCGCCTCGGCCCTGGTCGGCACCCGGGCGCGACTGGACTGGCGCGGCGGGGCCATCGGCCGCGACCGTGCCGAACTACTCGCCGGATTGGCGGCCCTCGCCGCCGGGCAGGCCACCACGACCGCCGTCGCGGGCACGGCGACACCGGGGCGCGTGGCGTTCCTTTTCACCGGGCAGGGTGCGCAGCGCCGCGGCATGGGTGCCGGGCTCTACCGCGACTACCCGGCGTTCGCGAGCGCCCTCGACGAAGTGTGCGCCGAATTCGACGGCCGTCTCGGCGGATCGCTGCGCGCGGTGATGTTCGACGCGCCCGAAAGCGGGCTGAACCGAACGGAATTCACGCAGCCCGCGCTGTTCGCCTTCGAAGTGGCGCTGTTCCGGCTGCTGGAGTCCTTCGGCGTCGTACCGGACGTGGTTGCCGGGCATTCCATCGGTGAGCTCGCCGCGGCGTATGTCGCGGGCGTGTGGTCATTGTCTGACGCGTGCGCCCTAGTGGCGGCGCGCGGACGGTTGATGGGTGGCCTGCCCGAAGGCGGCGCCATGCTCGCGGTGGCCGTCTCCGAGGAGGAGGCGGTCGCGGTGGTGGCCGACTATTCGGATCGGCTGTCGATCGCGGCGGTCAATGGGCCTGCCGCGGTGGTGCTCTCGGGCGATGAGGACGCCATCGCCGAGGTCGACCGGCTGTTCGAGCAGCGCGCTGTCCGGACGAGCCGGCTCCGGGTCAGCCATGCGTTCCATTCGGCGCGAATGGATCCGATGCTGGCCGAATTCCGCACTGTCGCCGAGGGATTGAGCTATCGGCAGCCGCTGCTGCCGATCGTTTCGAACGTCACCGGCACCGAGGCGGGCGACGCCGTCCGCGACCCGGAGTATTGGATGGCGCAGGTGCGTGGCTGTGTGCGTTTCGCGCCGGGCGTGGACACCCTGATCGAAAGCGGTGTGCGGAAGTTCATCGAGGTCGGCCCGGATGCGGTGCTCACCGCCATGACGTCGGCCTGTTTGGCGCAGCACCCCGAGGTTGAGCCGAAATCCCTTGCGGTGGCGGCATCGCGACGGTCGATGGACGAGCCGACCGCGTTCGTGACCGCATTGGCGCGGGCGGATGCCGCCGGTATCCCCGTCGACTGGTCGCAGGGTCACGACCAGCCCGCTGTCCGTGTCGCACTGCCCACCTACGCATTCCAGCGCCAGCGCTATTGGGCCCGGCCCGTGGTGGCGAACGATGTCCGGCGTTCGGGGCTGGAAGATGCCGACCATCCGCTGCTCGGCGCGATCGTCCGGGTACCGGGCTCGGAGCAGGTGGTGTTCACCGGCCGGCTGTCGCGAAGCACGCATCCCTGGCTCGAAGACCACGCGGTCGCGGGCACGGTGCTGTTGCCAGGCGCCGCCCTGGCAGAGCTCGCGCTCCATGCCGGTGCGGTCACCGGGCGGCCGCGGCTTGCCGAACTGGTGATCGAGGCGCCGCTGCCGATACCGGCGGACGCGGGGGTTCAGCTGCGCCTGGTGGCGGATGCCTCCGACGACTCGAACAGCGTTACGGCACAGTTCTATTCGCGAATCGAGAACGCCGGACCCGACGGCGAATCACAGTGGGTGCGCCACGCCACCGCGACCCTCACCGACGACGCGTTCACACCGTCGAATCCGGGTGGCTCGCACGAGTGGCCGCCCGCGGACGCCGCGGCGATCGCCGTCGACGACGGCTACGCGGCACTGGCGGAACGCGGCTACCGATACGGACCCGCCTTCCGAGGTGTGCGGTCGTTGTGGACGCGTACCGGTGAGGCGTTCGCCGAGATCGCACTGCCGGATTCGGTCCGCGACCAGGCCGGGGAGTTCGGGATGCACCCCGCCCTCCTGGATGCTGCGCTGCACGCGATCCTGATGGGTGGGCTGATTCCCGCGCCGTCGAATGGTTCGGTCGCCGTGCCGTTCTCCTGGGAGCACGTCGACCTGCGTCGCACCGGATCGAACGCGCTCCGGGTGCATGCCAAGGTTTCCGACTCCGGCACCGATCGAATCTCCATGACCTTCACCGACCAGGCAGGCATGCCCGTAGGTGAGGTGGGGGCACTGACCCTGCGCGCCGTCGCGACGGGCGCGCTCACCGAATCCGAGCGCGACCGCCTCGGTTACCACGTCGACTGGGTGGCCGCGCCGCAATCGGACGGCGGCACAGTGGATGTCGTCTGGGACGACACCGCATCCGACGCGGACTACGAGATCGCCACGATCGGCGGTCGCAGGCATGCGATCGTCCGCATCGCACCGACGAACGGGCCTGTGCGCCCGCGCGAAAGTCCGCTCCGTCATTCCGGCTTGCTCTCGGCCGGGATGACGAACGGAACTGCTGCCCAGCCGCTCAGCCTCCCCGATGCGGTGCGCGGGGCGGTCATCGACGCCGCCGCGCGAGTGCGGCGGCTGCTGGAGGGTGACGATCCCGTCGTGGTGGTCACCCGCCGGGCGGTCGCGGCCGAGGTCGGCGAGCGCATCGATCCGGCGGGCGCCGCGGTGTGGGGCCTGCTCCGCACCGCACAGAGCGAGAATCCGGACCGGATCAGGCTTGTGGACGTCGGCGAGGACCTTTCCCCTCGCGCGGGGGTGGCGTCGGCTGCGGCGATCGCCGGCGAATCCCAGCTGGCCGTGCGGGGTTCGACGGTGTACGTCCCGCGAGTCACCCGCGACTCCGGCGCGCTGACCGCCCCCGACGGTGCGGCCTGGGCGCTGACCCTCCGTGACCAGGGCACCCTGGCCGCGGAGAACTTCGGGCTCGACACGGTGTTCATCAACGAAACCGCAGGCACGACAACCACTCTCGCGCCGGGCCAGGTCCGGGTAAGTATGCGGGCGGTGGGCCTGAACTTCCGGGATGTGCTCATGGCGTTGGGCACCTATCCGGATCCGCTCGGCCGCATCGGCGGCGAGGGCGCGGGCGTCGTGCTCGAAGTCGCGGCCGACGTCACCGAATTCGCCGTCGGTGACCGCGTTTTCGGCTTCACCCCCGGTATGGGCTCGGTGGTCGTGGTGGACCGTCGACTGCTCGCACCGATGCCACGGGGCTGGTCGTTCGCACAGGCCGCCGCTGTTCCGATCGTGTACGCGACCGCCTACTACGGTCTGGTCGACCTCGCCGACGCGCGGTCCGGTGAGACGCTGCTGCTGCACGCGGCGACCGGCGGCGTCGGCATGGCGGCGGTGCAACTCGCCAGGCACCTGGGGCTGCGCGTCCTGGCCACGGCGAGCACACCCAAGTGGAACGTACTGCGCGACATGGGTTTCGACGATTCGGATATCGCCGATTCCCGAACCCTGGATTTCGAACGGAAATTCCTGGAGCGCACCGGCGGCGGGGGCGTGGATATCGTGCTCGATTCGCTGGCAGGCGAATTCGTGGACGCCTCGCTGCGCCTGCTCCCCCGCGGCGGCCGATTCGTCGAGATGGGGATGATCGACCGTCGCGACCCGGTCGAGGTCGGCGCGACGCACCCCGGCGTGCGCTACGCCAGTTTCATGCTGATGGAAGCGGGACCCGAGCGGCTGCGGGAGATTCTCGCAGCCCTCGTGGAACTGTTCGACCGCGGCGAGCTGCGGCCGTATCCGATCACCGCATGGGATCTACGGCGCGCGCCCGATGCCTTCCGATACCTCAGCCAGGCCCGGGGCGTCGGCAAGAACGTGCTGACCGTCCCGACCCCGCTGCGCGCCGATGGGACCGTGCTGATCACCGGCGGCACCGGCGGTTTGGGTGTGGTGGCCGCCCGCCACCTCATCACCGCCCACGGTGTGCGCAGGCTCGTGCTCGCGAGTCGACGCGGCGCGGAGACGCCCGGTGCGGCGGAGACGGTCGCCGAACTCACCGCGCTCGGCGCGCACGTGGACGTCGTCGCGTGCGACGCGGCCGATCGGGCGGCGCTCGACCGGCTGCTCGCCGCTATTCCGGCCCAGCATCCGCTGATCGCGGTCGTGCACGCGGCGGGTGTGCTGGCCGACGGCCTGCTCGCCACCATGACCGACGAGCAGATCACCCGGGTCCTGCGCCCCAAGGTCGACGCCGCCTGGAATCTGCACGAAGCCACGGCGGGCATGGACCTCTCGGCCTTCGTCCTGTACTCCTCGATCGCGGGGGTGCTCGGTACGGCGGGCCAGGCCAACTACGCCGCCGCCAACACCTTCCTCGACGCACTGGCGCACCAGCGGCACGCCGAGGGACTCCCCGCTACCTCCATCGCCTGGGGGCCATGGCGGCAGAGCAGCGGTATGACCGGCGATCTGACCGAAGCCGATCTGGCGCGGCTGCGACGAGAAGGCTTGCTACCGCTGAATGCGGACGAGGGCATGGACCTTTTCGACGCGGCGACGACCACCGGCCGTCCCACCTCCGTGGCGGTCCGCATAGACCGCGACGCGCTCGGCGATCCGGCCGGTGTCCGCCCGATCATGCGGGCACTGTCCAAGCCGGTGGCGCGGCGCGGGCCGGTACCTGAACCGGCGACGGCCGAGGCCGCCGCCGATTCCGGCCAGCTGGTCACCCGCCTGCTCGGTCGTTCGGCCGAGGAGCAGAAGCGTGTCTTGCTCGGCGTGATCGCCGTGCACGCCGCGGCCGTGCTCGGGCACACCGGTACCGACGCCTTGGAGCCGGATAGACCGTTCAGCGCGATCGGGTTCGACTCGCTCGGGGTGATGGAATTCCGCAACAGGTTGAAATCCGCTGCCGGAGTGCAGTTGTCGGCCACCGCGATGTTCGATCACCCGACCCCGGCGGCCCTGGCCGAGTTCCTCCGCCGGCAGTTGGTGCCCGCCGACGCGGCCGCGCGAGCGCTCGCCGCCGACGTCGACTCGCTCACCAGAAGTTTCGCCGCAGCGGAATTGACCTCGTCGGAGCGTTCCGACCTGGCCGAGAAGTTGTCCGCGCTACTACGCAAGCTCGAGGACGTAGCGGCCGATCGCAGCCCACTGCCCTCACCGGGAGTGAATGGTGCGGGCGATCTCGAATCCGCCGACGACGACGAGCTTTTCAATTTCATCGACAGCCTCTGAGCTGATAGACCAGGAGTTTCACCAATGGCTGACGACGACGAACTGCGCCGGTACCTCAAGAAGACCGCCAAGGAGCTGTACGAGACCAAGCAGCAGTTGCGCACGGTCACCGATCGCATGCGGGAACCGATCGCCATTGTCGGTATGGCGTGCCGGTACCCGGGCGGCGTGCGCTCCCCCGAACAGCTGTGGCAGCTGACCGCGGACGGCGTCGACGCTATCGGCGGCTATCCGACCGATCGCGGCTGGGACCTCGATCGGCTGTTCGACCCGGACCCCGATGCGCCGGGCACCATCTACACACGCGACGGTGGATTCCTCGACGGCATCGGCGATTTCGATGCCGCCTTCTTCGGCATCGGCCCCCGCGAGGCGGCCGCGATGGACCCGCAGCAGCGGCTCATGCTGGAGGCCGCCTGGGAAGCGCTCGAGGACGCGGGAATCGACCCGACGTCACTACGGGGCAGCGAAACCGGTGTCTTCGCCGGTGTCATCCATCAGCACTACGGCCCGCGCATCGGTTCGGCCACCATCGGCGCGGAGACCGAAGGCCATGCCTACCTGGGTGTTTCGAACAGCGTCCTGGCTGGACGGATCGCCTACACCTTCGGCTTCACCGGCCCGGCGATCGCGGTCGATACCGCGTGCTCGTCCTCGCTGGTGGCCATCCATCTGGCCTGCCAGGCTTTGCGTTCCGGCGATACGGACGTTGCTCTGGCCGGTGGCGTCACCGTGATGTCGGACCCGTCGCTGTTGATCGCTTTCGCCCGGCAGCGGGCATTGTCCAGCAACGCCCGGTGCAAGGCCTTCGCGGCCGCCGCCGACGGCACCGGCTTCTCCGAGGGGCTCGGAATGCTGGTGCTGGAACGACTCTCGGACGCCCAGCGCGCGGGCCACACCGTGCTCGCGGTCATTCGCGGCAGCGCGGTCAATCAGGACGGTGCGAGCAACGGCCTCACCGCGCCGAACGGCCCGTCGCAGGAGCGGGTCATCGCCCAGGCACTGGCCAACGCCGGACTGGATCCCGCCGACGTCGATGCGGTCGAGGCACACGGGACGGGCACGATGCTCGGCGATCCGATCGAGGCGCAGGCGCTCATCGGCGTATACGGCGCGGGCCGCCAGGGGGGCGGGCCCGAAGGGCAGGGGGGCGGGAAAAACACTGCTGAGCCGTTGCGGCTGGGCTCGCTGAAATCCAATATCGGTCACACCTCGGCCGCCGCGGGTGTCGGCGGCGTGATCAAGATGGTGCAGGCCATGCGCCACGGCGTGCTGCCGAAAACGCTGCACGTGGATGAGCCCACGCCGCACGTGGATTGGTCCGCCGGGACTGTCCGCCTGCTTCAGGACGATCACCCGTGGCCGCAGGGGGAACGGGTGCGCCGGGCGGGCGTGTCCTCCTTCGGCGCCAGTGGCACCAATGCGCACCTCATTCTCGAGGAAGCCCCCGCCGTGGCGGCGGCTGCGACCGAAGCGGATGCCTCGCCCCACGTTTCGGCCGACCGGGGGACGGCAGGAGGCGGAGCCGACGGGGCGGGTGCGCACAGCGTCGCGCTCGTGGTATCGGCCAAATCCGAAGTCGCGCTGCGTGCGCAAGCGGATCGGTTGCGGCAGTGGCTGACCGAGCGCCCCGACGTCGATGTGCACGAGGTGGCGCGTGCCCTGGTGAGCTCGCGGGCGCTGCTCGATTGGCGCGGCGCGGTCACCGGGCGCGACCGCGCCGAGGTGCTCGGCGGTTTGGCGGATCTCGCCGCGGACGGGCCGAATACGGTTGCGGCGAAGGCTGATTCCGGAACCACCGCGTTCTTGTTCACCGGTCAGGGTGCACAACGCGTCGGAATGGGCGCGGGTCTCTACAGCGCATACCCGGCCTTCGCCACCGCACTGGACGAGGTGTGCGCGGTGCTGGATCGGGTACTCGGACGGTCGCTGCGTGAGGTGACGTTCACCGACTCCGACGGCTTGCTCGACCGCACCGAATGGACTCAGCCCGCGCTGTTCGCCTTCGAAGTGGCACTGTTCCGGCTGCTGGAATCCTTCGGTGTCACACCGGATGTGCTGGTCGGTCACTCGATCGGCGAGTTGGCGGCGGCACATGTCGCCGGCGTGCTTTCGCTGCCGCACGCCTGCGCGCTCGTGGCGGCCCGCGGTCGCCTGATGGGCGCACTGCCCGAAGGCGGCGCGATGCTCGCCGTGGCGGTCGATGGGGCGCGCGCCTCCGAACTCGTCGCGGCAGTGTCGGATCGGGTCTCGGTGGCCGCGGCGAACGGTCCCACCTCGACGGTTCTGTCCGGCGATACCGAGGCGATCGAGAGCCTGGAGCGCGCACTCACCGCGGCGGGCATCCAGACCAAGCGGCTGCGGGTGAGCCATGCCTTCCATTCGGCGCTGATGACTCCGATGCTCGACAAGTTCCGCACGGTCGCAGAGAAACTCACCTACCACGCACCCAACCTGCCGATCGTCTCGACCGTCACCGGCGAACCGGCCGGTGACGCGGTGACCGATCCCGAGTACTGGGTGCAGCAGGTCCGCGCCACCGTGCGCTTCGCGCCCGCGATCGACACCCTGCGCGCCGACGGGGTCCGCCGCTTCGTCGAAGTCGGCCCCGATGCGGTGCTGACCGCCATGACCCGCGAATGCCTGGGTGAGAACACCGATCTCGCGGCTGCCCCGGCGACAGTGGCCCTCGCGCGACGGTCCTCCGAAGAAGCCGGGCAGTTCGTCGCGGCCTTGGCGCAGCTTCAGGTCACGGGCGCGCGCGTCGATTGGCGCTCGACCTTCGCCGAGCATGGTGCGGCTCCGGTCAGCCTGCCCAAGTACGCCTTTCAGCGTCGCCGCTACTGGCTGAATCCCGACCACGGTGCGGTCGCGGACCTGTCGGACCATCCGATCCTCACCGGAGTTCTCGGCTTGGCCGGTTCGGACGAGTGGCTCTTCACCGGTCGGCTGTCGGTGGCGACGCATCCGTGGATCGCCGACCACATGTCGTACGGCGTCGTGGTCTTGCCCAGCGCCACACTCATCGAGTTCCTGCTGGTCGCCGGTGGCCGAATCGGTTGCGAGGCAGTCGAAGAGCTCACGCTGCAAGCACCGATCGTGCCCACCCCCGGCGATGAGATCGAACTCCAGGTGCTGGTGCAGGCCCCCGATGCCAACGGCCATCGACCGTTCGAATTCTATTTCCGCACATCGGCCTCCGAGGAATGGACCCACAACGCGACGGGTTCGCTCGCGACATCCGCCGGACGCGAGCCGGAAGTGCTCGCCCGGTTGCGGACCGAATCGTGGCCGCCCGCCGACGCGGAACACCTCGACAGTGCCGGACTGCCCGCGCAGATCGCACAGGACGCGGGGCTCGAATACGGTCCGGCGTTCCTCGGGGTCCAGCAGGTGTGGGAGCGCGACGACGCCGTCTTCTCCGAGATCGCCCTGAACGCGGACCTCACTGCCACCACGGCGAATTCGGTACGCTACGCCCTGCATCCCGCGCTGCTCGACATGGTCATGCACGCCGCCTTCTCCCGCCTGATCTGGCGTGACGGCAACCCCGATCCGAACACCGGCAAACTGCTCTTCCGCTGGGCCGGGGCTCGGTTCCACTCCGCGCCGACTGCGAGCACCAGGTCCGCCGGGGTGTCCGCACTGCGGGTCATTGCGGTCGCCCAGGGTGCGGAAGCTGTGGCGGTCGCCGCGGTCGACCCGGACGGCAATCCCGTGGTCTCGGTCGACGCAGTGGCGATGCGACCCTACGACGTCCAGGAATTCCGCGGTGCACTGTCGGCCGACGATGCCGCGCTGTACGAGGTGCGCTGGGAGGAGGATTCGACCCCCCGCGCGGCCCTCGCCGGGTCCGCGCCCACCCTCTCACTGCTCGCCGATGCGGACTCCCCGGACACGGCAATGGATTTCGATACGCGATACTCGTCGGTAGCCGGTCTCGCGGCCGCCGCCGACCTGCCTCGAGCAGTGGTGTGGCGTGCCGATTCATCCTCGGCCGCAGAGGATTCCGACGAGCCCTACGTGATACGCGCGCGGGTGCACTCGACCCTGGCGCTACTGCGCTCGTGGCTCGCACAGCCCCGATTGGCCGACACCCGGCTGGTTGTAGTGACTTCGGGTGGGGCCGGAGTGCCGGGGGAAGCCCTCGATCCGGCGGCGGCCGCAGTATGGGGGCTGCTGCGCAGCGCGCAGTCGGAGAATCCCGATCGTTTCGTCCTGATCGACGAGGACCCCGCCGCACCCGCTACGCGCCGGGCGGAAAGTTCCCTAAGCCATTCCGGCACGGGTGGGGCTTTTACTCAGGCGCTCGGTCCCGAACGGATCGCCGCCGCGCTGGCTACGGGTGCACCGCAGGTCGCCGTGCGCGGCAATCGTGTTCTGGTGCCCAGGCTGCGGCGCGTCGCCGAAGTATCCGGTGCCGCAACGGAACCCGGTGGCCGGACCTTCGACGGGGCGACCGTGCTGATCACCGGCGGCACCGGCGGCCTCGGTGCGCTGTTCGCCCGGCACCTGGCCGCCGAATACGGTGTGCGCGAACTGGTGCTGGCCTCACGCAGTGGCCCGGGTGCGGCGGGAGCCGCCGACCTGGTGGCGGAATTGGCCCGGCTGGGGGCGCGGGCCCGGGTCGTCGCGTGCGATGTCGCCGATCGCGATGCGGTGCGCGCCCTGCTCGACGACATCGGTTCCGGTGACACCCCGATCGCGGTGGTGCACACCGCGGGCGTGCTCGATGACGGAACGGTCGCCGCGCTGACCGACGCGCACATCGACCGCGTACTCGCGCCGAAGGTCGACGGCGCTTGGCATTTGGACGAACTGACCAGGGGCAGAGATGTCCGGGCATTCGTCGTGTTCTCCTCGATCGCGGCCGTCCTCGGCACCTCGGGCCAGGCGAACTACGCCGCGGCCAACGCCGCACTGGACGCCATGGCCCAGCGCCGCCGCGACGCCGGTCTCGCGGCGACCTCGTTGGCGTGGGGTCCGTGGAACCAGACCAGCGGTATGACCGGCGGACTGGATCGTGGTGCGCTGGCGCGCTGGGAACGGCTGGGGCTGAGCCCACTCGCCGACGCCGAGGGTGTGCGCCTGTTCGACGAAGCACTCGCGCACGGCACGGCGCGACTGTCGCCGATCCGGTTCGATGCCGGTGCGCTGCGCACCGGTGACGAGTCCGAGGTGCCCGAGGTGCTGCGCGGATTCCTCCCCCGCCGGGCGCGTGCCGCCACGCCGACCGCCGTCGCGGCGGCCGGGACGCTCGGTGCCCGCCTGGCCGAAATACCGGCAGGACGGCGCGGCGAAGTGGTGCTGGAGACCGTGCTGTCCGCAGCCGCGGCGGTACTGGGTCACGACTCCGCGGCCGATATCCGGTCGGATCAGCGTTTCGACGAGATCGGTTTCGATTCGCTCGGCGGCGTGGAGTTCCGCAACCGGCTGGGGAAGGCCACCGGTCTGCCACTGCCGTCGACGCTGGTGTTCGATCACCCGACCCCGGCGGCGGTGGCGAAGCTGGTGCTGTCCCGCGTCGAGCCGACGGCGGGCGAACCCGTCAAGCAGGCGGTACGCCGCGTTCGGGCCGACGAGCCGATCGCCATCGTCGGCATGGCCTGCCGGTTTCCCGGCGGCGTCCGATCACCCGATGAGCTATGGGATCTCGTTGCCGCCGGGATCGACGCGACCGGCGATTTCCCGACCGATCGAGGCTGGGATCTGGAGCGACTGTTCGACGCGAATCCGGACAAGCCCGGGACCGTCTACGCGCGGCGCGCCGGATTCCTCGACAGCGCGGGTGATTTCGATCCGGGATTCTTCGGGATCGGTCCCCGCGAGGCGTCCGCGATGGACCCGCAGCAGCGCCTGCTCCTCGAAACCTCCTGGGAGGCCCTGGAAGACGCCGGTATCGACCCCCACTCGTTGCGGGGCACCGACACCGGGGTGTTCGTCGGCGCGGGCGCATCCGGTTACGTCGACCTGGTGGGCGGTGACCTGGAGGGCTATCGGCTCACCGGCACCACGAGCAGCGTGATGTCGGGGCGGGTGGCGTACGCGCTGGGGTTGGAGGGTCCGACGCTCACCGTGGACACCGCCTGCTCCTCCTCGCTGGTCTCGCTGCACCTGGCCGCCCAGGCGCTGCGCAATGGGGAGAGCTCCCTCGTGCTTGCGAGCGGCGTGACGGTCGCGGCCAGCCCGTATCTGTCCGTCGATTTCGCGCGGCAGCGCGGACTGTCGCCGGACGGCCGATGCAAGGCGTTCTCCGCGGCGGCCGATGGCGTCGCCTTCTCCGAGGGCGCCGGGGTGCTGGTGCTCGAGCTGCTCTCCGACGCGAAACGCCTGGGGCACAACGTCCTTGCCCTCGTACGGGGCACGGCCATCAACTCCGACGGGGCGAGCAACGGCCTGACCGCGCCGAACGGTCCGTCCCAGGAACGCGTGATCACCGCGGCGCTGGCGAATGCCGGGCTGTCGCCGTCGGATATCGACGCGGTCGAAGCGCACGGCACCGGCACCGCACTGGGTGATCCGATCGAGGCGCAGGCGCTGATGGCGGTCTACGGTCGGGGTCGCGCGGGGCGCCCGCTGCGGATCGGCTCGCTCAAGTCGAATATCGGCCACACCGTCGCCGCCGCGGGTGTCGGCGGCGTCATCAAGATGGTGCAGGCGCTGCGGCACGAAACCCTGCCCAAGACACTGCATGCCGACGAACCGAGCCCGCACGTGGACTGGTCCGCCGCAGACGTCGCGCTGCTGACCGAGCCGCACCCGTGGCCCGCCGGTGACCGGCCGCGTCGCGTGGGAGTGTCGTCGTTCGGTGTCAGCGGCACCAACGCACACGCCATCCTCGAAGAGGCACCCCGCCTTGTGATTCCGGCGGAAGACGGTAGCCACCCGCTCGGTACGGTGCCCTTGCTGGTGTCGGCCAAGAACGACACCGCCCTTCGGGCGCAGGCGGCGAAACTCCAGCGGTGGCTGATCGACCACCCCGACACCGATCCGACACGGGTCGCGCACGCGCTCGCCACCACCCGCGCCCAGCACGAGGCGCGGGCGGCGGTCCTGGGCGCCGATCGCGACGAACTGCTCGCCCGGCTCGCGCAATTGGCTGCCGGATCCGCCACTGCCGGAGTCGTTTCCGGCACCGTGGGCACCGGGAAGACCGCCTTCCTGTGCACCGGCCAGGGCGCGCAGCGGGCCGGGATGGGCGCGGGACTCGCCGCGGCCTTCCCCGTGTTCGCCGCCGCGCTCGACGAGGTGTGCGCGCGGTTCGATCCGCTGCTCGAATGTTCGCTGCGGCAAACGATGTTCACCGGACAAGCGGCGAATCTCGATCGCACCCGCTTCACTCAGCCCGCGCTGTTCGCGTTCGAGGTGGCGCTGTACCGGCTGCTGGCGTCCTTCGGCGTGACACCCGATGTCCTGGTGGGCCATTCGATCGGCGAGCTGACCGCGGCGTACCTGGCCGGGGTCTGGTCACTGGAGGACGCCTGCGCGCTGGTGGCGGCGCGCGGCCGCCTGATGGAGGCGCTGCCCGAGGGCGGTGCGATGCTCGCGGTCGCCGCATCCGAGGGCGAAGTCGTCGCCGCGATCGCCGAGTACCGTGCACGGATTTCGATCGCCGCGGTGAACGCACCTGCCGCCGTGGTCATCTCCGGTGACGCCGACGCCGTCGACACCCTCGACCGGCAGTTCACCGAGCGGGGCCGCAGGACGAACCGGCTGCGGGTGTCGCACGCCTTCCATTCGCACCTGATGGAGCCCATGCTGGGCGAGTTCGAGATCGCCGCCGCCGCGGCCACCTTCCACGCCCCGCGGATTCCCTTGGTATCCAATATCTCCGGCGAGATCGCCGGTGACGAGATCCTGAAACCGGACTACTGGGTGGCGCAGGTGCGCGCCGCGGTGCGTTACGCACCCGGCATACAGACGCTGGTGACCGCGGGCGTGCGCCGCTTCCTCGAAATCGGGCCGGACGCCGTCCTGGCGGCGATGACCCGGCAGAGCCTGCCCAGCGATATCGAGTCGCGTGCGGTGGTCGCGGCGGCGGCACGCCGGGACCACGACGAGGTCGAGCAATTCGTGACGCTGCTCGCCCAGGCACACACCGCGGGAGTGACCGTCGACTGGACGCCGTTGTTCGGCGATCGCCCGGCATCACGAATCACCCTGCCCACCTACGCTTTCCAGCACCAGCGCTATTGGCTCGAGCCCGGCCTCGGACAGCGGCGTTCCGAGGCATCGGAACACCCCATGCTCACCGACGTGGTGCGGGTGGCCGATCGGGACGAGTGGATGTTCACGGGTCGATTCTCGCTGCGCACTCACCCGTGGATCACCGACCACACCACCTACGGTGTGGTGGTCGTCCCGAGTGCCGCGCTCATGGAGATGCTGCTGGTCGCCGGTCGGCGCATCGGCTGCGACGTCGTCGACGAACTCATCCTCGAACGGCCGATCCTGCCGCCGGCGGACGGCGAGGTCGAACTCCAAGTGCTGGTGCGGGAACCGGATACCGCGGGACGTCGGTCCTTCACGTTCCACTACCGCCTCCCCGACGGCGAGTGGGCGCGCAATGCCAGCGGCGTCCTGAGTGGGCGGCAGCTGATCGACTTCGGCCTGATGGAGATGCTGCGCAGTACGCCATGGCCGCCGGTCGGCGCCGAACCGGTTGATACCGACTGGATTCCGGAGCATGCGACGCGGGTCGCCGGACTGGCGTACGGCCCTTCGTTCCGCGGAATCGACACCGCCTGGCACGACGGTGACACGTCGTTCTCCGAGATCACCCTGAACCCGGAGGTGCCTGGCGACGGGTTCCAACTGCATCCCGGCCTGTTCGACATGGTGATGCACGCCGGGCTCGTCAGTTTGATCTGGTCGGATCTCGACCCCAACCCCGCCGAGGGCAAACTCCTGTTCCGCTGGGGTGCAACGCAATTCCACACGACTTCCCCGGTCACCTCGATGCGGGTGATGGCGGTACGGCGCAACAGTGAGGCGATCGCCGTGGTGGCCGTTGACCAGGCAGGCAACCCGGTGGTGTCCATCGACGAGGTCGTCATGCGTTCCTACGACGTCGACCAGTTCCGCGCCACGCTGTCGGGAGGAGGCGCGGGCCGGTACGGGTTGCGCTGGGCGGCAGTCGAAGTGCCGGACGCGCTCGCCCCGATCGGAAGCGCGGCCGTGCTCGGAGCGGCGGACGTGACCGGAATCGAGGAGCGGTATCCGGATCTGGCGGCGCTGGCCGCCACCCCGACCGTTCCGGACGTCGTGGTCTGGCTCGAAGCCGCCGGATCACAGGATGCCTCGCGGCGGTCCGCGCGTGCTCGTGTCCATGCCGCGTGGGATCTGGTCCGGGGCTGGCTGTCCGACGAACGGTTCGGGCAGTCGCGGCTGGCTGTCGTGACCGAAGACGCGGCGACGGTGCCCGATTCGCGACCCGATCCGGCGGCGGCC
This sequence comes from Nocardia sp. NPDC052566, assembly GCF_044547285.1. Taxonomy (NCBI): domain Bacteria; kingdom Bacillati; phylum Actinomycetota; class Actinomycetes; order Mycobacteriales; family Nocardiaceae; genus Nocardia; species Nocardia sp. NPDC052566. The sequence goes on along the minus strand of NZ_JBIUAF010000002.1, from coordinate 672,284 downwards.
GCCGTCGCGGGGATGATCCGCAGCGCTCAGGCCGAATATCCGGATCGCATCGTACTGCTCGACGTGGACCGATCCGTTGGCATGCACCATCTTTCGGCCGACCTGATACGAGCAGCCATCGCGGTAGGCGAGCCACAGGTGGCGGTACGGGGCGACAGCGTCCTGGCGCCGCGGCTGGAGCCGCTGACATCCGCCGCGGGTGAACCGATTTCATTCGGTACCGGAACCGTTCTGATCACGGGCGGAACCGGCGGATTGGGTGCACTGCTGGCCCGGCACCTGGTCACCGCGCACGGTGTCGATCGGCTGCTGCTGGTCTCGCGGCGCGGTGAACGTGCCTACGGCGCGCCGGAACTCGCCGCGGAACTGTCCGAATACGGCGCACACGTGCGCATCGCCGCCTGCGATGTCACCGACCGCGACGCCATGGCGGAACTGCTGGCGGACCTGCCGGACGAGCACCAGCTCACCGGCGTCGTGCACACGGCCGGTGTGCTCGCGGACGGCACCTTCGACGGCCTCACGACCGACCGGATCGACCAGGTGTTCGCTCCGAAGGCCGAGGCGGCGTGGCACCTGCACGAGCTCACCCGGGAGATGAACCTGTCGGCATTCGTCATGTTCTCCTCGATCGCCGGCATGATCGGTTCGGCCGGACAGGCGAATTACGTTGCCGCCAACGGCTTCCTGGACGCACTCGCGCTGCGCCGCCGGGCCGAAGGGCTGCCTGGACTCGCGCTCGCCTGGGGTCCGTGGCGACAGGACCTCGGCATGACCGGCACCTTGGACCGCACGGCCATGAGCCGATTGGACCGGCTCGGCCTGACGCCACTGGACCACGAAGACGGCCTGCGGTTGTTCGACGCGGCACTGACCACGTCGGAGCCCGTGCCCGCGCTGCTGCATCTCGACACCGACAAGCTGCGCGTCGAAGCACACACCGGGGCGGTTCCGGCGGTGCTGCGCGGATTCGTTCGCGCGGGCGGCCGAACGGCCACGAGGGTGAGTGACGGACCCTCGCTCGGGGAGCGGCTGCACGGGGTGGCGGAAGCGAAGCGTCGCGGCGTCGTCCTCGACCTGGTGCGCGAACACGCGGCCACGGTGCTGGGTTACGAGTCACTCGACGACATCGGTCCCGATCGCGGCTTCGACGAACTGGGCTTCGATTCCCTCGGCGGCGTGGAGTTCCGCAACCGGCTGTCGAAGGTGGCGGGGCTCTCGCTGCCCTCGACCCTGGTGTTCGACTACCCCACCGCGCGAGATCTGGCGGGCTACCTGCTGGAGCAGGCCCTGGCGGAGGCGCCCGCGGCGGCGGCCGCACCCCCACCGCCGGCCGCGGCGGTGCCACCCGATGTCGCACAGCTCGAGGCCATGATCGAGCGGATCATCGCCGACGGCGGCAACACCGACGAGACCATCGCGGCATTGCGGGGCATCACCGACCGTCTGCACGCCCATCTGGGCGACGCGTGGTCCGACAGCGTCTACAAGGACCTCGCGGGCTACGAGGACCTCGAGTCCCATTCCGACGATGAACTTTTTACCCTGATCGACGAGGAGTTCGGCCCAGCATGAGCAATCCGAGCGGCAGCAACGAGGAACGCCTCAGCCGGTATCTGCGGAAGGTCACCGGGGATCTTCGCACGGCCAACAAGCGAATCCAGCAGTTGGAGGAGCAGGCCGGGGAGCCACTCGCGATCGTCGGCATGAGCTGCCGGTACCCGGGCGGCGTCGACACTCCGGACCGGCTGTGGGAATTGGTCGCCTCCGGAACCGACGCGATCGGCCCGTTCCCCACCGACCGCGGCTGGGATCTCGAGCGGCTGTTCGACACCGACCCGGACGTGCCAGGGACCGTATACGCCCGGGAGGGTGGATTCCTCGACGCGGCAGGCGATTTCGATGCCGGATTCTTCGGCATCGGACCCCGCACGGCGGAGGCGATGGATCCGCAGCAGCGGCTGTTCCTCGAAGCGTCCTGGGAGGCTTTGGAAAACGCGGGCATCGATCCGGAATCGCTGCGGGACAGCGATACCGGTGTCTACGCGGGCGTGATGCACTTCGACTACGGCCGCCGCGTCGGTGCGCCCGGCCACAGCGCCGAATCCGAAGGCAATGCCCACCCGGGTGTTTCGGCCAGCATCCTGTCCGGGCGGGTGTCGTTCAGCCTCGGTTTCAAGGGTCCGGCGCTGTCGGTGGACACCGCGTGCTCGTCGTCGCTTGTCGCCCTGCATCTCGCCTGCCAGGCGCTGCGTCAGGGCGAGACGTCGCTCGCCCTGGTCGGCGGTGTCACCGTGATGTCGGATCCCGCCCAGCTCATCAGCTTCGCGCGGCAACGCGCGCTGTCCCCGGACGGCCGATGCCGGGCGTTCGGGGCAGCGGCCAACGGGACCGGATTCTCCGATGGTCTCGGCATGCTCGTGGTCGAGCGGCTGTCGGACGCGCGCCGCCACGGCCACCCCGTCCTCGCGGTGGTGCGTGGCAGCGCGGTGAACCAGGACGGGACCAGCAGTCGCCTGACCGCACCGAACGGCCCCTCGCAGGAAAAGGTGATCGCGCAGGCACTCGCCGATGCCGGTCTGACCCCCGCCGATATCGACGCGGTCGAGGCGCACGGCACCGGTACTCAGCTCGGCGACCCCATCGAGGCGCGGGCGCTGATCGCCACCTACGGTCGCGATCGCGTCGGCGATCCGTTGTGGATCGGATCGCTCAAATCGAACATCGGACACACCTCCGCCGCGGCAGGCGTCGGTGGCGTGATCAAGATGGTGCAGGCGATGCGGCACGAAACACTGCCCGCGACACTGCATGTCGATGCCCCGACACCACACGTGGACTGGTCCGCTGGCACCGTGCGACTGCTGACCTCGGCCGAGCCGTGGGCAGCGGGCGACCGGGTGCGGCGTGCCGGTGTGTCGTCCTTCGGCGCCAGCGGCACCAATGCTCACGTGATCTTGGAGGAGGCGCCCGCCCCGGTGGAGCCCACGGCCGCTCCGGCGAACGATTCTGGTGCGGGTGCCGCCCCGGTCGTCCCCGAGATCGCACCGGTCGCCTCCGAGATCACCGCGTTGCCGCTCTCCGCGAAGACCGAGGACGGTGTGCGCGCGCAGGCGGCCAAACTGCTGGAGTGGGTGCGCGAACGTCCCGGCCTGACCGTCGGCGATATCGGCTATTCACTGGTCACCGGCCGCGCCCGATTGGAGTGGCGGGCCGCGGTGGTGGCAAGCGACCGGGACACCATGCTCGCCGGACTGGCGGAACTCGCCGAACACGGATCGGCGAGCGATGTCGCCACGGGCCGAGCGGTGACGCGCAAGACCGCCTTCCTGTGCACCGGACAGGGTGCCCAGCGGGCGGGTATGGGTCGCGAACTGTACGAGGCGTTTCCGGTGTTCGCGGCCGCGCTGGACGAGATCTGCGCGCAGTTCGACCCGCTGCTCGGCACTTCGCTGCGGCAGCTGATGTTCACCGGCCGAGCCGTCGGCGACGGCTCCGGCGATGCGGAGACGCTGCATCGAACCGAGTTCACCCAGCCCGCGCTGTTCGCGTACGAAGTCGCGCTGTATCGGCTCCTCGAATCCTTCGGAGTGACGCCGGACGCGCTGATCGGGCATTCGATCGGCGAGCTGGCCGCCGCGTACCTCGCCGGTGTGTGGTCGCTGCCGGACGCGTGCCGCCTTGTCGCGGCGCGCGGACGCCTTATGGGGCGGCTGCCCGCCGGGGGCGCGATGCTCGCGATAGCGGCCGGTGAGGGCGAGGTCTCCCCGCTGCTCGCCGACGAGGCGGAGCGATTGGCGGTCGCCGCCGTGAATTCGCCGGTCGCCGTGGTCATCTCGGGCGACGAGGAGGCAGTGGCCGCACTCGCGCAGCGGTGCGCCGAGCGCGGCTGGCAGACTTCGCGGCTGCGGGTGTCGCATGCGTTCCATTCCCACCTGATGGATCCGATGCTGGCCGAATTCGCCACCGTCGCAGGATCGTTGACCTACCACCGCCCGAACATGCCACTGGTATCGGGCCTTTCCGGCGGGATGGCCGGAGCTGAGATTCTCGAGCCCGCCTACTGGGTCCGGCAGGTACGCGAGGCCGTTCGGTTCGCTCACGGCGTGGACACCCTGGTGGCTTCGGGCATCCGCCGATTCCTCGAGATCGGCCCCGACGCGGTACTGACCGCGATGACCCGGCAGTGTCTGCCGGAGACTGTCGAAGCACAGGCGGCGCTGCTGGCCGGAGCCCGCCGCGGGCGGGCCGAGGTCGAGCAGTTCGTGACCTGCCTCGCGCACGCGCATGCCGTCGGCGCCGATGTCGCGTGGACGGCACTGTTCACCGGACGCCCGGTCGCGCGGGTCCCGTTGCCCACCTACGCGTTCCAGCGTCGCCGCTATTGGGTCGACCCGGTCGGAGGTAACGCCGGGGTCGAAGCCGCAGGTTTGGGTGCGGTCCAGCATCCGCTTCTTGGCGCGGTGCTGTCGGCACCGGAGTCGGGCGAGGTCTTGCTGACCGGGCGGTTGTCGCAGGCGGCCCAGCCGTGGCTTGCCGATCACGTGATCGGCGGCGCGGCACTGTTTCCGGGAACCGGTTTCGCGGAGCTGGTCCTGCGGGCCGGAATCGAGGTCGGCTGCCCGGTGATCGAGGAGCTGACCCTGCAGGCTCCGCTGCTGCTGCCCCCGGCGGGCGGCGTGCAGATCCAGGTCGTCGTCGGCGGGCCCGAGCAGGGGCAACGGCCGGTTGCCGTGTATTCCCGTGGCGCACACGACGATGACGACGAGTGGGTGCTGCATGCGCGAGGCGCGCTGACCGTCGCCGACGGCGCCCCCGAACCCGCGACCGAGGCGTGGCCGCCGCCCGCGGCGACCGAAATCGAGGTCACCGCAGCGTATTCGAGCTTGTTCGCCCGTGGCTACGACTACGGACCGGCCTTTCAGGGTGTGCGGGCGCTGTGGCGGCGCGGCGATGAGGTGTTCGCCGAGATCGCCGCCGATGCGGACACCGGGGTGCGCGTCGAGGGTTTCGCAATCCATCCGGCACTGCTGGACGCCGCCTTGCACGCCGGGTACCTGGTCGGTGCGTTCGAAGGCGATGCGGGACAACCGGAGTCGCCGTTCACGGTCACGGCCGGGCAGGTCGCACTGCCGTTCGCGTTGGACTCGCTGGAACTGCACGCCTCGGAAGCCGCGGTGCTGCGGGTGCGGCTGACCCCGGCCGGATCATCGGTGTCGGTGCGGGTGGCCGACGAATACGGGCAACCGGTCCTGTCGGGATCGGTTACGGCCCGGCCGATGCCGCTCGAGCAGCTCGTCGCGGCCACGTCGGGTGGCGTGGCCGACCCGGTCCTGGAGCTGGTGTGGTCACCGGCCACGGCCGGGCAGCCCGCGATCGATGTCGAGGTCGGGCGCTGGGACAGGCTGGATGAAGCCGCGCGGATACCTCCGGTGGTTCTCCTCGAGGCCGGTGCCGGGTGGAACGACACCGACGGCACCGGTGTAGTGCGCGCCACCCATGACGAAATCGCACGCATCCTCACGGTATTGCAGGACTGGTCGGCCCGGGAACAGTTCGCGGCGAGCACGCTGCTGATCGCCACCCGCGGCGCGGTCGCCCTGCCCGATGAGGGGCTCGCCGACCTCCCCGGTGCGGCGGCGTGGGGCTTGGTGCGTGCCGCCCAGGCCGAGGAGCCGGGCCGAATTATCCTGGTGGACACCGACACCGGCATCGACGAGCGACTCGCGTCCGCCGTCGTTGCGGTGGGCGAACCGCAGGTGGTCGTGCGCGGCGGCGTCGCCCACACCGCTCGCCTTGTCCGACCCGCGGATAGACGCACGAACAGCGGCGACGAGATAGCCGCGTTCGGCGCGGGGACCGTGTTGATCACCGGCGGCACCGGCGGTTTGGGCGCGGTGCTGGCCCGGCACGTGGTGGTCGAGCACGGCGTGCGGTCGTTGCTGCTGGCCAGCCGCAGCGGCCCGCGGGCCGAGGGGGCGGCAGCCCTGTGCGCCGAACTGGAGCAGCTGGGCGCCCGGGTGACGGTCGTGGCCTGTGACGTCGCGGACGCCGCAGCGGTAGCCGAGCTGATCACCGGGGTACCGGTCGAGCGGCCCCTGACCGGTGTCATCCATGCCGCGGGTGTGCTCGACGACGGGACCATCGCGTCATTGACCCCGCAGCGGATGCATGCGGTGCTTGCGCCGAAGGCCGACGCCGCCTGGTATCTGCACGAAGCGACCGCGGACTTGAATCTCGCTGCGTTCGTGGTGTTCTCGTCGGTCTCGGGCACCCTCGGTGGCCCCGGGCAGGGCAATTACGCGGCCGCGAACACCTTCCTCGACGCGCTGGTGGCCCATCGCCGCGCCCGCGGGCTCGCCGGTCACTCGCTGGCGTGGGGTCCGTGGGCCCGGTCGCGCGGCATGACCGCGCACCTCCAGGAGTCCGACGTGGCGCGGATGAGCCGGAGCGGATTCGCCGCGCTCACCGACGAGCAGGCGCTGCGCGGTTGGGCCGCGGCACTGCGACGGAACGCGCCGTACACGGTGATCGCGACCCTCGACACCGCCGCGCTCCGTGTGCGATCCGAAGCCGGGCCGCTACCCGCCGTGCTGCGGGAACTGGCGCCCGCGGCCCGCCGTGCGGTGATATCGTCGCCGGTTTCCGGTCTGCGGCAACGGCTTTCGGGACCAGACGGCGAGCGGAAGCGGCAGCTGGTCTTCGATGCCGTGCGCACCCATATCGCGGCCGTGCGCGGCAACGACGGTGTGTCCGCGATCGAGCCCGGTCGCACGTTCCAAGACCTGGGTTTCGACTCCCTGAGCGCCGTCGAACTGCGTAATCGTCTGAAAACCGCCACCGGACTATCGCTTCCCGCCGCCGTCATCTTCGACTACCCCACCCCGCAGGCGCTCGCCGAGCACCTGGCCGACGAGTTGACCGGCACCGCGAAGGCTGAAACCAGGAAGAGCGCGGTCACCGCGAAAGTCGTTGCCGACGAACCGATCGCGATCGTCGGGATGGCGTGCCGGTACCCAGGTGGCGTCACCTCGCCCGAAGACCTCTGGACCCTGGTCTTCGACGGCGTCGACGCGACCTCCGAGTTCCCGGGTAATCGCGGGTGGGATACCGAGCGGATCTACGATCCCACCGGCGAGCGGCCGCACACCACCTACACCCGCGCAGGTGGATTCCTGCACTCCGCAGGCGAATTCGATGCGGCGTTCTTCGGGATCAGCCCCAATGAAGCGGCGTCGATGGATCCGCAGCAGTTCCTGCTGCTCGAGACCTCGTGGGAGGCCCTCGAACGGGCAGGCATCGATCCGGCCGCGCTGCGGGGCAGTGCCACCGGAGTATTCGCGGGCATGATGTATCACGACTACCCGGCCAATGCGAATTCGGGATCCATTGCCTCCGGCCGAGTTTCGTATGTGCTCGGGCTGGAAGGGCCGTCGGTCACCGTGGACACGGCGTGTTCGTCGTCGCTGGTGGCCATGCATCTGGCCGGGCAGTCCCTGCGGTCGGGCGAGTCCGACCTGGCCCTGGCGGGCGGTGTGGCCGTGATGGCGACACCGGAGGTCTTCGTGGAATTCAGCCGCCAGCGGGGGTTGGCCCCGGACGGCCGGAGCAAGTCGTTCGCCGACGCCGCCGACGGTGTGGCGTGGTCCGAGGGCGCCGGTGTGCTGGTGCTGGAGCGATTGTCCGACGCCCGGCGCAACGGGCACGAAGTGCTCGCGGTGATCGCCGGTTCGGCGGTGAATCAAGATGGTGCGTCGAATGGCCTGACGGCGCCGAACGGTCCATCGCAGCGGCGGGTGATCCGGCAGGCGCTCGCGAATGCGCGGCTCGCGCCGAGCGACGTCGACGCGGTGGAGGCGCACGGCACCGGTACCACCCTGGGTGATCCGATCGAGGCCCAGGCACTGCTGGACACCTACGGTCAGGAGCGCGCCGCGGACCGGCCGTTGTGGCTGGGGTCGTTGAAATCCAACATCGGGCACGCGCAGGCCGCGGCGGGTGTGGGTGGCGTCATCAAGATGGTGCTGGCGATGCGGCACGGGGTACTGCCGCGGACGCTGCATGTGGATCGGCCGTCGAGCAAGGTGGATTGGTCCGCGGGGCACGTCGAATTGCTGACCGAGCCGGTGGCGTGGCCGGAGGTGGATCGCCCGCGGCGCGCCGGGGTGTCGTCCTTCGGTATCAGCGGCACCAATGCGCACGTCGTCATCGAAGCGGCGGCGGCGCAACCGGTTCGGACCTCGGACGCGGGCGAGGCCGTCCGGGTCGCGGAGGTGCTGCCGTGGGTGCTCTCGGCGCGCGGCGGTGCGGCGCTTGCCGATCAGGCCGGACGGCTGGTGTCGGCCGTGGTCGAGCACGATCTGGATCCGGCGGATGCCGGCTTCTCGCTGACCTCCACGCGCGGCGTCTTCGAGCACCGCGCAATTGTCCTCGGGGACAACCGGAGTGCGCTGCTGTCGGGGACACGGGCGCTCGCCGAGGGCGCGCAGTCCGCGGGTGTGGTGTCCGGTCGCGTGGTGCCGGGTTCGACCGGGCTGGTGTTCTCCGGTCAGGGTGCGCAGTGGGCCGGGATGGCGAGCGAGGTGCGTCGGGCGTATCCGGTGTTCGCCGAGCACTTCGATGCGATCGTCGCCGAGTTGGATCCGCTACTGCGACAGTCGGTTTCGCTGACAGAAGCACTGTCGTCGAAGGATCTGGTCGATCAGACGGTGTTCGCGCAGGCCGGTCTGTTCGCATTCGAGGTGGCGATGTTCCGGCTGCTCGCATCCTGGGGTGTACGCCCAGATGTGCTGGCAGGCCATTCGATTGGTGAGGTCGCCGCCGCGCACGTGGCCGGAGTGCTGTCGCAGGCAGACGCCTGTGTGCTGGTCGCCGCCCGTGGTCGGTTGATGCAGGCGCTGCCCACGGGGGGTGCGATGGTGGCGGTGGCCGCCTCAGAGGCCGAAGTGCGTGCGCTACTCGACAATGTCAGTGCTGAGGGTGCGGACGCCGCCGGGATCGCGGTCGCGGCGGTGAACGGACCGTCGTCGGTGGTGCTCTCCGGTATCGAGGACAAGGTCCTCGCCGTGGCCGAGGCATGCGTCGAACGTGGTTGGCGCACCCATCGTTTGCGAGTCTCGCATGCCTTCCACTCGGCGCTGATGGAGCCCATGCTCGCCGAATTCGCCTCGGCGATCGAGGGTTTGACCTTCGCCGAGCCGATGATTCCACTGGTGTCGACCGTGACCGGTGCGGCCGTCACCGGCGAGATGACCGATCCGCGGTACTGGGTGGGTCAGGTCCGCGATACGGTGCGGTTCGCCGATGCCGTTGCCGCGATGGTGGATTCGGGTGTGTCCAGGTTTGCCGAGATCGGTCCCGACGCGGTACTGACCCCGATGGTCGCGCAGATCGCGGAGGGCGCGGTGGCGCTGGTACGGCGAGACCGTGCCGATACCACCACCCTACTGACCGGACTGGCCGGATTGTTCGTGTCCGGCGCCGACGTGGACTGGGCCGAGTTCTATGCCGGTACCTCCGCGCGGCGAATCGACCTGCCCACCTATGCCTTCCAGTACGAGAGGTATTGGCTCGATGCCAGGAAGCTGCTCGCGCAGTCGTGGCTGGGTACCGAGCTGGGCGGGGTGACCGACGCCGGGCTCGAGACGGTGGACCATCCGCTGCTGGGTGCTGTTGTGCCGCATCCGGATTCGGGTCAGGTGAGCTTCACCGGCCGGTGGTCCCTGGACTCGGTGGAATGGCTGGCCGACCACAGCGTGCACGGCACGGTGCTGCTGCCGGGTACCGGATTCGTCGAGCTGGCCGCCCACGTCGGCGGCCTGCTCGGCTGCGCCGTCGTCGACGAACTCGTCCTGCACACCCCACTGACCCTGCCGGCAGCGGGCAGCGTCGCGGTGCAGGTCGTGGTGGCCGACGCGGACGACGCCGGTCGTCGACGGCTGCGCGTGCATTCCCGGCAGGCGGCCGAGGGTCCGTGGCTGCTGCACGCCGAGGGCGTCCTCGCCATGGACGCTGCTCGATACCAGGACGTGGCCGCCGATTTCGAGTTGGCCACCTGGCCTCCGGTCGGCGCGCAGCCGCTGGACGTCGACGGCGCCTATGACGATCTGCTCGCACTCGGATACGGGTACGGTCCGTTCTTTCAGGGGCTGCGGGCGGCGTGGCGACGCGGCGATGAACTGTTCGCCGAGGTCGCGCTGCCGGATCCACAGGACGCCGACGGTTTCGGGATCCATCCTGCGCTGTTCGACGCGGCCCTGCACGCCGGGATCCTGCACGGCCGCAAGGCCGGTACGGCGGTGTTGCCGTTCGCCTGGAACCGGGTGGTGCTGCACTCGGCAGGAGCTGCCACCGTGCGGGTACGCAGTGTTCCCGTCGGCGACGACTTCGCCGTACAGATCGCCGACGAGCAGGGTCGACCCGTCGTATCGGTGGGCGCGTTGGTTTCTCGGCCGGTGCCGGTCGAACGCCTGAGAACCGACCGGGTGCCGGACGCCTTGTTCGCCGTGGAATGGGTTGCGGCGCCGTTGTCGTCGGACAGTGCCGAACCGGACCGCATCGCGATTCTCGGTGCCGACCGCGGCGATACCGGGTCGATGCGGCATTACCGCGACCTCGCGGCCTTGACCACCGATCTGGACGAGGCCACGGATCCGGTCGTTCCCGATCTCGTGCTGCTCGCATGCCCGCGCCACGACGGCTCGCCGACAGACGCGGCGCGGCAGGTGCTGCGCGGCGTGCTCGACACCGTGCAGCGGTGGGTGACCGAAACTCGCTTCGCCACTTCCCGTTTGGTGGTACTCACCGAACACGCCGTGGCGGTGGATGATTCGGAAATCCCCGGCCTGGACCAAGCGCCGGTATGGGGTCTGCTGCGTGCCGCGCAGGCCGAATATCCCGGTCGATTCCAGCTACTGGATGTGGAGCAGGGTGGCGGCGCTGTCGCCGCGGACACCTTGGCGGTCCTGGCCGGGGAACCCGAGGCCGCGTTGCGCGGCTCGGCCGTGCTCGTGCCGCGGTTGACCCGCCGGACACCGGGCACGAGTGCCGGGCCGCTCGAGCCCGGCACGGTGCTGGTGACCGGTGGCACCGGCGGTCTCGGTGCGGTGATCGCCCGCCATCTGGTGACCGAATACGGTGTGCGCCAACTCCTTTTGACGTCCCGGCGCGGCCTGCACGCGCCCGGTGCCGTCGCATTGCGCGACGAACTGGCCGAGCTCGGTGCCGAGGTCACCGTTGCGGCGTGCGACGTGTCGGATCGGTCGGCGTTGACGGCTCTGCTGGCGGACATCGCCGGGGAGCATCCGCTGGTGGGTGTGGTGCACGCGGCGGGAATCGCCGATAACGGTGTGATCGCATCGATGTCGGCGGATCGCATCGACACCGTGTTCCGCCCCAAGGTGGATGCCGCGTGGCATCTGCACGAGCTCACGCGTGACAAGTCGCTGTCGTTGTTCGTGCTGTTGTCCTCCGCCGGCGGGTTGGTGCTGGCCGCGGGCCAGGCGAATTATGCCGCGGCGAACGTCTTCCTGGACGCCCTCGCCGCGCATCGGCACGCCATGGGATTGCCCGCGACCGCTCTCGACTACGGCATGTGGGAGCGGTCGAGCGGGCTCGGTGCGGAGCTGTCCGAGGCCGACTTCGACCGGATGCGCAGGCAGGGCTTCCCCCCGCTGACCGAGTCCGAGGGTCTGGCACTGTTCGACGCGGCGGTAGCCGCCGAGAATCCGCAAACGGTGGCGTTGCGCATCGATCCGGCGGTGCTGCGCACCCGGGGCGAGCAGATCCCACCCCTGGTCCGTGGACTCGTCCCGGCACCGGCGCGTCGGCGCGAGCGGACCCCGGCGGGTCAGGCGCTACTGCAACGGCTGGCGGACCTCCCGGCAGCCGATCGCGACGGTGCGCTGGTCGATTTCGTCCGCACCGTGGCGGCCGGGATCCTCGGCCACGCCTCCAGTGCGGCCGTCGCACCGCAGCAGGCCTTCCAGCAGCTCGGGTTCGACTCGTTGAGCGCCATCGAGTTCCGTAACCAACTCAACACCGCGACCGGGCTGCCACTCCCGGCCACGCTGATCTTCGATTACCCGACCCCGCAGGCCGTCGCCGAATTCATCGGCGCACAACTCCTCGGCACTGCCGCTGTCGAGGAGCGGGCGGTGCGCCGCGCTGTTCGGAGACACAGCCGGGCCGACGACGAGCCGATCGCCGTGGTAGCGATGGCCTGCCGCTATCCGGGCGGGGTCGCGTCGCCGGACGACCTGTGGCAACTGGTCGTCGAAGGCGGCGACACCACCGGGGACATGCCGGTGGATCGCGGCTGGGACCTCGAGGGCATCTACGATCCCGAACCGGGCAAGGCGGGCAAGACCTATACGCGCAGCGGTGGATTCCTGTACTCCGCAGCGGAATTCGATGCCGACTTCTTCGGGATCAGCCCGAACGAGGCCACGATGATGGACCCACAGCAGCGGCTACTGCTCGAGGTCTCCTGGGAGGCCTTCGAACGCGCAGGCCTGGATCCCGCGGCGCTGCGTGGCAGCTCGACCGGCGTATTCACCGGTCTGATGTATCACGACTACGCCCGGGCCACCGGTACCGGAAGCGGCTCGGCGGGCAGCCTGGTCTCGGGCCGGGTGTCGTATGCGTTCGGCCTGGAGGGGCCGTCGGTCACCGTGGATACGGCGTGCTCGTCGTCGCTGGTGGCCATGCATCTGGCCGGGCAGTCCTTGCGCTCGGGCGAGTGCGATCTGGCGCTGGCGGGCGGTGCCGCGGTCATGGGGACGCCGGATATGTTCCTCGAATTCGGTCGCCAGCGCGGATTGTCGCCGGACGGGCGGTGTAAGTCGTTCTCCGACAGTGCCGATGGGGTGGGCTGGGCCGAAGGTGTCGGCGTACTGGTGCTGGAGCGGTTGTCGGACGCGCGCCGCAATGGGCATGAGGTCCTCGCGGTCATCGCCGGTTCGGCGGTGAACCAGGACGGCGCGTCGAATGGTCTTGCCGCGCCCAACGGTCCGTCGCAGCGGCGGGTGATCCGCCAGGCCCTGGCCAATGCCGGTCTCGCACCGGTCGACGTCGACGCGGTGGAGGCGCACGGCACCGGAACGACGCTGGGCGATCCGATCGAAGCCCAAGCGCTGCTTGCCACTTACGGACAGGAGCGCGCTGCGGACCGTCCGCTGTGGTTGGGGTCGCTGAAGTCGAATATCGGTCACGCTCAGGCCGCGGCGGGTGTGGGCGGTGTGATCAAGATGGTGATGGCGATGCGGCACGGGCTGCTGCCGCGGACGCTGCATGCGGAGCACCCCAGCACCAAGGTCGACTGGACCGAGGGCCACGTGCGGTTGCTGACCGAGGCGGTGCCGTGGCCGGAGGCCGGCCGGGCGCGGCGTGCGGGCGTGTCATCGTTCGGTATCAGCGGTACCAATGCGCACGTCATCATCGAACAGGCTCCGCTGCCCGAACCCGCGGCGGCACAGCCCCCGGCGCGGGCGATTCCGGCGGGCGGACTGCTGCCGTGGGTGCTTTCGGCGCGCAGTGGCGCGGCCCTTGTCGGCCAGGCGACCCGACTGTCCGCGCAGGTTGATGTTCTGACATCGCCTGTAGCAGAGCATGATCCGATCGATGTCGGCTTCTCGCTGGCGTCGACGCGCAGCGTGTTCACCCATCGGGCCGTCGTGCTGGCCGAGGGCCACGCGGGCCTGACCGCGGGCGTGCACGCGGTGGCGGCGGGGACGGACGCACCCGGTGTGGTGTCGGGTCGCGCGGTCGCGGGCTCGACGGCGCTGGTGTTCTCGGGGCAGGGCGCGCAGTGGGCTGGGATGGCGACCGAGTTGCGCAAGGCGTATCCGGTGTTCGCGGACCATTTCGACGCCATCGTGGACGAACTGAGTCCAAGGCTGGCACAGCCGGTTTCGCTGGCGGCGGCGTTGACGTCCGAGGAACTCGCCGACCGGACGGTGTTCGCGCAGGCGGGGTTGTTCGCGTTCGAGGTTGCGCTGTTCCGGCTGCTCGAATCCTGGGGTCTGCGTGCCGATGTGGTGGCCGGTCACTCCATCGGTGAGGTCGCCGCGGCACATGTGGCCGGAGTGTTGTCGCTGACCGACGCGTGTGTGCTGGTGGCCGCGCGGGGCCGGTTGATGCAAGCCCTGCCCGCCGGTGGGGCGATGGTCGCGATCGGTGCCGCCGAAGGCGATGTGCTGCCGTTGCTGTCGGGCGAGGTGTCGGTGGCGGCGGTGAACGGTCCGTCGTCGGTGGTGATCGCCGGTGCCGCGGACGCGGTCGTGGCCGTTGCCGACGTGTGCGCCGAGAAGGGCTGGCGGACTAATCGTTTGCGGGTATCGCATGCGTTCCATTCGGCATTGATGGAACCGATGCTGGCCGAATTCACCGCGGCGATCGAGAATGTGACGTTCGAGCGACCGAGTATCGCCGTGGTGTCGACGGTGACGGGTACGCGGGTCGGCGACGAGATGTGTGCTCCGTCGTACTGGGCCGGTCAGGTTCGGGCGACGGTGCGGTTCGCGGATGCTGTTGCCGCGATGGTGGATTCGGGTGTATCCAGGTTCGCCGAGATCGGCCCCGACGCGGTATTGACCCCGATGATCGTCCAAACCCTCGACGGTGAGCACCCGGCCGCCACGGTGGTGCCGCTGGCACGTCGCGGCAAAGCCGACGCCGTGTCGGTGTCCCATGGCGCGGCCGGACTGTTCGTCTCGGGCGCCGACCTCGACTGGGCCGCGTGGTACGACGGCACCGGAGCCCGGCGAATCCCCCTGCCCACCTACGCCTTCCAGCGTCACCGGTATTGGATGCCCGAGGGATCCACCGGTAAGGGTGATGCCCGCTCGATGGGCCTCGCCACCACCGGACACCCGCTGGTTCCCACGGTGATCGCCCAACCTGACACCGGCGGTGTGATCCTGACCGGCCGCCTGTCGATCCAGACGCACCCCTGGCTGGCCGATCACGGCGTGCTCGGCACCGTGCTGTTCCCGGGAGCCGGTCTGGTCGAACTCGCCCTGTGGGCCGGTGGCCAGGTGAGCCTTTCGACGCTGGCGGACTTCGTCCTGCACGCGCCGCTGGTACTGCCGGAAGCGGGCGGGGTCGCGGTGCGCGGTGTCGTCGGCGCCGAGGACGAGACGGGTCGGCGCACGGTGCGGATCTACTCCTGCCCCGAAGGCGACAGCGGCCAGGGATCGTCGTGGACGCTGCATGCCGAAGGCGCGCTGACCGCCCGTGACGCGGCTGCCTATCCCGAAGAACACCGGGAGGCCGCCGACCTCACCGCATGGCCGCCGATCGGAGCGCAGCCGCTGCCGGTCGCCGGGGTGTACGACGACCTGCTCGCCGGTGGGTACGAGTACGGGCCCGCCTTCCAGGGTTTGCGGGCGGCATGGCAGCGCGGCGACGAGGTGTTCGCCGAGGTCGCGCTGCCCGACCCACGGGAAGCCGCGGACTACGGACTCCATCCCGCGCTGCTCGACTCCGCCCTGCACGCCCTGCTCATCGGCGACTCGGAGCGCGGCGGCGAGTCCGGACCGGCGTTGCCGTTCGAATGGTCCGGGGTCACCGTGCACGCGACGGGAGCCGACGCCTTGCGCGTTCGCGCGACCCGCCTCGGCGACCGCACGGTGCGGGTGGATCTCACGGATCCGACCGGCGCTCCGGTGGCGACGGTGCGCCGACTGGCCGCCCGGCCGATCGATGCCGCGCGGCTCGCGGCGCTTACCTCTACGGTCGGCAACGCGCTGTACCAGGTCGACTGGACACCGATGCCGGTGTCCGACAGCGAGATCCGTACGGTGTCGTGGGCGGATCTCGATGCCGAGACGGCGGCGGGATCGCTGGAACCGGTCGCGGCGGAAGCGTTTCCAGCCCCGGCCAGCACCACGGCGGCGGATGAGGTTCCGGCCGCGGTGGTGCTGGACGTCCCGGTCGGGAATGATCCTGACGCCGTTCGCACCGCGACTCACGCTGTGCTGCAGGTGCTTCAGACCTGGATCGCCGATCCCCGATCCAGCCGGGCGGCGCTGGTGATTCGGACCAGCGGCGCGGTTTCCATTGCCGGGGAGGACATTACGAACCTCGCCGGTGCCGCGGTGGCTGGCCTGGTTCGGTCGGCCCAGGCGGAGGGCACGGGTCGAATCGTCTTGGTGGACACCGATTCCGACGTCGACGGGCCGTTGGGCGGGATCCTGTCCTCCGGGGAACCGCAGGTGGCCGTGCGCGGCGGGCGAGTGCACAGCGCGCGACTGGTCGCGGCGACGACCACGTCGGCCCCGAGCGTCGCCTTCGGTCCGGACGAGACCGTGCTCATCACGGGCGCCAGTGGCTTCCTGGGCGGATTGTTCGCCCGGCACCTGGTGCACACCCGCGGTGTCCGGCACCTGCTGCTGCTGAGCCGGCGTGGCGAGTCGGCGCCCGGCGCCGCCGAGCTGGCGGCCGAGCTACGCGGTGGTGGTGCCGACATCGACTTCGCCGCCTGCGATGTCGCCGATCGTGCCGCGCTCGCCGAGGTACTGGCCGCCATCCCCGCGAGCCGTCCGCTCACCGGCGTGTTCCACGCGGCCGGTGTGCTCGACGACGGCGCCGTCGCCGCGCTGACCCCAGCCCGGATGGATACGGTGTTGCGGCCCAAGGTCGATGCGGCCCTGCACCTGCACGAGCTGACCGCCGAGCTGCCGCTGAAGGCGTTCGTACTGTTCAGCTCGGCGGCCGGAGCACTCGGCAGTCCCGGGCAGGGCAACTATGCCGCGGCCAATGCCTGCCTGGACGCGGTGGCGACGCACCGCCGGGCATCCGGACGCCGCGCCCAGTCCCTCGCGTGGGGGCTGTGGAGCGGCGACGGCGGCATGGGCGCCGAGCTCGGCGACCTCGACCGGCGCCGCATGGCCCGTTCGGGGATGCTGCCGCTGACGGCGGAGCACGGCTTGGCGCTGTTCGACGCCGCCGCCGAAATCGACACGGCGGCACCCGTTCTCGCCAGGCTCGACAGAGCGGGGCTCCGCGACGCGGGGTTCGCGACGGCCCTGCTGTCCGGGCTCGTCCCCGCTCGCCCGGTATCGGCAGCCCCGGCCGCACTGCGCGCCCGGCTGGCCGGCACACCCGAGGGCGAACGCCTCGGCGTGCTCAGCGATCTGGTTCGCGACCAGGTGGCCGCGGTGCTGGGGCATCGGAACGCGAAGGCCATCGCGGCCGACCGGGCCTTCAACGAGCTGGGCTTCGATTCGATCACCGCCATCGAATTCCGCAACGCCCTCAAAGCCGCCACCGGCCTGCCCTTGCCCGCGACGCTGGTCTTCGACTACCCGTCACCGGAGGTGCTGGCCGAATACCTGGCCGAGGAGTTCACCGGCAACCACCACCACGACGCGTCGGAAGATGCGTCGGAAGACGAGATTCGCAGTGCGCTCCAGACGATTTCGCTGACCCAGCTCCGCGAAGCCGGACTGCTGGAGGCGCTCGTGCGACTCGCGCACGGGCAGGAACGCCCCGGCGCGACAGCGGCGCACATCGAGACAGCAGCGCACATCGAGACAGCAGAACACGGTGCGGACGAGTCCATCGACGAACTCGACATCGACGACTTGATCAATCTGGCTTACAACTCCGAGGACTGACAGCGATATGACGAACGCCGAAACGCCTGAAGGCACCGCAAAACTCACCGCTGCGCTCCGGGCCTCACTGAAGGAAACCGATCGATTGCGGGCGCGCAATCGCCAGCTCGACGCGGCCCTGCGTGAGCCGATCGCGATCGTGGGAATGGCCTGCCGATACCCCGGCGGCGTCGAGTCACCGGACGACCTGTGGCGACTGGTCGCAGGCGGCGTCGACGCCACCACCGACCTCCCCGCCAACCGCGGCTGGGATATCGCACGCATCTACGACCCCACCGGTGCGCAACCCAACCGCTCCCACACCCGCTCGGGCGGATTCCTGCACACCGCGGGCGATTTCGATCCCGCGTTCTTCGGCATCAGCCCGAACGAAGCGGCCACCATGGATCCGCAGCAGTTCCTCCTGCTCGAAACCTCCTGGGAGGCATTCGAACGCGCCGGAATCGACCCGGCGACCCTGCGCGGCAGCGCAACCGGCGTATGGGTCGGCATGATGTACCACGACTACCCGGCCAACGCGAACGCGGGATCGCTGGCGTCGGGCCGGGTCTCCTATACCTTCGGACTCCAGGGACCGTCGGTCACCGTCGACACCGCGTGCTCGTCCTCGCTGGTGGCCATCCATTCGGCGGCCGCCGCACTGCGCTCCGGCGAGTGCGAGTTGGCGCTGGCGGGCGGTGTGACCGTGATGGCGGGCCCGGATACGTTGGTGGAGTTCAGCAGGCAACGCGGACTGGCCATCGACGGCCGATGCAAGTCGTTCTCCGACAGCGCCGACGGCGTCGGCTGGGCGGAGGGCGCCGGTGTGCTGGTGCTGGAGCGACTGTCCGACGCGCAACGCAACGGCCACCGAATTCTCGCCGTGGTTGCCGGTTCGGCGGTGAACTCCGACGGCGCCTCCAATGGGCTGACCGCGCCCAACGGCCCCGCGCAGCGGCGGGTCATCGAGCAGGCGCTGGCCAATGCCGGAATCTCCGCCGCCGACGTCGACGCGGTCGAAGGACACGGCACCGGAACGACTTTGGGCGATCCGATCGAGGCGCAGGCCTTGCTGGGCACCTATGGCCGCGCGCACGGGCCGGAACGGCCGCTGTGGCTCGGGTCGCTGAAGTCGAACATCGGACACGCACAGGCCGCCGCGGGCGTGGGCGGCGTGATCAAGATGGTGATGGCGATGCGGCACGGAACACTGCCGCGCACGCTGCACGTGGACCGGCCGTCGACCAAGGTCGACTGGTCCGCGGGCGAAGTGCGGCTGCTGACCGAACCGGTGCCGTGGCCGCCGCTCGATCGCCCACGCCGCGCGGGCGTGTCGTCATTCGGCATCAGCGGCACCAACGCACACGTCATCCTC
Source organism: Nocardia sp. NPDC052566 (assembly GCF_044547285.1). Lineage (NCBI taxonomy): Bacteria > Bacillati > Actinomycetota > Actinomycetes > Mycobacteriales > Nocardiaceae > Nocardia > Nocardia sp. NPDC052566. Next base: position 653,312 of record NZ_JBIUAF010000002.1, on the reverse strand, counting down.
GAACAGGCTCCCGCCACCCGCGAAGAGGCTCCCGCCGCCGTGACGCCCCCGGCCGAGCCCGTCGGGGCGGTCATGCCCTGGGTGCTGTCCGCCGCCGGCTCCCGGGCGCTCGGCGAGCAGGCCGTGCGCTTGGGGTCGCATATCTTTCAGCAGTCCAGCCGCGAAAACGCCGTCGCAGCACACGATGTCGGATACTCCCTCGCCGCAACCCGCGCCACGCTCGGCCATCGAGCGGTGGTCCTCGGTGCCGATCGCGACGAACTGCTGTCGGGTGTCGAGGCCTTGGGTCGCGGAGACGCCATACCCGGTGTGGTGTCGGGTCGCGTGGTTTCGGGTGCGACGGGGTTCGTCTTCTCGGGTCAGGGCGCGCAGTGGGCCGGTATGGCCGAGCGGCTGCGTACCCACCCGGTTTTCGCGGCGGCCTTCGACGAGGTCGTCGCGGAGCTGAATCCGCTTCTCGACCAGCCGATTTCGCTCGACGATGCGCTGACCACGACGGACCTGATCAACCAGACGGTCTTCGCGCAAGCCGGACTGTTCGCCTTCGAGGTCGCACTGTATCGCCTGCTCGAGGCGTGGGGTCTGCGCCCCGGCCTGGTGGCGGGCCACTCGATCGGCGAAATCGCCGCCGCGCACATCGCCGGAGTGCTGTCGCTCTCGGACGCCTGCACATTGGTGGCCGCGCGCGGCCGGTTGATGCAAGCGCTCCCCGCGGGTGGAGCGATGGTCGCGGTGGGAGCGCCGGAATCCGCCGTGGCCCCGCTGCTGACCGACGGCGTATCGATCGCGGCGGTGAACAGCCCCACCTCGGTGGTGGTCTCCGGCGTCGCGACCGAAGTCGACGCGCTGGCCGAGGTGTTCGCCGAGAAGTCCTGGCGGACAAGCCGTTTGCGGGTGTCGCACGCGTTCCATTCCGGACTGATGGAACCGATGTCGACGGAGTTCGCCTCGGTGCTCGAGGGTTTGAGCTTCGCCCGGCCTGCCATTCCGCTGGTATCGACGGTGACCGGCGCCCGGGTCACCGATGAGATGTCGGACCCGGCGTACTGGGTGCGTCAGGTCCGCGCCACGGTGCGGTTCGCCGACGCGGTGACCACGATGACGGACGCGGGTGTGGTGCGCTTCGCCGAGGTCGGGCCGGATGCGGTCCTCACGCCGATGGTGCTCGGCAGCGTGGACGCCGAAGGCACCGTCGCGGTCGCGGTGGCGCGCCGTGACGAGGCCTCGACCGCTACGGCGACGGCCGCGGTCGCGACGTTGTTCGTGTCGGGCGCCGAGGTGGATTGGCCCGCGTTCTATCCCGGCGCGCAACCGATCGACCTGCCCACCTACGCGTTTCAACGCGAGCGGTTCTGGCTCGATGCGAAGCAGTATCTGTCGACGACGTGGCTGGGCGCGGCAGCCACCGGCGCCGATGCCGCGGGATTGGATCCGATCTCCCACCCCCTACTGGGAGCGGTTGTCCCGCAGCCCGATTCGGGTGCGGTGAGCTTCGTCGGCCGATGGTCGGTGGACTCGGTCGGATGGTTGGCCGATCACAGCGTGCTCGGTACGGCACTGCTGCCGGGAACCGGTTTCGTCGAGTTGGCGACCCATGTGGGCGGATTGATCGGTCATCCGAGAGTGGACGAGCTGATCCTGCACGCACCGTTGACACTGCCCGCCCGCGACGGAGTTTCGGTACAGGTGGTGGTCGGCGCGGCGAATGATTCCGGCCGACGGCGCATCACGATTCACTCGCGCCAACCGGATGCCGTCGCATGGACGTTGCATGCCGAGGGTGACCTCACCGCCGAGGACGTCCGGCCCGATTTCGATCTCGCCGTCTGGCCCCCGGCCGACGCCGAGGCGATCGACGTCGCCGACGCGTACACCGAACTGCTGGATGCCGGGTACGGCTACGGCCCCTATTTCCAAGGCATGCGGGCAATGTGGCGACGCGGCGGGCACGGCACCGATGGTCACGAGCTGTTCGCCGAGGTGGCCCTGCCGGATGCGGCGGCCGCCGAAGGGTATGGCCTGCACCCCGCACTGTTCGATGCGGCGATGCATGCCCTCATCGTGGATCGACTGCGCAATGGCGGCCTCGACGCGCCCGCACTGCCGTTCAGCTGGCGTGGCGTCGCACTGCACGCGGCCGGATGCAGCGCCGCCCGGGTCCGAATCCGGGTGCACGACAACCGTTTCACGCTGTGGCTGGCCGACGGCACCGGCAGCCCGGTGTTGTCGGTCGCCTCGCTGGACACCCGTCAGGTATCCGCGGACCGACTGCGCGCGGACCGGGTGGCCGATGCCTTGTTCACGGTGGATTGGATCGCCGCGACGTCGGTCGCCACCGGTTCGGCAGCCCCGGCGCGCACAGCGGTCATCGGCGCGCCGAGTTCGGCGGAAGTACCCGGCTATCCCGACCTCACGACGCTGGTCGAAGCACTCGACGCGGCCGACGAAGCTGTCGTCCCCGAGCTCGTACTGCTCCATTGCGCCGACACCGGCGACGCGTCGTCGCACGCCGCCCGCGCGGCGTTGCACGGCGTGCTGGCGACTGTTCACCAGTGGTTGGCGGACCCTCGATTCGCCGAGTCCCGCCTGGTGATCCTGACCAGGGACGCGGTACACACCAGCGAGTGGGAGCAGGTGCGCCCGGCGCAGGCGCCGGTCTGGGGTTTGGTGCGCGCGGCCCAGGCCGAACATCCGCACCGGTTGCAACTGTTGGACCTCGATGGTTCGGCCGACCACGATCCGGCCGCCGTCGCCACCGCCGCCGCGGCCATGGCGGCGGAGCCGGAGGGCGCGCTGCGCGGCGCGAATCTCCTGGTGCCGCGGCTGGTTCAGCATCAGCTCACCGAGGCGAACCGCGAACCGGTCGAGCCGTTGGACACCGGCACCGTGCTGATCACCGGCGGCACCGGTGGGCTGGGTGCGCTGTTCGCACGGCACCTGGTTACCGAATACGGTGCGCGGCGGCTGGTGCTGACGTCCCGGCGGGGGCCGCAAGCTCCCGGCGCCGACGAATTGTGCGCCCAGTTGACCGAACTCGGCGCACAGGTGACTGTCGCCGCCTGCGACGTCTCCGATCGAGACGCGCTGAAAGCACTGCTCGACGAGATCGGGTCCGAGCATCCGCTGACGGGTGTCGTGCACGCGGCGGGCGTCGCCGACACCGGCCTGATCGAATCGATGACGAGCCATCGCATCGACGCCGTGTTCGCGCCCAAGGCCGACGCCGCGTGGCATCTGCACGAACTCACCAGCGACCTGCCGCTGTCGCTGTTCGTTCTGGTGTCCTCCGCCGGTGGGTTGGTGCTGGCCGCCGGGCAGGCCAATTACGCGGCGGCCAACGTGTACCTCGATGCCCTCGCCACCTACCGCCGGGCGGCCGGGTGGACGGCCACCTCGATCGATTACGGCCTGTGGGAACGATCGAGTGGTCTGGGCGCGGAACTGTCGGACGAGGATTTCGAACGGATGCGGCGACAGGGCTTTCCGGCGCTGTCCGAATCCGACGGACTGGCGCTGTTCGATGCCGCCGTGACCGCAGGCGTGGCCCAGCTGGTCGCGCTGCCTGTCGACCGCGCCGTGCTCCGCACGCGAGCCGAGCACGTACCCGCCCTGGTCCGCGGGCTGGTACCGATATCGGCACCGCGCGAAACGGCGTCACCGCTGCTGGAGCTGGTCGGCCTGCCGTCCGAGGAGCGGCTTCCGCTACTCGTGGAGTTCGTGCGCAAGCAGGCCGCCGCGACGCTCGGCTATGCGGATGTCGACCTCATCGCGGTCGACAATGTGTTCGGCGAAATGGGTTTCGACTCGCTCACCGCGGTCGAATTCCGCAACGCACTGCGCGACGCTACGGGCGTGCAGTTGCCCGGCACCCTGGTCTTCGACTTTCCGACACCCCAGATTCTCGCGAAACAACTGAACGAAAGATTGGCGGAAGGCGCGGGCGCCCTCGCGAGCGCGATCAGCGCGGCCGCCGAACGAGACCGGCAGGAGGGGGTCGCCGACGACTCGCTGTACGGAATGTTCCGCACCGCGGTGGGGCGGGAGCAGTTCTCGGTCGCCTTCCTGCTCCTGCACCTGGCGGCACAGATACGTGACCAGTTCACCGTCAAAGATGAACTGGACGTCGAGCCGGAGATCATCCGATTGACCGACGGCGCCGCCACGCCGCGCATCATCTGCATCGCCCCGCCGATGGCGGCGGGCGGTGTGCGCCAATACGCCCGAATGGCCAGCAAACTCCGGACAGCCCGCGACGTGGTCGGCCTCGCGCCGATGGGATCCCACGCGGGCCAGCCGCTACCCACCGACTATGCCGCGGCCACCAAGGCGTTGCTCCAGCCCATCCTCGACGCCGCCGAGGGCAAGCCGTTCGTTCTGTTCGGGTACTCCTCCGGCGGGGTCCTGGCCTACAGCGTCGCCGAACAACTCGAAGCTCTCGGCGGACCCGTGCCGGCGGGAGTGGTGCTGGTGGACAGCTACCGGGTAGCCGAGGGCGATGCGAGTGAGTGGATTCTCAAGCCGGTCGCCGAGAACATGGTGACCAACGAGGCCGCCTTCGATCGCTTCGACCCCGCCCGGTTGACCGCTATGGGCCAGTACATTCAGGTCCTCCGCGGCATCGTGCCCGGTAAAATCGCCGCGCCCACCCTGTTCCTGCAGTGCGCACAGCGGATCCCCGGAGTCCCCGAGGACTTCATGGCGTGGCAAGCCCAGCCGTGGGACGACAGCCATCGCGTGGTCCAGGTGGATGCCAACCACTTCGCCATGCTGCACGAGGGATCGGATCAGGTCGCCGCGGCGGTCGACGATTGGCTCGAAGGGCTGGAGTGACGATGCGGCCGGGAGGGCGAACGCCCTCCCGGCCGCCGATCATGCGCCGGTGTAGGTGAGCCGAACCGCCGCATACCACGGTATCCGCTTGGCTCCCAAAGGCATCCGGGGACCGACGGGTGTGAAAGCGAGCGACCACAGCAGCGGCGGTAAACGGCGGAATCGGGCTGCCATGCGGAACAATCCGACGACCTCGTCCGCCGTCCAGCCCGCGTCGGCGAAGAATCGCAGCGGTTCGAGCGGCCCGAATTTCCAGGGTGAATTCTCGAGCAGCTTCCGGTTCACCCGGTTGAACCGGTCGACCACGGGCTTGTTGTTCACATCCATGATCCACCAGGCGATTTCGGGCCGAGCCAGTGCCGAGGCCAATCCCGAGACCTCGTCCTCGGACAGGTAGTACACCAGCCCTTCGGTCAGGATGAGCGCCTTCTTCGCACCCTCGAGCGCCTTGTCCAGAAATTCGTCACGCGCTGTCGGATCCGCGAGATCCACCGCGGCGCGGGTGAGAACGCAGCGGGGGGTCTCGCTGTCGAGAAGACGGTTCTTCTCGGCGATCAAATCCGGGAAGTCGACTTCGATCCAGCGGAGATCGGCGGGCAGATCCAGGCGATACGGCCGCGCATCCAAACCCGCCGCCATATTGATGACCAGATCGCAGCCCTCGGCGAGGGTTTCGGCGATCAGATCATCGATGACTCTGGTCCTCGTGACCAAGGGCCAGCCCGCCAGCGCGCTCCGTTTTTCATCCGTGACGATGGCCTTACCGGTTTCGCCGGCGAGCCGCTCCGCGAGCGGGTCGTGAAAGAGCGCATCGGAACGGGCGGATTCGATGGCGCGATACGCGGCCACCCAGTGGGCGGTATCCGAAACATTCGAAATGGGTCCGGCGGTTTCAGCCATGGTTGCACTCTCTCTGATCGCGCTGAGACTCTTCAATGATCAGTTCGGCCACACCGCGTGAGTTGGCATCGATGTAGAAGTGGCCGCCCGGAAACGACGTCTGCGTAAAAGGCCCGGTGGTATGCGTCTGCCACTCTTTCAGGTCGGCACCGCTGGTGACGGGATCACGATCGCCGGCCAGCGCCACGAGCGGACACTCGACCGCGGCGCCCGGCGCGCACGTGTAGGTTTCGATCACACGGTAGTCACCTCTCGTGACCGAAAGAATGATCGATCGAAAATCGGGATCCTCCAGCAGCGCCGCGGGAGTGCCGCCGAAGTCGAGCAGGTGCCGGATCAGTTCCTGATCGCTGTACCGGTGCACGGAGTGAGAGTCCTTCCGTGCCGGTGGGATTCGGCCCGATACGAACAACGTGGCCGGCGACATCGCCTGGTCGTGTTCGAGACGACGGCAGGTCTCGAACGCCACCGCCGCACCCATACTGTGGCCGAACAGCGAGTAGCCCGCGGTCTGCGGAATCAGTTCGCGAATTTCCGGCAGCACACCCTCGACCAAGTCGGCGACACTGCCGAGTAACGGTTCGTGCCTGCGATCCTGGCGCCCTGGGTATTGCACACCGAGCACCCGGAATTGCGATCCCAGCGTTCTGGCCAGCGGCCCGAAGGAAATGGCCGATCCGCCGGCGTGCGGAAAGCAGATCAGCGTATGGGCGCCATCCTCCGATCCGGCGGACAAGCTACGCAACCAGCTGGCGTTTCCCATGGGACCTCTCGGCGAATCGGTGAATCTCATTGCGGGCAGGGCGATTACCGCGTCTACAGCAGGACGGGAACCGACTGGTGACCGTTGGAGACGAAGCTGCCCAGCGGCCGGAGTTCGGCGGGGTCCACCGCCAGTCGCATATTCGGAAACCGCTCGAACAAGGCCGGGAGTGCGATCGCCGCCTCGAGCCGGGCCAGTGGCGCACCGAGACAATGGTGCGCACCGTGCCCGAAGGCGATGTGCTCCTTGTTTTCCCGGTGCACGTCGAAATCCCCAGCGGTGTCACCGTGAATCCCCGGGTCCCGGCTCGCGGCCCCGTAGGAGGCGAGGATCGCCTCACCCGCGGCGATCCGAACACCGGCGACCTCGATATCCTCGACCGCGTATCGCAGGGGCAGATGCGTGATCGGCGGCTGGTATCGCAGCGCTTCCTCGATCACCTCCGACCACGGCACCCGCCCGGCGAGTACGTCGGCCCGCTGTTCCGTATTGGTCAGCAAAGCGACGATCGCCTGGTCGAGCAGGTTGACCGTGGTCTCGTGACCGGCATTGATCACCAGGATCAGGGTGTCGATCACTTCCTTTTGCGTCAGCCGGTCGGAGTCCTCGTCGACGGCCGAGATCAGCGCACTGGTGATGTCGTCGCCGGGGTGGCCGCGCCGGTAGAAGATCAATTGCCCCATGAGCGATACCATTTTGAGGACATTGGCCTTCGCCTGCGCCGGCGTGAGGGAAGTGTCGAAGAACCCGTCGACACACGCATTGATCTTGGCGTCCAAATGCTTTGGTACGCCGAGCAATTCACCGATAACCTGAATCGGCACCGGGTACGCGTAGGTGGGCCGCAAGTCGACGACTTCACCCGCCGGAATGGCATCCAGCCGTTTCAGCAGTCCATCGACGATGGCCTCGATCCCCGGGCGCATCAGGGTGGTGCGGCGATTGGTGAACGCCGGGGCGACGAGTTTGCGGAGGCGGCGGTGCTGGTCGCCGTAAGCGGTGAACATATTCTCCGCTATCACCCACGGGTGCAACGGCCACCGCTGATCGATCTCGCCCTTCTTATAGGCCGTCCAGTGTCGGCGTGGATCCTTGGACACTCGGGGATCGGCGAGAAGTTCTTTCAGCACCGCGGCATCGGTGACCGACCACGCCGATACCCCACCGGGCAACCCCACCAACGAGACCGGCCCGCGCAGGCGTATCCGCTCGTTCTCGGCCTGAACATCGGCGCCCGTCGGATCCAGCACAATCGCTTCAGTATTCAAGGACCAACTCCCGAGCCGCGGGGCGAACCCCGGTACTGCCTCAATCTTGTTCCAGCGGAGGTAATGCAGCGAAACTTACCACCCGGTAGTCAACGGGACTTCAGCCGAGCGGGCATGTGTGAGTAACCGCGCAGAGTGGACAGACGGCGGCGGGCCGGCTCGCCGTCGAGGCGAATGTCGGGGAAGCGTTCGAAGAGGGCGGGCAAGGCATGCAGGACCTCCAGTCGTGCCAGGCTCGCGCCGATGCACGCGTGGATGCCGGTGCCGAAGGAGAGGTGTTCCTTGGCGTTGGAGCGGGTGACGTCGAAGCGGTGCGGATCGGGGAATTTGACGGGATCGCGGTTGGCGCCGGCCAGGGAGACGATGAGTGACTTTCCCGGCTCGAGGGGAACGCCGCCGTCGAATTCCACCGGCTCCAGGACGCGACGGGCGGTCATCTGGACCGACGGGTCGAAGCGCAGCAGTTCCTCGATCGCGACCGGCCAGCGCTCGGGCTCGGCGCGCAGCAGGTCGAGTTGATCGGAGTGGGACAACAGCAGCGGGACCGCGTTGCCGATCAGGTTCATGGTGGTCTCGAAACCCGCGCCCATCAGAACGTTGGCGCTGGCCATCAATTCGACGGTGGTCAGGTCGCTGGTGGAGACCAGCAGGCTGAAGATGTCGTCCCCGGGTTCGCGGCGCAGCTTCTCGATGTGGGCGGCGAGGTAATCCCGCATCGCCTCGGTCGCGGCCATGGCGCGGTGGTGGGTCCGCCAGGAAATTCCAACATCCAGCAGCGGAGCGGTCATTTCCCCCCAGCGCAGGAACAGCTGGCGATCGGCCGCCGGGAAACCCATGATTTCCGCGATGACAGCGATCGGCACCTGCGCGGCGAAATCCGCGATCAGGTCCACGGATTCGCGCACGGCCATCGCGTCGAGCAGCTCCGTGGTGACTTCGCGGACCCGATCACCCAGGCGGGCGACGGCGCGCGGGGTGAAGGCGGAGGCGACGGGTTTACGCAGGCGTCCGTGCTCCGGCGGGTCCTGCGCGAACATGGATGGCGCTTCGATCGGGTTGGGCGGCACCACAACTCGTTCGGCGTAGCGGCGCAACGGGAAGGGCACGGCCGAATCGATCGGCAGCCGCACGCCGAATCGTCTGTCGCGCAGGATTTCCCGGCACAGCTCATAGTCGAAGGCGACGTAACCGGCGCGCGTGACCCGCACCCCACCGTCGCCGCGCAGCTGATCGATCAGCGAGTACGGGTCATCGTAGCCCTCGTCCCCGCTCATCAGCCGCGCGAACGGGTCACCCATGCCACGCAGCGCGAGAAACCCCAGCCGCGGCAACCCGTGCTCCGCGGCCCACCGTATCGAGTACCTCGCGTCCATCAAAACCTCTGTGCCGTAACGAAAACCGCAAGCGCCAACGGCTCGCCGATCTCAATATAGGCCGCAGGGGCCCACCGGCAACCGCTGAGTTGATCGGAGCCGACAGTCACTGCTGGTTCTGGGGGGTGTAGGCGGGGAGGGCGCCGAGGCTGAGGCGGACGGCTTCGGCACCGTAGTCGAACATGTGGCGTTCGTAGTCGTCGACCGCGTCGACGAGGGTGGGGGTTGTCGTGAGGGCGCGGCGGAGGAGGTCGGCGTCGCGCAGTGCGGTGTTGGCGCCGTTGCCGCCGGTCGGCGAGGTGGCATGGATGGCATCGCCGAGCAGGGTGACCGGACCGGGGGTCCAGCGTTGCCCGGGTTCGACCACTCGGATGGAGAGCAGGGTGCTGTTGTCGGGGTCGGACTGCTCGATCAAGGCGCACAGGTCCGGGTGCCAGCCGGGCATTCTCGACAGCGCGGCCTCCTGCGGGGTTTCGGTGCCGAGTGAGCCGTTCGGGGGCAGGATCATGGCCCAGCGCACGTAGTCGTGGATGTCGGGCAGGGTCACCTCGGGGGCCAGCGCCTCGGCGGCCTCCCTCGGTGGGGTGCGGAAACGCATCGCGCCGAGCAGGAGACTCACGCCGTCTCCGGCGATCTTCGACCCGAAGGCACGGGACAGGCCGGTGAACTGCTCGGTCAGCGGCGTGCGGCCGATGACGAACCGGACGCCGGTGTCGGTCGGGATGGTCCGCGGGGACAGGACCGATCGGACCGCGGAGTTGACGCCGTCGGCGCCGACGAGCAGGTCCGCGACGGCCGGGTCGCGGCCGGCGAACCTGGCTTCGACCCGGCCGTCGGCCAGCACGTCGTAGCCGGTCAGCGCGGCGCCGGTGTGCACCGTCAGGCCGGTGAGCAGCAGGTGACGGAGTACGTCGCGGTCGACAACGATGGCGTCGCGGCCGGGTTCGAGCTCACCGATCCGGTTGAGCCGCGGGTCCAGGATCAGGCGCTCGCCGTGGGCGTCGCCGACGACGGCGTCCAGCAGCGGGTGCCAGCGCCGCGGCAGACAGCCGCGCAGCGCGTCGAAACCCACCGGGTTCAGCATCAGCCGGTAGCCCTGGAACCGCGCGGTGATCTCCGCATCCCGCTCGAACACCTTGGCCTCGATCCCGGCTCCGCGCAGGCCCTGCGCCAGGCACAGGCCGCCGAGACCGGCTCCGATCACGGAAACTCGCATCACACACCTCCGTACGAACTAAGTTCTAATGTAACGAACATTGTTCTACTTGAGGAACTAAGTTCGCGTCAAGCTATAGTTGCCGGCATGCCCGCAGCCCCCCGACAGCGACGAGCGGCTCGTCACGCCCGATCCGCCGACGACACCGCGGCGTCCTCGCCCCGAAAGGAACCCATCACGGTCACTCGGATCACCGACGCCGCACTGGAGGTCGTCGCCACCGAGGGGTACGACGCGCTGACCATCCGCCGGGTCGCCGCGGTACTCGGCACCGGGCCGTCATCGCTGTATGCGCACATCGTCAACAAGGACGACATCGACGATCTCCTGGTCGGCAGGCTCAGCGCCGAAATCGTGCTGCCCGAACCGGATCCGGCCACCTGGCGCGATCAACTCCTCGACGTGTTCGGCCAGATCCGCGACCAATATCTGAAATACCCCGGGGTCTCGCGCGCCGCACTGGCCATGGTCCCCACCAACCTCGAGGCACTGCGAGTCCGGGAGGGATCGTTCGCGATCCTGCTCGCGGGCGGAATCGAACCCCGAACCGCCGCATGGACATTGGATGCGATGTCCCTCTACGTCAGCGCCTACGCCCTGGAACAGTCACTGGTCCGGCAACGCCGCAAGAACCCAGACCAGGAATGGGTCCTCAGCCGCGACGAGCTGGTCCGCCGCTTCACCGCCCTCCCCGCCGACACCTTCCCCCAAACCCGCCGCTACGCCACCGAACTCACCTCAGGCACCGGCACCGATCGCTTCACGTTCACCCTCGGCCTGATCCTGGACAACCTCCGCCCATCGACCTGACCGTCGGATCAGCCCGGTGCCTGCACGATGGTCAATTGCCCGCGCTTGCGCAGGGTGAAGCCCAGAGTTTCGTAGAGGCTGATCGCCGTGGTGTTGTGGGCGACGGCATGCAGGAACGGGCGCTCCCCACGGGCCCGGATGCCCGCGCCGACCGCGCGGATCAGCCGGGTGGCGATGCCACGGCCCCGGAATTCGGCGTCGGTGCAGACGGCGCTGATCTCGGTCCACCCCGGCGGATGCAGCCGCTCCCCCGCCATCGCCACCAATCTGCCGTCCACCCGCAGCCCCAGGTAGGTACCCATCTCGATGGTTCGGGGCGCATAGGGCCCCGGTTCGGTGCGAGCGATCAGTTCCAGAATCTCCGGCACGTCCGCGGCGGTGAGCACCTCGAATTCCGGGTCGTCGGCCACGCGCAGCGCACTCCCGTCCATCTGCACCGACCCGATTGCGTCCACCACCGTCCACCCCTCCGGTGGCACATGACCGGAACCACGCAGCCCGGTGACACCGCCCGGCCCGAGCAGCGCGGCCAGATCGGCCCAATCCTGCTCGTCCAGCACCGGCGGATGCCCGACGAACCGCGCGACATCCGGGTCGTACCGCCCGACCCGCCCCACCCAACCAGCGAACCGCCGATGCTCCCCACGCAGCGACGCCCGCACCGGGTCGTCGAGCGGATGCACCGCCGTACCGACACCACTGGCCAACTCGATAGTCACGCCCACTCCTCGCCTCAACGTCCAACTCCCAGACGTTAGCGAGGCACACGACTCCGGAAACCGGTTGCGCTCACCGCGATTCGGACGCAACGGTCAGCGGGCGGTGGCCGCCAGCGAGCCGAGCAGGGTGAGCGCTTCGCTGCTCGGGGAATCGGCCTCGGCGTGGTAGACGACTTGCTCCCGGCCCGGGGCTGGAGCGTACGTCGAACGTTTGCCCCAACTCTTCCAGGCCCAGCAAACTTGCCGGGATAGGCACGATTTCGTAACCTGATGCCATGGCGACACAGGCGGGGTTGCGCGAGCGTAAAAAGGAAGCGACTCGCATCGCCCTTGCCGAGGCCGCGGCGCGATTGGTTCTCGAACTCGGACCCGACGCGGTCACCACGGACGCGATCGCCGAGGCCGCGGGTGTGTCACCACGCACGTTCCGCAACTACTTCACCAGCAAGGAAGAGGCGGTTGTCCATTCGGTCCGCCGACGGACCGAATCGCTCATTCCGCTGCTGCGCGACCGTCCGGCCGATGAGCCGATCTGGGCCGCGATGCAGAACGCGATCAGGGAATCGATGGGCGACGCAAATGCGACCAGACAGGTCGCGTCGGCGATCCACCTCATAGGGTCACGCTCGTCGTTGCTGCCGCACTACTTCGCCTGGGATATGGAGTTCGAGCGCGAGATCGCCGAGGTGATCGCGGCGCGGACCGGAACCGACGCCGAGGTCGATCTGTATCCGAACCTGTTGGCGACCGCCCTGCAGGGCGCACTCAAATCCGGGCACAGGGTGTGGAACAGCGGCCGTACCGGCGCTGCCGCACCGGTCGACGTCGTCCTCGAAGCCCTCGCCCAACTGCGAGCCGGGATACCCGAAGCATAGGCAGCCCATCCCGGCCCTACAGCCCATCGGCATACCACCCCCTCACCGGCAGCACACCCGGCAACGAAGGTCGCGACGCCCGGAGCGTCGGCGACCCCAGTGAGGTGTTTGCCACAACTGGAAATCTTGCCATATCTGGCAAATTTTCATAGTCTGGCATTCATGTACCTGCGATCAGGGTTGTGTGAGCGCCGGCGCTAGCCGCGCCAGAACGCAAATGTCCAGAAACGCTGTGGGTCTTCGCAGCGCTCGTCACAGGACCCGTAAGGAAATAGCCGAAGAGCGATACCAATTCAGCGAAGGTGAGCCATGACGACGACAGTGGGACACGAAGCACCCGCCACAGTCCACCGCACCGCCGCGACCGTGGACCGCTACAACAGGCGCTGGTGGGCGCTGGCAGTGCTGGCCCTCGCTCAATTGATGGTCGTGCTCGACGCGACGGTCGTGAATATCGCGCTGCCGGATGCGCAAAGGGATCTCGGATTCTCCGATTCGAGTCGGCAGTGGGTGATCACCGGCTACTCGCTGGCGTTCGGCAGTCTGCTGTTGCTCGGGGGCCGGTTCGGCGACATGTTCAGCCGTCGGGTCATCTTCATCACGGGGCTGGTCGGGTTCGCGGCGGCATCCGTGGTCGGCGGTATGTCACAGAATTTCGGGACGATGGTGAGCGCTCGGGTGGTACAGGGCGTCTTCGGCGCCTTGCTCTCACCCGCGGCGCTGTCGTTGCTGTCGGTGATCTTCACCGACAAAGCGGAGCGGGCAAAGGCATTCGGTGTCTACGGTGCCGTCGCGGGTGCGGGCAGCGCGTTCGGTCTGCTGCTGGGCGGAACGCTTACCGAGTTCGCGTCCTGGCGCTGGGTGTTCTACGTGAACCTGATTTTTGCCGCTGTCGCGGTGATCGGCGCGGCGCTGGCGCTGGGCCGTGCGATGCCACAACGCAGCCAGCCTCTCGACCTTCCCGGCGCCGTGACGGTGACCGCGGCACTGTTCGGCATCGTCTACGGGTTCTCTCGCGCCGAATCCCACGGCTGGTCCGACCCGGTCACCATCGGATTCCTGATCGCCTCCGTGGTGTTGCTGGCCGCATTCGTCCTGGTGGAGCGTACGGTGTCGCATCCGCTGCTGCCGTTGCGAATCCTGCACGACCGCACCCGTGCCGGCGCGTACCTGTCGATGTTCGTCACCGGGGTCGGCGGATTCGCGCTGTTTCTGTTCCTGACCTACTACCTGCAGTTGGTGTGCGGCTACTCGCCGCTGCTGACCGGTGTCGCGTTCCTGCCGATGGTGGCCGCGATGACGTCGACCGCCACTCTGACACCAACCCTGGTGCTGCCGCGGATCGGCCTCAAAGCCACGATGGGCGGTGGGTTCCTCAGTGCCGCGGTAGGAATGATGCTGCTGACCGGGATCGGGACGCACACCAGCTACACCGGCCATGTGCTGCCCGGCCTGCTGCTACTCGGCATCGGCATGGGCGTGGCGTTCTCGGTGGCGATACAGAATGCGACCTCGGGAGTCGACGCCGCGGACTCCGGTGTGGCCTCGGCGATGGTGAACACAATGCAGCAGGTGGGCGGCTCGATCGGCACGGTGCTGTTGAATGCGGTCGCGGCAACGGCAGCAACTCGGTCCTTGTCGAGCGCGACCGCGAAAGTGCAGTCCAGGATCGACAGCTACACCGCCACCTTCTGGTGGAGTGCTGGAATCTTCCTCATCGGCGGGCTCATCGTCGTCGTCTTACTCCCCAACAAGGCATCGCCGCAGGGCTCGGCCGACAGCGACCCCGGAGGCGGTCGATGACCGCGGTCGATACCACGATGATCCGGTACACCCCGGTAAGAACCAAAAAAGGTGGGCTTCAGTCCCTTTCCTCGCTGACCGGATTGAGATGGTACGCGGCGTTCGCGGTATTCGTATCGCACGGCATGGGCCAGGTCGCACGGGATTTTCATCACCAGAGCCACCTGCTGGAGACGCTTTTGGGACCGCTCGGAGAACACGGGGTCGCGTTCTTCTTCGTCCTGTCCGGATTCATCATTGCCTGGGCGTCACGGGACGGCGACACCAGTCGGGCGTTCTACCGGCGGCGGGTGCTCAAGATCTTCCCGTCTCACTTGATCACCGCTGCGGTGATGATTCCCGTTCTCGCCGTTCCGGTGTCGGCGCTGATTTCGTACCTACCCAACTTCCTACTCATCAAAGACTGGTCACCGACATGGTCGACGTTGTTGCAACTCAACTTCCCGTCCTGGAGCCTCTGCTCGGAGATGCTCTTCTACGCGACGTTTCCGCTGGCGTACCCCTTGATCAAGAAGATCGAAGGCAAATACGTCTGGTGGACGATCGCCATTCTGATGGCCGCACTCATCGGGATTCAGGTCGCCATTTACATGTTCGTCCCCGGCGGCAGCGGATTCGCGGGTATGTACGCCGCCCGAGGATCGGTGAGCCAGTTCTGGCTGTCGTACATGTTCCCGCCCACTCGCCTGCTCGAATTCTTCGTCGGTGTGATGTTCGCCCGGCTGGTCATGTCGGGAATGTGGAAGAACATCAGCGTCACATGGCCTCTCCTGGCGTGCGTGCTCTGCTACGCACTCACCCTCACCTCTGTTGTCCCGGAAACATTCAAGACATCGCTGATCATGGTTCCGCCGCTGGCGGCGCTGATCGCTACCGTGGCCGTCCGAAATATGAACGGCATCACGGGATTTGCCAGCGGTCGGCTCGGTATTTGGCTCGGCGACATATCCTTCGCCTTCTACCTGGCGCAATATCCCACCATGGCCGTCCTGTCGCTCGTAATCCGCGGAAAGAGCGTCTCACCGGTTGGCTCCCTGGTGTTCCTCGTCGCATCCCTCGTGCTGTCGATCATCTTCGCAGCCGCGCTCTATCACCGGGTCGACAAGCCGATCATGGACCGCTGGGCATACGGCCGAAAACGATGACCGCGAACCAGACAAGTCGGTCGAGACGAAGCAGATAGGCGAACAGGAGAGCGAGGCGAGTGGCATGTCGATCAATGTCGTACCGCCCGGTGGCGGCGAAGAGCTGGATCTAGAGGTCGATGGCCTGCGCGTACACATCTTGGAAGACGGCACCCACACCCGGCGACGGCTCGGCCTGGCCCTGGTGCACCTGAAGCCCGGATCTCACGGCGTGCCAGAACACGTACACCGAAAGCACGAAGAATCCTTCTTCGTGCTCTCCGGTGTGGTGACCTTCGGCACGGGCGACGACACCCTCACCGCTATGCCCGGCACCCTCGTCACCGTGCCGATCGGCCTCCCGCACAGCTTCGCCAACCCCGATGCCGACGCCGAGGCCAGCTTCCTGTTCACCACCACGCCAGACCTGTTCATCGGCTACTTCCACGACATGGCCGACCTCGGCCCCGACGGCGCGACCCCACAGGCGCTCGCCGAGATCATGGCCAAGTACGCCACCGAGCCCTACCACCCTGACCACCCACACTGATCGCGCCGCCGCCGGTGCGGTCATCCGGTCTCGCTTGCCGAAGATCATGCGATCGCATGGTTTCGCGGCGATAATGACTATCGGGGGTTGCCGTATGCACGGTTGCCGCATCATGTTTCGTCGATAACAGCGGACCGGCGGTTTTGCGCGGTCGAGGGGAGAACAATGTTCGAAAGATTCAGCGACCGCGGGAGACGCATCGTTGTCCTGGCCCAAGAAGAGGCCAGGATGCTCAACCACAACTACATCGGCACCGAGCACATCCTGCTCGGCCTGATTCACGAGGGCGAGGGTGTCGCGGCCAAATCGCTGGAGGCGCTCGGCATTTCGCTGGAGGCCGTGCGCGGTCAGGTGGAGGAGATCATCGGCCAGGGCCAGCAGGCTCCGTCCGGCCACATCCCGTTCACCCCGCGCGCCAAGAAGGTGCTGGAGCTGAGCCTGCGCGAGGCGATGCAGCTCAGCCACAACTACATCGGCTCGGAGCACATCCTGCTCGGCCTCATCCGCGAGGGCGAGGGCGTGGCGGCGCAGGTGCTCGTCAAGCTCGGCGCCGATCTGAATCGGGTGCGGCAGCAGGTCATTCAGCTGCTGTCCGGGCAGGGCAAAGAGTCGGCGACGGAACGGATCGCGTGGGCGGCCGCGATGATCGACGCTATCGATCATCGCGGCGACGTAGTCGAACTCGTCGCGGCCGCAGGATCCGAACACGACGCCGCCACCGGATTGGTCACACGGTTCGGCTTCACCGAAAGCCAAGCCCGAGCGGTCCTCCGCATGGAAGTACGTCAATTCACCACAGACACCAGGCAGAAACTCCGCAAAGAAGCGCAGGAACTGAAAGACCACATCACCGAGCGGATCTCGGCGCTGACCGCGATGATCAGCGCCATCGACCGGCGGAGTGATCTGATCGAACTCATCGCCACCGCACCGTCCCAGCAGGACGCCACCGCGAGCTTGATCGCCCGATTCGACTTCACCGAAACGCAGGCACAGGCCGTCCTCGCGATGGAAACACGCCAGTTCACCACGGAGACCCAGCGGGCGATGCAGAAGGAGATACAGCAGCTGACCGAAGCCCTCCGCGATCGGTCGGCGTGACGCGGGAGATCAGTCGAGACAGAACTCGTTGCCCTCGATGTCCTGCATCACCAGGCACGATTCATTGACCTCGTCGGCAAGCAGTAGCTGCACGCGTACCGCGCCGAGGGCGACCAGTCGCGTGCATTCCGCCTCGAGTGTGGCCACGCGCTCTGCACCGACGAGGCCGGTGCCGACCCGCACATCGAGATGCACCCGATTCTTGACGACCTTCCCTTCGGGAACGCGCTGGAAGTACAGGCGCGGGCCGACACCAGAGGGATCGATAGCTGCCGAACCCTGCTGCTCGTACCCCAGCACCTCGCACCAGAATCGTGCGACGCGCTCGGGTTCCGCGCAGTCGAAAGTGACCTGAACCTTTTTGACCGATGCCATCGGTCCACCTTAAGGGCGGCAGATCCCCTCGATCAGCCTTGCGGTGGGGCAAGATCCTTCGCATGAAGGTAATCCTCTTCGGCGCGACCGGCATGATCGGGCAGGGCGTTCTCGGCGAGTGCCTCCGCGACGAGCGGGTAGCGCAGGTCCTCGCCGTCGGGCGCAGCCCGCTGGGCATCGAGCACCCCAAGCTGCGCGAGCTGATCCAGCCCGATCCGGCCGATCTGTCCGCGGTCGCCGGTGAGCTGCCGGAGTTCGACGCCTGCTTCTTCTGCCTCGGCGTCTCCTCGGTCGGCATGAAGGAGGAGGACTACCGGCGGATCACCTATGACCTGACCATGCGAGTCGCTCGCCCGCTCGCGGCCGCGAATCCCGAGCTGACGTTCGTCTTCGTCTCCGGACAGGGCACCGACGGCACCGAGCGAAGCAGGACGATGTGGCGGCGGGTGAAGGGGAAGACCGAGAACGATCTGCTCACACTTCCCTTCCAGGCGTACATGTTCCGGCCCGGATTCGTCCAGCCGATGGACGGCGTGGTCTCCAAGACGCGGCTCTATCGGACCGCCTATGCGATCACGGGACCGTTGATCCCGCTGTTCAAGCGGCTGGCGCCCAACGCGTTCAACGACAATCGCGAGATCGGCCGCGCCATGATCACCGTCGCGGCATCCGGGGCGGACACCCGCGTACTGACGCCCCGCCAGATCGCCGCGCACGCCGCGCCCTAGCTGTCACAGCTGCCGGACGCGCAGGACTCCTGTCAGCATCGGGAGGGTGAATTCGCCACTGGCGGTGGCCGATTCGCTCGAGAGGAACGCACGGATCCGGCCGAGGGTGGCCGCTCGTTCCGGTTCGGGCATGACCAAAACCCCAGCGCGCGTGCCGATTGTCGCCACGAGGGAGTCGGCGGTGCGGCGCTGTCCGTGCGGGAACTCGGCTTGTTCCGGCAAGCCGAACCGGGCGGTCAGCCCGGCAGCGGGCAGGTGCAGGCCAGCCGTCGCGGCGCGCCAACTGCTGAACGTGTCACGCGGGCCGATGGCCGCTCTTCCGCCGATCCGCTCCAGTCCGGCAATCCAGTCGACCCGGTCGTCCATGACGTTCCACAGTCCGGCCAGGATGCCGCCGGGTGCGAGGACCCTGGCTATCTCGGCCCCCGCGACGGCCATGTCGAACCAATGCATCGCGTTGCCCGCCAGTACGGCATCGACGGAACCGTCCGGCAGCGGAATCGCCTCGGCACTCCCCGGCAGCGCACGGATATCGGGCAGCGCGCGGCGCAGCTCGATCAGCATCGCCGGGTCGGGCTCGACCGCGATGACGTCCGCGCCCAGCGCGATCAGCGTGCCGGTCAACTTGCCGGTTCCGGCCCCGAGATCCAGCACCCGAAGGCCGGGCGCGGGCTCCAGCGCCCAGCGCACCGCGGCAGGCGCGTAATCCGGTCGATGCTCGGCGTAGGCAACCGCCTCCGCACCGAACGACGAGGCATGAAGCGACCGCATGTCCCGTTCCATCCGGCCACTGTATCCGGGCCGCCAGTACCGTACCGCCACAATGAGATTCGGAGGCTCGGATTCGCTCGCCCCGAAATCGGGGCGTGCCTACTAGTGTCGGAGGTGGAACAGAAGAACCGCGGCCCATGGCCGCGGAGTCCGCATCAGTATCCGTGCGTAGCAAGGAGCAATCTGATGGAGCACAAGAAGATTCGCCGAGTTGTCACCGGGCACGACGCCGCGGGCAAGTCCCGTGTGGTCGACGACAGCGATGTCGAGGCCATCACCACCGAGCTCATGCCCGGCTTCGCCGCCTACTGGTTATGGGGCCGCGACGAGCACCCCACCTTCCCGGACGACGGTTCACCCGACAGCGCCAAGGCGTGGTTCCCACCCCGCGACGGATCCCGTTTCATGATCAACACGATCCCGCCCGGCGAACTGGTCCCACCTCCGGACCTCGATGTGGCCGCGGCCGTGGCAGAGCTGGAACGCCAGATGCCCGGCGTGACAGCCGTCCAAGAGCCCGACACCGGGGGCATGCACACCACCGACACCATCGACTACGTCCTGATCGTCTCGGGCGAGGTCACCCTGGAACTGGACGGCGGCGAACAGCGAACCCTGCGAGCAGGCGACGTGGTCATCCAGAACGGCACCCGCCACGCCTGGCACAACCACGGCACCGAGCCGTGCACCCTCGTCGGCATAGCCATCGGCGCGGACCGCATTCACCCCACATAGTCCAGCTCGCGCACCGGTCCGGTCAGTCGGAGACCGGATCCGTTGCGGTGCTGTGAATTTCGGCGGCCCCGGAGTCCGGCACCCCCGCGTAGTCGGGCAGGTCGACGCCGTTGATCGCGCGTTCGACCAGCTCGGCGAACCACGCGCCGGTGAAATCGGGGCCCGGCTCTTCCGGTCCGGTGACCTCGCGGCTGCGGGCGTTCAGTTGGGCGATCTCCTGGTTGGCCTCGACGAACGAGCGCATCCGGGCCTCGTAGCGTGCGAATCCGGCCTCCGGGTCCCACCCGGCGGCGGCCAGCTCTCCGGCCAGCACGTAGGCGCCGACCAGGGCGAGCCCGGTGCCCTGCCCGGACATCGGGGACGAGCTGAACGCCGCGTCCCCGAGCAGCCCGACCCGCCCGTTCGACCAGCGGTCCATCACCACCTGGGCGACCTGGTCGAGGTAGAAGTCGGGGGTGTCGTCGAGGTGCGCGAGGATGGGCGAGGTCAACCAGCCGAAGCCGGCCATCCGCTCACGCAGCAGCCGCTTCTGGGCCGCGATGTCGCGGTAGTCGACGTCGAGGTCGGCCGCGGGGAAGGAGAACATGGCCATGGCCCGGGTGGCGTCCTGGATCGGCCGCAGGCCCGCCGAGCGTCCGGACTCCTGGTACTCGATCAGCCACTTGTCCAGGCCGAACTCATTGGGCACGCTGTAGTAGGCCAGCATGTGCCCGAGGTGGCGGACGAACCGCTCGTACGGCCCGAAAACCATGGCGCGCAACGCCGAATGCACCCCGTCCGCCCCGATCACCAGCTCGAAACGCCGCCGGTCACCGCCCGCGAAGACCACATCGACCCCGTCGGCATCCTGGGTGAGTTCGGCGATCCGGTCACCGAAGAGGTATTCGACACCGTCGCGGGTGTCGTCGTAGAGCACCTGGGACAGGTCCCCGCGCAGGATCTCGATCTCCGCGATGAACCCGTCGCCGCCGTCGTCGTCCACGCGGAAGGTCTCGAGCACGGTGCCGTCCGCGTCCACGCTGTGCGCGCCGATGGTCTGGGTGCAGGCCGCGCGCACCGCCGGGTCCAGCCCCATCCGCCGGATGACCTCCTTGGTCACCCCGCGCGCGTCCACCGCCTGCCCACCCGGGCGCAACTCGGGTGCCCGCTCCACCACAGTCACCTCGGCCCCACGCCGGCGCAGCCAATGAGCCAGCGCGGGCCCCGCGATACTCGCCCCCGCCACCAATACTCTGATACCACTCACTGCGCCTCCCGGATCTCTTGCTTCTGTCCCGATCCACCACTGCCGATGCATCCAGAGGTATCGACGACGGATCCACCAAGAATTCATCGGCGCAGCGCTGTTGTCGCGTGATCGAGCGGGAAGTTCCGGCTTGCTCCTGACGTAACGTCAGGTTCCAGCGTCGGCGCTGCCGGCGCGAGGCGCGCCGGTGGAACCGCATCGGCTGCCCAGGGGCCGGATACACCGTCGACACGATCGACGTTCGAGCGGACACCGATGCCTCCGCGCATATTCGGGTGACTGGAAAACTCGTCTGGGACGGAACTCCTGAGGCTTGTCCCTTCGAAACATCATTCATGCTGAACAGACCCTCAGCGAACGGCGCCTACGTCATCGCCGACCAAACCTTCCATGGCATCCAGGTCGCGGCGGGCCCGATGACGGCAAGACGATGATCGCCGTCGGCCCGAACATCCACCATCGCCCACCGTGCAGCCCGTGCGGCAACTGCCGAGTAGCACATACCTGAAATACACACTCGCCGGCGCAGGACCCGAAGGCCCAGTTGACAAGTGCGGGCTCCTTCGGTGACGCTGTTGCCAGCGCCATTCGTGCGCCTTCATCCGGAATCGTGCTGAGATTCTGTCCCTGACAAGCTCTTTCATGTGAGTTGTCCGTGGGTTTTTACTACCGGCCTACTGCTGACCGGCCCTCGTCGCGCGATGCCACCCAACCAATCACAAGGAGACACAATGCAACTGACGTACAAGGCCGACTGGAAGCGATGGGAAGGCAATGCCTCGAAGCTGTACATTGCCGAAAACTACTCCGCCGCAGTGGAAATCAATCGTGTGTCCGGCGGCTACGACTGGTCCGTCACGAAAGGGGACAGCTCCGGCCCCCGCCTCCTCGGGCAACACTGGGCGCCAACCATGACCGAGGCCGAGCAGACGGCGGAGGCCACCATCCTTCGCGACTTCTCGATCTACTGGGGTGCGACCGGCTAGCTCTACTGGTCGAGAACGCACGTAGGTAGTGCGGCGAGGCGGTTTCGCCGACCCTGGCCATCGCCTCGCTCTCGGCATAGCCAGGAGGTCATGCGGCCGAGGAATTTTCGGCCGTATGAACGGATTCACGGTGGGACCAATGAGCCCGATCGGGCAGCAGGAGCGGGGTGGCGAGCAGGAGGATGCCTGAGATGGCGATGGCGGTCAGCGGGCTGGTGACAGTGGCGAGGAGACCCCCGAGCACCATGGCGGTGGCCTGGGCGAGTTTGCTGCTGATGCTCCACGCGTTGCCGACCCGGGCGGCGTGATCCGCCGGAATCCGTTGCAGGCGTTCGGTTGCGGAGATCGGGTTGAAGATGCCCATGCAGGTGATCAACATGGCCTCGACGGTGATCACGGTGAGCAGTCCGGTGATACCGGGGTGGACGAACGCGAGTCCGAGTGGGAACAGTGACCGGAGCCAACCGGAGACGGTCATGACCCGGTAGCGGCCGTAGCGATGAACGAGGCGGGCGGCGAGGCGGGCGCCGACGAAGCCGCCGAGTGCCGGGAGGCCGAAGGCGAGACCGTATTGCCAAGCCGGGAACTGATATTCGCCGAGCAGGAGGACGGCCAGGAGCGGTGCCGCGGCCATGATCAGGCCGTTGACCAGCATCGAGTTGAGGAACAGGCAGCGCAGTGCCGGGTCGTGCAGAATGACCCGCCAGCCGACGAGCAGGTCGGCTCCGCGCATCCCGGCGGCCGGGTCGCGGGGTGTCGCGACGTCGCCGCCGCGGATGCGCAGCACCGCGAGCGCGGAGAGGAGGTAGCTGACCGCGTCGGCCATGATGGTGACGACCGGACCGAGCAGCCCGATGAGCGCGCCGCCGAGTGGCGGTCCGGCCGCGGTCGCCACCCAGCTAGTGCCCTCGAATCTTCCATTCGCGGTGAGGAGTTGAGCACTGGGGACGAGATATTTCAGGTACGCGCCGGATGCGGCGGCGAAGGCGATGCTCGCGGTTCCGGACAGGACCGAGACGACGAGCACCTGGACGTAGGACAGCACGCCGAGCACATACGCGGCCGGAATACTCACCATCGCGACGCACCGGACCAGGTCCATCGCGATCATCACCGGACGTTTGGACCGGTGCTCGACCCACGGCCCGAGCGGTAGCGCGACGATCGCCGCGGCGGCGAGCCCGGCCGCCTCCAGAAACGACACCGCGAATGCCGACGAGTGCAGCACGCGCACCGCGAGCAAGGGGAACGCGCCGAAGGCGAGCCAGGTGCCGTAGGTGCTGACGGCGTAAGCCGACCACAGCCAACCGAAAGAGGACCCGCGCATCTGACTCCTTTGCGACAACCAATGTTTGGGCCCATGAATCACATCGGCTACCCGACATCGGAATCAAACAACCACCCATCGGCGAGCCACAACGATCAGTTGTGCGCACATAGGCTGGCCCCATGGATACCGAGGCAGTGCGATCGTTCGTCCGGGCGGCCGAGCTCGGCCAGTTGCAGCACGCGGCCGACGAGTTGGGCGTGACGCAGCAGGCGGTCTCGAAGCGGATCGCCGCGCTGGAGCGTGAGCTCGCGGTCCGCCTGTTCACCCGCACCGCCCGCGGGGTCGAGCTGACGCTCGACGGTCAGGCATTGCTCCCCCACGCGCGATCGATCGTCGCGGGCGTCGATCGCGCGGTCGCCGCGGTCCGGCCGGGCGCGCGGGCACTGCGGATCGATGTGCTCGGCCTGCGCAGCGCGCAAGCCGTTGTCCTGCACGACTATTGGCGATCGCATCCCGAAACCGCGCTCGACGTGGTGACGCTCAAGGTCGACAACCCGCACGTGGCGGCCGCCGCCGTCCGAGCGGGCGATGTGGACGCCTCGTTCCGCAGCGTCACCGATCCGGCCACGCTGCCGCACGACGTGCGGATGATCCACGCGTTCGACTCCCCGCTGGAACTCCTTGTCGGACCGCGGCATCCGCTTGCCGCCGCACGCACGGTGACACCACATCAGCTGCGCAAGCTGCGAATCTGGGTGCCCGGCATCGCCCCGGGCAGCGAGTGGTCGGAATTCTACGATCAGCTCACCACCGCCTTCGACCTCCGGATCGACGCGGCCGGGCCGAATTTCGGCAACGAGGTACTCCTCGACACCCTCGCGGATTCCGCCGATATGGCCACCCTCGTCGGCGCGCGCGACCGCTACATCTGGCCGACCAACCACGACCTGCGCCGCATCCCGATCGTGAATCCGACGCTCGCCTACCCGCTCTCGCTCATGCTCCCCACCACGAACCCCCACCCGGGACTTCGGCCGATCATCGACCATTTCGCAAGTCTCACACCGCTTCCCGAGCCGGTCTGGCGCCCGTCGTGGACCGTTGGGCGGCCGCGAGATTCGGTACGATCATCTTCGTGAAGTGACGACGCGATGCACAGCGCACCTGCCGCCACCGCTGTATGAGCTCCGGCTCCAGCGGCGTGTCGGCGTTGCCACCCACCGCCGATCCACTTCGACCATTGGACACTCCATGACCGACGCTCTGTTCCGCACCCATGTCACCGACCGCCTGGCCGCCCTGCCTGCCGTGCACGCGGTCACCCTCGGTGGCTCGCGAGCCGAAGGCACCAGCACCCCGGACAGCGATTGGGATTTCGCCCTCTACTACCGGGGCGATTTCGCCCCGGCCGACCTGCGCGCGATCGGCTGGCCCGGCGAAGTCTCCGAGCTCGGCGACTGGGGCGGCGGCGTCTTCAACGGCGGCGCCTGGCTCACCGTCGACGGCCGCGCCGTCGACATCCACTACCGCGACCTCGACACGGTCGAGCACGAACTCGCCGAGGCCGGGCAGGGCCGCTTCCACTGGGAACCCCTGATGTTCCACCTCGCGGGCATCCCCAGCTACCTGCTGCTCGCCGAACTCGCGATCAACCAGGTCCTGCACGGCACCCTCCCCCGCCCTGACTACCCGGAGCCGCTCCGCGCGGCCGCCCCGGCGGTCTGGGACGAGCGCGCGACCCTGACCCTGCGCTACGCCGAGGACGCCTTCGCCACCCGTGGTCAGGCCACCGAGGTCGCGGGCGCGCTGGCCACCGCGGCGATGCACACCGCGCACGCGGTCCTCGCCGCCCGCGGCGAATGGGTAACCAACGAAAAACGCCTGCTCCGCCGAGCGGGCCTCCGCGATATCGACGCCATCATCGCCACCCTCCGACCGGAACCCGAGGTCCTACGCCAAGCGATCACCGAAGCCGAAAACCTGTTCCGCATCGCGCGAACAAGCGAATGACACTGTGCGGCACTGAGTTACCTCGGCAGCGATCGTGTGCGTTCCGGTAGCCGGTCACGTCTGCGGCGCGCTGCCGAGCAGCTTCGCTTTCGCGCGCTCGTATTCGGCGTCGCTCAGGTCGCCGGCACGGTGCAGCGCGGCCAACCGCTCGAGTTGCTGCACCAGCTCCGCCTTACCGGTCACGCCGGAGTCGTCCGTCGCGCTCTCCCATGGCCGGTACCAGGGCGCCGCCAGGCGGGAGCGCGACGGGTCCGCGCGAGGGTAGATCGCCCGCACCGGCAGATGGAACCAGGTCGGGTCGGCGCGCAGGCGCCTGCTGTGCACCTGTCCGTCCCGATCGGTGAACGTCATGAGCCCGGTACCGCCGCCACGCAACCCCTTCGCCGGCTCGAAATCACTCAGCCGCGCGGGCGCCGACAGCTGCCCGCACAGTCGCGCCACCGTGCCGGTCGCCGCGAGTTCGAAAGCCAGCGCCAGCGCCAGCAGGCAGATGCCTGCCAAACCGACGCTCGACCAGAGCGTGATCGCGTCGGCGTTCGCCCCGGCCGCACCACCGTCGGCCGCACGCCAGCCGCGCACCATCGCGAACGAGCAGAGGGCGACCGCGAGTCCGAAGCCGACGACTCGCACGATCCACCAGAGCACCACCACCAGCGCCGCTCCGGCGGCGATTCCGCCGATCAGCAAGAGCGCACGTGGATCGTTCGTCCCGCATCCCCCGCTGTCGCAGTCCCAGCGGATCTCATGCGCCACATATGCCCACCATCGCAACAGCAGCCATGCCGCGATACCGAGCGGACCCGCGAGCAGGAGCCGAACGACGACCGCACCACGGCCGGACCCTGTGGTGTCGGACACCCTCCGATTATGCTGCGCTCCAGGTCCGATGGCGAGGCCCGAGCGCGACCCTCCCGCCGCACTAGTTTCCATGTCAACTAAGTGCGGGTAGACTCTGTTCCCATGGTCCGATGGTTGAGCGACGACGAGCAGATGACGTGGCAGGCGTTTGTTCGACTACGGCAGCGGCTCGATGCCGCGATCGCGGCGGGACTGGCGCGCGACGGGCTGTCGAGTGCCGATTACGAGCTGCTCGTCGCGCTGTCGGCGGCGCCGGACGACTGCCTGCGGGCCAAGGATCTCGCCGCCGAGGTCTGCTGGGAGAAGAGCAGATTGTCGAAGCACTTGTCGCGCATGGCGACTCGCGGGCTGATCGACCGGAGGCCGGTCGCGGACGACGCACGCGGCATCTTGGTCGAGCTCACCGCGGCAGGGCGGGCGGCGCTGGAACGCGCGGCGCCGCATCACGTCGAGCTGGTCCGCGATATCTTCATCGACTCGCTGACCCCGGCCGAGGCGAAGGCGATCCGTTCGCTGGCGGACAAAGTGGTGCCCGAGGCCGAGCGGTCGACCGCGCTCGACGTCAAGACCAAGGCTTGATCGGCGGCTTCACCCACATCAGCTTGTCGCCACCGTGGGCGCGGCGCGCCGCCGGATGATCGGGATGCCTGGCCGCCCAGGCATCCTTCTCCTCCAGCAGTCGCGCCACCGCGACCCAGGTTTCGTCGGTGCTCGGCGGATTCGTGTCCGCGGCCCGCGCCAGCTTGCGGCGCTGCGCGGCGGGCATCGCGGTCAGCTCCGCGCCGGTGATGCCGCGATCCCAGATGAACGCGGCCAGACGCCGGGCCTTCTCGGCCCGGCTGCGGGTGGCGAAATCGCCGTGCGCGTAGTCGGCCATGGCCGATGAACGCTAGTACGCCGAATTGACGTTGTCCATCGAGCCGTAGTTGTGCGCCGCGTAATTGCAGGCGGCCACGATATTGGCGACCGGATCGTAGATATCCCAGGCGGTGCCCTCGATGTGGTACGCCTGGAAGGTCGGGTCGATCACCTGCAGCAGGCCCTTGGACGGGATGCCCGCAGCGGCATTGGAGTCCCACAGGTTGATGGCGCGGGGGTTCCCCGTGGACTCACGCATGATGTTGCGGTGGATGCCGTCGTAGCTGCCCGGGATGTTGTGTACCCGCATGACGTCGAGCGCCTGGCGGATCCAGCCGTCCAGGTTGTCCGGGTAGACGGGCGCGGGGGACGGCATCGGCGCGGGGATGGGGAACGGCAGGGCGGGCAACGCGGGCAGCACCGGCGCGGGGGCGGGCGCGGGCGCCTGCTCGGCGACCATGGTGATGCGGGACGGGACGCTGTCGTCGGCCATCGATACCGCGGAGGAGGCGCCGATGGCGATCACACCGGCCGCGGCGACGACGGCGGTGACGCCTTCGCGGAGCGAGGCACGGCTGAGGGAGAAGAAGCGTCTGTCAGGCATTACGAAATCGGTTCCTTGATCGGTTGGTTTCGGGCAGGACGGCACGAGGCCGCACTGATCCACGACGGGCGCCGCGAGGCGCTCGCCGATCTGTCACGCGATATGCGGTTGTGGGGGTTTGGTTGTCGGGGACTCCTAGGTCCCCGTGGAACGCGACGCGTTACGTCTGCGCGGTGCCCGATGGCGGGCCCGGCCGTGGCGTCGCACGGAACTCCTCGTCCTCGACGGGGAAGTATCAGACGGAAGGTTCGAACTCTTCCGTCAAACCAAACTTCAGGTCGCTTCGTGACCTGATTGCAGAATGGTCACGATGGGTTAACAGAGCCTGAACGAATAGTGAACGAACGGTGCCGATGATCTTGGGAGGCCAGGTGCATCTCCCGAGACACGCGAGCCATGCAGGAGGTTTGCCCCTAAACCAGATGTGCCGCAGGTCACAGAAGTTTTCGGCTAACAATCCGAATTTCGGCTACCGAGTGGACTTATCGGCGTCCGGATTGTGACCGGTGGTGCCTGAGCGATTACCGCCGAGAGGAGATCATCATCGCTGTTCGCCCCGCAGTCCGAGCCGGTTCCCGAACTGCGAGTAAATGCGAGACGGTCATGTCGAGCGTTGCCACGAACATTCCCGGACGAGAGCTCGGCGGCGACTTCATTCCGGCCGGAGTGCCGTGAAATCGGGCCGGATCCGCACCCGCGCACGAAATACTTTTGGGCGCAGCCGAATTACTCGCCCAGCCAAGACACGGATCGGACCGGCGCGAGGATCCGCGATCAAGAGGGTGCTGATGGTTCGTGCGAAGGATTTGTCGGCGCCTGTAGAACGATTCCTGGCCTTGGCCTCGAATAGGCAACCGGTGCAACGATTTCGGCATGCCGGACTGCTCGAGGCGGCGTTCGGTCGCGAGATGGCCGCACACCGGCTTCGGCACCGCGCGCACCCGGCTCGCGCTCCCCGACCTTCCGAAACGTGGTCCGCGCCACTACCCGAGCGGGGGTGTGCCATCACACACTTTCGTCTTGTTCGACGAATCCATGGCGGTCTACCGTTCGATTGACCGGCAATGCTGCCGATGCAACGGCTAAGCCGCTCTTCATCATTGGCGCAGCCGCCCGCCTGATGCGCGGGCCGGCTGGCGAACTACGTATCCGCGACATAGCTCGTTTTCTTCTCTGCCGAATCCTGCGAGCCGAGGAGCTGAACAATGAAGCATTTCATCACCACCATTCTGATCGGCGCCGGAATCCTGCTGAGCGGCGCCACCGCGCTATATGTCCTCGGCGGGGGCGAAGCCGAATCGATCCAACCGGCCCTGCTCGCGACCGAATGGTCGAATCGCGCTGTCACCGAACCACGTTAGCGACAGATGACCTGCCGACCGCACCGGCGGGCGGCGGGCGGGCATGCACCCGTATCCGGTTCCGAGCTCGCGCACGTCTGAGGCCTGCTATCGATAAAGGAGTTGTCTCCGACGGCAGCCCCTCGAGTCCTGATGGTATGGATCTCAGCGACGCGGCAAAGGCTTGGCGGACCGGCGGATTCGTCATCCTGCCCGGTTTCGTTCCCCCTGCCGAGCTGGAATCGGCTGTGCGCGAGCTCGACTCGCTGTTTCCGACGAGGTCACGCTGAACGGAACAGCCCTCCGCTACCCAAACCTCGACCTCACCCCCTGGCAAGCACAATGTTCGACAACGTAGACCCCGTCACGGCCGGGAGTCTCCCGGCGGCTCGGAGGACAGCAGCCCGCGCTCGGCGAAAACCTTGCGGGCGATCATGACCGCTGTCTGCACAGGCGGGAATCCCGCATACGGCAGCACCTGCACCAGGGCCTCGACGATTTCCGTGGGCGTCAGGCCGACATTCAATGCCGAATGCAGATGGATCTCCACCTCGGCGTCACGTCCCATCGCGGTCAACGCGCCGAGAATGACCAGTTCCCGGCGACTCGGATCCAGCTCCGGGCGACTGTAGATATCCCCGTAGGCGAACTCGACGATGTACCGGCCCAGATTAGGCGCCACATCCGAGAAGGCAGCGAGCAGACGCTCGGTCTCGACATCGTTGACCTGCTTCAGTATTCGCGCACCGCGATCGAAGCGGACCGCGCTCTCCTCGGACTCGTCGACATAGGACCGGTATTCACTCATGTGCATTCCTCCTCAACTGTTCGACGGCACGCCCGCACCGGCCAGGTCCGCAAGCAGCGTGCGGGTCCGCGGCGCGGATTCGCCTCCGGTGTACAGCATGCCGACGAATTCGGTCGCGCCCGACTCGACGATCTCACGAATCCGTGCCCCCACCTGCTCCTCCGTGCCGACGACCGCCAGATCGCCAGGCCCGGCAACGGCTTCGCGGTCCATCATGGCGCGGTAGTTCGGCAGGGTGCCGTAGAACTCGAATGCCCTGGCCGCGGCTTCGCGCGCCGCGTCGGCGTCGGCGGTGACGCAGACCGGGAGCACGCAGATCACGCGCGGTGCAGACCGTCCGGCCGCGGTTGCCGCTTCCGACAGGATCGGCACGATATGTGAGCGGATGGCTTTGGGCCCGGTCATCCACAGGATGGTGCCGTCGGTGTGGCGACCGGCCACGGCGAGCGCGGTCAGCGCATCCATCCCGAACATGTGTGGCAGCCAGGCCGATTCGAAACCTTCATCCAGCGCCTGCTCCAGATCATCGGTGAACCGGGCCACGGCGTCCGGTCCGGTCGACGGGTCGAGCATGATACGGCGCGGGCTTGAACAAGCGCGCCAAACGAATGGAACATTCGACACCGCGGGCCCGGATGTGACCGGCCTCCCCCGAACACCCGCGTCGCTAGACTCGATCCCGCCCGCCGAGCACACGGGCGTGGGCGGATCCGGAATCGAACGCGGAGTAGATCGGTCGACGATGAACAACACGGCAGCGGAGGTCGTCGACGCGCGCGGTGGGTTCTCGCTGGATTCCACCGTTCCTGGCGCGGGATCGCGTGGTTTCGACGTGTTCCGGCGCGGGTGGCAGACGCAGGTCGGCGATGGGTTCCCGCTACCGACCTTCAGCGTCGGCACGATCGGTGATTTCCGGGTCAGAAGCCGCGTGGCGAAGGTGCTCGACGCGGCGATCACCGACCTCGACAGCGCGAGTCTCATTCGCACGGGTGGCACGCCGCTCGGCTATGACGATCAGGTGCGCATCTACGTGGTGCGGCGCGGCACCTGGATGCTGAGCGACTCGCCCCATCGCGCCGAATACACCGTGAGCGCCGGGCAGTTCCTGCTGCGGCACGGACCGCCATCGCATTTCGGAGCGGCGCCGGACACCACGGTGCAGATTCTCACGCTGTCCTCCGCGATGCTCGAGCCGCGGCTGCGAAACCGCAGCATCACCGAATCGGCGGTCTCGGCCGAAATGCGCCTGCTCGCGGCGCATACGAACATGATTCACACCACCGTGGCCGACCTCGGCCCGGCCGGCGTGCACGCGGCACACGGCGCTCTGATCGAGCTGGCCAAGGCGGTGGTGGCGGGTCGGTTCGACGATAGCGAGCCCGGACTCAGGCCCGCACTCGTCCAGGCGGCGAAGGTACTGGCGGACCGCCACCTCACCGACCCCGACCTGGGCCCGGCGATGCTGGCCCGTGACCTTCATGTCTCCGCGCGAACTCTGCAACGAGCGTTCACCGCGGCGGGTGAGTCGGTGACGACCTATATCCGCAACCGCCGCTTGGAACAGGCTCGGCAGGACCTGACCGCCTCGCGCCGACGGCCGACGGTCTCCGAAATCGCCGCGCACTGGCAATTCTCCGACAGCAGCCACTTCATTCGCGCCTTCAAGAAACGCTACGGCCAGACACCCGTCGAGTTCGCCCGCTCGAACAATCCCTGGCGGGGTCGTGGCGCGGACGTTCAACCGGAGTGACGCGATCGTTCACGCGTGCGCCGGAACAGCTTTCCTAGCTTTGATAGCGAAAAGCACACCGAGAGGCGCGAAACCCCCGGCTGGCGTCGGCAAAGCGCAGTCAGTCGGCTCGTGGGATGAGGAGCAGCACCGTGCGCGGTGGCATTGTGAGATCGAGGTGGCCAGTCGCTCTAGTGGTGGTGTTGGTGCTGGCCGCCGGGATCGGAGGGTGTGTCGACGCACGTCGGACTCGTCGACGCGACTGCGGACGCTGCTGGATCAGCTTGTGCGCGAAGCTGCGGTTCCCGGAGCGCAGTTGGTGCTCAGCCGTGACGGCCGTCATGTCCAGATCACCAGTGGTGTGGCCGATCTAGTGACCGGAGCCGCCTTTCCCGATGGCGCACAGGCGCGGATCGCGAGCAATACCAAGACCTTCGTCGCTTCGGTCGTGTTTCAATTGGTCGCGGAAGGCCGGGTGGAGCTCGACGCTCCGGTGGAGCGCTATCTTCCCGGTGTCGTCAGCGGACCTGGCGGTGACGGGAATCGGATATCTGTGCGGAATCTGTTGCAGCACACCAGCGGGATTCCGGATTACCTCAACAGAGTGAATCTCGATTCCGTCGAGGCGCTCACGCGGCAGCACTCGATCGGGGATCTGATTCGACTCGGTCTCGATCAGCCGGCGGCGCAGGCTCCCGGTGCCGGTTTCGAGTATTCCAACACCAACTACCTCTTGGCCGGGCAGCTGGTCGAGAAGGTGACCGATAGTGCGATCGATGTCGAGGTGACGCGCCGGATCATCGACCCGCTGGGGCTGCGCGACACCTACTGGCCGCGCTATCCGATCGAAAAGGTATTTCGTGGTCCGCACCCGCACGCCTACTTCGAATCCGGCGGGGGCCGTGTCGATATCACCGATATCGACCCCAATGGCGGCCTGCCCGACGGTGCGATGATCTCCACCGGCCGCGATCTGAATCACTTCTTCATCGCCCTATTGGCGGGCACGGTCGTTCCGCTGGATCAGCTCGCGCAGATGCAGCGCACCGTCGCCGACCCGGACTCGCCCGCCCAGGTGGGATCCGGTTTGTTCGGCCGCGTCACCGCGTCCGGTGTCCAGACGTGGGGTCACGGTGGCAGCATCCCCGGCTTCTACACCGCCGGGGGCGCGACTCGCGACCGCGCCGTGACGATCATCCTGAATCAGGTTCCGGCCGAGTCGAGTCCGGACATCGACGACATCGTGCAAGCCCTCGTGGACGAGGCCATGCGCCCGTAGGCGAGTGCCGGTTCGAAGTGGCACCGTGTTCAGTTTCCGCTGCCGTTGCCGGTATCGCTCGCGTCCGGCGGCGGTCAGCGCGACGGCCACACCACCAACGGCACCGCCCACCCCACGACCCGCAGCCTGTCCGCCGGTGCCCGGCCGGACCCGTGGGATGAAAGAGGAATGACCGGCGGCACAGCGCCGACCAAGCCTGATGAATAGAGCCCACTGGCAGAAGAGCTACCCGAAGAGTGTTCCAGTGCACTACGGCACGTAACACGGTTGTTCTGCTCATGAGCAGAGAAAATGTGCGCTTCCTGAGGCACCACTCCAATCTCGCTACCGCTGGTCCGGCGCTTTCCGCCCTGTTGGTGGAGGCACAGGCTGAGGTTGAGCAGGGCGTCGATCGCCCCGAAGTGAGCCCGCCCGCACACATGCGGAAGTTGTCAGAAGCGGAGAAGACGGAGCTGGCACGGGACTACCTCCTCGGGATGACGGTGTACGAGCTGGCCGAGAAGTACTCAATCCAGCGTCAAACGGCCAGTAGGCATCTGCGCCAGATGGGCGTGCCGATGCGGCAGCGGGGGCTGAAGGAAGAGCAGATCGATCGGGCAGCCCAGCTGTACGCAGAGGGGCTGACGCTCAAGCAAGTCGGAGCGAGTTTGGGAGCAGATTCCAGCACGGTGCGGTTAGCGCTTCTGCGGCGAGGGGTGAGGATGCGGGAGCCGGTGGCAAGGCGATAATGCCGAATGTCGCTGTGGCGGTGAACCACTTCGCCGCGCGGTGCCGATGCAAGGGGTGGATGACGGCATAGGCTGTCGATGCTTGGCCCAGCGGTCGCTGGCAGCACTATGGGAGGAAGCGTTGCTTGATCTTGATGCTCTCGATTGGCAGACCTTCGAGGCGCTTGCGGTTCTGTTGCTTCGGCGTGAGGGATTCGAGCTGTCGGTTCCGGATCGGCGTAGTGGAGGAGATGGGGGCGTCGACGCCATCGGGACGGCGCCAGATGGAGCGCCTGCTGTCGTCATCATTAAGCAGTACGCCAAGAGGGCAGCATCCGTCCAGGTTGCACGTCATGTTGCCGACGTAGCGACTCGCCTTCGTCTTCAGTCCCCTGAGTACGGAGTTTTCTACGTCGCTTCCCAAGAGATTGGGAGCAGCTCTCAACACCTGCTCGATGAGAATAAGATCAGGTGGTGGGGTCGACCAGATCTGCATGTGCTACTCGATCGCCATCCTGATATTGCTGAGCTGATCGAGAAACGGGCAGAGGCGCGAGATCTATCCGATCTATTTACTGAGCCCGAGGGTTCAGCTGAACTGACATTCGAGCGTAAAGTTACTGAACGACTTGCATCGGTTCCCCTCGGCAAGCCGGGCTGGACAATTTTTGAAAAGCTGGCAGCGCAGTCATTGACTGAGATATTTGTGCAGCACCTGGATCCGCCCACGATTCAGACCCGTACCGAAGATGGTTTGGACATCATGGATGCCATCTTTGACATTCCAGAAACAGGATCGTCGTGGGCGCAGATCCGAGCGGACTACCAAACATATTTCGTCGTTGCCGAGTTCAAAAACTACAATGACGAAGTAAGTCAGAATCAAGTCAATCAACTTGCAGACTACCTTTGGTCCAAGGCGTTCAGGATGTTCGGGCTCTTGGTTTCAAGAAAAGGACCTAACGATTCAGGTTTGGCTGCACGACGGCGAGCTTGGGTCAAGGAAGGGAAGCTGATCGCATTTCTGAGTGACGAAGACCTGATCGAAATGGCGCGCCTCGTTGACGATGGCAAGAACCCATTCGATGTTATCCGGTATCAGGTACTCAGCTTCTTTCGGACGCTCAATCCCTAGGATGTGACAACGCGGGCCAAGTCCTAGGGTCCAATTAGCGGGCTTTGTTTTATAGTAAAAGTATGCATAGCGTTGCGCGTGGAGAAGATTGGAGGTTGCGGTCGTGGCATTTCCCCGGTATCCCGAACTTAAGAGCGAAGTAGAAAAGATGCTACTGAAGTTCTTCGAGCAGAAGGCTCGTGAGGAGCTTGGGCCATTTAGGGATGTGCGCAGATTTTCCGTGCACGAAGGTCGGAAGCTTGTTCACAACACGCTCGACAACCAAGAAGACCTCCGGGATATGGCCTATGAAGCGGGCTCAGTTGAGTTCGCTATATCACACGA
Source organism: Nocardia sp. NPDC052566 (assembly GCF_044547285.1). Lineage (NCBI taxonomy): Bacteria > Bacillati > Actinomycetota > Actinomycetes > Mycobacteriales > Nocardiaceae > Nocardia > Nocardia sp. NPDC052566. The sequence continues at coordinate 618,217 of NZ_JBIUAF010000002.1, read as the reverse complement.
GGAAATGGCCGCAATGACCGTGGAGGACGTGCGCGCCCTTCTGGAAGAGAAGGCCAAGGAGTTTGGCGCACAGCAGGCGCAGCATAGCTACAAAGTGTTGGACCAGGTTACCGAAGAGACAGGTAACGTAATAGATGCTAGCGGCAAGCCGTTAACGGTCGATCTATTTTTGGAAACCATCAGCAAGATAAGCATAGCGTTTGACAAGTTTGGCAACCCGCAGATGCCAACCATTGTCATACATCCGAGCATGGCGGAGAAATATCGAGCTTTGCTTGAGGAAGCGAATAATGACGAGGATGCCAAGCAGCGATTGAACGAAATTCTTGCGCAGAAGAGAGGGGAGTATGATGCAGAACAGGCTCGTCGAAAACTGGTTGACTAGCTGCAAGGAACTCAGCTTCACGACTCCCTTCGTTCAACTCCTAATCAAAGAGAGGTATACGGTGCTGCGTGCCCAAGGTGGCCTCAACGAGCAAGGAAAAGATGTAATTGCTATAAACCGCAAGGGTGAGATCTGCTGCTTTCAGCTTAAGTGTGGCAATATCAATGTGAGCGAATGGGCTAAGATCAACGGTCAGGTGAATGACCTGACGCAGCTGCCGCCAGTTCATTCATCTTTCGCTAAGCCGCCGAAGAAGTGGAAATGCTATCTGGTTACGAATGGGGAATTCAGAGGTACCGTACCGCAGGTCATTTCCGACTACTCGAAAAGGCAGCGCCAAGCTCGGCATATGCCTGTCGAGACAATTGACAAGGAAGAACTTGTCCGACGCTTCGTCGATGGCTACGGAGCATTTTTCCCGGCTGACCCTCAAGACCTCAATCTCTTTCTCAATATGTACTGCCGGAATGGTGACAGCACCTTAAACAGAGGGGAGTTCAAACTATTTCTGGAAAATTGGCTCGACTCGTATTCGGCGGTAAAGTCGAAGCAGAAGAAGATCGAAGCGCTGCAGGCGACGGGCGTTCTTTGTAGCTACCTTCTTGCGAACAAGTATCTAGCCGAGAACTATGTTGAGATAGTTAACGCGTGGGTATTGACACTAGTTACCGTCCTTCATTTTGCTCACAGGTGGGACGTTTCGGATCAGCGTATCGCGTCGCTTGAGTCCACCATTCTGAACGAGATAGAGGTCGTATACGGTGCACTCATCGATGAGATGGTTGCAGACTCGGGAAATTTTGTAGAATCCGCGTACGGATTCTTCTCGGAAGGCGTGCTCACACACAAGCTCCGCTGCACTGAACTTCTCGGCCATATATCTGCGTACCTGAACTACTGTGGGATCCGCGGTGTTACACCAAATTGTCCCGTGGAGCTCGCTGATAAATTTGCACAACTATCGGGCTATAAGGCTATTGTCGGCGAAGCCTCCGTGCCTATGTTGTACAACTATATTGCGTCTTTGCTCCGGTCGGAGCAGGAGCAAGCTTCTGCAGCTGAGGTTGTTGGTCTGATCAACGGTCTACTGTCCACCTATGCGGACGAAGGCCCCGGTATCCCCAGCCCGTACTATTCAATTCAGCAGACAGCTGAATGGCTGATTGGGTTGGATAAGGAAACGATAACCGAGAGCTTTCAGAATCGAGCCCATTGCTTGTGGGCCGCAATCCTGCTGGCGGCTCGGTGTGGTCTACGGGATCTTCTCGAACACCACTGGCTCCTCATTAGCTATATCTCCAACCAAGAAGTTATAGCTGACAGTGCTAACGACTTGCTCTTGTGGAATATCGGCGAGCGAGGTCACGTACTAGATATCTTTCCGAATGCAACTCAGTCATGGCAGGAGCTCGTAGAGCTGTCGCGGCAGGAGATGGGGGATTTCCTTCCGGAGCCACTACGGTCACGTCGGTATCTGGTCCCGCTCTGGATCAATGCAATGCCGCACAGGTGTACGCATAAAACAGTTCTTGCAATATTGGACGCCTAGTTTTGGCCTGATGTGGTGAGGGCGCCACGACAGACGCGCTGCGGAGCTCCGCAGGGTGGGTTTACGGTTGCTCATCGAAAATCCATACCCCACCATGGTTGGCCGGGTATGCGACGACATCACCTTCCTGCAGCATCTCCTCACCGATACCCTCGTAATCCAGGAGGACATAGTTCTGGAGCCCCTCAGGCGCGGCCTGGGCCAGCAGTTCTTCAATGCGAAGCGGCTTGAACAGCTGCCGAACGTATGCGGCCATACTGTCGTAGTGGCCTTGATAGGCCGAGGCAAACCGGTCGAACAGATGCGGATCGTCCTCATGGGCGTCGGCCCACGCAGCGAAGGCTGGACCGTACTCGGCAACGCCACGTGCTACCTGCGACAGCAGTTCGATGCTGTGAACCCCTTCGAGCCCGATCGCACCGGTCGTCACGCCGAAGCCGGCGAAGTCCTGATGATCCCAGATATAGAGTCCCTCACGGTCGTAGGTTTCCTCCTCGGCGAAGACGCTGTACAGCTCGGCGCGGATGGTGATCGGATCGCGGGCCATGTTGAACCAGGCTCCGTCGGTGAGTTCGGCCCGTAGCGGCAGACCGCGGGTGACGTAGATGCGAGGGTTGAGCTGCGGCTCCTGCTCGCGGGCCGATTCGACCTCGGGCGATGCCGATTTGTCGTCGGTCTGGTGTTCGTTGCGTGCGTTGCTATTTGGGCATCGCTCATTCATGATCACCACCTTCGGTCTGCCCAGCTTCATCGATTGGCAGCACGTTTCGCACCAGTAGTAGGGCCAGGGCGTCGACGGCTCCTTGCAAGTCGCTGGTGGTCAGTTCGTCGTAGGCCCGTACCAGCGCGACAATCCTGTCGGTGACGTAGCGGGCTCGCATCGCGAGCGCCTGCTTGCCAGTGTCGGCGTTGAGGTCGAACGAATGCGTTACCTGGACGAGCGCCAATGCCAGCTCGGCGACTGCTGGCTGAATCTCATCGACAGGATGCTCGACCGCGTCGTAGATCGTTTGCAGCATCGCCTCGCCGACTTCCCCGATGAGCTGTTGCTCGTGGTTGCTGTCGGATTCGGTTGGCGTCGACGCAGTCCGTTCGTGAGGCGCCCCGCCTGAATCAGGTTGTGGCTTACGGTATTTCTCGCTCATGGTCATCTCCTCTCGGGAAATTAGCTTTGATAGTTGGCCGGTCGGATAGCGCAGAGGATGGATCCTCGATTCGCTACCCGCCGGCCGTGTGAGCGGGGCGTTTAGCGCCGCTCAGTTGTCCAACCAGCTACTCGCCGGTCTGCGTACCGCGACGTTGCCGGGGTCGGCGTCCGCTGTCGGACTTTTCCTCCGGGGTCTCTGCCTCGCTGACCTCCACTTCGTCCTCTTGAGGAGGTGGTGGCGGCGGGGTCCCGGTGAACAGGTTGGCGATAGCCTCCTGCCTAGCCCGTGCTTCGGCTTCGATCGCCGCACGGGCGGCCTCGGCCTTGGCAATCAGCTCCGGATCCTGTTTCGCGGCTTCGATGTACGCGTCAACCGCCTTGAAACATTCCTGCTTGAGGTTGCTGCCGCGCAGTTCGGCGATCCAGGTCAGCTGGGCGTGCCGGGCGGTGTCGATTCGGATGGCAAGGGTGATTTCCTTGCTCGACGGTTCGGACATCGCTCCTCCTCGGTGCGAGCGGCCGGTAAACGCTGATTGCGCTTACGGTTACGGCCGCAGGACACCGACGACGGCCAACCGCGGGCGGCCAGTCGATGGGGGACATCGAGCTGGTCCGCCTCGCGGGGCACTGGCTCGGGTGGAGCCGCCTTCAGTTGATGACGAGCGGGAATTGGGCTCAATCGTCCGTTCGAGCGACGAGTCGGGTGCTCAGATGAGCGATCGGACACGAACGGACAGCAGTCGTACAACAAGCTGAGTTACTTGGTACGGCAATGGATTTCGTGTTGTTCAACAGACAACGGTGGAGCCGGAAGTGGCTGACTGGCAGAAACGCCCTCCACGGGACGCTACTCTTCGGTCTCTGTGCCCCTGAGGTGTTTGGCTACGGCCGGTAGCGCAGTCACTTCCTCGCTGAGCTCTACGAGGTGCGCAGCAATCATGTGACAGTATTGAAGGGCATCCGGTCCGGACTCGAAATCGAATCGCAAACGACTCTTTTCCGACGGATTTGCGGGGAGCTTCACTGTCGTACCCCACCTTCCGTCGAAGCGATCCATCCAGCACGTCGTTTGGCCATTGGTCAGTGGATCGTAATGCGCGACGCAGTCGCGATAGTCGGCAAGAGTCTCGCCGTGGGTATCCCAGCTGTTCTCAAGGGTTTTCGCGAATTCTGCTGGAAGCAATGGCGATTTCACCGCCGTCCTGATCGATCTCCATCGGCCAGACGACCCCGAACCGTGGTGCTTCCACAGGACCTTCCGAATTACTTCGTACACTCTTCGCGCCGAGCCGAGCAGTGCGTCGATCTCGTAGAATATGCGAGGATCGGAGACGTTTCCCTGTGCTGCATCCTTGGAGTGTGGATAGGTTTCCTCGAAGAGCTGACAGCCACCAGTGTAGAGAGTTATCAGCTGATTCAGGTGATACAGCGTCGAATGAAGCGAGTAGCGAAGGTCGTACTCTTCATAGAAATCTGAAATCGTGTGAGCACGGTCGATCTGGGCGATTCCCAGTGTTCGCTCATTGAGGGAGGATCCATCGAGGGCGACAGCTGTGAGGGTGAAGCCCGAGTAGATTGGAAGGCGCGTCGTTGCGATGACGCTGCCGGAGGAGATGTCCTCACTACTTGGTACGACGATTCCGTGCTCAAGCACGTTGACGCCATCAGGGTATTCCATCGCGATCCTTCGACTCGTCGGCAACCGTGGTTCCCAAACACGTTCCTGCAATTTCTGGTTGGATGGACACGCTACCGATTGGAATCGTCTTCTGCCACTGAAATTTCGCGACCTGCTAGCCCATTTCCGCCTGAGGTTCGCCTGCCGATTCAGGTTCGAAAGAGGGGAGATCCATCAGATCGCCGAAAATGACGATCAGTGAGTCAATATCGCCCACAGCTTCTTTGGGTCGCACAACGATAACCGCAGTCTTCCAATCGCTGTCCGGCCCTCCGCCACCTCTGAGAACCATGTCCACAGGTGCGCCGAAGGCGACCAAATCATGGCTAGTGAGTTCATCCAGCAGTCCGCGCATAGAGCGCTCGGCCTCGCGAATACCGGTGCGCCCTTGATCCTCCACCTCAAGGCTAACTTCTCCCCAATCTCGCGCAGTAGTCAGGAACACATCCGCACTGTCGCAGGCTCCTTCGGAAGCCTCATCCTCGTCCGGACTCTCAAGCATGTAGCCATGAGACTTATGAACAACGTTCCACGCTTGCTTCCCTGTGGTAATTCTCGGGAGCACCACGGGCCGTTCGGGATCCTTCAGTACCACCCGGGTCGGTCCAGCGTAGGTTTGCACCGTGTGAAGCCGCGAATGAACCCACTTCTCGTGCTTCGTCTTTAATGCCGTCAGGACCTCGACGGTGTACTTGGCGGTCTGCTCGTCCACGACGCGATGGTGATTTCGGCAAAGCAGAATCAGGTTTTCGTAACTGTCGACGCCAACCTTGAGGGGTACGCCAGCGCGTGGGCCACCAGGTGATTGCGCGACAATGTGCGCCTCTTCGCCGATGAGGGCATCGCGGTCCTCCTCAGCCTTGGCGGGCTCCACGAGCGTGTGTCGGCAGATTGCGCACTTTGCCGCCGCGAGACCCCAGAGCTGCTTCCGATCCCGATCAGTTATCGCCACAGGGAGGTGACGCTACACCGAACCACCGACATCTGTAGGCAGGCAGCAGCTTTGCGGAGTCTGCGCATCGCCGTTACTCCAACGCCTTCCACCCCGACCACGGCCGCTTCCCGTAATCGCCTCGGATACAAGCCAATCGGTGCCGAGCCTGCACCTCGAACGCTGGGTTCGTCGATGCCGCCTGCACCGCCATCGTGGTCATCCGGAACTCCCGGATATCGCGGAGCAGTTCGAAGCCTGCCCACCGAGTGACGTCGTGCCCGTACACCTCGCAGAACTCGACGTACTGCGCCTCGGTGATCCAGTTGAACGATCCCCACTTGATCGCCGTATGCACCAAATCCCACTCAGGCGGCCCGACCGAGGTGCGTTCCAGATCGAGCAGCGCAGCCTCCCCGTCGTCCATGGCAGCCACATTGCCAACCCAGGCATCTCCGTGGATGACGCACTGCGGCAAGCCTTCCGGCAGTTCCTTCCACCGTTGCTGTAGCTCGGCGAGGCGTGCGCGCAGCCATTGCCGATCCTCGTCACCCAGGCTGCGCGCGGTCTCGATCCGCTCCTCCAGTCGCACAAACGGCGCAACTTCGCCGAGATCAAAATCTGCCGGCGGCGGCAGGCGATGCAGTTGCTTCAGGAGCGCGGCGACCTGCGTCGGGGTGCCGTGGTGGTGCGGCGGGAGCTCGCGCCAGAAGGTGACTGCTCGGCCATCAACGTCCACCGGCTGGGCGACCACCGGAACAACCTGTACGGCGGGTACGCCTGACGCCTCCAGCCAGCGGGAGACGTTCACTTCACGCCGCGCTGCGGCACGCTGTTCTGCGGCCGGTGCCGGAACGATGAGATCGTCCGGCGCATGATCATCCAGCGCACACCCGGTCGGCACGGAGGGGACTACTGGTACTTCTTCTGCATCGGCAACCAAAAGAACGCTGGGTGCCGCTCACCCCACCTGAACGCCGACCGGGTCGACGAGGCGGTGGTGGAGTACTACAAAACGATCGCCTTCTCGCCGGAGTTCATCGCTGCCATGCAGTTGGCCCTGGAGGCGATGCTGAACGAGACGGAAGTGACGCACCGGCTCTACCGGAAGCAACTGCAGGACCGTCTCAAGGACCTGGAGACCAAGGAAACCAACCTGATTGAGCTGGCTGCCGACGGCGAGCTGCCTCAGGCCAAGATCCGCTCACGGTTGACCGAAATTGCCCGAGAGCGGGAGGTGGTGCAGGCGGAGCTGGGCAAGGTGCAGCTAGATCTATCCGCAAGTGCTGAGTTCCTGACCGCTTGCTTGGAGCTGCTTCGCGACCCATACCGTCTCTACAAGGGGGCCAGTGACAAGGTGCGGCTACAGCTGAACCAAGCGATCTTCAAGCGGCTCTACGTTTTCGAGGAGAAGGTGACAGGTCATGAGTTCCAGCCGGTGATCGCTGAGCTGCATGCCATACAAGCGGGTTATGCGGCACTGGAGCGGGGCCATGACGAAGTGACAGCAGCAGGAGTGGTTGAAGGATTCCTACGAGCTCATCTGCCAGAAACGCAACTCGCCACCCGGTCGGGTGGCGAGTGTGTGAGGCTGGTCACAGCCCTGGCTTGCGCCGTTTTTTCGGGCCATGTTTCTAGTAACGGTCATATGGTGCGCCATCAGGGACTCGAACCCCGAACCCGCTGATTAAGAGTCAGCTGCTCTGCCAATTGAGCTAATGGCGCGTGCCCCGGCGCTCGGTGTTCCTCGTTCCGGTGCGGGACAAACAGTAACAGGCGAAGGGTGCAGAAGTGAAATCGCGCCCTGACCTGGGCGAACGGCGGGGGTGTCGACGGGTGTTAACACGGAGGGGGTCGGCGGTGATCTATCCGATTGGAACTCGCTGCGTCGGAGCAGTGTTCGCGTTGGATCGGACCGGATCGGCTGGCAGAATGGCAGGCGTGGTCTCGACCGATCCCCGTCGGCACGGTGGGTTGAGCTTGTAGATCGGTCGGATCCGAAGCCATCGGCGCGTTCTGGAGTGCCGAGACTTGAAACGGGGTTGGAATGAGCGTTGGTCAGGGTAGGCAGCGGTCGAAACGAAAGTTCGCCGGACCTTTAGTCGTGTTCGCTGTCCTAGCGCTCGCGATCTCCGGATGTTCGTCCTCGGACTCCAAGGACACCTCGCAGGTCGCCATCGACCGGAACCCACTCACCGAGCTCATCAAGCCGAAGCTGATGGCGCCGGTGAAGGACGGCGCGATGGGGGTTTCGCCGGGTGTGCCGATGGTGTTCAAGGTCGAGGACGGCAAGTTCACCAACGTGACGCTGGTCAACGCACAGGACAAGGCGGTGAGCGGCAAGCTGGCCGCCGACGGCCGCTCCTGGGAGACCACCGAGGTACTCGGCTACGGCAAGGCCTACAAGCTGCGCGCCGACGCGATCGGCCTCGGCGGCGCGAGCTCGATGACGCTGAACTTCACCACCAGCTCACCGGACAGCCAGACCAAGCCGTACCTGCTGCCCGGCGAGGGCGAGGTGGTCGGCATCGGCCAGCCGGTGGCGGTGCAGTTCGACGAGAACATCCCCGATCGCAAGGCCGCGCAGGATGCGATCAAAATCACCACCGAGCCCAAGGTGGAGGGCGCGTTCTACTGGGTGAACAACCGCGAGGTCCGTTGGCGGCCAGAGCATTTCTGGGCGCCGGGGACCAAGGTCACCATCGATGTGAACGTGTACGGGCGTGACCTCGGCAACGGCCTGTTCGGCCAGGACAACATCCACTCGTTCTTCACCATCGGCGACGCGACGATCTTCACCGCGGACGACAACACCAAGCAGGTGACGGTCGAGCAGAACGGTCAGGTCGTCCGGACCATGCCGACCTCGATGGGGAAGAACAGCACGCCCACCGACAACGGCATCTACATCGTGAGCGACCGGCACGAGAAGATCATCATGGATTCCTCGACCTACGGCGTCGCGGTGAACGCGCCGGACGGTTACAAGACGCCGGTCGATTTCGCGACCCGAATCTCCTACAGCGGCATCTTCTTCCATTCCGCACCGTGGTCGGTCGGCCAGCAGGGCTACTCGAACACCAGCCACGGCTGCCTCAATCTGAGCCCGGCCAACGCGCAGTGGGTATTCCAGAACGCCAAGCGCGGCGACATCACCATCGTCAAGAACACGGTGGGCGGAACCCTCTCCGGCACAGACGGTTTGGGCGACTGGAACATCCCGTGGCAGACCTGGAAGGCCGGCAACGCGGGCGACAACCGCTGACACGACAACCGAAAAGGCCCCCAGCGTCCGCGCTGGGGGCCTTTTTCGTTCGCGGATAGGGCAATCTGTGCAATCCGCGCGAATGGCCGTAAACGCGCAGGAAACGGCGGGCGAGGCGGGCTGTGGCAATCCCCTAATCTCGGTAGGCGCGGTTGACAAGTCGGCGAGCCGTCACAACAGTGTGATGCGGCGTCACACTCTGGACGCACTCCACCGCAGCACATAACAGAGGAATATATGAACGTTCGCCGGCTCGCCGTCAGTGCCGCCGCCGCGGGGCTCACGCTCCTCGCGGCTCCCACCGCCCTAGCAGGCCCCGCTCCCTCCGGTTCCGCGGGAACCGGTTCGTCCGCCGTGGACACCGGCTCCGCCGCGACCGGCTCGGCGGGCCTGTCGCAGACCGGTTCCGCCGGTGGCGCCTTCGCCAACTGCGATGAGGCCATTCGCGCCGGACGGGCTCCGCTGTTTCGCGGGGAACCCGGCTACGCGCCGCATCTGGACCCGGACGGCGATGGCTTCGCCTGCCCGACGGTCTGATACTCGCTCCACAACGAAACACCCGGTGCGGCAATGCCACACCGGGTTTTCGTGTCTCTGCCCGCTCAGCGGAAGATCTTGATCAGCACCAGCCCGACGACCACCACGCCCGCGCCGATCAGGCTGTACTTCACCTTGGGCTCGTTCAGCTTCGCGAGCACCATGCTCTTGGTGTCGTCCGCGATCCGCTGCGGATCGGCGCGCACCGCGATCTCGTCGAGCGTGCTCGCCAGCCGAGTGCGCGCGGCCTCGATCTCCCGCTCGATCCGCTCGGTATCCCTTGCCACGTTCCGGCCTCCTGTTGTGTCACCCTCAGCTCGCGGACGAGTCTATCCGCCCGCCGGACCGGCCATCCGGGCTATGCGTCCGCACAGTGCGACCGGCGCCCGCGCCTGACCGATCTGTCGGTCCGTACAGCGTCATCGCGTCCGGCCGCGCGATGTCCGAGCCTTCGATTACCGTGCAGGACGTGACCGACAACCGACTCGCCCCCGGCGACCCCGCCCCCGATTTCACCCTGCCCGACGCGGACGGCAAGGACGTCTCGCTCGCCGACTACCGCGGCCGCAAGGTGATCGTCTACTTCTACCCCGCCGCGAGCACCCCCGGCTGCACCAAGCAGGCCTGCGATTTCCGCGACAGCCTCGCCGAACTGGAAGGCGCGGGCATCGAGGTAGTCGGCATCTCCCCCGACAAGCCGGCGAAGCTGGCCAAGTTCCGCGACGCCGAGCGGCTCACCTTCCCGCTGCTGTCGGATCCGGACCGCACCGTGCTGACCGCGTGGGGCGCGTTCGGCGAGAAGACGATGTACGGCAAGACCGTGGTCGGCGTCATCCGCTCCACCTTCCTGGTGGACGAACAGGGCAAGATCGAGGTCGCCCAGTACAACGTGCGCGCGACGGGTCACGTCGCGAAGCTGCGCCGCGACCTTTCGGTCTAGGGCTCGGAGGTGAACGCCGGGGGCGGCGGGCCCTCCCCCGGGAACAGCCCGGCCCCCCGTGCGGCACACCCACCTTCGTTGTGAAAGATCGAGGCCCGCTCGGCACTACGCCGACTCGATACCGGCCGCTGTGGATTGTGCTGTCAAGGTTTGGGGTTGGGACTGCAGGCAGCTAGGAAAGTCTTACCGTCTTTCGCGGCAAGATCAACAGGGTTCAGCCAGCCCACGTCCTCGAACCAGTACGTGTCGTCCGGGTGTGCGGCGGAGTCCTTCATGATGGTTTCGATATCCGAATGTCCTCCCTGACCAGAACCGGAGAAGGTGAACCTTTTCTCCTTCGTCCAATCGAAGCCTGCGGGGAGCGGCTTCGAGATCGTCCAGCCGGGATTCAAACCGAGTGTCACATATTCGAATTCGGTTTCGTCGCCATTATCGGCAACCAGCAGGACAGAGGTCTCGCTCGGGTGGAACAAGAATGTCAAGTGAGTACTGCCGAAACACCGCGCCCCCATCCAGATTCTCAATTCACCCGCTGTGACACGCGCGCCCAATGCCCTCGGCAGCCCCGGACTCCGGTCCTGTTCGTATTGGCTGAAGATACCGCAGGAAGTCAGCAATGCGGCTACCGCCACGAGGATTGCGATGCGGCGCATCATTTGTATCCCCCGTCGCGCAGGCCGGCGTCCTTCTCGATGCCGTCACCGTCGGTTACCGCAGCCCAAATCATGCCGAAATACCCCTTGTCCGCCCACTGTCGGGAGTGCCGTTCCTCATGGTGTAGCAGACGATCCAGGTCCAGGTTACCTTTGTATGGCCCCTTATCGTTTTCGAACCACGTTGTTCCGGATTCGACGATCTTGCGTAGCTGGTCGGCGGGGTCGGCGACGTTGTCGATGTTGAACATGAAGATGTCACCATAGGTGGTGCCCCCCTTCTGGCTGTACAAATCTTGCAACCAGTTGCCGCCTAGGCCCATGATCATACCGTTGGGCGTGGTGGCAAGTCGTCCACCGTTACCGTTCACAAATGCGACGTCTTCGTTGTAGCTCCAGGGGTTTTTATTCTGCCGGTCGATGATCCGCTGTATCTCGGCACTCGAATACGGTGTTTCACGGAAATCATTGACACCGCCCGCCGCTCGGCCCGCTGCATCATAATCGGTGCCCGCATTGAGGATGTAGGTCATGAGCACCGCCTTTTTCACGTCGTTTCCACTGGTGCCGTCCGGTATCAAGAAATAGGTTTTACCGTTGTCGTCGGTGACCGGCTTCATACCATCGAGGACCTTGAAGTCTTCCGGGGTGATGCCATGTGTGCGGGCGATATCCACGATGGTCGCCGGTGACACGCCTCGCTTTTCGGCGTTCTCCATCCACTTCTTGTAGTTGCCGGTATTGCCCGGGTCGTTGTAGAAGGCTTTGTTGAAATCCCGGTAGTACTGCTGTACGTCGGCGGGCACCCCCGGGACGTTCTTGCCCGCGGCGATGTCCTGAATCTCCTGGGCGGTCAACCCTTTGGGCTGGTGCGCCATGACGGCGGCGGCCGCGGTGTAATCACCGCGGCGGAGCGCGTCGGCGAGTGCGGCGCCATCTTCGGCGGCGAGCCGGGTGCTGGCAGCCGCGGTGCGGTCGGCGGAGACGTCGAGCCCCGATCCGAGGAGATCGCCTGCGGCACGGATGTATTCGGCGTGCTCGGCCACGGTGCTGACGGCGAGCTTGGCGCTCGCCTCGAGCGCGCGGTACGCCGTGTCGATCAAGCCCTGATGGGTACGAACCTGCTCGGCATCGGAACCCGAGACCTTCCAATTGTCGTCGACCGTCAAGGCGGGGCCTTGGGGTGCGGTCGCGTCGGCGACCTTGCCGAGCAGGACGGTTCGGTCCGCGTCGAGCGAGGACGCGACCTGACGCAGCACAGCCGGTGCGTCGCGTACCTCGAGGAAGAGTTTGTAGCCCTGATCATAGTCCTGGGCTACCCGGTCGTAGGCGGCGTCGTGTGCCATACCCGCCCAGTAGGCCTGGGCGTCGCTGAAGACTTTCTTCGTTCTGTCCAACTGATCGAGGAATAGCTGATTCTCGGTATCGATCTTGGTGGCCAGGTCGTACAGCTTGCTGATCTTCCAGCTGTCGACCTGGGTTCTGGTTATCGTCACTGGCCTTCCAGCCTGTGCACATCGAACCGATGCATAGCCTGCGCGAAGTCCTCATCGGTGGCCTGCAGGTTCGACACGGTGGTGGTGATGGCGTTCGCGATCCCCTGCAAACGGTTGGTCACTCGCCAGTAGGCGCCTTCGGTGAACTCGCCCAACTGCCTGCACGCTGCCCCGACCTCGGTCCCGGCCATGGCATCATCGAAGTGATCGGACACACTGCGGACGTCGAGTTTGTCGATCTCGCGGCCGACATCGTCGAGCACGGTCACCAACTTGCCCAATTCATCGATATCGGCCTTCAGCACCGGCCCTCCCCAAGCTCGAAACCACCCGAATGCTATCGCATGACCTGAAACCCGCTCGCTGTCAACGCCACGGTCAGAACAGCGAAAGGCCCGGCTCCCCTCGGGAGCCGGGCCGTCGGCGGATTCAGTGGATCAGGTCTGCATGATCTGCTGTGCCGCCCACTGCAACATCAATCTGAAGTGGTTGTCCCACCAGTGGTAGGACTCGGGGGTGAACGCCGGGGGCGGCGGACCCTCCCCCGGGAACAGCATCGACCCGTTCGGTGCGCCCACCTTCGTGGTGGCCGACGGAATGCCGGATCCGGTGGTCATCGGTGCGGCCGCCTGCTCCGGCTCCCTGGGCGGCTCGGCGGGCAGCAGCGGCAGGGGTTGCGGCGTGTTGCTGCCCCATCTCTGGACGACCCGTTGCGGCCCTGGTGGTTCCACCGTGTCGACCACGATCGGTTCCGCGACGGGCAGCGGCGCGGGCCCGTGCCCGCCGACCACCGGACCGTCCGGCACCACCACGTCGGTCTTGCCGTGCACCGGCCCGCCGGAGGTCTCGATCACGCCGACCTCCTTGGAGTCGGCGGTCACCTTCGCATCGGCGATCACACCCGAGGTCGATCGCGACGACGCGCTCGTCACGTAGACCCCGCCGACGACGAGCCCGCCCGCGAGCACGCTCGCCGCCGCGAACAACGCCGCGACGCCACGGCCACGCCGCAACCGCTCGGCGGGCTCGACGTGACCGTCCACCTCGGCCATCGCCGACAGCGCCGCACCGACCGCTGGCGCGGACGCCGCGATCTTGCACGGGATCACCGGCGCGCCGAATCCGTCCACCGCGGCGAGCACCGCGGGCTCGCGTGCGGCGGAACCGATCAGCACCACCGCATCCGGTCGCACCGCGGCCGCCTCGAACTGGTCCCACGCCGCGGTGACGGCGGCGCCCATCGCCTCCGCCGTGGCGCCGCCCGCCTGCCCGATCGCGGCGAGAACCCGCCGCCTGCCCCGATCGACGAGGGTGAAGGCCTGATGCCCCGGGACGACCTCGCAGATCAGCAGATCGTCGAATTCGTCCAGCCAGGTCATCATCCCGGCGACATGCAGATGCGCGGACTTGGCCGACACCAGCGAGGCGGTATGCCACGGCCCGGACGCGAGCTTGGTCACGATGGCCCGGCGCTCGGCGGCATCGCGGTACGCGACCGCGGCGCCCCCGATCTCCCGATCCGGGCCGATCTCGGCGGCTAGTTCATCCATCGCCGTCTCGACCGCCGCCGCCACATCCGCCTTGGTGTCGCCGCGCGTCTTCGCCACCCGATGGAGCAGCACGCGCTCCGGTAGCCGCTCGCCGGAATCGGCGAGCGCTACCGCATGCACGGCGCCGCGTTCGGTGGAAATACCGAGAGTCACCACAGATCGAGCAATCACGGATCACGCCCTTTCCGCGCGACGGACGGACGGATGTGCCCGTCCGGGCGCTGTTAGCTCCGATGGGATTCCCCTGCTCGAAACGCGCGTCACCGAGGACACGGATTCGGTTATGTGTTCGGCGCCATATTCGATGTGGATGGGTCGTGAAAAGTGACAAGCGCGGACACGCAGAAGACGTGCGCGTGTCGTCCGCGTGTCCGGACGGTTAGCCTTGATGCGTGGAAGTACGCGCAGAGGCCAGGTCCAAGCAACGTCTGGACCCTGCGTTGGAGTTGCAGGACGACCCGCAGGAGCTCATGCCCCGGCGCAGGCCGACGCAGGAACGGAGCAAGCGCAAGTTCGACGCGCTGCTGCAATCGTCGCGGGAACTGCTCGTCGAGGTCGGGTTCGAATCGTTCACCTGTGAAGAGGTCGCGGCACGCGCCGAAGTGCCGATCGGCACGCTCTACCAGTTCTTCGCCAACAAGTACGTCATCGTCTGCGAGCTGAACCGGCAGGACCTGGTGGCCGTCTCCCAGGAGCTGGCCGATTTCCACGGCGAGATCCCGTCGCTGGACTGGCTGCGCCACATGAACCAGTTCGTCGACCACCTGGCCAATCTGTGGATGACCGACCCGTCGCGCCGCGAGGTGTGGCTCGCCATGCAGTCCACCCCGTCCACGCGGGCCACCGGCGCGATCCACGAGAAGGAATTCGCCGAGGTGGTGTCGCAGATGCTGCGCCCGCTCACGCCTCGGACGCCGCGGGTGCGGCGCACCATGATGGCCGAGGTGCTGGTCCACGTCGTGTACTCGATGCTGAACTTCTCGGTGCAGGACGAGCAGAGCAACGCCGAGGCGGTCGCCGAGCTGAAGCGGCTGATGGTCGCGTATCTGCTTGTCGCGGAGAAGGAATCGCGCTCCAGCGGCAAATCGGCGCAGTAATGCTTGTCCGCCACTCCGCGTATTCGAGCCGGACCGAGATGCCGCACAGGTAGCGTCGGCGACCGGCGGTATTGCCGTGGCTGAGTCAGCCGGTCCCCGACGAGTTACCCATGTTCTTACGAAATCACTTGGCGACCTTACGAATCACTTGGTCGCTTCGCGGCCTGCGATGAGATCCGCGAGCTCGCCTGGATCTTCCAGCACCACCATCGCGGCGGCGGTGTCGCCATCGTGCGTCAGCGACAGGTGAACCCTTGCGCGGGGCAGGAATTCGGCGGCAAGGCCGTGCAGCTTGATGCTCGGCCTGCCCCACGCGTCGTTGACCACCTCGATCAGCGGATACGGGTTGTCCCCGATCTGCGGGCTGCGGGCGAACCGAGACGATGCCCACGCCTTGAGCACCGCCTCCTTCGCCGCCCACCGCGCCGCGTAGCTGCGCGCGGGGTCGGTTCCCTTGCCCTGGCAGTAGCGCCGCTCACCCGCGGTGAAACTCTCCCGGAGCATGGTGGTTCCGGCCCGTTGCAACTGTTCGGCGAACTCGGAGATGGTCACCAAGTCCAAGCCGATACCGAGGATCGTCATAGGGCGGGAGCCTACGACCTGTCTTGCGCGCTTGCGCCGCAACCCCATCCGTCGGCGCGGTAGGCGCCGTTGCCCGCCAGCCGTGCGTCGGGCGAGAGCAGCACGTCGGCCTCCAGTTGCCGAATCTGCTTGGCGGGCGTGCCATCTCCACCGAGGCGGCGATCGGCGGGGCGCTCGTACAGCGGCGCGCCGCCGCACATGGCCTCGACGAAACGCTGCCGTCCGGCAAGCTGACGCTGCTGTGCCCTGCGCTGGTACTCCTCGCGCCGCTGCGGGTCGATCGCCTCGAGGAAGGCCTGCGGATGGACCAGCGCGACCAGACCGGAGACGTGCCCGAAGCCGAGCGAGGTGAGCAGACCGGCCTTGAGCGGCAACCGATCTCCGAACCGCAGGGGTTCGCGCGCCCACACCAGGTGCGGGTAGGCCCGCATCTTGTCGTCGACGCAGTCCAGGCTCCGGTTCGGCGGAATCACGCCCTGTTCCAGCACCTGGCACAGGCCGATCAGCTGGAACGCCGCGGCGCCGCCCTTGGCGTGCCCGGTGAGGCTCTTCTGCGAGACGACGAACAGCGGGTTGCCGTCCGTGCGGCCCAGCGCGCCTGCGAGGCGCTCGTGCAGCTCCGACTCGTTGGGATCGTTGGCGGCGGTGGAGGTGTCGTGCTTGGAGATGACCGCGATGTCATCGGGGCCGACACCGAGCTTGCGCAGTTCGGCGGCGAACCGGGATTCGCGCCCGCCACGGCCCGCGCCGAGCGCGCCGAGGCCGGGCGCCGGGATGGAGGTGTGCACGCCGTCGGCGAAGGACTGCGCGAAGGCGAGCACGCCGAGCACCGGCAGGCCCATCTCCAGCGCCACGTCACCGCGGGCGAGCAGCACGGTGCCGCCACCCTGCGATTCCACGAAGCCGCCGCGACGGCGGTCGTTGGCGCGGGAGAAGTACCGGTCGCTGATGCCCTTGGCGCTCATGGCCGCCGAGTCCGCGGTGGCCGACATGTCACCGAAGCCGACGATGCCCTCGATGCCGAGATCGTCGTAGCCGCCGGCGACCACCAGTTCGGCCTTGCCGAGCCGGATCTTGTCGACGCCCTCCTCGACCGAGACCGCCGCGGTGGCGCAGGCCGCCACCGGGTGTACCATCGCGCCGTAGCTGCCCACGTAGGACTGAACAACGTGTGCCAGCGCCACATTCGGCAGCGCCTCCTGCAGAATGTCGTTCGGCCGCGGCTCACCGAGCAGGTTGTCGATGTAGAGCGAGCGCATCGAGGACATGCCGCCCATGCCGGTGCCCTGGGTATTGGCCACCAGCGAGGGGTGCACCCAGCTCATCAGTTCGGCCGGGCTGAACCCGGAGCTGATGAACGCGTCGACGGTGCAGACGATGTTCCACAGCGCCACCCGATCCACCGAGGCGGCCATATCGGCCGAGATGCCCCAGATGGTCGGATCCCAGCCGGTGGGGATCTGGCCGCCGACGGTGCGCGACAGCTTGGCCCGGCGCGGCACCCGAATCTCGGTGCCCGCCTTGCGCGTCACGGTCCAATCTGTGCCAGCTCCCGCCCCACCGCCCCCACCGGAATCGGCGACCGGGGTGATGATCGTCTGCTCCGGGTTGGCGGCGTGGAAGGCCCGCGCCTCGGCCTCGCTGCCGACGGTGAACGACAGGTCCTGATCGAGGAATACCGACGTCATCAGCGGCGCGGTGTTGTCGGTCATGGCGCCGTCGTCGCCGTAGCGGCGCACGCCGCAGCGGGCGACCACGGTGTCGTGATAGCGCTCGGCCAGCTCGGATTCCGGTACGTAGTCACCGGATTCGGTGTCGTACCAGCCGGGCTTGGGGTCGTTCTCCCACTGCACCAGGCCGGTGGTCCAGGCGAGCTCCAGAACGCCCGCGGCGGAGAGCTTGTCGTCGACCTCCATCTCGAACCGGGTGCGCGCCGAACCGTACGGGCCGAGTTCGCCGGCACCGACGATGACCACCATGTCGGCGAGATCGGCGGTGACACTGCCCCATTCGGGCACCGGCAGCGCCGAGGTCATGGTCGGCGGCGCGGGCAGCGCGGAAATGGTCGCGCCCGTTTCGGTCTCGTCGGCCTCGGCATCCGCGGCCTCGGCCGCCTGCTTGGCCAGCGCGGGCAGGTCGAGCTTGGCGCGCGCGAGTCCGCCGGTGAGGTCGATCTGCTGCGGGCCGCCCGCGGTCACCTGACGGGCGCGCAGGGTGCACCACTTGAGCAGCTCGTCGGCCATCTCGAGGGTGGACCAGGTGTGCACACCGGCCTTTTCGACCGCGGCGACCATCGGATCGTTGTGGCCCATCAGCCCGGTGCCGCGCACCCAGCCGATCAGCGCGTGCACCAGGGTGACCCGGGTCGACCACGATTTCTCGGCCCGCCACTTGGCGACGACCGCGTCGAGCGCCGCCTTGGATTCGCCGTAGGCGCCGTCGCCGCCGAACATGCCGCGGTTGGGCGAACCCGGCAGCACCACATGCAGTTTCGCATCGACGTCGTGGTCGGCGCCGATCTTGGACAGGCCGCCGATCAGCCGCTCGACCGACCAGAGCAGTACCCGCATCTCCATTTCGGCGCGTGCGCCCGCGTCGGCGAGATCGCCCGCCACCCGCGGCGCCGCGAACGGCAACAGCAGGGTCGGCGTCATCGCGTCCTTGGTCTTGACCTTCGCGCCGCCCGCGTTGTCGACCTGCTCGCTGCCGACCCAGTCGATAACGGCGTCGACATCCTGGTAGGACGCCATGTTCGCGGGGACGACCCACAGGGCCGCGCCGTGGCGGGCGTTCTCGCGGTACAGCTTCCGGTAGAAGCCGAGCCGCTCGTCGTTGAGCCCGGAGGTGGTGACGACCACGGTCGCGCCGCCGCCGAGCAGCCGCCCGGTGACCGACGCCGCGATGGAACCCTTACTGGCGCCGGTGATCACGGCGATATCGGAGGACCACTGGCCCGGTTCTTCATCGCTCAGCGCCGCCTCGGCGATCCGCGCGAAGACACCGGCCAGCACCGAGCGCGCCTCGTGCTTGGCCCGCTCCCGCCACCAGTTCGCCTGCGCGGCAACGGCTTCGCCCGCGCCGAGATATCCGGTGACCGGCAGCTCCGCGGTCTCGGCGTCGTCGCCGAGCCACAGGCGGGCCAGATCCTCGCGGGCGGTGGCCCAGCGGTCGTCGATCAGCACGGCCTTGCGCGCGTCGAACGCGGGCGCGACCAAACGCGGCCAGTCCGAACCCAATTCGGCCGAGACCAGATCGACCAGCGAATCCTCGCTCGCCTCCGGCGCGGACACCTTCTCGGCGAGGCCGAGCTGTTCGAGCACCACCCGCGCCGCGGTGGCGAGCACGCCGTCGCGACCGGTGATCTGCTCGGTGAACTCGCCGAGCGCGGCCGCGTCGACGGTGGCGCCGTTGCCGCCGCCCGCCGAGGGCAGCGACACCGCGATACCGCGCCGCGCCGCGACCGACTGCACCGCGGCGTCGATGGCGGCGTCGACCGAGGCGCCGTCGCCCAGCGCGCCGGAGACCAGCCCGCCGAGATCACCGCCGCGCACGCTGGCGCCCTCGCGGGTGCCGAGCGAGACCTCGGCAGTCACGTGGTTGGCCCAGCCGTCGCCGAGCTCCCACACCTTCTTCACCCGCTCGGCGATGGCCGCGGGGCGCTTGCCCGACGGGCCGAACACCTTGCGCAGGTGATCGCCGATGGCATCGGAGAGCACGGAGCCGAACGGCTTGTAGGTGCGGGCCAGGCGCTCGACCGTCGCGGACAGCGCACCCATATCGGCGTCGGCCGCGCCGTCGATGGCGCCGAGTGAGAGCTCGGAGCCGAGGTCGACGAGCAGCTGGTTACGCCGCGAGGAGACGCCGTCGCACAGGCCCTCGATGGTATCGACCGGGCCGATCTGGTCCAGCCGCAGCTTGGTCCACAGCGCGATGAGCACGCGGGTGGCGTCGGCGGCGGTGAAGGAGATGTCGTCCGGGCGTGGACCGCCGGTGGGGGCGGATGGGGCGACCGGTGCGACCGCGGGTGCCGCTGCGGCGGCGGGGGTTTCGACCGTCGGCTCGTCGATGGGCTCGTCGGCGTGCGCGGGATCGGTGTCGGTCGAGTAGACGACCGCGGCCTCGCGCTCGATGTTGAGCACCTCGACGGTGGCGGTGCCGAACGCGGGCAGCTTCAACGTCTGGCTGGCCAGGTTCGCCACGGTCGGCGTCGCACCCAAACCGATTTCGATGAACCGCTCGACGCCGAGGCCGCCGTGCGCGGCGTCGGTGAACAGCAGATCCTGGGTCTCGATCCAGCGCACCGGGCTGGCGAACTGCCAGGCGAGCAGCTCGATCAGCACCACCCGGCACAGTTCCGTCGGGCGCGCGGCCCAGTCGTCGAAGTCGGCGAGCACCGCCTGCAGCGGTTCGGACGGCACGAGATCGGCGATCTCCTGCACGAACGCCCGCTCCAGCGAGAACGGCCTCGGCACCAGGTTCGGAATGTAGCGGCCGACAAGGACTTCCGGGTGCAGATCCTCGGGCAGCAGCTGCTCGAGCTTGTGCCGGAACTCCGGAACGCCCTTGCGCAGCACCGTCGAATGGAACGGCACATCGATGCCGGGCACCAGGATGAAGGCACGCTTGCCACCGTATTCGGCACGGCGGCGGTCGATTTCGGTCTCCAGCGCCTCCAGCCCGGCGACCGTGCCCGCGATCGCGTACTGCGAGCCGCGCAGGTTCAGGTTCACGACCTCGAGGAACTCGCCGACCCGGGCGCCGACGCCGTTGACGAAGTCGACGACCTCGTCGTCGGGCAGGCCGATCTGCGAGGGCCGGATGGCGGCCATCCGGTAGTCGCTGCGGCCCTTGTCATCCCGCGGCACCAGCTCGTGCATGGCGGAGCCGCGCTGGAACACGACCTCGAGCACGGCCTCCAGCGGCAGCACACCGGCCACGGCGGCCAGCGCGTTGTACTCGCCGACCGAATGCCCGGCCAGCATGGCGCCCTCGACGAAGGCGCCCGCCTCACGCAGCTCGGCGATCTGGGCGACGCCGAGGGTCGCCATCGCGACCTGGGTGAACTGGGTCAGGTGCAGCACGCCGTCCGGGTGCCGGTGCTCGACGCCGCGCGCCTTGAGGTAGGTGGGGTTGTCGCGCACCACGGCCAGGATGGAGAAGCCGAGCGCCTGGCGGGTGTGCTTGTCGGCGCGATCCCAGATCTCCTTGGCGGCCTTGGAGCGGGTCCGCGCGTCCAGGCCCATGCCCTTGCGCTGGATGCCCTGACCGGGGAAGGCGTACACGGTCTTCGGCGCGGCGGTGCGGCCGGTCGCCGTCATCACCAGGTCGCCACCGACCCTGCAGGACACCTCGACGATCTCGCTGCCCGCGTCGACGGCGATCCGCTCGACCCGCACATCGACCTGCGCACCCGGGCGGACCATGCCGAGGAACCGGGTGGTCCACGCGGTCAATGTCCGTGCGGGGACGGAGCTTTCGGGATCCACCGCGGACACCGCGTGCTGCGCGGCGGCCGAGAGCCACATGCCGTGCACGATCGGGCTGCCGAGCCCGGCGAGCTTGGCGGCGTTGTCGCTGGTGTGGATCGGGTTGTGATCACCGGACACCGCGGCGAAGGCGTTCATGGTGCGCGGCGCGGTCATCGTGACGTCGCGACGGCGGCGGCGCGGGGTGTCGGTGGCCGTCGGCGCGACCGAACCGGCCGCGCGCGGCGGATCGGTCAGCTCGCCCGCGCCGTTGCGGCCGCGGATGGCGAAGCGCTCGGTGAGCGTGGCGACGGTCGGCATCGACATCCCGGTTTCCGGCCGGTCGAGCATGCCGCTGATCCGCACGCGCACCTCGACGACGCGGCCGAGATCGGTGTCGAGGGTCTCCCCCGCCTCCGCGCGGACCGCGAGAACGCTTGCCCCGGTGGGAAGTTCACCCGCCAGCTCGATCTGGTGATCGAGGTGGACGAGGTCGAGCATGCCCTCGATGACGCTCTGGCCCTGCGCACTGCGCGCCGCGCCGAGCACCGCGAACACGGCGGGCCAGCAGGCGCCGACCAGCACGTCGGGCACGGTGCGGCCGAGCGTGCTCAGTGTCGACGGCAGACCCGAGCCGGTGACTCCGGCGTGGTCGGCGCTCAGATCCGGCGTCCAGGCGATGTTCAGGTGGGCGATCCTGCCCTTCACCTCGGGCAGCGCCTGCCCGGCGGCCACCGCGAGCAGCGCGGACATCGCGACGTCGGCGTCGGCCTCGCTGATCACCGGCGCGCCGCCGTTGTAGGTGGACACCGGGACGGTGATCCGGATGCGAACGACGTTGCCGCTCAACAGCGGAACGGTCAGCTCGACATAGGCGTGATCGGCCTCGGGACCCTGGGTTTCGACCAGGGTCGCACCGCTCGGCGGGTGCACCGCGCCCTTGCCGTCGACCGTCCACTCGGCCAGCTCGCCGAGGCGGTGCACCGGATTGATGGTGGTGCGCCCGGCCCAGTCGACGTCCGGCGCGGCGAGCACCGCGTCGATCGGTCCGGTGGTCACGCCCGCGGCGCGGCGCGCGTCGATCGCGACCGGCACCACGCCCGCACGCACCAGCGAGTAGGCGGCGTCCTGTTCGAAGCGGTCGAGCAGCTCACCGACGGGCTCGTCGACCCGGGTGATGCCGGCGACGGCCACCGTGCCGGGGATGACGCACACCTGATCGGCCGAGTAGCGCGGATCATGGGCCTGCCACAGCGAATCCGAGCGCCACCAGCGGCGCACATCGCCGTCGACGACGGGCACGAAGTTCACCGGCTTGCCGGGGGTCTTGCAGAGCGCGACGAAGAACGGCACGTCCGCCGGGTGCAGCAGGGTCTGCGCGGCCGCCGGGTACTGCTCCTTCAGCGCGCAGAGCGCCTCGACCGGGTTCTCGAAAGCCTCGTCGGTGGCGAACAGCGTGGCGATCTCGCCGCGGTCGGCCGGGTTGAGCCGGGATTCGGTGCGGCGCATCATCTCCGCGAAGCGGTCGCGCCAGGTGATGTCGAGCCACACCGAGCGGGTGGCGTCGAGGAAGGCGTCGCCGAGATCGCTGCCGCAGTCGAAATCCTTGCGGCGTTCCAGGCCGACAGCGAGCTCCACATAGCGCTCGAGCCAGTCCAGGTAGGTCATGGTGACCAGGTCGCCGAAATACGGCTTGGCGGTGGCGTTCAGCGCCTCGATGATCTCCGCGCGCCGCGCGGCGACCGCATCGGCGTCACCGGCGACCTCGTCGAGCAGGCGGCCGGTGCGCGAGGCGGCGTTGTCGATCTCGTGGATGTCGGCGCCCAATTGGCTACGGCCCGAGGCCATTCCGCCGTTCGCGGTGCCCGCGCCGACCCAGTCGGGGGTGCCGGGGGTGTCGACGAGCAACTGCTTCACCTCGGGCGCGGTGGTGGCCTCGAGCGTCGCCATGGCGGCGGTGCCGACCAGCACGCCGTCCAGCGGCATCACCGGGTAGCCGTGCGGGGTCGCCCACTCACCGGTGAGGTATTCGGTCGCGCGCTCGGGGGTCCCGATGCCGCCGCCGACGCAGACCACCACATTGGCGCGGTTGCGCAGTTCGGCGTAGGTCTCGAGCAGCAGGTCGTCCAGGTCTTCCCAGGAGTGGTGCCCGCCGGCCCGGCCGCCTTCGATGTGCATGATCACCGGGTAGTCCGGCACCGCGTCCGCGATGCGCAGCACCGCGCGGATCTGGGCCACCGTGCCCGGTTTGAACGCCACGTGCGAGATGCCGACCTCGGTCAGCTCCTCGATCAGCGCGACGGCCTCCTCCAGCTCCGGAATGCCCGCCGTGACGATAACGCCGTCGAACGGCGCGCCCGCGGTCCGCGCGCGCTGCACCAGGCGCTTGCCGCCCAGCTGCAGCTTCCACAGGTACGGGTCGAGGAACAGCGAGTTGAACTGCACCTCGCGGCCCGGGTGCAGCAGCGTCTTCAGCTCGGCCACCCGGTCGGCGAAGATCTGCTCGGTCACCTGGCCGCCGCCGGCCAGCTCCGCCCAGTGGCCCGCGTTCGCGGCCGCCGCAACGATTTTCGCGTCGACGGTGGTCGGCGTCATACCGGCGAGCAGGATCGGCGAGCGACCCGTCAGCTTGGTGAACGCCGTCTCCACCACGATCCGGCCGTTCGGCAGGCGGACCGGGCGCGGCGCGAACGCCGTCCACGGCGCGGCCACCTCGGGGGCGGCGCCGGGGGTCAGCAGGCTGCGCTGCCCCGCCCGGGTGGCGGCCGCGACGATGCCGACGCCCGAACCCTTGAGCGAGCCCGCCGTGAGGCGGCTCAGCAGATCACCGGGGCCGAGGTCCAGAATCCATTGCGCGCCCGCGGCGATGGTGCCGTCGACGATCTCGACCCAGTCGATCGGGTCGACCAGGATCTCCTGCGCGAGCGCGCCGGCGAGCGCCGCATCGATACCGCACTGCGCGGCCCAGCCGGACACCAGATCGACGGTATCGGCCAGCGCCGGATGATGGAACGCCACATCGACGGCGACGTCCTCGAAGACGGGGGCGAATACCGCGCCGCCGCGCACCTTCGCGTCGCGCTCGCGGGTCTGCGCGTCGTGCAGCTGAGCGCAGTGCTGACGCACGCGCTCCAATTGTGCTGGCGCGCCGGACAATACCGCGCGCCTGCGGCCGTTGCGGATCGAAACCACCGCCGCGGCAGCGGGATCAACGCCCACCGACACCTCGGCGACAACGGCGCGCAGCCGCTCGGGATCGACGTTCGATACGGCGACCATCGGCGAGCGCTCGCCCACCGGCATCAGGCCACGCCGACGCGCAACCAAACCGGCTGCGGCGCCGATCAATTGAGCGATGGCCAGCAGCTCGGCATCGCGCCGCCCCGCGGCTTCGACCGCGGTCGCGGCCAGGCGGCCCTGGGAATGGCCGATCACGGCGGCCGGTGCGTTCTTCGTCGTATCGAGACCCTGCAACCGCAGCGCCCGCATCGCCGCGATCTGGGTCAGCAGCACGCCGGGCATCGACACGGCGGCGGAGCGCAGCACCTGCGCCGAGGGCGCGGCAGAGGTCTCCCCCTGTTCGGTGTCGACAAGTTCTTGTTCCAGCATCCACCCGATCGGATCGAAACCGACCGGTCGGACCACCAGCAATTGCGCCGCAACGGGTTCCAGCAGCGCGGCCGCCTCGTTGACCAGCGCGGTCAGCTCCGGCTCCAGCGCACTGTCGCGCCCGATCTCTTCCAGCTCACCCAGCCACTGCGCACCCTGGCCGCCGAACGCGAGCGCATACGGCGTTCCGTTCAGCAAACGATCCAAGAGCGGCGAACGCACCCCACTGCCTTGGGCCCCAACCACCTTCGCGCTACGTCCGGTACCGGCTTCGGTGCTCTCGTTGATCGTCAAGACGCTTCGACTTCCTTCTCCTGGCGACATGCCCTGCGGGGACACGCCGCTCCCTCCGGGGCGCAGGCGCTCCTCAGCCCTATGGGCCGATACCGGCGAGGATGGCACAAAATCATGAGGAAAGCCTCACGTTTGCCCCCCAGTCGAACCGCTACCCTCGAGTATTTACGTACGTGCGTACCAGAATGACCAGAAACATGACCCCTCCTCATGTTTGAACGCGCTGGTCCACTCGGTTACCAACGCGTAAGAAACATGAGCTCTCCTCATGTTGCCAGTTATCAAATCGTTATAATCCCTGGTAGGGTTACTGGCGAGTACGCCACGCCCGCCCGGTGCTTCGCGATGTCGGTTAAGCCCGGTAGAGTTTGGACGGTCGTACCATCAAGCGCGAGTGGCGAAATTGGCAGACGCGCCAGATTTAGGTTCTGGTGTCCACGGACGTAGGGGTTCAAGTCCCCTCTCGCGCACACATTCGTGGCGTATGCGCCACATCTGACGGACCGGTGTTCGAGTGCACTCGAACACACAGAGGTTAGCTGTGGCGATACCGACTCCCTTGCGAAAACTTCCGGCGCCTGCGCCGGATTCGACGCCGCCGGGTGGTCCCTCGCTCCAGGGGCGGAGGTGGCCGCGGTGATCGGAGTCATCGTTCCGCCTCAAGCTCCCTTCAGGAGTTGATCCACGGCCCTATCTCCCATCCCGTCCCGGTGCGGACCGCCAGCGATGACGTCGTCTACGGGATATCGACCATCGGAGAGGGCCGGTCGCATCCTGGACCGGCAGCTGCTCGCTCGGCTCGGGTGGATGCCAGAGACTCGCCTGGACATGCGCTGCGACAAGCACGGGATCCTCGTCCTCGGCCCGGCGCCCGACGGCGTCGCCGTCGTGACCAGAGACGAGTTCTTCCGGATCCCCTACCGCGTCCGGCGCCGCGTCGGCCTGTTCATCGGAGACCGTGTGCTGCTCATCGGTCGCCGGTCCAGGAATCGGCTTGCCATCCATCCGCCTGCCGCGATGGACGAGCTGTTCGATGTCACTCTACGGTTGCTGGAGCGGTGACGGCGATGACCAATTCTCCTATGTCATCGAATACCGCGACCGCGGACACTATTGCCGCCGCGCGGTTGCTGCTGGCGCAGATGGGCATCTCCCCCGCCGACCTGGTTGATGTCTGTGCCGTCGCACCGACGTTCGCCGAGGTGATCCCGACGGTGCGGACAACCTTGAGCAGAGGCACGCTGCGCACCTACAACACACACTTCAAACGCCTCGAATCCGAATGGGGCCCAAGACATCTGAATGAGCCATCGAAGACCGAACTCGAAGCGGTGACACGAACGGTGCGGGCAACCGCACGAAGCAATCGGGCCTCACGCTGCCGGACACCCTGGGCTGGCCAATTGGTTCGGCCAGCCCGGTCAGCGGCAATTGAGTGCGTATGCCGGGTGCCGCGCTAGAGGAGGTTCGGGGTATCCGGCCGTGGTGATACAGGTTTGGTTTCGTAGGTCCGCAGGACCAAGGAGGTTGTGACTGGACCGTACCGGGCGACAGCGTCGACAATCTGCTCGAGACGCTCAGAACTGACGGCGAACACGTCGATGAAGAAGCAGTCCTCTCCGGTCAGCCGGTAGACGGTCGTGATCTCCGGGACTTCCGCGAAATGGGCCAGGGCGGCGGCTAGGTGGGCATGGGTGGTGCGTAGCCGGATGACAGCGTGCAGATTCAATCCCAGTGCGGCCGGGTCGACCACGGCGCGGTAGCCGGTGATGACACCGGATTGTTCGAGGCGTTTGATCCGGGCCGAGGCCGCGGGCTGGGACAGATTGACCCGGCGACCGATTTCGGTGACCCCCAGGCGGGCCTCGGTTTGCAGCAGTCCAAGGATCGCCCGGTCGGTCGCATCCAATGGAACCATGGTGTGTGCGCTCATCTGCCTTCCATTCATCAGTCTGCCGTGACAGCGACCGATGAATCACACAGAGTTGTCGATCGAAACGCCCGCCCCACCCCGACCCGGGGAATGAAAGGCAACGATAGTGCACCGATTGATCGTTCCCGGCATCGACGACTCCGACGCCGATCACTGGCAGAGCCACTGGCAAACCGAATGGGGCACTGCGGCATCACGAATCGCTCCCGCATCGTGGACCGAGCCCGATCTCGAGAACTGGCTCGATGCGCTCGACCGCGCCGTCGACGCCAACGATTCTCGGGAGACCGTGATGGTCGCGCACAGCCTCGGCTGCCTGGCAGTCGCCGAATGGCTGATCCGCCGCAGCCCCCGCAGTGAAGCGGTGATCGGCGTATTTCTCGTCGCACCCCCGGACAGCGGCTGCGCGAACTTCCCCACGGCCGCACGCGGATTCGCGCCGACCACAACCCTGCCGCTGCGGCTGCCCGGTGTGGTGGTGTCGAGTGACGACGACCCCTACTGCACCCCAGCCACAGCATCTGCCCTGGCGGCCGGGTGGCGACTGAACCACACCGCCATTCACGGTCTCGGCCACATCAATTCCGCCAGCAACCTCGGTATCTGGCAAGACGGGCGCGACCTGTTCACCGCGTTCACCGCAGGACTCGGCCATCATTAGACACGCTGCACGAGCAGCCCTCAATGCGCTACCAAGTGCACGATATCCGCGCTCCTGCCAGGCTTGGGTGCGGCACCAGCGATGTTGCGGTCGCCCGAGTACATGCGTGCCCTGATGACGTCGCCATACGGCGTGCGCTCCGTAGTCGAAGCCGACCAGTACATCGAGGCACGAATGTTGCGCCAGGAACGGTTCATCTTTCCCTTCACATCGACGCGTCGAGTTGACCGACATTGTTTATGACTGGGACGCCACGTCAGCCACGCGCATCAATAGAACTTCACGCTATCTAAGGCGGCGTTATGCCGTGGTGCCGAACTCGTCGGCGTCGAACAACTCGCCGATAAGGCCACCGAGGTAACGCTGATGCCTGGCGGACAGCTTCGCCGCGTCCTCGCTGTTACCGGCCGCGCACAGTTCGATCAGCGTGTCATGGTGGTCGATGGTGTCTTGGCCGCCGAGCAGGCTCGAGAACTTTCGGTAGTAGATTCGGTGAATCTGGGGGTGCACTTGGTGGATCAGCCGTTTGAGCAACGGATTGGCGGCGGCATCGACGATGACGCCGTGCAACCTGTCGTCGGCCTTGAGCGCGGCGGTGATGTCTTCTTTCCGGACGGCGTCGGCGAAGTCTTTGTTGGCTGCGCGCATTGTTTCGATCATCGCGTCGGTCAAGTTCGGAACCGCGGAGGTGACAGCGAGATGGTCGAGCGCTTGGATAACGGCGAGGGTGGTCTCGACGTCATTGCGGTTGAGGGGGGTGATACGTGTGTATGCGGCGGGTTTGGACTCGACCAAACCCGTCTCCACTAGACGGGCGAGCGCCTCGCGAACCGGAGTCCTGCTCAGGCCGAGATACTCGGCGAGTTCGCTGTCTTTGATCTTCGTGCCAGGCGCAAGCTCTCCGGTCACAATCGCAACGCGAATACGGTCGAATGCAACGTCACTCATCCTGGTCCGCTCAATTGGCCTACCTTCAAGTAACATATTAGATACAGTACTCTGCACATCGGATGGTCGGAACCCGCGAGGGACCATCTCACTGCGTTCACTGGACACGGCTGTCACCCAAGGAGGTTTGCGCCAGCAGCGCACGCACCAGAACGGTCGCCGGATCGATCACCGGACAGGGCGCAGCGGCCGCGGGCAGACCGAGGGGAATTTCCGTGCATCCGGCCACGACCAACTGCGCACCGCGTGTCACCAGATGGTTCGCCGCCGCCGCCAGCCGATCGGTTACCCCGGATCCACGATCCCCGCCTTTGACCGCACGGATTGCCGGCATCACATGGTTCGATTGCACGTCCGGGCTCGGTGCGAGGACGTCTATGCCATAACGCGACAGCCACTGCTCGTACAACTGCGCACGGACGGTTCCGGAGGTGGCCAGCAGCCCAACGGTGCACACCGTCGGCGACATCTCACTGATATGCCGCGCGACCTGATCGATCATGTGCACCAGCGGCATACCCAGCTGCGAGGCGATAGGCGGCAGGAAGGCGTGCGCGGTGTTGCAGGGGATCGCGAGCAAAGTTGCCCCGGCCGCACGCAAGACCTCTGCACCACGCAACAGCCATGGAGTGGGATCGGGGCCGTTCTCGGTCAGCGCGAGAGTGCGGTCCGGGACGGTGGGATCGGCCCAGATCACAACCTTCGGATGCTCCTGATCGATGCTCCCAGGGGTCAGCGAGACCAGTTTGGTGTAGAAGTCGGCGGTTGCGGCCGGTCCCATCCCACCGAGTATTCCGATGATGTGTTCCTGCGTGCCCATTCACGTAAGCCCTATCCCAGTGTGATTCAAACGGGTTGATACGAGGTGCGCAGTTCACCGTCGATGGCCACCCCGCACACGGCGGCGATCAGCGGAAACAGCACTCCGAGGACGATCGCCAGCCCGGCATACACCACCGCGAACCTGTCGATCGAAGCGCCGTCGACGTTGGCGGCGGGTGCACCAGCACCGACATCGCACAGTCGGGAAGACCGCCTCCACCACCGACGCGGTGATCTGAGACGCCCGACCCTCGGCGGATCCCCGTGCTCCAGGCCATCATTTTTCCGTGATCTCCAATATATTGGATTCTGAGTACTGGTGACCTAGAGTGGGCGAGTCACCAGCGCTTGTCAAGTGCTGCGGTACCGAATGCCACGGAGAGTGTTATGAGCAGCCACGCCCGGATCGAGCGCGAGTCGATCGAAGGGCCGACAGTCCCGGCCGACGCCTACTACGGCGTCCACGACCGGAACGTCGGAGATATCGCCGTCGATCACCAACTGCTCACCCATACTCAGGTCGAGGAGCTCCACTCCCCTCGCAAACTCCCGCGACTACCCGCCACCACGGCCGTTGCGTTCTCTATGCGCCCAAGGGAGATATTGCGCAGCAGCATGGGTTGCCGGGCTCTGCGAATGTCATCAGATGCGGTGATGCCGCACCGCGATTTCTATATTGGTCTCATTCCGAGCAAACCAACCAGTCGGTTGACGCATCAATCATGGTTTTCTAATAGTGCGAAAAATACCGTTCTCGCCATGTTCAAGAATCTCACCTTCACGCTGGCGGCCGCTGTTCTTTCCATACAGTTGGCGGCGCCGCAAGCGTCCGCCGAAACCACGGGGTTGACACCCTGCAGGGATCAGGACATCATGGTCGTCGCGAAACAGTTGAACCACTATCAAGCACTGGTCCTGACCTTCTCTTTGATTTCCGATCAACCCGCGTGCACGTTGACCGGATATCCGACTGTCGGAACGCTCGGTGCGCCGAAGTTGCGTGCGAATCCGGTTTCCGGCGAGGCGGTTACGACTGTCCAAGTAGGCGGCGGAGCCCGTGCGCAGGCTATTGTGGAATCGACCACTCGCGACGCGAAGGGTGACCAGTGCCGGGTTTATCGGACGCTAGAGGTCACTCCACCACAGGGAGCCTGGGTACTTTCCGTCCCGGCCCCGATCGTGGCCTGCAGCCTCGAGGTGCATCCGATAACCGCGGCCCAATAAATCGAAGAGCGTCCGGACAATTCCGCTGAGGCCGCACTACCCAATCCAACGCGCGAACTATCTGCGCCAACCCATGATCAAATAATGATAGCCATCGATTGCCAGTCCCCCGATATACCGGTTACGGTTGGTCTCGGTTGGCCGCCGAATCAGCTTGCGATGTGAGGTAACCCCCTCCCCGGACTCGCAAGATGTGGCTAACCCTTATAGGAGGGCTCCCAGGACTCTCCCCTCATCGAGCCCTGGGAGCTTTCTCCCTCCATTCCCGGAAAGCAAGCCTCATCGGCGATCGGAGCCCACTATCGAAAAGTAAACCCTCATCGCACGAGCATGTTCGCATGCAAGAAGAAACACAGCATAGACGCGATCAAGACTACTTAAAACACATTCACCGACACGTACAATCCACACGTACTGGGGGGCGAGTTTCATCTGTGACGAGACAAAGATACCGCTCATCTCAACGTCAGCACGGTCGGGCACCTGAAGCATGGGAGGAATCCAGGGTGCGTAAAACAATCACTGTCGTCGTAGCGGTAGCATGTGCCGCTCTACTACTCACCGGATGCGGCAAAACAAAAGCAGCCAAGGACGCCGCACCACCCGCGGCGAACAGCAACAAGATTACTGTCCGCTACGAAAACCCGACCAAACCCGAACATCAGAAATATCTCAACGAATTGAAGGCCAAAAGCCTCATCGACCGCGAAACGGAGTACGTGAATCGAGAATTAGTCTTTCCGATCAATAT
Organism: Nocardia sp. NPDC052566; assembly: GCF_044547285.1. NCBI lineage: Bacteria > Bacillati > Actinomycetota > Actinomycetes > Mycobacteriales > Nocardiaceae > Nocardia > Nocardia sp. NPDC052566. Next base: position 586,700 of record NZ_JBIUAF010000002.1, on the reverse strand, counting down.
TTCCTTCGTCACGAAGGAATGCGGGGTAGCCAACGCGTACTGGGATGGCAAGAGTGAGATGTCGCTGTGCTACGAGCTGCTGGCCAAATCGGAGCAGGACTACAAGAAGTGGTTCCCGAACGACGGCGCGGACAAGCTCGAGACGTATCTCGAGTCGCTGGTATTGGATGCGTATTATCACGAATTAGCGCACGCCCTACATCAACTCTACGATCTTCCGGTCGCAGGTAACGCCGAAGATGCAGCAGATCGCCTGTCCGCTTACATGTTGACCGAGCTCGAACCAGACGGCGTACTCCTCGCCAACGTGGCATTGCACTATCATATCGAGGCCTCGCACGATACCGACATAAAACAGATCGCCTGGTACGACGAGCACCCCGTGAACGCGCAACGCGCCCTGAATTACACATGCTGGGTGTATGGCGCTAACCCCGCCAAGCATGCGGCGGCGCTGGTCGGCGACCAACCGGGCCAGTTACCGCAGGCGCGGGCAGAGAAATGCGAGTTCGAAGCCGCCACCAACGCCGCCTCCTGGGGCAAGCTGCTGCAACCACATCTGAGGGTCCAGAAGTAAGTAAACAGCACAAATAAGAGAACACCCCTAGAATCCGCCCGCTACCACTTCTAGGGGTGTTCTCATGTCCATCACCGAGGGATCAACGGTCACACCCGTGAACGATCCGATCCCTGCGTCGCGCAGTTGGCGGAGTTCCATCGCGAAGCGGGACTTCACCTGGGTCACCGACCATATCGACATTCGCTGTCCGCTCGGAACCGAGAAATCCTGCACCGTGAAGCTCATCCAGCCGAGGCAGCTGCCGAACAGTCCGACCGGCGCCGAAAATCCGGAACGGCACTGTTCTGAATGGGCAGCCGGGCCCCAGCCGCAGCCGTGCATAAGCAGATACTCGACGGGGTCGCGGTTATTCAACCCTGATTCTCCGATTATCAGTTCTATGACGGCCATTTATCGTCGCGACCCTATGGTTTTACATGTGACGAATACACAACAGCAGGACCACCCGAAGACCACCACCATTCTGGTACTCGGCATTCTGAGCATTGTTCTACTGCCTATCTTTGGACCGTTCGCCTGGGTAATGGGCAAGGGTGCGCTGAAGGAAATCGATGCTTCGGGGGGTCGTATCGGCGGCCGGACCAACGTACAGATCGGCTACATCCTGGGCATCATCGCGACCATATTGTTCGTGATCGTTGTCGTCGGGGCCATCGCTTACTCGCTGGTCGAAGGGCCGAGCGAAGCCGCAGCTCTGATGGAAGCCTTCGTCCTGTGAGGCACGGTACGCCAGTGTTCGGCGATGATACGTATCCGACGGGGAGAGATCGAGTTCGGGGAAGATATTGCCGATGTGCTTGTTCGCAGCACGATCGGCAGGCGGCCAGCGACTCGGCAATGGCATTATTGGACAATCCCGGCGCCACCGTCGGCCACCCGATCCAACGCGTCGAAGAACTCACCGAGATCGGCCGCGCGATCCTCGAGTAGATAACCGACCCGCCCGCACCGACCTCCGAAGCTCGTGGCGTAGCGGGTTCCAATCCATTGGGAAAGACCAGGACACCGGTCATCGGATGTTGGCGCCGTGCATGTCGCGGTGCGAATGGTGGGTGTATGCGACGACCGGTGTCACTGTGGGAAAGAATCATCGGGTGATCGCGTCGATACGCATCACGGGTGCACGAATTCGGGAGAGGTCCGGGGTGTTGGCGCGGTGGTTGAGCAGAATACGGTTGTCCACGGCCGTAGGTTTGGCGGTGCCGATCGCAGGGGCCGTTGTCACGGTCGCCGCGTGGATCTTGTTCAGCACCTTTCACCCCAAAACCGGAGAGACCTCGGTTGAGGCGGCAAGGCTGGCGTTCACCGTGGCTGGTGGCGTCGGCGGTGTAGTGGCTCTGGTCGTTGTATACCGGCGTCAGCGCAATCTCGAACAAGGCCGGTTCGTGGAACGCTTCGCCGCGGCCGCCGCCCAGATCGGCGCTGCCGACGCTGCAGTGCGGATCGCCGGGGTGTACGCCATGGCCGGTCTCGCCGATGTATCGTCGGCACCGCGTCGCCAGCAATCTATCGACATACTGTGCGGCTACCTCCGAAGACCTCACGGCCCCGACCATGGTGACAACGGGCGAACGAGCCTCGTCATCACCACCCCGCGAGGCAACGGGTACGAGGACATCGGGAAAGCGGAAGAGCAATTCGACAACCGGCAGAGCGACCGAGAAGTCCGAGCGACGATCACCAGTGTTATCGCCGCACACGTCCGTCCCGAAGCTGAACACAGTTGGTCCCGCAACACCTTCGATCTCCGCGATGCCCACCTCGTGGACGTCAACTTCAACGGCGCGAAATTCCTCGGCCACGCCGGCTTCGCGGGAGCGAAATTCTCCGGCGAGGCCGAGTTCGAGGACGCGACGTTCTTCTGCCACACGGAGTTCGACGGCGCCACATTCTGTTGCGATGCCCGATTCGCAGGAGCGATATTCGTCGGCCGCGTCGGGTTCGAGGACGCGACGTTCACCGGTGATGCGCGGTTCACGAGGGCGATGTTCGTCGACAAAGCCCTCTTTGATGGAGTGAAGTTCTGCGGCGAAGCCAGGTTCGAGGACACGACGTTCGCTGACGACGTCACATTCCGCGACGCGGCGTTTGCTGAAGACGGCTGGTTCCCATTCGCCACGTTTTCCGGCGACGCCAGTTTCGAGCGGGCCGCGTTCGCGGGAGGTACCTTCGCCGGAGCGGACTTCGGAACGGGCGCAGTGACGTTCGCCGAGCCTCTTCGCTGGGACCGGGCGCCGGTCTTCGACTGGGACGCAGACCTGTCGATCAAGCCCGGGAACGTCGAGCCCACGGATTGGCCCCCGAACCAAGCATCTCCGGAGCTGCGCCGAGGCCATAACCGTGACCACGCTGCATCACAGGCTGACGGGGCGGCAGGCAAGCCGCCACCCCGACGGCTATCGCATCAACATTTATGGCCGCGGCGCTGACGCTACGGGCTGGCGTGATTCGACTCCAACGACTGCGCTAACCGGCTCTTGCGGGGTCTCGGCGCCGCTTTGCCTTTCGGCTCGTTCCTTCGCGATCTCGACCCGGTAGCCGATCACGACCGAGGCAACCAGCGCGAACGAGATGATGCCTTCCGCGAGAAAGAATGCACTGAAGTCGATGATGGAGCCGATCGGCGGCCCACCCGACACCGCGTTGCGCAGCGGCACCAGCGCGAACAACAGGGCACCCATCATCGAACAGGCCGGAAACAGCAGTCCGCGGCGACCGTTGAGCACATAGAAGCACGCGATCGCGGCAGCCAGTGCCAGACCGAGCATCAGCAGCATGACGAAAAGCGCGAACACCAGCGACGGGGTGGAGCGTCGCGCGTCCATCGACAGATCGATACTGTGCGGAGCCTCGTCGCTCCCCGCCCGCAGCCTCTCATCGATAGCGAAGAAGGTATCGCCGCTGGTAACGCTCGCGGACAACGGGATCGAGGCGTCACCGCTGGACATACCGAAGGAGAGCACCGCCTTATAGCGGTCGAACGGGTAGTCGGTGAACATGCCGGTCATCGGCACCTTGACCTCGACCGCTGAAATCGGCTCGCCCGCTTTGAATTTGATCGGCTCGGCCTTCAAACCCGAAGCGTAGAGCACAGTATCGGACTTGAAGGCCCCGGACTCGTCCGCGAATCTCCCCTGCGGCATTGCCGCCAGCTCCACGGTGGCTGTCTGAATACTCGGATCCAGCTTGCCGATCCAGACATTGAGATCGACCCGGTCCACGGTATCGAGGGCGCCGAATGCATGCACAGTCTCCGACCGCGTTCGTCCAAGCGCGTACATCGACAGGCTCGCCGCGAGCAGCACGATCAGCCCTACAACCGACAGCGCGCACCACAGCGCACCGCCGCGGCGACTCTTCCTTGTCCCTTTTTCCTGCACATACTGAACGGTATCCAAGGGGGGTAAGGATCTCGTCATCGTCCGATAATCGATGGCAACCGCACTGGCCCACGACACCAAACCCGGCAGTATGGTCGGCAAATCATGGATTTACGCACACGCTCTCAGGAATTACCCGCCACCGAACTACAAAGACAACGGCTCGGCTACCTGATGTTTTCCAGCCGTTGGCTTCAATTACCACTCTACGTCGGACTCGTTGTCGCCCAAGCGATCTACGTGTTGCAGTTTCTGCGCGAGCTGTGGCATCTGGTACTCGGAGTATTCGGTGAAGGCGGCATGACCGAGTCCACCATCATGCTCTCGGTCCTCGGCCTGATCGACGTCGTCATGATCTCCAACCTGTTGATCATGGTGATTGTCGGCGGCTACGAAACCTTCGTGTCCAGGCTGCGGATCGATGACCACCCGGACCACCCGGAGTGGCTGGCCCACGTCAACGCCAACGTGCTGAAGGTGAAACTGGCGATGTCCATTATCGGCATCTCGTCGATCCACCTGCTCAAGACGTTCATCGGCATCAGTCAGGACCCCGATCCCACCGCGCACGGGGGAACCTACCTGTGGCCGATCGCGATGCACCTGACCTTCGTGCTGTCGGCGGTGCTCCTCGCTGTGATCGACCGGATCATGACGGCCCCGCCGTCGGCATCGGTCCCGCACTGAGAGGGCTGACCGAGCACGGCCGGTTGCTAGGTGAATCAACCAGTCCCCGTATACATTTCATGCCAGGGTCTGTTGCCCGGCCCACCTCACACCACCAAGCCATCCCCTCACCACAACTGGCCGAGATCTGCCACGTCGCCTCCCTCACCGGTAACGACCGCGAACTCGACACCCTGCTCCCGCGACTACACATCGAAACCGCATGCCGACGCGGCGGCGCACTGAACCTGCGCCCCTGCGACCTCGACCCGCACAACTGCCTGATCCTGCTGCGTGAGAAGAACGGCATCGACCGCTGGCAACCCATCTCACCCACCCTCATGAACCATCTGCTGCACCACGCAGAACAACGCCACAGCCCGCCCGACGGTCAACTTCTGCGCTACCGCAACGGCAAACCCATCACTCGCCGTCGATACGACCAACTCTGGCCCCGCCTCGGCACCCATCTACCCTGGGTCGCAACCCGACACCTCACCACCCGCTGGCTACGACACACCACACTCTCGCCCGACACGGGCGACCGGCACCATCTTCGTTACAGTCGAATCTGCCGCCATAGCAACACATTCGGAGAAGTCGCAGCAAACCGAGCGACTACACCGCGTCCAGTGACAAATCTGGCCAGAACAAAATCCATTACGCACAGGTCAAGCGCGGTACGACTGCCAGTCGCTCCAATAGATACGCCCGAGGCCGACAACGCTTACCCTGCGTGCACGAATCAGCTCGCAGCCTGCAGAGATGGGGGCGAGCCCGATTGCGGCGTACCGTGGCACCAGGTAGCACACCAGCCTAGAATGTGGGCTATGTCCGCACAGCCCGAGATCACCCAGCGTGACCTGCGCAATCGATCCAAGGAGATCATGGATGCGGTCCAGCAGGGGAAGTCCTTCACCGTCACCCGCGATGGACACCAGATCGGTGAGCTGATCCCGCTACGCCGACGCCGGCGATTCGTCTCTCGCGCCGAGTTCACGGCGATGTCCCGCAGCGCTCCGGACATCTCGATCGATGCCTTCCGCGCCGACCAGGACGCCACCACCGATCACAACGCGGATGACCCGTATGCCCGCTGACTACGCACAGGGCCTGCTCGACACCAACATCATGATCCTGCGCCGCTGGATCGACCCGGAGGAACTGCCCGAGGCGATGGCGATCAGCGCGATTACCCTGGCCGAACTGTCGGCCGGGCCACATGAAGTACGCCGCAACGACGAACAGGACTCCTACGACGAGCACGTCGAGCGCGCCCGCCGCCTGGACGTGCTGCAGCGCGCCGAAAACGAATTCGATCCGATCCCCTTCGACACCGAGGCCGCCCGCATCTACGGCCGGGTATGCGCCAGCGTGATCAGTGCCGGACGCAAACCCCGCCGCCGGATCGCCGACCTGATGATCGCCGCCATCGCTGTCGCAGAACAACTCCCCTTGTTCACCACGAACCCCGACGACTTCCACGGATTGGAGCAACTGCTCACCGTGGTACCCGTCACCCGCCCGGTGGTGCCGAGCACCCTCCCACACCACTAGAGCACAGCACTCACCCGAGAACCCCGCCACTCCTCATCAATCAACACGATTCCGGTCGCCCGACACGGCGACCGACACCATCCGCACCAGCAATCGAATCTGGCACCCCCAACAACGCGTTTCAACAACACGAAGAAGTCCGCGGCAAGCCGACCGACAACCCTCTCTCGCACAGATTCGTGGCGTATATGTCACGTTCGGGTGTTCGAGGCGTAGAGGCGCCTCGCAGCACGCAGTCCTGTCATCGACGCCATCTGTGCGTGTGCGAGTGCCTCCTCGCCCGCGGCCGCAGCGCACGTGAGACAGGCGAGATGTTTGCTGGGCCGAGCCGGCAACCTGCTCGGTGCGTGATACGGGAACAGCCTGTCGCGCAAGCCCTGTCCGGGCCGTCAGCCGAAGGGGCCGGTGTCAGTAGTCGACGTCGGGTAGACGGAGCCACATATCCGGCGGTCCGACGAAGGCGCGCGCGTCGCCGGGACGCAACCCCGCCCACGCGCAGCAGTACGCGATCGTGTTGTGCCGATACAGGTACGAGGTGAGGACGTCCTCGGCATCGCCCTCGAACGGGTCCATGGCGATGCCGAGGTCGGAACCCGTGAGGGCACCGTCGAGACTGGTGCTGCCCTGGTCACCGCCCTTGGGGTTGGCGTACATCCCGTAGCACTTCGTGCCAGGAGAAAGGCGGGTCGAGATGCCGGGCATCGAGGCGATGTAGCTCCAGGGCTGGGCGATCACACAGCCGCCTGGCACGTCGGTCGCCCACATCGTCAACTCGGTGTTGGACGACATGGGCCAGGTCGCCATGTCGTCCGGGGTCACCGAGTCCGCTGGGACGACCTCGGCATCCAAGCGGCGGACGGCCTCGGCGACGTCGATGCCCGCGACGCACACGAGGCTCATCCCCTCGTACTGGAGTCTGCCCAGTGCCGCGGTCAGGTGGTGCGCTTCCTCGACCACAGCTTGTTCCGAGGCCGACAACGCGCCGGCGATCAACGGATGCGGACCGGCCAAGCTCAGCCTTCCCGGCGACCAGCCCGCCATCATCGGTCGCGACGGATCAGCACCTGCGGCCAGTAGGGCGCGGGCATTGTCGGGGCGGTTGTTGTACACCGCACGCCACAATGCGGTGCGGCCCAACGCCATCGCGTCGACATCACGCACCCGCGCCGCCAATTCCGCCACCACTTCCGTCGATCCCCACCCGGCAGCCATGTCCAACGGTCGCGTCAGGTCATACAGGACGACATCGGGGTCGGCACCCGCGTCCAGACACGCTCGCACCCGCTCCAGATCGCCCCATGACCGCAACACGTCGGCCCAACCACCATGATCACCGCCACGCATGACCACAGCATGCCACCTCGAACCTATGTTCGACAATCCGTCGCTCCAGCGCGTCGATTGCCGCGGCCGAGCAACTGCTCGCCCAACGCGATCTCTACCCGACGCTCGCCGAGCAGCGGTACATGATCGATAGCAACTGGGACGTCACTTCGCCAAGGGCTCGACTACATCCTCGACGGCATCGAAGCCCTCGCGACGGTTGCCGGCTACTCGGCGACCGCATCGGGACGGCCGAGGCCTTCCCGATACGACGGGATCGCGGGTCGCCAGCCGAGGTCTTCTCGCGCTGACGAGTTGGCTACCCGCATCGACATATCGAGCATCTGCGTGGCCGCGAACGGTGCGCCCGATCTGATGAGCCACGAGGGCAATCGCACCGGACGCCGGGCGCCGGCGGCAGCCGCCATCGCCGCCAACATCACATCCCAGGCCACCGGTTCGTCGTCGACGATGTTGTAGGCGCGTCCGGGGCGGCCGTGTTCGATCGCCGCGACCGTCGCGCGAACCGCGTCATCGAGATGCACCCACCCGACCTGGCCTGTCCCCTCACGGGGCAGCGGCAGCATCATCCGGCGAAGCATCGCGATGAACACAGCGGAGGCTTCGGCCCCGTAGAAGATGCCGTACCGCAACGCGATCGCGTCCAGATCCGGTGCGGCAAAAGCCAATTCCTCGGCCTGCTTGATCGCCGAGATCGACGGGTCCGATGGATGACCGCGCAGCACACCGAATGGCCGGTCCTCGGTGATCGGAGCCGTCCCATGGTTGATGAGGCCATATCCGAGTATCAGCGATTGCGTCACGAAACGCTTGGCACCGACCCGCGCGGCAAGGTCGAGCAGATGTGTGGTGCCGGTCGTCCGAAGCAGGTTGGTGCGGCGAACACCCGCACCCCGATATCGGGTCGGCGGAGCATTCCGATATCCGGTCAGCTCATGTACCACGACCTCCGCGCGCATCCCGCCGACCGCACCCAGCAGCGCCTCCCTGTCGAGGACGTCCACGACCACCACCTGCGTCGCGCCCGCGGACCGCGCGGCCTCGCCACCGCGACGGCTGTGCACCAGACCGATCACCTCGTGACCTGCCTCCCGCACGGCCGAGACCAATGGACGACCGATGACCCCGCTCGCCCCCGCAACCACAACCCGCATCGGCCCCACCTTCCAGATCACCCGGTATCCGGCCGATTCGAGCCTAACGACGATCACGAAACCGCAGACACGCTTTTCATCGCGCTGGCCGGGACCGGCCACGACATGACAAATCCACACCGCACACCTTGCCGGAGACCGAGCCGGCCGGATTCGTGCCGGATCTTCCGGACGGCCTCGAGATCAGTCTTCAGGAGGGGTAAGTCTCTGTCCGGAACAGCGCCGAAACATCTGATCGAGCAAACTCGGTACTGCGTGTGCCGGCCTCGGATGAGGTGAAAGTGGCGCTCCCGCAGTCGAATAGCTCCGGCCAGCAGAGTGGGGCGCGATACGGCACCTGGTTCGAAGTCTGAGGTTTGCTCGGCGCGCTCGAACAACCCGGGGACAGGATCTACAGTTTGGCCGTCCCGAAGCTCGACCGGAGTAGATCTGATGGAGGGCAGGCACGTGAACGTCATGAGACTTGTGCTCGGTTCGGCTTTGGTGGTCGGCGTGATCAGCGCGGGCACGGCGCACGCCGCCGAGCCTGCGGACGCGGCTATCGGCTTCACGGCGCGCGCTACCGATAGCCGGTCGATCATCACCATCGATTCCGGTGCGCTGGTGATCGAGGATGACGCGCTGAAGATCGAGGCGGCGGATGGCACCGTTGTCGCGGGCACGCCGCTGCGGTTCCGGGTCGACGATTTCGAGTTCCCGATCGCCGCGGCGGTCTCCGGCCGGACCGCGACCCTGACGCCGCAGCTGGATATGGCGCAGGCCGAGTATCGCCCGGTCAGCATGCCGTACGAGGACACCGCGCCGTGGAAGACCGAGTTCGACCGGGAACAGGCCGCGTGGAACCGGATGACAAGCACCATCGGAATGGGTGCGACCGTCGGCGCGCTGGTCGGCGGGATCGGCGGCGGCGCGGTCGGCTGCGTACTCGGCGGTGTCGCGTCGGCGACGGTGGTCGCGGGCACCGTCGCGGGCTTGTTCGGCCCGTTCCTACCGGCGGCCGTGGTGGGCTGCCTCGTCGGCGCCGCCGCCCTCGGCGCGCTCGGCACCCTCGCGGGTCAGATCTTCATCACCGCCCCGGTCGCCATCGGCGCCGCGATCCAGTACTTCAGCACCATCAACGCACCATTCCACCCGCCCGCCAAGTAGGAATCGTCCGCGAGCTTCGGAAATGCCGGAGATTTGCTGAACCGCGCCAAGTGTTACGTTCAGCCCTGGTTCGCCTAACGAGAGTTGCAGTGACAATCTGTCGTCGAGTGGTCCGGGAGTGTGCGTGGCAGTAGCGGGTGCGCGTCAGCGATTTGCCGAGCGGTTGACCGCGCTGTTCGAGATCGCCGGTTCGCCGCCGGTCAAATCGGTTGCGCGGCGGGCGAATACGCGCACATCACCGGGGACCGGCCCGGTGACCATCCAGCGGATCAGCGATTGGCGCCGTGGCAGTCGCCTACCCGGTGCGTTCGAGTATGTGCTGCCGACCCTCGCCGTCCTGATCGACGATGCGAGGAAGCGGCCGCAGCCCGAGCACATCGACCGAACCCTGTTCGATCTGCGGCGCTGGCAGGCCGACTGGCAGCAGGCGAAGAACGATCAGGCCAAGCGGGCCGACACCGTCCGGGAACCGGATCATCCACCGTACCGGGGACTTTCACCGTATCGCGCCGAGGACTCCGACCTCTTTTTCGGACGCGACAGCGCCCGCGAAGCGATCGTGGACGCCATCACCGCGGTGGAGGAGGACGGTGAACCGCAGCGGCTGGTGCTGGTGATCGGCGTCTCGGGCGCGGGCAAGTCCTCGCTGCTCGCCGCGGGGTTGCAGGCGAATCCCGAGGCGCACACGCCGGTGCTGATGACTCCGGGAAATGACCCGGTCACCGCGCTGGGCACCGCGGTGGGCAAGGTCGGCGCGGACGGCGATGCGCTCCTGCTGATCGACCAGGGCGAGGAGTTGTTCACCCGGTGCGCGGAGCCCGCTCGCCAGGCCTTCCTCGCGGAGCTTCGACGCGTCACCGCACCGGACGCCGAGCGCGCGATCACCGCCGTGATGGCGATCCGCTCCGACTTCTTCAACGATGTCATCCAGTACCCGCTCCTGGCCGAGGCGATGCGGCAGGCGTCGGTGATCGTCGGTGCGATGACCGAGGCGGAGCTGCGCGACGCGATCGTCCGTCCCGCACAGGCCTGCGGCCTGAAAGTGGAGCCCGCGCTTGTCGACATCGTGCTGCGCGACCTCGACGCCGCGACTTCCGGCGACGGTAAAGCCGCGCTGCTGCCGCTGCTGTCCCATGTGCTCGACGCGACCTGGTCGCGCCGACGCGGTCGCACGCTGACGCTGGAGGCGTATCGCAAGGCGGGTGAGATGGCGGGTTCCGTCGCGGCGACGGCCGAACACGCCTGGTCCGAGCTCACGTCCGTGGAGCAGGGTTTCGCGCGCGCGGTGCTGATGACACTGATCATCATCGGTCCGCGCTCGGTGACCCGAAATCGCCTGTCGCACCGGCTCGTCATCGACGAATCCACCGATCCCGCCATGACGGAGCAGGTGATCGCCCGCCTCGTCGACGCGCGAATCGTGCTGGTGCACGACGGCGACATCGAGCTGCTGCACGACTCCGTGCCCCGCGTGTGGCCGCGCATGGCCGAATGGGTCGAGGAGGAAAAGGAATTCGGGCCCGCGCGGCACCGCATCGAAGAGGATGCGCGCGTCTGGCTCGGCCAGGGCAAACCGGATGATCTGCTGTACGACGCCAAACGCCTCGAAGCCGTCGAGGTGGTGACCGGCAACGGCGGTTCGGTCAACAGGACGGCCAGGGACTTCGTCGCGCGATCGCAGCGCCGCGAAGGCGTATTGTCTTCGCGGCGAAGGACTTTGCGTATATCGGCGATTCTGCTCACGGTCGTCGCGCTGCTCGCGGCCACCGTGGCGATCTCGCAGTATCGCCTGATCTCCCATGAGCGCACCGACGCCGAGGTCGCCGCCCTGATCAACGAATCACGCCGGATAGCGAGTTTCGATCCGACCGAGTCGGCGCGAATGGCCTTGGCGGCCTATCGAATTCGACCGAACGATCCGGAAGCACAGGCCCGCCTGCTCGCCACCCAGGCCTACCCCGTCATCGATGACTCCGCCCAGCGGCACGCGGGGCGGATCAACGGCTTCGCCTACTACCCGGCCAAGCGGCTGCTGGCCAGCGCGGGCGACGACGCACAGGTCCGTCTCTGGTCGATCAGCGGCGAAGACCGGACCTCCGCGCTCGGCGACGGCCTCGCGGGACATCGACGCGCGGTGACCTCGGTCGCCTTCGGGCCGGACGGCGGACTGCTCGTCAGCGCGGGATACGACGGAACGGTTCGGCTCTGGGACATTCGGGATCCGGCCCGGCCGCGAGCGCTCGGCCTGCTCGACATCGGGACACCGGCAATGGCGGTCGCGTTCGCGGCCAGCGGTCGCCTGCTCGCCGTCGCGGGCGAGAACGGTGAACTGTCGCTGGTGGATGTCGGCGATCCCGCGGCACCGAGGCTGCGGGAGAAGGTGTCCGCGCACGCCGACGCGATCCGCAGCCTGGCGACCAGCGCCGACGGCACGTTGCTCGCCAGTGGCAGCGACGACCGCACCGTCCGGGTCTGGGATTTCACCGATCCCGAGCGGTTGCATCCGATCGGTGCGCCGTTGACCACGGCGAACAGCGCGGTGCGCGCGGTCGCGTTCGGCGAGGGCGACCGGCTCGCGATCGGCGCGGAGAACGGGTCGGTGCGCCTGTGGTCACTGGCCGATCGCGCGGCTCCGCGCGAATTCGGCACTCCCCGAACCATGCACACCGCCGCCGTCGACGCACTGCTGTTCGGCCCACTCGGCCTGATGGCTTCGGGCGGCGCCGACGGGACCGTACTGCTGTGGCAGCTGACCCCCACGGGTTTCACACCGATCGGCCGCCCGATCGGCGGCAATCGTGGCGCGATATCGAGCCTGGGCGTGACAGCGAATGTGCGGCTCATCTCCGCGGGTGGTGACGGCAGGATCCACATCTGGACCCGGCCACCCGCGGATATTCCGGTGACCACCGAGGCGCCGTTCACCTCGGTGGAGCTCGACGACGCGGGGTCACGCTTGGTCAGCGCGGGCAGTGACGGATATTTCCGGGTGTGGCTCGTCGAGCAGGACCGGGTCACGCCGGCCGGCGACGCACAGGCCGTGACATCGCCGTATCACGGTGTGCGAGTGGAGATTCGGCCGGACGGCACAGCACTCGCGGCCACCGATACCGAGGGCGGCAGCCTGCAACTCTGGGATCTCGCCGACCCCAACCGACCGGTCCCCTTCGGCACTCCGCTCCTGACCCGGACCAAGTACTTCACCGCCACCGGGTTCACGCCGGACGGGAAGATACTCGTCACCGGTGACGACGACTATTCGATACGCCTGTGGGATGTCGGCGACCCGGCAGCGCCACGGCCACTCGGCACCGCGTCCGCGCAGACGCAGCGCTCGTTCCGGGCGCTCGCGGTATCGCGCGACGGCAAGACCGTCGCCACCGGCTCCGGCGATGCCGCGATCTATCTCTGGGATATCGCCGATCGCGATCGGCCGGCGCTGCGTGCCCGGTTGACCGGTCACGAAGGCCCGATCACCACACTCGTTTTCGCGAACGACGGCAGGCGCCTGTTCAGCGGCGGCGACGACGGTACCCTCCGAACCTGGAACCTGCGCAAGCAAGGCGACTGGACCAACGAAGCGACCGTGCGCACCGCGTCGATCACCGATCTGTCGCTCGACCACACCGGCCGCCGCCTCGCCACGGCGGCTGTCGACCAGTCGGTCCGGCTGTGGGATGTCGGCGATCCGGCGCGGCCAACGCCCCTCGGCCGTTCGATCTCCTCGGATGTCGGCGGACGGTGGTTCGTGCACTTCGACAGGACCGACGACAAACGACTGTTCGGGGTCACCGATCTGGCGTCCGAACGATGGATCACCGATCCGGCGGCCGTGGCGGATCAGTTGTGCGGCACCGCCCAGGTCGGTTCGGAGCGGCCCGGTTCGACCGATCCGACAGTGTCCTACGCCGATGTCGACCTGTGCCCGCGCTGATCCGCGCGAACGATCGCCGCGGACACGATGAGGCGCTGCGCTTGCATGCCGTATACCGCCTGGTCGCCCAGCAGCTGAAACATGTACTCGTACTGCGCGATTTCGTCGGGACGGTTGATCGACAGGCGCGCCGTGATCGTCTCCACCCGCACCAGCCTCCGGTTGAAGATGACGAAGTTGTTCGCGCTGCAGCGCAATCCCGCGGTGCGCGGAATGATGCCGAGCATCAGCCGTTGCACGGACATCAGGTCGATCAGCCTGCGCAGCTGAGCGAGCATCAGATCGTCGGTTCCGACACTGGTGTACAGGGCTTGCTCGGCGATGAGGAACCGGAATCGGCGCACACCGTAGCGCAGGTTCTGCTGATGGTTGACGCGCGCCGCGACGGCAGCGCGCACATCGCCGTATCTGCTCGGCGTGCCGGGATCCTCGGTCAACGCGACGGTCGCGTAGGCGGGGGTCTGGAGTAGGCACGGGATCAAATCCGGTGCGTAGCAACGAATCAGGCTCGCGTTCGATTCGACGTCATCCAGGTGCCTGCTCCGGCGCGCCGAGTTCATCCGCCGCCATTGCATGCGTGCCGCAGTCAGACGGCGCAGCGTGGCGATCAGGTCCGTCGCGGCGAACTCGGCGCCGCAGTGTTCGCACCAGCGCCGAATATCGTCCTCGGTGGGGTCCTGCCTGCCGTGCTCGATCTTGCTGATCTTGCTGATCTGCCAACCACAGACGGCGGCGAGCGCGGTCGCGCTGAACCCGGCGGCACATCGCATCTCCCGCAACCGGCCACTCAGTGTTCGACTGCACTCCTCGACCTCGGTCACCGGAGACCAGCACCGGTGGCCGGGCGCGGTGGCACGGCAAGGAACCTGCCGAGAACCCAGGCGACGATGCGCACGATCGGGCGCCTTCGCGGCGGTGGTGCGATCGGCCCGCGGCGTGATCTGATCACCGGTGGCGAATCCATACCGCGCGGCGCGTGGTACTCCAACATTGCTGAGCTCCCTCTCTTTTCGGCAGCAGGACCTGGGGATCGCGGCGCGTGACTATCTCGGGGTTCTGCTGGGTGTAATGGTCGGCGGTTCCACCGTGGACGCGGAGAAATATGTGGAGCAGGCCAAGGACAGCCGCTCGATCGAGGTGTTGAATGCCGTTACCGAACTCTGCAGCGGCGGGGTCTGATCACCGTTCCCCCTGCCACTGGCCAGCGTGCCGCGCACCTCTGTCAGCAGGTCGCGTAGACCGGCGCCCGCGGTGGACGCGCTGCGGAATTCGACCTGTATCGGTGACGCCGTCATGCCGGTTGCCGCGGCGCCGAGCGTTCCACTGATTCGGTCGGCGGCCTCACGACCGCCGTCGAGCTGCGCGAGCACGTCGTCGAGATCGTTGCGTTCGGCGGCCGGGCCGACCGCGGTCAGGCTGTCGCTGAGCCGTTGCAACACCGGCTGCAGACTGCTGGTGGCTTTCGCGCCCGCCGTGCAGTC
Source organism: Nocardia sp. NPDC052566 (assembly GCF_044547285.1). Lineage (NCBI taxonomy): Bacteria > Bacillati > Actinomycetota > Actinomycetes > Mycobacteriales > Nocardiaceae > Nocardia > Nocardia sp. NPDC052566. The sequence goes on along the minus strand of NZ_JBIUAF010000002.1, from coordinate 571,458 downwards.
CGCGGCATCGACATCGCGCGTAGCGGCCGTGCGGGCGCCACCGCCGGTCGAATCGCAACCGGCGACCACTACGAGCCCCGTCAACGCGAGCAGGGCGAACAGGAACCGCTTCGCCCGAAACCGCCTGCGGCTGAACTCAAAAGGCATTTCGGAGCACCGTGAGCACCGCGCTCTGCACCAGCGGAAGCAAGCCCAGATTGCACGCGACCACGAAACTCACCCCCGTGCACAAGGCCGGATGCCGATTCCACCAGCCGATGGGGCCTTTGCGTACCGCCCGGTTGTGCTCGACCGCGGCCTGCCGCCGCGCGACATCCTCCTGGTAATACCCGAAACTCACCGGAGCGGAGCGCAATGCCGCCATATCGGCGAACGGCGCCGCCGGGTCCGCGACCGGGAACTGACCGGCCTGGTTGATGCTGCTCATTGTCGAAAGTCCTTAGCTCGTGCGGAATTCGGCCACCGCGGGGCGGCCCGCTCGCTGCGTGCGAGCCGCCCCGCGGTCGGATCGATCAGGCCTGCAGGCTCTCCTGCCACGGTCGCATCAGCTCGTCGTACACCTGCTGGGTGAACTCACCCCGGCCGATCAGATCGCCGAGCACGGCGGCCGTAACCGACTGTGCGACAACGGTTACCGCACCGATCGAGCCGAGCGACTGGAGAATGCCGCCGAAGTCGCCCGCGCCTGCGCCCGGCGAAAGCGCCTGGCCCGCTACCGAAGTGGCGATCTGCGCATTACGTGAGCGACCGAATTCCTTGGCCACCTTGGTGGCGATCTGCAATGGTTGCGCCTGGCCCTGCTGGCCGAGCCCCTGCCCGAGGCCGGACAGCAGACCGGACAGGCCGCCCGCGGCCGAGGCCGCGTTCTGCAGATTCTGCAGGTTGGACTCGGCGGCCTTGGCCGCGGCGGCATTGAGCCGCTCGCGCTCCTCGGCCGTCAGCTGCGCCGCGCGCTCGACGATCGCGACGACGTCCGCCCAATTCGGGCCGTAGATGTATTCCAGGTGCAGTGTGGCTTGCTCGTTCATGGTCGATTCCTTCGTGTTTCGGTGTTCTCAGAGGGAGACGGACATCAGGCGGTTCGCACCGCTCTGCGTGAGCCCATCGGCGGCGGCGATGCCGACGGCGGGCAGGCTGACCGGGGTCGGCCGGGGCGCCGGTGCCGGAACGCTGTCCGGCACGGCCGGGACCGGCGCGGTCTCCGGCGTGGCGGGCCCGCCGGTGTTCGAGCGGGGACCGAGGGCACGTTGCAGGCCCGCGATCACCTCGGCGGTGGTCGGGTCGTCCGGAATGTCGTCCAGGAACTGCGATCCGGCCGGTGCCATGCCGAACCCGTTGTCGCGCGGGGTATTACGGTCGAGGAACGCTCGAATCACCGCGATCCAATGCGAGTGCGTGCCGCGACCGCCGTTGGGCAGGGCGGCGATGATCAGCAACGGAATGATCAGCACCAGCGCCGGAATACCGAGGGCCGCCAACGGAAGACCCAACACCAGTGCCGGGAGCGCGAGCAGCGCACCGAGCGCCAGCGCGCCCAGCGTCAACGCACCCAGGATCGCCAACGGGATACCGACCAGCGCGGCCAGCGCAAGGAAAGGCAAGGCCAGCAACGTCAACGCGCCCAGGATGGCCAACGGGATACCGACCAGCGCGGCCAGCGCCAAGAACGGCAACGCCAGCAACGTCAGGCCACCCAGCGCCGCGAGCGCGAGCAACGGGAGCGCGAGCAGCGCACCGAGCGCGAGCAGTGGAAGCGCGAGCAATGCACCCAGCGCCAGCGTTGCCAGTGAGCCGAGCACCAGACCGGCGAGCCCGGCCAGGGCGATCAGCGGCAGCGCGAGCAGCGCACCGAGCGCCAGACCAGCCAGACCACCCAGCACGAGTCCGGCCAGCCCCGCGAGCGCGGCCAATGGCAAGGCAAGCAGCGCACCGAGCGCCAGACCGGTCAGACCCGCCAGTGCGATCAACGGCAGCGCGAGCAACGCGCCGAGAGCGAGACCGGCCAGACCGGCGAGCGCGATCAACGGCAGCGCGAGCAGCGCACCGAGAGCGAGCCCGAGCAGCCCACCGATCCCGAGCAACGCCAGTGCCCCGAGGGCGAGCAGCGGCAGCGCGAGCAGGGCGGCCAGCGCCAGTACCGGAAGGGCAAGCAGCGCAAGCAATCCGATCGCCGCCAGCGCCAAAACCGGTAGCGCGAGCAGCAAGAGCGCGAACGGCGTCGCGAAGCTGATGGTGAGCCCGATGAGCGTCAGCGTCAGCAGGATGCCCTTGCCCAGCGCGATCAAACCGACGGCGAGCACGACCGCGATGATCGGCACCAGCAGTGCCGCCGCCCCGAGCAACACCACGGCCAGGGCCGCGATCGCGAGCAGCACCGCGAGGAACGGCGCCGCCACGGCGAGCACCGCCAGCGCGATGAAAGGCATCAGCGCCGTCGACAGAATCGGCGCGAACGGCCCGACGATCAGGAACGGAATCGACAGGATCGCCGCGAGCACGACCCCGATGGCGCCGACGATGCCGGTCGCCACCACCGCCGCGAGCGCGAGCACGGCCGCGATCGCGTTGCCCGCGAGGAATACCGCGGCGAACAGCAGCACCGCCGCGCCGACCACGACCGGGATCCAGAAGGCCATCCACAGCAGCGCCACGACGGCGGCCGGAATGGTGATCAGCCACAGCGGCGGGAACAGCGCCGAGACGATCAGCATGACCGCGACGAGCCCGATGTTCATCGCCGCCCATACGGCTCCCGAGAAGAGGGCGAGGCCGACGAGCAGGCCGACGATCACACTGCCAGCCAGTGCCGTAGTTCCGATCATCGCCAGCAGGCCGAGCAGCATCACCCCGAAGATCACCGGCGCGGCGAGCAGCGCGAGCGGCGGGTTGATGACGATCAGGAAGAGTGCGCCCAGGACGAAGCCGAAGAACGCGACGATCGTCAGCGCGAATCCGCTGAGGAACACACCCGCGGCGCCGATGATCGCCGCCGCGAACGCGCCGATCATCACGATGCCGAGCCCGCTCAGCGTGGCGACGATCGCGGCCGCGGCGAGAATCGCGAGCCCCGCGCCGACGATCGCGGCGAACGCGAGATCGGCGAGGAGGATGAGCGGGATGGCATACGGCATGGCCACCATCAGGATCACCGAGGCCAGCAGAGTGACAACGGCGAATCCGGCGATACCGAGCAGCACGAGACCTGAGCACAGCGCGGTGATAAATGTGCCGAGCAGCAGGCCACCGACCATCATGATGAGCCCGAGACCGGTGGGGATCGCCACCAGTGCCAGGAAGAACAGCGGCGCGAGCAGCGGACCGATGATCGGTAGTCCGAGGGTGAGCGCGGCCGCCGCGATGGTGCCGAAGACCAGGCCACCGGCGGCCATGATCAAACCGCCGATACCGAGCGCGACCGCCGCCGCGGCGAGACCGATCCACATGATCACCCCGCCCGCGGCCATGAGCGCGGCCGCGACCAGGCTCAGGAACATCAGCCATGTCACCGTGAAACCGGCCGCGGCCGCGAGCACGATCAGTCCGGCGATGAACAGCAGACCGATCGCCGCCGCCGCGACCACGGCCGCCGCGATGAGCAGGCCACCGCCGACGAGCGCCAGGGCAAGCAGAATCGGCAGCGAAATCAGGCCGAAGGGTGTCAACAGCGAAAGCAGGCCGGTGACCACCGCCAGCGCGGCGGCGACCAGGCTGCCGACGAGCAGCGCACCGAAGACCATCGCCGCGGTGAACAGCGTCGCCACCACCAGGAACACCAGCGCGCCGCCGAAAAGCAGCGGCCCGAGCAGCAGGCCGAGCACCGGCACCAGGCCGGTGATCAGCACCGCCGCCGCCGTCAGCACCAGGAACCCGATCGCGGTGAACAGGCCACCAACGATCAGCGCACCGGCCGCGACCGCGATGGTGGTGAGGACGACCGCGGCGATCGTGATCAGCAACCCGGCCAGAATGACCGGCGCCAGCACCTGGAATGCGAGGAATCCCAGCGGAATCACCACGAGCAGCACCGGAATGGCGATGATCGCGAGCACGATCAGCACCGGAATCGCCACGGCGGCGAGCACCACCGCACCGACCACCAGCGCGCCGATCAGCAGTGCGGCGCCGATGACCCCGGCAACCACCACCGCGCCGACCACCGCGACCGCGGCCAGGCCGAGCAGTACGGCGCCGATCACCGGCACGGCGAGTATCGCGAGGAGTACGGGCGCCGCCAGCAGCACCAGCGGCAACGCGAACGGCAGCATCGTCAGTGGTCCCGCGACATCACGGGTCTGCGACGGCAGCAGCCCGCGCACGGCCTGGAGCACGCTGTCGCGAATCGGCGCGAGCGCCGCGCCGAGCGCGGAACCCGGATCGGCGACAGCGCTGATCAGCGGCGTGAGGTAGCCCGCGAACGGCGCGAGCGACGCGGCGAGCGTGCCCGACCGCAGCACCTGCTCCAGCGCGCCGACCAGCGCGGTCACCGGCTGCGACCCGTCGGAGACGGCGGTCAGCGTCGGCGCGACCTCACGCAGTGCCGGCGCGAACTGCATGATCACCGGGCGCACCGCGTCGGCGAGCGGACCGGATTGCAGCAGCGGCGTCAGCCGTTCGGTGAGCACCGATTTCAGGTCGGCGCCTGCCGCGACATCGCGCAACGCGGGTGCGATCTGGTCGATGACCGGCGCCCACTCGGTGGCCTTCTCACCGATTACGGGGGTGAGCAGCTCGCGCAGCGCCTTGGTCGGGTCGCCGCCGTCGCGCGGGAAGTCGAAGACTTCGCGAGCCTGATTGATCAGCGTATCGATCGCGGTACCGCGGGAATCCTTGCGCTGGGCACCGGCCATCTCGGTGGCATCGCGGACGAAGGCGAGCACGTCCTGAACCGGCTGGCGCAGCGGGCCCTCGGGAACCTGGTCGGCCCAGGCTCCGATCTGCTGCAGGTTCAGACCCGATCCGGTGATCTGGGTGACGGTCGCCGCCATCTCCTCGACGGCCGACGGCGCCCGCCCGGTATTGCCGTTGCTCGCGATCCCGGCGGCCGGTGTCGTTCCGGTCCGATCCGCGACACCGGAGACCGGTGCGGGTGCTAGTGCTGGTGCAGGTGCGGGGTCGTCGCCCCGCTGGATCGTCGAGCGGACCCCGCTCTCGAACGACCTGATCGGATCCGCCCACGGCGCATCGGGCGTCGCGGTGCCGACCGCACCGACCGCCGCCTCGAGATCGGCTCTGGCCCCGGGGGCGAGTTGGTTGCCGATGAAGGATCCGAGCTGGGGCAGCACGCCGCCGTCGATCGGGCTCACGTCGGCCGTGGTCGGCGCGGCGCCCGCGGGCGCGGCCACCAGGGTTGCGGTAGCGACGGAAGCGAATGCCGCGGCCGCGTAGAAGCCGCGCTTGTTCTGTTTTGTCTTACGCCGGTGCCGCCCGGCCGCTTTGGTGGCCCGGACGCGCTGTCCGGGCAGAAAACCAGCTGTGTTCTCCACTGCCTCGAGCCTCTCGATCGTCGTGCCCAAACTGGATTTGCCCCCGATGTGTCCGAACTCAGGTGAGACCCGCCTCGTCGGGTCCGCACATCGCGGTCGAGCGCCCTCCCTCCTGTCCGATCGGCGTACCGATATGGGTGTGCTTCAGGCCGACCGCGTCGGTGCATCGGATGTAGGCGTGCTGACCGACGCCGCCTCCCGGCTCGCACTCGACGGTCAGCTGATTGCGGACCGAGGTGTCGGCGCGGCACCCGGCGGGTACCGGTTCGGCCGTCGCGGGAGCCACCGCGGTGAACGACAGGGCGGCGACGCCGAAGGACAGCGCGCCGACCGCGGCGGCCGTGCGGGCCAGCGCCGGTGATCGCCCCCGCCCACTCGCTTTAACTGGATATTTGCTCATGCCGGAAATGGTCGGGTGCTCAGTTTGCTAAGTCAACGCCGATTCTTTCCAAATGGAATCGAATCCGCAGGTAGAAGCCCAGTCTCGAAGGTTCCCACGGCGGAAAGTATTTACATGAATGTTACTGCGCAGGGGTTGACAGCCTGAATGGATTGCCGAGTAGCTAGTCGTTTGCTAACTTGGCCGGAAGGCTCATCCGAGTGAGCAGGAGCGGCCCGACGGGCCCGGAATTCGCGGAGATACCCACCATGCGCAAGCCTCGAATGAGCCGCATCCCCCGCGCCGATCAACTGGCCCGAATCAGCACCGCAGGTCGTCTGTGGACAGCGGTTCTGCTGATCGGTTTGATCGCGGCGGTAGGCATCGGCCTGGTCGTGCAGATCAACGAACGGGACCGGACCGCGGCGGCCGCGGCGGCCGCGGTCGCCGGTCCGGCCGCACTGGCCGACGACGGCACGGTTCGCTTCGGCGACACCGACCCCGTCATGACGATCACCGAGGACATGCAGTGCCCGCTGTGCCGGAGCTTCGATTCGGTGTCGGGCCCGGCGATCGCCGGCCTGCTCGACCAGCAGAAGATCGCGGTGGCCTACCGCGTGATCGCGATCCGGGATCGCGACTCCACCACCGAGTACTCGAGCCGCGCGGCCAATGCGAGCGCGTGCGTCGCCGAAGCCGATAAATCCAAGTGGCTCGCGTGGCGGCGGGCCGTCCTCGACCGGGTACCCGCCCAAGGCTCCCCCGGCCCGACCGATCGGGAACTGATCGACCTGGCCGGCCGGGCAGGTATCACAGCCAGCACCCAGCTCACCGACTGCGTCACCTCGGGGCGCTACCGCGCGTTCGTCGCGAACCAGACGAAGAAGGCCACCGAGGCGAAGTTGACGAGCGTCCCGGCCGTACGAATAGGCGACGGCGCGATCACCAACCTCACCCCGGAGGGCATCGAAGCCAGCGTCCAGGCCGCGGCCCGCTAGGCGCACACCACGAACCCCGCAGGTGGCCTGAACGCTGAGCGCGGGCAAGGCGAGGACGTGGACGACCTCGCGTCATACGTCCCAGGTGACAGGGAGGCTCTTGACTCCGTAGATATCGGCGGCCTCCGGACGCACGGGAACCTCTTCGGCAGGTACGGCTAGGCGCAGGCTGGGGAACCTGTTGAGCAGCGCGGGGAATGCGACGCGCATCTCGACGCGGGCCAGTTGCGCTCCCAGGCACAGATGCGTGCCGTGGCCGAAGGCCAGATGCCCATCGGACGACCTGTGCAGATCGAGCGTGTGGGGATCAGTGAAACGCTCGGGGTCGCGATTGGCGGTGTGGTATGACGCGATGACCACCTGCCCGGCCTTGATCGTCTGTCCGGCCAACTCGACATCCTCGAGCGCCGTTCTCATGAAGGTCTTGGCGACGCTCAGATATCGCAGCAGTTCCTCCACCGCCTGGTCGGTGAGTGCGGGATCCGCGCGCAGGGCGGCAAGCTGCCCGGGATGGCACAACAGCGCAAAGGTGCCCAGCGCCAGCATGTTCGCGGTGGTGTCGAATCCGGCCGCCAGCAGAAGGAATGCCATCCCGCGCAGTTCCTCATCGGTCAGATCGCTGTCGGTGAGGTCGCTGAGGATGTCGTCGGTGGGGTTCGCGCGCTTGGCGGCCACCAGTCCGGTGAGGTAGTCGTAGGTCGCGGTGACCGCCGCCATCAGGTCCTCGTCGCTCGTCTCGCCGTTCATGAACGACTCGACGTTGTCCTGGAATGAATCTCGCTCCTCGTAAGGCACACCCAGCAGTTCGCAGATCATCACGGCGGGGATGGGCCTGGCGAACGCGGTCAGCAAATCGCTTGGCGGCCCGGCCTTTTCCATGGCGTCGAGGTGGTCGGCGGTGATCTGCTCGACACGCTCGGTGAGCAGTCGCATGCGCCGTGCGGTGAACTTGCCCGCCAGCGGTTTCCGATAGCGCCCGTGCTGTGGCTCGTCCATGAGGAGGAACTCGCCGGGCGGTGCGGGCGGGGTCTCGAAACCCGAGTAGTCGATGGTCGGGTGCAGCATGAGCTCCCTGCGCGAACTGAACCGTGAATCGGCCACGATCGACCTGACCAGGTCGTATCCGGTAATCAGCCAGCCCGGTTCGCCGCCGGGGAAGGTGTATCGGCTGATCGGACCGTGCCGACGAGCCTCGATCAACTCTGCCGGCGGATCGAACGGACAGCCGGGCCGACGCTCCGCAGGCATCGTCGTCACGGCATGGAGAGCTTCACTCATAACCATTTCCCTTGCGGTAGTACATGTTCGAGAGATTTCCGAAGCCGGCAACAGATAACTATAAGTAGATGTATACGTAGATGCAATAGGCTGAGCGGCTGACGTAGCCGAATCAGGGACGGTTGCTATGCCTGGCTACGGCACCACGACGAGTTTTCCGGCGGCCCGGTTGTTTTCCATGTAGTGGTGGGCGGCGGCGATGTCGTCAAGGCCGAAGATTCGGTCCAGGTTGGGCCGGTAGACGCCGGTCTCGACCTCGTGGACGACCCGCTGCAGCACGGCGGCGCCCGCGCTGCCTTGGCAGTCGTCGCTGTGGAAGGCGGTGAGCGTGGTTCCGGACGGGATCATCGCGATCGGTTCGAAGTCCGGGATGACCCAGCCGCTGAGCGAGCCCGCCATGCAAACCCCTCCGCCGCGACGGACCAGGCGCAGCGAGTCCACCAGCGTGTCCGCTCCGATGAGATCCAGCACGTAGTCCGGCCCTTCGGGCCACAGCGCGTGCACGCTCGCCGCGAGCGACGCACCGTCGTCGATCACGGCGTGGTCGACACCGGCGGCGGTCAATGCGCCGAGCTTGTCCGGCCGCCGGGTCGTTGCCGCGATCTCGACGCCGTAGCCGGCCGCGATCGACGCGGCCGCCATCCCCACCGACGCGGTGCCGCCACGGATCAGCAAGCGGCCCTTGGCATCCGGCCCGATCCCCAACGTGCCCAGCGCGCCGCGCGCGGTCAAGTACGTCTCGGGCAGTGCGGCCAGGACCTCCCAGGGCAGCGTGGTGGTGATCGGCATCAGCAGCGCGTTCGGCAGCAACGCGTACTCGGCGTAGCCGCCGTCGAACTGCCGTCCCATCTCCCCCATCACCGCGGCGACGGTCGTCCCCTCCGGGATACCGGGATCGGTCGAGTCCGCCACGATGCCCACGCATTCGATCCCGAGTACCCGCGGGAACGTCACGCTCGGCGAATAACCTTGACGGGTACGCAATTCCGACCGGTTCAAGCCCGCGCCCTGTATCCGCACCAGGCTCCAGCCGTCCCGAACCGCGGGGATCGGCACCTCGCGGATCTCCAGCGCCTCCGGGCCGCCCGGACGCACGCAGACGGCCGCTCGCATTGTCGCACTCATGTTCTCGCGCATGACGTCCACTGTCGCCGGGGCACGACGTGGCCGTCCACCGGTAGATTGCCAACTTATGCCCGTTGGCCGCCAACCTGCTCGATCTGCCTCGACGTCACGTCTGTGGCCGTCCGGAGGGGTACATCTGTGGCCGTCGGGGGGAATGAGTTCAGCGCATTCCCATCCGCGGGGACACCTGGTGTACGCGGCCCGTGGCGTTCTTTCGGTACACACCGAAGGCGGCACATCGATCGTTCCCGCGAATCGGGTCGCGTGGACCCCGGCCGGGTTCGAGCACTACCACCGCACGCACGGCGACACCGAGATGCGGATCCTGTTCCTGCCCGCATCGCCGGCCCGGCTCGTACCGGACCGTCCCGCCGTGTTCCTGGTCTCCGACCTCGCCCGCGAAATCCTGCTGACCCTCACGGGCCCACGCAATTACGACCGCGACGTACCCGACCGTGATCGCGCCGCGAACGCCCGCCTGCGTCGAGTCCTCGTCGATGAACTCCACATCGCCGACGAGCAGCCATTGCAACTGCCGCAGCCGCGCGATGACCGGTTGCGAGCCATCGCGCGGATTCTGTACGAGCAGCCAGCGGACAACACCGCACTGGCCGGACTCGGGCAACGGATCGGAGCCAGCGCGCGCACGCTGAGCAGGCTGTTCCACAACGAACTCGGCATGACCTTCTACGAGTGGCGCACCCAGCTACGCGTCTACCACGCACTCGTCCTGCTCGCCGACGGCCACGACACCACCCACGTCGCCCACGCCTGCGGTTGGTCGAACCCGAGCAGCTTCATCACCGCCTTCACCACCCTCATCGGCACCACCCCGGGCCGCTATCGCAAATCCCCTCCACCCCAGGCGTGATCAGCCTCTGCCCAGGTGGGGAGGGGTTCGCGGGAGGACAGCCACGCCGGGGGTATTCCCCTGATCGGGCCATGGCGGTGGCCGGTGTGGGCGGCGACGATACCGCCGACGATGGCGGCGGTGGTGTCCACGTCGCCGCCCGCTTCGATGCAGGCGGTGATGGCGCGCGGGTAGTCGGTGAGGAAGGTGGCGGCCGTCCAGAGGGCGAAGGGGACGGTGTCCTGGGCGGTGACTTGGGCGCCGTTGCCGAGTTCGTAGGCTGCTTCGGCTATCGATCGGCCCAGTAGCCGACGAGCTCGGCGGACGCCGGTGGCGGTGCGGCCGTCGATCAGATACGGGTCGACCGCTTGTAGGAGTTCGGTTGGGGTGCAGGATGTTTCGCGGGTCGCGGCGGCATGGCTCGCCGCGACGGCGACGAGCATGGCGCCGACGATGGCTTCCGGATGACTATGCGTGACCTCGGCGGACATGGCGGCTTGCGCGGCCGCCTCGTCCGGGCGCCCGGCGAAGTACGCGCCGAGCGGGGCAGCGCGCATCGCCGCCCCGTTCCCCCAGGAACCACGCCCGCCGAACGAGGCGCCCGCGGCCTCGGCCCAGGGACGTCCGTCCCGAATCTCGTGCAGCACAACCACTGTGCCGCCGCCGTAGCCGCGATAGGGCTCACAACGGTCGGCGAAGGCCGAGGCGAGCGCGTCACGGTCGATGTGGCCGCGGGTGTGGATTTCCGAATAGACCGAACAGGCCATCTCGGTGTCGTCGGTCCATGGCCAGGGAGCTGCCGGTGGCCGGCCGTCGATGAGGTCGGCCAGCGACCGACCGGGTACGAAGAACTGAGCGCCGAGCGCGTCGCCCACGGAGAGCCCATCGAGGCTGTCGCGGGCGGATTGGGAATTCACGATCATACGAAAGCCGATCCTGCCAGACCCACGACCGCCCGGCCAACCCATCGATTGCGCTCACACCGGGTGGCGCGTTCGGCGCCTGTTCTGTTGCGGGGCGGGGTTTGTCACGGCAACGTTTGGGAATCCGATCGTCACTCGAGTGCCGAATTCGTGGCTTTCGAAAGGCGATCGCGCGATGATAGGCAGATCCGGACCCGCATCCGATGACCGCCCGATGGTGCGAAGGGGCGATGTGACAGCGACCGAGACCCTGACCGCGCACGCGTTGACCGATGTCGAGTGCATAGTGTTGCTCGCCAGGGTGCGGTTCGGCCGGATCGTCTTCTCCCGCTACGCATTACCCGCGATCCGGCCGGTCAACCACGTCGTCGACGGCGAGGCGATCGTCGTCGCCACCGGCGCGGGGCTCGGCGTACCGCCGTACCGGCAGGTCGTCGCCTACGAGGCCGATTGCCTCGATCACGACACACAGCAGGGGTGGTGCGTCATCGTCACCGGCGTCGCCGAACCGGTCACCGATCCGTTCGACCTGGCCCGCTACCGCGCCGCGCTGTGTTCGCGGCTGCCCGGCGGGCAGGACCGGATCCTGCGCATCCACCCCGATGTCATCACCGGTATCGAATACCTCGATCCGGCCGATCAGCCGACGCGACACTGACCACGGCCGGTCGGGAACGCGCCGCGTGCGAATCGGGCTTGTTTACCCCCCGCTGCCAAGCCCTGTCCCGCGCTCGGCGGGCGACGTACACTGCAGAAGCACCCACTGAGGGCGGGTCGGAATAGATAGCGGACACAGGACGACGGTCGTGGCGGTCTTCCCTCCGAAGCCGAAAACAGGTGCGGGCCCATGAAATCGGGTTGGAATCCGGATGCGGCGCTCGAACAGGTCCGCGCCGCCCATCGTGCCGCCGACCCGCGTGCGGCGGTCGGCACCGCGACCCTGACAGCGCGCGCCGAGCACTTCGCCGACGCGGTGCGGTTCGCGGGCGAGCGGCCCGAGGCCATGCGCCGCCTGCATCAGATGACCGCCCGACTCTGCGACGGATCCACCGTTGACGCGTTGCTGCCCGGCGTGCTCGAGGCCGCGATGGCGTTGACCGGCGCGGATTTCGGGGACGTGCAACTGCTCGACCCGGCCACCGGTATGTTGCTGCTGACCACCGAGGCCGGTTTCGACGCCGAGTTCTGCGAATACTTCGCCGTCGTCGACGACGACGGCTCCGCCTGCGGCCGCGCGGCCAGAACCGGGCAGACGGCGATCTTCGACGTCACCACGGACCCGGGATTCGCACCGCACCGCGATATCGGTGCGTCCGCGGGCTTCCGTGGCGTGCAGTCCACACCGCTGCTGGACTATTCCGGTCGCGTGGTCGCCATGGTGTCCACCCACTTCCGGCAACCACACCGCCCGTCGGACGAGGATCTGCGGTTGCTGCGGCTCTACGGCGACTTCGCGGGCGAGGCGATCGCACGAAGCATGGGCGGGGGGAACGGTGTCTTCGATCCGATAGGCCGCGCGATGGTGTCGGCGCTGCTCGCCCCGCACCGGCCCGAATTGTCCACTGCGACACCCGAGCAAGCCGGAAGCGCCGATGGGCAGGCGCGGACACCGCACACCTTCGATCCCGAACGTGATCTCACCGGCCCGCAGGCGGCCTTCGCCACCGCCAGCGATCAGCTCGTGCGGCACCTGTTCGACGTCGGGCTGCAACTGCACACCCTCCAGGCGGTCTTCGACCAGTCCACCGCGACACCGGAGAACCTCCGCGCCGCCAGCGACGCCATCGCCGGCGTGCTCGAGGACCTGGACATGCTCACCCGTGACGCCGGACTGGCCATGCTCGCCCTGGCCCGCGACCGCGTCGCCGCGTCCCCGCCCGCGCGACCGAGCACCGTGGTGCGAAGACCACGCCGCTGACACAACTGAACCACTCGACCCGCCCGACCGGAGGACCCCATGAGCCCAGGACCGGGAACCCGGCAGTTGCCGACCACCGTGGCCATGGAGTTGCTCGCCAGCATCCGAGTCGGCCGAATCGTGTTCTCCCGCTATGCCTTACCCGCCATACACCCGGCCGACCACATCCTCGACGCCGGACAGCTCATCATCCGCGGCGACGCGGGCACCGGCCTCTCCCCCGAGTCACAGGCCGTGACCTACGAAGCCGACCTGATCAGCAGCGACACCCGCAGCGGATGGTGTGTCACGGTCACCGGCGTCGCCGACACCGTCACCGACACCGCCGACCTCGCACGCTACCGCCGACTCCTCCCCGCGGGGCTGTCCGAACCCACCGACCGCATCATCCGCCTCCACCCCGCCATCGTCACCGGAACCGAATTCACCAGCCACCAATAGGCATTCCGCCGATCGGCTACACCCCATGCCGTACCGAGCCCACCGCCCGGGTGGGGATGGGTTCGCGGGAGGACAGCTGTTCCGTGGGTATTCCCCTGATCAGGTCAGGGTGGCGAGGACACTGTCGAGTGCCTTGCGCATGTCGTCGGCGTCGATGCGCATGAGGGTTTCCTCGTCAAGGGCGTGGGGATCCAGGGATTCGTCGGTGGCCAGGCGGTATTCGCGTTCTTCCTCGGCGCTTTCGATGACGTTGCGGATGAAGCGGCCGTTGCCCGCGATGTCGACGCCGCGGCGCGGGAGGCCGCTTTGATCCGTGCGTTCGACGGCGTAGAGGTCGGCGCAGGCGTCGCGGAGGATGGTGACCGCTTCGTCGGAGAGGGAGGAATCGCGGGTGCGGGCAATGAATTTGCCGATGTCACGGAGTTCGTCGGGTGAGTAGGAGTCGAATTTCACGCGTTTGGCGAAGCGGGAGGCCAGGCCGTCGTTGCTGGCCAGGAAGCGGTCGATCTCGCCGTCGTAGCCCGCGATGATGACGACCAGGCGGTCGCGGTCGTTCTCCATGCGGGCCAGCAATGTGTCCACCGCCTCGCGACCGAAGGCGTCACCGCCGGAAAGGCCTTGCTGGATAAGGGTGTAGGCCTCATCGACGAAAAGCACACCGTCCATGGCGGAGTCGATCAGTGCGTTGGATTTGATCGCGGTGGAGCCGAGGTGCTGGCCGACGAAATCGGAGCGCTTGGTCTCGACCACCTTGTCGGTTTTGAGCAAGCCGAGACCGCAGTAGATCTTGGCGACCACGCGGGCGATGGTGGTCTTGCCGGTGCCGGGCGGTCCGGTGAAGGCGAGATGCTGGCCGCGCGGCATGCTGTTGAGCCCCTTCTCTGCGCGGATCTTGGCCATGGTCGCCGAGGATTGCAGCTTGGCGACCTGAACCTTCACCGCTTCCAGGCCGATCTGGGCCTGTAATTCCGCGCGGGCGGTGGCCAGGATCGACTCGGCGCGGTCCTGGTGTTCCTGTTCGGCGGCCTCGTCGAGGGACGGTGCGGTGCCGGGATCCCAACGGTCGGTGCGGGATTCGATCTGTTCGCGGGTGGTGACGACGATGCGGAACGTGGGATCGTTCATGGCGCGCGCGTTCGAAGCGAAACCGGGGACCTGGCTGTACACGGTCTCGAACAGTGCACGCGCCTCGTCCTCGTTGCCCTGTTCGCGGAGTGCGAGACCGCGGCAGAACATGGCCGCGGTGCGGGCCGCCGGGATCGGACCGCGCTCGGCGTGTTCGAGGCGGCGAGTCGCTTCACCGAAGAGGCCGAGGTGTGCGCACGCGGTGCCGACCATGACGTGCGCGCCGACGGCCATGTACTGGTCCTGCCATTCGGCCGATCCGGCCAGCACCGCCATCACGTCGGGCCACAGCTGGGCGGTGAAGTACAGGACGCCGCGGGCATAGGCGCAGACCCGGTCGTCCAGGTCGCGGTCCGGATCGTCGGTGATTTTCTTGCGGCGCTCGTCCAGCTCGTCGAGTACCCGCTCTGCCTCGTCGAACTGCTTGTCCTCCAGCAGGCGCATGGCGTGCGCGATCCAGATCTCGGTGAGCCCGGCGACCGGATAGTCGATGTACTGGCCGATCTGGAAGCGGCCTGCCAGCTGGCGCGGGGGCAGCCCGAGCCTGCGTTGTTCGCGCATCAGCGAGGTGGTCGAGGTGCGGTGCAGCTGCCGGAGTACCTCGTTGGACGCATCACCGGCGGCGAGACGACCGAGCCACGCGTCGCACATGTCCGGGTCGAGCTCGGTGGCCCGGCGGAAGGCCACCTTGGCGTACTCGAGGTTCTTGGTGGCCTGCTGGCCGTCGACCATCAAACCCAACGACAGCACACCGGCGTCGAAGACCTGCTGCGCTTGACGAATCGCTGACATGCGGCGCAACGTAACCGGAATACGGTGCGCCGTCACGATTCACCCTGCGCACGCGCACGTGACATTCACCGTCGGTTCACCACGCGAAACCGCTTGTGCCGCAGAACCGCACGTCGCCGCCCGCCCAGGGTTACGACTGAGGAAACTCACCGCTCGGCGGATGCGCCCGCGCTACACCGTTGTTAATTTCCCGAACGTGATGGAGTCCACGGCGATCGAGCCGCAACTGTGCCGTGTCTCGGTGATCGGCGGCAACACTCAGGTGGACGTGGTGCTGCCCGCCACCGTGGCGATCGCGAATTTCATCCCGGATGTGGTGGCGCTCATCGCTTCTCGCAATCCCGATCTGTCCGAGCACGAGGAGAACGGGCCGCTCGCCGCCCAGCACTGGACCCTGGCTCAGCCCGGTCGGACCGCGATCGAGCCGGAACGCACGCTGCTCGAGGCCGAGGTGTTCGACGGCGACCTGCTCGTGCTGCGCGCGGTGGATTCGGTCGAATCGCCACCGCTGTTCGACGATGTGATCGACGCGGTCGCGCGGCTGACCGACGATTCGTTCCGCGGCTGGTCGGGCGAATCGGCGGGCCGAGCCGGGATGGCGGGCGCGATCGCGGCGGTGGTCGGCACGTGTTTTCTGCTGCTGTTCGCCGCGGCGCGCGGCTGGGGCATTGCGGCCGGATCCGCGGGCCTCGGCATCGGCCTGGTGATCCTGATCGGCGCCGCGCTTGTCGCCAGGAAGTACGCGGCGACCTCGCCCGCCACTGCGCTCGCGCTGTGTGGGCTGTTGCTGATGGGAAGTGGCGCAGCGGCATTCGTGCCCGGCCGCCCCGGCGCGCCACACCTGTTGCTCGGTGGCGCGGCCACCATGCTGCTCGCGGTAATCGCGATGCGGGCGATCCCGGTGCGCACGACGATGTGCACCGGTGTCATCACGGTCGCGACGTTCGCCACCGGCGCCGCGGGCACGGTGACGATCTGGGATGTCGCACCGTTGCAGGTCTCGGCCGGGATCATCGTCGTCGCACTGCTCGGCATCACCCTCGCCTCGCGGATCGCGGTGGCGGCCGCGCGGCTTCCGGTACCGCCGGTGCCGACCGCGGGTGGGGCCATCGACCCGCGCGACCACGAACCGCGTCCGACCATCGAGGGCATCGGCGCGGTCGGCGCGACCGCGATCCCGTCGGCGGCCGGACTCCACGAACGGTCGAGGCGGGCCAACGATTTCCAGTCCGGGATGATCTTCGGCATCGTCGCGGTCACCGTGCTCGCGACGATCGTGACCGTCGCCTCGGCTACCGAACATCGCTGGCAGTGCGCGGCGCTCGCGGCCGCGGTCGGTGTCGTACTCGCCAGGCGCGGACGGGCTTTCGCGGATCTGACGCAGGCGGCGGTACTGGTGGCCGGTGGCTGCGCCGCCCTGATCGTGCCCGCCGTGCTGTGGGGTGTGCGGATGCCGGAACTGGCGCTGCCCGCCGCGGGTGCGCTGCTGCTCGTCGCGGGGCTCGGCATGCTGATCGGGGTGGCCGGGCCGAATATGGAGGTGTCGCCGGTCGTGCAGCGGGCGGGTGAGATCTTCGAATACGCCCTGATCTGCGTGATCGGGCCGCTCGTCTTCTGGATCCTCGATATCTACGCCATTGCCCGCAATGCGTGAGGTAGCCCGATTGAGCCTCGTCGCTTTGGCGATGGCATCGACCATCGCACCCGGTGCGGCGCTCGCCGTACCGCCACCCGTGGTCGATCCGGGGGCGTTGATCACCAATGCCCCTGTGGCGCCGCCGATTCCGTCGGAGCAGCGGTTGCTGTGCTCGCAACCGATCTGGACCGGACCCGCGCCGGTAGGAGTTCCGGCAGTACAGAAGGCGCTCGGGCTCGAGCGCGCGTGGCAGTTCAGCCGGGGCGAGGGACAGACCGTCGCGGTGATCGACACCGGCGTCACCCCGCATCCGCGGCTGTCGGTGCGGCCCGGTGGCGACTACGTCTCCGATTCCGACGGCACAATCGACTGTGATGGGCACGGCACGCTGGTGGCAGGCATCATCGCCGGTCGGCCCGCGCCCGATGGCGGTGACGGCTTCTCCGGCGTCGCGCCCGCGGCCTCGATCCTGAGCATTCGCCAGACCAGCCTGGCCTACCAGGCCAAGAACAGCTACCGCTCCGACCATCCTGGCGCGATGTCGGCGGGCGGGTACGGCACCGTCGACACGCTGGCCAGCGCAGTGGTGCACGCGGTCGACAGTGGCGCGACGGTCATCAATATCTCCGCGGTCTCGTGCAGGCCCGCCGGCGCGGACGCGGTGGACGGTGCGCTCGGCGCATCGCTTCGGTACGCGTACGACCGCAATGTCGTCGTGGTCGCGGCGGCGGGCAATCTGCAACAGCAGGGTGCGTGCAAGGAACAGAACGGCACCGCCGGATGGAACGCGGTCAACACCATCGCGACGCCGGCATGGTTCTCGCCGTATGTGCTTTCGGTGGCTTCGATGGAGCTCGACGGATCGCCGTCGGCCTTCACCCTCTATGGGCCTTGGGTTTCCGTCGCGGCGCCAGGCAGCAACTTGATGTCGCTGGACAGCACGCCGGGCGGCACCGGACTGGTGAACGGCACTCCGCAGGCGGATGGCCAGGTGGCGCCGGTGAACGGGACCAGCTTCGCGAGCGCGTATGTCTCGGGGCTGGTTGCCCTGGTGCGCGCGCGCTTTCCCGAACTCTCCGCCCAGCAGGTGATGGACCGCGTCACCCGCACCGCCCATGCTCCGGGCAGCGGCCACGATGCGCGCACCGGCACGGGCCTGATCGACCCGACTGCCGCGCTCACCGCGGTGGTGCCGCCCGCCTCGGATCGTGATCCGGCGCAGGGCATTCCGATCGCGGGCCCGACGGCGCCGGCCTACGTGAGCCCGTGGCCGCGCCGCATCGGCATCGCGGGCGCGGTGAGCTGCCTGACGCTACTGGCGATCGTGCTCGCCCTTTCCCTACCGTTCCGGCGCGAACAGCGCAGGCCCCTCGTCCTGCCGGGCGACGACTAACCGAAGGAATTACCCATGGGCACAAAGGGTTTCATCCGGCTGGCCAGGATCGCGCCGCCGCGCTCGCCGGGTGGCGAGGTCATTCTCAACGCGCCGCCGGAGATCACCGCGCCGATCCCGGCGCCGCTGTGGCAGCGGCTGCTTCCGGTGGTCATGGTGGTCGCCATGGTCGGCATGATGGGGCTGATGTTCACCATGGGCGGCCGTTCCATGTTCAGCAACCCGCTCACCATGATGTTCCCGATGATGATGCTGATGTCGATGGTCGGCATGTTCGCCAGCCGCACCGGCGGCGGCGGGAAGAAGGCCGCCGAACTCAACGAGGAACGCAAGGACTACTTCCGCTATCTCGATCAGCTGCGCAAAGATGTCCGCACCACCGGCACCGCCCAGCGCGAGGCCCTGTTCTGGAGCCATCCGCATCCGATCGACCTGCACGCGCTGATCGGCACCCGCCGGATGTGGGAGCGCAGGCCGAGCGACCCCGACTTCGGGCATATCCGGATCGGCGTCGGCAGCCATCGCCTCGCCACCAAACTGGTTCGGCCGGAGACGGTTCCGCTGGAGGACCTGGAACCGGTGGCAACCGTGGCGCTGCGCCGATTCGTCCGCACGCACTCGGTGGTGCACGGCCTGCCCACCGCGATCTCGTTGCGCGCGTTCCCCGCGGTGAACGTGGAGGGACCGCGTGAGCACGGCCGCGCGCTGGTCCGGTCGATGCTGATGGAGCTGGCCACCTTTCACGGTCCGGACAGCATGATCTTCGCGATCGTCACCGCCGATCCGGACGCCGAGGCATGGAGCTGGGCCAAATGGCTTCCGCACCTGCAACATCCACGCGACACCGACCGGATCGGATCGGCACGCATGCTCTACGAATCGCTGTCGGAGCTGGAGACCTCGCTATCGGAAGATCTGCTCGAACGCGGCCGGTTCCTGCGCAACGCACCGACAACCGCGGGCAGGCTGCACCTGGTGGTGGTGATCGACGACGGATACGTCAGCGGGTCCGAGCGCACCATCAGCGATGCCGGACTCGACTCGGTGACCGTGCTCGATCTGACCGCGCCGCAGACCGGTCTCGCGGTCCGGCGCGGCCTGCAACTGGTGGTCGAGGAGGAGGTGATCGGCGCGAGAACCGGCGGTTCGGTGGAAAACTTCGCCGGGCCCGACCGCGTAAGCCTGGATGTCGCAGCCACTTTCGGCCGCGGGATGGCGCGCTACCGGATCGCCACCAGCGCGCAGGTCGTCGATCTCGGCGCCGACGTGAACGTCGATCCTGGGCTGATGGCGATGCTCGGCGTCACCGACGCGGCGACGCTCGACGCGGACGCGGTGTGGCGGCCGCGCTCATCCCGCGAGCGGCTGCGGGTGCCGATCGGCACCACTCCCGATGGCACCCGGGTCGAGATCGACATCAAGGAATCCGCCGAGAACGGCATGGGCCCGCACGGGTTGTGCATCGGCGCAACGGGTTCTGGTAAGTCGGAGTTCCTGCGCACGCTGGTGCTGTCGATGGTGACCACCCACTCCCCCGACTTGCTGAACCTGGTGCTGGTCGACTTCAAGGGTGGCGCGACATTTCTCGGGCTCGATCCGCTGCCGCACGTCTCCGCGGTGATCACCAACCTCGAGGAAGAACTCTCGATGGTGGACCGCATGCGTGACGCGCTGGCCGGTGAACTGACCCGCAGGCAGGAATTGCTGCGGGCGGCGGGCAATTTCGCCAATGTCACCGAGTACGAGAAGGCCAGGGCGGGCGGCGCGGCGCTCGATCCGCTGCCCGCGCTGTTCATCATCGTCGACGAGTTCTCCGAATTGCTCTCGCAGAAACCGGACTTCGCGGAGTTGTTCGTGATGATCGGGCGGCTGGGGCGCTCGCTGCGGGTGCATCTGCTGCTGGCTTCGCAGCGATTGGAGGAGAATCGGCTGCGCGGTCTCGACTCGCACCTGTCGTATCGGATCGGCCTGCGCACGTTCTCGGCTGGTGAATCCCGGCAGGTGCTCGGCATCACCGATGCTTACCATCTGCCCGCTCAGCCCGGTGCAGGCTATTTGAAGAGCGACTCGTCGGATCCGTTGCGGTTCAACACCACCTATGTGTCGGGACCTTACGAGCCGCCGGTCGCGGGGCGGACGACCGGCCCGACGGCCGCGACGGGGGTGGTCGATCTGTTCACCGCCGCCACCGTTGTGGGGCGTGAGCCGAATGCGGAAGAGCAGCAACCGATCCCGGTGGAGTTGCCCGATCTCAACGCGCTGCTCGGTCAGGCGCCGACCACCGAACCCGAACGGTCGCTGCTCCAAGTGGTGGTCGACCGGCTGACCGGGCACGGCAGGCCGGCACATCAGGTGTGGCTGCCGCCGCTTGATATCTCGCCGACCGTGGATATGTTGCTGCCGGACCAGGATTGGCGTTCCGAGGTCAACCAGAACGGCAATCTGTGGCTGCCGATCGGCATCGTCGACAAGCCGTACGAACAGAAACGGGAGGTGCTCGCGGTCGATCTGGCCGGGGCACAGGGCAATGTCGCGGTGGTCGGTGGACCGCAGTCGGGCAAGTCGAACACGCTGCGCACCATCATTCTTTCGGCCGCCGCCACCCACACCCCGGAACAGGTGCAGTTCTACTGCCTCGACTTCGGCGGCGGCACCCTGGCCGCGCTCACCGGGCTGCCACACGTCGGCTCGGCGGCCGGGCGGCTGGAAAGCGACCGGGTGCGGCGCACCGTCGCCGAACTCAGCGTGCTGCTGCGCAGGCGCGAGGCCCGCTTCCTGGAGCTCGGCGTGGAGAACATGCGCGAATTCCGTAAGCGCAAGGCCGAATTGGCGCAGTTGCCCGCCGAGGAGCGGGCCGCGCATCCGCTCGCCGCCGACGCGTTCGGTGACGTATTCCTGGTGATCGACGGCTGGGCCGCCTTCCGGGAGGACTTCGACCTGATCGAGGGCCAGGTACTCGCGCTCGCGGCCCGTGGGCTGTCGTACGGCATCCACCTCATGCTCGGCGCGAACCGGTGGGCGGAGATCCGGCCCAATGTGAAGGATCAGATCGGCACCAGGATCGAGCTGCGCCTCGGCGACCCGTCGGACTCGGAGATGGATCGCCGTGCGGCGGTGAATGTTCCGATCAACCGCCCCGGCCGCGGCATGACCACCGACAAGCTGCACATGCTGATCGCGCTTCCGCGTCTGGACACCGACGTGAACCCGGATACGCTCGCCGACGGCGTCGCGGCCGCGAAGGCCGAGCTCACCGAGCTGTACGGCGAGCGGAAGGCGCCCGGTGTGCGGATGCTGCCCGGCGAAATCGACCGCGACCAGGTACTGACCACCGCGCGGGAGCTGAACATGCGCCTGGACAGCAAGCGGGTGCTGATCGGGCTGAGCGAATCCGAGCTGGCGCCGGTGGTGCTCGACTTCGAAGAATCGCCGCACCTGCTGGTGTTCGCCGACGTCGGCTGCGGCAAGACCACGCTGCTGCGCAATATCGCGCAGGGCATCGTGGAGAACTCGCATCCGAACGAGGCGCGGGTGATCCTGGTCGACTATCGCCGCACCATGCTCGGCGCGATCGACGGACCGCACCTGGCCGGGTACTCCACGTCGGCGCAGACCTCCGTGCCCACCTTGAAGGAGGTCTCGGGATTCGTGTCGGCACGGCTGCCCGGCGCCGACATCACGCCCGCACAGCTGCGTGAGCGCAGCTGGTGGACGGGGCCGGAGGTGTACGTGATCGTCGACGACTACGACATGGTTGCCTCGAACAATCCGCTACTGCCGCTGATGGATCTGCTGCCGCAGGCCCGCGACATCGGCCTGCACGTGATCATCGCCCGCCGCTCCGGCGGCGCGGCGCGCGCACTCTACGATCCGGTCCTCGGCCCGATGAAGGACATGTCGGTCGACGGCATCCTGATGAGCACCCCGAAAGACGAGGGCGTGCTCCTCAGTGACGTCCGACCGGCCCAATACCCACCCGGCCGTGGACTTTTGGTATCGCGCACCCGGGGTCGCGACCTCATCCAGATCTGCCACCTCCCCGCACCGAGCTGACGCGTCAGCTCCCCGAGCGCAGTCGAATGGCGGTGCGACACGCCGTAACCGACCGCCATCCGACTGCGCTCGATGTCTGGCTCTACTGGGCACTCAGGCGAAAGCTGTGGTGGCGTCCGCTTCGGAGATAGCGAGATCTCCTGCGGCCCGGCCCATTCCGTCGGCGAACGCGGACAGGGTGTGCGCCAGATCGAATCCGCCCTGCAACAGGCCGACACTGAGCTTCACGTAGCCCGCATCGCCGATGGCGAACGATGTGCCGTAGGAGTCGGTGCCCCACGGCGGATTGTCACCGCTGCTCGCGGTGACGGCGGCCTCGGCCTGCCCACTTCCACTGTGTCGCACCGAGATCGGATCACCGAGCAGGGTCAAGGTATCCGCGAGAGTTGCCACCGCCCGCCGAACAGCCTCGGCCGCACCGTCCATCACCACCGCGGCGGAATGCAGATCCGTGGCCGACTCGACGACAATCCCTTGCTGCACAGCTCAACTCTTGTCAGGGCGGGCGACTGAAGCCGAGATTGTGCGCGACGAGGGCCGAAACACTGTACGAACTAAGGGTGTTCGAGCAGTCGCGCGACTGAATGTGGCAGGGCAGCAATCCAAACTTCGTGAACAGCTGCACCAGTAAGATTTCAGCGCGACCGGCAGTTGGCATGGCGGCCTACTTGGCCTGGGAACCGAACTGAACGATCAACAGCTCCAGCACTGCGGCATCAACCACCGTCAGTACACGCCGAAAATCTCTTCGAGGCTGTCGGCGGTGAGGATCAGATGGGACCAGGCACTCACCTGCTCCGGCTCCGCGTTGGACACCATGTCGGTGATGTGACGAGGCACAGGTCCGAACTTCACTCATTCGTCGAGCGCAGTTGAATGGCCCTGCGACACTCCGTAATTGAGGGCCATACGACTGCGCTCGACGAATCAACGTCCATCTGGCGGCAACTAGGTCGGGCAATCCGGGTTCTGGGGGTCATTCGGCTGTGGGGATCGGTCCGGAGTTGGGGCTTCCGGAGGCTCGGGGTGATCCGGCGGGTTGGGGTGTGGGGCTTCCGGTGGCTCGGGATCCGCTGGCGGCGTGGGGGTTTCGGAGTGGGGCGGTGGCTCCCAGACGCTCGGGTCGGGGGCCGGTGGCGGGGTGTACGGTTCAATCGTCGGCTGGTGGTAGCGGTCGAGTTTGGGGCGGGTCTTGGCGCGGAGGTCGGTGGCCTTGGGCTGGTAGTGGTCGGTTCCTGGGCCGCCGGTGCCGAATTCCTTGCCCAGTTGCTCGCTGCGGAGCAGGGCTCGCTGCCACCAGGTGTGCTCGTCACTGATCGGGCGGATCGTCGGGTTGGCTTCGGCGTCGGCTCTGCGGTTGATCACGTCGGGATGGACGCGGACCATGCGCAGGTCGTCGGCGCGGTGTTGGGTGAGATCGGCTCTGCGTTGCGATTCGTCTGCGCGAGACTGGAATTCGTCGGCTCGGCGCTGGTGTGCGTCGGCTCGCAGGCGGGCGGCGGTCTGTTCGAACTCGGCGCTCGCGAGCTCTGCGCGGGCGCGGGCGACCTGTAGTTCGGCCCGCTCGACATGCCGGGAGCCGGTCGCGCGCAGCGTTTCCAGGCGAATCTCGGCAGTTCGCAGCAGGCGCTGTGCTTGTCCGATGTTCGTCCGTGCTTGCTCGGCGGCATTGTGTTCCGTTGTCGCCCTTGTCTGTTGCATGGTGGCGCGACGCTGGACCGTGTCGGCGCCTGCCTGCGCGCGGTCGGCGGTTTGCTGGGCCGCATCGGCCCGGTTCTGCATGGTGTGGGCGCGGTCGGACATGCGGGCACCCCACCGCGGCTGCCGGTCGGTCGATTCCACCCCCTCCGGGGTACCGACTGCGCGAGCTCGCGGCCTGTTCTCGACGTAATCCGGCCCGTCCGAGGTGCCGCGCTCGCGAGCCCCTGGCCGGTTTTCGGCGTATTCGGAAGGCTGAGCACGCAATTGGGGCTGGGCGGCGCGCACCTGGCGGTGGTATTCGCGCATTTCGGCCGCGTCCTGGCGATCGAGTTCACGCAGCCTGCGCTGATGCCGCGGCGTCGACTCCACAGCAGGGTCGACCGAAGGCCGTGCGGCCGGCGCGGGGCGCGAAACGGGCTGGCCCGTCACCGATCCGCTGACCGCGGCGGCCCGGCTCGCCGGGACGTACACGTTCCCTTCGGCATCGACCTGGAAGTGCCGGAGGAAGCCGGTGCGCGCCGCACTGCGCGGTACTCGATTCAGATGGAACAGGCCGCGGGAACCACCCGCCACCGCGCCGCGGAACCCGCCACCCGACGCACCGAGGGCGAAACCGCCTGCGGTGAAAGCCTTCTGCCAGTCGCCGCTGTTCATCGCGGTGGCCATCGCACCGCCGACCGTGCCTGCCGCACCGGCGAACGCGCCGATCGACGCGCCTCGGCCCACATCGGCCGCGCGGCCGAGGCGGTGGGTGAGCCTGCCGATCGACGCGTCGAAACCGATGCCACCCCAGTGCGCGGCCGCCCGGCCGAACAGTCCGCCCGCAAAGGATGCGCCGAACGAGAGCAGTGCCTCGTTGCCGTTGAAATGGCGCCGGGTACCCGCGGCCAGCTGCCCGCCCTGGACGGCCGCGTCCACCAGTACCGCTTGCCCACCCGATACCGCACCCTTCACCGCATAGGTGGCCAGGTTCTTGACCACCAGCTTCGTCCACGCCTGCTGCCCGACACTGCCGAAGGCCCGCAGGATCACCTGCTCGATCCGGGTGATCACCAGGTCTTCGACCCGCCGCAGCGTCGATCTGGTTCCGGTGATGGCAGCGGCCTCCACCGCGGGCGCGGTCGGCGGGAACAGCCACGCCCAGATGATCTCCACGGCCAGCATGGCGTAGGAGACGATCATCATCAGCTTCGCCGCCTGCACGGTGGTGCCGAAATCGAAAGCGGCACTGCCGAGTTCGTCGTAGTCGGCGGCCAAGGTGGCCAGCGAACCATCGCCGTCGAGCAGGTCGGTGAACAGCGCCGAGATGGTCTCGGCGCCCACGCCGTCCCGGTAGGCGCCCCTGGCTTTCCGCCGCGCCTGGGTCAGCGGATCGACCTGTGCGGCAATCGCTTTCGCGGCTTCGCTCCAGGCGTTTCCGATGGCGAAGAGCAAGTCCTCGTCACCTTCGGGCAGGTCGACACCGACCAGCCAGCCGAGCCATTGCAGATCCTGCGGGATCTCGATCATCGCCGAAAAACTATCGGCCGAATGCGGTGGGATCGAAGAAGTCGACGCCGGTTCGGCCGTCGGCAGGCGGAGCTTGCTCTGTTCGACCTTCCGGAGCCGATGCATACGGACGGAACGGTGGCGCGATGTTGTCCCAGCCATATGCCGACCGAGTGCCAGGACCCGCCGACGTCACCGTGGCGAATTGGTTGAGGTGCCGCGGCGAAATCACGACACCGGCCCGGAACCGATGGCCGGGCTGCCACGCATTCGGGTCGATCAGCCGTATTTCCGTCACGCGGCCCGTGTCCTCATCGACTGCCGTGGCCGACACGAAGTATGCGTGATTGGGCGACAGGTGGGTGTCGGGATGGGTAGACACACCGTCCGGCAGCAGGCGAGTGGTCATGGTCACCGTGTCGCCTCGTCGCAGCAGATTCGCTATCCGGTCGGCCACCCATCGCGTCGACACCGAATCATCGAGCGGCGCAACGGATTCCCACCGCGCCATCTCCGCGTAGACGAGCTTCAGCTGTGGTTCCAGTTGCCTGCAGCGCTCGGCGCCCAGCTTCTCCTCCACGAACGCTCGAAAACCGTCGGCCGTGCGCGGATCATGGGCAATCATCCATTGCGCCATTTTCGATGTGGCATCACCAGCGGCCAGGCCGAGTCCCCTGATCCTGCGCTCTTCAGCGAGTGCCTTGTCCCACGTCCGGCCGTTGCCCCAGCTGTTCAAGTAATCACGCCAGCCGTGATCCAGATCCAGCAACTCACGCGCGACCTCACGGTCATCGCCGGCCAACTGCGCCAACGCATCCAGACTCAGCATCATCGGGTGAGCGAACGTGGCGTCGTCCACCTCACGGATCGGCAGTGTCCGTCCTGCCACGCCGGACGGATCCGCCGGCCACAGTGCACGCGCCGTCTCGCCGGGAAGCCCACCCTCGATTCCCGCGTATCCCTTCTCCCTACCGCGATAAAGCGCCCAAGCCTTCTCTATCAGCGCGGGCCACAACGGCTGACCACCCTCGTGTGCCGCATACGCCATGTTCCCGCCGTAGGCGTGGAATCGCCGATCCACCGGAACCCATACCTCACGCCGGGTCGGCTGGGTGAACTCCACCGCGCCGGTCGCCGACGTCACCCGCCCATCACCGACCTGCTCGATGAATCGCACCTCCAGATCACCATCCGCGCGGGAACGGATCATCTGACGCACCCACTCCGGATGCCGGGCCGCCAAGCCGATGAGATCGGCGAGCAGATAGCACGTTCCGGCCCCGCCCTGCTTCACATCGGAGGCACGGGGCATATCGTCGAGCCCGAACAGCGGACCGGCTACGCGCTTCAAGGTCGGCACCTGGATACCGGCGTCTTCCAGCACCTTGCGGTCGACCCTGTGCCACACGGATGGAATGCTGTCACCGGGTTCTCGCACCGAAACCCGAACGGGGTCGGCCTCGTCCACGCGCATCGCGACCGTAGTTCCGCCCGCCAATGTCACGGTAGTTCCACCCGCCGCGAACGTGACCGTCGCGTCCTTCGGGATTCGCACGGCCGCCGCCGGAATGCGCTCCCTCGCTCGCGCCGCATCCACCGGGGCCGGAGCCGGAGCCGGAGTGAGCGCGGCGGCCGCTTCGTCGTAACTCAGCTGCTCGAAGTCCGCGGCGACCCGCAGCCCCACGGTCTGCGCACGCAGGTACTCCAGCGCTTCCGCATTCAGGTCCGCCAGTGCGAAATCCTCGAGGTCGTAGTCGTATTCCCCACCCCAATCGACCATGACCTTCAGCACCCCGGCACGAACCTCGATCTCCGCCGCGGCGACCGCGGGTGCACCGCCGAGCAGCGACGCGTGGGTGAAATCCCGGCTGGGGCCGAGCCGACGCTGCTGTTCCTTCGTGATCGCGTACATATTGCCGTAGACATCCATCACCATGACGGCGCGCAGTTCCGGCAGATCCGCGGTGCTCTGCGACGCCTCGAAGTCGCGCGTCGTGCCCGAACCCCGGTCGGCGGCCCATGTGGTGTCGAGCACCGCTCCGTCCGCCGAATACAACCGCCCATCCGGTCCCACCACGATCCGGAACTTCTCGCGATCGACGATCGAGATCGGTTCGTAGTCCTCGCCGGGCTCCATGGGTTTCCCGTCGACCGGACGCAGGCCGTCGAACGACAGCGGCTCGGCCGATGTCCTGCGCGCCGATACCGGAATATCGGTACCCGCGAACAGCGGCCGCCCGTCGTACCCCGTCACGGAACCCGCGACCGGCTTCGTGAACTGCGCACGGAAAGACTCCCAGCCCTCAGGCAACCCCGCGTCCCCATCGACAAACCTCGCTGGTCCGGCACCATAGGGTCCCGACACGCGCGGAACAGGCTGAGCCGCAATGAACTCTGACCGCGGCGGAACGTCCGGCCGAGTCGCGCGCGGAATCGCGGGAGCCTCGGCGACGGTCTCACCCCACGACGAAACATCGGGTCGCGTGGCGTGTGGGATCGGCGGCGGCACGGCAAGCTCCGGTTCGGCTGTGTGCCCGGCGCCGGTGCGGGCCGCGGCAGAATGCGCCGCCGTGCTCGCCGCCTCGGCATCGGTGTCGGCCCTCTGGCCGTAGATCGCCAGAGTGCCGGGTCCCGCCGAGCCGATCATGTCGAACTGATTCAGTCGGTTCAGTGGTACGGAGATCTCGGGGCCGCCGTGCGGATTCCGCACAATCACCGCCGTCGGCGCACTACGTCTCCCGTCCTCCGCGTTCGGACGATCCACGCGGACAACCGAATAGGAGTGGGCGCGAAGCAATTCGACGCCGGTCGGTAGCGGATCTCCGGCATGCCGACTCGTCCGCATGCCGACGGTGTCACCTCGCCGAAGCAGATAGTCGATCCGTTCGGCCATCCACGTCGCCTCGGTGATATCTGTCAGCGCGGCACCCTCTTCCCACGTTGTGAGACGGGTGTGCAGGTCCGTCGCCGACGCCTGCCACCGGTCCACCAGGAACAAGGTGAACGCATCGAAGTCGTCATCGATGCTGTCGTCGGATGGCCACTGCGGCAGCACATCCATGAGCGCCGCCGCCACATGCTCATCCCCCACGACCGCGACCAGCTCCGCATAGTCCATCGTTCGCAGATCCGCAGGTCTGAGATTCGCGCCCTCCAGGCTCACAGCGACCTCGAGACCGGTGAATTCCAGTTCTTCCCACAGTATTTCGGCCGACGCCGCGCGACCCGGCCGACCCGCGATCAGCTGCGCGAGACCGGCACTGCCGCCGACCATGCCGGTCAGCGCCTCCCGGTCCGCCCCGATCGAGAAGAGGAGCAATGCCGTCTCGGCATCGCGTGTCGGTTGGACGCGATCCGCGAAACCCGGAATCAGCGGGGGACGCAACTGCCCGGCTGCCGACCCGGTCATCCCACCGTCGACGCCCTCGTATCCCCTTTCCGCACCCCGGAATACCGCCCACGCCTTCTCGATCAACGCGGGCCACAACGGTCGCGACGGGTTGTTCACCGCGTAGATCATGTTTCCTGCGGCGTCCTGGTAGAAGGTGTCGTCCACCTTGACCCAGACCCAGCTGTTGTTCGCCGGATCGTAGAACCGAACACTGAACGCGCGATTCTGCCCGGGTACGACATCGTGCGCGTAGATCATCTCGCGGATCAGGTCCGGGTTGCGCTCGGCCAACCCGATCAGATTCGACAACAGGTAGCAGCTCCCGATGCTGCCCTGTTCGACGTCTTCCGGTCGTGGCCCGCCGTTCCGATACAGCTCACCGGTCGCCCTGCCGATGACGATCTGCGATCCCCTGGATATGACGGCTCGAAGCCATCCACCGTCCGGTCGCAACACGGCGATCCTTCTCGGATCGTGCTGATCCACCTGAATGGGGACGGTGGAACCGCTCCAC
Organism: Nocardia sp. NPDC052566; assembly: GCF_044547285.1. Taxonomy (NCBI): domain Bacteria; kingdom Bacillati; phylum Actinomycetota; class Actinomycetes; order Mycobacteriales; family Nocardiaceae; genus Nocardia; species Nocardia sp. NPDC052566. Next base: position 541,970 of record NZ_JBIUAF010000002.1, on the reverse strand, counting down.
TGAACGACCTGCTGAGCGTCATCGATAGAGAACAGCCCGGCGGTTCGCGGGCGCCAGTTGCGCTGAGCCGGGTCGTATTCGAAGGCCCTGTTGAGCACAGCGAGGAACATTCTCAGCGAAGTACCGTCGGATCTGCGCACCTCACGAACTTCCGCGCCATCGACGATGCTCACCCCGGACTCGGCGAGCGTGGCGGTCAAGGCGATCGCGTCCAACCTCCCGTTCACATCGGTCACGATCACGTAGTCGCTCGACAGCTTGAATCGAGTCGGCGGCATCGTGGCCACCAGATCCGGAGGCGGCAAGACCGCCGAGCCCGCGGGCGCCGGCCTCGCCGAGCGCTCGAATGCTGTTGCGGGTCCGTCCTGTTCGCTCGACAGCATGGATACCAGATGGTCACCGAGCAGGAAGCCATCGGCGGCCGCTGTACCAGCCTGCGCGCCCACCGCATCCGGCTCCCGGATCGTCACCGGGCCGGCGGGGGTCGCGGTGGGGGCGGCGCCGAAGGCGAACATGGTGCCGGGGCCCGAGGAGTTGATGGCGCGGAATCGGTTGAGATTCGCCAGGGGAATGGGGATTTCGGTGGTTGTGTCGTAGGGGTCGCGCACCACGATCGCGGTCGGCGTATCCGCCGTCGCTGAATGTTCTACCCGGACTACGGAATAGGCGTGCCCTCGGCGCAGCGCACTGGACGTGTCCGAGAGCTGTTGCCTGGTCGAGAGGGTAACGGTGTCACCGCGATCGAGCAGATAGCCGATTCGTTCCGCGATCCACACCGCGACCGTGGTGTCGGCGAGCTCGGTATCCGAAGCCCAGGCCGACAGGTGTGCTCGGAGCCGCTGCTGGGGCTTCTCCCAGTGTGCCGCAAGGAAAGTGCCGAAAGACTCAGCACCGCCGAGGCCTGCCCAGCCGTCGAGGGCTTCTCTGATCGCGTGGGCGAGGGCATCGCCGCCGATGACCTCGGCCAGCCGTGGCCGATCCAGGTCGAGCAGGTTCGACGGCCCGTGCTCATCCAGCGCCTGTCGCACGGCGGAGATCGCACGCGCCGATTCATCGGCGACGAATGTCGCGAAATCCACTGTGCGACCGGATGACTCGAATCGATCCTCCCAATCCAGCAGCAGATGGGCGAAGCCCGGACTGTCCACCAGGTCGGCGAGCAGGTCGCGGTCGAGCTGGAAGGGATGCGCGAAGATCGGCTCGTCGACGCTGCGCGTCGGCTGTGCCCGGCCTGCACTGCCCGGCATTGTCGGTGGACGCAGCTGACCCGCGGTGGCACCCGGCATGCCGAGCGCGATGCCGCGGTATCCGCGGTCGCGGCCGTGGAAGGCCGCCCATGCCTTCTCGATCACCGCGGGCCACAGCGGCCGCGATGCGTCGTGTGCGGCGTACTTCATCTGCCCCTGGGAGTTCAGGTAGAAGGTGTCGTCCACCTGGACCCATATCGATCCGTGCTGTGGATCGGTGAACCGCACCGCGAACCGGCGCACTCCGTCGATCACGGATTCACGAATCATGTCCTTGATCAGCTGCGGATTCTTGTCCGCCAGCCCCACCAGCGAGGACAGCAGATAACAGTCGCCGACCGCGCCCTGCTCGACGTGGCTCGGCAGCACGGCGCCCTCGGCACCGAAAAGCGGCCCGCTCGCCTTCCCGATCCCGATGTTCAGCGGCCCCGAATCGCCGATCGGCAACCATTCACCGGTCGACTCGACGAGAATCTCCAGCTCGGCCGAGTTACCCGCGTCAGGTCGGACGGTGACGAGTGAACCCGGTTCCCACCGATGCACCTGCCCGGTGGTATCGCTCACCGCCACAAAGGAATCCGGAATGGTCACCGCGGCGGGCGGCATCGAGGTGCGCATGTTCGACGGCGGCTCGTGCTCTGCACCCGGCATCGCGTACGCGGTCGACTCGGCCGCCGTGACCTCCAGATCCGACGCCGATCCGGTCAGCCTGCGCCACGCGGAACCGCCGACCATCTCCGCGTCGGAACCGCCCAGCCAGTCGCTGTCCGAACCGGATTCGTCCGAACCCCAGTCGGATTCGCGGTAGTCGGGAATCGGGAACAAGCGGTGAGTGGGAACCGTGTCCCCGGCATACAGCAGTTCGGCCCCCGGACCGAATACGGTGAGATCCTCGAACTGATTCAGGTGGGCGAGGTCGGTGTACCCGCTCGTGCCGCCGATGGGATTGCGCAGCACCAGGTGGGTGGGACCACTCCCGTCGCGACGCACTCCGATCACCGTGTACACGTGGCCTTCCATCAGCCCGCTGAACGGAAGCAGGTCATGACCGTTCAGCTCGCGGGTGCTCAGTGTGACGCCCGCCCCCGCGGCCAGAGCGGCCTCGATCCGAACGGCGACATCGACGGCCATCGTCCTGTCCAGCAGTGGTCTACCGGACTCCCACGCCTGGAGATGACCGGTCAGAGCGGCGATCATGCGGGCGAGACGTTCAGCGCCGATGTCCGTTCCGTGCCTGGCACGGAACGCCTGGGGCATCACGTCTCCGAGGAACTGCCCGAACCCGGCCGCGCCGCGCGGGTCGGTGCTGCGCAGCAGGTTCGAGCGGTCCGCGGAGGCTGCTGCCGCGCCCGCCGGATCGAGGCCGACGACCAGCTTGTGCGCGCGTTCGACCTGTTCGTAGCGCTCGTCGATCGCCGTCCGCCACGCGGCGCGCAGATCATGGACCGCCGCGGCGAACGAGGCGGCGACAGTATCGGATTCGCTCACCAGTCCGGCAAGTACATCGGGCCGCAAGTACATCGGGTGCGCGAAGCCGGGATCGTCGACCACCCGGCCGGAACGGACGACACCCGCTCGGTCCAGGAACCACGGCGGAATCAGCCGGGTAGCACCGATACTCTCATTCGCCCGATCGATTCCGGCGTATCCGTTGCCGTCACCGAAGCGCGCCGCGTAGGCCTTCTCGATGAGCGCAACCCAGAACGGGCCGCCAGGACGATAGGCCGCGTAGGCCGCCCTTCCCTGCGCGTCGATGTGGAACTCGCGATCCACCCGCACCCAGACCGGTTGCCCCTGTTCGAAGAACCGCACGGCGTAATCTCCGCCGTCCAGCGGCTGGATCATCTCGGCGATCAGGTGCGGATAGGCCCGAACCAAACCCGCCAGTGGCGCCAGCAGGAAACAAGTACCGACGTCGCCTTGCAGAACATCCTCGACAACCGGTCCGGCGGGCCCGAACAACGGTCCGGTGGCGGGGGCGCTGCCGAGCATCCCGCCCCGCACGAACACATCCGGTATGAAATGCCATGGAGCGCCCGGGTTTCCCTGTCCACGCACCTCGATCCCACCGTTCGGGTCGCGCCGGGCCGCGACGAAATGCCCCTCGGCGAACCGGACGACATCGAGTGCACCGTCATCGGTGACCAGAACGATGCCGCTGCGCCGAGGATGCCACTGGTTCGAACCGTTCCCGGCCGGCCGCAGGCCGTACTCCAAGACATCCAGGCGCACCATGCCGACATAGCCGATTCCGAAATCGACCTCGGCCCACCGACGCCCGGCCGCATCGATGGACGGCTGACCGACCACCGTCACCGGCCCCTCCACCGGGAGGTACGTGCCGTTGCTGTCGGTGACCACAAGACCAGGGCCGATCCGCACCGATGCGGGCGGCAGCGGTTCGCGGGGCAGGTCGGCCGGTGGGACGGCGACCGCCGCGCTCTGCGGCGCGGCGTGCGCCACCATGGGCTGGGCACCATGCCGCGCCGACACCGCGGATGTTCCCACCGCCGCCCGCGTGCCAGCGGTTCCGCGCCGCCGCTTGGTCGAACTCGCCCATCCCCGCTCAGGGCCTGGCGACACCCCCGATTCCACGTCCGAATCGGGCTCTCGCCGAGAACCCAACGTGCTGAGCAGGTTTCGCGCATCCGGTCCGATCACCGCGGCAGTCTGCACCTGGCCGAGTTCGCCGGTTTCCGTAGCCACCGACGGATCCTCGGTGACCGAGCCCTCCAGGTCGAACCACTGGCCGTATTCCTCGGACCACTCGACTATTTCGTCCCGAGCCGCCGGGGTGTCCGGCCGCTCGACGACTTCGGACCGCACGCCGAGACGCGCCGCGCCCGGGCCCAGGTCATGCTGGGCCACCCAGATCTTGCTCACGCCCGCGGCGGCCAGACGCCGCATAATGCTGTCGAACACGGCATTTCCGCGGGACGTGACAACGCCGTCCACGATGGTGGTCGTATGCGCCAGGATACTGACGACGCCGACATCCGTTCTATGTCTTCTATTCTCGGTCCTTTCGTATGTTTTCGCACGAACCAACTGCCCCGCGGTATCTCGGTACACAATCCGAATATTGGGCCGCCGCAGTTGAACCGCGGCGATCTCACGTGCGACCGGCACGGGCTCGCCGCCCAGCAATTCACGAATCTGATCGATATGCGGCTCGAGGTCCGCTGCCGCCCGCCCTTCGTCGACCGACGCGGAAACAGTCGCGCTGTAGTGCGCCTGCCCGACATGCAGGACCGTCAGCCGTGCGCCGTTCGCCGGCCCGAAGCTCTGAACCGTACCCTCACGAATGAACTCGGGCGACCCATCCCCACCGGCCCGGAATTCGGAACCGGACACCACCTGGAACGAAATCCCATACCGGGAAAGCAGACTTCCCAACGCTATCGGAGCGATGTCGGCGGCAGCGTTGGCCCACTGTCCCGGCCGCAAAGCATCCTCCACCCGCTCATACGACCAGTCGCGCAGTCCGTACTCGTCACTGTCCCAAACCTTCTGCGCCACCATCCAATTCAGGACCGCGCGGCGCAAGTCGACGACACTCCGCCACTCCAGCGGCAGCAAACTCACACCGGACGAACGCAAAACCGATTCATACAAGCAGTCCCCAGAAGGCTCGACCACAACCTCCTGCAAGTCCTCCCGCGACAACCGAGCCCGCTGCCCGACGTCCGCTCGCGGCGTCAGCGCCGGATCCACCGCGAGCCGATGATCCAGGCCACGTCCATCGATCCACACCTCGCCGACCCCGCGTTCGGCCAGTCCCTTCAAGAACCAGTCGAATGTGACAGTCGAGCTCTTGATTTTTCCGCCGTCGTCGACGTATCCGAAATCAACCAGTATGGCGCGGTTGGACTTTGCGATATTCGCGGCATGTCGCCTGAATGTCATTCTTCGGAACAACCGCCCGGTAGGATCGACGTACACCATCCTGATACGGGGCCAGCGCAGCTGAGTTGCTGCGGCCTCGAGCGCGATCGGCACGGGCTCGCCGCCCAGCGAGTCGCGTATCCGATCGAATTGCGAACGCACAACAACCGGAATCGAATCGGAAATCTCGGACACGAGCGTCACGGACTGCGACTCCGCCGCACCTGGGTACAGGTAATCCCGGCGAATCCAGATCTGGCGCACACCCCGGCGCTCATCGAGTGCGCTGAACGTGGAAGATGTGCGTTTGCCGCTGGGCAGCTTGATACTCAGTATGAAAGCCGTTTTCGCGGCTACCGTGTTCGCGCGAACAAACGTACCGTCACTGTCTTGGAAAACCACTCCGACACCGGACTCACGCAACCGCGCCTCGGCAGCGTCGAGTGCGATCGGCATCGGCTCGGCACCCAGCATTTCGCGTATCCGATCGAATTGCTGCGGCGTGACGGCCGGGCTCGAGCCGGGCAGCATGGGCGCGGCCGCCGTGGACAGCAGGTCCTCGTCATCGATAGCCGTGTTCAGGTCATCCAGCCAGGCAAGGTCTTCGGGTCCGAGGTCAGCGACGACAGACCGCAGCTCCTGTTCGTCGAGAACAGCATCCGCCTCATCCAGCCAGGCAAGGTCTTCCATACCGCCTCTGGTCGAATGCGTTGCCCGGACCTGTGATTCGCCGGGCACATGCTCGAAGTCGACGGTGTCCACGACCCTGCCACCGTGTCTGTGCACCGCAACCCAATAGTGTGCGCCGCCGTCGGATCGGTCCAGCATGAACGTGTTCAGCTGCTGTTCGGGCGACCCGAAATGCAGACGCGTCACGCCGCCGCCCGAGTGGTACACGTCCAGATTCAATTCCAGCGCGGCGGCCGCCGACGGCAACAGACGATCAGCGGCGGCGCTGTTCCATGTCCCCTCCTCCAGCAATTCCGTCAGCTGGCGCACGAACTCGGCACGACGTTCCTGGTCCGAATCCTTCGAGGAATCCGAGGATTTGAACTCACCCACGGACAAATCCGGGTTCGCCAGCATATTTCGCACGACACCGACGCGGAAGTCCCGGTGCGCGGCTCGATCGGTGACGTCGACACCGAGGGCCCGCGCCAGCGCCTCCCACAGGCAATTTCCGGCCCCTGGCTGCGACTCCCACACGCTGTCCACTCCGGGCGGGCGAATACCGCCGATCTGCCCGAGCACCGGCCTGAGCGAGGTTCCTGCGGCGCGCCCCGACTCTACGTCGGTAGCCGAACCCCTTGCGGTGGAGTCTGATTCGTCGACTCCCGCACCGCGCAACGGCAAGGCGTCCGGTACCTCGGTGTAGGGCTGGGGCGGGGGATCCGCCAACCGGAGTTGAATGTTGTTGGCCTCCAGCCAGGTAACGCTCAGCCACACCGGCGAGGTCCGGCCGGGGAGCAGCACCTGGAACTCCTCGACATCGGAGTCGCCGATCGGTCGCCGTCCTCCGGTCCAGACGAACGTTCGTGCCGCGCCCGCCTCGTCGGCGTATGCCGCCGCCAGGAGGGCGTGATGGGCGACCGCCTGACGCTGAGCCGCGAGAATCATGTGCGGCCACACCGCGTCGCTGTCGCTCACCCTCCCGTGCCAGTCGCCGGTGCGGCCGACCCGCACCCACCGTGGCCTGCCGTCGACCACCAGGCGCACGTCGACCGCGCCTGGCGCGTCCGGCGCGGTCCTGACCATGGCCCGGACGGCTTCGGGGTCGCGGGTGACGAGCTCACGGAGTTGGGTGATCGCTCGCGGATCCACCGCCTCCGGCATCCGGTCGAAGACGCGCAGGTGGCTGGCATTCGGGCCGCTCTCCGGCCAGAGACGACCATCGAGTGTGCGGGGAGGCCGGTCACCCAGGTCAGCGATCTGGGTATCGACCAGGGCAATATCGCCGTCCGCCACGGGAAGTGGCGTCAGGTACAGCGGACCGGCGGACAGGACGCTCGAGTGGACCGGTGGCCCGGCCTCCAGCAACTGATCCGAGTCCACCAGCGCGTGCAGGCGCAGCTGTTCGGGGGCAAGTGTCCACATCTGCCGGTCGAGGTCGGCCTCGCTGAGCCAGAGGAACGTCTGCTCCGTGCCGGGAACACGGATCCGGAATTGCTCGACGCCGTTGATCACCCGTGTCTCGCCACCCCAGTCCGCCACTGCGGGATCCGGATACCGGTCACGCTCGACCGCCGCCTCTTCGGTGAGCATGTCCGCCTGCTCGGTCGCCACGTTGATGAGCAGCGGCCAGATCGGGCGATCGTCCGCCCAGTCGATCTCCCAGCGGAAGGAACGCTCGACCCGGACCCAGCGAGCCCGCTCGTCCACAAGCAGGCGGACATCGACGGTGCCGTCGGCGTTCTCGCGGAACATATCTCGGAGGAATTGGGCGTGGTGCTCGGCGAGCAGACGCAACTGATCGCTGATGGGCCCGGGCCGCAACCCCACCAGATCCGCGGCCTGCGGGCCTGCCTCGGTCCAGAGCGGGCCGCGCAGCGGAGTCGGGCGATACAGTCCGAGGGCGGCCGCCGCGGCCTCCTGGACCCACACCTCCCGATCGGAAAGACGCAGGAGCATCATCCCGTCGTATCCTTCCGGCCGCTCGGTGCTCGGGTCGACCTCGACCGGTTCGTCGTCGTAAACCGCTACGGCGCCGCTGATTCCGGGCAGCAGGGCGGTACGGCGGAAGTACCGGCCGTTCTCGCTCAGCAGGAATCCGGCCGAGCGCAGGTCCCGTTCCCTGACCCATCCGGCATTGTCCGCGCCGATGACGCGGTACCTGTTTCCCTCGCTGCCGGTGTACTGGTTCCACGGGCTGTTCTGGAACCGCAGCGTGCCGTCGTCGTACGGCGATATCAGCTGACCGCGATCGGTACGCACCTCGACCTGCGGCAGGCTGATGTGACCAGGGGTTTCCGCCGGCAGCACCGGATCGTCGCGCATCCTCGACACGAACGAGGCCAAGGGAATCGGACCACGTGGCAGTTGGTTGCCGGTCGTGTCCGCTGTCTGGGCGAGGTTCGCCACGGACTCCGGCGCTTCCTCGGAGAACTGCGACGCACCACCATCGTCGAACCCCGTTGTGCCCGAATGGCTCACGACCTCCGATGGCGTTTCACTCACCGGCAGCGAATGCACCGAAACGCCACTGGCGGCAGCCTGCGGATTCAGCGCGGCGACACCCCAGGTCGCGGGACCGTCGCCGGATCCCATCGACAAGATCTCGAGTGGCTGCGCACCCACCCCGGTTCCACCGTGCTCGAGCCGGTCACGCAGTTCGCCGAGTGCCTCCGGGGAGAACGGCGACGACCCCATATCGTCGAATCCAGCTGTGTGCGAGGGATTTACGACATCCGGGTGCGCCTCGCCGGCGGGCAACGAGTGCACCGAGGCGCGGCTGGAGACAGTGTGCGGATTCAGCCCCGGGATACCCCAGACCGCGGGACCGTCATCGACGGATCCCATCGACAGCGTCTCGATGTGCTGCGCGGCAAGCGAATCGGGCGCCGGAAGGTCCACGGGCGGCTCGGCGGCGGCGGACGCGATATTCCGCGCGGCGATCTCCGCCTCGCCGACGGTGTGCGCCGCCAGAATCAGCGCAGGCCAGATCGGTTGGCTGCCGCCGGGCAGCCAGGGCAGCTCGGTGCGGCGGCGCAACCGTATCCACTGTGGGTGGGATCCGACGTTGAGGTTGACATCGACACTGCCGTCCGCGTTTTCGTGCAGCCAGCCCATGATGTCGTCCGCGGCGTCCGCGACCTCGTCCCGCAGCGCCTGAACCCGCTGGGTATTGGGAAGGTGGTCCAGATCCCGGGCTCGCGGACCCGGCTCGGTCCACAGGTCACCCTGCAACTCGGCGGCGCGCACCAGCCCGAGCTGGTTCGCCTCGTGCTCGGCCACCAGCAGTTCGATGCCGCCGTGATGCAGCCGCAACCGCGGCGTCCCGTCATCCGCGACGTCGCGATCCGGGTCGACGACGATGCGGTCGGTGTCGGTCACGGTGATCCGCAGCTGCGCGCCGTCCGGATCGACGCCCGTGATCTCCATGGTTCGGAGCAACCGGCCGGTCGACCGCTGCCACCGGTAGCCGTGCGCGCGCAAGGTATCGGCACGCACCCAGCCCCGTCCGTGGGCGCCGGTCACCCACAGCCAGTCGTCCGCGCCGTGCCTGCGGCGCATGGCCGGATCGTCCGCGTGGGTCAGGTATTCGCCGCGTTGCGGGGTGATCCGCGCGCCACCGGCGGTGACCAGATCCGGTGCCGTGAACTGGAATCGGGCACCGAGGCTGTCGGCGGTCCGGTCGACTTCCCGCGCGTTCACGGCGTCGAAGGCCACCAGCCGGATATCCGGAGACAACCGCAGGCCGCTGGTGGCCATCAGCTGCCCGATCGCCCTGTCGTTCATCAGGCCGGTGATCGGATACTCGCCACCGCGATCGGCGAGCAGCCGCACGATGCCGTCCGACACCTCGATCTCCGCGGCTACCGCGGCGGGCCCGCCACCGAGCAACGCCGCGTGCGTGATTCGCTGATACGGATCCGCGATCCGTGGCTCCGCATAGAGATTGCCGTTGCGGTCCATGACGAGGAGGGCGCGCTGGGTTCCCGTGTGGAACAGGCCGCCGTCACTCGCGCGGTACAGACGCCCCTCCGGGCCGACGACGAGCCGCCGCCGTTCGATCTCATGGTCCGGCAGCACGTCACGGTGCGCGGTGTCCGGCGCCACCGAGTCCACATCGAGCTCTTCGATGGTGCGCGCGGGCACCGGCATCGCGGTATCGCCCATCCGCGAAGCAGGCCGATCGTCGGGCGCGGACATCTCGAAAGTCGTTCCCGACTCGACGGCCTCGTGCGCGCGCAGCATCAGCGCGGGCCAGATCGGCCGGTCGGCACCCCACTGCTGGTTGGAGATCCGATCCACCCGCACCCACCGCGGCACCCCGGCCACCAGCAGGTGCACGTCGACCGTGCCGTCGAGGTTCATCCGCATTCGCGAGGCGACGAGTTCGGGATTCCAGTGGGCGAGTACGCGCAGTTGCCGCACCGCGGGCGAATTCGGCAGACCGGCTAGGTCGTCCGCCGCCGGACCGCCGTCACGCCACACCGCGCCCTCGAGTGGATGCGGATCCGGCATGCCCACCGCCTGGATATGGTTGGCCCGCAACACCGCGGCGTTGCTCGGTTCGACGGTGGGCGCCAGGGCGATCGGCCCACTCGCGACGCGATGGAAGACATCCTGCGCCGCGAAGTGCAGGTAATGGTTGTCGGTCAACCAGGTCCGGCTCCGCCGCACCTGTTCTCCGGTGCCGCTCTCGATGAGCGTGAACCAGGTCTCGCCGTCGGCATCGGTCTCGACCGCGCCCGTCCGCTGCAGCGGTACGTGATACTCCGGCTCCTCTGCCCGCGCAGTCGGATCCGCCTGATCGCCGGGGTGGTCCGAACCGATCTGCGACTGCCACCGCTCGACCCGGCCTGCCAGCCGCTCGAACTGATCCGCCGTGGGGAGCAGCCGTGTTTCCCGCGCGCCGGTCCCGTCGAATTCCACGTCGTGCACGGCCAGGAAGTCCCTGGCCGCGTTCTCGGCGTACTGCGCGGCCGCGTAGGCCTCGAGCACGACGGCGGGCCAGATCGAATGACCGTGCCACGACAGGTCCGGTGCCGGACCGGGTAGCGCGGTCGAGCCGTCCACCCGGATCCACCGCGGCCTGCCCTCCACCATGAGGTGGACCTCGGCCGATCCGTCGGCATCGATGCGGATCATGTCGCGGATCAAGTCAGGACTGTCGGTCACCAGGACCCGCAGATGCACGACCGCCGGAGAATCCGCCAGGTGCGCCAGGTGCGCGAGCAGCGGGCCTTCTCCTTCGGGCCACACGGGACCGGTCAGCTCGGTCAACCGGGGAAGGCCAAGCCGATCGAGCTGGTCGGCATTCACCAGCACCCGGGTTCCTACGGAATGCCGTTGCAGTAGAACAGCATTCGCGAGCGCGCCCAGACGCTCGACCCGTTCGTACCCGAACAGCTCCACGGGGCCGTCCGGGCCCGCCACGGTGACGAGCCGCATGAATCGGCCTGCGTCCCCGTCGCTTTCGAATCCCGCGTCGGTCAATGCGGTCGCAGGCACCCAGCCGGCGGCATTCGCCCCGGTGACCCACAGGTAGTCGACACCGTCTACCGTGCGCCGCGCCGCCGGGGTATCGACGTGGTTGAGCAGACCGCCCGCGATCGGCACGATCGGTGCACCCCGGTCGGTCGTCAGACCCGGGTCGGGCAGCTGGATCTGCTCGGCCCGTGGGAACCGCAGCGCGGCGCCGTAGGTCAGCGTGCCCGCGGGGACCAGCGGAATCGGTCCCTCGCTCGGCAACGGCCCGACGGACTCCTCGTCGCCGTTCGGGACCACCTCCTCCGCGTCCTCGTCCTCCCACGGACGGTCGGGAATCGGTGTCAGCTGCCGGAAGTCTTGGTGCAGCGTCAGCTGGCGCGGCCCCCATTCCAGGTGGTCCAGTGCCGCCGCGTTGACGGCGGTGGTGATCGGGTACTCGCCGCCGCGATCGGCCAAGATCGCCAGAACACCGTGCCGCACTTCGATTTCCGCCGCCGCGACGGCGGGCGCGCCATCCAGCAGCGTCGCGTGGGTGACCCGGGGACCGTTCTGATGCGTTTCGGCGATCGCGTACATGTTCCCGAAGACATCCATTACGAACACCGCGCGCCGGTTCGACGGTGCCTGATGCCACTGCCAGGAGCCGTTGCGATCGGCCGAACCCATCGGCGCATCCCACGTGGTGTCGAGCAGCGCGCCGTCGACCGCGTGGTACAGCAGCCCGTCCATGCCGACGACGATCCGATACAGGGCCCGCGTGTCCGCGGGCAGCCTGGTGAAACGGATACCGTCGCGCACGCGGACCGGCGGCAACGCGAGCTCGGCCGTGCTGAACGGGGGCACCACCTCTCCGGTGCCGTGCAGCACCGTCGGGTTGTCGTCCTCCTGACTTTCCGTCTCGGACAACACGTCCGGCTCTGGCTGCGACCGAACGGCCGTGTACGCCTCGAGCAGCACCGCGGGCCAGGACGGGTGACCGGTCCAGGACGAATCCGCCGCCGGGCCGGGCAGCGCGGTACGGCCGTCCACCCGCACCCACTGCGGCGTGCCGCCCACCGGCAGCCACACCTCGGCCACACCATCGAGATCCACTCGGATCATGGCGCGGATCCGGTCCGGGTCCTCGGCGGCCAGTCGCCGAAGCTGGGTCACCGCAGGCGATTCCGGCAGGTGCGCCAGATCCTCGGGCACCGGGCCGGACTCCTCGGCCCACAGCGCACCGGTCAGGCTCCGCAGTGGGGGCAACCCGAGCGTCGTAAGCTCGCTGACCAATATCAGCACCGGACCGCTGATCGGACGCTCCAGCTGCACGCACTGCCTGCCCCGGGCGAAACCGGTGATCCCGCGCTCGACCTGTTCGTGCTCGGCGAGCCGCACCCAGCCTTCCGGACCGCGCACGCTGACGAACCGGATCAGCCGTCCGGCGCTCTCGTCGTACTCGAATCCGTTGGCCGTCAATTGAATCCGCGACACCCAACCGGTCCCGTTCGCCCCGGTCACCCGCAGATAGTCGAAGCCGTCCACGGCGCGAAGCGAGGCGGCGTCGTTGGCGAAGTTCAGCACGCCGCCGGGGAACGGCGTCATCGGCTGTGCCTCGGCGGTGACCAGATCCGGATCCGGCAGCTGGATCCGCTCCGCCCGCGCCAGCTGGATCGCCGGTGTCTCGGTCACCGGGCCGGGCGGGGCCAGTGGAATCGGTCCCGCGTCCGGCACGACGGGCGCCGCGTCCTCGGCCGGAACCGACAGCGCGCTCGGATCTTCCGACCGCGCCGAAATCACCCCCGCGCCCGGCACACTCGACGTCGGTGACGGAACCGCGTCACCGGTGCTGGCCGGACTCGCCGTGGACACCACGAGCTGCTCATCCGCCACGATCTCGAGCATCACGACCGGCTCGGGCGCCACGGGCACCGCAACCGACTCGACCGCGGGCACCACAAGCGGCTCATCCGCGACAGACACCACAGGCGACTCGACCGCAGCGGGCGCCATCACCGACTCATCCACCGTCGGCGCCACAACTCGCTCATCGAGCACGATCCCGGGCGCCACGACCGGCTGATCCGGCACGGCTTCAGGCGCGACGATCGGCTGATCCGGCACGGTCGCGGGCCGGGACTGTGACCGTTCGCTCACCGGGGTGGGGACGCGGTCTTCGGCAACGATCGGATTGCCGACGCGGACAGGCTCGTTCCCGCCGAAGCGGCGCAGGATCCGCCTGCGCCACCACCCCGCGGGCCGGTTGGCCGCGGGGCTCGTCGACCGTCGGCGTCGCCGCAGCACCTGTCCGAGCCTGTTGACGAAATCGCCGACCACGCCACGATTCCGGAGCCGCCCGGCCCTGACCTGCTGCCCGGCGACCGGCGGCGCGTCGGCTGCCCGGACCGGCGAATGGTCCGATACCGCCTGCCGCCTCGCGCGGGCGGACCGGCCGAACAGCTCCCGCGCGGTCGGCAAGGCGCCGATCCGTGGGATCTCGACGGGGTATCGCAAACTGCCGTCGGGCACCTCGGTGCGCAAGCGCGGTCGGTCGAGGGTGACCGGATCGAACGTCAGCAGATGCACCGGCGCAGCCGCGCTGCTCGTCCGGACGGCATCGAGCCTGGACCCGAGTTCGGCGGCGGCGAGCAGGTGCGACGCATCCACCGCGTACCGCTGCCTCGGTGTCAAGGCGGTCTCCACCGTCAGCGCACGCAATTCCGCATCCAGGTATGCCCGGTTGAGCGAGTTTCGAACGTCGGCGGGGATCTCGCCGGAATTGCGCAGGCCTGGGAAATCGATGACCAGTCGCCGCTGGTACTCCGGCGAGAGCGCAAAGAAGTTCAGCGCACTCCACCATCGGTGCCCCTGCGCGCGCCACCACGCCGCCAGCTTGCCGACGCCATCGGCCTCGGCGGGGAAGTCCGGCGGCACGATCCGGTCGTTCTCGTCGACCGGATCCGGATGCGCCCACAGATCCACTCTGTGCGACGGGCGTACCCGCCCCGATGCGAGCAACTGCCCCCATTCGCGGAGATCACGCTCCTGCTCATCCAGCCAGCGGTGGTACACCTGCGCCTGCTGCCGCACCTCCTCCGTATCCGCACCGTAATCGCGCATGAGCAGCACTGCGCGCCATGCGTTCAGCCACCGCTGCCGCTTGCCGACTTCGGCACGTTGCCGTTCCAGTTCGCCGACTCGTTCGCGGACAACACCACCCAGACCCGTCAGGGCGGCGGAGTGATCGGCTGCCCTGCGCTGAAAATTGCCCGGCGTCCTCAGCCCCTGGCGGCGAAGGACATCGAAGGCATAGTCGTTCATCTGCGGACTGGGGTTGTAATGCCCGCTGTGGTCGGACATCACCATGAGCCAGCCGTCATGTACCGCGAGATAGCCTGCGGCAGTGACCGTTCCGCCCCCGAGGAAGGAAGAGTGGCGGCCCATCACCGAGGTGACGCCCGCGTACAGGTTGCCGAATTCGTCCATGACGAACCTGGTGCGCGGAGCGTGGAACGGAGCACCGTCGCGGGCCTGATACAACCTGCCGTCCGGACCGACGAACAGCCGATGCTGTTCGCGTTCCGCCGGAGTCATGTAGTGGGTCGGTACATCGAACGTCCGCGTCCAGATCTCGAGCCTGCCGCGGTCGATCACGGTCGAGTCGGCCGGGTCGAGCCTGCGCAGGACGTCGACCACCGGCGCGTCCGCCAAGCCCAGCCTGGACAGAGCGTCGAGCCCAGCGGATTCGGACAGGCCGAGCTTGCTCAGGGAGTCGGACACCATCGAGTCGGCCAGACCGAGGCTGCCCAGCACATCACGCACAGTCGCATCGGCCAGACCGAGCCTGCTCAGCACCTCGCGCACAGTCGATTCGGGCCGGTTGAGCATCGCCAGAACATCGACCGCGGCAGGCACCACCGGACCGACCTCGCTCGGCACATCGCGCACCGTCGATTCCTCCGGGCCGAGCCGCCCCAGGAAGTCGAGCACGTCCGATTCGGTCAGGCCGAGCGTTCTGAGGTAATCGATCGCGCTGTCACCGGCCAGATCGAGCGTCGTGTCGCGCAGTGGCCGGTTCTCGCCGGTGTAGTGCCTGCCGAGCACCGCGCCGTCCAGCAGCGGAATCTGCCGCGACGCCAGCACCCGGTCGAGCGGCGGCGGAATCCGCTCCGGCGGAATCGCCCCCGGAACCGGTGCCGCCGCAGGCTCGATCGGGCGCACCTCGGCCCACAGCGAACCATCGGCGTTCATACCGATCTCGTAGTGCCCCTCCGACGACCGCCGCAGGCGCATGGTCTGGTCGTAGCGCATCTTCAACGGACCGATGACCGACCCATCCGGCTCGTGCACAACGACATTCGCGCGAAATCTATCGCTCGTAAGTGTCAGCAGTTCCCGCGTCGTGAGGCCGCCGAGGGACGGAAGCAGGTCGTCGAAATCGATAGTGAGATCGTTGAGTTGCTCGATCACCCCCTCCAATGGATCGCCGACCTGCTGCCTGCGCCGCAGGTGTCCGAGCGCAAACCGCGACCGGTAGTAGTCGTAGTGCTTTTCGAGCTGAGCGGCGAGCGCGGTGCGCATGGCGTGCGAACCGTCGAGGTCGAAGGTCTGTGCGAGTGCGGTGCACAGCGGGTCGGACTCGCTGTGCACCGGCAGCCAATCCGGTGGCATCGGCTGGGGCATGGTCATGCCGACCTGGGGTACCGCGTCGGTCCGCGCATCGGAGCCGGCGGTGCGACCGGCGACCGTGCCGATGTGCTCGATCGGCTCGCCCTGCGCGGTGTAGATGATGGCGTGCGTAGCTGCCAGGTCTTCGGCGATCACCGGTGCGCGAGTGCCTTGCACACTGGGATCGATCACGACGGCCGTGCCGTTTTCGACCCGGAGCAGATAAGCGTGCGCGCCGATGCCATCGGCGTCGGCCGGGCCGCGGTAGGTATCGACGACGAGCGCTATCGCGCCATCGCCGATACCGAGCAGCTGATCGGCGATATCGCGGTGATCGGCGAAAAGCCGCAACTCGGCGCCCGCTGCCCGCTCCAGTTCCTGTCGCGACATTCCGGCGGTGCCGATCGGCCGCGCGGGCGGCCGCACGCTCGTGCTGCCGGTGAGCTCGACGAGTCGCAGCAATGCCTGAAACGCACAGTCGTTCGCCTGCCGTGTCGAATCGGCCGTATCGATATCCCCTCGCCCGCTGGCGGATTCGTTCTCGGGGATGGAGTCGGTGGCGTGTCGCGAACTGCCGTCGCCGGTCACCTCGGCCGAGCCGTCGTCACGCCGGCCGGCGACCATCGAGAGGCGCCGCGATCCCGGCACGGTCGCCGCGGGCGCATCCGGCGTTCCCACCACCACCGTCTCGTCCGCCCCGCCTCGACGGAAGGCGCCATCGGCCAAGGTGGCTGTCGGTGGACCCGCGGGCCCCCACACTCTGCTCGCCTCAGCCACGACATGTTCGTCGAGTTCGACGAACTCGGTGAACCGGACCTCGACGTTTCCCCACCGCTCGACTATCGGCCCGGCCCGGAACTCGGCCGGGTCACGACCAGGCAGGACGTGTCCGGGAGCCACCGGCCGCTCCAGCGCGAGGGGCGACGGCAGCAATTCCGAGCCCTCGTACCAACCGGTTCGGCGCGGGGTACTCGCGGGAGCGGTGCGATCTTGTCCATACGTATGCACCGTGGCAAGTGCCTCGAGCAACAGCAGGGGCCACACCGGTGCGCCGACCGGCTGCGCGACCGGCAGCATGGTGGACCTGTCGACGCGTACCCAGCGCGGCTCGCCGTCCACTGTCAGCAACACATCGACGCCGATCACATTCGCGTTGCTGACAACCACTGCGTCGCTGTCGTCGCGGGCGACGCGGCCGTCGGCGTGATAGCGGATGTTTCCATAGCCGTCGTAGAGGATGTCCCCGGTGGCGTAGTGGACGAGGTTTCCGTTGGCGTCGATGCGATTGCCGGGCGCACCGATCACATCGCCGCGAACCGTCGTGACGTTCCCGCTCCCAGCAACGACAAAGCGCATCATGTTCGCGATGCCTTCCGGCCTCGCGACCAGCTCGCGCAGCTCCCGGACCGCGGGCCAATCCGGCAGGTGCGCAAGGTCTTCGAGCAACGGACCGCGTGCACCGAACACCGGGCCGACGAGCTGCCGTTGCTGCCGCAGCCCGGCCAGGGCGGCCTGCTCGGTGGTCACCCAGAACTGCCGGTCGCCCGCGTGCAGCAGCACCTGTCCCGGACGCCCCGTCGACGGGTCGACGGCAACCTGGTGCTGCTCGAACGTCACCACTTCGCCGTCCGCCGTCGTCAGCTCGCCGGTGACCCGGAGGCCGGAGGGACGGACGAGACCGAGATCGCGTGCCTCGTCTTCGGCGATCCAATGCCGCTGATCCCCGACGTGCAGCAGCACCTCCCCTGGCCGCTCGGTCGACGGGTCGACGACAACCGGCTGATACTCGAACAGCTGCGCCCCGCTGCGCAGCGAAACAGCCCTGGCGTACTGCCCGTTCACCACATCCCAGTGATATCCGGCCTGGGTCAGCAGCGTTGAGGTGATCGAGGTGGTCATATCGACGCCACGCACGGTGACAACCCACTCACCCGCCGCGTCGGTGAATGGCGCCACACTGGTATCGACCGTGAGAATGCCACCGTCGAAGGGTTCGAGCACTCGATTGCCGATCCGCAACGTCGGGTATCCGTGGACGATCCGGGTGCCGTGCCGGGTGGGCGCCAACGCGGGCTCGTCACTCCACGCGCCGAGCGGGGCGAGCGGAATCGGCGTCTCCGCACCCGCCGGCACCCGCGCCGACGTGCCGCTCCGCACGGCCCGCCCGCTCGACCCGTACGCCGAGAAGACCACGAACTGGTTGAAATGTCGTGCGGGAACGTAGATTTGCCGACTGGCCTCGTCGGTCAGCCGCAATGCGGTCACCGCGCCGGACGCGTCGTCGATCAGTACGTCCGACACTTCATAGCGGGAATCACCGAGCAGTCCGGTGTCGGCGGGGCTCGTGATCCACGCCGGCCTGGTGCTGACAATCAGGGTCGAGCTGTGTTCGAACAGCGTCCGGATATTCGTGCCCGCCCAACGGGTCAGGACCGTATCCCCCTGTGGCGCATCGGATTCCCACGCCGACATCGCGTTCCACAGCGGTTGCGACGGTTCGGCGAGTAACTCGAATCGGTCGGCACCCAGCTGCTGTCGCAGGAACGCGTGCAGGCCGCTCGCGGTGTGCACATCGTTGCGCCGCATCCAGGCCGCGAACTGCTGCGCGTCGTCGGCCTCGACCATCGCGTCGAACACCGCGCCCCAGCCGGACCAGACGGCCGGGCCGCATTCGAGCAGGTGCGCACGCAAGCGGCGCAGTGGACCGGCGAAGCGCCAGCCGCGATCACCCAGGGCCGCCCACAGCACCTGTGCGAACGCGGAATCGTCGCGAATCCGCGGAGACTGCAAGTACCGCCGGATCCCCCCGGTGTCCGAACCCGCACGGCGCATATCCGCGAGGAGGTCCCGCGCTTGCTCCCAGATATCGAGATTGCGCGACACTTGCCGCCGGGCCTGCCAAGCGTCGCGCTGTTCCAGGATGGTTCGCGCGGCAGCGGCATCCCCGATCAACTGCCCCAGCGTGCGCTCGCTCATCTTCATCGGGTGTGCGGCCGTTCGATGTTCGGTCCCCCGGGTGGCGCGCCACCGGCCCGCGGGCGCCCATTCACCGGCCGGGCGCAGCGCGGCGGCCGGGCCGAGCGTCCGCGTCCCGACGAGTTCGTCGGCCACCGCGTTCGTCCCGCCGCGCAGCACCGCCCCGATCTCGGCGCCCTCCGCGGCATCGCCGATCTCCGTGCCCCGCAGTACCTTCCATGCCTTCTCGAGCACAGCGGGCCACAGCGGCTGACCGGGCACATGTGCCCCGTACGCCATGCGGCCGTTGTAGACGTGGAAATGGCGGTCGACCGCGACACGGACCACGCCGCCATCGGGACGGGTGAAGCGGACCTCGAAGGCGCCGTCCGCACGCTCGCGAACCATCCGGCGCACCCAGCCCGGCCGTTCCCGGACCAGGTCGAGGAGATCGGCATGGAGGTGATGGCTACCGCTATCGATATCGGCGTTGTCCCACACCACATCCGACGCCTGGGGAAGACCATCGGCGGCGAACAGCGGGCCGGTGGCCATCGCGAGTGCGGGCGCCGCCGAACCGATCTCCGCGCGCGGCTGGGCGAGTTCGGCATTCAGCAACTGGTTCGTGCGACGGCCATGCGACCGACCGGAGGATTCGGCGGCGGTGCCCCACCGGTGGTCGACCACCTCGATCGGCTCGGGACGATGCGCTATGCCCTGGATCTCCATGGCGTCTCGCGCGGCACGAAAACCGGTGAGCGCGTCGGCAAGCCGTTGCCTGCCGCTGGTCAGCGGCGCGGACAGCCAGCGGCTCGCACGGACGTGCGCACTCGGATCGAATGCCTCGGCGTGCGCCAGCCACACAACTGTCGCGGACTCGGCGCCCGCACCGTGCTGTTCGAGCGCCGCGTACAGATCCATGCCGGTGATCAGGCCGCGTTGCAGCGGCGACTGATTCGCTTCCGGCACATGCCAGGTCACCGACCGGGCGCGGTCGGTGTTGCCGAAACTGAGCACCACCGAACCGGATCCGCCGAAGGCTGCCGGTTCGAACCGCTGCAGGTATACCCGAGGCGGGGCGATCCCCGAGCGGTCCGCCGCAAGCCGGGCGATGGCATCGGCTTCGGCGAGGCGCGAATTCACCTCCTGCACAACGGAAAGCAGCCGCTGCTCGCTGGCCGACAGCGTGCTCGTCGCACGGAACCGCGCCAGCTCGGCATGGAGGTACGCACGGTTCATCGTGTCGCGGACGCCGACGGGAATGCCGTCCAGCTTCCGGAGCCGGTGATACTTCGTGGCCAGTCGATACTGCGCGGCTTGCGGTAATTCGGTGAAGCGCAGCGCATCCCACCATCGCCTGCCGTGCTCGGCCCACCATTGGACCGTCTGCCCGGCTCGCTTGCGCGGGTCCGCTACGAAGCCGGACACCTCCAGTTCCGAGGGCAGGTCGGGCGGGGGTGTGAACTGCGTGGTGTCCGCTGCCGCAAGGAGCCGCTGCTCGCCACGGGGCAAGCCGAACAGGTCCGCCGCGGGCGGCCGCGCACCGGACAGCGGGCCGAACGCGGAAAGCGCACCGGCGCCCGCCGAGCTGATCACGCTGAACTTGTTGAGCTCGGCCAGCGGTATCTCCAGGCGCTCGCCACCGTTGCCCGGATCGGCGACCACGATCGCGGTCGGCGTTGTCCGCGCCGCACCGGCGGGCTCGACGCCGATCACGGCATAGGAATGCCGCCGCTCGATTTCGGCACCGTCGGGGGTGAATTCCTGTGCGGTACCGAGGATCACCGAGTCGCCGTGCTCGATCAGCCGACGGATCCGCTGGGCGAGCCACTCCGCGATCGTGGTGTCGGCCAGCCTGGTTCCGGACTTCCAGGCATCCAGTTGCCGCTGGAGTTCGCCGCCCGACGCCTGCCACTGCGCACCCAGGTGGGTCAGGAATGCCGTTCGATCATCCGCCCCATCCCAGTCGGCCAGCACCTCCCGCACCGCGTCGACCGTGTGCACCCCCGAATCGACCGCACCGTCCGGTGAATCGCCGGCGTGGTCTCGCACGAGCGCCGCCAGCTCGTCGCGATCCATCGCCACCAGCTTCGACGGCGTCAGCTGCTTCTGAGTGACGGCTGTGCGCACGCGATCGGTCGCGGCGTGCAATTCGTCGGTCAGGAAGCCGGTGAATTCCCGATGGGTCCACGACGCGGCGCCCTTACCAGCTCCGCTCTCGAAGAACTTGTGCTCCCAGCCGAGCACCATCCCGGCGAATCCCGGCTTGCCGACCGCTCTGCCCAGCGTGTCCCGGTCCACCTCGAACGGGTGCGCGAAAATAGGCGCGTCGACGGCGCGAGTCGACTGCGCCCGACCGGCGCGGCCGGGCATCTCCGGCGGTCGCACCATCGCACCGACCGCGCCCGACCGGCCTCGGTCGATCCCCGAGTATCCCTCGTCCCCACCGCGGAACAGCGCGAACGCCTTCTCGATCACCGCGGGCCACAACGGTTGCGCCGGATCGTGCACCGCGTACTTCATCGCACCGTCGGCATCGGTGTAGAAGGTGTCGTCCACGGTGACGCTGACCCAGCTCTTCTTCTCCGGATCGAAGAACCGCACATGGAACAGGCGTCTACCGGCCTCCTCGGACGTGGTGATCATGTCTTTGATCAGGCCGGGATTCCGGGCCGCGAGAGCGAGCAGATTCGACAGCAGATAGCAGGTCGCGGCATCACCCTGACGGACATCGTCCGGCACGGGCATCTCATCGACACCGCCGTACAGCGGGCCGGTCGCCCTGCGAGCACCGATGCCGACCTGGGCAGGATCGATCGATAACCACTCGAACCCTGGAGCCGGTCGCAGACTCATCATCGCCGGGTTCACCGGATCCGGCCGGACCGGCACGTGCCCGGAGGGCAGCAGCATCACCGCGTCCCCCACGCTGTCGGTGACGAACACCCCGGAGTGGTTCGGCCGCAACACTTCTGAACCATCGGGCTGCGACGCTCGCTGGAAAGCCAACTCGACCAGGTCATCCGAGAACACAACCTGTTCGTTGTCCGGCAGCTGAACCCGGATGCCGGGCTGGTCGTTCGGCAGTATCGGCAACGACGCCGTGGTATCGAGTGCCACCAGGTGACCGTTGATGTCGCTGACAAGCACGCTCGCCGTCGGGAACGGCACCGATGTCGCGGGCATCTCCGGTGGTGCGACGACCGGCGGCGTATCCGCGGCAGGGTCCGGCGCACGCACCGCGGCGTCGAACAACGTGGTGAGTTCTGCCTGGTTCTTCCCGGAGACGTCGGGGATGCTGTCGTCGCGGCCGGAGGATCTACTCGGCGGCGCTGCCGACGGCGCTGCGGCCACCACATTCGGTGAATCAGCCACGTGCTCGGTCGAACTCGAACTTGCGGCGGCCCTGGGAGCCGGTATCGGCGGCGGCGAGTCGAGCTGCGGCACACTGCCGGTCAGCGGCGGCGCGTTCGCGGAGTAGACGCCCGGACTGCGCGAACTCAGAATGTGCTGTTCGACCGCTGCCTTCTGTTGCGGTGTCGCCTCGTTCCGCAGCTCGTTCTCGGCCGCTTTCAGGTCGCTGCCCGCCTTGTCGAGCCGCGCCTTGTTCTCGCCCGTCGGGCTCTTCTCATGTGCCGTTGCCGCGTCTTTGTACTCGTTCGAGGCCGTCTGGTACCGCTCCACGATCACCTTGACGCCCTGATGCGGCGCTCGGCTGCGGAAGTCCTCGGGTGAGATGTAGTGCTTGGCTTCGCCAGGTGTGCCGCCGTCCGCCCAGCCCTTGGTCGGATCGCCGCTGCGTGCGGTGCGGTTCTCGACCTGATGGTTCACGCGGTCCGAATACGCTGGGCCACCGCTGATCTTGACCTGGAGTCCGCCGTTCTCGATGGCCGCCTTGATCGGGGTGATATCGGTGCCGCGGCCGAGGAGCTTGTTGCCGATGATGATCTTGCCGAGCCCGCCGCCCGCCTCGGTGATCTCGGTCAGGCTCCGGTACGCCGCGCTCTTGTCGTTGTGCCTGTCGACCCAAGCGACATCGACCATGTCGTATGCGACCTCGATACCGCGGGCGGCCGCCGCGGTGTCCAACGCCTTGGCCAAGCGCGCGGCATCCGCGTTGTCCATGGCGACGACGAGCTGCGGACGGCCCTCCTGCTTCGCCGGCCCGTCGTTGTTCTTCACGAATGCCGTGTCGAGGATATCCTCGGCCATCGTCGCGAACTTTTCGTCCCTACTGCCGAAATACTGCGCGTCGGACAGCTTCAGTTGCGAATTGAAGAATCGGTCCACCCTCGCTATCGGCCCGGTGTTGTACTCCTCGTGCAGGATCTGCTCGACGCCGCGCGGGTTGTCCCCGGATTTCGTGAGCAGGGTGCCCGAGGTGCCGGTGAGACGATCGAAAGCACTGAAGAGCTGTCGCCCGGTGACGCTGATCGAATGACTCGAATCGGCCGTGACCGCCAGGCCTTCCTTCAGCTCCAGATACTTGGCGAATCCGGCCCATCTGCTGGAGCTCTGCTTCTCCGGGTCGTCCATCAGCTGATCGTTGGTCCCGGACGAGATGATCTTGATCTTGCCGGGTTTCCCGTCACCTGTCTCGCTGACGTGATAGTCGGAATTGCGCTCGGGGCCCCACCACGCCTGCGCGGCGTGGGCGTATTCCACCTCTTCCCCATCGGCGAGCGTCCTGCCCTGCTCTGCCAGATACCGCTCCAGTTCCGCCCTGCCGTCGGAGGTCAGTCGCGAGTCGAATATCCCCTGCTGGTCCGGATTCTTACCGAAGTGCTCAGGACGCAGCACCTTTTCATCCACGGCTTTCCGGAAGTCGTTCCAGGTATCCTCGGCCTGCTTCTTGTACTCGAGGAATCCAGCGTTTACGGAATCGGCATTCTTCGAGGGCGTCAGCACGTACTGGGATTGCACGTCGACCAATTGATCATCCATCTCGTCGATGATCACCTCGCCCCGCCGGAACGGCTCGAACCGCGGATCGACTCCCGCTTCCTTCGCCGCATCCTCCATCAATCTCTGGTATTCCCGCAGTGTCGGCGCCTTTTCCAGTGCCGCTTTGAGTTCCGTTATGCGCGCATCCGGCATGCCCGCCGCCTTCAGCTTGTCGATCATCGACTGCGCTTCTTTGACCACGCGGAAGCCGTAATCCTGCGCGGTGCCGACGACGATGAGCTTCTTACCTTTCGCGGGCTCCTCGAACGGCGCATCGGAATCCATGCGGCGCACCTCGATATCGAGGCCGTGCCGGTCACCGGCGACCAGCTTCAGGAACTGCTGCTGCATCTGCAGGACCAGCGGATCACTACTGGTCATCACGTGGACGATGTCGTTCTTCAGTGCGGCACGCGTCGCCCGCGCGATGACCGTAAGTTCTTTGCCCTCACCGGTGTCCATCTCGGCCGGGCCGCGCTCCAGCAGCATTTCCGTGGTGAGCTGCGTCCACCGCAGCACCTTGCCGCCGGGCACGTCGCCGTCGGTGCCCCGGCGGATCAATTCCATCAGCGCCACACGGGAATCGGTGTCGGAGCCGTTCTTGATCAGATCCGCCAGGCCCGCGTCGCTGAGCTTGGTCAGCGGACCGTCCCGGTCCGGCCCCACCAGGGTTTCGTAATGCGCCCGCAGCGCCTCGGCCGCTACCTTCGCGGTCTGATACCGCTTGTCGGCCGCGTGTTCGAAAGCCTTCGCCTCGTACGCATTCCACGTCCCCTCGCCGACCTTGTCGAACTCGGCGATGAGCTTGTCGACGTTGTCGCGAACCCGCTGATCGTCCTCCACCGCCTTCTCGTAGGCGGCCCTGGCCTCGCTGTCGTCCTCAGCGACAGGCTTTTTCGTGTCCGGAGTCCGTTCGGCGGCCGGTGGCCAGCCTTCCTGCTCATCCGGCGTGTGCTTGCGGCCGTGCTGGTCGAAATGCTGAAGGTTCTCATAGAACTCCTTGCCGAGCGCCGTCTCCAGCGCATGCTTCACGCGGGCCGGGGCCGGGTGGTAGGAACCCGCCCAGTCGAAGACCTCGGTCATCCGGCCGTTGTCGAATTTGGCCTTGAAGGCCACGTAGACGCCGGCGTTGTGGAATGCCTCGTGCGGCAGGTCGCTGACATACCAGCGGCCGTGGTGGTCGCCGATCACGGTCCGCATCACGGGCGCCTCGCGTTCGGCCCAGCGCTCGAGCACCGGGCCGCGGCGCGGTACCTGAATGGTCGGGGTTCCCTTCTCGGGCACCACATCCTGTGCGGGCTTGCCCTGCGCGGTCTCCGACTCGGACTTCGCCTTCGACCCGGACTTCGATTCCGGCTTCGACGAGTCGTCGGATTCGGCTTTCGGCTTGTTCGGCTCAGTGGACGAACCGTCCGAAACCTTCTTCCAGCGGCCGTCTTCCGATGGCTTGAAGAGGTGTTCGGTCCGTTCCTGCTCGGTGAGCCGGTACATGCCGCGCGACAGCGGCTTGTCGTGGCCGCGCGCAGGCTTGCCGTCTCCGGCGCCGTCGTGATCGCCTGCGGGCGGCTTCTTCTGCCCGTACCCGTCACGCAGGGGCAGGTCGTTGCCCTCGGGCTGACGGAAGACCTCGCGGCCCTCGTGCGGCGACTTGCCGCCCTTGAACAACTCGATCGTCTGCTGGAAGCCGAGGATCTGGCGCAGGAACGACTTACCGCCCGGCCACACCGGTCCGAGCAGATCGGCATCGACTCGGCGCCAGCGCGGTTCGGACCGAGTGGCGTCGCCCGGTTCGGGAGTACTCGACTTCTCCTTCGACCCGCCAGTGGTCGCACCGTCGTCGCCATGGAGCGTGCTGCCCGACGCGATGGATGCGGCGTCATCGCTGCCCCTGCGAGTGCCGCTGGACGCGATAGACGCAGTGTCATCGCTGTTTCGGGTGCTGCCCGATGTGGTCGACGCGGCGTCGTCACCGCTCTGGCGTCCGCTGCGCGATGCGGTCGACGAACTCTCGTCTGCGCCCCGGCGGATGCTCCGTGGCGGAGTCGACGAATTGCCGTCGCCGTCGCCGCGGGTGCTGCGCGACGAGGTGGATGAACTCGGCTCACCGTCTCGACGGCCCGTCGCACTGCTGCGCGGGTCGGGCGCGTTGCGTGCCGATTCCTTGACCGTCGGTGTCTTGCCGTCGCCGGTGGGTTGCTTGGCGCCCGGTTCCGGCGCGGTCGTCCGTGGATCCGGTGCACCGGCCTTGGTCGGCTGTGCCGTGGCGTGGACCTGCTGATCGGATGTCGGCGCGCGGTGGCCGGGTTGCGGTGCGGCGGTGCTGGATTGCTTCGCCTGCACGCCACCGGGGACCTGATCGCCGTTGCCCGGCGACGCACTCGACCGTGCCGGGGTCGAGGTCGCCGACGACGACTGTGCGGTATGCGGCGTCGGCGCCGCCGGCTTGACCGAGCCCGCTGCATCCGTCTTCGGTGTTGCTCCCTGGTGCCCGGCCGCATTCTGCCCGGCCCCGGTCTGCCCGGCACCACCCTGCGTGGCTCCGCTCTGCGCGGCCCCGTTCGCACCGGCTCCGGTCTGCCCTGCTCCGTTCGCACCGGCGCCATTCGCACCAGTTCCGTTGGCACCGGCCCCGTTCGGCCCCGCTCCGTTCTGCGCGGCCGCGACCGCCGGACCCGGCGACTGCGCGGTCTGGTGCGCACTCGACGATTCCGGACGATCGGTGGACAGATGCGATGCGCCGTCGTTCTTCGGCGCCGGCACGGAGCTGCCGTCCCCGACAGCCGACCGGCTCCCGGAATCACCGGCACCCGAGGACGATTCGTCACCGTTGACCGAACGCCCGTCGTCGGACGCCGATTTCGAACTCGACGCCCCGTCGTTGCCCTGCGATCCACTGGACCGGCCATCGCTGTCCGCGCCACGCCCTGACCCCTCGTGCGCGGCCGACCGGCCCCCGGAATTGCCCGCACTCGACGATGATCCGTTGGCGTCGGCCGAATGTCCGTCCGTCGATCCCGATTTCGCGCCAGGGGCCGCACCGGACTGCCCGTCGCCGGGCGCCGCACCTGAATGCGGTTCGGACGTAGGCGGTTTGACGGGCGGTGTCGCATCTCCCGCACCCGGCGCGGGGGCATGCGGCGGTGGCGCCGAGTTCAGCTTCCCCGCCTCCGGCACATCGATGTGCGGCTTGGCACCGGCGTTGCGGAACCCGCGCCCGCCGCCGGTGACCGCGCCTGCCGCACCCGCGCCGAGCATGCGCGGATCCAGCTCGAACGGGCCGCCGTTGATGAGCTGGTTGGCGACGCCACCGCCGACCATACCGCCGACACCACCGGCGCCACCCTGCACCATGCCGGTGAGAACCTGCTGCCATCGTTTGTCGAATTCCGTGCGGGTGATCTTGCCGCCCGCGAATTTGAACAGATCACCGCCGATCTTGCCGAACAGCGAACCGAACGCACCACCGAGCGCGCCACCGAGCGCGTACTGGCCGAGCGCTTTCCAATCGAACCCGTCCTTGTGCCCGGCCGCCATCTGGCCGAGTTGCAGCAGGATATTGAGGATCACCTGCTGTCCCATGGCATTGAGGGCGGCGATCACCATGTGCATCATGGTTTGCTTGAGCCATCGGAAAACCAGCTGATACCAGTGGATCAGCACCACCTGCTGGGCGGGCGCGGTGGCCGGGGACAGCCAAGCGAGCAAGATCTCCCACAGCAGCTGCACGAGGCCGACGATGATCATGATCTTGTTTTCTTGAATCGCGCAGCCGACCTTGTCGCACGATTTCGACAGCTGGGTCATCGATGTCGCGATCGCCTGCATCGACGCGTTCTCCGACTCATCGGTGAGGTGCTTCAGCGTCTGCACCATCGATGAATTCAGTTCAGCCGCGGACGGATACGCCGCGAGAACGTCTTTGATGGCATCCTCGATGCCGGTCACGAGCTCCGACAGTTCGCCTGCGGCATCGGACCAGGCGTCGGCGAGGGCGAACATGCCGTTCTCACTGCCCTCGGGCCATTCCCCACCGGCGACGAAGCTCAGCCAGTGCAGTTTCTCCGGCAGCTTGATATCGGATTGGGAGATCGCGTCGGGAACCGACATCCGCTACCGATCACCCGTGCGCCAGCCGGAGCGCTGCCACGGATCGCCCGGATCCGCGGTGTCGCTCTGTTCGTCCACCTGTGGCGAGACCTTGCGCCGCTCGCGCCGCTTCTCCTTGCCGTCGCCCCCGGCGCCTTGTTGACCACCGGGCGGCATCCCGCCCGGCATACCCGGCGGCATCCCGGTGCCCGGCATGCCCGCGCGCGCCGGAGCGCCTGCCTGCGCGTTCTTACCCGCCAGCTTCTCACCGTCGAATGCCGAGGTGGACCGCGGCGACAGGCTACCCATCGTCGCGCCGGGACCACCGCCCTTGCCGCCTGCGGCGCCACCACCCGACTTGTCCAGTGGCGCACCGGTTACCGGATCGATCGAAGGCTTGTATCCATTCGGTCCGAGCAGGCCGGGCACGCCCCCGGGGAAGCCCGGATTCAGCGCGGTGTCCTTCAACCCCGACGACAGGCCGGTGCCGTCGAGCGGATCGCGCGAATTGCCCTGCCCCGGATCGGTTCCCAGGGTCAATGGCGAATTGGGGCCCGGTACGCCCGCGGTCGAGAGTTTCGCGGGCGGCGTACCGGTGAGGTCACCGGTGTTCGGCCCACCGGCATTCGGGCCACCGGTGCCGGGGCCGGCCCCGTTCGCACCGAGTCCGGTATCGCCGCCGCCGGGCGGCTTGATCTCCGGACCGCCGCCACCGCCGCCCGAGCCCTGATCCCCACCGGACGGCGGCGGCGGTCCCGACGGCCCCTTCTTCTCGTCGTTCTCGTCCTTGCCGCGGTTCGGATCGGAGCTGTACGGACCCTTGTACGGTCCCGGATTGCCCTTGGCATCCTCGTCGATGTAGTTCTTCAGCATCCACTCGGCGAAGAGGTCGTCACCGCCCGCGAACGCCTTGCCCGCCTCCTCGAGCGTGCGGCCGTAGTTCACCAGCAACTGCCCGTAGACGGGTACCGCACCCGATGCGTCGGGGCCGGTGCTGGCATTGCCGACCACCGAGTTCTTGGCCGACACGTAGCCGTCTTTGCCTTCGGCGAACGACTTGCCCATTTTGTCGTCGCCCCACGGCTCCCCGATGCGGTTCAGGTTGTCGTTCAACTTGGCGAGGATCTCGAACAGCCCTTTCGGCGCGCTCGGCAGCTCCGACAGCTTCTTGCCCTTATCGATCAGGGCCTCAGGGTCGACACGAACCGTGTTGCCGTTGTTCGGCTGCGGTGCCATCACGGTTCCTTACTCGTTGTCCTGCGGGCGGGCGCTCAGCACCCGCGGGCCACGACTTGCCGTCGTGGCCCGCGGATCGACGCGGTGGCAACGCGGGAGGGAGAGGGGGGACCCGCGCGCCACGCCACTCATCGTGGTGCGCACGCTCGGTCGGCACCGTGCCGGAACGGGAGTGTTCACCGTCCCTTCAGCAGTTCACCCAGATGTAAGGTCGGCGACGACGGGCAGGCTCACCGTCACCACCAGTCCGTGCGGCTGCGCCGATTCCACGAACAGCAGGCCGCCGTGCCGCGCCGCCAGTGTCGCGGCGATCGGCAGTCCGATCCCCGATCCACCGGTCTCGGCCTGCGCGCCACGGAAGAATCTGGTGGTGAGCATGTCGATCTCGTCGGGCGACACCCCGGCCCCGGTGTCGGCGACCGACACCACGACCGACTCCGCCTCCTGGTCGACGGTGACCGTTGTGCTCGCGCCCGCACCGGCGTAGCGCGCCGAATTACTCAGCGCCACATCGAGAATCTGGGCGAGCGCACTGCTCGGCACCTGCGTCGGCGCGGCCTCGACCAGCGGCTCGAAGCTCAGCGTGATATCCGCGCGGACGAAGGCGTCGCGCCACGCGCCGACCCGGTCCGCGGCCGCACCGACCGCGTCACACCCGGCGGCGGGTGGGCGGGCCTGCTTGTCCGCCTGGGCGTCGGCGACCGCGGAGGTGAGCAATCCGTCGAGCAGCCTGGTGAGCCGGTCCACCTCGCTCACCACGCTCACGAAGGTGGCCGCGGTGAGCACCGGCTGCAGCGACTCCAGCCGAACCGCAAGCGCCGCAAGCGGATTGCGCAGTGAATGCGCGGTGTCGACCACATGCCTGCGCTCGGCGGCGGCCAGCGCGGCGACCGCCCGCGTCACCGATTCGACACCGGCCGCCAGCCGCAGGATCTCGGGCGGACCTTCGCGCATGGGTGTCCGCCGCGGCGGGACGACGTCCGCGGGCAGGGTCGAGGTGAGCACGTCGACCTCGTGCAGCAGCACCGACACCGGGCGCAGGATCCAGCCCGACACCATCAGTGCCAGCCCGGAGAACACCAGTAGCGCCGTCGCGGTGCCGCAGGCCAATTGTGCCCACCTGACCCCGATCTCGGTGCGGGTCACCGAGGTCGAGACCGCGATCACCACCACGCCACCCGCCTGCGGCGTCGTCGCGATCGGCTGCGCGATCAGCATCGGCTCGGTATTCCACGGATACAGCGGTCGCGGCATCTCGAGGGAGTGGCGTGCGCGGATCGCCTCGCGCACCGGCTGTTCGGCGCGATCCATCCCGAGGACACACAGCACCGTGCCGTCCGCACCGAGCACGAGAACGCCATTGCTGGTGCGGTCGCGATAACTCTGCACCTCACCACACAGGCTCAGCGGTGCGGTCGCGGCAAGCACCCCGAACCGGTTGGCGTCCTGCACCCGCTCGATCACCAGGCCGCGAGTTCGGCTCATGGCCAACTCGTTTCCGATGCCGACGGCGAAGCAGATCATGCAGAGCGCCGCCAAGGCGGTGAACGCGGTTACCAGCCGAGCGCGCACGCGGCGGTCCTCTCAGCGGGACCAGCGGTAGCCGAAACCGTGGATCGTGACGATCAACCCCGGCCGGTTCAGCTTGGCTCGCAGCGCGCCCATGTGAACATCGAGTGAACGCGAGTTCGGCGGCGTCCTCGCACCCCAGACCTCGGTGATGATCTTGTCGCGCCCCACCGGAACGCCGACATGCTCGACCAGCACCCGGCAGACGGCGAATTCCTTCTGCGTCAACGAGATCGGTTCCCCGGCCACCTCGATGGAGCGCGTCGTCAGGTTCACCGTGACGTCGCCCGAAACCACGACCGCCTGTTCGGGTTCGGCGGCCCGCCAGCGCCGGGTGATCGATTCGAGCCGCGCGGCGAGCTCGCCGATCCGCGGCGGTTTGACCATGTAGTCGTCCGCGCCCGCCCGCAGGCAGGACACGACGGCGGATTCATCGCCCTCGGCGGTGAGCACGACAACGGGTATGTCGCTGACCTTGCGTAGCTGGCGCAGCACGAGATAGCCGTTCAGATCGGGCAGGCCGAGATCGAGGATGACCGCGTCATAGGCGGTGTACGACGTCAGCAGATCGAGCCCGTGGGACAGATGGTCGACAGCACCGAATCCGTGTTCGCGCAGTCCGTCGATGACGGCCTCGGCCATCCCAGCATCGTCCTCAACCACCACAACACGCAGCGCCCTGGCCCTTTCCCGCAACCCTATGACCGGAAGGTGAGGTTACCGCAGGGGCAGGATGACGCGGTTGTGACGTCACGCCTACGTCACGATTGCGTCATGCGGTGGCCTGCGGCGCGGCGGGCCGCTGGCCGCCGACGGGCAGCGGCGCGACGGCCAGTGGCGGGTAGGCGGGCAGCCGCGGCGCGGGTGGCAGGCTGGGGAAGCGCTTGCGCAGGCCGCTCAGCTGCCGGTAAACCTCACGCAGCTCCTCATGCAGCAGGCCGAGTTCCTCGTGCAGCCGCTCGGCTTCCTCTACCAGCGTCTCCCGGAACAGCCGCCCTTGCTCGAGCTGCGCCCGCTCGGCCCGCAATCGGGCAAGCGCTTCCTCCGCCGACGTGCGCGACGGGGTTCGCCGCGCCGTGCTCGCACGGCCGTTGGCGCGATGTGCGGCAGTTCTGTGTTCGATATTCCGCATGGTCAGATCCCGGCCTTTCGGTAAGTCTCCGATCATTATTATGTGCACAATTCCTAATTCGTCAAACCGCAATCAGTGAAATTTCGACGGATTTGGTATCGCACAGTACTCGTGAAGAATCTTTAGAAACTATTGAGGAGTTGTCAGTTTCTTGACATCTCCCGGAATTACCCGCCCACCTGGGCAAACACCACAAAGCAGCGCGGCGAGAACGGTGATTTTGAACATTATTTAACGCAGCATTCACCCATGATCGACGCGTGTTAGAAAAGAGGGTTCCTACCCTCGGCTACCGCGTCCGAGAATTCGCCCGTCAACGCTGATCGTTGCGCGGTGCCGCGTTCGATTTCCGGGCGAGCACGCTGGCGACGAGCATGACGACCACGACGACGGCGACGACCGCGATCGTGGCGAGCAGTCCGTCCCGATAGCCGGAGACGAAGGCGTTGCGGATGGCGACCGACAGCGGCGCACTGAGCCGATCGGCCGCCATGGCGACCGCCCGCACCCCATCGCCGAGCGGATCGCGACCGATGCCCGCGCCGCCCGTGGCCAGCACATCGGCCGGGACGACGAAGCGCGCTTGATAGCCGCGATCGACGAGTCCCCCGACGATCGCGGCTCCGAGCAGGCCGCTGAGCTGCACGAGCATCAGCTGCCCACCCCACGGAATGCCAGTGCGCGACGCCGAATGCACCGCGCTCACCACTTCCAGTGCGATGCCGAGCACGAGAGCACAACCCAGGCTTGTCACCGTCACCATGGCGACCAGCGGGAGCAGATCGCCCGGCTCACCCGCGGTCAGGCCGATGGCGAGCCCGTCCATGATCGCGGTCGAACCGATAATCACCGCGGCCACGACGCATCCCGCGCGCTGTAGTGCCGCACCGGCTTTCGCACCGATCGCGGTGGCGAGGCACGCAGGCAGGAACAGGGCGATGCCAACGACCACCGGAACCCGGCCCCCGAGCACCTGGAGGTACTGGATGACCAGGAACACCATGCCGAACATCGCCAGGATCGCCGTCCCGAGCGCGAGCATGACCAGCCGCACCCGTGGCTCGGCACGCACCAGCCAGTCGTGCGGCAGCGAACCACCGCGCCGAATTCTCGCCGCCACCATCGCGAGAACCGCCCCGATGACCAGCGCGATCACGAATCCCCGAGACGTCCAACCCCACTTGGGCGCCTGGTACAGCGCGAGCGCGAGGAACCCACCGGACAGCGTCATGGCGACAACAGCGGGCCAGTCGACCGGACTCGCCGGATCGGCAGGAACGGAAGGGACGAGCGCGATCACCCCGATCAGCACCACCAGGTTGACGACCGCCACCCCCACCATCACGCGCGGCCAATACACCTGGTTCAGCACGATCGCGGTGATCAGCAGGGTCGCCATCACCCCCGCCGCGGAGCAGCCCGCCCATGCCGTCACAGCCCGCGCCCTGCGGCTGCCTTCGCCGTAGACGAGGACAACCATTGCCAGCGTCGCGGGCAGGACGGCGGCAGAGCCCGCGCCCATGATCGTTCGCCCGATGAGCAAGGCGATCGGGGTCTCCGGAGCCGCCAAATGGATTGCTACGCCGACGAAGTACAGCAGATAGCCGCCGACCATCACCCGCTTGGCGCCGAGCCGGTCGGCGAGCGCACCGCCGACCAGCAGGAACGCGACGTACGCCACCGCGTGTGCCGTCGGAAGCCACAGCGATATCGTCAGGTCGGGCCGGTGCCCCAGCTGCCGCAGCAGGCTCTGTACCGCGATGCTGTGCATCGCGGTGTCCCAGCTGAGCAGGAACGAGGCGCCGCACAGGGTCAGTAGTACAAGGCGACGCCGCCAGTGGCCGAGGCGCATCGGCTCACCGCGGCGCATAGGCTCACCGCGCGTGCTCGCCTTGCCTGCGGCGTGCACGGGTGGGTCCATCTCGAGTGTCATCACGCGCCCTTTGTCCATCCCCGGACATCCGCCCAACCTCAGACATCTGTCCAACCCTGGACATCAAATTACCCGGTCTGGCGTATTGCGGTCACCGATCGGCGGCAATCCCGCCAGCTTGCGAACCGAGAGCAGCTCATCGACCTGGTCCCTGGTCAGCAAGCCTTCGGAAACGACGATGTCGGCGATCGATTCGCCTGTCGCGAGGGCCCTTTCGGCCACCTGCGCACACGCCTTGTAGCCGAGGCGCGGTGCGAGCGCGGTGACCACACCGATCGAGTTGTGCACACCGTCGGCGAGATGCCCGCGATTGGCGGTGATCCCAGCGATGCAGTCGGTGGCCAGCGTGTCGACCGCGGCGCTCAGGTGCGTCAGCGATTTCAGCATGCTGTAGACGATCACCGGTTCGAACGCGTTGAGCTGCAACTGTCCCGCCTCGGCCGCCATGGTGACGGTCAGGTCGTTGCCGACCACCTCGAACGCGACCTGATTGACCAACTCCGGTATCACCGGATTCACCTTGCCCGGCATGATCGACGAACCAGCCTGCACGGCAGGCAGATTGATCTCACGCAGGCCCGCCACCGGACCGGAGGACACCAGGCGTAGATCGTTGCAGATCTTGGACAGCTTCACCGCGACCCGCTTGAGAATGCCCGAAACCTGTACGAAGGCACCGCAATCCTGGGTCGCCTCGATCGGATCCAGTGCCGGAACCACCGGTTCGCCCGACAGCTCGGCCAAGTAGCGGCAAGCCAGCTCGGGATAGTCGGGGTGCCCGTTGATCCCGGTGCCGATGGCGGTGCCGCCCAGATGGCATTCCAGCAGCAGCAGTGCGCCTTCGGCGAGCCTGGCGCGGTCCTCACGCACCATGGTGGCGTAGGCGGCGAACTCCTGGCCGAGGGTCATCGGCACCGCATCCTGCAGCTGGGTGCGTCCCATCTTGATCACGTCGGCGAATTCGGCTGCTTTGCGGTCGAACTCGTCGACAAGGCCGCCGAGTGTCACGCTCAGGAGCCGAATGTGGGTCACCAGGCACAGTTTGATCGCGGTCGGGTAGACGTCGTTGGTGGACTGGCCGAGGTTCACATGGGTCAGCGGATCGAGCTCGGCGTAGGTCCCGCGCTCGAAGCCGAGGATTTCCAGTGCCCGGTTGGCGATCACCTCATTGGCGTTCATATTCGACGAGGTGCCCGCGCCGCCCTGGAGCAGGTCGATCGGAAACTCGTGCAGCAGTTCACCGTCGCGCAGTTCGGCGCAGGCGGCCACGATCGCGTCGGCACGGCGCTCGTCGAGCAGGCCGAGATCCCGATTGGCCTGGCACGCGGCTTGTTTCACGGTGGCCAGCGCGGCGATCAGCGCGGGATAGGTGCTCATCGCGGATCCGGTGACCCGGAAGTTCGCCATCGCCCGTGCGGTGTGCACACCGTAATACGCGGCGGCGGGCACGGCCAGCTCGCCGAGCGAGTCCTTCTCGACGCGCGTTTCGACAGACATCAGAGTCCTCCATAGTTGTTCTTGCTGTTCATCATCGGGATTCACCACCAGGAGCGGACGCGCACGGCGTTGGCCCGGTCGACCACCGCGAACCGGGTCAGCCGGTCCGGCGTCGCGAGGGCGACCTGACGCAGGGCCACTTCGAGTCCGTCGCGCAGACCGCGCTCGGTGTAGGGATGGCCGAAGATCGTGTCGGCACGGGAGTTCGGCTCGCCGCCCTCGCGCAACCAGGTGAGCGCGCTCTGCATGACCATGGCCCGCAGTTCCAGCACGCGCCGTTCGGCGGGCAGCGCCGCGAGCCCGGCCGCCGCCTCGTCCAGCAGTTCCTGGGTGAGCTCGGCGAGCGGCAGTGCGGCGAGCAGTTGACC
Source organism: Nocardia sp. NPDC052566 (assembly GCF_044547285.1). NCBI lineage: Bacteria > Bacillati > Actinomycetota > Actinomycetes > Mycobacteriales > Nocardiaceae > Nocardia > Nocardia sp. NPDC052566. The sequence continues at coordinate 506,318 of NZ_JBIUAF010000002.1, read as the reverse complement.
GAATGTGCGGCGCGCGATGATGTTGTCCGGCACCGCAGTGCGTACCTGACGCACGAGGCCGATCGCCGCCGGCGCGTCGCCGCCGCGCAGGTGCTGTCTGGCCAGTCCGAACGCCGCGGCGACGACGGTGTGATCGGTCTGCCACACCGTGCGGTAGTGGGCGGTGGCGCGCCCGTGCCAGTGCCCGCGCAGCCGTTGATCGGGCACGGTGTCCGCTTGCAGTTCCGCCGTCGCCGCGAGCGCGAGCAGCGGCGCGAGTTCGCCGGGCACCATGGCGCTCACATCGTCGAACCGCACGTACGCTCGTGCGAGCCTGCCGGTGGTCAGCGCCGCGATCCCGTCGTACCAGTCGATCTGCCAGCCCGCATCGTCAGCGCCGCCCAGCGGGATCGGCAGCGCGGCCGCGAGATCGCCCGCCGTGAAATGATCGTCGGTGCCCCAGTCGCCGGATAACGGTCCGAAGACGGCCGAGGCCTGCGGATCGTCGCCACCGCCGTCGCGGGCGCGCACCATCCGCAAGACACCGCCCAGCTGATCGGCCAGCGCCGCCGCCGAGGGGAAACGCCGGGCGGGGTCCGCGGCGGTCGCCCGGTCGACCAGCTTCGCGAAAGCCGGGTGGCGCACCAGGATCGGCGCGTCCTCGGGTAGCGGGTCGGCCGGTCGGCCCGGCAGGGTGAGCGCGGCGAGCGTCCGGCCGACGGTGTAGATATCGGACGCCACCGTCGGCCCGGTCTTCGTCACCTCCGGCGCCTGATATCCGGGGGTGCCGTACAGGCTGCCGCTGGAGTTCAGCGCGGACACCGCGCCGAGATCGATCAGTCGCACCTGCTCCTGATCGAGCATGATGTTCGCCGGTTTGAGGTCGTTGTAGGCGAGTCCGAGCGAGTGGATGTAGCCGAGCGCGGGCAGAATCTCCAGCACATAGGTGATCGCATCGGCGACCGGAAGCGGTTCGGGCGCCTGCTGTTCCAGTACCGCGTCCAGCGACCGGCCGCCGACGTACTCCATGACGATGTAGCCCGCGCCGCCGCCGTCACCGCCGCGATGGGTGACGAAGTTGTAGATCTCGACGATGCTGGGATGGCTGAGCTCGGACAGGAACTGCCGTTCCGCGAGCGCGGTCACATGGGCGTCGAGGTCCTGCGGATTCTGCAGGCCCTTCAGCACCACCCAGCGCCCGCCGACGCGCCGGTCCCTGGCCAGGAACACCCAGCCGACCCCGCCGTAGGCGAGGCAGCCCTTGATCTCGTACTGATCGGCGACCACGTCGCCTTCGCGCAGGGCGGGACAGAAGCTGAACGGTGCGCCGCACTTGCCGCACGTCCCTTTCAGCGAGCCGGGTCCGTACTCATCGCGGCGGCCGACCGGGCACCGGCATTTCCAGCAGAAACGCTTGTCCTCCGGCACTTCCCGGATCTCGAGTACCGGCACGTCCGGTGTGCCCGGCCGTGTCGCTGTCCCGCCCTGCGCGTCGTTCGTCATGGCTAGTTGCCGCGGTGTTCCATCGGTCGCTCGGCCAGCACCGGGAACTGCCCGGTATGCCCGTCGCGCAGCGCGGCGATGACCGAGACGCGCTTGCGGACCAGCAGCCAGCCGCCGCACATCAGCGGCAGCACGACGACACCCATCGCGATGACCGCGCCGCGCTGCAGCGGATCGGGACCGAAGAGCATGACCGCGACGACCCCCGCCAGGAACACCAGCGCCGCGATGCTCGTGTACGGCGCGCCGATCAGGCGGAACGCGGGCCGCTCGACCAGGCCTTGGCGTGCCCAGTGCCACAGCTTCAGCTGGCACATCAGGATGGCGGCCCAGGCGGCGATGGTGCCGAGCGCGGACATGTTCAGCACGATCTCGAAGGCCTGCTCAGGGACGGCCGCGTTGAGACCGACACCGGCGAGGGCGACCACGGCGGTGGCGAGGATACCGACGTAGGGCACGCCGTTCTTGGACATGCGCGCCGCGATGGCGGGCGCGCTGCCGTTCACCGACATCGAGCGCAGGATGCGCCCGGTCGAGTACAGGCCCGCGTTGAGGCTGGAGAATGCCGCGGTGAGCACGATCAGGTTCATCACCGTACCGGCGCCGTCGACACCGAGCTTGGCGAAGAAGGTCACGAACGGGCTGGTGCCCTTCTGGAAGGCGTTGTAGGGCAACAGGAGGGCGAGCAGCACCAGCGAGCCCACGTAGAACAGGGCGATGCGGGCGATCACGGAATTGATCGCACGGGGCATGATCTTCTCCGGATGCTCCGCCTCACCGGCGGCGGTGCCGACGAGTTCCACCGCAGCATAGGCGAAGACGACACCGGTAATGGTGATCACCAGCGGCAGCACACCGTTCGGGAAGAGGCCGCCACTGTTGGTGATGACGCTCGGCCCGGTCTCGAAACCCTGAATGGTGAAACGGCCCGCCAGGAACACCATGCCGATGACCAGGAAGCCGACCAGCGCGACCACCTTGATCAACGCCGCCCAGAACTCCATCTCACCGAACCATTTCACCGACACCATATTGATCAATACCACGATCACGAGCGCGACGAGCGCGATCGTCCACTGCGGGATAACCTTGGTCGCGCCCCAATAGTGCACATAGGTGGCGATCGCCGTGATGTCGACGATGCCGGTCATACACCAGTGGAAGAAGTACATCCAGCCGACGCCGAAAGCCAGTTTCTCCCCGTAGAACTCACGCGCGTAGGAGACGAACGACCCGGACGACGGACGATGTAACACCAGCTCGCCGAGTGCGCGCAGGATGAAGAAGACGAAGACGCCGCAGACCGCGTAGACGATGAACAGGCCGGCGCCGGCGTCCTTCAACCTGCCGCCCGCACCCAGGAAAAGACCGGTGCCGATAGCGCCGCCGATGGCGATCATCTGCAGCTGACGCGGACGCAACGCCTTGTGATAGCCGGCGTCCTCATCTTCCGGTCCTTCCTGCGTCATCGAAATGTCATGTGGCCTAACGGTTGTCATGATTCGGCCTTTCTTGTCCATCAATCATGCCAGTGTTCGATGGAACATACCGTCATGTGATGGCGCATACAAGAGCCGATGATGGGCTATTGATGTCCGATGGACGCGTTGTTCACCTGTGGTTTCCTGGAGGCATGGCGATGGAGGCGGAGTTGACGATCAGCGATCTGGCTGAACGGTCGGGGATGACGGTGCGGACACTGCGCGACTACAACGAGCGCGGCCTGCTGCCTCCGCCGAAGATGAAGGGACGCACCGGCTTCTACAGCGAAGAGCACCTCAACCGGGTCCGGATCGTCGAGCGGCTGCTCGAGCGCGGCATCACCCTGAACGGGGTGCGCGGGCTGCTGGAGGCCTGGGACCGCGGCGAGGATCTCGCCGACGTGCTCGGCGTCGCCGCGGCGCCCGCCCCGCGGGCTCAGGACACCCCATCGGACGGACTCGTCACCGCCGCCGACCTCGCCGACCGGTTCGGCGGCGCGCCGGACGGGCTGGCCAGGGCGGTGGCGGCCGGGCTGTACGAACCGGTCGACCCGGCGACCTACCGAGCGGCCGAGCCCGCCCTCATCGAGGTCTTCGAGCAGCTGCTCGACGCCGGGATGAGCACCGATCGCGCGCTCGACGAGGTCGATCAGCTACGCGCCGACTGCGATCACATCGCGCGACAGTTCACCGACATCTTCGTGCGCACGGCGGTGCGCGAGTTCCGGCGCTCCGATCGGGGCGCACGGGATGTGGAAGTGCTTACGGCGCAGCTGAACTCGGCGCGTACCCGGCCCGGCGCGATCACCGCGACCGTGGTCGGCCGATTCGTCGAACGCTATATCGGCTCGGTGGTTACCAGAGAGCTCCCCGACGCGTTTCCCGCCGCGACATGAGCCGTTCACCTTGCGCCGAATCTCTGGCCGGTACTGCGGGATTGTGGTACCTACTGTGGAACCGCTTGCAGGCGTAGGCATTTCGCCGAACCCGAGCGCGACGAAGGTGAGGCGAGCACGTTGGCGGAAACAATCATCATCGATCCCGCGAATGTGCGCGCCGGCGCCACGGAATTGCTCACGGCGAAGGCGGCATTCGACACCGCGATCACCACCCTGTCGGAAAGCGTCGGCTCATACGGTGCGGAAACGTGGGGAAGGGATTCCTACGGCAAGGAGTTCGCCGACGGCGAGAAAGGCTACCGCAGTTCCCGCGGCAACCTGCTGCGCGGCGGCCGGGAAATGGTGGGCACCGTCGAAGATTTCGGCGACGGACTGCTTCAGGCCGCGCACTCCGCCGATGCCGCCGATCTCGGCAGTTCCCGTGCGTTCTGACGGCCGCCGATGTCTCTGCACTGGCCGGAGGAACTGCGCTTCCTGACCTACGTGGTCGGCCAGGTGTGGCCCGACGGCGACGAGGACCGTATGTTCGCCATGGCCCAAGCCTGGCTGACCGCCGCCGAGGACCTGGAGCAGCAGGTGCTTCCGGTGATCCGCTCGGCGCAGGACCGTGCGCTGAGCGGCTACGAATCCGGCGCGGGCCGCGCGCGGATCGCCTCGGCGCTGCACCAGCTCCAGACGGGCGACCATTCGGTGGAACGGCTGGTCGAGGATTTCCGGCAGGTCGGCGGCTCCACCCGCAACGCGGCGACCACGCTCGAAGCCACCAAGCTGATGACCATCTTCGCGACCACGATGCTGGCCGCGCAGATCGCGGGCGCATGGCTCTGGCCGCCGACCGCGCCCGCCGTCGAGGCCGCGGCGATCGGCGCCACCCGCGCCACGCTCTACCGGGTGAGCAATCGCGCGCTCGCCGCGCTCGGCGACATCCCGCACGTCGGTGAATACCTGGTGAAGACGCTCAGGTACCTACCTCGGCTCACCGACGAACCGGGACGCATCGCCGGGCTGGTCGCGAAATACCCGACGGCGCTCACCTCGAAGGCGGCACCCGGGCTCTTCCGCACATTCCTCGACGCCGGATTCCGCGCGACCACCGCGCGCACGCTCGCCGAACTCCCCGCCGACACCGTGCAATTCCTCATCTCGAAGGCGGTGAACAACCTCATCTGGGCCGGCGGGCTCGATGCCACGATCCAGGGCATCCAGATCTCGAAGGGCCACCGCGACTCCTTCGACGCCACCCAGTTCGGGATGTCGGTCGCCGCGTCGACCGGCGGCTGGTACGCGGGCGCGCTCGTCGCGACCAACCTCAGCAAGTACGGCGCCCGGTTCTTGACCAGCAGGGGCAAGGACCCGACGGCGGGGGTATGGGGCGCCGGGCTCGGCATGCTGTCCGGCACGGTGCCGACGGTCGTCTCCACCCTGGTCGGCGGCGGCATCGCCATGGGGTTCACCGGTACCTTCAATCCGACCATCGGTCTCATCGGCGCGGTGGCGAGCAACTCGCTGATCGGTACGCCACGCGGATATATCGGCATGCGTGGGCAGGAACCAGAGGCGACCAGGGCCGGTGGTGCGGCACAGCACAATTCGGTACGTGCGGACGCCGACGCCCCGGCTACCAGCCAACCGCTCGAGTCGTCCAGCGAACTGATCTCGGAAATCCGGGCACGCGACGATCAGCGGCACCAGGCGGCGCGCGCCCAGGACCGTGCGGCGGTCCGCGAGGCCGACCGCACACCGGACAGCGGACCGGTCAACCGTCGCGCGAACCGCGACGCGCACGTCAGCGAACAGCGCAGCCAGATCAAGGAACTCGCCGATGCGCGGCGGGCGGTGCTCGACGCGGAACTCGCGAACGTGCGGGCACGCGATCGCGCGGCGGCAGCACCCGACGATCCGGCCGCACTGGATGGGGTTGCCCAGACCCGGCAACGGCTCAACGAGGCCATCGATGCGGACACGGCGACCCGGGCACATATCCAAAGTCGACTGGAGGCGGTCGACCGCCAAATCGACGTGCCCGCAACCACACCACCACCGCGACCGCCCCCGGATCTCGACAAACCATTGCCACCACTACCGCACCCCGATGCCGACAACTCGGCGAATTCCGGAGCGGCACGGCGCAGTTCGGTCGACGAGAACGCCAAGGGCAGCCCGGCCAACAGCAAGGCGAACATCGGCGACGACCACAACTCCGCGAATTCCGAAGCAGGGCCTCACAGTTCGGCCGAAGACGGTGGGGCGAGCGCTTCGGTCCGTGGCCAAGTGGACAGCGACGGCACGAACTCTGCCGGGCACCTCGGCGGCGGCAACTCGACGGGGAGCCAACGGCCGAACTCGAGTGCGCGGGGCGAGGAATCCGAGATCGGTCCGGCATCACCCAGCGGATCCGGGCACGAACGCAGGCCTTCGAACGGTGACGCGGCCGATAATGTGGCCTCGCACAACGGCAATGAACACGGTCCCGGTCCCGCATCGCACGCCGAGGATCCGACGGTGACAACGCTGCGGAGCAGGCTGGCGGCGGCCGACGTGCGCATCGCCGCGCTGCGGGACACGGATATACAGGTCGACAGGGCATACAAGCGCGCGGTCGGGCGGGGGCTCAACGATCTCGTCGAGCAACGCGGCACGCATCGGGACACCCTGGCCGAAACCAAGACAGCGAGGGCGGCGACGAAGAGCGACCTCGACCAGGCGCGCGCCGATCATGACAACGCTTCCCCCGAACAACAATCCGCCATGCGGCAACGGATCACCGAGCTCGAGAGCACGCTGAAGACACAGGACCGCGCGATCGAGGACCAGACCGCGCGGCTGGCCGTCCTCGACCGGCAGCTCACCAGGAACGGCGCCGATCTCGACGCGGCGATCGGTCGCCGTAACACCGCGATGGCCGATGTGCGCAGGGCGATGACCGAACTCGAGGACGCCGGGCGCGCGGCAGCGGCGGCGAGCGCCGCACACCCAGGCCGACTCGCAACAACTCACCCGTTCGCCCACGAGGAGCAACTACAGCGCGAGGTCGATCAGCGCCGCACCGAGATCGAGCTCTCGCGAACCGACCACGATGAGCTCGAGCGGGCATCCGGTGCGGCCGAGCGCCGTCTGGAGCGCCAGCTCGCCGACTTCGAGACCAGCATCCGCACCGAACGAACGATGCTGGACGGCGGCTACATGAGCGGAAAACCGAAATCCAGGAAACTCCCACTCGCCCACGGCATGCCGGACCCGTTCACCGCCCTGCTACCGCCCGCCTACGACTTCTGGCTGTCAGGGGGAACACATGAGCAACGAGCACCCGAACCCGAAAAGCCCCATGGACCAAATGATCCCGGCTAACCCGACCCCGAAGAACCCTGCGACCCCGACGACGCCAGAAGAACCTGACCTCACCAGCCCCGACCTGGCTTTCACCCTGACCACCGAATTCGGCGCCGGCACGACCCTGTCGACACCATTCACGCCCCCGTCGGCCATGACCACCGAACCCACCGCGTCTACAGACCCGGCCGACTCGACTATTCCCGCACCACCGGCAGCAGTCGCCCACGGCACCACCGATGTGCACCGGTCCACGAACGAACCCGCGATCGCCACCCCGATACCTACCGCTACGAGCATGACCACTGCCCCCGGATCCGCCACGGCACCAACGGCATCCACACCTGTCCCCGTACTCGCGCCCCGGACGGCAGCTGCTTCGGCTATGCCTGCCGCACTCGAACCCGCCACGGCGCCACTGGCATCCGAACCCACCTCCGCTGCCGCGCCCCTGGCAGCGAGCGAGGACCACGCGGCCGACGATCACGCGGCCGAGGGATATGCGGTCGAAGGTTCTGTATCTGAGGACGATGCCGTTGAAATGCGGTGGTCCGCAAGCAAGCTCGTCACTGCCATTACTGATCTGCTGTTGCCTGCGGGACCGCCGGGGTGGGAGCAGTTGCGGGTGGGCTTTTCGGTGACGGTGGGGGCGGTGTCGGGGGATGCGGTGTTTGTGGTCGATAGCGAGGCTGTCGGCATCGAGGTGCCGATGGAGGCGGTGGAGCTGGTTCAGGCGTTGCGGATGGTGACGGTGCGGGCGGGTGCGCGGGCTTGGTGGCAGGTCACGCTGGTGTGTGGTCGGACCGGTTCGGCCAGTTGCGAATTCGGGTACGGCGATGATCCGTTTCCGGTCGACCGGCTGCTCCCTACCGCGGCGTATCGAGCGGATCTCGAGGAGTTTCCGCGCGAGCGGCTGCCGGTGTGGCTGGCTGGGCGGTTGCGTGTCGACGATGGTGCGCAGCACATGCCGCAGGTGCTGAACCGGGCCCGGCTCGAGCGAGCGCCCGCGACCTCGGTCCGGTTTCTCGCGGCACAGACGGTGTGGGCGCGGTGGGCGACGGTGGCGGCCGCGGCGGTGGCGGTAGGCACCGGGTGGGGGCCTCGGATCGTCGGGGCCACCGCGGTTTTCGAGGGGACCAACGGCAGCGGGTCGACGCTGCACCTGCTCCCCCGTGGGCGGGCGGTGCTGTCCGGCGGTGTGTGGAATGCGCCCGAACTGGACGCGGCGTACAACGACGGCGCGCAGGTCCCGGAGTACTACGCGGGTGTCCCGGACTGGCTCGACGGCTCGGTGCTGAACCACCGCGCGTTCACGGCGGAGCTGTCGTTCTGCTATTGGTGGGACGGCACGGGCTGGTCGAGCGGGCAGTCACCGGCCCCGACCACCATCGGCGCGGCGATCCCCGGCCTGTGGACACCGCCGACGGCGGTCGACATCATGTGTGGTGTGCTCGGCCCCACAGCCTCCCGTTCCGCGCTCGAGGATCTGGTCACTGCCGCCGAATCCGGTTCGGTGACAACCGATCTAGCTGCCGCGGCCTTCACAACGAACGAGGACACCGACATACCCGGCGCATGGTCCCAACTGGCGCTGGCCGGTCTCACCCGCTGACCCCGACTCCCCCGCGGGGCATCGCATCCAGAGATGCCTGATCCGTCGAGCGCAGTCGAATGGCCCCCAATCGCGGCGTGTCGAAGGGCCATTTGACTGTGCTCGGCGGATGAGCCAGCCGGTCAGGCGACGGCGCAGGTGACTATCTCCCCGCACATCAGCGCAGGTGCTCGCGGAGCGAACCGATCGCGCCGAGCATGCTGCCCAGATCAGGTGCCTCGGTCTGATCGATCGCGATGGGCGCCATCAATTCCTGTGTCTTTTCCGCGATTTCGCGTACGGCCTGTTGTGATGCCTCGGTGACGGCGGCCGCGATCTCGTCGTAGCTCAGGTCGCGCACGCCCGCGCCGAAGGTGATGTCGATGGCGATGCCGTCGGCGTTCACCGTCACGCGGACGCGGCGGCGTTGCGCCCAGCCGGTGGCGACGAGCTGTGCGCATTCGGCCTGGATCTGCGCCACCTGCGCCATCTTCGCCTGGAATTCGACTACGGCACTGGCGAATTCGTCATCCATCGGAGCTGTTCCTTCCGTGCGCGGCCGGTGCGTTGTTCAACGGTCCATGATTCGGTTGCTGCCGCCGCGCGGCTTGCCCGCGGCGCGCTCCGCGGGTGGTTCCAGTGATGCCCTGGTCGGTTCGGGCAGTTGGGCGCGCAGAGCGGCGAGTTCCTCGGGTAGGTCCTGCGCCGCAGGCATGCCGAACCGCATGGCCGCGAGCGGCCCCAGCAGTTCCTTCTTCTTCCGCTCGACCTCCGCGGCCGCCGCCTGCGCGGCCTGCACGGTGGCGCGGGCGATCTGCCCGTAGCCGAGTTCGTCGATGCCCTCGGCGTACACCGTCCGGACGATGGAGCCGGAGGCGTTGACCACCACGGTGATACGGCCGTATTCCACCGTCGCCGACGCGGTCAACGCATCACGGCCGGCGCGCATCTCGGCCAACGTATCGAGCGCGCCGGCGACGGCGTCGATCAGATCGGCGGCTTCGCCCGCCGCGCGCTGGTTCTCCGGCCGGATCATGCCTGCCTCGCCTCCGCCATCGCGTCCGCCAACCCTTCCGATTCCACGCGCAATCCCGCGTAGCGCTCCAAGTAGGCGGCTACCTCCGCCGGGTCATGCTGATTTTCCGCATCCGGCAGCAACACCAGGAAACGGAAGGGATTCGGTTCCTCGTCGCCGACCAGGGCGACAAGTTGCCCGCCGCGCATCCGCAGCACCAGCAGCGGGTTGTCCCCCTCCGCCACGTCGGCGAAGCCCGCCTTGACCGCCCACTCCAGATCGCTGATGGCCATGTCCACCCAGCCGATCGGCACACTCGACCCGATCGACGGCCAGGTCTGCGGATCCACCGGCACCAGTGCGGGTTCCGGCCACGGCCTGCGCCGATCGAGCTCGGCGACCAGGCGCCCCAGGAAGTCCAGGATCTGCTCCTCGGTGAACCCGCCGGCGAGTTCGACCGCGAGCTCGGGCACCGCTCCCGCCGAAACCACCTGTGCCAGCGCCGGATAGAACTCCTCCACCGGCGCGACGTAGCTGATCCGGTCGATCAGATCCGTCGCCGCGTCGGCGACGATCTCCGCACCGTTCAAATCATCCACGTGCACCATCGACGCGCACAGCTGGACCACCAGCTCCGGCTCGGCGAAATCGCCGTCGAACTCCGCTGTCGCACTGCCCATCTCGGCATCGAGTTCGGGCAGATCGATGGTAAGGCCGTCCAGCGGGAACAGCCGATCGATGGCAGGGGCGGCGCCGTCGGGATAGACGTCACCGGTATCGGGCCGATACCGCAGATACAGATCGACCTCGGCACCGCTGAGACCCGGCCGGTTGTCATCGCCCGGCACGCCTTCGACGTACCCGACCTCCCAGTCGAGCACCGCCGCGATCTGGTCCGCCGAAAGCAGCCCGTCCGGCATCGGCTCGTCGGCGGAAACGAATCCGGCATCGGCCGCGGCGACGCTCACCAGGGTCACCCCCAATTCCGCTGGGGCGGTCAGACAGTGGCCCGCATCGTCGACCGCGTCCGGCCCGACGACCACGCAGGCGCCGCCGACCGCGACCACCAGCGCACCATCGGCGTAGTTGCCCACAATCCGTGGCATCAGCACTCCTTATCTTTCGTACCGCTATCGCCCGGTGGCGACGATGTCTCGGGCGATCAAGGCCGACTGCCGGTCGAGCATCGGCCCACCCGGCAACTGACCGACGATCTGCCACGGCGCCGATTTCGGCTTGGTCAGCCCGAGCACGGCGGCCGTCGCCACGTCCGGAATACCGAACCGGACCCCGGTGTCGGTGACGTAGAACAGCGCATCGCGACGGGTGCTGTCCGGCTCTATCCCGGTCACCTGAATGAATTCACCGGTGGCGGCCGGAAGGTAGGCGGCGCTCGCGCCCTTGCTCGCCACGAACGTCATCGGCGCGATCCCGTCGGCCAGCGGCAGACTGCCGCCGAGCAGCACCCGCAGGCGCGCGACCGGATCACCGTCCCCGCGCGACCACGAAAGACATGCCACCGGATCGGTATCGGCGGAGACGACGGTCAGATCGCTGCTCGGAAACTGGTGCACCGGCAAGCTGTCGACCACCGGGATACCGCGGATCGCATCCGGCGAGAGCTTCGGAATCGCGGTGAGCCCCATCGAATTCGAGGTGCGCAGCACCCGCGCGGTGAACTCCGAGATCTGCTGCACGCCGTCGGCGAGCACCACGTACACGGTCGGGCCGTCGACGCCCTGGACTCTGATCACCGAGCCGACGGGGAACTCGCCACCGCGCACCGCGCTCGGTGCACCCGCCCCCGGAATCATCGGCACCGCGAGATCGGGCACGGCCACACTGGCATTGAGCAGGCCCGTCCCGATCGGTCGCGGGCGCAGGGCCCGCAGCTGCGGCAGCGCCGATACGATCGCCTCGTTGCTCTTGTCCACCCGCGCGTGCTTGCCGTCGTAGATCAGGTAGGTCACACCGTCATTGGTGACGAGCACTGCCTCACCCGGCGCCGCCGCGCGCACCTGCGCGCCGAGCCGCGGCGCACCGGCCAGCACCGTGCTGCGCAGCCCTGCGGTCGCGTCCTCGCACAGCGTCCACTCCGAGCGGGCGCTGTCGGCCGGGCCGGGCAGCGCCGCCGGTGCGCCGGGAATGCCGAGCAGCGGCCCGCGCGGCAGCGACGACAACTTCCCGTCCTTGACCGAGGTCGGCGATTCGCCGCTGCCGGTGATGAGCCGCGCCGACGCGAGATTGAGTGCGGGATGCAGTGTTCCGTCCACCACCGCGTACAGTGCGCCACTGCCGGAACCCATCACGATCTTGGCATCGCCGACCTGCCCCTGCGGCCGCAGAAACGACAATATCGCGCAGCCTGCGGTGAACAATACCGCGAGCACGATACCGGTGATCAGCGACCGGAATTGGATACGCATGGGATCGTGCAACATTCGCACATCGCGCCGCACCATCGCATGCCCGTATCGCTGCAGCAGAAATCGATATCCATTCACCTGCGCGCGGGTAGTCAACTGGGCAGGCACCACAACTCCTTACGCAATTTCGGCTGGCATGTGAGACGCTAACGCACAATGCAGGGTTTGTGCCGAACGGAGACGGGCCGAGTGAATACCGAACAAATTCCCGGAAATACGCAATCGGATCCGGATGTCATTCCGGCACCAGGACCACGGCGGCGCACGGTATTCGACGTGCTGCCGCTGACCACCGTTTTGCCGTGCGCCGCGGCAGGCACCGCGGCCGCTACCTCGGCAATCGCGCTCGACGCACCGCCGTGGGCCGTGGCAGGCGCGGGTTTCGCCGTTTCCGTCCTCGGCGCGGCCCGGGTGCGGAAGACGAACATCTGGCGAATTCTGACGATGCGCGCCGCGCTGTGGTTGCGCAATCGCGGTGAGGGTGCCGCCCCGTCGCACACCGACCCGTTCGATGTGCCGGTGCCGGAATCCGGTGGCGACCACTGCGGAATGCGCTGGGACGGCGGCCATCTCATCACCATGCTCGCGCTCGATCGGGCGGCGGTGACGCCGACCCTGCTCGGCGCCGCCGACATACACTCCAACTCCGTTGTCTCCCTTGCCGATGTGGCGCGCTGCGTCGCCCAGTTCGACATCAGGCTCGCGTCCGTGGACGTGCTCGCCCTCGGGGGCCGCACCCACGGCCCGCACAATGTGGCGGACCTGTATCGGAAGCTGCTCGGCCCGCTGCCCGCCGCGGCGTCGCGCTCGGTCTGGCTGGTGCTGCGCTTCGATCCGCTGGACAACGCGGGCGCCATCGAGAATCGGGGCGGCGGCCAGGAGGGCATGATCCGGACCGCGCTGGTCGCCACCCGCCGCGTCGCGAGCCGTCTCACCACCCGTGGGGTTCGCGCCGCGGTACTGACCGCCCAGGAGCTGGCCGCGGCGGAGGCGGCCGCGTTGCACGACACCGAGGTGGCGCAGTGGTCCGAGAGCTGGCATGTGCTGCGCAACAACAGCATCGAGCTGGCCGGCTATGTGATTCCACCGGCCCGGCTCGACTCGGGTGTGCTGTCGGCGGTCTGGACGCTGCCGGGGAGGTCCGTGCTCACCCGGCTGCGGCTGACGCCGGAACCGAAGACCCACCGCGGTACCACCGTGACCATGACCGCACTGGTCCGGCACGACACCACCGGAACGGACACCGAATCCGGCTCGGCCGCCGAGGATCTCGGGCTGCGCGCGCTGCCGGGCGACCAGCGGCGATTGCTGCTCGACGGTGGACACCTCGATGCGTCCGCCGCGCTGAGCGGTCCGCCGGCGGCGATGGCCCGGTTCACCGTGCCGGTCGGCGGGTGCGGTCAGGTGATCGGCGCGACCGAAGACGGGTCGGGCGTGGCGGTTCCGCTGTTCGGGCCCTCGGTCCGGCGGGTGGAGATCGTCGGCTCGCTGCGGCTCACCCAGCTGATGGTGCTGCGCTCGGTGGCGGTCGGCGCCAAGGTGATCGTGCACAGCGTCCGGCCCGAGGCATGGGAACATCTGGTCGGCGAGGTCGGCGCCCTTGCGGCGCTCGCGGTGTCGTCGGCGGGTGGCTCGCATCATGCGGCCGCCGCCACGATGATCGTCTACGACGGCGTCACCGCCACCGGGCAGGTGTCGGAGGCCACCGCCGTCTATGTCCGCGCGCCGGAAGAAGCCCAGGCCGCGGCATGCGATGCCGACGTGGTGCTGATCGAATCCGCCGACACCCCTGGCCGAGTGGTGCTGCGCACCACCGGCGATGACCTGGCCGTCCGGCTGGTGTCCATCCCCGAGGAGTTCGAATATCTCGGCGCCACCGCGACAGAGACGCGGGCGCTGGTTCCGACGGCATGAGAAAGGGGCCCGTCGCCATCGCGGCGGGCCCCTTTCCCGGTTTCAGCTGTCTACCAGACGAAGTCGTCGGCGACGTTCTGGTCGGTGGCCTGTGCCTTGGCCAGCGCGTCCCGGACATTGCTGATGCCGTGGCCGAGGACGCCGAGCAGCTCGTCCATATCGGTCATCAGGGTGTTGTGCTTCTGCTGGAAGGCCGCGGAAGCCCCCGCGTCGCCGCTCTGCCACCCCTGGCTCAGCAGCTTCTTCGCCGCCTCTTCGGCGGTGGTCTTTTCCGCGGTGATATTACCTCTGTAGCGTTCCAGGTCGTCGATCAGCGCGTTGATTGTCGTGGGGTTGTACAGCATGGTCGTCGGATCCCGTTCTCGGTGGTGGTATTCGGTGTGATCAGAGGTAGTTGGTGTTCAGCGAGGTGAATCCGGACATGCTCTCGTCCTCGGCCGATGCGACTTTCTTCTCACCGGTGTTCAGTGCATCGGAAACCAGGCCCAGATCCTTGTTCACCGCCAGAATTTTTTTCTGAAGTTCGTCGGCGAACCGATTGAATGCGGCGTTCGCGTCGCCTTCCCAGCCACTCTTCGCGGCTTGCACCGCGTCGCCCAGCTTGTCGACGGTCTTGTCGATAGGAGGAATCGTCGCGGCGTATTCGTTCGCGTATTTCTGGAATGTAGGGAAATCAAGGTGGAGTGCACCGGCCATGAGATGTCCTCTCGAGGGAATGGATCTGTGAAACTGCCGGAGCGATCGCTCCGGACGATCGGAAATCGGTGTTACGGCATCCAGCGGCCCTGCGGCAGCGCCTCGATCTGGGCGGCGATCACCTGGGCGAGCCTGCGGTCGCTGCCGGGGCCGAGGGTGGTCCACGCCCGTCCGTCGGCGGCGATACTGCCGCCGCCGATGATGCGGCCCGCCGGTGTGTCGTACACGGCGGCGGTGGCGGGCGAACGCGCGGCGGCACCGTCGGCGTGCGCGTAACAGACCAGCTCGGCGAGCGAAGTCCATTGTCGCAGTGCGAGTCCCAGCGAGATCGCCTCAGCCTCCGGCATACCGAGCTGATAGACGGCGTTCGTCGCGCTGCTGCCCGCCTCGTCGAGTCGCTCGCGTAACTCGTCGGTGGGGGCGCGAAAGGCCGGGATATCCGCGGGTTGCGCCGGTCCGAGCGCGTCGAGCAGCGGGCGGGCCAGCAGCTCCGGATCCTCGTCACCCCACACGGGCCGGATGTCGAGTTCGTCACCGAGACGGACCGCGACGGCATGGTCGAGCCCGCGCCGGACCAGGCACACACGGTGTAGTTCCGCGCCGCGCCGGATCCGCAGCACCAGTTCGCGTTCCGGACGGGCGAGCGCGAACAGCGCGGTGGCGAGTTCGTCGTCGCGGACGTCCCCTTCGTGGTCGAGCACACCGCGGTCGCGTAGGGCCGCCACCGCGGCCTCGCGAGCCACGGCCGCGTCCGCGTGGTCGGCATGGCGGGACCGCAGCGCGAGCACCGCGGGGAGGGTCTGCACGCCCAACGCTTCGGCGACGGCGAGCGCACCATCGGTGGTCAACGACACCATTGCTCCTCCGTACCCGAGTCCTGTTTCGAACTCGCGGATGAGGTGCGCCACCACAGGGGTTCGGCACAGCCGCCGCTGGTGCGCATCATGACGACACCTCCTGCGGAGCGGACTCCACGCGCCTGCCGTGCGCCGTGCCGCCCGGCACCTCAGGGGCTGCACCCAATACCGCTGGCGCGGTAGCGAATCCCGCGTCGACAATGATCCGTTCGGTGATGTCGCCCGGATCGGCGGCACCGGCGCGCGCTCCGGTCTGCGGCACAGGCGAGGTGGCCCGCGCCGCGGCGGGCGGCACGACCGGCGGTGGCGCCGTGACCGTCTGGGCCGTGGTGACGGGCATCGTCCCCGGCGCGGACACCGGTCCGATGATCGCCCCCGGCTGCGGTAGCGGGGTGAGCACCAGCGACTCGACGCCGACCGGCACCGTCGGTGGCGGGGCCACGTGCAGTGCGGACAGATCGACCGTCATCGCGGGTGCGTGCACGACCTCGGCCGGTACTGACGTCGGTGCGAGCTGCTCCGGCGTGGCGGGTGAATTGCCATGGCCCCGAGCCTTTTCGGCGAGCAGGTTGGTGCCCGCCGATACCGCGGGCGCCAGCGCCTGCTCCCACGGCACCGCCAGCTTCTCCCCGGCCGCCTCATAGGAGCGCATCACCTGGGCGGCTTGCTCGCGCAGCGAATCGACCTGGCGTTCGGCCAGATCGAGCAGCCCGGCCAGCGGCGCGCCGAGCAGGCTGCCGCGCAGCATGTCCTCTGCCGAACGCACGGCCGCGCCCAGCTCAGCGACGGGCGGCATACCGAGCTTCGCCAGCTCGTATGACGCCGCCTGCTGCGCGGCGGTCGCGGCGTTGCCGGTCGCCGCGGCGGTGATGACGTCGAACCAGGTCGACAATCCGGCCAGCTGTGCCAGGCCGTCCTCGCTGGAATCCGATCCCCAGGCGCCGCCGACGACCGAGAGGATGGCGCGAAATTCCGTGCCTGCCTCGCCGAGTCCGGCGGCGAATTCGGCGTAGGCCAACCCGGTGTCGGCCATCGGGGCCGCACCGGGACCGGTGGTCAGCTCGTGCGCCAACTGCTCGGCGGGCACGGCCGCCCAGTTCGTGCCGGTGAACCCGGCCTGCGGTGGCTCGACCATCGCGCTACATCAGCGGCTTGAACGAGTCGACCACATCGCCGTCGGCCACGGCGGTCAGGTCGGCGTGCGCGCGCAGGTTGGCGGCGATCTTGCGCAGTTCGCCGACCCCGCTGCGGTACGAATCCTGGAACGATCCGCCGACCGCGCCGATGGTCTGCGCGGTCTGCCGCGATACGGGGTCCAGCGCCGCCGCGACCGGGCTGAGCGCGTCGCCACGCCGATGCATCGCGCCCTCCAGACCGTCGGCCAAGGTGTCGAGGCGGCCCGCCGCCAGGCGGGCGAGTTCACCGTCGAATGCGATCTGACTCATCGAAATCTCCTCTGCTACAAGCTGTATGGGTTATCTGCCGGGCTCGGCGGCGCCGCGCCGATGACCGGAGCGGCGATCTCGGCGGCAGGGCCACCGACGAGCTCGTCGACATGGCGGGCATCGACCATCGCGTCCACGGTCCCGTCGACCGGTCTCGACCGCTCACTCGCGGCGGCGAGCCCACCCATGCCGGGCGCGAGAGGCGGCAGCATCTCGCCCGCGAATCTGGTGGTGGTCACCGTGGTCGGACCCGATGACGTGCCCGGCATGGTGGCGCCGACGGTCTCCGCCTGCCAGCCACCCAGCGGCGACGCCGCACTGGCCACCGGAGCGATACCGACCGTTGGCACGCCCGGGATGCTCGCCACACCACCGGTCGGGGTCGGGGTCGGGATCGGCACCGGCGCAACAGCTTCCGTCTCCGGCCTGACCGTCTTCGGCACCGCGACGTCATGGCCGGCCTGGCGCGCCGCCGTGATGAGCGGCTGCACGAGCTGCACCAATTGCTGGATGACCTGGTTGGTCGAGTCGGTGGAACTCGTCACGGCGGCGGACTTGGATCTCGGCTTCAGCCCGCCCGGGGTCTGCACCGAGCCAGGGGCCGGTCGGCCCACCTGCACATTCTTGGCCAGTGCCTGCGGTGACTTGCCCAGGGCGCCGAGCTTCGGAGCAGTCGGCTTGCGCACCTGCACCGGCGTCCCCGCCTTGCTCATCTGGGCGGACTGCCCGGCCAGCTGCGCCTTGGTGTGCGCGGTGATCGCGATCGCCTCGGTGCCCGCTTCGACCGCCGTGGCCAGCATGGCGGCCTGCCCGGCCGGGGTCACCAGGGTCGGTCCGAGCGCGGCCGTGGTCAGCGCGAATTTGGTTGCCACCGCGGCCATTTGCAGATATCCGGTGGCCACCGTTCCGGCGGCGCCCGCGGTGATCGCGTTCATGTTCGCCGCCTGCCCCGCGACCGCGGTCGAGCTGCCGACTGTCTCCACCGCGGCCGAGGTGGCGGCCCGGCTGCCCGCGCTCTGCATCGACTGCAACAGCTGAATACCCGCCGTCGCCAATTGCAGTGCGGTACCGATGGATTGCGTGACCTGCCGCAGCACGGTCTTCGGATCGAGCGAGCCGTTGGCGCCGAGATCGCCGTTCCCGAAACCGCTGAACAGGTCGGTGACCGGCTTCATCAGTGCCAGTGGATCGATCGTCGGCAACGGCGGCAGGCCGGGTAGCGGCGGCAGTGCAGGCAGCTGCGGCAGCGACGGCAGTCCTATCTGCGCGAGCACCTGCTCGGTGGACCGGTCGAGAAGGGGTGCGACCGGCGTCTCGCGGATCGCGTCGAGCACGGTCGGCGGCAGTGGCGCTCCAGCAGACTGTGGCGGCGCGAGAGACAGTGGCGCCGCGAGGTTCTGGGCCGTCATGCCGACGTGGGTGGAACGAAGGACTCCGCACTGGTCTGGTCGGTCAGCTCATAGGACCGGGCGGCCGCGCGCGCGGTATGGGCGGTCCCGGCGTAGTTGGCCACCAGTTCACCCACCGCGGTGAAGTGATTGGCCTGCGCGTAGGCGAAACTGAGCAGGAAGTCCTGCCCGATCAGTCCGAATACCGGGACGGCGGCGGAAACGACCGCGGCCTGATCGACAGCGCCCGCGACGGCGACCGTCGCGGCCATGCCCTCGGAAATATCGGCATAGTGACGGAAGGTCTGCGGCTGCACACTGACAACATTCATCGCGGTACTCTCCTGGGCTGATCCGTGAACTCGATACCTGAGCGGTTCATCCGGAAATCTAACGAGCACATGCCCTTTCGCAATCTCAGCGCGGGGCGCAGGTCCTACTGTTCACCTTGCGGTCGGTTGTTCACCTAATCGTTGAAGTCCGCGAATTCGGTCACCATCTGCCGCCGTCCTGCTCGAGCCAGCTGCGCGGCTCGTATTCGTGCTCGGCCTCGTCGGCGAGTTCGGACCGCTCGAGCGCCTGCTTCGTAGGCAGACCGAGGAGGTTCAGCGCGTCCTCACCGACGCCGAGACCGGTCAGGTATTCGCGACGGCGCAGTCCCGCCCGGTCGGCGGCGAGGCGGCACAGCCGCAGGATCTCGTCGGCGAGTTCGCGCGGATCGCAGCGCAATTGGTCCGGCGTGACACGGACCGCGGTCGGCAGTCCGGAATCCGTTGCGGTGACCACGATCGCGCCGCCGCGTACGGACGCTTCGCCGGTCGTACAGGTTTCGAAGGCCGTCGATCCGGGTGGGTCCGGCTCGACGACCGCTTCGGGATCGGCGCCTTCGTACACCGGGTTGTCGTGTACGGCCGACCGGAACGTTCGGGATTGTTCAGGCACGGCGCTCGTCCTCCAGGGTCTGCAACACGGTGGTGATGTGGGCGGCGATCATGGTCGCCAGCCGGGGCCGGTCGACGGCCGTTGCGACGAGTCCGGCCGTTTCGGTGACGGCGTAGCGGCCGTCGTCCACCAGATCACGCCACTCGATGCAATGGCGGGTGATGCCGCGCGGTCCGAAGATCGAACTGCCCAAACGTATTTCGATGACACCGAGGAACTCGGCCCGCATCGCGAGCCATTCCGCGCTGCGCCGGTCGACATCGGAATAGCTTTCCTGCACCTTCGACCGGCCGTAGTAGTAGTCGGCACCCTCCTCGCCCGGCGCGGTCACCAGCGGCGTATCGGGCAGCCGCCCCGCGGCGCGGTCAGGCAACGCACCGGCGATCGCACCGGCGAGCCGATCGGCATGACCCGCCGTGATCACGTAACCGCCACTGTGCCAAACACTTTCGCCGGGCATCTGGCCGATCAGCGTCGCCGCCGCACCCTGCCGCGCACCGAGTACACGCACCAGGCCGTCGGGGCGGTCCTGACGCCGTGGATCGAAGCCCTTGGCCGACACCAGGACATCGGCGTGAGCGACCCGCGTGAGCGCGGCGCGCAGGCCGCCCTCGTCCTCATCGGCCATGCCCGCCCTGGCCTCGGCACGCAACCGCGCCCACTCCTCGGCATTCTCGCCGCGGTACAGCGCGAAAAGCGGAGCGGGCAACCGATCCTGAAACATGCTGTCCCACAGGTCGATCAGCTGCACATCGGTGAGCCGCCAGGTGCGGCTCACCGGTCGAGCACCGGCCGGATGCCGCGCCCGTGCTCGCCGAGCGCCTCGTCGAGGTGGTCGGTGGAATTCAGGTATTCCGAACGCTTCTTGTCCCGCTCCTCGTTCGGATTCGGGCGGCCGGGTGCGCCGCCGTAGGGCGCACCGGGTAGCCCACCGGCCGGTCCGGCCCGGCCGATCACCCGCGCTTCCGCGGGCACGACGGCGCGCGGGAACAACTGGTTCGTCGAAGCGCCGAGGGCAACGGGCGCGCGGCCGACCACGCCCTTGCTGCCGATTCCGCTGCCGCCCTTGATGGTCGGAGTTCCGGTGTTCGCGCCGACCGGCGGCACCGTGCTCGCGAGAACTCCTGGGTTCTTCGACGGGTCGGAGGACAGGCTGCCGGGTGGTTTGTTCAACGCCGCCAGCGGATTCGGGCCGATGCCCTCGAGCGGCTTCGGCGTTTTCCCCGGGGTGGTGGTCGGCGGTTTCGTTCCCGGGTCGCCGGTATGCGGCGGCTTGGCTCCGCCCGATCCGCCGCCGCCGGTGCCGCCGCCTTCGCCGCCGCCACCCTCGCCGCCACCCTCGCCGTCACCGCCGTCGCCGGGTGGCTTCTCACCGGAATCGCCGTCCGATTCATCGTCTTTCGGCGGCACCGGCTCGGTCATCGGTGTCCCGGCCGGATTGTCGCCGACGTCCACGCCGGGGGTTGTCACCGGATCCGGCGTCGGCAGCGTCACGATACGGGCGGTCGTCTGCGTGTAGTTGTCGGAGTAGTAGAGCTGGAAGTTCTCCTGATACCGGATCAGGTTCACCTCGTTCGCCATGTTCTGGGAAATGCTGTCCCCCGGTGGCGGCTGCGGTGTCGGCGGCATCGCGTTCTGCTTGGTCTGCTGCAACCAGCCCGAGGTGTAGACCAGCGTGTCGCCCAGGAGCTTCATATCGCCGGTGAGCTGCTTGGAAGCAGTGGTGTAATCGTTCGTCGCCGCGATGGCCGTCTGCGCGCCGATGCCCTGCCACCGATCCGAGGTCGACGCGATCGTCGTGCGCAGCGTGGTGAAACCGGTCTCCAGGGTCGAGGAGAGCCAGTACCAGACTCCCCCCGCGTCGGCGACCGCCTGTGGGTTCATCGAATTGCAGATGATGTACAACATTTCCCAGCCCAGCTGGCGGCCCATCTCGGGGCCGAATCCGTACGAATCGTATTTCGTCCCCGCGCCGGGTTTACGCGGGCTGCTGGGGACGACGCCCTTCGGCGGTGCACCGCTGGGCGGTGTGCCGGACGGGGTGAAGGAGATGTTCTCGAAGCTCGCGGCCGACTCGTCCTCGGTGCGGGCATACCGCTTACCCGCGGTGACGAAGGTGTTGCCCATGTCGACCAAGATCTCGCGGTGCCGGTCGATACGCTGGCGCAACTCGGTACCGAACTTCAGGTTGAACACCGTCCAGAGCAGCCTGCCCGACACCGAAGCGGCGATCTCCGGACTGGCCGCCGCGGTGTTCTGATTCATCCAGTTCTGCACGCCGACAACGACTTCGAGCATGCTCTCGACATGCTCGGCGCACTGTTCCGCCGTGCCGGGCTCGAGTTTCAGATGCCCGTCCTTCGACGAGGCGAGCAGGCTCGCCCAGAGCGTGCCCTCGGAAACTTCCGGTTCAGGTGCCATGTGTTCTCTCTCCGTTCACCGCAGTTGGTCGCGAAGACGCTCGATGCCTGCCAGTACGGCATCCGGTCCGGGGAAGGGTGGCCGGTCGTCCTCGACGGTCGGCGCGTAGAGGTCGGCGACCTTACGTGCGACCGCCGCCACCGCCGCGCGGGACGATGCGGCGATGGCGTCGGCGATCTCCGCATAGTCGAGATCGGCGATGGCGCCGGAGAATTGGAGGTCGATCAGCACGCCGTCGGAATTCACCGTGACACTCACCCTGCGCCCCGCGGCGGATGCGGTGGCGAAGAGCCGGGCCCTGCGCTCTTGCCGGACGGTGAGGTCGGCCCCGTCGCCGATATCGGCGACGGGTTCACGCTCGGCGGGCGGGGTCAGCAGCGCCGGAGGCGGCGTCGGTATCGACTCCTCGTCGGGCAACCAGTCCACCAGATCCGACAGCTTCGGCAGTCGCAGCAGCGCCGACCGCTGGGGCGAAAGGATCTCGTCGGCTTTGCTTTTCACCTCGGCGGCCGCCCGCTGCGCGGCCTGGACGACGCCGCGGGCGATCTGGTGATAGCCGAGATCCTCGATGCCGTCCTCGAAATACACCTCCGTCACGGCACCGGACACGTCCGCCACCACGACGATCCGCTCCCGCTCGGCGGTCACCGACGCGGTCACCGCCTGGTGCAGGCGCTTGGCTTCGGCGAACCCGGTGATGAGCCGGTGCACGTCGTCGATCACCTGGGCCACTTCACTTTTCAGCCGATCATTCGGACCGTGCACGATGCCTCCCCTCACATGGCAGCTCCCTCATCGGCCACCGTCATAGACGCTTGCCCTGACCAGACCGCGCCGGGACTCGTCGTCGCTGACCAGCATCAGTTCGTCGCAGTGCCGGTCGATCAGCGCGCACAGCCCCGCGGCATCGGCCGCGACCGCGGCGGCGGGTGGTTCCATGCCGATCACGTAGCGGCCGTCACCCGGATGGTCTTCCCAGACAAGCCATTTCGTCACCTGACCGCGCGGGCCGAAGTTCGAGTGGCCCTGGGTGATCAAGATCCGGCCGACGGTCGACTTCGGCGCCGCCTGCCACTGTCTGCACCGCGCGTCCACGTCGTGGTCGCCCTCGTCGTAGAGCGAGCTGCGACCGTGCCAATGATCGAAACCGGCCTCGTCCCTGCCGGATTCGAGCAACTCCACCCGGGGCAGGCTGCCTGGCGCCATCGGCGGCAGCCTGTCCACCAGCAGGCGGGTCAGCGACGCCGCATCACATTCGATGATCTCCAGTTCGTCCTGACTTTGCGCTGTTCTCGAGCCGAAACCTTGGATCAGCACCGCACGGTCACCGAACTTCTTGCCCGACATGACGATTCGCCCGTCCAGTGGACGCGCGGCGCTGCGATCCTCGGCTTGAACGACCATCCGGATATCGGCACGCAACGACTTGACCAGCACGTCGGCCAGCTCCGGATCCCACGCGGCCTGCAGTTCACCCCAGACCCGCGCCTTGGCGAACTGAAAGTCGTAGTAGCCGCGGATATCGGTGATGTAGGTGAACGGCCAGTTGTGCCAGCGGTCGACGAGTCGTTCACGCAGCACCAGATATTCGAGGCCGCTCAGACGCCAGGTGCGTTCCATTACTGTCGTTCCTCCACCGTGCTGCCGGGATCCCCGGTCGTCGCCGTTTCGCCTGCCACCTCGGTGGTCGACCTGGTGGCCGTGAAGTCCTGGATGACCTCCGGCTGGCGGCCCGCGGCCCGGCCGGGGAATTCGAGCCGCACCTCTGGTGCGCCGCCACCGGGGAACAGCGCGAAGGACACCCCGGCCGGCCCCGTCGCCCCCGGCGGGAACAGCTGCTCCTCGAGGTCGTGCACCTGCCGCCCGATCCGCTCCGACGCCTCGTCCAGCGCCTGCTTCACCGTCATGCTGCCGTTCTCCACGGCCTTCGCCAGCTGCTGGAGCGCGGGGCCGAGCTGGGCGGCGAGCTGATTGCCGAGCTGCACCAGCGTCGGGATGGCCGAGGCGATGAGTTGCAGCGCTTCGGAAAACAGGCTCATCATGTCCGCGCCGGACTTACCACCCGCCCCGGTGCCGCCGAGCGGACCGCTCGGACCCGCCGGGCCGCCACCCTGGCCCGGGTTGCCCGTGGGATTCGAGCCGCCGGAACCGGTTCCGCCATCGCCTTTACCGCCACCACTGCCTTTGCCGCCACCGCTGCCGGTACCACCACCGGACTTGCCGCCGCCACTGCCCGCGCCTTCGCCGCCGCCCTTGCTTTCACCGCTCCCCGTGCCGCCACCCGACTTGCCGCCACCTTTGCCGCCGCCACCGGTTCCCCCGCCGCCACCGTCGCCGCCACCCTTGTCGTTGTTGTCGTTGCCGGTGGGCTTCTTGTAGTTGTACGTGCCCGGTAGATCACCACCGGCACCGGCGAGCTTGTTCGGATCGGTGAACTCCGGCACAAGACCGGCCAGCTGCTTGATGCCCCCCACATAACTCTTCTGATTGGTCCCCGAATCCCCCTTGTCCCACAACGTGTGCTGACGAGACAAATAGTCGGCGGTATCCGCGCCATCCACATCTTTGATCGTGCCGTCGGTGTTCAAATGGATGAACGAATAATGCGCCAGGCGTGACCACATGAAAGAATTGAAATTGGCGGTATTGCCGATGACATTCGACATCGAAACCATGCCACGCTGCAGCGTATCCGTCGACTGCAGGTATTTCTCCAGGAACGCGACCGCACGATCCGCGCCGACACCCTCCCAGGCACCGGCCTTGAAAACGCCGTCAACCTTGTCGACGAATGTGCGCACCGACTTTCGCCAAATGTCGGCCAGCGCCTGCCACTCACCAGCGATCCAGAAAATATTGCCGTCGTTCTTCACGAACATCTCCGCAATATTCGCGAAATCAAGAATCTCCAGATTGTAACCGGTCTCGATAGCGTTCTCGATACTGCCCTTCGCCTTCGGATCGAAACTCACCCCCGAACCGGCCGTCGTCGGCAACCCCGGCCCCGACTTCCAATCCGCGGTCGGCGTCGCATGATGCTTGAAAATCTCCGGCCAATGATCCGTCGGCGATCGCGGACTGAACATCCCCGCATTGTCACCATCGGTCTTACTATACGACTTACACGCCGCAGTGAACGTATTCGCCATCACCGTGACAATCGCCTGATGATTCTTCAGAACATCCACCAGCTCGACCGTCCGCTTACGATCGAACACCACGAACAACTGCTCCATACTGCCCAATGTCGTCACACGATTCGGATACTTGCCCGCCACCCCACCCACCGTGATCACGCTGTTGTCGAACACCCACTCGGTCTTCGGGAAATTAGCGCTACCCGTCGCATCGACCAATCCTGAGATATCCGCGACGAACACCTCGCACGCCTCGACGAGCTCTTTCAACTTCGCGACATCCACACCCAACGTCAACTTGCCGTCGCGCGCGCCCTTCAACAACCCAGACCACTCGGTCTGATCGATACCAGGCCCACCCGACGCCATCCCGCTCCTACCATCGACTCCACTGCCTCAGCCCTGCGTTTCTAGCACCGAATATTCGGCCGGTCCTGCCGTGCGGCAACCGCGGCCCGGTCCGTACACCGTCCGTTCACCAACCCGGGGACCACACGCATCAACTCACCGTCGCGCACCATGCGATCGACCATTCCCGCACAGGGGATTTCGGCGAGGAAGCAGGCGCGAGCGCCGTCGAGGCGGCCGTGCGCCACCGCCACCTGCAACAGGTCGCGGGAGAAGTGCGCGAAATCGCGCGCCATGGCGCCGCCGTTGCTCGCGGCCTCCGCCGCCCGGTCCAGCCAGCTCTCGAAGCTCGGGTACGGATAATGCAAGATCATCGGCGCCGTGACGGTGCCACTCGCGGCGGTGAATCCGGTGAAGCCGTGCCTATCGACCGGGGCGATCTCGGCATCGAGCCGGACGGCACTGCGGTTCGCGGGCGCGTCGAGAAATGGGGACAGACCGCTGACCCGGAATACGGTGCACTCGTGGAACGGATCCTCGACCGGATGCGGCCGCGGCACGGCCTCGTGGGCGATGAAGGAGACCTGGCCCGCCCCTGGGATCTGCCAGCGGCGTCTGCCGTCGTCGTGGAACAGCTCCCGCGGGCCGAGCGGGAGCAGCCATGCCATGCCCGCGGCGCGGGCGGTCGCCACGGCAGCGTGAATATTGGCCACCTCACGCTCGACCGGATCGGCCGCGGGAACAACGTTGTCGCACACCAGTACCGGGTGCTCACGGCCCGCCGCGAAGGCGCGCACCGCGGGATCGTCGGAATAGACGATGATGAGATCCGCGTGGGCCGCGTGGTGATCGAACCAGGCACGCAGCCACGACTGCGGCCGATCGACGGTGACGCAGATCGCGGTCGGGTCGTCGGCCGGCCGCGGGCGCCCCGCGCCGATGCCCCGGTACACCCGCGTGCGCAGATCGTCGATCCCGTGCCGCGCCAGATAGTCGTGGTACTCGGTCCACGGGTTCACCCCTGCCGCACGCGCCGCCGTGAGGTTCGGACCGCCGACCGGCCGCGTATGCCGGACGGTGACCGCGTCGACGATCGCGATCGATGAGGTGTCACCGACAAATCTCGGCCAGTGGAAGTCCAGACCCCACCCGGTCTGCGTGGCATCGAACGTCGGCAGGCAGCGGCGCAGGAAGTCCTGGCGGAAGCACGGCGCCATGATCTCGACGAAATTGGTGTACCTGAGCTCGAACCTGCGATCGACCAGCGTGATCTCGTGGGTGTAGTAGCTGTCCTCGGTGAGCGCGGGCTGTGCCAGCGGAAGCCGGTACCGCGCTGCGTATTCGAACAGTTCGTTGACGGTCGCGGTATCGGTGGCCAGATCGTCGTCGGGTAGCCAGATGTAATCGTAGTCGTCGATAGAATCGGCCAGGTCGACCGTCAGCACATGGTGCAGCGCAGGCCATTTGGGTCCTTTGCGGTCCAGCCGCAGCACGTCGTCGGCGCGAAACCGATGCGGGTCGTCGCCGAAATAGCTGACGACCAGGTCCCAGGTGCGCGGCATCGGCCCGGCGAGCCACTGCTCGTGCAGCGAGGCGTCGCCCGCCCGCAGCACCACCAGGTTCCTGCGTCGCCGACGAGCCCGGAATGCGCTGGGCCGCTGCCGAATCGCTACTGTCATCGTGACCTCCTCATGCGGCGTACCAGCCCTCGCCCCAGAGGGTGCCGAGACGTTCGAAATACGCCTCGTACTGCGGGGCGACGACCTCGGTGGAGAACTTGGACACCGCGTAATCCCGGATCCCCCGGTAGTCGAGCTTGTCGACGGCGTCGGCGGCCTCGCAGAAGTCGCGCAGTGTGCGGCAGCGAAACCCGTGCACACCGTGCTGCACCGTCTCGGTGAACACGCCCCAGTCGGTGGTGATCACCGGCGTCCCGCAGAGCATCGCCTCGGCGTGCACGCCACCGAACGGCTCCAGATACAGCGAGGGCACGAAAACCCCACGGGCCCTGCTCATCAGCTCACCCCGGCGCACATGGTCGACCACGCCGACGTACTCGGCGACCTCGGCGGGCGGCGTCGCACCCGCGCCCGCGACGACGAGCTTCACCCCTAGCCGCTGACACGTGTCGACGGCGATCTGGATCCCTTTCGCCTCGACAAGGCGGCCCATGAAGAGGAAGTAGTCGTCCTTCTCCTCGGAGAACGGAAAGTCCTGCACCTCATAGTAATTCGGGATCACCGCATCGTAGAACTGGCCGCGGGCGCTCATCACGCCCGGCACCGTGGTGCGCGAACCGTAGACGGCGTGCATCCACGCGTAGCTCTCGAACACCCGATAGTTCGCGAACACCCCGCTGTAGCCGATCCCGAACTCGACGGTCATCAGCTCCGGGAAGGTCTCCGCGATCGGCTGCTGGCAGGTGCCGCCGAGCACACAGATGAAATCGCGGTCCTGCCTGCGCTTGGCGATCTCGGTGATGGCACGCTCGTTGGTGGTGGTCCAGTGCGGATCGAAGGGATTCCAGGTGAGGTTGTTGAGTTCCCGGTACAGATCGTTGCCGCCGAACCATTCGGCCTGCTCCGCCTTCGACACGATGGTGACGAATTCGGTGCAGGCAGCGTCGTTCTCCTCGCCGCCGTACAGGAACACCTCGTGGCCCAGATCCGTCATCATCCCGGCGAAACGCCGGATCTTCTGGGTATAGGCGCACGGCTGATAGTGCTTGGTGGTCTGTGTATTGGGGAAGTTGACGACATGAAAACGCATGGCTGGACTCACGTTTCGGCTCGGAGGGTGGCAGGTCAGCGGTCGATGACGGGTCGGACCGAGAGTGGGTCCTCGCCGACGGCCTCCTCCAGGTGCTCGGTGCTGTCGAGGTAGGCCGCGCGCTTGCGCTGTTGCTGCTGCTGTTGCTGCCCGCCGGGAGCGCCACCCATGCCGCCACCCATCGGATAGCCACCGCCGTAAGGCATGGCCGCCGACGGGGCGATGCCGGCACGCGCGGCAACCGACTCGGTGGTGTTGCCCGTCGCACCCGCTCGGGGAAAGAGTTTGTCCTCCAGCGGATTCGCGGGTTTGCCCGGCGCCGCCCCACCACCCGCCGAACCGCCGCCCGCGCCAGCCGGCTTGATGTCGAAGCCGAACGGCCCGGAGGCGCCGGTCGGCCCGGAGACGCCCCACGGGCCGGAGGCCAACGGACCGGACATCATCCCGGATGCCAACTGCTGCAATGCCTTCGAGAGCGCAGACAGCGGTCCGGTCGCACCGCCGGTCGGGCCGGTCGCGCCACCGGGACCAGCGTTGGCCGACCCGGATGATGGCGTGCGAGACGATGATTGGGGTGCGCCACCGGAGCCGGGAGGTTTACCGCTGGACTTGCCGGATTTACCTCCGCCGCTGCCCGCGCCTTCGCCGCCGCCTTTGCTGCCGCCATCGCCCGTAGCGCCACCGGACTTGCCGCCACCGGACTTGTCACCGCCGCCACCGGTTCCCCCACCGCCACCGCTCTTGTCTTTGTTGCCGTTGTCGTCGCCGGTAGGCTTCTTATAGTTGTACGTGCCGGGCAGACCGCCATCGGAGCCAGCGAGCTTGTTCGGATCAGTAAATACCGGTACAAGACCGGCCAACTGCTTGATACCGCCCACGTAACTCTTCTGATTGGTTCCCGAATCACCCTTGTCCCACAACGCATGCTGACGAGATAAATAGTCGGCAGCATCCGCGCCATCGACATCTTTGATCGTCTTGTCGGCATTCAGATGAATGAACGAATAGTGCGCAAGCCGCGACCACATGAAAGAATTGAAGTTGGCAGTATTACCGATGACATTCGACATCGAAACCATGCCGCGCTGCAACGTATCCGTCGACTGTAAATACTTCTCCAGAAACGCCACCGCACGATCCGCGCCGACACCCTCCCACGCCCCCGCCCGGAAAACACCCTCGACCTGATTCACAAACGTGCGCACCGAACTTCGCCAAATATCGGCCAGCGCCTGCCACTCACCCGCGATCCAGAAGATATTGCCGTCGTTCTTCACGAACATCTCCGCGATGTTCGCGAAATCAAGAATCTCCAGGTTGTAGCCGGTTTCGATAGCGTTCTCGATACTGCCCTTCGCCTTCGGATCGAAACTCACCCCCGAACCGGCTGTCGTCGGCAACCCCGGCCCCGACTTCCAATCCGCGGTCGGCGTCGCATGATGCTTGAAAATCTCCGGCCAATGATCCGTCGGCGATCGCGGACTGAACATCCCCGCATTGTCACCATCGGTCTTACTATACGACTTACACGCCGCAGTGAACGTATTCGCCATCACCGTGACAATCGCCTGATGATTCTTCAGAACATCCACCAGCTCGACCGTCCGCTTACGATCGAACTCCACGAACAACTGCTCCATGCTGCCCAATGTCGTCACACGCGCCGGAACAACCTCCCGCGCCGTCGCGGGCGCATCGGCCGCACGATTGTCGTACACCCACTCGGTCTTCGGAAACCTGTCACTGCCTGCCGCGTTCACCAACCCCGAGATATCCGCCACGAATACCTCACACGCATCGATCAATACCTTCAACTTCGCGACATCCACACCCAACGTCAACTTGCCGTCCCGCGCGCCCTTCAACAAACCAGACCAATCGGTCTGATCCAGACCAGGCCCACCCGACGCCATCCCGCTCCTACCCGCTCAACCACTCCTGCCGACACCCAAGCACGAGGGCGCGGATACGTCCGGCCGAGCGCGAACCGCACCACCAACCGGACACCTGCGGTTAACCATCGGATGGCCCCGCACGAGGTATCCGAGCATCGGTGCCATCGTTAGCGCACGCGGCATCGCCCGCCGCGCGCGAACGCCGCTGACCGTGTGGAGTGTGGGTGAACGATCTCGTGATTGCTCGGTATACCGAGGAACTCGACTGGATCATGCTGGTACCGAGTACTTTTCGCATCCACATCTACAACAAGGGCGCGCCGATCGGCTCCGCCGCCCTCCGGGCGCGAGCGGCAACGATCGTCGACCGGCCGAATGCTGGGCGCGAGTCGGAAACCTACCTCGCGCACATGATCGAGCATGGTCCCGGCCAGGGCGCGTTCACCGTGTTCTCCCAGGGCGATCCGTTCGAACACAGCCCGGACTTTCTCGATCTCCTCGAAACGCCCGAAGACTGGGCGGCTATCCAGCCACTGACCTGGTGCTGGAAACAGGTGGAGAACATCCCGCCCACCGTATTGCTCGAGACCGAGGCAGACTCCCCGCGAGTTCGACCGGAACTGTTCTCGTTGGCGACATGGAATCCGGTCCAATTCACCGACGACGGAGCCGCACGGACCGGCATCCACTATCGGGCGCTCCACGGACTACCCGATGGAACCAACATCGCGGCCCACTTCTTCTCCCTGTGTGGGCTGCCGGATCTCGCGGCGGCGGCGGAACGACACCTTGTGGGCCGGTTCGCCTATGGCGCGATCTTCGCGGTGCGCAACAAGCTGATCGCCGATCTGCCGAGCCGCGCCCTGCACGCGATGCACACCGCGGCCACCGGCACGGACTGCTACGGCTATGTGCTGGAACGACTCTGGCTGCATCTGTTCGGTGAACGGTTCCTGCTCCCGGCCACCGAGCCGTCCATTCGCCGAAGATGCGCAACGACTCCGTGGTGACCAACTCGGCGCTAGCGGTGTCGGCCTTCGGGTCCGCGGCGCACCATCTCGGCGATCCAGATGGGGGCGAACGGGGATGTGCAGTTGGGTGGGGTCGGGTAGTCCTTCAGTACCTCGAGGCGCTCGCCGATGTCGACAGCGCGGGCACGGTATTCGGGGTGCTCGATGCCGATCTGGGCGAGGCAGTGATTCATCGCCCACTGGAGGCGTTCCTGGGCGTTTTTCATCCGCGCCTCGATGACGTCGAGCAGTCCTGAGAGGTCGAGGCCCTCGGGTTTCTTCGCCACGCGCTCGGTGGTCAACGCCCAGCCCGCGCTCGCGACCACGGGATCCGGGTCGGCGAGCCAGGCCAGGCGCAGGTCTTCGGCGTGCGGGTTCTTCTTCACGACGTAGTTGACGAGCCAGTCGTGCACCTTGGGTGTGCCCGCCGCGCGCACCATGACGTCCAGTTCCTGGCGCTCGAAGGCCTTCGGGCGGCAGATCAGGGTGGCCAGCAGTCGCGCGGCGGTGTCCCCGCTCGCCCAGAGCTCGCGCGCGAGATCCTGCTGTGTTTTCAGCCGCTTGGCGAGTACGCGCAGCTTGCCGAGGTTCACCCCGTGATCGTCACCGTGCTTCTCGTTCACCGCGCGCGCCTTCGGGTCCTCCAGCGCGGCAAGCTCGGCCATTACCTCAGCCACCGTCGCCTCCACCACCCCAGCCTCCTGTCTACGGATACCGAAACAGCTTCTTCCACATAGTCGGAAGTCACGCCGCGAATGTCAGATCCGCTTCCACTCGACGTAAGAGTTGGGCATCGACGATTCCCAGCAGGTTCCGCAACACCCCGGACCCGGGGTCGAGATACGGGTCAGCGCTCACTTGACATCATGCAAGCGCCGAACAAGTTCACGCATCTGTGTGGTGCTGATCTCACCTCGGGTCCACCGTTCGAGGATCGCCTCGGCATCCGGGCTGGGCGCCAGCCCTTCCGCCTGCACCGAAGCCGATGCCTGCGACACCGAACGCGCACGTTCCGCGGTCAGCTCTTCGAACACCGCCACCGGTACCATCACTGCCTCGGTCTTACGGTGAGAACCCACACCGACCGGCGTGCGGTCGCCCCTGCGGAAGCGCTCCAGCACCCCTGGGAGCTGCTCACGTGCCTCACGCACTGAAAGCGTCTCGATCAGCATATAAAGAGTGTGCCCAAATGTGTACACATACGCTCGCGCTGCGAGACCGGGACGGTCAGAGAGCCGGGACGGCTCATTCGCCCAAGAAGCGCAACAGCTCCGCGGTGACGAACCGAGGGTTCTCCTCGACGAGCCAGTGGCCCGCGTTCGGTACGTCCACCGCGCGGACGATATTGGTCATGCGGAGGGCGGCGGTTGCGCGGATCGGGTCGAGTTGGCCTT
Source organism: Nocardia sp. NPDC052566 (assembly GCF_044547285.1). NCBI lineage: Bacteria > Bacillati > Actinomycetota > Actinomycetes > Mycobacteriales > Nocardiaceae > Nocardia > Nocardia sp. NPDC052566. Next base: position 473,878 of record NZ_JBIUAF010000002.1, on the reverse strand, counting down.
GCGCGGTCATGAGCAGGGTCGGGACTGAGGTGGGTGGCGCCGCTGTGGTGTCGCGGACATCCCTATCGAGTGCGCGGTAGAGCTCGAAGCCGCCGGACAGCGCTTCGGGGCGGCGGTAGGTGCGTGCGTATTCGTCGATTTCGGCGGCGGTGAACGGGGATCGGTCCGAGGTGCCACCGAAAGCTGTGCCGCCGAACGCGACCTGAGGGTAGAACAGGGCCAGATAGTCGCGGACGTTGTCGCCGACGACCGCTTCGGGGACCCTGCGCTGGGAGTGGAAGGCGATGTGCCAGCTCAGTGAGCGGTAGGTCGGCGCGTCGATCGCGGGACCGGGAAGCGGCAGGTCGAGATAGCCGAGACCCGCTGTGTCGGTGGGGAATTGGGCAGCGTACTGGAATGCCACCGCCGCGCCGAAATCATGGCCGACGACGCGAGCGGCACGTACGCCGAGCCGGTCGGCGATCAGGGTGTGCACGTACCGCGCGAGGGTGGCCTTGTCGTAGCCGGTCGGTGCGCCGGTGCTGTCGCCGAGGCCGGGAAGGTCGAGGGCGTAGACGGTGTGGTGTTCGGCGAGTGCGGGCATGATCGGCCACCAGCCGTACCAGGTCTGCGGCCAGCCGTGGATGAGCACCACCGGCGTGCCGCTGCCGCCCTTCACATAATGCATACGGACGCCGTCGATATCGGCGAACTCGTGTCGAAAGGTCTTGTCGAACTGAGGATCTCCCTGGGTGGCGGCCGCGTAGGGAGGTGGGTCGGCGGCGGTAGGTGTCGAGCACGCCGCAGCGCTGAGCGTGAGCAGCAGGGTGAGCGCGACGGTCGCCAACGTGCACATACGCGACGGTCCGGTGGCGGCAGCGTAGGGAGCTAGGTCGCGGGTGATCGGCGTCGAGCGGGTCGCGGTGCCGATCGTGCGCAGATGGGCCAGCGCAGTGGTCGCCTGCGTGCGCGTGCGCGACGGCCGTATGGTTGCGATTCTCATGTATTCCCTTCCTGGACAGGCCGATCGAAGTCACCGCCCGGTCGTGTCGTCGATCAGCTCGCGGAGAATGTCCGCGTGGCCCGCATGGCGGCCGGTCTCCTCGATCATGTGTGTGAGCGCCCAGCGGACACTTGGTGCGGCGCGGCCCGGGACCGGTGCGCCGAGATCGACGCACCGGTCGAGAACGACATTCGCGCGCTCGACCGTGTCTCGATAGCGGGCGACGACATCGGCCACACTGTCCGCCGATGCCGCATGGAAGGTCGCCTGCCAATCGGACACGGTGTCCCCTAGGAACATCGAGCGCTCGACGAAGGTCAGATGATTCAGCAGGCCGATCAGGTTGGTGCCCGACGGCACCGCGGCTGTGCGCACCTGCGGTTCGGGTGCGCCGTCGACCTTCGTGGCGATCGAGGCGCGCAGATAGTCGAGGAATCCGCGCAGGGTTTCGGCCTCGCTGTTTCCGGTCCGGGGCGGCGAGGTGTCCTTGCGGCGCGTTGTGGTCGGCACGGTGGTCTCCCTTCGGTCGGGACCGCCAGTCTCATCGGACGCACCGCGATCTGGCACGCGATCTTGCTGTTCCGGCAAGATGGCCACATGGACCGCGAAACCGAAGACGTCCTCGACGCGGTAGGACCGAGGCTGCGCGCCCTGCGCCGCGACCGCCGCATCACCCTCGCCGACCTCGCGACGCGCACCGGCGTATCCGAAAGCACCCTGTCCCGGCTGGAGAGCGGCCAGCGCCGGGCCACCCTGGAACTGCTACTCCCCCTCGCCCGCACCTACGACATCCCGCTGGACGACCTGGTCGGCGCCCCGCGCACCGGCGACCCCCGCATCCACCTGAAACCGATCCACCGATCCGGCATGATCTTCGTGCCGCTGTCCCGCCGCCCGGGCGGCATACAAGCATTCAAAATGATCATTCCGGCCCAGAAGAAACCCGCAGAGCCGACACCGCAGACCCACGACGGTTTCGAATGGCTCTACGTCCTCAACGGCCGCCTACGCCTGCTCCTCGGCGACCGCGACCTCATCCTGCCCGCGGGCGAGGCCGCCGAATTCGACACCTCCCAACCTCACTGGCTCGGCAGCGCCGACACCAAGACGGTCGAACTACTGATCCTCTTCGGCCCCCACGGCACCCGCGCCCACGTCCACCCCGAAACCCGCTGACCGACCTTCCTACTGGCCATTCTGCCGGCGCACTATCTCGGCGATCCGGATCCGTCGAGCGCAGTCGAATGGCCCTCGAATACGGCGTGTCGCGGGGTCATTCGACTGCGCTCGGCGAACGAGTTCACGCGGTACCGGCGGCCAGGGTCCGGTGGGCGGACTCGTGGATTACGAAAAGTGTTCGGGGTGGGGCGGATTCGGGGATCGGTGCGGGTTGGGCTGTTAGGATCGCCGTCATCTACGGGTGCGGCTACCGCTGAGGGAATCGACGCGATGATCGTTGTCAGGAATACGGCGGAATTGCGGCGAGTGCTGGCGGAGGCCCGGGGGCGGGGACAGAGCATCGGCTATGTGCCCACTATGGGGGCGCTGCACGAGGGGCATCTCGCGCTGGTGCGGGAGGCGCGACGACGCGACGACGTGGTGGTGGCCTCGGTGTTCGTGAATCCGTTGCAGTTCGGGCCGAACGAGGACTTCGAGGCGTATCCGCGCGACGAGCAGCGGGATTTGGCGCTCTGCGAGAAGGCGGAGGCGGATATCGCCTGGTTGCCTTCGGCGCGGGAGCTGTTTCCGCCCGGGTTCGAGGTGACGGTCGCGGTGCCGCGACTTTCGGCCGTGCTGTGCGGGGAGACCAGGCCCACCCATTTCGCCGGTGTCACCACCGAGATGACGAAGATATTGATTCTGCTCGGGCCGATCGCGGTGTACCTCGGGGAGAAGGATTTTCAGCAGTTGGTGGTGATGCGGGCCGTCGTCCGTGACCTCGGGTTGCCGGTCGAGGTCCGGGGCGTGCCCACCGTGCGTGAGCCGGACGGGCTCGCCCTCTCCTCCAGGAACGCCTACCTCGCCGAGGCCGAAAGGCAGGATGCCGCAGCGCTGTTCCGCATCCTGTCGGAGCTCATCGCGCGCCTGCGCGCGAACGCCGAGCCGGTCGCCGAGGTACTCGCGGAGGGCCGCCAGGAACTGACCCGCGCGGGCCTGCACCGCATCGACTACCTGGAACTGGTCGACAGCGAAACGCTCGACCCGGTCCGTACGGCCACCGCGGGCAATCGGCTGGTGGCGGCCGCGTGGGTCGGCAAGACCCGGCTGATCGACAACATGGCGGTGTAAGTCCTCGGCTTCGGGTCGTGGGAGGCGACGATGGACGTGATGGCGGAACTCCTGGAGGCCGTATCGGCCGACGTGGACGCGCGCCGGATTCCCGGCGCGGTCATCGCGGTCACGGCACAGGGGTCGCTGATCGACCTCCGAGCGGTCGGCGCGATCGACCCGGACGGTACGCACCCGATGCCGGACGACGCCATCTTTCCCATCTACTCCATGACGAAGGTGCTCACCGCGCTGGCCACGCTGACCATGGTGGCGGAGAACCGCATTCGCCTGTCGGACCCGGTCGCCGAGTGGCTGCCGTACTTCGCGAACCTCCGCGTCGAAGCGGCCGGTGCGCTGCGGCCGCCGAGCCGCCCGCCGGTGCTCGAGGACCTGATGCGGCAGACCGCAGGCATCGGCGGCGGCTCCCACACCTCGCCGAATATCAAGCCGTACTACGACGAAGCGGATGTACGGAAGTACGAGCACCGGCCCGAGCCACACACGCTGGACGATACGGTGCGCAAACTGGCGCGGCAGCCACTTGCCGCCGATCCCGGAACCGTCTGGGAATACGGCATGGCCATGGATGTCCTCGGGCGCGTACTCGAGGTGGCCGATCACCGGCCGCTCGACGAGATCATCGCTCGCCGGGTCTGCCGCCCACTCGGCTTGCACAACACCGGCTTCCACGTTCGGACCGCGGACCTGGACCGCGTCGCCCGCCCGTTCCCCGACGCACCCGCCACACCGAATGGGCTTGTGACGCACCAGGAAAGACCGGCATGGCTGTCGGCCGGATCGGGCGGCTATTCGACCGCCGCCGACTTCGCGAAACTGCTGTGCGCGATCGCGCCCGATCACGCAGGCAGGCTGCACATCCCGGTATTCGGCCCGATCACCCGGGAGTTGTTCGTCGATCAGATCGGAGCGCTGGCGGGCAGCGGTCCGGACTACATTCCCGGCAGCGGCTACGGCTTCTCCTACGGACTCCACGTGCCGAGCAGCCATCCGGCCTGGGCGGCGCGAAATCGGCACGCGCACACCGTGGGCTGGCTCGGCCGCGCCGCGACCTCCTTCGTCCACGACATTCCCAGCGGGGTCGGCGCGGTACTGATGACCCAGCGCTACGGGAAAGCGGTGCACCACCGGGATCAGGTCCGCTCGATCGTGGCGCGGCACCAGGCCTCGTCATGGACGTAACCGACGAACCGGCGGTCCTGGTGGACGGCTTGCGCAAGACCTACGGCTCGGTCCGAGCCCTGAACGGAGTCGACCTGGCCATCGGCCGCGGCGAGATCTTCGGGCTGCTCGGCCGCAACGGCGCCGGGAAATCCACTGCGCTGGACATCATCTGCGGACTCGTCGAGCCCACCGCGGGGCGAGTGCGCGTGTTCGGCACCGACGTACGGCGCAACGGCCGCAGCGTACGACGACGCATCGGCTATGTGCCCCAGGACAATACGGTCTACCTCGCGATGACCGTCCGGCAGAACCTGCGCTTCGCCGCGATCGTGCGCGGTATGTCGCGCCGCGGCGCGCGACAGCGAGCGGCCGAGGTGATGGAAAGGCTCGGCCTGGGCCCGATCGCCGACCGCGGCGGCGCGAAACTCTCGGGTGGCGAACGGCGCAGGCTCACGATCGGCATGGGCATCATGCATGCGCCGCCGCTGATGGTCCTGGACGAACCGAGCACCGGCGTCGACATCGATTCCCGCCACGCCATCCACCACCTGCTCAGGGAACTGCGCGGCGAAGGCTCGACCATCCTCTACACGACACACCATCTGGAGGAGGCCGAAACCTTCTGCGATCGGATCGCGGTGCTCGATCACGGCACGATCCTCGTCACCGCCGACATGAAAAGCTTTGTGGCCGACTACGCCAGCCCGTACTGCGAGATCGTCAGCGACGAGGCGGCGGCCGTGGCGGCCCTGCTGCGCGATGCGCTACCCGACACGGCGATCACGGTGCGCGACAGGCGGATTCGCGTGGCGACCGAACAAGCCGAGACCGTCACCACGGTCGTGCGAGTCCTCGGCGCGAGCCACCTTCCCGTCAAGGATGTGCGCTCGGTCCCGGTCTCGCTGGAAAACGCGTTCCTGCGAACGATCGGGCAGCCATGACGATTACCGCGGCCTTCTTCCGGAAAGAACTCGCCACCTGGCGCCAGGATCCCACCCTGTTCGTCTTCCTGTTCGCCGCACCGCTGCTGATGCAGGCACTGCTCAGCGACGCCTTCTCCCGGATCACCGAAAGCGCTGGGGCACAACAGACCGTGCCCGGCTTCACGATCATGTTCGGCTTCTACGTGATGATGTTCATGGGTACCTCGCACTATCGCGAACATGCTTCGGGCGCATGGGCTCTGGTGCGCACCAGCGGCCTGTCCAAGGCGATGATGGCGGTCCAGCTCGCGATCCCCTACTTCGTGCTCTCGGCGGCGCAGATGACGCTGCTGATCCTCATCGGGCGAATGCTGTTCGGCGGCACGATCAACGGCTCGCCGCTCGCGGTCGCCGTCCTCGTTCTCACCATCGCCTGGGCCGCGATCGCCCTTGGTCTGGCGCTGATTTCGGTCACGCGCAATGTCTCGGCCATGCAGAATCTGTGCCAGCTCGTCGTGCTCGGCATGGGCGCCGTCGGCGGCGCCGTCGTTCCGGTGCGCCTGATGCCGCCGTGGTGCCGCCCGCTCGCACCGCTGACCCCGCAGTACTGGGCGATGGACGGCATGCGGCAGGTGCTCGCGGAACGTGGTGGGCTGGTGGACATCGCGCCACACCTCGCCGTGCTCGCCGGCTGGGCCTGCGTCCTATCCCTCATCGCGGCAGTCGCTTTCGATCCGGGCAGCCGACGTCGCGTCGCCATTCGCTGAGAGCGGAACCATCCCGGTCCGCATCTAATCGAGAGGTTCATCGAAATGGAAGAGTCAGCGTCAGCTCGAGGACGGGTCATCCAGTCGTGGTCGCGGCAGGGGGTGGCGGCGCCGCCGCGCATCGTCGGCGGTGACGGCTGCCGGTTCTTCGACGCCGAAGGCCGGTCCTATCTGGATTTCGGCTCCCAGCTCGTCAATGCCAATCTGGGACACGGCCGTACGGAGGTGCAGGAGGCGATTCAGAAGCAGGTCGCCACCATGGCATCGATCGGCCGTCCGTGGAGCGTCGATATCGTCGACGAACTGGCGGATCGCCTGGCCGAGGTCACCCCCGGCGACCTCAACTCGTTCTTCTTCGCGTGCAGCGGCACCGAGGCGAACGAGGCCGCCATCCGGCTGGCGCGGGCCTACACCGGCCGCAGCAAGGTGATCGCCAGATACCGCTCGTACCACGGCAGTACGGCGGGTGCGCTGACGCTGACCGGTGAACCGCGCCGCTGGGTCGGTGAACCGGGTATGCCCGGCGTAGTACGCATGCTCGACCCCTACACATATCGCTGCCCCGCCGGACATCCGACACCGTGCCCGGTGTGCTCGGGCGCACCGCATCTGCGGGAACTGCTGCGGTACGAGGGCGCGGAGAACGTGGCCGCCGTGATCATCGAACCCATCACCGGCATCAACGGCGTGATCGTCCCGCCCGACGGTTATCTCCAGGCGATCCGCGACGTGTGCACCGAGCACGGGATCATGCTGATCCTCGACGAGGTCATGACCGGATTCGGGCGCACGGGCAGCTGGTTCGCCTGCGACCGGTGGGGCGTCGTCCCCGACATGATCACCTGCGCGAAGGGATTGACCGCCGGCTACCTGCCGCTGGCCGCGGTGGCCGTGAGCGACCGGCTCTCCCCCTGGCTCCAGGAGACGATGTTCCCGTACGGGCTGACCTACAGCGCCCACCCGGTGGCCTGCGCCGCGGCGGTCGCCGTGCTGGGTGTACTCCAGAAGGAGCGGCTCGTCGAACGCGCGCGGCGGCTCGGCCCGCTGCTCGAGGCGGGGCTGCGCGAGCTGGCCGAGCGGCATCCGTCGATCGGGGATATCCGTGGCAGCGGCTGCTTCTGGGGCCTCGAACTGGTCACCGATCGGGAAACCAAAGCGCCGCTCGTTCCGTATAACCCCGATACGGCGGCCGCCGAGCCGATGGCCAGGCTGACCGCCGAGGCGTTCCGCAAGGGCCTGTACCTGCTCACCCACTGGAACATCATTCTGGTGTGCCCGCCGCTGGTCATCGACGAGGCCGAGCTCAGGGAGGGACTGGCCCTGCTGGACGAAACACTGTCCATCGCCGACGAATACGTCGGCACCGACGGATGAGAACACCTATGACAGAACAGGTCTCGATCTGTGCGTTGATCGAGCAGACGGCGGCGGAGCGGCCGCGGGAACGCGCCGTCGAAGTCCGCGGCTTCACCGCCGCCACCAGTCACGAGATCACCTGGCGTGATCTCGTGACCAGGGTGCGCGAGCGGGCCGAAGCGTTCCGGCGCACCGGTCTGCACGCGGGCGATATCGCCGCGGTCGCGGTCGCGCCCGGCATCGGCCACGTGGTCGCGACATTGGCACTGTGGGCGGTCGGCGCGGCCGTCGTCCCGGTGGACCACCGATGGTCGGCGGCGGCGAAATCCGCTGTCACCGGGCGGTATTCGCGCGGCTGGGTGGTCGAGGGCAACGAGCTGGACCTGACGTCGTATCACCACCGCCACGCCCCGATTCCCGGCCTCGCCGAGCTGACGGCGGACGGCATGCCGCGCTCGGTGTCGCTGTCCGGCGGCACCACCGGCGTCGCCAAACTGCTGCTCCGCAACCGGCCGTGGGCGTATTCGGCGTCGGAACCGCTGAGCGGCAAGGACATCGAGCGTGGCATGGCCTACGGTCAGACCCAGATCGTCGGACTTCCGCTCTACCACGCGGGTTTCGGCGCCCTGTACCACGGGCTCGCGCTCGGCCATCGCATCGTCATCCCCGGTAATGCCTCGCCCAAGCTGTTCCTGGAGCTGCTCAGGTCCGAGGCGGTGCAGGTACTGCGGACCGTGCCCGCGCAGATGAGCACGCTGATCGAGGCGTCCGGCATGGATCGCCGCTGGTTCTCCTCGCTGCGATTGGTCGTGCACACCGCGGCGCGCTGCCCGGACGCGGTGAAACGCCGCTGGCTGGAACTGATCGAGCCGACCGCGGTGTACGAGGAGTACGGCAGCGTGGAGCGGATCGGCGTGCTCAGCATCCGCGGCGACGAGTGGCTCGAGCATCCCGGGTCCGTCGGGCGGCCACGGCACTGCTCGGTCCGGATCCTCGACGAGTCCCATCGGGAGGTCGCCGCCGGGAGGACCGGTGAGCTGTTCATGACCGACGCACATGCCGGGCAGCCGATGTACATCGGCGCGGGGCCGAAACTCGCCGAGGTGGACGGGCATTACAGCGTGGGCGATCTCGCGTGGATGGACAGCGCGGGCTACGTGACCGTGGCGGGCCGCAAGGACGACGCCATCAATGTGGGTGGCGTGAAGGTCTTTCCGCGCGATATCGAGCGGGTACTGGAACGCCACGACGCCGTCCGCGATGTCCGGGTGCGCACCATGCCCGATCTGCGGCTGGGCGAGGTGGTCCATGCCCAGGTCAGCCTGCACGACGCGGATGCGGAGCAGGTCCTGGCCGAGCTGCGGCGCAGCTGCCGTGACGAGCTCACCAGGGCCCAGACACCACGGGTGATCGAGATCGTCGACGATGTGCGCCGCACCGCGGCGGGCAAGCTGCGGCGCACGGACTAGGAGATGCGTTGTGGAGCAACGGGTGTGGGCCATTGTCGGGCGCGTGTGCGGTGCCGCCTACACCGAACCGGCCGCGAACTTCTACGAACTCGGCGGCGATTCGCTGCTCGCCGGTGAGCTGATGTCCGCGCTGCGCGCGGAGTTCGGCGTCGAGGTCGCGATGAACCTGCTCTTCGAGGCGCCCGATATGGGTTCCTTCGTCGACGACGCGGTGCCGCTGGTCGATCAGCACGGCGGGTCGTAACGCCCGTCGACGGCGGTCCAGCCGCCGTCGACGCACAGCATCGTCCCGGTGACGAAGCTGGCCGCGTCGGACGCCAGAAACGCCACCGCCCCGGCGATTTCGCTCGGCCGCGCCCACCGCCCGAGCGCGCTCTTGGACGCATAGGCCGCCCGCCACTCCGGCACCTCGAAGATGGAGTCGGTCAGCGGCGTGCGCACGACGCCGGGCGCGACCGCGTTCACCCGGACCCCGGCCGGGCCGAATTCCGCCGCGGCACCGCGGATCAGCTGCACCAGTGCCGCCTTCGATGCCGCGTACACGGCCTGCCCCGGTTCCACGGTGATCGCCCGGATGGACGACATGCCGACGATCGAACCGCCCCCTCTGGCGACCATCCCCTTGCCGAAGGCGCGGATGATGTGAAAGCCCGCGCGCAGGTTCAGGCCGAGCACGGCGTCGAATTCTTCTGTCGCGTAGTCGAAGACGCGCTTGCGGACGTTTCTCCCCGTGGTGAAGACCAGCACGTCCAGCTCCGGCAGCGCGGCGGCGGCCACCTCGATGGCATCGGGATCGAGCACGTCCAGCCGGATGGCCGCGGCGGTCGGACCGGTGAGCTCCGCGGTCTCCTCGGCCTTCGCGATGTCGATATCCGCGCACACCACCTCCGCGCCGAGCGCGCCGAGCGCGAGCGCCGACTCGCGGCCGATACCGCTGCCACCGCCGATCACGATGGCGCGCTTGCCGTCGAGCCGGAACAGCGCCCGATAGTCGAGCGCGGCGGAGTTGACGTCGGGTTCGGCAGTCATGGATTCGTCCTAACCTTCACTAGCGGAGCGGATTACAGCGGATAGGGCAGCGTGACCGTCTTGACGGTGCTCATCTCCCTGATCGAATAGGGAATGCCCTCGCGGCCGATACCGCTGGACTTCACGCCGCCGAACGGGATGTGCGGCGAATCGAAATGCGGTCCGGCATCGAGGTTTACGGCGCCGACCCGCAGCGCCTCGGCGATCCTGGAGAACTCGGCCACATTCCTGGTGACCACGCCTGCCTGCAATCCGTACCTGGTCCCGTTGGCGACCCTGATCGCCTCATCGGTATCGGCGACCCGGATTACCGGCGCGACCGGACCGAACGTCTCCTCGACCACCAGCTCCGCGTCGGCGGGCACATGATCGAGCACCGCGGGCGCGACGAGCGAACCGCGCCGCCGCTCCCCGCCGTACAGCAGTTTCGCGCCCGCGGAGACCGCGTCGGCGATGCGCCGCTCCACGGTGATCGCCGCCGCCACGCTGACGAGCGGCCCGACATCGGTCGCCGGATCGAGCGGATCCCCCGCCCGTTTGCCCGCGGCCGCCTCGACCAGCCCGGCGGCCAGCTCGTCGGCCACCGCACCGACGGCGATCACCCGCTTGATGCCCCGGCAGGATTGTCCCGCGGTGGCGAAGGCGCCCTGGCCCGCCAGGCGCACCGCGAGCCCGAGATCGGCGTCGGGCAGCACGATGAGCGGATCGTTGCCGCCCAGCTCCAGCAGCACCTTCTTACCCGCGGCGATACCGGCGACCTCGCGTCCCGTGCGCACCGAGCCGGTGAACGTGACCATGTCGATGTCAGGGTGACCGGCCAGCGCCGGACCGATGACCCCGGGCTCACCCGTGGTGACGACCAGGTGCTCGGGTGGCAACCCCGCCTCGATCAGCATCTCGGCGAAGGCAAGCGCCGTCAGTGGCGTCTGCTCCGAAGGTTTCACGACGACCGCACAGCCCGCGGCCACCGCGGGCGCCACCTTCACCACCACCTGGTTGAGCGGCCGGTTGAACGGCGTGATCGCCGCGACGATCCCGATCGGCTCGAATATGGTGAGCGCCAGCCGATCCTGTCCTGGCACCGGAATGCTCTCGCCGCGCAGCCGCTCGGCCTCGGTCGCGGCGACGACCAGATTGGTCGCGGCCCGTTCGGTCTCCTTGCGGGTCTCGGCGATGCACACGCCGGATTCCCGCGAGATCAATTCGGCCAGTTCCCCGGCGCGTTCGCGGATCAGGCGCGCGGCACCGAGCAGGATCGCCGCCCGCCGGTCCGGTCGCAGCGGTCGCCAGGCGGCGCGCACCGCGCGCACCGCCTCGTCCACCTCGGCGGCGGTATCGGAGGCGGCGAGGTCGATATTCTCCCCGGTCCACGGATTGCGCACGGCGAACTGATCGAAGGCGGGCTGTAATACGCCGTCACGAAACATGATTCGGTCCTGTCACGAAGGCCTTGAACCGCCGCGCCACCTCCGGCGGACGCACCGTCGGCCGCCCGAGCTCGGGGATCGAGCCGGGGCGGATCATCAGGTAGATGAACGTCGGCCCGTACCCGGCCTGTGCGAGCTGGAGCGCCTCGGCGAATTCGTCGAGATCGGCACAGTCGTGGACGCGGGCATATCCGCAGGCATGCGCGAGGGCCGGGAAGTCGACCTGCGCCGCCAGGCTCTGCTGTCCGCCCGTCGAATCGTGAACCCTGTTGTCCAGCAACACATGTACCAGGTTGGGCCCGGCGTGCGCGCCGACGGTGGCCAGCGTGCCGAGCCGCATGAGCGCGGCGCCGTCGCCGTCGATCACGACGACGGGACGGTGGGTGTGCCGCGCGACGCCGAGCCCGACGGCACTGGCCGACCCCATCGCGCCGACGAGGTAGAAGTGCTGCGGCCGGTCGGCGATCGTGTAGAGCTCGCGGCTGGTCTTCCCCGTGGTGGAGACCACGGCGGCCGCGTCGTCGAGGGAGCCGACCAGGCATTCCAGCGCCGCCATGCGGGTGGGCGCGTCCCGGTCCTTGCGTGCGTCGGTGACCGTCGACATGGGCGAGCCCGCGAACGGCGGCTCGTCGAGCCCTTCGGCGGCCAGCACGCCGTGCCGCAGCACGAACGCGAAAGGCCGTTGCTCGCGGTCCATTTCGGCCCAGCCGCGGTCGAGGCACGCGTCGAGCCCGGCGGCGTCGGCGGGTATCACCGCGTGGCCGACCCGCATGAGCGCGAGCAGTTCCGGGGTGATCGCGCCCATCAGCTCGTGCTGCGGCTCGTCCGGGAATCCCGGTTCCCCGCGCCTGCTGACGATCAGCGGCACCGGAATGCGACTCGGATCGGTCAGCGAGGTCAGCGGATTCACCATATTGCCGAGGCCGGAGTTCTGCCCGATCACGCACGCGGTCGCACCGGCCAGCCAGCAGCCGGCGGCGATCGCCACGGCCTCGCCCTCGTGGGTCACCGGGAGATAGCGCGCGGCCGAGCCCGACGCCACCCGGTTGATCAGCGGGGTCAGGTAGGAGCACGGCACACCGATGACGTCGACGACGCCGCGGGCAACGAGCCCGCCGACCAGTTCGCCCGCGCCGATCACGAATCCACCCACTTCTTCGCCAGCTCGACGTAGTGCGCCTCGTCGGCCTCCAGCGCCGGATAACCCATGAGCGCGAACAACTCCGCGAGCGAGGCGATGGTCGGCTCCACGGCGGCCGCGCCGTCGGCGCGCAGTGCGCGGCAGGCCTGCCGCATCGCCGCCACCGCCGCACGCATGGCGTGGTTGGCCCAGATCACCGCGCCGATACCGAGTTCGGCGAATCTTTCCCGCGGCACCGTGTGATAGGTGGTCGGCGCGATCACCAGCGGCAGCCGGTCACCCCATTCGACAGTGAACGCGGCGATCTCGTCGATGGTCTGCCTGCGCGAGTGGATGAAGATCGCGTCGGCGCCCGCCTGCCGGTATGCCTCGCCACGGCGCAGAGCCTCGGCCATTCCGGCGCCCGCGATCAGCGCCTCGACCCGCGCGACGATGACGAAGTCGGCGCCGACCGTGTCGCGGCAGGCCGCGACCTTGGCGCACATCTCGCCGATCGGCGCCAGCGGGTGCCGGTCGCCGAAGTAGGAGTTCATCTTGGGAAAGACCTTGTCCTCCACGCACATTCCCGCCGCGCCGATGCGCTCGGCCCGTGCGGCGAAGCGCCGTGCGGTATTGAAATTGCCGTAGCCGGTGTCGGCGTCGACGAGGACGGGAATATCACCGGCCTCGACCACCCTGGCGGCGAGGTCGAGCAGTTCGCCCCAGGACACCTCGTCGCTGTCGCGGCCGCCGAGCACGGTCGACATGCATAATCCGGACGCCCAAATCCCGGCGAATCCGGCCTCGGCCGCGATCCTGGCACTCAGGCCGTCGTGCGCGCCCATCAGGTAGGACGGCTCGGGCTCGGCCAGCAGCTCGCGCAGCCGCGCACCGGCGGGCTCGGCCGATGATCTCGTTCGGACGGGGAGGTTCTCTCGCACGCGCATTGCCTCTCTTCGGATCAGGTCACTCGCCCCTCGGCGGGCGGCGGGCCACCGGCCAGCACGCCGGCGACACCCTCGGCGATCCGGCGACGGCAGCTGCGTTCGGACTCCACCGAGAGGAACGCGCGATGCGACGAGACGACAACGTCCTCGCGCGGCACCAACTTTCGCGCCGTCGGATCGGCATTGGGATCCTCCGGCGTGAAAACGTCCGAGGCGAAACCGCCGAGCCGCCCCGCCTCGAGCGCTTCGAGCACGGCGGCCGGATCGACCAGCCGCCCCCTGGCCGTGTTGACCAGCAGCGCACCGGGTCTGGCCGCGGACAGTGCGGCGGCATCGACGAGCCGATCGGTCTCCGCGGTCAGCGCCGCGTGGATCACCACCGCGTCCGCGGTAGCGAACAGTTCGGTCAATTCCGTTGCGGCGGTGACGCCGTAGCCCGCCATGAGGTCCGCCGACACATAGGGGTCATAGGCGATGATCCGGCCGTAGAACGCCTGGAGTTTGCGCGCGGTCGCCCGGCCGATCCGGCCGAATCCGATGATTCCCGCGGTACACGCGCCGACCCGCCGCGGCACCCCGCCCGCGTGGATATTCCACTGGTCGGCCTTGACCAGGCGATCCTGGGTACAGACCTTGCGTTCCAGCGCGAGCAGCATGGCGAGGGTATGCGTGCTGACCTCGTCGACGCAGTAGTCGGGAATGTTGAACGAGGCGATGCCCGCCGCGGCGAGCAGCGGGGCGTTCAGGTTGTCGATGCCGACACCGCTGCGGGCGACGACCCGGCAGGTCGGCCCGATCGCCTCCAGCAGCTCAGGGGTGACCTGGCAGCGATAGATCACCACGGCGTCGGCGCCGCGCACGTACTCGTGAAACTCCCTGCCCTGCACCATATATCGGCCATCGAACAGCCCGAGCCGTAGCTCGATATCATTACCGAAGGCGGCGCGCTCGATATCGGCGAGCGCGAGATCCGGGTGCCCCCGGTCGTTCAATGCCCAGGCCGGATCGGTGTAGACGACGCGCCTCACGAGTCGTATCCCCAGCCGCGGCTGTCGCGGCGGCCGCGCCCCACCGTTGCCATCGCGGCGTAGGTGTTGGTCAGCTCGTACAGGTCGAGATAACCCAGATGCCGGCCCGACCCCAGCTTGATCAACGCGCCGTCGCCGGACCACCGGTGCGTCACGAACGGCGCCACCCAGGCCGACGCGTCGACCGCGAGCTCGGCCTGTTCCTCGCGGCCGTCGGCACCGGTCCAGCGCAGCGTCGGTGACCCGGCGGTCACCAGATAGTGCGATTCGGCGGGCTCGCACAGACTTTCACCGCCATCACCGGCCACACGCAGGAACAGCCCGGTGAGATCGGGCAGGTGCGGCGCGCTGGCCAGCGACGTGACCCGATACCCACGGAAGTCCCGAATCTCGCGACGACAGCCTTCGACGTCCTTGAAGGTCTTGCCGACGGCGTCGTGCCTGGCGGCGGGGGGCAGCAGCAGCCGGTAGTCGAAGCCGAGCGTCGTGCCGAGCGCACGCAATCGCTCGACGGCGCCGAGCTCGATGGCCGCGACGAGATCGTCCGCGCGCACGCCGAGGGTCACCGCGGCCGAGCCGATGGTGTGCCCGCGACGGGCGAGCAGCTGGGCGGCGACCTGCCGCGGGCTCGGGCTCGCGTCGAGCCAATCCAGCAGCGCCCGCGCGGCGGGATCCGACCAGTCGTTGACCTCCTCCAGCAGCCCGGCCAGCGCGGATTGGCCTGTGTAGGAGACGATTCGGGCCGGATCGGCACCGGCGAGCGAGTAGCTGTGCGGGCAGTAGGACGGCTCGACATAGGAGTCGCCGACGATCCAGTCGTCCGCACCGGCGTTGGTCGCGATCACCTGCCAGGTGGCCTCGCCGAGTTCTTCACCCCATCGCCCGTGGATATCGCCGGGGCCGAGATTGATGGTGATCGCGGGCTCCAGATGACCGTTGTTCAACGCGGGCACGCGATCCGCGGGACAGAGGATGTCGAGGATGACCGGAGCGACCGCGCCCGGCGGCGCCGCCATGGTGTAGTAGTTGTAGAAGTGGATGCCATCGCGCTGGATGGCGCGCCGCGTCTCGCGCAGCTGCTCGGCGGTGCGGATGAGCACGGTCAGATCGCCGCGGCCGCTCGCGCCGAGATTTTCCGGCGTGACCTGCAAGGCACTGGCCACCGCACCCGCGATCTCCTCCGGCCACTCATCGACACTGGGCGACAACAACTTTCCGAGCTGCTCCGGATCGGAGCCGATGGCTTCGGCCAGCTGTCCCGGCGTCATCTTCCTGATGTTCAGCCAGTGCACGACCTTGTAATTGTCAACGCGCATAATCTCTCTCCGTGATCCCGGTCAGCAGGCGGGTCAGGATGTCGACGGTCATTCGGCGCGGGTTGTTGCCCGCGCGGTCGTAGGTGAGCGCTTCGGCGGCGATCCGCGGCGCGTCGTGGCGGATATCCGGAATCGGCGGCAGCGCGGGCGATCTCGCGAGCGCCTCGATCCTGCCTGCCAGCGCCTCGACGCTGTCCGCGCCCGCCGCACGCACCGCCCGCGCGATGGCGTCGCGCACCCGGGGCGCACCGCGCGCGTCGGCGCAGTCGTCACCGACACCGGCGTTGTAGCGCAGCACCGACGCCAGCGTGAGACCGCACGCGTGGCCGTGCGTCAGGCCGTGGCGCAGGGTCAGCGAGTACGACATCGCGTGGCACACGGTGGTTCCCGCGATGGCGATGGCGCGCCCGGCGAGATGCCCGGCGAGCAGCGCCGCATGGCGCTGCGCCGATCCGAGGCCGACCTGGCGCCGATCGAGCAACTCGGCCGATTCGGCGAGCGCGGTCGCGCCGAGCCATTCGGACCGCTCGTCCGCGCGGACCGACCACGCGCCCTCCAAACCCTGTGCGAGAGTGTCCAGCAGGCAGCTGACGAAGTGGGCCTCGGGCAGTCCGATGAGCAGATCGGGATCGAGCACCGCCGTCACCGGCCGCAGGCCGGGCCCGCGCAGGGAAAGCTTGCGACCGTGCTCCCGATGCCAGATCGTGGCGAACGGTGTCGCTTCGGCGCCGGTGCCCGGCGTCGTCGGCAGCGCGATGATCGGTGGCGCGGCGGAGGTTTCGGCCTCGTCCTCGCACGCGCGCACCACCGTCTCCGGTGTGGGATCGGCGCGGAGGGACAGTGCCGCGGCGGCTTTGCCCGTGTCCATCACGCTGCCGCCGCCGACCGCGACGACCACATCGGCGCGATGGGCCCGCACCTCGTGTGCGAGCCGGGCCACGGACTCGGGCGTCGGCAGTCCCGGCTGCCGCACCACGTGCAGCGGGAACGATCCCAGTGCCGCAAGCAGCGGTTCGGACCAGCTACGGAGCTCGAAGCCGTTGCCTACCACCATGATCACGCGTGGGCGCAGTGCACGACTGGATGGCCCGGCCGTGCCCGCCGCGGCGGCCACCAGCTCGGTGACGACCTCGGCGGCCCGCACGCCGGCAATCGTGCGAGGCGAGTCGAGAAGCAAGGTACCGACCCGGCCATCGGCAGTGCCCATCGACCACCTGCCTCCATCGAATGACGAGGTCCGGTGAACGGACCGTTGCCGCCAGGTTGACTACACGGTACCTCAGGCTCGGCTACTATCAGAGCTCGTTGTCCCACCATTCGTGCACGAACTTCCCAGTGGTGCACGAACTTCCGGAGGCCGGTTCATGAATGTGTCCGGAGATGGCTTCCGCGATCAGGTCGCCAGGAACCGGTCGAGGTTCGCGACCATCGCCCGGTCCTATGCCGAGGGGCAGGGCAGGCGCCTCGATGTCGAACTGCTCGCCGAGATGATCCGCCCGCTCACGGTCGAGCACGTCCTCGATGTCGCCACCGGCACCGCGGCCGCGGCGGCGGTGGCCGCGAAGGTGAGCGGGTGCACGCGGATCGTCGGCGTCGACTCGTCGGCGGCGATGCTCGAACAGGCGCGCGCCAACGACGGCGTCGGTTCGGTGCGGCTGATCGTCGCCCTGATCGAGGAACTGCCGTTCGCGGACGGCGCGTTCGACCTCGTGCTGTGCACGCGCGCATTGCATCACGTCAAGCGGCCCGATCTCGCCGTCGCCGAAATGGCGCGGGTGGTGCGGCCGGGCGGGCACATCATCGTCGCGGACAACGTCACCGGATTCTCCGGCGACACGCACGAGCGAGTCGAGGAGATCCAGCGCGTCCGCGATCCGGGGCACGCGTCCACGCTGTCGGAGCACCAGATCATCGATCTGCTGTGCGACAACGCGCTCGACGTGGTCGAATGCCACCGGACCACCAGCTATCGGCCGCTGGACCAGTGGCTCGAGGACGGCGGCGCGGGCGCGGTGGAGGCGGCCGAGGTGCGGCGGCGGCTGGCCGCGCTCGGCCGAATCGACAACGGTAGCTTCGGCACCGGCTTCGTCGCGCGAGCGGGCGAGGTCGTCGGGCTGCGGCAGGCGATGTCGTGGATCAGGGCGCAGCGGTGACCGAGATCAGACTGCCGTTGACCCCGGGACAGCATCTGCTGGACTTCCTGGAATCGATCCGGCCCGGCGGTGCGGCGGCGGCATTCAACATCTCCTTCCGGCTCACCGTCGATGGACCGCTCGACCGGAATCGGCTGTTCGACGCCATCGCCGCGAGCATCGAGCGACACGACGCGCTGCGCACCGCGCTGGTCCGCGGGCGCGGTATGGCCGAGCAGGTCATCGGTTCCGGCGTGGCGCCCGAGACGATCGTGGAGCGCGCGCCACCGGGGAGCTGGGCCACCGAACAGCTGGCTATCGAACGGATGCTGGTCACGCACAACAACGCACCCTTCGATCTCACGCGGCCACCGCTGGTGCGCGTGCTGCTGCTCGAGGACGAATCGGACGAGCGGCGACTGCTTCAGGTAACCGTCCATCACAGCGTCGCCGACGCGTGGTCGCTGGAGGTGCTGAAAAACGATATCGGGCAGCACTATCGCGCGGCCGCCGGGTCGGCGCCGACACCGACGCCGCCCGAAGTACGTTACGAACAGATCGTCCTCGACGAGCTGGCCGCGCTGGAATCGCCCCGCGCGGACGCGGCACGCGCCTTCTGGCCGGAATACCTGGGTGAGGTCGAAATACTGCGGATGCCGGGCAAATACGCGGCGCAGTGGCAGGACCGGGCCATCACCTCCCGTGGCGATCGCAGCGTGACGGCAACGGAAAGCGCCGCGGTGCGCGCGCTGGCGGGCAAGCTCCGCGCGACGCCGTTCATGCTGATCGCCGCGGCCTACGGCCTGCTCGTCGGCCACCTCTGCGGTCGCGAGGCCTACCTCATGCCCACCTTCGGCCACGGCCGCCGGGATCCGCGGCTGCACCAGGCGGTGGCCATGCTGTTCAACCCCTTCCTGATCACGTTCCGCTGGTCGCCGCGCATGTCGTTCGCGGAGCTCGTCGCCGCGTTCAAGCAGAGCTGCCTGATGGCCTATCCGCACCAGTGGTACCCCTTCATCGAGGTGCTCGAGATCTGCCCGGAACTTTCGGTTTCGCTGATCGAACCAGAGAGCGCGCTTTTCCCGGTGCAGATGTTGAATATTCCCAAGGCCCCGAGCGGTTCGGCGCTATTCGGTCCCGGCTGCGTCACCGCGGACTATGCACTGCACCGGACGTCGGTGGGCAATGTGCTCCCGATCGACGGCATGCTCACCGTCAAGGGCACCCAGGAGGGCATGGCCATGACTTTCAATGCCGCACAGCGGCTTTGGAACGACGAGCTGGCTTCCGCCATATGCGCGGCGGTCGTCGACATCTGCCTGGCGGCCGCCCGGAATCCCGGCGTCGAGTTGCGGCGGCTCACCGAAACCATCGATGGCCGCTTCGACAGCACCCTTTGGAGCGTGTGATGGGTTATTCGACAGTGGCCGTCGTAGACGGCGCGAACGGATACGTTGCCAGCAATACGATTTGGGAGATGCTCGCGCGCGGCATCCGGGTGAAGGCGCTCGCCCGCGGCGCGCCGGCCAGGGTAGCGGACGCGATCGCGGCGGCGACCGTCAACGACGGGCAGGCACCACCCGACACCGCGAACCTCGAGACATACGACTGCGAACTGACCGAGGACCGGCTGGGGATCGACGACGGCGTGGCCGCCGAAATCTTCGCGGAGCCTTGCGATTTCTGGCATTTCGCCGCGGCGGTCGACCTGTCCCCCAACCGGCCCGCCCTCCTCGAGGAGGTGAACGTCCGAGGGACCGAGCGCGCATTGCGGCTGTTCGCTGAGCACAGCCGCCCCGGCTCCCGCTTCTTCCTCATCAGCACCGCCTACGTCGGCGGCATCTCGGATACGCCCACCGCGGAGGACTGGCAGCCCGTCACCGACGCCTCGCGGTTCCGGACCGTCTACGAGGCGACCAAGTGCGCGGGTGAGCTGATCTTCCGCGATTTCGTGCGCGACCACGGCGTCGACGGCGCCGTGTTCCGGCTCGGACAGGTGGTCGGCTCGTCCAGAACCGCCCACACCACAACGAATTTCGGCATCTACAACTTCATGTCGGCGATGCGGCGCGTCGCGAACCACTTTCCCGGCGGCGCCGCGGCCGTACAGGTGGCCGAGGGCGCGACGCTCAACCTGGTACCGATCGATACGTGCGTGGCGTGGCTGCTCGCGCTCGCCGAGGTCGACGACCTCCCCCGGATCGTCAACCTGACCGATCGGGCCGGAGTGTCCGCGGCGGAGACGATCCGGCTCGTCGGCAACGGACTCGGCATGACTCTGTCCCCCGTGCGCACCGAGGATTGGGACGAGCGCGGGCTGACCACCCTCGACCGGGCGGTGGCCCAACGCCTCACCTACACCGGCAAATACCTGATGGAGAAGATCGAATTCGACCGGCGCAACCTGGAATCGGCGCTGCGGGTCCCGGACGCGGTCTGCGACCTCGGCCTGGTGGAGCGCCTGGTCACCTGGTACCTGAAGTAGTCCCCTCACCGGGCTCAGGTTCCGGAATGCGTTGATCGACAAGGGAATGATCGAGTTCGCAGACCAGTCACCCGAATTCCTTTATCGCCGCGCCTCGGTACTGCCTTTTACCCACGCCGGACCGGTGAGGAACCAGATGACGGTGATGAGCGCGAGCGGCTGCACCACGCCGCGCAGCGCCTCGGCCTGCTGCGCGTCGGCCACCGTCACCGAAAGCCCGAAACACACCGCGAGCGCGATCGCGGCCGCGCCAAGCCATTTGACGAACGACTTCGTCTCGGCCCGCACGGCCTCCGGCCCGTGTTTGGGACGTTTCTCCGGCCGCGGCGCGCCGGCGAACCGATAGGCGAACCAGCCGTCGAGCCAGGCGACGGTCGACTTGCCGAAGACCACCGTCCAGCCCAGATAGATCCCGGCGAGCCGATGGACCCCGGTGACCTCCGCCCCCTGGTACACATCGATGGCCACCGCGATCACCAGCGCCACGTCGATCAGCGGAACCATCGCGAGCACCACAGAACTCGCCTGCCGCAGCCGCGCGACATACCGCAGCAGCAGACCCGAACCGGCGACGAGCCAGAAGGCCGCCTCGCAGATCAGAATGATCGTCACCATCATCGCGAGCACCGCACCTGTCGACGAGCCGGGGAATCCGATGAGATCTGCACAGCACCAGTTCCTTTCGTTCAGACCGTGATACCGACCATGGTCTGCCGCCCACCCGCGCCCCGTCGTCCTACTTTGTGACTACATCGGGTACGAGATCAGCGGGGCCGCTCCGGCGGGATGGCTGAACCGTAACGACCGCGGCCGCATTTCCCGCTGGTGGAAAAGGCGATGTGGCCACGGTGGCCTTCGCCCGGCGAGTTCGTACGGGCGAGGGCGGGGCACCGTGGCTTCGTTATCGGCCCGGCACGACCGCCTGCCCGAGCTGGGCGGCCAGGGCCGCTGCGGTGATCGGGTACCGGTCGAGCAGGGCGGCCACCTCGCGATCGCCGGGCACCTGCCCTTCCTGCCAGGCGCCCTCGACGCCGAGCAGGGTGGCGAGCGCATCGCAGGCGGCGGGGTGGGTGGCCAGCAGGTCGGTAGCCGGGCCCCGGGGGACCGAGCTCAGCGGTGGTGCGGGGGTGGCGATTTCGGCCGACCAGGGTGGGACGAAGGCGTCCACGGCGGGGAGGGTGCCGGGGAACGTGCGGCCCGCCTCGCGGACCAGACCGGGGATCAGATCGCCCGCCTGGTCGCGCAGGGTGGTGATGAGTTTCGGTAGCCACGGCAGCAGGACCGCGTCCGGCAGAGTGCCGAAGGCTTTCGAGAGTAGCTCCACCACAAATGGTTTCAGTGCCGGAGCCGGGTCGATGGCTTGTACGAAGCCGCTGACGTACTGCGGGACCGTCGGCAGGATCAGCGGGTTGGCGAGCATGTCGTCGCAGCGCTGCCTGAGCTCGCCCATGGTCAGGGCGCCGAGCTGGAACCGAGCGGCCCACAGCAGCGCCACCTTCGCGGGCGCCTCCGGATGTGATTGCAGCACAGCCAATTCCAGCTGGGTGTGATCACAGCCGAGCGAGAGCGCGAGGTTCTCCATGCCGAACAGGAAGCCGAGCATGGCCGCGACCTGCGCCGGGCCGGTCTCCTCGTCGGTGAAGGCGGTGGGTAGCAGGGTGCAGTAGTGCGCGTACCCGGCCGTCACGAATCGCCCGCACCACGACGGCAGTCCGGCCTCGGTGGAGCGGAAATAGTTGAGCAGCACCCTGATTCGCCGCAGGACGGCGGGCGCGTCGTCCACCGTGCGCTCGGCGGCGAGCAGTTCGACCGCGCGCCGGCCGAGTTCGTCGGCGAGCCGGACCGAGCCCAGATACACCAGCGCGTCCTCGACCGCGCTCAGCGCGACGGCGGCGGTGGCGTCCGGTGCGTGCACCGCCCGGCGCAGGCGCTGTTCGAGCACCTGCTCCACCGAAACACCCTCGTAGCCGAGCTCGACCAGCGACCGCTGATACTTGCCGAGCCCGAGATCCCAGCTCTCCTGAATGGAGGATTCGCCGAGCCCGCGCGACCCCATGATGGGTCGAATCGCATCCTGCGGCAACAACTTACGCAGCAGCCACAGCAGCTCGGAGCACGGCCGCAGCTCCGGATTCGCCGTCAAATCCAGCAGCGCGCGCTGCAGTGTCCGTTTGGTCAGATCCAGGCCGAGTGGCTGCAACCGATCGAGCACGTCGCGGGCCAGCGGCGGTAGCGCCTCGTAGCCGACCTGCCCGATCCGGTCACCGCCGAGCAGGATCTCGCACAGCCGCCGCACATCGCGCCGGCCCGGCACCTTGTCCTTCTCGATGCAGGTGACCGCGGCGTCCTGGAAGTCGTACGGTGTCGGCCGCGCCCGATTGCGCAGGCCGGCGAGCAGGATCGAATGTTCGAAGACGGCGATGGCGTCGGCGGTGCTGGCCAGATAGCCGTTGCGCCGGGCGAGCCGGACGATGTCGACCGACCATTCCAGGAGTTCGGCCTCATCGAGCGGGTCGAGCACCGGCGGCCGGGACAGGAAGCCGGAGAGCCGGTCAGTGACCTCCTGTTCCGGGCGGACCGCGGCGAGCGCCTTCTTGGCGCGGGTCTTCGCGCCTTTCTGCCCGGCCAGCTGGAACGGCTGAATCTTGCTCCGCCGCAAGCCTTTCGCCCAGGTGGCCGCGGCGATGGATACCGCGCCGCCAGCCAGCCCGAACTGCGCCTCGATGGCCGAATGACTGGACGGGATCAGCCCGTACTGCCACGTCGTCGCCGAACGCGGCGTGATCTCGAACGGCACGGCACCGGCCAGCCCGAACTGCTCGACCCGGCTCGCGGCATGCGCCGCGCCGCACACATACAGCGCGCGTGCCGGATCGGCGCCGGTGGCGGCCAGGTGCTCGCGCATGCGCGTCCACATGTACCGCTCGCGGTCCTCGTCCTCCGTGGTGCTACCGCGCCGCAACCTGCGGAACAGGCTGCCGATCATCACCATGACCTGGCGGTAGGTGTCGTAATCGGCATCGGCCAGCGGCTGTTCGACGTACTGGTCCCACCACTCCGACCAGTGCCTGACCTTGCCGTGATGCAGCAGATATTCTTCCAGCTCGGCGAAACGTGGCCGCAGATCCCCGATTTCGATGCCGACCGCGTCACCGTGCAGACCGTCGCCGGTCGGGCCCGCCGCATCGGATTCGGTGTTTTCCTTCGGCGCCCACTGGAATACGTGATCGGTCGAGCGATCGACCAGCACCAGCTCCACCCCTGGCGTCTCCAGTGCGTAGGCGATGGCCTGATACTCCGCCGAGGATTCGGTGATCGGCGCGACGATCGATAGCGGCGCCCATTCGGCCGGGAAACCGGCGATATCGGTGGCGAAGGCCTGCAGCGCCACCGGCAGCCTGCAGTTGCGGAGCTCGTCGAGCAGCGGACGCAGGTCCTCGCACAGCTCCAGATAGATGACGGCGGGCTGCTTTTCGCGCAGCCTGCGCACCATGGCCAGCCCGGAGGCGGGCGAATGATGGCACACCGGAAAGATTTCCAGCCGCTCCGACAGCGCCCGGTCGACATCGTCGACCATGCCCGCCAGAATGTCGCCCGCCGCGCCGGGCGCGCCCGCGAAAGTCGCGGCCGCGTCCAGCAGTTGATCCCGCAGCGCGGTGAAGGTGGTCACGAGAGCCTCGCGATCGCCGCCCGGCCGCCCTCCAGGAACTCATTCCAGGCGCCGCCCTGATCTTTGCTGCGCGGCTCGACCACACCGTGCAGGTACTTGTTCAGGATGGCGAGATCCTCCGGCGTGCGCCGGGCCAGCGACCCGACCAGCGAGCCCGCCAGTGTCTCCGCCTTGAGTTCGCGCTCGCCGAAGAACTGGCTGTGCAGGATGGCGTCCTCGAGCACCCCGATCTGCTCGGCCGTCGACAGCGCCGATTCCAGCTTGTCGTCGTCGCTGGTGGCCGCCGACGCGGCGGCGCGCAGATCGGCGAAGCTGTCGAGCAGGATGTCGAGCAGCGTCGGCGGCAGCTCCAGTTCGATCTGGTGGCGGCGCAGGAGTTCCGTGGTGCGGAAGCGCACGATCTCGGCCTCGCTGCGCTTGTTCGCCACGATCGGGATGCGCACGAAGTTGAAGCGGCGCTTGAGCGCCGAGGACAGATCGTTCACGCCGCGATCGCGGCTGTTGGCGGTGGCGATGATGGAGAAGCCCGGCTGGGCGAACACCACGTTGTCGTCGTCGAGTTCGGGGATGGACACGTACTTCTCGGACAGGATCGAGATCAGCGCGTCCTGCACATCGCTGGTGGAGCGGGTGAGCTCCTCGAAACGCCCGATCACGCCCTGCTCCATGGCGGTCATGATCGGCGAGGGGATCATCGACTCCCGCGACTGTCCCTTGGCGATGACCATGGAGATATTCCACGAGTACTTGATGTGATCCTCGGTGGTGCCCGCGGTGCCCTGCACAACCAGCGTGGAATTGCGGCTGATGGCCGCCGAGAGCAGCTCGGCCAGCCAGCTCTTGCCGGTGCCCGGATCGCCGATGAGCAGCAGGCCGCGATCCGAGGCCAGGGTGACGATGCTGCGCTCGACGAAACTCCGGTCGCCGAACCACTTCTGCTCGACCTCGCGGTCGAGGCCGTCGGCGCGTTCGGAGCCGAGAATGAACAGGCGGATCATCTTCGGGCTCAGCCGCCACGAGTACGGCTTGGGACCGTCGTCGATGGACTCCAGCCAATCCAGTTCCTCGGCGTACTTGATCTCGGCGGGGGCGCGCAAGACGTCGTTCATGGTCGTTCTCCTAGTCGATGAAGTTCTTGAGCTCGTGCACGAGCTTCTGGATGCGTCCCGAAATGACCGGGGTGCCGAGGTTTTTGAAGCGCTCACGGAACCACGGGTTGACGCTCTGGTGGCCGGAACTGTTCACCGAGCCGACGGGGATGAGCTTCACCCCCGAGCGGTGTACCGACTCCATCGCCTCGAACAGCGGCTGCGAACGATCGAATTCGTAGAAATCCGAAATCCACACCAGCACGGTGTTTTTCGGATCGGTGATCTTGGGCTGGGCCATGGCCATGGCGACCGGGCCGTCGTTGCCGCCGCCGAGATCGGTGCGCAGCAGCACCTCGAACGGATCGTGCACCCACGGGGTGAGGTCGAGTGCGCGGGTGTCGTAGGCGATGAGATGCACGTCGACCTTGGGCAGCCCGGCGAAGATGGAGGCCAGAATCGTGCAGTTCACCATGGAGTCGACCATCGAACCGGATTGGTCGACCACCACGATCATCCGGGCGGGCACGGTGCGCTTGGCGGTTTGCCGGTAGTACAGCCGATCCACGTACAGCCGCTCGTCCCGCGGATTCCAGTTCGGCAGGTTCTTCCAGATGGTGCGGTCCACATCCAGATTGCGCAGGATGCGCTTGGGCGGCACCGAACGGTCGACGGTGCCGACACTGGTCTGCTGCACCTGGGTGCGCAGCACCTCGGCCACCTGGTCGATGTACCGCCGGATGAGCGATTTGGCGTTGGCCAGCGCGACACCGGACAGATTGTGCTTGTCCCGCAGCAGCTGTTCGATCAGCGACATGCTCGGCGTGAGCTGAGCCGCCAGATGTGGATCGGCGAGCACCTCGCGCAATCGCATGCGGCCGACCATCTCCGATTCCAGCTCGGCGAGTACGCCGCCCACCGCACCGGCCTGCTCGTGGCCGAGCGTGCGGCGCAGCCAGTTGGCATCGGACTGCCAGCCGGAGAGCTGACCGGCGCTGACCGCGCCGGAGCCGGTGGCGAAGACGTTGAGCAGCAGCTTGGATACCAGTGCGGCGGTACGCACATCGTCCGCACCGATGGCGTGACCGGAGTCGTCGGTGCCTGTTTCGGATTCGGTGTCGGTTTCAGCGAAGTCGAGCCCGTCGAACTCCGCCTGCATCTCCGGAAACCGTTGCACCACCGTGTCTATGGATATGCCGGGATCGAGCACGGCGAGCGGCAGTCCGAGATCAGCCACGATGCCCGCGCTCGCGGACTCCAGGGCGGGTTGCTGATCCGCGCTGAAGACACCGGCCAGTAGACGCCAGTACAGGATCTGGCGCCGAGTTTCGTGATTACGCCCGTCCGTCACCTGAGCGCCACCCCCCATGGAATCGCTTCGTGATGCAGTAGTCATTTACGCAGCAACCGTCCGGCTCGTTCGCGAAGCACCGCCACCGCATCGCCCGACTTCGCCTGTGCCTTGGCAACTTTCGGATCGGTGGGACCGAGCGCCCAGTCTCCGCCGTGCACGGCGGTGAGCGTGCCCTTGACCTTGCGTTGCACGGCAAGCGGCCGCACCGACCAGCCGCCCGCATCCCAGCGCAGCAGGCCGATCATGGCGCCGGAGCCGCGCACGGCCACCGCGGTGAGCGGTCCGCTCGACGGCAACGCGTCCAGCTCGACGGTCAGCCGATGTCCGTCCAATTCCAGTGCACCATCGACGATCCGATAGCCCTCGACCAGGACCGGCTCGGCGATGTGCACCGGATCGCGGTCCAGCGGCGCGACCGCGGGCGCCTGCGCCTGCGGCAGCAGCACAGTCGCGGTCACGAACGGATCGGCGGCCTCCCCCGCCTTCGCCCGCTCGTCCTGCCACACCAGATCGCCCGACGCCGCGAGCGGCATCTCGGTGAGCTCGAGCACCCGATGCTCGGCCAAGGCGGTGAGCAGCTGCCGGTGCGCGCCGAGCAGCTGCCAGATCGCCGGTCCGACAATGGTGTCCACCTTGGCTGCCGCGACCGACACCCGCACCCGGCGAGCCGGTGCGCCCGCGGTTTCCAGTACGCCGTGCACCTGCGCCTGCACGGCGGTGCCGTGCTCGTGCACGTCCACCCCGAGGATGAGCAGCCGTCCGGACACCAGCTCGTTGTCGGTGAATTCCGCACCGCGCCAGGACAACAGCAGCGCACGCGTCCACAGATCGGCCCACCGCCGCACCGGCAGCCGATCCGCCGTCGCGATCGGCGACGAGGCGCTCAGCTCGGCGGTGAAACCGTCCAGCAGCACCGCGAGCCGCCGCAGCGCGGGCTCGGCAAGCAGCGCCTCCACCGTCTGATCCGCGGCCGACACCAGGTCGTGGTCCACCCCGCGCCAGCCCGCGATGGCCAGCTCGCCGAGCCAGGCGCGCGACCCCACCGCAAGCGGGCTCGGCGCGGTATCGCCTGCTGCCCCGCTCCACTCGGATCGCGTGCGCCCCAACGCCGTATCGACCTGCTCCAGCAGCGCGTCGTGCACCGCGCCGAGTAGCGCCGCGCGCGCCGCGGCCAGTGCCGACAGCCGATCCGGCCCGATCGCGCCGGTGCTCACCTTCGCGACCGCCTCGGCGACCGGCGCGGCCAGCGGCGAGCCCGCCACGGCTCCGGCCAGCACCGACAACGCCGCGCTCTGCCGCTCGGACACCCGCGCGAACCCGTCGATCAACGCGGTATCGAAACCGGCGACCGCCTCCGTCGCCGCCGTTACGCCGTCGGGCGAATTCTCCAGCAGCGCAGCCAATTCCACCGCACGCATCAGCGACCCACCCCCGCGGGGAACCAGTGCAGCTCCGGTATCGGCGTCGCGCTGCCAGGCAGCTCCAGGTAGGCCAGATGCCGCAGGAATCGGCTGAATACCGCAGCGGCCGGTGCGGGATCGCGAGTTCCGTTGAGCGCGGAACCGATTCGCCCGCCCTCGGGCACCTCGACCCGAAGGAACCGGGCCACCCGCTCCTGCCCGTACTGCAACACCGCCTCGTCGATGAGCGAGTCCAGATGCTTGCAGGTCCAGCTCCCCGACAACCCGCCACAGGGCCGATTGTTGTTCGTACTACAGCTCAGCCCGTGCGTCCCCGCCGTCACCGAGGCCACGTACACCCGCGAAATATCGGAGCCGCTGGACACCACGCCCTGCAAACGCCCTTCCGCCAGCTCCACGAACGGCACCTTGTTCAGCTTGCGCGCCGCCACAGCGGGCAAAACCCTTACGACAGAAGCGCTTTCCCACTCCGGTACCTCCGGCGCTGCGCTCGAATCCGAGACCATCGTTCTCCCTCCCGTTCGATCACGACGGCCCCAAAGGTAAGCCATACCACCGACAAGTACCGCCCACCTGCCAAGATCCGCCGAGCGCAGTCGTATGGCCCCCGACTACGGCGTGTCGGAGGGCCATTCGACTGCGCTCGGCGAACGGTCCGTGCCGCAGGCCCGGTGGTTACCGGAGTGCGGGTTCGGCCTCGCGCATGGCGAGGTAGGTGCGGAGGGCTTCCGCGGCGTGGGTGAGGTGGGTGTGCAGGATGGTGGTGGCCGCGGCGACGTCGCGGGCCGCCGCCGCATCGACGAGGGCATCGTGATCGGGCAGGCCGAGGGTGCCCGCGCCGAGGGCGGGGAGGTGGAGCCTGATGATCTGTTCTTCCTCTTCGAGGGCGGCTTTCACCAGTTTCAGCAGGCGGCGGTTGGTGGCCTTTCCGCAGAGCGACAGGTGGAATTCCGTGTTCAGACGGCCCAGTTTGTGCGGGTCGGTCTCGAAATTCATACGCTGCAGGTGACCGCGAATTTCATCGATATCGTCATCGGTGAGATTCGGTATAGAGGATTGCAGCGCGGCGGGTTCGATAATGAGGCGGACGCCATATGTTTCCATTATGTCCGCGGAATCGATGTTCACCGCGATCGCGCCCTTTCCCGCGCGCAACCGGACCAGCCCTTTCGCCTCCAGTTGAATCAGCGCCTCGCGCACCGGCATGCGGCTCACGCCGAATACCTCGGCGAGCTCCTCCTGGCGCAACGACGTTCCCGGTCGAATGGTCCCGTTCAGAATCGCCTCCGAGAGAGTCGATTCGATCATCGATCGGGAATGTGTCTGCGGCACCGAAATGTGCCCCAGTACGGCCATGATCGGCCGGTGTCGCGCGCTCATTAGAACGGTGCCGCCTACCTCTGTACGGAGTGTTTCGCAGTCGGATCCATGATCCAGCTATTTTCTAACACTCCGCGCTCCGGTTGACAACATTTACGCATCCTCATGCGTCGGAGAGTTGCCTCCCGGAGTTATTTATGGGATGAATCGCCGCCGCCGGAACGATCGCGGCACACGCCAGTACACCCATTATTACCAGTGCGTGCGCGAGGTCGGCGGAGGTATAGATGCTGCCGAACACCGCGACGCCGAGGACGAAACTGAATTGGAACGTGGTTGTCGCGATCCCGGTGGCGTCCGGTACTTGTCCGGGGCGCACATGCGCCACCGTGAGCCCGAGCAGCGGGGTGAAGCAGGCGCCGTAGCCGAATCCGGCGCCCGCGAGCAGCAGCGCGTCCGCCCAGGTCGGCGGACCGTCGTTCAGCGCGCCGAGCGCGATCAGGCAGCCGCCGAGCATGCCGAGCCCCGCGATGGTCAGCACCGGATGCCGCCGGTGCGGCACCAGCGATCCCGGCACCGAGCCGATACCGAAGCCGATCGCGAACGGCACGAGCGCGAGTCCGGCCCCTGCCGCACTGCGTCCGTGCTGATCCTGGAGGTCGGCGGCGACGCAGAACAGGACACCGGTGTAGGTGGTGCCCGACAACAGCAGCGCGATCAGTCCGGGCCGCACGCCGGGCACCGCCATGATGCGCAGGTCGAACAGCGGGGAACCGTTGCGGCCCTGTTGGATTCGCTGCCAGACGAGGAACGCTGCCAGCGTCGCCGCACCGCAGGCCGCGATCGCCCAGCCGAGCGCGGTCCACCCGGTGTCGGGGCCGAGCGCGAGCGGACCGGTGACCGCGGCGGCGCCCGCGGTCAGCACGCCGACGCCGATCAGGTCGAGCCTGCGCGGTGCGACCTCGATCGCGGGCAGCAGCCGGGCCGCACCGGCCAGCACCGCGATCCCCACCGGCAGGTTGAGCAGGAAGACGATCCGCCAGCCGAGCCCGAAGATATCCGAGCTGATCAGCGCGCCGCCGAGGACGAGTCCCGCGGTGGCACCGAAGGAGATCATCGCACCGTAGGCCGCCATGGCGCGGGTGCGCGCGGTCCCGGTGAAATCCACCTGGATGAACGAGATCGCTTGCGGCACAGCCATTGCCGCCCCCGCTCCCTGTACCGCGCGCGCACCGATCAGTACCACGGCGTCGGGCGCGAGGCCGATGACGACGGAGCTCACCGTGAACACCGCGATCCCGATCAGGAACATGCGCCGCCTGCCCCGGTCGGAACCGAGCCGCGCCCCGGTGATCAGCAGGCTCGCGTACATCAGCGTGTAGGCCGCGACCGCCAGTGCGGCGGTACCCGATTCGACCCTCAGGTCCTGCTGGATCGACGGCGCCGCGATATTGCCCGCGGTGGTGTCCATCGATGCCATGAACTGACCCGTCAGCACCACCGCGAGCGCGAGCCACCGGCGCCGGGATCCCGTCGGCACGGCGACCCCGGCGCGCGGCCGGATCGTTTCCGAGGGCACCGTCACCGTGGCAGTCCGCCATGGTCCGCATCGGCGAGCAGCTTCTCCATCGCGGCGACGCAGTCGAAGAGGTCGACGTAGCGGACGTGCAGCGGTGCGAGCCCGAAGCGCAGCAACTCCGGCGGCCGCAGCTCGAGATGGAATCCGGTGGCCGCCAACCCTTCCGCGAGACGCTCGGCCGATTCGTACCGCAACGACACATGGCTGCCGCGCTGCGCGCCGTCGACCGGTCCGGTCACCTCGATACCGAAACGGGCGAGCCGGGTTTCGGCGAGCGCGATGAATTCCCGGCTGAGCGCAACGGATTTGGCGCGCACCGCGGCGAGATCGGCTCGCGCCGTGAGCGAGACGCCCTCGTCGAGCGCGAGCAGGCTGAGCAGCGGCGGGCAGCCGGTGGTCAGCCGGGCGATGCCGGGATCGGGCTGATAGTCGGCGGTGAAGTCGAACGGCCTCGTATGCCCGAGCCAGCCGGTGACCGGCTGTTCGAAATCGGGCAACAGCCGCTCGGCGACATACATGTACCCGGGCGCACCCGGCCCGCCGTTGAGGAATTTGTAGCCGCAGCCGACCGCCAGATCGGTGCCCGCGTCGTCCACATCGATGGGAACGACGCCCGCACTGTGCGCCAGATCCCACAGCACGAGCGCGCCCGCCGCATGCGCCCGCTCGTTGATCCGGCGCATCGGAAGCAGGTGCCCGGTGCGGTAATCCACGTGGCTGAGCAGCACCACCGCCACGTCATCGCCGAGGTGATCGATGATCTCGCCTGCGGGCACCCGGCGCACGGTCGCCGCCGGGTGGACATAGCGCGCGACACCGTCGGCGATGTACAGGTCGCTCGGGAAGTTGTCCCGATCGGTGAGGACCACCGATCGCCCGCCTGCCGATTGCGCGTACAAGGCGCCACACAGCAGCTTGAACAGGTTGACCGAGGTGGAGTCGCCGACGACGACCTGGCCGGGAGCCGCGCCGATGAGTGCGCCGATGCGATCCCCGATTACCGTCGGCAGTTGCAGCCACTGGTGATCCCACCAGGCGGCGTTCATATCGTCGCGCCACCGAAGCATGCCCTCCTGCAGCCGATTCCAGGTTTCGCGCGGCGGCGGCCCCAGCGAGTTGCCGTTGAGGAAGACGCGATCATCGGGCAGATCGAACAGCGCCCTGATCTCGCGCAGCGGATCGGTGGCATCGAGTTGTTCGAAGTATCGGCGCTCGCCGTTGGTCGCCATGCCTCACTCCGTGATCTGCTGCATCAGACCGTAGATGTCTTCGTTGTGCCACCACTCCGCGAGATGGTTGTCCGCGTCGAAGCGCATGATGTCGATGCCGGACAGCGTGACCACGCGCCCGGTCCCCGCGACACCGGACAGCACGCCGGTGTGCGTGCCCGAGGAGTTGTATCGGGCGACGAGCTTGTCGCCATCGATGAGTACGTCCTCGATGACGAACTTGAAGTCGGGAAAGGCCTGATGCCAGTCCAGCGCCATGGCCACGTGCCCCGGCTTGGTGTTCGGGAACGCATCGATCGGGCGATGGTCGAAGAACCGCTCCGACAGCACCCGGCCGCCCGCCGGATCGCCGTGGTTCCACAGCTCGCCGATCCAGATCCCCTCGTATACGTGTCGCATGATGTCGCGGCGACTACCGGTGTCCGTCATTGCTGTCTCCTTCATCCGGGAATCTGAGCGTTTGCGCCTGGGACGAATGCCGCGCGACCGCGCTTGATCCATTGCACGGTCACGCGTTTCGGCCGGAAGTTGGCTTCGAGCACCGGAATCGCCATTTCCGGGTCGGTGACACCGCAGGTGAAAATGTCGACGGCGGCGAAATCGTGCTCGGGCCAGCTGTGAATGCTGATATGCGATTCCGCGAGCACCGCGACGCCGGTGACCCCACCGGCGCCGCCGAAGTGATGGACATAGATATAGAGCAGCGTGGCATCGGTGGCGCGCACGCAGTCGCGCAGCACCTGCTCGACCAGTTCGGGATCGTCGAGCTTGCTCGCGCCGATGAGATCGACGAGCAGATGGGTGCCCGCCGCGCGCAGCTGTGGCAGCGAAGCGGTGGCCATTTCCATTTCGGTCACGAGGCCTCGCTCGGTAGCGGGTTGAGCGAGAAGCCGCAGACGTCACGGGCGGCGCGTGGCGCGTCCGCTGCCACCGTCACCGGTGTCACATCGTGCAGGCAGCGCGGATCCTCGAACACCACCGTGTCGACCGGCGCCTCCAATTCGATCTTGCGGTACACCACACCGTCCAGATCGGCGAAATGGCTGCGCCCGCCCGCGACGTTCGCCCGGTTGATCAGCGAGATCGAGGTGAAGGCGTGCCCGTCGTGGTGCATGCCCTCCGGCGCCGGATATCCGGGCTTGCCCGGCAGCGCCACGATCCGCATCAGGTGCACCCCGATCTCCCAGTGCCTGGCCGCGCGCACGCGCTCCTCGGGCAGCACCGCGAGCACATCCCAGATCAGTTGGTGCAGAAAGGGATTCCGCATCGTCCGGTCCGCGAGCGGCTCGAACTTACGCTCGAATCCGCCCGCATACGGATTGAGCTCCGAATCCTGGAAGAACCCACGGTGTTCCAGCTGCTCGACCCGGCGCTCGACGGTGTCCGCCGAGAACAGGCTGAATCGGCGCTGCCGGAAGACGTATTCCGTCTTCAGCCACCGGTCGTCGACCAGATCGTCGAAATCGTCGGCCATTTCCCGCAATCCGGCGGCGATATCCGAGGACAGTTCCGCCACCGGCGTGCCGGGCAGCAAGACAACGGGGTCGCTGTCGAAGCGGTCGAGGGGTAGCGCGCCGAAGAGTGCGGTAGTGATAGATGACGTCATTGTTTCCTCTTCCCAACGGGTTACGACACGTAGTCGAGATAGAAGTCGAAATCCCACTCGGTGGTCGTTGCCAGAAATCGTTCCCATTCATCGGTCTTCTGGGCGGTGTAGACGCGGTACATATCGCCGGGCAGCGCCGAGCGCAGCACCTCGTCGCGGTCGAGTGCCGCCAGTGCCGCACCGAGATTCATCGGCAGGCCGCGCCGCGGGTCCGGCGTGCTGTCGTAGGTGCTCGCCGAGGTCGGCGCGCCGGGGTCGAGATCGGCGCGCAGGCCGTCATCCATCGCGGCGATCAGGCCCGCGGCCATCAGATACGGGTTGACCATCGAATCGGCCGTGCGGTATTCGACGCGATCGGGTGCCGAGACCCGCACCGCGCAGGTGCGGTTCTGATAGCCCCAGCCCGCGGCGACCGGCGCCCACAGTCCCGTATCCAGCAGGCGCCGATAGGAGTTCACCGTCGAGGCGCCGAGCGCGGTGAGCGCGGGCAGGTGGGTGACGATGCCGCCCAGCATGCGCCGGCCGGTATCGGTGAGTTGCCGCGGATTCGCGCCCGGCTCCTTGCCCTCGGTCAGCAGGTTCACGCCACCGCCGCGGTAGCTGCGCACGCCGGGCATGATCGTCTCGGTGTCCATCGGGACGATCTCGTCGTCGCCACCGCGCCAGAGCGACAGATTGTGATGGCAGCCCGACGCCGACAGCCCGGCGAACGGCTTGGTCATGAAGCAGGCGATCACCCCGAATTCCCTGGCCACCTGGCGGCAGATCTGCCGGTAGGTGATGAGCCGGTCGGCGTTGCGCACCGGATCGTCGTAGCGCCAGTTCAGCTCGAGCTGGCCGGGCGCGTCCTCGTGATCGCCCTGGATCATGTCCAAACCCAGTGCGCGGCCGTAGGTCAGCACCCGCATGGTGATATCGCGCAGCTCCTCGAGCTGGTCGACGTGGTAGCAGTACGGCTTGCTCACCCCGACCAGTTCGTT
Source organism: Nocardia sp. NPDC052566 (assembly GCF_044547285.1). Lineage (NCBI taxonomy): Bacteria > Bacillati > Actinomycetota > Actinomycetes > Mycobacteriales > Nocardiaceae > Nocardia > Nocardia sp. NPDC052566. Next base: position 439,197 of record NZ_JBIUAF010000002.1, on the reverse strand, counting down.
GTCGGCGTTGCGGCGCAGCCACATCATCTCGGGTTCGGTGCCGACCCGCAGCCGCATATCGTGGCGCCGCGCGAAGTCGGCGTGCAGCGTGGCCAGGTTGCCCCGGCAGTCCGAGGTCAGTGCGGCGCCGGGATTCTCGGCCTCCTCCCGGTTGCGGAACAGCCGGGCGAACACCCGCGCGACCCGCCCGTCCCACGGCAACTGGGCGAAGGTCTCCGGCTCCGGCACCGCGATCAGCTCCGACGCCTCGGGACCGTAGCCGAGGTAGCGGCCGCGCCGGTCGGTGGCGACGTTCGACACCGATCCGTACACCAGCTGAACGCCCTTGGCCGCCAGCTCTTCCCATCTCGCGGCAGGCATGCCCTTACCGACGACCCGGCCGGTCACCGACACGAACTGCACGTAGATGTACTGCACATCGAGCTTGTCGATCAGCTTACGAACATCGTTGGTCGCATCACTGCGTCCCGGCTCGGACAGAAAGGCATCGATGTCCACGGGGTACCCCTTCGGTCGCGCCGCGACGCACCGAAGACCGGCTCGGCGTCGCGACGGAGATGATCGGATTACCCTGTATCCCAACCGATTTCCTCGATTGGATCCAGGATCCAATCTCGTTTTAACACCTGCCGAAGCGGTAAATCAATACTTCGCACCCCCTACCGCACCCCTACCGTGTGCGCGGCATAGGCGGGAATAGCGTAGTGGTGCAAGCGTGTTCATGGCCGGTTTTCAGCCGCCTGCCGAATCCGACCCGTTCGCCGGTATCGCCGAATAGCCTTGCGCCATCACCGTTTCGCGGCGGCGGCGAGCGCGGGGGCGAGCGGCCCGAGCGCGGCACGGAGCAGCTCGGGCAGCGCACCGGACGGCACCACCAGCCCACCGGTCACCGTCGGCCGCAGCCAGCTGTCGAGCGCGATACGCACCGCGGCGGCCACACTCGCCGCGAGCACGCGGGCGGTATGCGGGCCGGTCTCGCCGAGCCGTCCGGCGATCGCGTCGGCGAGCGGCTGCTCGATCGTCGCGGCGGTATGGACGAAGGCGTCACGCAGCGCCGGATGCGTCGTGATCAACAGCAGTGCATCGCTACCGGATTCGCCATGTGCGGTGTACTGCTCCACGATCGCGTCGATGACGGCGTCGGCAAGCGGCACGTCCCGCCGCGCGGCCACCGCCTCGGCGACCCGCGCTTCCCGCTCGGTGGTGACGGCGGCGACGATCGCCTGTTCCCGGCTGGAGAAGTAGTTGTTGTAGGTCCGCGGCGAGACGCCCGCGGCCTCGGCGATGTCGTCGACGCGCACGTTGTCCGGGCCGCGCTCCAGCGCAAGCCGAAGTGCCGCCTCGCGCAACGCCTCTCGCGTCGCCTGCTTCTTCTGCTCGCGTAGCCCGGTCCGTCGCGTCGTCACCGTCCCAGCATACATTCGGATGCGTGCACGCAATTTTGCGTGCACGCAACTTTTGTCTTAATCTGGCGCTCACACCGAGGGAAGGAGGTCGCCATGACCGTCGACGTCGTGATCAGCGGAGGTGGACCGAACGGGCTGATGCTGGCCTGTGAGCTGGGCCTGGCCGGGATCAAGCCGATCGTGCTGGAGCGGCTGGGCGCGCCGAGCGAGGAACCGAAGGCCAACGGCTTGCTCGGCCAAGTGGTGCAACTGCTCGACCGGCGCGGACTGTACGAGCGGCTGAGCGGCGACTCGGCGCCGCCGCGGCCGAACTCCGCCTACTTCATGTTCGCCGCAATGGCTTTGGATCTGAGCCTGCTCGACGAGAGTCCGGTCTACAGCCTCGCGGCGCCGCAGCACCACATCGCGCGGGTGCTGGAAGAGCGCGCCGTCGAACTCGGCGCGGATGTCCGGCGCGGGCACGAGGTGGTCGGCCTGGCACAGCACGAGGACTCGGTCACCGTCGACGTCGCGAGCCCGGACGGCCCCTACCGGCTGCGCGCCCGATATCTCGTCGGCGCGGACGGAGCGCACAGCGTCACCCGCAAGCTGTCCGGCATCGGCTTCCCCGGCGTCACCTACGACCGCACGACCAGCCGGGCGGCGCACGCCACCGTGCCGCCCGGCTGGGTCGACCCGGCGACGGGCGCGCTGACCGTGCCCGGCTACGGCACCGTCCAGCCCTTCCTGCCGCTGCGCACCGAGCGCGGCGGATTCTCCTACGCGCCGTTCCCCGGCCTGCCGCCGCTGATCAGCAGCGTCGAGTGGGATCAGCCCGAGACCGCGGGGCCGATGAGCACTGCGGAGCCGATGAGCATCGCGGAGCTGCGGGCCAGCGTCGCCCGGGTACTCGCCGCCGACCTGCCGCTCGGTCCGCCCGCCGGACCAGGCCCGCACGTACTACGCCGACTGAACGGCGGCAACACCCGCCTCGCGGACCGATTCCGGGATCGCCGCGTCTTCCTGGTCGGCGATGCCGCCCACATCTACACCGCGGGCGGCGGCCCCGGGCTCAACCTCGGCCTGCAGGACGCGGCCAACCTCGGCTGGAAGCTGGCCGCCGACCTGCGCGGCGGCGCACCGACCGGACTGCTCGACAGCTACGAGACCGAACGCAGGCAGGCCGCCGACCGCATGATCACCTATGCCCGAGCGCAATCCGCGCTGAGCGCACCGGGCGGCGACGTCACCGCGCTGCGTGAACTGTTCACCGAGCTGCTGCGCGACCGCGATACGGTCGAACGCCTCGCCGCGCTCACCGCGGGCGCCGATATCCGTTACGACATAGGCGAATTCACGCATCCGCTGATCGGCCGCTTCGCCCCCGACATAGCCATGCGCACTGCGCGCGGCGCGGTCCGGCTGGCCGAGCTGACCAGGACCGCGCGGCCACTGCTGCTCGACCGCACCGACGATCATCGGCTCGCGCGAGCGCTGCCCGAGTGGCGGGGCGAAGTCGATATCGTCACCGCGGACCCGCAATCCGGATCGCCCACCGCCCTGCTCCTGCGCCCCGACGGCTACGTCGCCTGGGCCACTGCGGCGCCGCAGCCGAAACCGGCGGAGCGACAAGCACTCCGTGCTGCGCTGGCGCGCTGGGTCCGACCGATCCACCACACGGAATCGGCGAGCTCACCGAATTGAGGCGTCAATTGCCCACGCGCACAGCATCGGTGGCGTCCGCCCCGGAGCGCAGTGCGGACAGTCCTTCGTCGACTCGCCGGCGGAGGGTGGCGGCTCGGGCGCGGAAGCGTTTGGCGGCCGACGGGTCGCCGGTGACCTCGGCCAGATCGCCGAGGATATCGTCCATCGGGCCGAGAACGGCGGCGCCGCTGTCGAATCCGATCAGCGTGCCGGTGTGCGGGGCGAGCGCGGCGAGCAGGCCGGTGGCCACGTCGACGGCGCCGAGGGCCACGGCGACGTGGGCACGCAGCGCCGCCATCAGGGGCTGGAATTCGCGTGGCAGGGTGTCGTGGCGTTCGAATACCGCACGGGCGCCCTGCTCGTCACCGGCGTGCAGCAGGGCGACCGCGTACAGCTGCGCGACGCGATCCGGTTCGATGGCGTAGAGCGAAGTGAGGCGGTCGAGCAGGCCCGAGAGATCCGCGCGCGCCCAGCCGACGGTGAGCTGCCCGGCCAGCGAGACCGTCTCCAATTCGGCGGTGCCCGAGGCGATCATCCGCGCCTCGAACCGCTGGTACGCCTGCTCGGCGGCATCGGGGTCGCCGCGAAGCACCTCCGTCGCCCCGGCGAAGGCCAGCAGCACATCCGAAAGCACCCCTGCCGCACCGGCGCTCGCCGCCTCGAGCGCGAGCGCGGCATGCCTGGCCGCCGCAGGCAGGTCGATATCGCGGCAGGCCGCACGGAAGCGCAGATAGTGCGCGACCGCCTGATAGTCGGGCAGCCCTGCCGCCTGCGCGACGCGCAGCAGTTCGCCGGCGACCGGTCGCCGGTCGCCGAGCCCGGCGGCACCGGTCAGTACGTACCCGACCGCGTTGAGCGCGGCGCACACCAGCGCCGCGTCACCGCTGCCGTGCGCGAGGTCGAGTGCCTCGCGCGCCCGCCGGTAACTCGCCGCACCGGCGGCACCGTCCTCGAAGACCGACGCGATCAGCAATCTGGCGCGCCGCGGACCGCGCTCCGCGGCGAGTGCCGCATCCAGTTCCCGCTGGAACCGCTCGTCGACGCCGCAGTGGTCGCCCGCCGCCCAAATCGTCGGCGCCACACCGCAGGTGAGTGCCGTGACCATTCGCTCGCGATCGCCGCATTCGATGGCCAGCCGCAGCGCCCGGCGCCGCGCCACCCGCATCGCGGCATGCCTGCCGACCCCGGCGAGCGCACCCGCGTATCGGCAGCAGGCCTCGAACAAGGCGCCGGGCTGCGTCCGGCCCGCGAGTTCGTGGAGTTCGACAGCGGTGCGCCATAATTCGACGGCACCCGTCCGCGCCGGGTCGATATCGCTCTCCTCGGCCGCGGCCAATACATAGCCGAGCGCCTGCGCCGCGGTGGCCCTGGTCGCACCGTTGGCCGCGTGGTGCGCCAGCATCCCGATCCGGCCGCTCGCGCCGATATCGATCTCCCGCTCCAGGAATTCCATGGTGTTCCAATGCATTCGGCCGCGCCGCAGCGGCGGGATGCTGTTGTAGACGGCGTCGCGCACCATGGCCTGGTCCAGCACCACCCGGTCGCCCCGATCGAAGCCGACCAGCCCGGCCGCAACGGCGGTGTCGATCAGATCGACCAGTTCCTCCGCGGCGACGCCGGACAGTCCGGCCAGCGCGTCGAGCTCGATCGCCCGTCCCCACACGGCGATGTGCTGCAGCACGGCGATCACCGCGGTGGGCAGCTGTTCGATCCTGTCCACGAGCACCGCACGGATGTGCTCCGGCAGCGTCCGCGAATCACCGTGCATAGCAATCCTTTTGGACAGTTCGCGGACGAACAGCGGATTGCCGCCGGTGCGCCGGTGCAGCGCGTGCACCACCTCACGGTCCAGGCCGGACAGCCCAGCCTCCCGCGCGATCGCCCGCGTGCCCGCCAGATCGAGCCCCGCCAGTTCGATCCGCTCGGTCATCCGATCGGCCAGCGCCGCGGCGGCGGCGCGCAGCGCGGGGGTGAGCTCGGGCCCGCGCGCGGTCACGACGATGAGGACCGGCTCCCACTGCAGCCAGTTCGCCAGCTGCCGCAGCACCTGCAGTGTCGCCGCGTCGGCACGGTGCGCGTCCTCCAGAACTATTGCCACCGGCGCCTTTTCGGCGAGATCACGGCAGCGCGCCGCGACCTCGCGCGCGATCGTGAACGGATCGACCGCCGCGGCGGGCGGTTCGGCGCGCATCGGCTCGCCGCCGAGCCCGCCGAGTATCTCGGTCCACGCCCAGGCCGGTGGCGCGCCGTCCACCTCGGGGCACAGCCCGACCGCGGTGCCCCAGCCCTCGGCGGCCAGGCTCGCCACCACCGACGACACCACCGTCGTCTTCCCCGTGCCCGCCGCGCCGACCAACCAGGTCAGCCGCAGCCCGGACGTCCTGGCCTCGGCCGCCGCCGCACCGATCGTCGCCCGCTGCCTGGGATAGAACGTCGGCCCCGAACCGAATTCCACGGCGGGCGCACCGGGCGCGGAAATGGCGATCGGCCCCGTCGGCAGGTCGGCGACCCGGCTCGGATCGACGGCCTGATTCAGAATCGCGGATTCGAGTTCGGTCAAACGCTGGCCGGGATCTATCCCGAACTCCGCACGCAAGAACTCCCGGGTGCGCCGTATTGTCGCCAGCGCCTCCACCTGCTGCCCGAGCCGATACTGCGCCGAGGCCAGCAACCGCACACTTTCCTCGCGCCCGGGATATTCCTCGACCTGTCGCCGCAACTCGGTGACGACCTCGCCGAGCCTGCCGAGTTCCAATGCCGCCTCGGCCCGCATCTCGATCGCCGCGACCCGTAAATCGGTGAGCCGCGCCACTTCCGCGGCGGCCCACGGCGCATCCGAAAAGGATTCGAATGCCGTTCCGTGCCAGCAATTCAGCGCCCCGTCGAGAATCCGGTACCGCTCGGCGGGCCGCGGCCGCTCGGCCGGATCGTGCACGCGCTGTTCGTAATCGCGCATCTGCGCCTCGAACTGCCAGGCGTCCACGCTCGCGACGCCGAGGCGCAGCGCGTATCCGCTGCTCTCCGACACCAGGATGCGCGCGGCCGTCCTCGGCCGCCGCGCCGGTTCGAGCACCCGCCGCAGATTATGGATCTGCACCTGGAGTACGGCGGGCGCATGCGACGGTGGCGCGCCCTCCCAAACATCTTCGACCAGCCGGTCCGCGCCGATGGTCTTGCCGCCCGCCAGCACGAGCCTGCCGAGTATCGCGCGCTGGCGGCCCGCGCCGATGCGGGCGGTGCGTCCGCCAAGAGATACCTGTAGCGGACCGAAAACCTGAACCTGTGGTTCCGTCATGACACGACGCCCCTCTGACCGTCGAGATATCCAGTGCTACCGATTAATTCGTACGAGCGTCCGGTAAATTACCTTCGCGCAACGGAATTCACAAACCGATCAGTTGTCCACCCAGCCCAGCAAACCCCTTGGGGGACAACATCATCGGTGGAATCAGACCGGAATCTCGGCAAACCCGCACAGCGAACACGTACCGGGCGACGATGCCGATTCGATGATCCGCCAGCACTTCACACACCGCTTCCGCGCGGTGTGGCCGAACACTATCTCCCGCAATAACTTCGGCCACGCACGGTCGCCGCAAAGCCATATGCCCGCGACTATGCCGCTGCCCCGCCGCGTCCGCAGCGCCTCGGCGGCGCACTCGGCGATCACCGGGCACCGGCGGCAGTAGGCCAGCGCCTGTCTCGGGTCACCGCGCGGCGGCACCGACGGGTGGAATATCCCTGGCGGCGCACCGAGGCACGCGGCCTTTCGCTGCCAATTCATTCGATCACCTCCGTGTCTTCATTCCAACCACACGAATCACCCCGAGACAAATCACAAAAAGGTATCGAATTCGGCGGTAAGTCGGCGTGAATCGAGGCGAAAGCACGGTGGAAGCACTGCGAAAGTACGGCATCGGAAAATCGCCGAATCCTATTTCTTCGAATCGCGGGAGTGCATCAGATGCCTACACCATCGACCTCAGGACCCGAGGCCGACATCCCCGCCGCGCACCGGCGGCCCGATCCGGCCGAAGCCGCGTCGACGTGCCCGTTCACCATCCACCCCACCACCGACGAGCCGCAGGATCGCGGCCTGTACCGCGATCGGGACGGCGATATCTGGCAGAAGACCGAATGCGGCTGGCGGCTGTGCCTGCAGCACGGCGTCGCCGTCGACGTCTGGTCCCTGTGGGAATGGACATCGGGCCACGTGCGCGATTACGGACCGTTCGTCCCGCTCGCCACCGACTGAGCGAACAGCGAATTCCGGAGCCGCTGCCGACGCGGTTCCGGAATTCCGCTCGCCCGCCGATCCCCGCGTAATCGAGGAGACCGATGAATACGGAAACGCCACTGAATGCGATACCCGCTTTTTCGTTCACTCCGATCGCCCGCCCCGAGCTTTTCCAGCGGCTCGATGCCGCAGTGGCCACACCCGATGGCCGTGCGCTGCTGATCAGCGCGCCCGCGGGCAGCGGGAAGACCGTCCTGCTCGCCGATTGGCTCGCCGAACGCGGCCGCAGGCCCGGCCACGACCCGATCGTCCGATGGCTCACGGTGCAGGCGGGCAATGCCGGCGCCACCACCTTGCGCCCGGCACTGCGCGCCTGCCTCGACGATCTGACCGGCCTCGGTGATCAGACGAATAGCACAGCGGCACAACAGGACTCAGCACACTCCGAGCGTCCCGCGGTACTCGTCGTCGACAATGCCCATCTGATCACCGACCCGCCCGCGCTCGCCTACGTGGAATACGTGCTCGGCCAGCTGCCCCGGTCGGTCACCGCGATCCTGTCGGCGCGCTTCGCGCCACCGCTGCGCTGGTACACCATGGATCTGCCCGGCCGGACCACGCGGCTGGAATTCGCCGATCTCGCGTTCAGCGACACCAGGACGACCCAGCTCTGCGAGCAGCACGGCTGTCAGCTCACCGACGACGAGCTCGCCGCCGTCATGGAGTTGACCCACGGCTGGCCGACGCTGGTCCGCATCGCGGCACAGCACCTGAGCAGCCACCGGGACCGGTCGACCGCGCTGGCGACACTGGCCAGGAACCCGAGGGAGATCAGCGATTTCCTCACCACCGAATTCCTCGCCGGGCTGCCCGAACACGTCCGCCGATTCCTCGTCGACACCAGCGTGCCCACCGCGTTCACCGCCGCGCTCGCCGCCAGGCTGACCGGCCTCGAGGCGCATCAGATCCTGGACGGCCTGCTGCGCATCAACTTTCCGCTCGTCCACCGTGCGCGTGACGGCGAGCTCTGGTTCGGCTACCACCCGGTGCTGCGCAACCACCTGCTCGACGAGGCGCGGCGCGCGGCCGATCACGCGACGGTGCACCGGCACACCGCCGAGTGGTATCTCACCGCGAATATGCCGATGTCCGCGCTGCCGCACGTGCTCGCGGGATCCGGGCCCGAGCTGCCGGGCTTCCTGCGCACGGCCGCGTTGCGCATCGTGCTCGACGGCGACGGCCCCGCCCTGTTCCAGCGGCTCGAGCAGGCGGGCTCGCTTGCCGGTGACGATCCCTACCTGTGGTCGCTGCGCGCCGTCGACGCGCTGGAGCACCACGACATCACCGCGGCCATCGCGCATCTGGACCTGGTGTACGAATGCACCTCGGGCAACGGCAGCGTCGCGCCGCGCGGATGGGTCGTCCCGCTCGCGCTCGCGGCCACCGTTGGTGCCGCGCTCGCCACCGGCACCGGACTGCTCGAAATCCAGCTGCCAGAACGTATTCCGCTGACCGGGCAGCCCGATATCGATGCCTATGTGGCGATCCAGGTGGCGGCGGCGCTCGTCGCGGACGGCGATATCGATCGGGGTGAGCAGCAGTATCACCGCGGGCTCGCGCTGGCCGAGGGCTGCGGTAATCACCACCTCGTGCTGCGGGCCACCACCAGGCTCGCCCTCGTCGCCGGTATCCGCGGTGTGGTCTCGGTGCTGTGGGAGCGGGCCGACCGCGCCGCGCGCACCGCGGCCGAACATCACCTCGACGGCTGCGCCGATGCCGTTCAGGCGCGGGCACTTTCGGCCTACGCCGGCTACCTGCGCGGTGTCGACCGCCCGGACGGCGCGGCGCTGGCCACCGGCGACCGGTTCGCCGAGTTGATCGAATGCCTGCTTGTCTTCGACGCGGCCGAGGACAAGCGCTCGGTGTCGGACCGATTGCGCGCCAGTACGACTCAGCTGCTGCGTACTCCGCAGCTACCGCCTGCGGTCACCGATCTGCTGGTACCGCACGTGGTGCACGCGCTGCTGCAGGTACACGAAATACGCACCGTCCGGCTACTTCTCGAACAGGCGCAGGCGACATTGGGCGCCACCTCCGGTGTCACGCTGTCGCGGGCCGAACTGGCGGCTGCCGTCGATCGTCCCTCGGCCACATTGGATCTGGTCGCCCCGTTGCTCGAACAGTCGACGCCCGCACCGCCGCACGCCACCATCGGTTGGCTGCTCTCCGCCAATGCCCATGCCGGACTGGACAATCCACCGATGGCACGGGCCGCGCTGGACGCGGCGCTCGCACAGGCCGCCCCCGATCGCCTACTGCGGCCGTTCCTCGATCTGCCCGGCGCGATCGAACTGCTCGACACCCACTGCGGCACCTTCGGACCGCACAACGACCTGGCCGACAGCATCCGCCACCATCCGGGCGTGCGGCGCCACGCGAACGGTCCGCGCCTCACCGCGACCGAACTGACCGTGCTCAACCGGCTCCCCTCCGGGCGCACGGCCCAGCAGATCGCGGCGGACCTAGGGGTTTCGGTCAACACCGTGAAGACACACCTGCGCGGCATCTACGCCAAGCTCGGGACCAGTTCCCGTGCCGACACGCTGCAGCTCGCCCGGCGCACCGGACTGCTGTGATCTCATCCGCGGCGGGCGAGGAAAACCACGGGCGTCGGCGGCAGGGTTGGCGCCATGTCATTTTGGAACGTGATCGGCTACATCCTGCTGAGCTTCCTGTTCATCGCCTACCTGATCGTGCTGTTCGCGATCATCGCGGACCTGTTCCACGACCACGACACCTCCGGTTGGCTCAAGGCGCTCTGGGTTGTCTGCTTGATATTCCTGCCCTTCATCACCGCCCTGATCTATCTGATCGTGCACGGCACGGCCATGTCCGATCGGCGGGCGGCGGAGGCGTTGCGCTATCAGGTCGCCCAGGACGAGTACATCAGGAACGTCGCGCAGGTCGATACCGCGACCCAGATCGCCACGGCGCGAAAGCTACTCGATCAGGGTGCGATCACCCAGGACGAGTTCGACCAGATCAAGAACACCATGCTGCCCTGATCGGAGGCGCTCATGACCACCTATCCGCCGATCGCCGAACACGGGCTGATCGGAGATCTCCAGACCGCCGCACTGGTGGCCACCGACGGCACCATCGATTGGTTCTGCTGCCCGCGTTTCGACGCACCGAGCGTCTTCGGCGCGATGCTCGACGAGCGCCGCGGCGGGCACTGCCGCATCCAGCCCACCTCGCGGCCCTACCGGTGCAAGCAGATGTATCTGCCCGACACCGCCGTGCTCGTCACCCGCTTCATGACCGCCGAGGGCACCGGCGAGATCGTCGATTTCATGCCGCCCACCCCCGGACCCGGCGCCACCGGCAATCATCGGATCGTGCGGATTGTGCGCTGCGTGCGCGGGCGGATGACCTTCGACCTGGACATCATTCCCCGCTTCGATTACGGCCGCCGCCCGCACACCACGCGGATGAGCGAGCACGGCGCGGTCTTCGACAGCGGTGACCTCACGCTCACCCTGCACGTGGTGCGCGAGCCCGACGACGCGCGCCTGGCGCAGGTGCAGGTCGCCGAGAACGGGCACCTGTACGGATCGATCACGCTGGGCGCCGGGCAATCCCGCGGGATCGTTCTCGAATCCGCCGCGCCGGGGCCGCCGCACGCGATCAGAGCCGCCGAGATCGACGAAATGCTGGGTCGCACAGTGCGTTTCTGGCAGTCGTGGCTGGCCCGCTGCACCTATCGCGGCCGCTGGCGCGAGATGGTGTACCGCTCGGCGATCACGCTCAAGCTGATGACCTACGCGCCGACCGGCGCCATGGTCGCGGCGCCCACCGCCGGACTGCCCGAACAAATCGGCGGCGAACGGAATTGGGACTACCGCTACACCTGGATCAGGGACGCCTCGTTCACGGTGCATTCGCTGCTCGCGCTCGGATTCACCGAGGAGGCCGCGGATTTCGCGCACTGGCTGCGGGATCAGCGTCAGGGACAAGGCGATCCGCTGCAGCTGATGTATCGGGTCGACGGATCGACCGACCTGCACGAGCAGATCCTGTCGCACTGGGAGGGATATTGGGGCTCCGGTCCGGTGCGCATCGGCAACGAGGCGGCGGGCCAGCTCCAGCTCGATATCTACGGCGAACTGCTCGACAGCGTCTATCGCGCCGACCAGTGCGGTATCCGGATCGGCCATCGCGGCTGGCAGGACCTGACCAGCGTGCTCAATTGGCTGTCCGCGCACTGGGATCAGCCCGAGGAGGGTATCTGGGAAACCCGGGGCGGCCGTGCCGATTTCACCTACGGCAGGCTGATGAGCTGGGTCGCCTTCGATCGCGCCATCCGGCTCGCGACCGCGCACGCGCTGCCGGGCCCGATCGAGCACTGGCGCAGGCATCGGGACCGGATCTACGGCCAGCTGTGGGAGCGCGGCTGGAATCCGGTGCGGCGCGCCTTCGTTCAGCAGTACGGCTCCGAGGTGCTCGACGCGTCGCTGCTGCGGATGGTGAAGGTCGGCTTCGTCGCACCGCGCGACCCGATGTGGCTGTCCACGCTGGACCGGATCACCGAGGAGCTCGTCACCGACAGCCTGGTCTATCGCTACGACCCGGACGCCGCACCGGACGGCCTCCAGGGCAGCGAGGGCACCTTTTCCCTGTGCACCTTCGACTACGTCGACGCGCTCACCCGAGCGGGCCGCACCCACCAGGCCAGACTGGTTTTCGAGAAGATGCTGACCTACGCCAACCACCTAGGCCTCTACGCCGAGGAAATAGCCCTCACCGGCGAACAACTCGGCAACTTCCCCCAGGCCTTCACCCACCTCTCCCTCATCGATGCCGCTCTGACCCTGGACCGCGCGCTCGACGACTCCCGCTGAGTTGCCTGGACAGCCCTTGCCGTCGATGACGTCGTCCGTGGTGAGCCTGCCGTGGGGGAAGATGGTCGGATGTCCGGAGATGCGGTGCGCAAGGGAAAGGTCGGGCGGCCCGCGCGGTTGTCGCAGGAGGCCATCGTCGCGGCCGCCGATCGGGTGTTGCGTGCCGAGGGGTCGGACGGGCTGTCGATGCGGCGGCTGGCGAAGGAGCTCGGCAGCACGCCGATGGCGCTGTATCACCATGTGCGCGACAAGGACGAGCTCTTGCTGCTCGTGCTCGAGGCGCACGCGCGGCATATTCCGCGCCGCGTGTTCTCGGACGACCCGCGCGAGCGGCTGTTCGAAGCGGCGTGCACGCTCTACGAGGGTCTGTCCGAACGGCTCTGGATCATCGAAGTGCTCGCCTCCGACGCGCACATCGTGCCGACCGCCATGCCGATGGTGGAAGTGGTGATGGCGGCGGCGGTTTCATGCGGTTGCACCCCCGAACAGGCCGTCGATGTCTACCGCAGCATGTGGTATTACATCGTGGGCAGTCTCGTGATCCGCGCGAACCAGGAACGCAGCAAGGCACGCGCCGAGGGACCGCTCGCCAAGGACGACGCCCTGGCCCACCTCGGCAGCGCCGACCTCCCCACCATCGCCGCCATCGCCGACCGCTGGACCGAGCTGACCACGCGCGACACCCATCGCGCCGGTTTGGCGGCACTGGTGAACGGCCTGCTTCCGCCCCGCCCGTCACGCCAATTAGGTAGTCCCTGAATGGGTTTCGCGCGACGTGACAATGAACGTGACGCACGCCACATCAGGCGCGCTCGAGTGATGAGCGTCTCGATCACCTAGCGCCCGACTCCGAAGCATGCCAACCTGCATCATGTTTGCTGAAAGTTAACTAGATGTGGAGGGGGGCTTCGCGATGACGACGCGACCTACCATCGCCGCCGGTATCGGCATGCTGGCTGCGGTGTTGCTGATGGGTGTGTGGGCTGCGGGATCGGCGGGTGCGGATCCGATCGCCGACAAGTATCGCCAGGTCGTCACCCGCGATGGCTGGACCCTGTCGGTGTCCAAGACCGGTGAGACCCTGGATCGCTGGCCGAATCTGGCCGGTTCCCCGGTCAGCCGTGAGGGTTTCGTCAGCCTCGAAGCACTCGCCGAGATCACCGGCAGCGGCCGTCGGCCGGTCACCGCGGGCACCATCACCCTCGGATACCAGATCGGTTGCGCGGTCGATGTTTCCAACGGCCTCACCCTTGGTCTGGGATTCTCGATCGGCCCGAACGCCAGCGTCACGATCTCTCAGTTCCCTGGCGTGAACATCGGTGGGCAGGCATCGGTGAACCCGAACATCTCCACCACCCTCAAACCCGGCGCCATCGCCACCGTGCCGTTCGGTTCCAAACCCCTAGCCGAGTCACAGGGTTCGATCGCCGCGGGCCAAGTCGAAATCAAGGTCGACGCCTGCGCAGGCCCGGTCACCATCCGCTCCTTCGCCACCGCCGCGATCTCGACCCCGACCGCGGACAACAGCATCACCGTCTACGGCGACCCCATCTGGCTCTGATCCCTCGCACCCGCATGCCCCGGCAGGCGTGAATGCCAGGGCTCAGAAAGAAGAGGCACGACCATGAACGAGACCGCCGCCCCCGCGACCAACCGCACCGCCCAGCACGCCGCCACCGCCGAACCGATCAGCCCGACCACCGCCGCGATCGGCGCTACCGCGCTGGGTCTGCTGCTGTTGATCGTGGCGTTCGCGAACCTCAACCGGATGCCCGGATGGGCCGACGACTACGGCGCGATCCTGGTCTACCTGGCCTTCTTCCTCTTCATGTCCCTCGCCGGACGACTCACCTGGTGGGGCATCGACACCCTGCGCGACCAAACCAAGGCCCGCCGGAACCGCCGATGAACCCCCACCTCACCAGGCGCACCGCACTCACCCTCGCTATCACCGCCACCGGCCTCGGCCTCGGTTTCGCCGCGCTCACCGGCACACCGCACGCCACCGCCCAGGGCTACATCCCCTGCGAACAATGGCAGGCCATGCACCCCGGCTGGCCCTGCATCGACACCCCCCAACCACCACCGGGCGGCCCACCCACCCTGTCCACCCCACCGCCACTACCGTCACAAACCCCCGGCCAACCGGGTAACGGCGGCGGGATCGGCCCCGGAGCACTGGTACCGCCGCCCATCGCACCCGGCAACGGAACCCCCATCGTCCCGGCCCCCGGCGCCGAGACACCAGGCCTGCCGGGCAACCAGCCCCCAGCCGCGCCGGCGCCGGGAACAGTTGCACCACAACCAATCCCAGCCGCACCTCCGCAGCCAACCGAGACCCCGCCACTCGCACCGCAAGCAGCGGACACACCAACACCAATTCCGCCGGTGCCGACCACGACCGTGCCCACACCCTCGACTCCGACCGAATCCAAAGACCACAGCACGGCTGCCGAGCCCAGCGACGGCCCCGATCAACGAATCCCGTTGCTGCTGCTGGCCGGTGCCGCGGCATTCATCGCACCCGCATTCCGACCGCGCAACGCCGCCGCATCCCACCAACTGACGATCACCAAGCCATGGGGCGGCGAACAGACCTTCATCCTGATGACCGATCCCGCCGCGCCACGGACATACCGCTTCCCGCAACAGGTCCCGCCGGGTGGGCAGCTACGCAAGAACCCCGACGGGTCGGTCGACGTGCTCGACGCGGAGGGGCAGATCATGTCCCACACCAAGGCGCCATGGGCCTATGACGCGCTAGGCCGCCCGGTACGCACCTGGTACGAGACCGATGGTGACACGCTCGTGCAACACATCGAGCCGGACGCCGACAGCGCCTATCCGATCCTCGCCGACCCGGATACCGATCCGTTCGGCAAACCGGACGTGACCGGACGCCAAGAGGGGGATACCTGGACGACGCAGCTGCCCGATGGCCGCACGGTCACCAACCACATCCCGATGGGCAACGGCACCCAAACCGTCGACCAGACCATCCCCGACGGCAAGGGCGGCCTCACCAATTCCCGCATCACCGAAAACGGCCAGGGCGGTTACCAGCGCTGGAACGATGACAGCTCGGGGACCGCGTCCTACTCGTCGAAGGACACATCCGACACCGCGGTGTACGGGCAATCGTTCGACAAGGGCGCCTCGACCTCGGGTACGCCGAGTCATGAATGGGGCGCCAGTTCCGACTACCAGCACACCGCGACACCCACCTACGACGGCAACGGCAACCAGACCGGTGTTGTCTACGGCGACCAGCGTTCCGATGGGTACTGGAACAGCGCGGTGCGCGACAACCAGGGCAACACCACCTATCTCAACGGCGGATCGGACGGCGAAGGCGGCATCACCAATACGGTGACCGGTCAAGTCAAAAACGACGGAACCGGTTGGCGCACATTGGAAGACGGCCGCAAGGTCGAGGTGTATACCGATGGGAACGACAACCCCGTCATGGTCACCAGCGATCCCAAGACCGGTCACCAGTCCTACCGGTATCTCGAGGACGGGATCGTTCAGGAGAACGCCTTCGACAAGGAAGGCCGGTGGATCGGACATACCGAATACCGTTCGGACGGAACCACTTACGAGTGGACCCGAACCGCACAGGGCGATACCTGGACGACACGTAATCCCGACGGTACGGGGAAAGTGGTCTTCGACAGTGTCAACGGGACGATCTTCACCACCACGCTGAACGCCGACGGTTCCGGCAAGACCACGGGCAACGACGGGTCCTGGCAGAGTTTCGACCGCTCGGGTCGTATCACCGACGGTGCAGGGCCGACCGATACTCGTTCGGGCCCGAAGAAATTCGCGGACGGTGTGGGACGGGCCGCCGACAGCGCCGGATCACTGTTCGGGCTGGGCAGCCACGGTGTGGCCGAATCCTGGCAGGGGCTCGGCTATGGCACCTACCGAATCCTGTCCTACCCGTTCCGCGCCGCCCAGGAATCGGCGTACGCCGCCGCGACCTACAACCCGGTCACCGGAACGGGCTACCAGTACAACCCACAGGCCGATCTCTACGAGACCATCCCGCAACTCGACCCGAATCGGTGGGCAGCCGACCCATGGGGAATGGCGGGCGAGCTCACCTTCGACGCCACGGTAGGCATCGCGACGTCGAAGATACCGATCAAGATCCCGGGCAAATTCGGCGGAACCGGGAAACCTTCCGGCGGCTATACGCTGTCGGACCTACCCGACACGAAGGCGTTACCCCCCTACGCTCAGCCGCGACCGGACCTCATCGACCCGAAGGTCCCGCCCGGGGTGATCCCCTCCGACTACCGGCCGTACGGGACGCTGTCACCGGAAGACTTCGCCGGGAAATACTGGGACCCAAGTGTTCCAGCCCCCAAATATGCACCGGACAGACCAGGAGCATGGAACTATCCGGAAAAGAACGGGTTCGAACTAGCGCCGAGCGGGGACCCGATCATCATTGATCCGGACTACAGGCCCGCGCCCGGCACCCAGTTCGACAGATTCGGCAACGAGTTCGGCCGGTACCTGGCGCCGAAGGACAGCCCATTCGGCGACCGCGCGCTTCCGCCGAACTCACTACAGGAGCCCTACCATAGCTACGAGGTAACGAATGTGCCGTTACCCGCGGATTGGACGCTGCAGCTCGGTCGGGTGGCACCGGGCTTCGAGCAGGCCGGCGGCGGATTGCAGGTATACATTATTCCGCCATCGACTTTCAGCGGTCCGGTGCTCGCAGAATTGAGAAGGATAGGATTTCTGAAATGACACAGCCGGGTACGGGCGGTCCAGAGTCGGTGACCGACGGTCAAGTGGTACTCCTGGCCGAGGCCATGGACTACTGGCTGAGCGAATACTCCTCCCGCGCACTGGAGTTCGGTTGGTTCATGCCGATCCGTTGGAACGACGGCAGTGTCGTGGTCGGTCGGTACGGTGAGGTCGGATACTCCATTGCGGCGGTGCCCGGCGGGTACACCGTTACCGAATCCGTTCCGCGCGAAGGGGATCGACAGCCTTCGTTCTACAGCCGCTACGAGGACGCGGTGAAAGCGGTCGTATTCATCGTCGGCACCATGTTCCGCGACCGCACCGGTATGGCGCCGCTGTTGAACTGGTACAACGAGGTAGCCGACGGGGTGCGCCGCGAACCGATCGACAGCGACTCGGCCCGCTATGTGCTCGAACGCGATCCGGATGCCTACTATGTCGGGGGAATCGGTCCGGGCGTGCGGCTGAGTCGTATCCTCACGATGACCATCACCCAGTTCAACGACGCGATTCGGGACGATCCCGGCCGGCGCCCGAACGGATAGCTATTCGCTCGGCGCCATGGCGAGATGCCAGAAATCGGTGTAGCGGCCGCCACGGCGCAGCAGTTCGTCGTGGCTGCCCTGCTCGACGATCCGGCCGCCGTCGAGAAAGACGATGTGATCCGCCCGCCGGACGGTCCGCAGCCGATGCGCCACCAGCACCACGGTCCGCCCCGCCATCAGGCGCTCGACGCCCTCGTGGACGGCCGCCTCGTTGACCGGGTCGAGCGCCGAGGTCACCTCGTCCAGCAGCACGATGGGCGCGTCCTTCAGCAGTGCCCGCGCGATCGAAACCCGTTGGCGCTCACCACCCGACAGCAGCGCGCCACCCTCGCCGACCTTCGCCGCCCAACCGCCGGGCAGCCGCGCGATCACCTCGTCCAGCCGCGCCGCGCTCGCCGCCGCGCGCACTTCGGCCTCGGTGGCATCCGGACGGCCGAGCCGCACGTTCTCCTCGATCGTGCCGTCGAAGAGATAGACGTGCTGGAAGACGATGGCGATCTGCGCCATCAGCACCTCGGTACTGATCGCGCGCACATCGACGCCGCCGATCCGCACCGCGCCCGCGTCCACGTCGTAGAACCGGGCGAGCAACTGCAGCAGGGTGCTCTTGCCCGCACCCGACGGTCCGACGACGGCCAGCCGCTGCCCCTGCGGCACGGATAGTGACAGGTGGTCGAGCACCGTGCGATCGCCGTGCCGGAAGCCGACGGATTCGAACGCGAGGTCGTGGCGGTCCGGGCGGATCGGTGCGCTCGGCTCCGGCAGCGGCGGGGTGCGCAGCACCGTATCGAGCCTGGCCAGCTCGGCGCGGGCGCCGCGCAGTTTGCCGCCGACATCCGACAGCGAGAGCAGCGGGTCGGCGCACCGTGCTGCCAGCACCAGGATCGCCAAAACCTCTGCCGCGCCGACACTTCCGCCGATCGCGAGGTATGCGCCCAGTGCCAGCAGCGCGGTGAAGATCGCCTGCACCGTGAGCGTGAGGCCCAGCACGCCGGGCAGTGACGACAGCGTCGAACGCCGCGCCGCGCGCTGGAGTCCGGACAGCGCGTCGTCGAGCAGCCCGAAGCGTTCGGCGCCGCGGCCACCGACCCGCAGCACCGGCTGGACCTGGAGATACTCGATGACTCGCGCGGCGGCCTCGTCGTTGCGCACACTGTGCTCCGCGTCGGTGGCGGCCATCGCACGGCCGGTCCACAGCTGAATCGCCGCCACGATCGGCGCAGCGGCCAGGGCGGCCAACCCCAGCTGCCAGTTGTACGCCAGCATGACGACGACGATCGTCAGCGGTGTCACGCTGGCGAAGATCAGCGGCGCCATCAGGTGCGCGACCACGCTCATCGCCTGGAGGACGCCCTGACTGCCGAGCACCGATACCTCCCCGACCCGGCCTGCGGTGTACCAGCCGATCGGCAATCGGGCCAGGTGATCACCCAACCGGTGGTAGAGACCGCGCAATCCCGCACCCGCGTCCCGGAATCCGGACAGATCGCTGCGGTAGCGCAGCACCGCGTAGACCGCGAACGCGGCGCAGAACGCGAGCAGCGCGGGCCAGGCGTCGGCGGGTGTGGTCCCGAACAGCGCGCGCAGCACCGGAACCAGCAGCGCGTAGGACAGCCCTTCGGCGATCGCGGTGATAGTCATCAGTGTCACCGTGCGGCGGATCGGCCCTGCGTACTCGCTTCCGAGCACCTGTAACAGCATGCGAATCATCGGAGTTCGTCTCCCTGTGTCCGGTGCGACCGCCAGAAGGCGGCGAACTTTCCGTTGTGCGTGAGTAATTCGGCGGGCCTGCCGCGCTCGACGATCACCCCGTCCTCCAGGACGACGACGGTGTCGGCGTCCGCGATCGTCTCCATGCGGTGGGCGATGAGCAGGATCGTCCGGTCCGCCGACAGCGTCGCCAGCGCGACACGCACCGCCCGCTCGGTCTGCGGGTCGGCGAAGGCGCTCGCCTCGTCGAGGACGAGCACGGGTGCGTCGGTGAGCAGTGCGCGCGCGATCGAGATCCGTTGCGCCTCACCGCCGGACAGCTCGGCGTCCACCCCGATCACCGATTCGTAGCCGTTCGGCAGCTCGAGTATCCGATCGTGGATATTCGCGAGCCTGGCCACCCGGACCACATCGCCGAGATCGGCGTGCGGTACCGCGAGCGCGATATTGTCCGCGACGGACGCGCGCAGCAGGCGAACATCCTGGAAGACGAAGGCGACCTTGCGGTAGAGCTCGCGGCTGCCGAGTTCGCGCAGATCGACACCGCCGAGCAGGACCGCGCCGCTGGCCGGATCGAAGAAGCGCGGCAAAAGCTGTACCAGCGTGGACTTTCCGCTGCCGGAGGGCCCGACGATCGCGGTGATCGTGCCCGGTTCCAGCACCAGGTCGATTCCGCGCAACACCTCGTGCTCGGCGTCGTAGCCGAAGCGAACGTCGCGTAGCTCGACCCGATGCCCGTGCGCCGGGACCGGGTGCGCCGGTTCCGGAAGTGGCCGCACCGCAAGCACTTCCCTGATCCGGCCGACCGCGCGCCTGGCGGCCTGCACCTCGTCGAAGCCGTGGCCGAGCGCCGCGACCGGGGCCGTGATACCGAGCCCGAGCAACAGAAACGGCAGCAGGTCCACCGCGGCCATCGAACCGTTCGTGATCAGGACCGTGCCGCCGATCAGCACGACAACCAGGACGAACGGCGGTGACAGCACCAGCGCGAGGCCCGCGGCCGGTCCGGAAAGACCCATCGCCCAGCGCAGGAAGTTGTCGGTGAAATCGTCGGCGGCCGCGCGGAATTCGCGATGGGCGCGGTCACCGCCGCCGAACGCCTTGACCACCGCGATGCCCTGCACGAATTCCACTGCGGCGCTGGAGATCCGCTCCATGGCCGCGTCCAGCTCCACCTGTTCGCGGTTGCGCTTCGGTGTCATCATCAGCGGGATCAGCGCGACCGCGAGCAGCACCGGGATCATGGTGATCAGGGCAAGCCGCCAGTCGACGGTGAACAGGTAGCCCAGCGAGACCAGCGGCACCACGAACGCGGCGACGAGTTCGCCCGGGGTGTGGGCGATGAGCGGATGCACGGTGTTCACGTCCTGCCCGACCACCTTGGCCAGTTCGCCGGTCCGCCGCCGGGAGAACCAGCCGATCGGCGCGCCGCCCAGCCGCGCGGCCAGTTGTCTGCGGAACGACAGCTGCACTCGGCCGTCGAGCAGGTGCCCGACTCCCGACGACGCGGCCGTGAACACCAGCCGCACCAGTAGCCCGATCGCTCCGATCAGCACCACCGTCCAGACGTGGCCGTGATCGATCGGGCTGGGCGACAACAGAGTTCGCCCCAGTTCGACGACCGCGAGCAGCGGCGCCAGTCCCGCGAGCGCGCCGATGACCTGCAGCAGGACAACGGCGCCGAAGCCCGGGGCGAAGGGGCGCAGCAATGCCGTGACGCTCGGCGGCGCGGACCGCTCCCCCGCCTCGGCAAGGTCGATGGTGCTCATCGCTCTCCTGATTCTTTTTCGTACGCGTACAGGAAAGGTACCTCGAGCCCGGCGGGCGTCGCCACACCCGAACGGCGACTAGCGCACATTCGTACACTGTCCAACTAGGCGATCCGGGTCGAGGATGCGGTTTACGCCGTATTACCAACGGATTCGACGACAGAAATTCCATATGCGCCCAGCAGCCACGAGCACGGCGATGTCACATAGTCGCCAGAATTTTCAGCAACTTCTCCGAGATGCGCACGCGGCCAGGACTTTCCAGGTAATCGTGGCTTACAACACGTTTAGCGCTCAGGTTTGCCAATAAAGCAATCGCATCGCTACCGTCACGACTAATCCGGGCATTTCCGGGAAAGACCTCGAGGAAGATCACCGGTGGCGAAACCGAGCAGCACCCGCATCGTCGTATTGGCCGTCGTCGCCGTCGCCGCACTGGCCGGGATCTCGATCGCCGCGTTCGTCCTCACCCGCGCCGACGAGCCTGCCCACTCCGGCCCCGACGCCTCCTACGTGGACGCGCTCAAACAGCGTTCCGACGCCGACACCATCGGCACCAACGCGATCGCCGACACCGAACTACTCTCCCTCGGCCGCACCATCTGCCAGCGCACCGACCTCACCACCGAAGACGGCCGCACCGAAGCCGAGCGCTACCTGGCCGACCACGGCATCCTCACCCCCGCGGGCCAAATAGAAATCCGCGCCGCCGCCAAAACCTACCTCTGCCCCTAAGCGCGCCGCACCCTGCAACCATGCGCTGAACCGCTAACCCGAAAAGGCCTTCTACCAGCGCTGTTCACTACTTCTTCGCAATCTGTCACAGTGCTCGGCGATAGGCTACAAGCCGTCAGAGATGCCAGCTCATGTATGCAGGGCTTGACATGCTGCCACGCTTGGTGAAGCTTTCTGCAGCGCCAGAGGTGCGCCCTCATCCCGATATCTCCGGGATTCCCCTCATTTGCAGGACTTTTGAGGTCATTGTTTCGTGGCCTCGGCCACTCCCCGAGACCGAGGTCACGAAGGTTCGCGCACCAGGACGTTCCCTCGCCCTGTGGCGTCCTGTCTGACGCGCCTCCGAAACCTCTTCAAGGTCAACGACTAGCGGGTCAGCGTCGGTCAGACACTCGCCCCAGCTGATCGTGTCGCGGCGACACCGTTGGTTGTCCGGCGGATGCCGCGGGTCTGTTGTCGCCTGCTGGCACCGACCATCCCACCCCTGAAAAGCCAAGTGCCGCACTCGTTCCTCCGGATCGAGTGCGGCACTTGCTGTTTCCGTCATCGACCGTCCTCAGGGCGGCTTTCTGTACGAAAGATCGAGGTATCCATCGTGGCCCCCAGAGACCCCGTCTACGGACCGTCGATCGCTGAAAGTCAAGGCAAGCCACGACAGGAACCTGCGCCGACGAAGCCGGACGGGCCCAAGGCGCTGACTCCTGAGCAGCAACGGATGGCCCAGGGCCTGGGTTTGTTGCCGCCCAACCAACTTCAGCAGCCACAGAAGCCAGGTCCGGCGAGCTTGCCCGATGTGGTCGCGCTGGTCGACAGCGGTCCGGCCAAGGATGGGCAGACTCTGACCCTGCCGAGCGGTATGACCATGCAGAACGAGTCGGTACCGTTGGCGAACGGGTTGACCGGCGAGCAAACCACCGTCACCGTGCCGGGCGCGAAACCTTCTCGGTCGCAGCCGAATGTCGCCTATTCCCCTCAGCAGTTGGCCGGTTACTTCGCAACTGACTCGAAATACAGTCCCGAGCAACGCGATCGCGATATCGCGCTGGTCAATCAGACCGTCTCGGGCTCGCAAACCATAGAGAGCGCCGACACGCTCGCCCGCGCGAAGGCGGACGCGGCCAACCGGCTCAACAGCCACTGGAACCAGGGCGCTCTGCCGAGACTGGCCGACGGCACCACCGTCTTGCCGGGGCCGGGCTACAACGCGGTCCAGTTGGTCAACGACCTGTCGCTGGCCAACACCACAGGTCCGCTCGACAAGCGCAGCGAACAACTCCGAAAAGACGCGCAAACTCGGCTCGGCCTGCACGCCTACACCAAACAGAACCAGGACGAAGACCAGTTCGCGGCCAGCCTGCAGTATTCCGCACACGAGGATCCGGCCCGCCAAGCCGAAGTCAACCGGCTACTGGCCCTTGGTGTTCCCGCCGACGAAGTGCAGACCGTCGTGTGGCGCAACGCCTTCGAGGCCCGTGACCGCCTCGAGCGCAGCAGCACCCCGCTATTGCCACCGGACCAGGCCAAAGCCCTCGGCAGCACCCCGAAGCTCTACGGCACCGACCCACGACGCCCCTCTGTCACCGACAACTCCCCCTACATCAACCCCAACCACAAATTCAACGAAGTCGACTTCCGCAACTTCCTCGGTGAGATGACCGGCCTCACCAACCTCGCCGAAGGACTCGAGACCGGCAACTTCGGCCGAGCCGCCTGGGGCGCGGCGTGGGCCACGGTGACCCTGGTCCCCGGCGCCGACATCGCCATACTGTCCAACCTCGGCAAAGGCATCGGCACAGGCGCCCGCTGGGTCGGCAACAAAGCCCTCAGCGAAGCCGAATTCGCCGCACTCACCGACGCCGAGCGCGCCGCACTCAACACCGAGCGCGCTGGCACCCTCTACCACCCCTGGGACACCGGAAACTCCCTCCACGTCCCCAACCCCGCCCGTCCCTACGAAGTCGCACCTGGCGCAGGCATCCGCACCGGTGAAGGCGGCACACCCGCCATCCTCGACTACCCCAAACCCAATGAACTGCCATGGAACACACGCGAGGGCATACCGGTTCCCACCGCGCCGCAGGTCAAGGTGCCACCACCCCGGGGACCCAGCAACAACCCGTGGAACCGACCTCAGCCCGACGGAGTTCTCGGTCCCGGCCTAGATCCCTTTCCACTCGGGCCACAGCGTCCCCGCAACCAGATCCCACAGCGCGGACCCGGCCAGCACGGCAGCGGTGGACAGGCAGAGCCGGGGGCAACCGGTGCGGTGCCCGCCAAGTTCGAGTTGCCCCCACTACCGCCAGGCAAGACCGTGCCCCCGGGTATCGACCGCAGAATCGACAGCCTAGGTCGCGTGTTCTGGCAAGACGCGAAAACAGGCAATCGGGTCCCGAAACCGGAGTGGGACAGCGCGTCCTCCGCCGTCGTCATGCGCGGAAAGCTCAAGGACGAATCCATTGATGCCCTCACCGTCACGGATTTACCTGCCCAAGTGCGATCTAGGCTCGGCGAATTGGACGCAATGCAGGGCGCCGCGAAGGCAGCCCGTGATCGGCATCTATCCGACCTCGACGCATTGATCAAATCCCGGGACCTGAAACTCAAGATGCCTGACGGCACATGGCGAGACGTCGAGATCAAAGACCTCTCACGGTCGAAGCTCGACGATACCGTTGAGAACTTGCAGGTTTCCGGTCGCCTCGCGCCAAATGATGTAGCTACCGCGAGACTTGAGCAGCTGGCCGGCGATGTCACTGAAGAGAAGGGGAGAATCACCGCACTGTCTGAGGCCAGGGGCGAGATCGGCGGCGACTACTACGTCGAGAATGTCGCCAAGATGGAGATCATATACCGAGGTTCGAGAGGATATACCGCGGACCGGGTCGCCATCGCCACGGCACCGGACGGCACCAAACGCATCGTCTTGCTGGAGTACAAGGGCGGCAAGGCACCGAACAGTTTCAGCACCCGGCAAGTCGATATAGGGGGCGGGAACAAGCTGGACTTCGAGCAGGGCACCCTGCCCTACGCTCAGGATGAGTTCCTGCGCCCGGAGTCAGGTCCCATGGCAGCACTGGAGAAATATGATCCCGCCCTGGCGAAGCAATTGCGCGAAGGAACACAGGACTTCGACTACATGGTGGTCCACACCGAACCAGGGACCGGAAAGATCACCTCCTACGCAGTCGATCCGCAAACCGCGAAGGAGTTCACCCTCGCACAACCTAAACCGTCCGCCAGCGGATCACCCGTCGCAGCGACGCCAATCGCCCAGAGCATTTCAACGCCTTTGTCGTGGATCGGCGATCTGGCTGCGCCGGGCTTGAACAACCTCAACAGCTGGGCAACGGTCGCCATCCCGGCTGTCGTCGGGCCCCTGATCCCACTGTGGACACGGGGGAACAGCAACAAGATCGATGAGTCGGTCGTGGTAAATATCCGGATCCCAGCAGCGGATCCGGGGCAGCCCAGCGCTCGAGAACTTGCCGCGACGACGGGATATGGAGCCCATCTGTGGTGAGCGCCCAACCTAGACTGCCGGTCTCACGTCTCGTCCGACCAGAGCAGAAAGTAGCCTACGCACATGCATGCCGACATCGAGGGCGCGATCCGTATCGCCCGTCTCGCCGCGCAGTTCAACTGGACCGGCACGATCGACGACGTCGAACCATTCTGCGCCACAGCCGGATGGGAAATCCTCCACGAAGAGGGCAAGATCCCCGTCATCCAGACCAACCTCACCGTGAACCGACCCCTCGCCACCATCCACCAGCGCAAGCAGCGGATGAATTACCTGTCGATCTACGTCACCGACGCCCCCGCCCCCGATTTCATACCTCTAGAAATCGAATCTGAGTTGCGAGGTCACTTCACCGATCTGGGCCGAGCGTTGACCGAAACATTAGGCGGACCGACGCATGACAACGCCGACAACGTCCTCCGGTGGGACCTGGGCGAGATCGTCATTCGATCAAAGAAAGGGATCGGAGCGGTCTATATCGACTTGGTAGGCCGCCAATACCAGGCCGAACTCGACGAGCCTGACCCCGAAGACGAGGAGTGACAAGCGCACGCCCGCGATCGAAAGGCCAGCCGCGACAAGCACATTCGCCCTGTTGTGGGCGCCAGGCAACAGCAACAAGCTCGACGAATCGGTCGTAGTCAATATCAATGTCCCAGCAGCAGACACCGGGCAACCCAGCGCCCGAGAAGCCGCCCTGGTAGCGGGATACGGAGCCCACCTCCTATAGACACCAGGCTCTCTCGAAATCTCCGACTCCGACATCGTCGGCCTTCTGAGCAGAAAGTAACCTACACGCATGCATGCCGATACCGAGGGCGCGATCCGTATCGCCCGTCTCGCCGCGCAGTTCAACTGGACCGGCACGATCGACGACGTCGAACCATTCTGCGCCACAGCCGGATGGGAAATCCTCCACGAAGAGGGCAAGATCCCCGTCATCCAGACCAACCTCACCGTGAACCGACCCCTCGCCACCATCCACCAGCGCAAGCAGCGGATGGACTACCTGTCGATCTACGTCACCGACGTCGCACCCCTCGACCTCATACCCCTTGAAGTCGAACCTGAAATGCGAGCGCACTTCACCGATCTGAGCCGAGCGTTGACCGAAATATTAGGCGCGCCAACACGTCACGACATCGATATCGACGTCGATGAAACACTCCGATGGGACCTACCCAAGATCGTAATTCAATTGGTCAGGAGCCTCCGCGCGGTTTATATCGACCTGGTCGGCCGCGAACATCAGGCCGAGCTGGACGAACCTGAACCCGAAGACGAAGACTGACCAACAGGAGATGGCAGGTCGACAGATAAACTGCGACAAAGCACATTCGCCTGGTTAACCATCGCCTCGGCCGACCCGAATAGAAAAGCAACCTACACGCATGCATGCCGATATTGACGGTGCGGTTCGGATCGCTCGTCTCGCCGCCGAGTTCGACTGGACCGGGAAGGTCAATGACCTGGAACCCTTTTGTGCGGCGGCGGGGTGGGAACTTGTCCAGGGAGAGGACATATCTCCTTGGATCCGTACCGATTTCGCGGTCAACAGTCCCGTCGCCCCAGTCCATCTGATGAAACGGCAGATCGATCTGGTATCGATCTACGCCACCGATCTCGCCGATCCCGAGGCACCGTACACCCTCGTCGAACGCGAGGTGAATGACTGCTTTGTCGAACTGGGCCAAGCGTTGACCGACACCCTCGGCACGCCGACACGCCGCGAAGCAGGTGATGACGCAATGCTCGGGTGGGACCTGCCGAAGATAGTCATCCGATTGACGGCCAGCGACGCTATCGTCGTGCTGGAACTGGTCAGCCGCCAATACCAGGCCGAACTCGATGAATATCGCGAAGAGGACGACGACTGACAGCGCTGCGATGCGTGTGCCGATGCATGCCGACGTTGACGGTGCCGTTCGGATCGTGCGTCTCACCGCCGAGTTCGACTGGACCGGGAAGGTCGATGACCTGGATCCCTTTGTGCCGCGACTGGCCTAGGCACGTCGTACCCTGCGTCCTGTGAAGTCCAAGGCGACCGTATATCTCGAGCCCGAGCAAGCGGCACGTCTGAAGCAGGCCGCAGCAGCGTCCGGCCGATCCGAAGCCGATCTCATCCGAGAAGGAATCGACCTCGTCTTGCTGTGCACGCACACGATGCGCCGCACCCGACCCTGGCCATCATTCGACTCCGGCGGCTAAGGGTCTGAACCGAAGTCGTCGCCGAGCAGTTCCTCACTCGTCGCTCCGTAGGCGGTCCCGTCTCCCTCGGCACTGCCGAACCACTCGGGCGGCCAAGTCCCTGTCGGCTCTTGGCGCTCAGCGCTCACGGTCTCCACAATAAGCACTCCAACCTGGAGCGGCTCCTTATTTTCGGCGGGCGCGAGGCTGCCTCGACGAATGTTGTTATGCGGCTACGGGGACCGGGTCCGGGATGGGGGTGGCGGTGGTCAGGGGTGCGGCGGGCTGGTCGAAGGCTTCTTGGTCGAGGATGCCTTCGCGGCGGGAAACCAGGACCGGGACGACCATTTGGCCTGCGACGTTGGTGGCGGTGCGGATCATGTCGAGGATGGGGTCGATGGCGAGGAGGAGGCCCGCGCCGGCCAGGGGGAGGCCGAGGGTGGAGAGGGTGAGGGTCAGCATGACGATGGCGCCGGTGAGGCCCGCGGTGGCGGCGGAGCCGACCACGGAGACGAAGGCGATCAGGATGTAATCGCGGATGCCCAGGTGGGTTCCGGTGAGCTGGGCGACGAAGATGCCGGCCAGCGCCGGGTAGACCGCCGCGCAACCGTCCATTTTCGTGGTGGCGCCGAAGGGTACGGCGAACGAGGCGTATTCGCCTGGGACACCGAGCCGTTCGGTGACCATCCGCTGGGTCAGCGGCATCGTGCCGATCGAGGAGCGGGAGACGAACGCGAGCTCGATCGCGGGCCATGCCTTGGCGTAGAAGCGGATCGGGTTCACCCCGCCGACCGTGCGCAGCAGGATCGGGTACACCACGACGAGCACGATGAGGCAGCCCGCGTACACCGCGATCGCGAAGGTCGCCAACGGCTGCAGCAGATTCCAGCCGTAGCTGGCAATCGCCTTACCGATCAGCCCGGCGGTGCCGATCGGCGCGAGCCGGATCACCCACCACAGCGCCTTCTGCACCAGCTGCAGCACCGACTCGGCCAGCGTGACAAAGGGTTTGGCGGCATCACCGAGCTTCAGCGCCGCCACGCCGAGCACCGCGCCGAGGAAGACCAGTTGCAGCACATTGCCGTTGGTGAAGGCGCCGACCACGTTCTTCGGGATGATGCCGGTGAGGAAGTCGGTCCAACCGCCGTGGTCCTCCGGCGTTTTCGCACCGTCCAGCGTCAGGTCGACGCCGCGCCCCGGATTGGTGACCAGCCCGAGCGCGATGCCGACCGCGACCGCGATCAGCGAGGTGCCCATGAACCACAGCAGCGTGCGACCGGCCAGTCGCGCCGCATTGGTGACCTGGCCGAGGCTGGCCACGCTCACCAGTACCGCGGTGAACACCAGCGGCGGCACCGCGAGTTTCAGCAGCTGCACGAAGATGCCGCCGACCTGGGTCAGCGTGCTGGTGAGCCACGCGGCGCCGGTGGTGCGCGCGAGGAAGCCCGCGGCGATGCCTACCGCCAGGCCTAGCAGGATCTGGATGCCGAATGACCAGCGCGCCGGATTGAGGGCACGGCTACGCGAGGTGGGTGCGGACATGGAACAACTCCAAGGCAATCGGTGGATCTGTCGAAAGAAGGGTGCGCGTGTGTCAACGACACAGCTGCGCGGCCAGCCGACCGAGATCCACATGCAGTCTGGCGACCAGGTGCACGACTGTCAGAGAGAGTTTCACAACGCTCTAAAGCGTAAACGATTCGTCCGATGAGTACACGATTAGCCCGATTTTCGACCACCGGAGTTGTACTTCCGCCCCGGGCGACCGGCTGACCGCAACCGGCAGCCGACCGTCCGTACCCGCATCCCGCCCTCAGTTGTCCGGCGGGAACTGCCCGTTCGCTTGAACGGTGGTGCCCTTCAGGGTGAAGGTCACCACGCTGGGTCCGCCTTCGGGACAGCACAGCGCATCCTTGGGCTTCAACCACTTGTACTGCACCGAAACGGTATTGCGCGTCTTACCGGTCACCTTGGTGTAGCCATAGGGTTTGGCGGTCGCGGTGCCGAGATACTTGCCGCCGGTGAAGAACAGCACGTGGACATACGGGTGATTGTTGCCCGATTCCACGCTCATCCACGACAGCACACCGTCGCAGCCCGCGGAGATCGGATCCTCGCCCGCCTCGTCGAGCCGCCACGCACCGCCCGCGGGCGGGGTCAACCGGTTGATCGCGGACTTCGCGAGCTCCGAGTTCACGTCGAAGCACAGACCGTGCCCACTCCCGGCCTGCGCCGTATCCTGCTGTCCGGCGGTCGGTTTCGCCTTGGTGGTCGGCTGGCCAGGCGTATCGCCCTGATCCGTCGACGAACCCGGCTGCGAACCCGGCTGCGACGAAGCGGGCGCCGCGACCGTGGTTTTGACTCCGCCCTGATCGGATGACGTTGTGCCGCACCCGCCCGTGGCGAGCGCGATGCCCGCCGCCAGCGCGGCGACAGCCAGTGACTTCGCCTTCATGAAGGTCCTCCCTCGAAATCGATATGACATCCATCCGGACGCTCCGACGTCCGTACCGCATCCCCGCTCCCGTGCGACCGGGAGGCGAACTGGACATCGGATCCGGTTCGCGGATCGTTACCGGAGCAAACGTCATATCGATCCGCCGGCCTCGTGCCCATCATGAACACGAGGCCGGGCAAGACCTTTCGCGCGGATCAGGTCGCCGTCAACCCATCGAAGACCTGATTCGTGGTCCCCTCGATGCCGGTGTCACGGAAAGTCGCCTTCCAGTCCTTGAGGAACTTGGGGAACGACCCGACGATGTACTGCCGCAACGCCTTGTCGAGCAGCCCCACTTTGCCCTTCACCAGGCTGAGATCCTTGCCGTAATCCCCGTACGGCACGTTGGCATCGCGCATCTTCCCACCGTCGGCCCCGATCGCCGCGAAAGCCTTGCGGAAGAACGAATCCAGCAGTGCGACGACATCGTGCGCCGGAACCAGCGAGGCCACCTCCGCCAGTTTCGTGGCGGGATCCTGGGTGCCGGACAGCACGCTGGCGGTCGGGTCCGTCGCGCTGGGCGGCGCGTAGACGCTCGCGCCGGCACGCACCATGACGGTCCGGTCGGTCGGGTAGGCCCCCGAAGTCCTCAGATCCGACCTGAGTTTGTCGTACTTGACCTCCCCCGGGAAATCCTCGTCGGACATCGTGGCCAGCCACTGCTCGATCGACAGCGGCTTGTCGGCCACCGAGGGGTCGAGGATGTACGGCGTCGGCGGTTTGGCATCGGCCGCGTACACCACGGGCGCGACGTGATACCACCAGTCGACGCGCAGTGCCTCGCCCCAGTCGGCGGAGTCGCCGCCGTGCGCGGTGCGCACCGTCAATCCGCCTTTGCCGATGGCGAATTCCTTGTCGACCGTGTAACCGCGGTCGAGCAGAGTTTTCGCCATGATCTCCGCGCGGGCGTAGCAACCGTCCTTCGGATAGCGGAACGGGATCGGCAGCACGGCCTTGCTCGGCGCCACGAAGGTGAGCGTGCGCATGACCTCGAACAGCTGCTTCAATTCCGTGTCGCTGGCAACCGTCTTCAGCCCGGCGACATCGACGCTCGCCGACTTCACCCACCCTTCGATCTTGGCCGAAGTACCGTCCAGTATGCGAAGATTCGTCCATTCGCCTTTCGTCGAGCGAACGAATACCCGTGCCACGTAATCGATTTGCGCATTGGCCGGTAAAGGTTTGGTATCGGCCTGCGGATAAAGGGCGACGACATTGGTTGGCTTGCCTTGGATTTCATGCGGCATGATGCACCCCGAAGAGGTTGTTGCCAGTATTCTCAACGCTTTTCAGAGTAAATCCGGCGCCGGTGGCGCCGGGTCGAAACGCGGCGACGCCATTGGCATCCCTGCGTAACGCCGGGCGCCGCCGGAACTACCCGGGTCGTCCGCCGTCACCGTCAGCGCACGGGCGCGAAGTCCCGGCCTGCGATGTAGGCGGGGCGGGGCGCCGCGGCCGCGAACGGTTCGACGAGGGTGTTCTCGACGCTGTTGAACACCAGGAACAGGTTCGAGCGCGGGAACGGGGTGATGTTGTTCGACGAGCCGTGCATGATGTTCGAGTCGAACAGCAGTGCCGCACCGGCATTTCCGGTGAATTGGGCGATGCCGTGCCGGTGCGCGAGGTCGGCGATGTCGGCGGGCGCTGGCACACCGGCCTGCTGCTCGCGCAACGATTCCCGATAGTGTTCGGCCGGAGTGTGGCCCTGGCACGGGATGAAGGTGCGGTGCGACCCCGGGATCACCATGAGGCTGCCGTTATAGGGGTGGTTGTCGCTCAACGCGATCGACAGGCTCACCGCCCGCGGTGCGGGCATACCGTCCTCGGCGTGCCAGGTCTCGAAATCGGAGTGCCAGTAGAAACCGGTGCCGCGGAAACCAGGCATGTAGTTGACCCGGCTCTGATGGATGTACACCTCCGAGCCGAGCACCTGCCTTGCCAGACCGACGATTCCGGGCCTGCGCACCAGATCGGCGATCAGCGGGCTGAGCCGGTGCACCTCGAAGATCGAGCGCACCTCGTCGGCGGACTTCTCGGTGATCACCCGATCGTCCCCGCGCAGCGCGGGATCGCGGGCGAGCCGGTCGATTTCGGCGGATACCCGGTCGACCTCGGCCGGGCTCAGCAGGCCGTCGAGTATCGCGAAACCGTCGGCGTCGAAGCCGGCCAGCGCCGGGGATTCCACCGTGCCCCACACCGCGGGATCGGGCCGCTCGACAGCGGCGGCCCGATCGGCGGTGCGCGTCGGGTATCGGTCGCCGACCACCTCATCGACATCGGCGAATACCTTGTCACGCGCGGACATTCAGCTTTGCTCCTTCCTAGCTACCGACGGCGACCAGCGGGTAGACCCCGTGTTCGTCGTGTACCTCCTGCCCGGTGACCGGCGGGTTGAACACGCACATCATGCGCATCCGCGCCCTGACCTCCAGGCGATGCCGTTCATGCCCGTCGAGCAGATACATCGAACCGGGCCGCAATTCGTAGCCGGTGCCGTTGTCGAGATCGGTCAGCGTCCCTTCGCCTTCCACCAGCCACACCGCCTCCACGTGGTGGCGATAGTGGAATTCGTGCACGGTGCCCGCGTCGATCGTGGTCTCGTGGAAGGAGAATCCGACGCCGTCGCCGCCGAGCACAATGCGCTTGCTTCGCCAGCCGGCGCCGGCGACATCGCGCTCGGTGCCGGTGATCTCGTCGGTGCTGCGCACGATCATGTCACTCCCCCGTTCCGACGGCGGTCACCGCGGCGGTCAGGATGTCGAGCCCCTCGATGAGCTCGGCGTCGGTAATCGTCAGCGGTGGAAGCAGTTTCACCACTTCGTCGCACGGTCCCGAGGTCTCCAGCAGTAGGCCGTTCTCGAAGGCCCACTGGCACACCTTGCCCGCCAGCGAGGCGTCGTCGAAGGCGATACCGTGCACCAAACCGCGTCCGCGCGTGGAGATTCCGTCGACCTCGGCATCGATACGCAGCAGCGCCTCGCGCACCAGCGCACCCTTGCGCAGCGTGGACAGCTCGAGCATGTTGTCGGCCCAGTAGTGCTCCAGCGCGGTCCGCGCGGTGACGAAGGCCGGGTTGTTGCCGCGGAAGGTGCCGTTGTGCTCACCCGGCGCCCACTGGTCGAGTTCGGGCTTCATCAGCACCAGCGCCATCGGCAGGCCGTAGCCACCGATCGATTTCGACAGCGTGACGATATCCGGCACGATGCCCGCGGACTCGAAGGAGAAGAACGGCCCGGTGCGGCCGCAGCCCATCTGCACATCGTCGACGATGAGCAGAATGCCACGGGCGGAGCACAATTGGGCGAGATGGCGCAGCCACTCCGGGCGAGCCAGGTTCACCCCGCCCTCACCCTGCACACTTTCCACGATCACCGCGGCCGGGGTGTCGATACCCGAGGAGGTGTCGTCGAGCACCCGCTCGATCCAGGCCATATCGGTATCGCCGGTATCGAAATACCCGTCATAGGGCATCGGCGTCGCATGCACCAGCGGCACACCGGCGCCCGCGCGCTTGGCGGCATTGCCGGTGACCGAGAGCGCGCCGAGCGTCATACCGTGAAAAGCGTTGGTGAAGTGGATGATATCGGTGCGTCCGGTGACCTTGCGTGCCAGCTTCAGCGCGGCCTCCACCGCGTTCGCACCGGTCGGCCCGGGGAATTGCACCTTGTAGTCCAGGCCGCGCGGCGCCAGGATCAGATCCTGTACGGCGTGCAGCAGGTCGCGCTTGGCGACGGTGGACATATCGAGACCGTGCGTGATGCCGTCGCGTGCGATGTATTCCAGCAGCGCCTCTTTGAGGACCGGGTTGTTGTGGCCGTAGTTCAGCGCGCCGGCGCCGGCGAAGAAATCCAGATATTCCTTGCCATCGATATCACGCAGGCGCGCACCACTGGCCGTATCGAATACGGTCGGCCACGCGCGGCAATATCCGCGCACATTCGATTCGAGCGCTTCGAAAATAGTGGTCTCCGTGGTGGTCATCGGCGAACCTCCTGTTGATTCAACGGCATGATCCGATAGAGATCTTCGGCACTGTGCCGGTCGGGAAAGTCGGTGGATTCGAACAGCGGATGCCCTGACATCCGCGCGCCGCGGCGGCGCGCCAGCGATTCGAACATCGCGATCGATGCCTTGTTGTCCGGCGAGACGGTCGTCTCCAGCTTCGAAATGCCCTGTCCGGCAAGGCTGTCCACCAGTCGCTCCAGCATGTTCACCCCGATGCCGCGCCCGCGGCAGCGATGATCGACCGCCACCTGCCAGACGAAGAGGGTGTCGCGGGCCGCGGGCCGCAGGTATCCGGTGACGAATCCGGCGACCGAACCGGCCAGCTCGGCGACAACGGATGTGGTGCGAAAATCGCGACACCACAACAAATATGAGTAACTGGAATTCAGATCGAGCACCCGCGAATCCCGCGCTATTCGCCACATGGCCGCGCCGTCGGAAGCGACGGGATGCCGGATCACCGGTGTGATGGTCGTGCTTGTTTCGTTTTGCATGACGGATCCAGGCTTGCCGATGAACGTTGAGATCATCCGGTCGAAAGCATGACAGTCGTGTGACAACAGCGCGCCGAGCAGGGGTGCGATGTGTTCATGGACACGAAATGTTTGAGCCCGTCAGGGAATAGGGCATACGGAATGCGGGCCGGTGCCGCCGCCGGCAGAGCACCTTCGAGTAGCAGAGCGTCTTACTGTTGCAGGTCGAGCCGGTAGCCGAGACCGCGCACGGTCACCACGATCCGCGGCTCCGACGGATCGCGCTCGATCTTCTTGCGCAGCCGCCGCACATGCACGTCGACGATCCGCTCGTCGCCGAAGAACTCGCCACCCCAGACACGGTCGAGCAATGCGGCGCGGCTCACCACCCGGCCCGCCTCGTCGGCCAGCTCACACAGCAACCGGAATTCGGTGAGGGTCAGATGCACGTCCTCGTCGCCGCGGCGCACCGTGCCCCGATCGCGCGCCAGCTCCAGCGCCCGCCCGGGATCGGCGTCGAGCACCTGCCGCCGCGGATCGCGTCCCGGCGCCCGCTCGGCGCGCCTGCGCAGCGCCCGCACCCGCGCGGTGACCTCCTTGATCTCGAACGGTTCGGCGACGAAGTCGTCCGCGCCCGCCTCCAGCGCGGCCACCACGTCGTGGGTGTCGCTGCGGTCGGTCACCACCATGATCGGCACATCGTGCTCGCGGCGGATCTCGCGGATGCAGCTGAACCCGTCCATATCGCCGAGGACCAGATCCACCATGACGACATCCGGCGGCCCGTTCAGCCGCAGCTGGTCGAGCGCGTCCTCCCCGTCGCCCGCCTCCGCGATCTCATACCCCTCCCCCGCCATCGCGAGCCGCAAATCGGGACGGGCACGGGCCCCGTCCTCGACGATCATCAGACTCGCGCCCATACCTCACCTCATCACAGCTCATGTCCAGCAACAGCCGGCACCGCCTTTCCGATTACCACCCTCGCAAGGCCGCGAAACCCATTCAGTGGCGCGCGCCACTCCGAACGCGTAGTCTTCAGCCAGCTAGAAGTGGACACAATGTCCGCTTGATCTGGAGGGAATGCCATGGGCGCCACGACTCCCCTTGCCCGCGAATACTTTCCGGCCGCACAGCGGTGGGCCTACCTCAATCACGCCGGAATCTGCCCACTGCCGCAGCCCGCGGTGAACGCCATGCACCGGCGGGCGACCGAGGTGTCGCTGGACGGCGAATTCACCTACGCGGCGCACAGTGCCGAGATCGAACGGGTACGCACCTCGGCCGCGCGGCTGATGGGCGTGCCGTCCACCGATATCGCGTTCGTCAAGAACACCACCACCGGGCTCGGCATGATCGCCAACGGACTGGACTGGTCGGCGGGCGACCGGGTGGTGGTGCCCGATCTAGAGTTCCCGTCGACGCTCTACCCCTGGCTCGCGCTCGCCGATCGAGGGGTGCTGGTCGACCGGGTCCGGCCCGAGGGGCCCGGCGGGAAGCTCACCGTCGAGGCGTTCATCGATCGGATCAACGACGGGCCGCCGCCGAAGCTGGTGGTGACCAGCTGGGTGCAGTTCGGGCGCGGCTGGCGGGTCGACCTGGCGGCGCTCGGCCGGGCGTGCGACGAAGCCGGCGCGCTGCTGTGCGCGGACGTGATCCAGGGACTCGGCGTGCTCCCCGCCGAACTCGAGCGCTGGGGCGTCGATTTCGCGATGGCCGACGGGCACAAATGGCTGCTCGGTCCCGAGGGCAGCGGCGTGCTGTACGTCCGCGGTGCGCGCCTGGATCTGCTGCGGCCGCTGGAGCCCGGCTGGAATTCGGTGGCGCACCGGGAGGACTGGGACAACCTGGAGCTCGTATTCGACGACACCGCACGGCGATTGGAGGGCGGCATGCCGAATGTCACCGGTATCGCGGCACTCGGCGCCTCGATCGATCTCCTACTCGCGGCGGGCATTCCGGCGATCTGGTCCCATGTCGATCGCCTCTGCGATCTGGCCTGTTCGGGCCTGTCCGCACTCGGCGCGACCGTCCTGTCGGACCGCTCCACCGAAGGGCGCTCCGGCATTATCTCGGTACAGGTCGACGGTCCGCCGATCCCCTTGCTGGCCAAGCAATTACAGTCCGAGGGCATCGCGGTCTCCGCCCGCGCGGGCGGCCTGCGCATCTCGCCGCACGGCTACAACACCGACGAGGACATCGACCGCCTCGTCGACACCGTCGCCAAGCTGACCCGCGGCTGACCCCGCTCGACGAAAATAGCCCCATGACTGAATTCGCCTCCGCCACCGAGCAAGTGATCGACACCTACTGCGCGGCATGGAACGAACACGATCCGGCCCAGCGCCGCAAGTTACTCAGCGAGGTGTGGGCCGACGGCGCCACTTACACCGACCCGACATTCCACGCCGTCGGCATCGACGAACTCCTCACCCACATCGACGCCGTCCTGACCCGCCGCCCCACCGACGCGATCCTGCGCACCAGCGCCATCGACACCCATCACAACCTGGCCCGCTTCGCCTGGCGCGCCGCACCGACCGACGGCACCCCACCCACCGACGGCCTCGACCTCGTCGAATTCACCCCCGACGGCCGAATCCAGCGCATCATCGGCTTCTTCGGACCACTCGAACCGACCATAAAATAGCGCGCGTCCCGCCATGGGCCTCGGCTAGCGTCGATGCCCATGGCCAGCCTCAGCCAGCTACTGCACGAACGGCTCTCGCACGCATTCGAGACCGTGGCCGACGCACCCGTCGACCCGGTCGTCCAGCGCTCGCAGCGCGCCGACTTCCAGTCGAATGCGGCACTAGGCCTGGCGAAGCGAATCGGCGCGAATCCACGCGAGATCGCCACGAGGGTCATCGCGGCCGCCGACCTCGACGATCTCGTCGGCGCCGCGGCGATCTCGGGCCCGGGTTTCATCAACATGAACCTACGGCCCGACGTACTCGGCCGCATGGCCGGCGAGATCACCGCCGATCCCAGGCTCGGTGTGCCGCGGACAGATCAGCCGGAGACGGTGGTGATCGACTACTCGTCGACCAACGCCGCCAAGGAAATGCACGTCGGGCACCTGCGCAGCACCATCATCGGCGACGCCGCCGTGCGGACCCTGGACTGGCTCGGGCACCGGGTCATCAAGCGAAATCACCTGGGCGACTGGGGCACACCGTTCGGCATGCTCATCGAGCACCTGCTCGATATCGGCGAGGCCGAGGCCGCCGACGAGCTGTCGGTCGGCGACCTGAACGGCTTCTACACCGCGGCGCGCCGTAAGTTCGACGCCGCCGAGGAGTTCAGGGACCGCGCCCGCCGCCGGGTGGTGCTCCTGCAAAGCGGTGACGAAGCGACGCTGCGGCTGTGGCGGCTGCTCGTCACCGAATCCGAGCGATACTTCATGACGGTCTACGAACGGCTCGAATCCCGGCTCATCGAAGCCGATTTCGTCGGTGAGAGCAGCTACAACAGCGAACTCGACCGGGTGGTCGCCGATCTCGACCGGCTCGGCCTGCTCGTCGCCAGCGACGGCGCCGAATGTGTCTTCCCCGAGGGATTCACCGGCCGCGACGGCGCGCCGCTGCCGCTGATCGTGCGCAAGCGCGACGGCGGATACGGCTACGCCGCCACCGATCTGGCCGCCGTGCGCGATCGCGTCGGCACACTGAAGGCAACCCGGCTGCTCTATGTCGTCGGCCTGCCGCAACAGCAGCACTTCGCCATGGTGTTTGCCATCGCATGCGCGGCGGGCTGGCTCAGCGCACCCGCACGCGCCACCCACATCGGATTCGGGTCGGTACTCGGCCCAGACGGCAAGATGCTGCGCACCCGCGCGGGCGGCACCATCAAGCTCTCGGAGCTGCTCGACGAGGCGGTCGAACGCGCCGCCGCGGCCATCGCGACCAAGAACCCGGACCTCGACGAGGCGACCCGCGCGCGGATTGCACACGCCGTCGGAATCGGCGCGGTCAAATACGCCGACCTCGCCACCGACCGAAACCGCGACTACCGCTT
The DNA here is from genome assembly GCF_044547285.1 of Nocardia sp. NPDC052566. Taxonomy (NCBI): domain Bacteria; kingdom Bacillati; phylum Actinomycetota; class Actinomycetes; order Mycobacteriales; family Nocardiaceae; genus Nocardia; species Nocardia sp. NPDC052566. Next base: position 400,748 of record NZ_JBIUAF010000002.1, on the reverse strand, counting down.
CGATTTCGACCGAATGCTTGCGTTCGAAGGCAACACCGCCCCCTATCTGCAATACGCGCACGCCCGCATCCAGTCGATCTTCCGCCGCGGCGATATCACCCCGCCCCGCAACGGAAACCCGTTGCACCTCACCGAATCCGCCGAACGAACACTCGCCATCGAACTCCTGGAATTTCCCGAGGTCGTCACCGCAGTGGCCGAAACCCTGGAATTCCACCGCCTCGCGAACTACCTCTACACCCTGTCCACCACATTCACCGCCTTCTACGAACGCTGCCCCATCCTCAAAGCCGAAGAACCAACCCGCACCACCCGCCTAACCCTCGCCGACCTAACCGCCCGCATCTTGTCCACCGGCCTCGGCCTACTCGGCATCGCCACCCCGGATCGCATGTAGCCGGTCCGTGGCCGATCGGCACACCTGGAGGCATGCCAGCCATACGATCGGCTGTATGCGCACGGAGATGACGTTCGCCATCCCTGACAGCCTGGTCGGCCCACTGAAACGACATGCGGGAACCAGCCACCAATCCGAATTCGTGGCCCGCGCCATCCGACACGAACTACTGCGGGCCGACGTGGACGCTCTGAACGCCGCCGAGGCCGCCACCGGCGTGCCGGACATATGGTTCGAAACGGCATGTCAGAATGATCAGGAAACCGGCTCGTGACCGGCGCTGGTCGTCGCGGCTTCCATCGCCGCGCTGTTCGATTTCAATCCCGCCTTGCGCCGTCCGGCCATACAACCGTTACCGGTATGCCGCGCTCACGAGCGACGGACACCACGTCAGCGGTACCACCATATCCGCGCGCCGGTTTTCCGTCCCACACCGCTATCAACTCGTCGGCGTCGTCGAGCATGCGCACGCTGCCCGCCTGATGTGCTTCGGAGTCGGACTCTTCCCGATCGATTTCGATCACCTCCATTGCGGCAGAGCGCAATTCGTCATACACGGGGTAGTGCCCAGCGGGCAGGCTGTCACGATACTTTCGCGCCGGTACGACAACGATCAAACAACCACCGAGATCGAGCACCGCTCGTGCGAACAGGCTGTCGGGTCCGTCCGCAATGCAGCTCATGCCGATCAGCTCCCCACCGGCGCGCACCGCGACCTCAGCGCGTAACTGCGCATCAACCAGTGCGGTGGTCCGCGCTGGCAGACCTCGGTGCCCGGTGATCGCTATGCGTGTCATACATCGTCCCGTCGGTCCCCGGGAGGGCGGGTGGCTACTCGGGACCTGCCCAGTGCTCCATGCGATTTGGATCATGCGGGAACCGGGACTTCCGGGTCGAGCTCGCTCGCAAACCCTTGACGAGCCGGGACGCGCGTTGCTGTCGGCTCATCGAACGCTGCCGACGGAGCCTAACGGCAACCCAGAGCATGATCGCACCGATGATGCTGAGGACCAGTCCGGCATAGACGATCAAGTCTGGCATGTGTCGAGCTCCCCCATGCGCTGTTCGTGACTCGGAGCGCCCAACGTCTGGGCCGAACGCTCAGTAACTCGATTGTGAACCCCCACCGCCTGTCCTCGCGCCCGCTCGGCCACTGATTGACACGCGGAATTCGAATAGCCGAGTTGAGGATGTTGAGCCCGGTACTCACCGCACGCTGAGTGCCGTCGGCGAGTCGATGTGGGTCAGCTTTTCCGGGTTGCGGACGAAATAGAGGCCGGTGATGCGGGTGTCGTCCATTCGGAAGGTCATGATGCCGATTTCGCCGTCCCAGCGTAGGACGAGGGCCGGGTTGCCGTTGACAACGGCGGGTTCGGTGCTGAGCGTGGCACTGATCTTGCCGAAGCCGACCAGCAGGTTCCGCAGCACCCGCTCGATGCCGATGATCGGCACCCGTGCCGCGGTCTTGATGCCGCCGCCGTCGGTGAGAAGCACGACATTCGGGGCGAGCACGTTCAGAAGTCCTTGCGGGTCACCGGTTTCCAGCGCCATCTGAAACGATTCCAGAGCCGCTCGCGCCTGATCAGGGGAAACGACCGAGCGCGGGCGGCGGGCCTCGACATGCTGACGGGCGCGGCGGGCGATCTGGCGAACCGTCACCGGTGTCTTGTCGACAGCGGCGGCGATCTCTTCGTAGCCGACGTCGAAGACTTCGCGAAGCACGAACACCGCACGCTCGGTCGGCGACAACGTCTCCAGCACGAGCATCAGCGCCATCGACATACTCTCCGCAAGCTCGACGTCCTCGGCCACATCAGGTGCGGTGAGCAGTGGTTCCGGAAGCCAGGGACCGACGTAGGATTCCTTGCGGCGCTTCATGGTTCGTAGCCGGTTCAGCGCCTGTCGCGTGGTGATACGGACCAGGTAGGCGCGATGATCCTGCACCTGCTCCATGTCGACCTGCGCCCATCGCACCCAGGTCTCCTGCAGTACGTCTTCGGCGTCGGCAGCCGAGCCGAGCATCTCGTAGGCGACGGTGAACAGCAGATTGCGGTAGGCGACGAACGTGTCGGTCGCCGAGTTGGTCGTCGCGCTGCTCATTCCGCTCCTCATGCCTTGCCGCAAATACCCGGCAACACTACCGGGTCAGCCAGCGAACGGTTCGAGCACGAACCGGCCCCACACCACGAAGGCCGCCATCAACAGATAGACGACATTCGCCGTGATCACCTTGTATTCCCCGTCGCGGATGTGGACGATCATCGCCCCAACCATCAACATCGACCAGCACACGGCAGTGACAGGGACCATCGTGGGCCCGATGTCGAGCACAGCAGGCAGAATCAATCCGGCAGCGGCCAGAACCTCCAGAGCCCCAAGGGTTTTGACGACCCCGGCACCGGCAGTGGCTGTCCACTGCCCGCCCGGTGCCTGAGCCAGTTCGGGCTTCGGCGTGAACATTTTGATATTGCCGCTGACGAGCGCGACGACAGCCAGCAGCCCGGTGACGATCCACAGTGCGATGTTCATGATGTTCTCCTTGCTCGATGTTCGAGCCTGAAGACACCCCGTGCCCGATTCCCGTGACATCACGTGACGCAGATCACTACAAGCTGGCAGACCAGGGCAACGCGGTCCTGCAGATCCACCCACCCCTCGGCTCCCCCGACATCGGCAGTTTCGAGCACAGTGTCCATCGCGTCGAATGCTAGGTAGAACATCGCACCGAAGTACACCCAGCACGCACTCAAATGCCGCTGGTCGCGCTGACCGCACCGGCCGACGCGACCCGGGTCGGCGGTGCGTCCGACTGCGGGCGGGGGCGATCGGTGGTCGATCCGACCACGAATCAGATGGCGTCGTGGAGTTCCTTGGAGCTGTTCACAACCCGCACGGTCCACTCGCCCTCGAGCTGAGCCTCGAGCTCGGCGCGAAGAGCGACTGCCGCCTCCGGTGATGCGACAGCGTGATCGTCAGCCGAGTTGAACGCGACAGCGCCACATTCGTTCAACAAGTCGAACATCACCCTCCATACCGCGGGGCTCGCAGGGCGCTCGAACGTCAGGAACTTACACTTCCCCACGCCGCTGATCTCGGTGTACAGCTCCGAGTCATGTGGTTCGGGGAATACGATCTCGTCGTTCTCTCCGATGTCGAAACCGTAGCGGTGGAAGATCTCTCGCACATTGTCTCGCCCCATGGAATCGATGCCGTTCCTGGAGGAGACGTAGACGTCGTAGCTCACGAAACCTGTACCTCTTTCCTGTGTACGAGCATTCTGACGGCGGTCACCGACAGGAACGGACGCACCTGAGGTTCGTGTTGATCGAAATCGTCCAGCCAGCACCAATATTCGACCACCTCTGCCGTCATCGCGGGTCGGGGTTCATCGAGCCGATCGGTACGACTCGGCACAGCGGAGGGCTATCCAGCCGCGTCCGCCCTCACCATCATCCGATTCCGTACGCGACTACCCTCAACTCGGTGATCTGCGAATTCGACGAGGAGATGATCGAGCGGAACGAGGCGATCGAGCTATCCGATCGCGACCTCGGCAGTCGTGTACGTCTGTGGCATCGCACGATGCCCTACAACGACGGCATGCCCCATGACGACGCGTTCGTCGCGATGTGTGCCGAACTGTCTGCGAACGGGATGACCGCCACTGTCAACGGACTACTGCTAGATGTGGTCGGCGGCCGTTCACTGCCTCATTTCTTGGATTCACTCGTCAACGACTTCGCAGGCTGGGACGGGATTCGAAGCTGGGAAAGCCTTGACCATGAACTTCGGATCGACGCTCAGCACGTGCATCGGCGCATCCGACTCGACTGGATATTGACCCGGCAATCCGGCCAGCAGACTGCCTGGACCGCAACCACCACGATCAAGGTCGAAGCCGGCGAACAACTACGCCAACTCACTGCCGCGGTACACCGATTTCTCCTACCGTTTTGAGCTCGACTTCGTCACCGCCGAACCACCGGATCCCGCCGCCCTGGCCGCTGGCACCAAATCACCAACGAAGCACTACGCCTGCACTGCAACGACTCTCAGCCATCGCCATCGACACCCATCACAACCTGGCCCGCTTCGCCTGGCGCGCCGCACCGACCGACGGCACCCCACCCACCGACGGCCTCGACCTCGTCGAATTCACCCCCGACGGCCGAATCCAGCGCATCATCGGCTTCTTCGGACCACTCGAGTAGCCGACCACCGCACAGCGCTCGTCCAGCCATGGGCCTCGGCCGCCGCCGATGCCCATGGCCAGCCGATCTCACCACCCGCCCCTCTTGCAGGCCGGTCTCGAAAATCGTTCCAGGACGGCCGGATCGGGCTGTTCGGCGGCACCGCGGCGGATCGGATGTGGCGGCGTCGGATCTGCTAGATTTCGAGCTTCCGGCGCGGAAAGCACCTGATAATGGCCACAGTCGTCAGGAGACGCGTGTGACAGGCATCAGGAAGATCGTTTTCGCGGCGGGCGCGGTGGTCATGCCCGGGTTAAGCAGAGTATCGATCACTCGATTGGAATGCTCGGTAATGCCGACGAGCGTGCATCCCACTGGCTCGAAGTCCTGGACCCGCAAGCCGGAGACGAACGCCACACCTGCCAAGTTCCGAAAACGAGTCAGGCTCCACTGGTCGCACGAATGTCTTTGTGGCCGCCAGTCGGTCCACGTGTGCAAAGCTGGCTGCTTGTCGGGTCCAAGTAGAGGATGGGAATCCCCCGCCACGCCGCAACCTCGAATTCGCTTCGCGTCCAGGGGGTTCGCAAATAGTTGGGCGTAAGGACAGCGACAAAGGAACCTGCTGCTAGTAGGGCTGCAACAACGATCCTGCCACGGGGAGTCTCGCCGTGCTCGTAGAGATCGTCTACGTATGGTGCACCAAATTCCGACACCTGCTGGCTAATCCGCAGTAGGTCCGACTGTGCATTGTCTCGGCGCGCGTAGCTGACGAACACGATCATGTGTGGATCCCCGGAGCCGACACGATCAAACCTGCCTCAAAGAGGCTGAAGGCGAGGACAACTAGCAATGCCAGGATCAAGTAGTACAGCATTGACGAGTTGAACGCTGCGCGTAGTGGCCCAACCGGGCAAACGGAGGGGATGTTGTTGTAGGTTTCTGGGCAACGAGCTGCGCGCCGAACCCAGATGGAGTTCATCGCAACCCGTAGCTTCCTCTGGTAGTAGTACCCGACTGCGTCTGCGAGCCAGAAGGCGGCGATCACCAACAGTCCAGCGACGAAGACGGACGCATCGAGCTTCTTATCGTTGAGCAGAACGATCAGTGTGCCTGTTGGCACCAGCACCGTTGCACAGAGTTTCTTCAGCTCGAAGCAGGAGTCTGACGCACTTAATGTGGCACGGTGCAACTGCTCGATCTGCTCGCGGTCAAGATCGTCTGCCGATGGGTCGGCCTGGGCAGGAGACAAGTCATTTTCATCGGTGCTCCTGTTGGACCTGCGGGCACGAATCAACATCGATACGCCAGCCCCCGAGATAGCGCCGATCGCCACACATGCCACCGCAGCGTATCGGTCGATGAGCCTGTCCTGCACATCAGCATCGTTCATGAAATTAGCTAGCTATGGACTGATATCGCACGAAAAAGCCTGTGCAGGCCCTTGATTGAGAGCCTCATCGAACGAGCGCTTGCGGCACCTAACGATCAGGTGACCGGTTGAGAAGGGAACGCACTGTCATGCCGCATAGCGCGGATGGTCATTGAGGTGGATGTCGAGCGGACCGAGATGCGTTCTACGACTTCACCGGTCGTACCAGCAAGCGCACCGGGTCAAGCGGTGGTGTGGTCGGGAGGTGACCATCGGTAGGCGATAGGTCCGATGAGCAGGGGCCGGTCCAGCATGTCTGCCGTGAACGACACTCCGGTGACCTTCGCCGCCAAGGCGAAGGCTCTCGGCACGGGGGTGCAGCGGCGCACCACCTCCGACGGTTCCAGGTTTCGGAAGAAGCCGACGCTGGAGATCTCGCCCAGCGGGTCCGCTTGGCTCTCGGCTGCGTTGAGCCACTGAAATGGGGTCAGGGGATCGGTTGCCGCCATATGGGTCATGGTGGCAGACCCCACCGACAACCATTCGATCGCCTGGAACGCCTGATCGACCCGCGGTCCTCAGCGAGGACTTCCCGTGGCTCCGTTGGCCAGCCCAGGGCGTCCGGCAGCGGGGGGCACTGTGGCGCAGGATATCCGGATACAGCCGCCTGTTTGTTTGCTGTCGGTCTACGCGGACGCGCGAGCCCGGGTGGCGTCGATCAACATGTCCACAAGCCGCGCCAGCGTTGGTGCCACGGTGTGGTCGTCGGCGTGCCTGCTCACCGCGAGAAGCGGCCCGGCCTGGTCGAGTATCACCCCGCCGCGAGCGAGCACGTGGTAGATCGCCAGCATCGCGGCGCGGGCGTTTCCGTCGGAAAACGGGTGAAAGAAGCACACATCCAAATAGACGCGGGCCGCGCGAGTCGCCAGCGCCACCGCAGGGTCGGTGGCCTCGAGCAGGTGGTTCTCGAACACTGCGGCGGTACCCGCATCGACGCCGTAGCGTTCCCGGCCGCCTTTGGCGAAAGCGGGGGCTGTCCGGAACGACTGAGCGTGGCTGGCGCCCATAGCAATTCGATGCCAGTCCGCGAGCCGGTCGAGAGTCAGATCCGGATCTGCCCGCGCTGCAGCAAGCGCGACCCGCAGCCGAGCTGTGCGCAACGAGTCCCGGCCTGCGCCGTCCACATAGGAAATGAAACCGTCGCGGCGCCCAGTCACCGGCGAGACGACCAGCTCGCCGATCTCGGTCCAGGGCACCGCCGCTCGCATCGCAAGCCAGGTCCGCAGATCATCACGCTCCAGCATCAGCGAGCCCCGCGGCCAATCTTTCGGCAACCGACACCACGACCGATTCCGCAGGGCTGATCCAACTTTGGAACCGTCCGCCGATGGCCTCATCGATCAGCCCAGCGGCCCGATCGGCGGGGACGCCCGCGCGCTGCAAAAACCATCCCAGCACCTGCTCCGCATGCTGATACCACGCGTCACCGGCATCGGTCTGCGCGACGACCTCATTAACCAGCGCGGGAACCGCATGCTCCCACGCCGAGATCCTTTTCTCCGCCGGACCGTCGGGCAGCGTCAGCGTGTCGAAGCGCGTGGCGAGCCGTTCGAGCCAGGCCCGCCACTCGACGAGCGCTCGCAGCGTCCGCTCGACCGTCTCCTGCGGCTCACCTACCGAATCATCCACGCAACACCACGCGGAGACGGGCCCACCGCCGAAGTCCGACTCGTCACGCCCCCAAGCCCAACCATAGGTCCAGACGCCGAACTGTTCGCCCAACGCCCGAGAGACCGAAACGACCCAATGCTCGCGGTTCGAATAGTGGGGCGGCGGCAGAGAGCTGACAAGCGCCGTCGCCGCGACGACGTCGAAGGTGTGGGTCGCCGGGTCGACATCGGCCCAGGATAGATTTTTCGGTTGGTAATCCCACATCGTCACGAACGACATTGTGTAGCACCGACACAGCGACGCGGTACCGATATTCGCGTTGCACGCCCATGCCGCTAACCGTGCTGAGAGAAGCGGCCGAGCCGCGGCCGACCGAACGCACCGATCTGCCGCGTATCGGTCGAGTTGAGCGCGAGATCGTTTGCCGCGCAGGACATTCTGTAGTGGCGAAGAGCGTGCTTCGATGCGCACGGTCCCTTGCGTATGAAATCTAGGATGCATCGGTGCGATTTCATGTCATCGAGCCCGGGGTAGCTGGTGGGTACTTCCTCGTCACCGAGGATCATTCGCAGCGTATCGAGCGAGAGGGTCTGACCGGCGTACGCTTCGACGGCGTGCTTGTCTCGGTCTCCGCCGAAGGTGAGGAGCTGATCGACACTGAACTCCCGCCCTGGAGATGGATGAAACCTGTTGGGCGGCGGGGTGAATCGGACTTCGGTGTCACCCGTGACCTGTTCTTGGTGGTGTCGGACCGCGCTCTTGACGTTCTGAGCGATGCCGGGATTGCCAATGCCGATGTGGCGGAGTTTCGAATGCCCGAGTGGACTATTTGTCTTGCAGGGCACGCACATGCCGGGTGACCGAGTAGCTCACATGGTGTCGGAGGACCGGATACGGAGGGACGCTCCGACTGCACGAAGAGGAACCGCCAAGACCTCCATTTCGACCCGGGTCCCTTCCAACCCCCGTCCGCCGAGCACCTCGGCCAGGTCCCGCGCCTCCGCGACCGTCAAGGATCGAACCGTTCGAAGCGCGCGCATTACTGCTGCGGGCGTGACGTCGCCCCCGACGAGTTGCAAAGTCGTGGGCCCGTTCGCGGCCAAGATCGCCGCACGCATTCCGGCAAGCGGTGTTTCGTAACCACATTCGTTCCAGCGACAACCACACAGCCCACAGTCACCTTCGAGATCCCACCGGTGGGTTCCACCAGTGAGCACCTCGACGACCGTGGCTTCCATCAGCGACCCGCATTCGATGCATTCGGTTGTGTAAGGAGCAGTTTCGAGCACAGCGTCCATCGCGTCGAATCGTGTCACTCGGCGCCGGAGGCGATGAGCCATGCGACCTGGAACTCCTCGGGCGAAATCTCCTCGGCCACAAGGCCGGTACGATTGGCGAGCCGCTCGATGGGATCAGCGGGTTCCTGGTCGCAGAGTTGCGTTGTCGCACTTTCGGTGAAACCACCGGCATACCCGACACCACCGCTGCGGAAGTACTCGACCTTTCGGGATTCGTAACCGTCGCTGTCGATTTCGATGAAGGTCTGCACCGGATCGATCAATCCGGCGGCCGGATCCGTGAGCTTGCGGTACTGCATCTGCGATTCGGATGGCTCGAAGCCACGCGCGGCGGCGACTGCGGCCGCATGGTCCATTGCTGGTTCATCGGCGGGGAACCACGGGTCCGCCAGCTCGCGCAATGCCATATACAGTCCATCATCGGGCATTGGGTCCTTCTGCACTCGCTGCCACCGCCGGCCGTCCCACCAGCGAACGAACGACACCAGCTCTTTGTTGATGATCCGCGGATTGTCGACTGTCTTGTCCGCGGTCTGTACCCACCTCGGGGTTCCCGTCCACGGGTCGTCGCTATGGGCCCGCACATCGCTGGACTCATCCCATCCGAACAGCATGGCCAGGCCATCAGGTAGGCGAATCAGGGTGAACCAGTTGCCCGCACCGTCGTCGACGGTCCACCGATCGCGATTCGCCACCGACGTCGTGTTGGTTTGTTCGCGTACACGAGCCGAATCTCGGTACACAGTAGCGAGATTCGCGTAGTCCCCGGCCATGCCATCCAGCCGCGTCCACAGCACATCGGGATGCGGTAGCTCGAGTTCCATGGAACGCAATTTACCGACCAGCCAGGACATCCACCGATCGGCAACAGCGTGAGCTGGAGGGTCGGCGGCGAACTCTATGCCGAAGACAACGAAACAATCCTCGCCCGGATCACAGCCGACTAGCCGCAGCGCCGCACATCTTCGTTCGGTGCAGCACCTAGTGAGTTCTCCGTGGTGGGTTCCGTGGTCGGCACGGATGGCATCGGAGTGGCCCGTTCCTATCGTTGTTGACATGACGAACACCACGAAGACCAGCACCGATATCACCATCGAACTCGAAGTGGCCGACCCTGACGCCGCCGCCGCGATCTACGACGCCGCCTTCGGGCTGGGTGACCGGATCGGGTTCCGCGCCGCGCAGGCACCGTCGACCGGATTCCGCGGATTCCTGCTGTCGCTGGTCGTCTCGCAGCCCTCCACCGTCGACAGCCTCGTCACCACCGCTGTCGCGGCCGGGTTCAGCATCGTCAAACCGGCGAAGAAGAGCCTGTGGGGATACGGCGCGGTCCTGCAGGCACCGGATGGCACGATCTGGAAGGTCGACACCTCCAACAAGAAGGATGTCGGACCGTTCACCCGTGAGATCGACAACCTGGTGCTGCTGCTCGGCGTGGTAGATGTCAAGGCCAGCAAGCAGTTCTATGCCGATCGCGGATTCACGATCGCGAAGAGCTTCGGCGGCAAGTACGCCGAGTTCGCCAACCCGGGTTCGCCGGTCACCCTGGCCATGTACCCGCGCAAAGCCGCAGCGAAGGATGCCGGAATGTCCCCGGAGGGCAGCGGATCGCATCGCATCGTGATGGACAGCGGCATCGATCCGTTCACCGACCCGGATGGGTTCGTGTGGGAAGCTACGGCCTGAAACACGCAACATACCGACCGTTCAGTACGAATATCGCTACATCCACAACGCAAGGAGTCAAAGTCATGAAAGCGCACGTCAGCTCGATCCTGCTCGGTGTACGAGACATGGAGCGCGCCAAGCAGTTCTACACCGAGGGACTCGGCTGGAAGATCCAGAACGACTTCGGCATCTCGGTGTTCTTCGCCTCCGACGGCGCCTCTCCGGTCGGCTTCTACGGCCGCGAGGGCCTGGCCGGACAGGTCGGCACCGATCCGGAAGGCAGCGGCTTCAGCGGACTGGTACTGACCTACGTCGTCCGCAGCGAGACGCGAGTCGACGAGATCATGACCGAAGCCGAAAAAGCGGGCGCAACGATCCTCAAGCCCGCAGACGCACTGCCCTGGGGCGGATACGGCGGCACCTTCGCCGACCCCGACGGCTACGTCTGGAGCATCGGCTACAGCGCCCAGGGAACCGACCAGCCCTACGCCGAATAACACCGATCTCGTCTCAGCGCGGTTTCGAGGGCGCTCGGCCACCGGTGCCCATCACCGCCAACGGGCGCTCCCGGAAGAGCCGGGTCGCCCTCATGCGCGGCCGCTGCCACCGCGCGGCACTGCCGAAGATGAACCGGCCGTGGTGATTTCTCGCGCTACCGACGCTCGACCACGGCGGCCAGTCGCCGACGTCTCTGTCGGGCATGTGCAAGTTGAGCATGGTGGACGCGAGCTCGACATAGCCGAGCCGAAGTTCGCTTTTACGCTCGATCGGGAGTTGCGCGATGAAACGCTGGGTGACGTAACGACTCCGTGCGGGCCCGCCCGGGTTCGGTGAGCCGCGCGTCAGTCCGGCAGCCAGCGCAGCTCGTGTGCAAGGGTTTTGGCGACGGTACGGATGCGGCGGTGTAGTGGTGACTGCTCGCGCGGGAGGACAAGGTGAATCGTCAGGGTGGGTGCGCCCTGCAGCGGTCGCCATGTGAGACCGGCCGGTTGTGTCGTGATCGCGACTTCACCGGCCGGGGCGAGGGTGAGCCCGTCACGTAGGTCGCGCTGAGATATATCGAAAGAGACTGCGGGCGTGTGGAATCGCGGACGTGGCCGGATGTCGCGGAACAGTGCGGACAGCTGGTCGTGGATCACGGGGTTGGCCGCACGGTCGGGCAGTCGCAGCGGATACGCGGCCGCATCGGCGACCGCGATCTCCGAGTGTTCGGCCAGCGGATGATGTTGTGCCAGTTGGACTCCGACGCGCTGACGCCGCAGCAGGAACCGCCGCACGCCACGGCCCGGCTGTGCACCGCGGGTGATCCCCGCATCGATGCGGCCGTCGGCGACCGCGGAAGAAATCTCCGGCGTCGCCATCAGCACCGCACCGACCTCGAGTCCCGGACTGCTGCGAATCAGCTCGTCCACCAGTGCCGGAGCCGTCTCGGCCCCGGTGCTGAGGCTGTATCCGATGCGGAGCGTGCCCAGTTCACCGGCCCCCGCACGCCGGGCGGTGTCCCACGCCCGGTCCAGCGCCGCCAGCGCTGGCGGCGCGGACTCCGCCAAAGCCGCACCGGCCGTGGTCAATTCGACGCTCCGCGTGTTACGAACCAGCAGGCTCGTACCGAGTTCCGCCTCCAATCGGCGCATCCGGGCACTGAGTGCGGGCTGCGCGATACCGATCCGTGCGGCCGCGCGGGTGAAGTTCAACTCCTGCGCCAGCACCAGAAAGTACCGCAGGCTCACCGTATCCGGCGCCACATGCCCTCCCTGCCGATTGATAACGATCCGTTCTGAGTCTATCCCGTCCCGGTCTTTCCCCCGACCACACATCAAGCCCTAACCTGCGGATATGACGATTCCACCGACCGCGGAACTGGACACCGCACTCACGCACACCGGGAGGCAGTCATGCACAGGTTGCTAGTCCTGTATCCCAAGCCCGCCGACCCTGACCACTTCCGCGACTACTACGTGGCCAATCACCTGCCACTGGCCACGAAAATGCCCGGCTTGCTTGCGTGGCGCTACAGCTTCGACGTCGCGGCGAACAACGGAGAGTCGCCGTATTTCGCGGTCTTCGAAGCCGACTTTGCCGACGCCGCCGCCCTGGCCGCGGCACAGGCATCGCAGCAAGGCCAGCTGGCGGCCGCCGATGTCGCCAACTACGCCACCGGCGGTGTGGTCGTCATCGACTATCCGGCGCAGGACGGCACCAGCTGAGGTCGGTCCGCTCGATCGCGACGCGCGGCTGACTTCGAGAACGGGAATGGTGGCCACCGGTGTGCCCGTCACCAGGGCACCGTTCCCGCGTCGTCGAAGAATCCGCCGGTCGGGCCGTCGGCGGGCAGGGTCGCGAGGCGAATCGCGATAGCCGCGCCCTGGTGCGGTGTGCGGACGCCGCGAAAGCCGTTGAGGTCGGTGGCGGTGAGACCCGGGCAACCGCTGTTGATCAAGATAGTGGTGTCGCTCAGCTCTTTGACGTATTGGATCGTGACGGCGTTGAGAAACGTCTTCGATGCCATGTACGCGGTGATGGCGAAAGAACCGACCTCGGTACTGGGCAGACCGGGCGCGGTCTGCAGAGTGAGAGAACCGACGCTGCTGGACATGTTGACGATGCGCGGTGCGGCCGAGGCGCGCAGCATCGGCAGCATCGCGTTGGTGACCCGGATGACCCCGATCACGTTGGTTTCCACAACGTTGCGCAGGGTCGCGGGATCTACCGTGGTTGGTGTCTGTGGATGATCGCCGACGATTGCCGCGTTGTTGACCAGGACGTCCAGACCTCCGGCCTGGTCGGCGATCAATTCGGCTGCCGCGGCCACACTTTCGTCGTCGGTCACATCGAGCGGCACACCGAACGCGTCGGTCCCGGCCGCGCGCAGCTTCGCCACCGCGGTGTCGCGGCGTTGCCGATCACGCGCGCCGACACCGATTCGCCAGCCGAGCGCGCCCAGACCGGCGGCGATCTCGTATCCGATTCCCTTGTTCGCGCCGGTCACCAGCGCGATCGTCTGTTCACTCACACCGCCGATCCTGCTGCGATCGCGGATGCGGCGTCCAAGACCGATCAGGTCGGCGGCAATACCGCACGGGTATCGGCCGTGGTCATCGCCGGATACCATGACCCGGTGGAGACGCGGGAGATGCGATATTTCGTCGCCGTCGCCGAGGAGTTGCACTTCGGGCGGGCGGCACAACGGCTCGCCATGGCGCAACCACCACTGTCGCGGGCGATCCAGCAGCTCGAACGGCGCCTCGGAGTCGTTCTACTGCACCGCGCCACTCGCGCAATCACTTTGACCGAGGCCGGGTCGGTGCTGCTGCGGGAGGCCCGGACGGTGCTCGAGGCGGTCGAGGCCGCCGAGCGCCGCACCCGCCGAGCCGCTGCCGACCGGCCGGGCGTGGTGCTGGCCACCAAGGCGGGAGCGTCCAGAGAGCTGTTGTCGAAGCTGCTGGACGCCTACGCCGCCGAACCGGGTGCCGTCGCGGTCGAGGTGATGCTGTGCGGGCCAGGCGAATCGGAAGGCCTGCTGCGCACCGGGCGTGCCGACGTCGCTCTGCTCCACCGCCCCTACGACTCGACGGCCGGATTCGACACCGAGGACCTGCACACCGAACAACAGGTCGCGGTCCTGCCCGCGGGCCACCCCCTCGGCGACCGACCCCACATGTCGATGGCCGAGGTCAACGCCATGACGGACCTGCCACTGCCACGCTGGCCCCGACGGGATGGCAGTTATCCCGACGGGCCCGGCCCGCGGGTCCGCGACCATACCCAGTTGACCCAGCTGATCACGCTCGGACGGGCCTGCGCGCTCATGCCCGAATCGCTGCGAGCCCAGCTGCGCGACGAGTACGCCATCGTGCCCGTGCCGGACGCACCGGCCGTCACGACCGTCATCGCCTGGCCATCACACAGCAGATCCAAAGCCGTCGCCGACCTCGTCCGTACGGCGATACGCCGCTAGCCGATAGCAATCGGTGGCCTGGGCGGCCGATCTGTCCTGGACTTCGCCGCCGCCGACCCCTACCTCCGATAAGGCGGCCGGACGCATCGGCCTCGGCATCACGGCACCGGGTCGGACGTAGCTTCGGTGGCGCGGAAAGCCACTCGGTAGGACTGCGGGGTGGTGCCGACTATGCGTTTGAAACGGTCACGGAAGGCGGTGGGGGAACCGAAACCTACTTGGGAGGCAATGAAATCGACCGGGTGGGTGGTGGATTCGAGTAGGTGCTGCGCCTTGCGGACTCTGGTGCGGTGCAGCCATTGGACGGGGGTGGTGCCGGTGTGCTCGCGGAAGCGGCGGTTGAGGGTGCGGCTGCTCATGCCCGCCTTGGCGGCGAGATCGTCGAGGGTGAGGTCCTGTGCGGCGTTGTCGGCCATCCACAGCAGGAGTGGCTCCAGTATCGAACCGCGCGGTGCGGGCGGTGGGTCGTTGACGATGAATTGTGCTTGTCCGCCTTCACGTTCCAGCGGCATCACCGACAGGCGCGCAGCGTCGGCGGCCACCGCGGAGCCGTGGTCGCGGCGAATCAGGTGCAGGCACAGGTCCATTCCGGCCGCGGCGCCCGCCGAGGTGAGTAGTTGGCCGTTGTCGATGTAGAGGACGTTCGGGTCCACCTCGATCGCCGGATAGCGTTGCGCCAGTTGCGCGGCCGCGAGCCAGTGCGTGGTGGCGCGCAGTCCGTCGAGGAGTCCGGCGGCGGCCAGGACGAAGGCGCCCGAGCAGATCGAGGCGATCCGGGTGCCGCGTGCCGCCGCATCCCGCAGCGCGTCGATCACCTCCGCTGGAATCGGCGGGTCGATATCGGCGATGCCGGGCACGATGATCGTGTCCGCTTCGGCGAGCGCTTCGAGCCCCCACGGCGCCTGCATGGTGAACGTGCCCGCATCGACTGTCGATGTGCCGCTGCAGATCTGGACGCGGTAGGGGGCGCGGCCATCAGCCGAACGAGTTCGGGTGAACACCTCGATCGGCGTGGCCAGATCGAACGGTACGACCCCGTCGAGGGCGATCACTGCCACGGTGTGCATCACGCCACGGTACCTGGCGATAATCCGTGGGAGCCTGGCAATCTCGCCACTTCTCTTGTCCGCGTGCGCTGCCTAGCGTCGGAATCACCTACTACGAAGGAGTTCTCGATGCTGGCGCAGTTCGTGTTGTTCGACGGATTCGATCCCCTCGACACCATCGCTCCCTATTCGGTGCTGCACGCCGGGCGCCTGATGACCGAGGGATTCCTGGAGCTGGAGCTGGTCACCGCCGAGGGTGCGCGCCGAGTACCGAGCGGGATCGCCGAGGTGGCCTTGGACGCCACCGGCCGACTCGCCACGGAGCGAGCGGATTTGATCGTGCTGCCGGGCGCCACCGGTCTACCGGAGGGGGATGACTTCGGCCGCGACGACGGCATCAAGGCGATCATGACGCGCGCGCTCGCCACGGACCTGCCCGCGCTGCTCAGAACCGCGCTCGACCGGCCCGGCCTGACCGTCGCCACGGTATGCGGCGGCTCGCTGCTGCTCGCGCTGACGGGCCTGCTGAAGGGCCGTCCGGCCACCACTCACCGATCCGGGCTCGACCTGCTCGCCACCACCGGCGCCACGGCGATCGACGCCCGCATCGTCGACGACGGCGATCTGATCACCGCGAGCAGCGTCACCTCCGGACTCGATCTCGGCCTCTACCTGGTCGAGCGCCAGCTCGGCCCGCGCATCGCGCACGCGGTGGAGCAGTTGTTCGGGCACGAACGCCGCGGCACGGTCTGGCGGCCGACCGGCCCGGCCCCGGCTACCGCGGCCTGACCGCTTCCATGAGCCTGAGCTCGTGCAGCACCGCCGCGATCCGCCGCAGCGCGGCATCGGTGGTCATCCGCCAGTGCGTGGTGGCCACCGGATGGTTGTGCACGGCGCCGGTCACCGCGGCCGTCCAGGTCGCGGCACCCGCGCCGCCGGTCGGATCGTCGTCGGCCGCGGTGAAGTAGACAACATCGCCGTCGAACTGACGCGGGTGATAGGCGGCGATCTGGGCCGACGAGGCGACCGCGGCGTCGACGACTCGCTCGATACGGGCGGCACCGAAGGAGGCGAACGGCTCGGGCAGTGCGCTCAATCGGGTTGCCAGCTGGGACAATTCGATGGTGTCGTCCAGTCCGAACGCGGCGGCCTGATCACCGAGCAGCCCACCGAGGAGTTCCGGCACCGTCACGCTGGTCGCGGTGGGATCGATGACCGCGCTGTGCAGGTGACTGTCCAGCACGGCGAGTAGCGCCACCTCTTCGCCCTCGTCCTGGAGCCGCACGGCCATGGCGTGCGCGAGCACGCCGCCGAACGACCAGCCGAGCAGGTGGTACGGGCCTTCCGGTTGCACCGCCCGAATCCGCTCGATATAGAGACGCGCCCACTCCTCGATCGAATCGGGCAGAGGCACAGCGGAACTCAGGGCGGGCGACTGGAGGCCGTAGATCGGGCGATCGGGGTCGAGATGCGCGGCCAGCCCGGCGAACGACCAGGAGATGCCGACGATCGGATGGAGGCAGAACAGCGGTTCGGCGGTGCCGGAGGTGCGCAGCGGCAGCAGCACATCGAAGGACGCGTCCGCTCCTTCGGCGCCGCGCTCCCGCAACTGCCCGACGAGGCCACTGGGGGTCGGTGCGGCGTACAGCGCACGCACGGGCACCTTGACGCCGAGCGCCATGCCGAGCCGGGCGGTCACCCGGGTCGCGAGCAGCGAATTGCCGCCGAGGCGGAAGAAGTCGTCGTCGGCGCCGATCCGCTCCAGGCCGAGTACCTCGGCGAAGACCCCGGCGACGGTCCGCTCCGCCTCGGTCGCGGGTTCGCGGTAGGCACGCATCGCGAATTCCGGTGCGGGCAGCGCGTTCCGGTCGAGTTTGCCGACCGCGGTCAGCGGCAGTTCGTCGAGGACGACGACCGACGCGGGGACCATATGCGGCGGCAGGTTCTGCGCGGCCCACCGCACCACCTCGTCGGGATCGGCCGCCGTGCCGACCACATACGACACCAGCACCGTGGTCCCGCTGGGGTTTTCGCGTCCGACGGTGATCGCGTGGTCGACCGCGGGATGCGCCGCGAGCACCGCGTCGATCTCACCGAGCTCGATGCGGAAGCCGCGGATCTTCACCTGGAAGTCCGTGCGGCCCAGGTACTCCAGCGTCCCGCCGACCGGTCCGGCCCCCGGCACTCCGGTCCAGCGGACGACATCGCCGGTCCGGTACATCCGCTCCCCCGGCGCTCCCCAGGGATTCGCGACGAACCGCTCGGCGCTCACCCCGGTGCGCCGGTGGTAACCGCGCGCGAGTGCCGGACCCGCCAGATACAGCTCACCCGTGACACCGGCGGGCACCGGATTCAACCGGGCGTCGAGCACGTGCGCCCACCCGCCGGGCACCGGGCGGCCGATCGAGATCCGCTGTCCCGCAAGCAGTGTCGTATAGGTCGCGCCGATCGTCGCCTCGGTCGGGCCGTAGCCGTTGAGGAAACGCCTGCCCGGCTGCCACTTGGCGAGCAGCTCGGGCGTGACGGCCTCGCCACCGGCGGATACCACCGCGAGCTCGTGCAGGCCCGCCGGATCGACGGTGCCGAGCAGCGCGGGGGTGATGATGGTGTGCGTGACCCGCTCGTCGCGCAGCAGCTCATGCAGTTCGGCGCCGCCGAGCAGCTCCGGCGGCGCGATCACCAAGGTCGCGCCGGTGTAGCAGGCGGTGGCGATCTCCTCCAGGGACTGATCGAAGCTCGGCGAACACACGTGCAGCATCCGGTGTTCCGGCTCCAGGCGCAGCAGATCGACCGAGTGGCCGACGAGCCCGCCGAGTCCGGCATGGGTGACGGCGACGCCCTTGGGCAGACCCGTCGAGCCGGACGTGTAGATCACGTAGGCGAGATGCGAGATACTCAGCGGCGCGAGACGATCCGCATCGGTCACCGCATCCGCCGAGTACTCGGACATGTCGATATCGTCGAGTACCAGCCAATCCACGTCACCGGCCAGTCCGGCCACCTCCCCGGCGACGGTAATGCCCACCGCCGCACCGGAATCGGTCACCATATGCCGTATCCGGTGCGCCGGATAGCCGGGGTCGACCGGCAGATACGCGCCACCGGCCTTGGCCACCGCCCAGATCGCGGCGACCATCTCGTAGGAGCGCCGCATCGCCAGCGCCACCACCGTTTCCGGCGCGACACCGCGCGCGATCAGCACCCGTGCCAGCCGCGAGGACAGCTCGTCGAGCTCACCGAAGGCGTATTCGCGCCCGGCCGCGCGCACCGCGATCCGGTCCCGCCCGAAACCGGCTCCGCGCGTGAGCAGTTCGGGCAGCAGTCCGGTCGCGGGCGGAATACCGCCGCCCATCCGGATCAGTCGCCGATACTCCGCGCCGCCCAGCAGCGGCAGCTCGTCCACCCGGATCTCGGGCCGGTCCGCGACCGCCGCGAGCACCCGGATGAACCGCTCGGCGAATATCCGCACCGTGTCATCGTCGAAACGATCACGCGCGAAAGCGATTTCGCCGTGCGTCCCGTCACGGAGGGCAAGCGCCAGTTCCGCTCCCCCGGCGGGCGCGCCCTCGAACGACAGCGCCACCTGGAACAGCGGATGCCGATCCGGCGACCGTCGCACGCCGAGCAGTTCGACCAGCTCGTCGAATGGAATGCCGGCGTGCGCGAAGCCTTCCAGCTCCGTCCGGTGCGCATCGAGCAGCAGGTCACCGAACCGCGTCGCCGGATCGAGACGGGTGCGCAGCACCAGCTCGGCCCGTTCGCCCTCCGCCGCCGCGCCGATGGCGATATCACCGGAGCCCGATAGTCGCGCGAGCAACGCCGCCAATGCCGTGCGCACCACCGAGGACCAGGTGACGCAGGCCGAGTGCGCCAGCGCGCGCAGACCGTCGTGCACCTGCTCCGGCACCGAGAACCGCACGCGCCCACGGTCTTCCGATCCGGTGCGCGGACGATCGACCGGCAGGTCGAGCCGGTCGGGCAGCCCTGCGAGCTCGGCGCGCCAATACCGCGCCTTGGTAATCGAATCGTCGGATTCGGCGTCGAGCAGCAGCACGGTCTCGGCCGCCGTACGCTCCGGCGCGGCGAGCAGGTCGGCGAGCACCCGGCGCAACCGATCGGCCACGGCCCGCGCCGTCGCGTCGGCGACCGTATCGAGCCGATACTTCACCTGAACCAGCGTGCGCTCGCCGAGGAAGACGAGCACGGTGACCGGATAGTGCGTGTAATCGCCGCCGCGCAGCCCGTCGATCCGCAGGCCCTCGAGCGCGCCACTGGCCTGTCGCAGGCCATCGACGTCGACCGGGTAGGACTCGAAAACCAGCATCGTGTCGAACAATTCACCCTGACCGGTGGCGCGCTGGATGGCGCCGAGGCCGAGGTGGTGATGGTCGAGCAGCGCGGCCTGTTCGGCTTGCAGCGCGCCGACCATGGTCCGCACCGTGGTGCTGCGGTCGAACCGGATCCGCACCGGGATGGCGTCGACGAACAGGCCGATCATCTCGCCGATGCCGTCGAGTTCGGCAGGCCTGCCCGAGATGGTCGCGCCGAACAGCACGTCGTCGCGTCCGGTACTGGCGGCGACCACCAGGCCCCACGCCGACTGGATCACCGTGTTCGCAGTGACCTCGGCCGCGGCGGCATACGCCGTCAGCTCCGCGGTCCGCTCGGCCGACAGCTCGAATTCGCACAGGCCGAATCCGGCGCCCGCGGGCGCGGGCCAGGCCAGCTCGGGCGCGAGCATGGTCGCCCGCGCGCCCGCGAGCAGCTCCGACCAGGCGCGCACCGCGCCGTCGCGGTCCTGTCGCGAAAGCCAGTGCAGATAATCGCGATACGGGCGGACCGGCGGCAGCGGCGCGGCGTCACCACCGGTCGCGTACAACACGAGCAGTTCCTTCATCAGCAGCGGCATCGACCAACCGTCGAGCAGGATGTGATGCCCGGTCAGCACCAGCTGGCTGCGATGAGAATCGGTGCGGTACACCGTGAATCGCAGCAGCGGCGCCACCGCGGGATCGAAGCCGCCGCGCTGTTCGGCCGCGACAAGCGCAGGCAGTTCGGCCTCGGCCACACCGTCGACGATCCGCACCGGCGGCTCGACGTCGTCGAGTATCAGCTGCACCGCGCTGCCGTCGGCCGCGGAAACGAAGGCGGAGCGCAGATTCGGGTGCCGGTCGAGCATGGTTCGCGCGGCGCGGCGCAGCCGGTCGGTGTCCAGCTCCCCGGACAGCTGCACCGCCAGCTGAATGATGTAGGCCTCGACCGAGCCGTCGAGCAATTCGATGAGCGCGCGCAGCGAACCCTGCAGCGGCGAGAGCGGCAGCACATCGGACAGTGCGGGATAGTCGCGCCGCCACCGATCCAATTCGGCCTGGGTGACATGGACCAGCGGCACATCCGACGGCGTGAGACCGCCCGCCGTCGGGCCGGTGGCGTGGTCGGCGATCGCGGCGAGAGCGGCCGACCAGTCGGCGGCCAGCTCCCGCACCGCCGCCTCGTCGAGGATCTCGCTCGCGTACCGGAAGCTCAGGTCGAGTCGCGCGCCCGCCGCGGTGTCGGTGGTGATGGCGTTGATATCGATGACCGCGCTGAGCGGCATGGCATCGTCGGGTGCGAGCTCGAGCTCACCCAGGTCGGCGGTGGGCAGCCAGCTGTGGTCGGCGAGATCGGCGGGCACGCCCGTGCGGCCCAGATAGTTGAAACCGATCTGCCCGATATCGCCGGTGAGCGATGGCGCGGTCGCCGGATCGAGATGGCGCAGCATGCCGAAGCCGATGCCCTTGTCCGGCACCGCGATCAGCTGCTCCTTGACCGACTTCAGCACGGCGCCGAGCACTGTGTCATCGATGCCTGCGGCGTTGTCATCGATGCCTGCGGCGTTGTCGACGGTGTCCAGCCCGGACAGGTCGATCGCGACCGGATAGACCGTGGTGAACCAGCCGAGGGTGCGCGTCAGATCGGCACCCGGCACGACGGTTTCCTCGCGCCCGTGGCCCTCGAGCCTGATCCGGGTGACCGGCGCGTCGATACCGCGCCGGGCCCGCCAGGCGCGCACGGCCAGTGCGAGCGCCGCGAGCAGTCCGTCGTTGACGCCGCCGCGGTATCGCGCGGGCAGCGTGGTCAGCACCGCCTCGGTGACCTCGACGGGCACCTGCATCGTGAAAGACCGTGCCGTCGTTTGGGTATCGATGGCGTGGTCGATCCCGCGCGCGCCGAGCAGCGGATCCGGTGTGGCCAGTACGCGCCGCCAGTACCCGGCTTCTTCGCTACGTGCGGCGGCCACCTCGGCCAGACCGTGTGCCCAGCGCCGGAACGAGGTGCCGACCGGCGGCAGCGCGATCGGTTGTCCGGCCGCGTACTGTGCCCAGGCCAGCGCCAGATCGGGAATCAGGATCCGCCACGAAACACCGTCGATCACATAGTGATGCGCGGCGACAACGAGGACATCGCGCGCATCCGGCCTGCGCAGCCACGCGAAGGCGAGCATCCGCGCACCGGCGGGATCGAGCGCACCGAGCGCGGAATCCACAGCGGCGCTGCCGATGCGGGCCAGCTCCGGTCCGTCGACCGCAACGGGCACGTCGATCTCGGCGACGAGTGTGTCGGCGTCGGCCGCGGCCAGTGCCTCGAATCGCCACTGCCGCGCGTCCCGCCACACCCGAGCGGACAGCACCTCGTGCCGGTCGAGTACGGCGGCTATCGTCGCGACCAGGCCGGCGCGGTCGATGCCGTCGGGCAGCGCGAGCACCATGGTCTGGGAGAACCGGTCGGACGAACCGTCGGCCAGGAATTCGGAAAGCACCGGCGTCAGCGCGATCTCGCCGATACCGCCGCCGGGCAGTTCCGCGAGCACCACGGGCGCGGCAGTGCCGCCGACGGCCGCGACCTTCGCCAATCCGGCCACCGTCTTGTGCTCGAAGACGTCGCGCGCGGTGAAGACGATGCCTGCCGCCTTGGCCCGCGATACCAGCTGGATCGACATGATGCTGTCGCCGCCGATCGCGAAGAACGAATCGTGCACCCCGATGTCGGCGACACCAAGCACCTGAGCGAACAGTTCGGCGAGCCGCGCTTCGACCGGACCGAGCGGCGCCCGGGTGACCGTGGTCTCGAAAACGGGTTCCGGCAAGGCTTTTCGATCGAGTTTGCCATTGGTGGTCAGCGGCACCTCGTCGATGACGACAATCGCCGACGGCACCATGTGGGCGGGCAGGATGCCCGCCGCGTAGTCGGTGAGCCGAGCCGTGTCGATCGCGCGGCCAGGCACCGGACGTACATACGACACCAGCGCCGTCGCGCCCGAGGGCAACGTGCGGCCCATGGTGATCGC
The DNA here is from genome assembly GCF_044547285.1 of Nocardia sp. NPDC052566. Taxonomy (NCBI): domain Bacteria; kingdom Bacillati; phylum Actinomycetota; class Actinomycetes; order Mycobacteriales; family Nocardiaceae; genus Nocardia; species Nocardia sp. NPDC052566. Next base: position 377,824 of record NZ_JBIUAF010000002.1, on the reverse strand, counting down.
GAATCCGACATCGTGCTGCCCGCCGAGCACCGCGTCGATCTCGCCGAGTTCGACGCGGAAGCCGCGCACCTTGACCTGGGTGTCGGTACGGCCGAGGTAGTCGAGCTGCCATCGCACCGACGGCGCAGCGATATTCCCGTCCCGCTCGGGTGCTACGGCGTACCAGCGCACCACGTCACCGGTGCGGTACATCCGCGCGCCCGGCGCGCCCCACGGATCGGCGATGAAGCGATCCGCGGTGAGTCCGGACCGATTGCGGTAGCCGCGGGCCAAACCGTCACCGGCCAGGTACAACTCACCGGCGACGCCCGGCGGCACCGGACGCAGCCGCGCGTCCAGGACAAGCGCGCGGACGCCGCGCAGCGGCCTGCCGATCGTAATGCGCTGCCCCACCGTCAATTCCGCGAACGACGAGATGACCGTCGCCTCGGTCGGCCCGTATCCGTTGAGGTACCGGCGGCCGGGCTGCCAGCTGCCGAGCAGTTCTGGTGTCGTCACATCGCCTGCGACGGAGACCATTTCGACCGCATCGAGCCCGGTGGGATCGACGGTACCGAGCACCGCGGGCGTAATACTCACGTGCGTGACCGCTTCGGCGCGCAGCAGCTCGCCGAGCTCGGCGCCGCCGACCACGCCGGGCGCAACGACGACCAGCGTCGCACCGACGGAGAACGCGGAAAGCCATTCGAGTACCGACACATCGAAACTCGGCGAGCAGATGTGCAGGAACCGGTGGTGCGGCTCGAGCCGGTAGCGGGTGACCGCTTCGTCCACCAGGCCGCGCAGCCCGGTGTGTGTCACCGCGACACCCTTCGGCACGCCGGTCGACCCGGAGGTATAGATCACATACGCGGTATGCGAGATACGCAGCGGCGCACGGCGATCCGCGTCCGTCACCGGGGTGCCCGGCTGCGCGTCGCACGCGGGATCGTCGAGCAGCAGCCAGTCGGTGCCGCCGGGCAGGCCGTCCGCGTACTCCGCGCCGGTGATGCCGAGCGCCGCACCCGAGTCGGCGACCATGTGGCGCATCCGGTCCGCCGGATACGCCGGATCGATCGGCACATGCGCCGCACCGGATTTCGCGATCGCCAGCACCGCGAGCACCATCTCGTAGGAGCGCGGCAGCGCGACGGCGACCAGATCCTCGGGGCCGACACCGCGATCGATCAGCACCCGCGCCAGTCGGGAACTGCGCTCGTCGATCTCGCCGTAGCTGATCGACCGGCCACGGTAGCGCACGGCGATTCGGTCGCGGCCGAGTGCGACGCCGCGGGTCAGCAGGTCGGGCAGCAGCCCGGTGGCCGTCACCTCGGCACCTGCCATCCGGGTCAGCACCGCCAGCTCGCCGTCGCCGAGCAGCGGCAGGTCGCCGACCGCCAGCTCGGGCCGACGCACCGCGGCGGTGAGCAGCCGCACGAATCGCTCGGCGAAGACCTCGACGGTGCGCCGGTCGAACAGCTCGGGCGCGAAGGCGAATCGCGCCGCGTCCTCCGAAATATGCAGTGACAGATCGAAATCGCCCGGAATGGGCGCCGACTCCCCGACCGACAGCTTCGCCTGTGCCAGCGGGTGGCGGTTGTGCACTCGGGCCGGGTCGAGCAGCGCGACCAGATCGCCGAAGGGCAGATCGGCCCGCGCGAAGCCCTGCCGGGCAACATCTTTCGCCCGGTGCAGCAGTTCGTCGAAGCTGACGTCTCCCGGTACGGCGGTGCGCAGCACAATCGTGTTCGGCGACTGCTCGGTGCAGATCGCGATGTCGGCGGAACCGGACAGTCGCGCGAGCAGCACCGCGAATGCCGTGTGCAGCACGGTGAATACCGTGGTTTCGCGGGCAAGCGCCAGCTCGGCCACCTGGTCCCGCAGGCGCGCGCCGAGCTCGAACGCGACGAGTTCGGCCGCCGCGCGCGGCGACGCGGACCGCGGGCGATCGACGGGCAGGTTCAGCTCGTCCGGCAGCCCGGCCAGCGCGTCACGCCAGTACCGCACCTGGGCGATCAGATCGCCGCGCGCGTCGAACAGCGCGTCCAGCTGCGCCGGCGTGCGCTCCGGCGCCGCGACGAATTCGCCGATCAGCAGCCGCAATCGGTCCGCCAGCGCCTGCGCGGCGGCCCCGGTGATCATGTCGCGCCGGTGGTGCACGGCGATCCGCAACCGGGCGCCGAGCGCTACCTCGACGGCCACCGGGTAGTGGGTGAGGTTGACCCCGCGCAGGTCCGCGATCTCCAAACCGTCGATGGCGCCGTAGGCCTGCCGCAGACCGTCGGCGTCGACCGGATACGACTCGTAGGCGAGCAGCGTGTCGAACAGCTCACCGGCGCCCGCGGCACGCTGGATATCGGCCAGCCCGACATGATGCGCGTCGAGCAGCGAAACCTGTTCGGCCTGAAGCTCGTTCAGCAGCCGACGGACCGTTGCGCCGGTATCGAAGCGGACGCGCACCGGGATGGTGTTCGCGAAGAGCCCGACCATCTCGTCGACGCCGTCCAGCTGCGGCGGCCGCCCGGACACCACCGCGCCGAAGACCAGATCGGTACTGCCGGTGCAGGAGGCGAGCACCAGCCCCCACGCGGCCTGGACCACCGTATTGACGGTGACCTCCTGCGCGGCGGCGAAGGCGACAAGCGCCGAGGTCTCGGCGGGCGACAGATCGCCGGTGTACTCGCCGTACCCGGTCGCGGGCGCGCCGGCGGGCAGCGCCGCGGCCAGCCTCGTCGGTGTCGGCGCCGCGAGGGCGTCGCGCCAGCGCGCCAGCGCGGCGGCGCGGTCGTAGCGCGCGAGCCAGGCGAGGTAGTCGCGATACGGGCGGACCCGTGGTAGTGCCGAAGCACCGTCCGCCGCATAGGAAATCAGCAGTTCCTTCATCAGCAGCGGCAACGACCAGCCGTCGAGCAGGATGTGATGCACGGTCAGCAGCAGATGCGTGCGCCCGGAATCGGTGCGGTACACCGTGAATCGCAACAGCGGTGCCAGCGCCGGATCGAATCCACTGCGCTGCTCCGCGGTGAGCAGCGCCGCCGGATCCTCCTGCGCGGTATCGACGACCCGCCACGGCACCTCGATGCCCTCGGTGACGAGCTGGACCGCGGTGCCGTCGGCCGCCGCGCCGAACGCGGTGCGCAGGATGGCATGCCGGTCGATCAGGATCTGCGCGGCCCGCCGCAGCCGATCCAGGTCGATCACACCGGACAGCTCCACCGCCAATTGCAGCAGATAGGGATCGGTCGAATCGGCCGAAAGCTGGCGCAGGAACAGCAATCCGAGCTGGAGCGGCGAGGGCGGCAGCACATCGACGAGGCCAGGATGCTCCCGGTGCCAGCCGTCGAGCTCGCCCTGGGTCGTCCGCACCAGCGGCACATCCGCGGGCGTCAGCCCGCCGGCGGCCGGATCGCGAGTGTGCTCGGCGAGCACGGCCAGCGCGGCCGTCCAGTAGTCGGCCAGCTCTCGCGCCGCGCTCTCGTCGAGCAGCTCGGACGCATAGGCGAACGACGCGCTCAGCCGCGCACCGGATGCGGTGTCGGTGACGATCGCGTTGATATCCACCACGGCGGGCGCGGGCAGCGCCGGATCCTGCTCGGCGGCGGGCGCGCCCCACTCGTCGGTCGGCAGCCAGCTGCCCCCGAGCGCAGCGGGCACGTCACCCGTGGAAACCCGGCCGAGGTAGTTGAACCCGATCTGGCCCAGCGCAGCGCCGAGTTCACCCGTGGTCGCGGCGTCGAGATGACGCAGCATGCCGAAGCCGATGCCCTTGTCCGGCACCGCGATCAGCTGTTCCTTCACCGCCTTGAGCAGCGCGGCGGTCGCGTCGCCGCCCTTCCACGCGGCGTCGGCGTCGATGCCGGACAGCTCGAGCGCCACCGGATACATGCTGGTGAACCAGCCGACCGTGCGGTTCAGGTCGGCGCCGGGCACCACCTGCTCCTCGCGACCGTGCCCCTCCAGCCGGATCCGCAGCGCGGCGAGCTCGACACCGCGGTTGGCCCGCCACGCGCGCACCGCGAGGGCGAGCGCCGCGAGCAGGCCGTTGTCGACCCCGCCCCGGTACAGCGCGGGCAGCTCGGTCAAGACGGCACGGGTGACCTCGGGCGGCACCGCGACGGTGAAATGCCGCATGGTCGCGACGGTGTCGATCGCCGGGTCGATGGGCCGCGCGCCGAGCAGCGGGTCGGCGACGCTCAGCGCGCGCTGCCAGTACGCCAGCTCACCGCTGCGCTCGGCCGCCGCCTCGGCCAGCGCGTGCGCCCAGCGCCGGAACGAGGTGCCGATGGCGGGCAATGCGATCGGCTGCCCGGCCTCGCGCTGTGCCCACGCGGTGATCAGGTCCGAGATCAAGATGCGCCAGGACACGCCGTCGATGACGGAGTGATGCGCGGCGACGATCAGCGCGTCCCTGCCGTCGGTGCGGGACAACCAGGTGAACGCGATCATTCGCGCCGCGGCGGGGTCGAGCGTGCCCAGCGCGGAATCCATTGCCGCACCGGCTATTTCAGGTAGTAGAGCACCGATGGGCACGTCCACCCTGGTAAGCAGCGCGTCCACCTCGATCGCGCCGGGCGGCAGCGCGGTGAGCTGCCACTGCCCGTCGGCGAGCCGCAGCCGCGCGCGCAGCATGTCGTGCTGGTCGAGCACCGCGGTCAGCGCCGCCGTCAAACCCGCCTCGTCGATGTGCTCGGGCAGCGCGAGCACCATCTGCTGGGTGAACCGGCCGAACACCTGCCCACCCGCGAGATGAGCGGAAAGCACCGGTGTCAAAGGAATCTCGCCGACACCACCACCCGGCAGCTCGGCCAGCGCGGGCACCGGATCCGCGCCCGTCACCGCGACGCGGGCCAGCCCGGCGACGGTGCGATGTTCGAAAACATCCTTGGGGGTGAACGCGATACCCGCCGCGCGGGCCCGCGACACCAGCTGGATCGACAGGATGCTGTCCCCGCCCGCGGCGAAGAACGAATCGTCCGCGCCGACCTGGATGCCGAGCACCTGGGCGAACAGTTCGGCGAGCCGGGATTCCAGCGCGCCGACCGGCGCACGCGAGGCCGCCGCCGCGAAGACCGGCTCGGGCAGGGCCTGCCGATCCAGTTTTCCGTTGGCGGTCAACGGGATCGCGTCGAGCACCACGATCGCCGACGGGACCATGTGACCGGGCAGCGAGGCACTGAGAAATCCGGTGAGTTCGGCGGTGTCGACACCAATGCCGTTGCGCGGCAGCACATACGAAACCAGCAGCGTGGCGCCCGACGGTGCCGTCTTGCCGAGCGTCGCGGCGTATTCGATATCGGGATGCGCCGTCAGCGCGGCGTCGATCTCGCCGAGCTCGATGCGGAAGCCGCGGATCTTCACCTGGAAATCCGAGCGGCCGACGTACTCGAGCGTACCGTCGACGCGGCGGCGCACCAGATCGCCGGTGCGATACATCCGCACGCCGGTGGCCTCCCCGCCGAAGGGATTGGCCACGAACCGATCCGCGGTGATTCCCGCGCGGCCCAGATAACCCTGCGCGAGCGCGGGACCCGATAGATACAGCTCGCCGATCACCTCGGCGGGCACCGGTCGCAATCGCGAATCCAGCACCACCGCACCGATTCCCGCGAGCGCCGCACCGATGGTGATCGGCTGTCCAGGCAACAGTTCGGCGCTGCTCGTCGCGAGCACGGTGGCCTCGGTGGGGCCGTAGGCGTTGTAGAAGGAACGGCCGGGCGCCGCCCACCGCTCGACCAGCGCGGGCCCGAAGGCGTCGCCCGCGACGACGACGATCCGCAGCGCGTCGAGCCCGGACGGATCGACCGATTCCAGCGCCGCAGGGGTGATGAGCATGTGCGTCACCCGCTCGCGGCGCAGCAGCCCGGCCAGCTCGTCGCCGCCGAACACCGTCGGCGGCGCAACCACGAGCGTCGCGCCGGAGCTGAAGGCGAGCAGCAGCTCGAGCACGGAGACGTCGAAGTTCGGCGAGCAGACGTGCAGCACCCGCGAATCGGCGAGCACCGCGTAGCGCTCGCGCTGCGCGGCCACCAACTGCGCCAGACCGCTGTGCGTCACCACGACGCCCTTCGGGCGGCCGGTGGAACCGGAGGTGTAGATGACGTAGGCGGGATGCTGTTCGGTGAGCGTGCGCACGCGGTCGACGTAGGAGATGGGGTGCGCGGGCCAGGCCGCGATCCGCGCCTGGAGTTCGGGATCGTCGAGGTCGAGCCACTCGATGCCGTTGCCGAACCGGGCGCGGTGCACGGCATCGGTCAGCCCGAGTACGGCGCCGGAGTCGGCGACGAGATAGGCGATGCGCTCCGGCGGCAGGGCGGGGTCGACCGGCACGTAGGCCGCGCCCGCCTTGGCGATGGCCCAGACGGCGAGCACCGAGCCGATCGATCTGGTGCGCCCGATCGCGACCACGTCGCCGGGGCCGATGCCGCGGTCGATCAGTTCCCGCGCCAGCCGCGACGAGGACTCGTCCAGCTGTGAGTAGGTGAGCTCGCGCCGATCATCGGGTTCGCCGGTCGGGTTGTCGCTGATCGCGATCGAGCCTGCCGCGGATTCGACCGCGGCGGTCAGCAGCTGGACGAACAGCGGGGCGCTCGCCCTGCGGCGGAACCGGCCTCGAACAGTGCGCCCAACCCTATCCATCCGAGTACTACGTTCCTCTCGCGTCGAAATCGCCAGGTCGTACCGAAAAACACGAACCAGGCAAAGAGGATCGATTTTCGGGATATTCGGCCCCTATGAGACCACAGTTGGCGCCGTCTCGGCGTGCCAGCCGATCGGGCGGCGGCGAGGGCGCGTACTGATTGCCGGATCATAGCCAACAAACCGGCAGGCAAACTGGTCAAACGACCGAGTTAACCAATAGTTTCGCTAACGATCACGCGGCGTGCGCCGATACATCCGATGATCTGAAGTTCCACGCGCACCGACTGCCCTGGGAGACCTCGTGACTTCATATTTACGCGCCGCCGTGCTCGCCGTCGCGGCCATCGCCGTCGCCGATCCCGCGGTGGCGGCCGCGCGGCCGATCGGGAACTTCGATGTCGGCGGCGCCATCGAAGTGGAATACGACCAGGCGGGTGGCGGCCCCGTGTTCGGTGATCCGGCGACGCCGGAACTGCCCGCGGGCGCGGGCGGGCGTTTCCAGGCCTTCGAGCGTGGTTCATCGATCTATTGGCATCCCGATACCGGCGCGCACCAGGTCGGCGGCGCCATTCGCGACAAGTGGGGCGAACTCGGCTGGGAGAACGGCGCGCTCGGGTACCCGGTGACGCGCGAACAGCGCACCGCGAACAACCCCGGCGCCTTCAACCACTTCCAGCGCGGCTCCGTCTACTGGTCGCTCGGCACCGGCGCGCATCAGATCGGCGGCGCGATCCGCGACAAGTGGGCGGCCTACGGCTGGGAGAACGGTGCGCTCGGCTTCCCGCTCACCGACGAGGCCGCCGCGGGCAAGGGCGGCCGCTACAACGTCTTTCCCAGCGGGGCGATCTACTGGTCCGCCCGCACCGGCGCGCATCCGGTCTGGGGCGCGATCAGGGACAAGTGGCTGGCGCACGGCGCCGAGAACGGCAGCTACGGTTTCCCGACCAGCGACGAATACGACTACGAGAACGGCAAGGCGCAGGAGTTCCAAGGCGGCCGGATCACCTGGCGGCCGTAGCGGGCGCCGCGGCGGCGGTGATCACCATGCGCGCGCCGTGCGCGGGCACATTGGTGATGTTGCGGATCCGCCCGCGCTCGCCCTGTGCCGCGGTGAACCGGTAGCGCGACAGCACTTCGCGCAGCACCACCGTGCCCTCCATCAGCGAAAGGCTCGCGCCGATGCAGCGGCGGACACCGCCGCCGAAAGGTAGCCAGGTGTTCGGCGCGAGGCTCCCGTCGAGGAATCGCTCGGGCCGGAAGCGCTCCGGCTCAGCATGATTGACGAGATCTTGATGGGCGAGCACGATCGAGGTGTGCACTACGGTGCCGCGCGGCAGCGGGATGCCGCCGATCGTCATATCCCTCGTCAGTTGTCTTGGTACACCGCCGATGACGGTGCGGCGGCGCATCGCCTCCTTGAGCACCGCCTCCAGGTACCTGTCGTCGCCGTCGTGGGCGGCCTGGCGGGCGCGCTCCTGAACAGCTGGGGCGGCGGCCATTTCGTGCAATGCCCAGGACAGCGCGGACGCGGTGGTCTCGTGGCCCGCCAGCAGCAGTGTGACAAGTTGGTCGCGTAGTTCGGCATCGGTGAGTGGTTCGTCACCGGATCCGACGGCGAGCAACCGGGACAGCACATCGGTGCGCCGGTCCTGCTCCGGTTGCGCACGGCGCCTGGCGATTTCGGCGTACAGCACGGAATCGAGCGCGACCTTGTCCTGCTGGAACCGCTTCCACAGTCCGAACCGCTGCAGCCGCGGCCACTTGAAGCCGAGGAACACCACCGGGTTGATATCGAGGATGCGGCGAAGTAGCGGCATCAGCTCGGCCCGCCCGCGCTCGTCGGTGACCCCGAAGACGACCTGCATGATCACCTCGAGTGTCAGGTCCTCCATCCGGTCCAGGGTGGTGACCGTCGAACCGGGCGCCCACGTGTCGACGTGCGCCTCGGCGATCGCCTCGACCAGCGCGCGGTAGCCGGCGAGCGCGGATCCGGTGAAGGCGGGCATCAGCAGGCGGCGGGCGCGCGCGTGCTCGGCCTCGTCGGTCAGCAGCAGCGAATGCTCCCCCATGATCGCCTCCAGCGACCGATTGCCTTCTCCCGCATGCAGATCCGCCGGATCGGCGGCGAAGATCTCCCTGATGTGCTCCGGCCGGGAGAACACCACGACGTGCTCGGGCATCGGCGGCACCAGCCGCAGGGTGAACACGTCGCCGAACTTTCTGGCCTGGGTGGTCATGAACCAGGCGTGCCATTTGGTGTGCAGCAGGGCCTGCACCACCCTGGGTAGTCGCGGGCCCGGTGGATAGCGATCGGTCACGAGGTTGTCCTTCCGGAGAGCTGCGAGGTCGTCGAACGGTCGACGAAGCGCTCGATGATCAGGAATGCGAGCGCGCCGAGTATCGCGGCGCTGATCGGTATCGCGAACGGGCCGGACAGCGAGAGCACGACGCCGCCCGCGATGCTGCCGAGCGTGACGCCGAGGTAGGTCGACGACGAATTGAGCGCCACCACTTGGGTTTCCGAGCCCGGCGCCAGATCGAGCAGCATGGTCTGCACCGCGGGCACATTCCAGTAGATGGACAGCGCCCACGCGATGGTCAGCGGCACGAGCACCAGCCACGGCACCGGCGCGAACGCCGAAAGCGCCGCGAACGCGATCATGGTGGCCAGGAACAGCCCGAAACCGACCCGCAGGCCGTTGGACGCGCCCTTCTTGTCCACGAAGATGCCGCCGATCACCGAGCCGACCAGACCCGCGACGCCCGCCACCGCGAACAGCACACCGCGTTGGCGCAGCGTCGATTCCGCGAAGGCCGCAGCGAACGGGCCGAAGTAGGTGAACATCATCAGCGATCCGCCGATCAGCACGGTATTGCCGAGCAGCACGATCAGCACCGGCCTGCGCGAGAGCGCGGCCAGGCTCTCGCGGGCCGACACCGGCTCGGCGCTGGTCGTGAGACTCGCACGGCACCAGAACAACAGCAGCGTCGACACCGCGCTCAGCGCGGCGAACAGCACGAAGTTGCCACGCCAGCCGAAGAAGCTCGCACCGAGCGTGCCGATGGGCACGCCGAGCGCGAGCGCGCCGACGATGCCCGCGGACACGATGCCGATATAGGCGCTGCGCCGCTCCGGCGGCGCCAGGGTGGACACGAGCGCGAACATCGACGGCACACAGGTCGCCGCGGCCGCGGCCGCGAGCACGCGCAGGATCAGCAGCAGCCAGAATGATCCGGCGGTGGCCGAAAGCAGGTTCGCCGCGATGAATACCGCCGAGGCACAGGAGAACACGACGAACCTGTTGCGGTGCGCCGAGGCGAAGGCGATCAGCGGCGCACCGATCACCAGCACCAGCGAGTAGACCGAGATCAGTTGTCCCGCCGCGGATTCCGAGACATTCAAGGTGTCGGCGATCTCGGGCAGCACGCCCGCGATCATGTAGTCGTCGGTGTAGAAGACGAAGACGGCGAAGGCGATCGACAGCAACCACAGTGGCATCGGGACTCCAAACCGGACGTGCGGGTCAAGGGATCAGGTAGTCCACGGCGATCTCCCGTGGGTCGAGGCGAACCGCCGTTTCCAGTGTGGCCGAAGCGATCCGCTTCGCGGTGGCGAAGATGGAAAGCCAATCGCGGTGGTACAGCGGATCCGCGTCCCACGGCCGCCACGCGATGTGCGGTGTCAGCGTCACCAGGCCGCGTTCGGCGAACGGGCGAAGCCGCGCCGCCCGCTCCCCTGTCTCCACATCGGCGCTCAGATGGCCGGTGCCCGCCGCCAGCCAGCGCAGCAGCGCGTCGAAGTCCACCGGCGAGGACCGCGCCGGGTTGATCACGTGCCCGTCGGGGCGCAGGCAGCGCAGCAGCCGGTCATCGATGAACCCGGTGAGTTCGGCCATGCCGGGCAGCGCGACGACCAGCAGGTCGGCGCGGCCGTCCGGCAGTTCCTCGATCGGTATCGCCTTGGCGGCGTAGTCGATCGGATGCGCGGTCCGCGAGCGCGGCCTGACCACGGTGACCGTGACACCGAGTCCGGCGAGTGCACCCGCGACCGTGCGACCGAACGCGCCGAAGCCGACGACAAGCGCCGCACGCCGATTGAAGGGTTTGGGTATCGGATCGCCCGGCGACTTACTCGCGCAATGCATTACGTGGCGGGTGACCACGTACTCCGACAGCGACGCGGCGTACGCCCGTGCACTCCTTGTCACCAGGTTCGCCTTCGCCAGCGTGTCCAGGTGCGGATAGCCGAATCCGGAGGACACCAGATGCACCCAGGAATGCGTGGTGGCACGGGTCATTTCGGCGAGCTCGGCACCGGTCAGGTCGTGCGCGGCGAGTGCGACCATCTTGTGGGTCAGGGCCGCGCCCGGCACCGCGCGTTCGACCCGCACCCCGAGCGCGGCGCCGACGGCGGCGGGATCGGTGGAGGCGCCGACGCAGTAGAGCGTCGAGGCGTCCACCCGCACGGCGCACATCACCGGCCTCCGCTCAATGTCATCGGCGCGCGGACATATCCGTGCAGCACCACCGAGTCCCGCCACTGCCTGCCCGGCCGCAGCCTGGCATCCGGGAACGCGGTGAGGAACGCGCCTACCGCGACCTGGGACTGCACCTTGGCGAGCGAGGCGCCGAGGCAGCGGTGCACGCCCGTCGAAAAGCTCATGCTGGTCCGCTCGGCGACGTTCTCCACGCTCAGCTCACCTGGATACGGGTAGGCGCGCGCGTCGTAATTGGTTGCCCCGACCCAGATCAGCGCCCCGGTGCCCGCGCGCACCGCATGGGTGCCGAGCACGGTGTCGACCCGTGCGGTCCGATGCGTCAGCTGGATGGGCGAATCGAACCTGAGCAGCTCCTCGAACCAGGCGTCGGACAGCTGCCCGTCGGTGAGCACCTCCTCGGCCAGCCCCCGTTCCAGCACGGTGACAATGGAATTCGCGATGAAGCTGACCGTGGTCTCGAAGCCCGCCGCGAAGACGAAGCCGACCAGCGTGACCAGCTCGGGGAAGGTGAGCTCGCCGGCGAGGTGCTTGCGCACACAGCTCTTCAGGAACCCGTCCCCGAGCACGTCCGGATCCTTGCGGACATCGAGGAGGAAGTCGGTGAATCGCCGGGCCGCGTTCATGCCGCGCCGATACTCCGGGAAGGTGATGCCGACGTCGAGCAGCTTCGCGCCGTTGGCGCCGAGCGCGTCGAGCATCTCGAAACCGAGATCGGGGAAGCCGAGGAAGTCCGAGACCACACGGATGGGGATCTTGCGCGCGTAGTCCTCGACGAGATCGATATCGGTGCGGCCCACCAGATCCGCGAGCACCGCCTCGGTGTGCTCGGCGATGATATCGCTCGAGCTCAGCACCGCCCGGTGGGTGAACAGCGGGAACACCAGTTTCCGCAGGCGGGTGTGCTCGGGCGGATCGGTGAACACCAGGGCGGGCGCGTCCAGGGCGACGGGAACGGACCGGCGGGTCAGCCACCGGTACAGTCCCGCCGCCGCGGGGATCGCCACGGGCTGGTCCGCGGACCAGTCGCCGCTGCGAAGGATCTCTTCGCTCTCCGCGAATCCGGTGATGATCAGCCCCGCCGCGCTCTCGTGGATGCCGGCGGCGGTGCCGATCTTGGTCAGCATCTCCCGGTAGGGAGCGCCTTTTTCGGGTGGTCTCAGGAACAGGCGGCCGATGTCGTCCTCCGCGCCGAGCATCGACGCGGGCAGCAGCCGCAGCGGCCCGTGCAGCAGGAACCAGCGCAGTGGGTCAGTGATCATCGAGTTTGCGGAGAACACTGTCCACACCCCCTTGTCGAGCCATGGCGGCGTAGAAGTTCTGCCGCTCGAATCGGAACAGGGCGGCGCGCTTGTGCGGCAGCTCGATCTCGCCGACCTCGGTGCCGTCCACGATCGCGCATACGTTGCGGTCGAGTGTGCGCACCAGATGGTTGCTCGCGGTCGGATCCGAGATCACCCCGGTGCATTCCGGATAGGTGGCGAAGATGCCCGCGATGATCACCACCCAGAACGGCAGCGCGTACCCGAAATAGTCGACCTCGCCGATGCAGCCGTGCATGCCCATATCGCGTTCCGGCGTGTCGTAGTAGTCGGCGACCACGTCGAGTGCGACACGGTACAGCTCGACATACCCGCCGCGCTGTCCGTGCTGCCCGACGAGGAAGGGCCGAGTCTTGTTGTCGGAGAACTGGAATGCGATCTCCTCGCGCCAGCCGTCGCCGCCCCAGTCCTTGTTCATCGCGAACTTCACGTGCGGCTCGGCCATCCACCGCGCCACCAGATCGATCTCGTCCGGCGTGCCGGGCGTGACCGGTGTCAGCTCCCACGGCTCGTGCAGCGTCAGCGGCTGCCACGGCTGCACCGCGAATCCCGTTGCCGGCGTGCCCGATCGGCGCGACCGATCGATGGGCGCTCGCTTATCCGCCATTCATCACCCCTCGTTCGCTCCCGCCAGTACCTCGAGCGCGGCCATGACCTCATCGGCGGATTCGCCACGCACCCTGGCCCGCCCGCCGAGGGTGATCCGATCGAAGCTCGCCTCGACCGCCAGATCGCCGATGCGCTCGGCCCCGTCGATCGGCCGCCCGACCCGCCACAGCCAGCCCGCCGACGCCGCGGCCTCGACCTTCGGCTCCGGCCAGGCGAACCCGGCCTGGATGGACAGGTTCAGCAGCTCCAGATCGACGCCGGTGATCACCCGCGACTGGAACGGCACCTCGCCGCCGGAGGCGCGCGCGCAGATCTCGCTGACCACGACGTCCGCCGGATCGTCACCGCTGGACAGGTATTCCACGTGCGCCGTGAACGCGCCGTCGAGCCCGAGCGCGGTGCAGGCACGGACGGCGAGGGCGGCAAGCCATTCCTCGGTCTCGGCGTCGACGCGCGCCGATCCCGACGGCCCGCCCTTAGTCAGGTCGAGCAGCGAGCGGATGTAGCGGCCCGAGAACAGGTGTGTCGCAACGCCGTTCAGCACCAGCACCTCGGAGTGGTACTGCGGGCCGGTCAGCAGCCGTTCGACAAGGCCGTCGCCGAGCGCGGCGACCTCGACGTCGCCGAACCGCTCGATCCTGATGCCACGCAGGTTCGCCTCGGCGGTCGGTTTGACCACGACCAGCTCGTCGTCGCCGAAACCCGTGCACCCGCCCGCCGTTTCGATCCCCTCGGCCGTCACGATGAGCGATTCCGCCACCGCGATGCCCGCCGATTCGAGCAGCCCCCGCATGATTCCCTTGTTCCGGTAGTGCTCTCGCGATACCGGAATGGTGGTGGTCAAGCCGCGTTCACCGCACAGCAGCGGCGCGACGTCGAGCAGGTATTCGTCGTTGGTGACGATCGCCGTCGCCGCGGCGGGAATCAGCGACGACCAGTCGGCGATCTCGGCGATCCGCTCCTCGAACATCCCGTCCAATGCCACATCGCCGTCGCGGACCAGCGGCACCTCACCGGTCCGCAGGACGAGCAGGCCCGCGCCGGTGGCCGCGACGGCGGCGGCGAACTCGGCGACGCCGACGCTGCCCAGCCCCTGCCTGGCCTGGAGCAACACCACCGTCGCACGGTCAGCCGATGACAACACGTCGCCACGATTCGAGCTGTTGGTAGACATGCTGACAACCTACGATGACCGATTCCGGATCGCGGGCCAATGAGATGCGAATCAGGTCGGTGCCGAGTTCGGGCCGCTCCCAATAGAACAGCTCGCCGGGCAGCACGTGCACACCCGCCTCCTTCAGCTCCGTGTACAGCGCGGTCGCCCGCACGCCCGCGGGCAGCCGGAACACATCGACCGAGATGCGCGAATCCGGGTAGGCCGGAGTCAGTTTGATGTGCTCACGCGCCAGCGTCCTGTTGTGCTGGATCCCGCCGCGCAGCCGGTCGTAGCCGCCGTGGCGCCCGTCCTCGGCGAACAGCTCGACGACGCGCAGGATGAACGGTGAGGCCGACAGCATGTGATCGGAGTACATCCGTGCCAGCGGCAGCGGATTGGCGCGATTCCAGTTCAGGAACCCGACCTTCAATTCCTGCAGCGGCCACAGCTTCCCGGTGTCCTCGATGACCACCCAGTTCAGCTCGTAGTGCTCCAGCACCGCGTACATGTCGTACTGCGCCCGGAGATCCTGTGCGCGAAAGCACGAGTCGATGACGAGCACCGTGCCGCGCTCCGCGCACGCGGCCGCGATCTGGTGCAGCCGCTGCTCCTCGAGCACGGTGCCGGTCGGGTTGTTCGGCGTGACGATGAACAGCACGCCGTCGGCGGGCGGGACCGACTCCAGATCACCGGTCGCCAAGGTGGTTTCGGCGACGGAGCGGAATTCCAGGCCGTGCCCGGCGAGCAGGTCGTGCAGGTTGTCGAAGGTCGGCTCGACCATCGTCACGCACTTACCCGCGTCGCGGATCGCCTTGCCGACGAGATCGATGGCGGTGGACGAGGAGTAGCAGCTGCGGTAGTGGATATCGTCGGCGAGCGCGCGGTACTGGCCGATCGAGGAGAGAAACGCGGTGCGCGAGTCGCGCTCGACCACGCCGACCGGTGACTTGCGTGCCTCCCAGAACACGTCGGGAAACGCGGCGACGATCTCGGTTTGCCCGGCGGACAGCGACATTCGCGGATGCCCGTCGGACAGGTTCACGCCCTCGATGAGGGCCTCGACCTCCAGATCGGTGCTGTTGTCATGCATGCGCGCTCCTCGATGCGGCCACCATGGCCAGGATTTCGAAGATCACCGCGACGCCCAGATGCGCGGTGATGTCGGCCGTGTCGTACGGCGGCGAGATCTCGACGAGCGAGACGGTGCGAATATTTCGCAGGTCGAGTTCGCGGAGCAGGCGCAGCGCGAACGCCGAGGACGGGCCGCCGACCTCCGGCGTTCCGGTGCCCGGCGCGTAGGCGGGATCGACGAAATCGATATCGAAGGTGAGCGCGATCGGAGTGCCGCCGACCCGGTCCGCGACGAGCCCCGCGAGTTCGGTGCAGCCGAGCGCGACCGCCTCGTCGCTGGTGATCATGGTGAATCCGAGGTCGTCCTCGGCCAGATCCTCCTTCGGCACGCTGCCGCGCATACCGATCTGGATGCTGGTCGCCGGGTCGATGAGCCCCTCCTCGACCGCCCTGCGGTACACCGTGCCGTGGAAGTGCTTGACGCCGAAGTAATCGTCGAGCACATCGCGGTGCGCATCGAGCTGGACCAGCGACAGCGGCCCGTGATGGCGTGCGGCCGCGCGCAATTCGGCGATGGCAAGGCTGTGGTCGCCGCCGACGAGGATGGGCAGCGCGCCGACCGTGTGCACCGCGTCGACCCCCCGCTCGATCAGCTCGAGTGTGCGCATGTGGTAACCGGGCACGACGTGCACGTCGCCGCCGTCGACGACCGACAGCACCTCGTTGATGACCAAACGGCGTTCCCTGCTGCCGAATCGGGCGAGGGTACTCGCGGCACGCACGGCCTCCGGGCCGAATCTGGCCCCGCTGCGATAGCCCGTCGCGCCATCGATCGGCACGCCCATGATGACGGCGTCGACGCGGTCCTCGGCGGTCAGCTCCCCCACCGGCCGGTACGGGAGCCGGAAGAAGGTGCGCGGCCCCGAGCTGAGCCGCGAGACCGCCTGGCTGTCGGTGAAGTCAGTCATCGCCGGTGCCCTCGGCGGCAACGGTCTTGGCCCGCACCAGCATCGCGGTCACGATGCCGGTCTCGTCGAGACCAGGGGTATCGGCGTCGCTGACGACGACCTCGAGCCCCTCGCTCTCGTACAGGTCGATCCAGTACTGTTTCGGCGCCAGCCGCTGATCGGTGAACGGATGCAGCAGGAAGTAGTGGTTGTAGTAGTTCGTACAGTGCCGGTCGGTCATTCGCGCGGCATCGTCCCAGCAGTAGTCGATATCGATCACCAGCAGTTCGAGTCCGGGATTGGTGTCGAACAGCGAGCGCAGGAAGGCGCGCACGCCGGGTTCGCCGTCCTGGCCCAGGATTTCGTGGATGACGAAGCTGATGATGCCGAAATCGAAGTGCTTGTCGGTGGACTGGAGGAATCCGATGGCATCGGCGTTGGCGATCTCGATGCGATCGGCGTGCGGCGAGCCCGCGACGAATTCCACCGCGGCGGCGGCGCCCTCGGGGCTCGGCTCGATGCCGGTGAGCCGCATCCCGGGATAGCGCTCGGCCAGCGTCGTCAGGAAAATGCCGCTGCCGCAACCGAGATCGATGCCGCTGGTGTAGGTCTTGCCGCGCTGCTCGAGTACCCGGTACATGAGCGGAATCGCGTCGTGCACGCTGATCTCACAGCTGCCGACGCCGACCATCTTGCCGTCGCGCGCCACCGCCGCGGTATCGGTGAAACCGGCGCCGATGCCGAGGAAGGTCTTGCCGTAGCCGCCGATCATCATCTGATACCAGCCGCGCGCCTCCCAGATGCGCACCAGTTTGTCGGTGGCGCGATCCTCGGCGGTATAGCCCGCCGTATCGAGGAACAGCCGCACCGCCTCGACCCGCTCCGGCGGAATACCCGCCGCCGTCAGTGCCTTGCGCACCGGAATCCCCGCCACCACAACCTGTTCCAGAATCCCGTGCTCGATCAGGTTGTACAGCACTGCCGACTGCACGAATCCGCTGAACGGCTCCAAGGCTTCGATCAGGCGCTCGCGTGTGAGCATGTGTCAGATACCTCTCTCAGTGTGCGGCGAGCCGGTCGGGGTCGCCGACGAAGGCCAGCTCGTATTTGGTCTGCCGGAACCCGTACGCGCCCGCGGCCAGATTGGTGAACAACGTCCAGTCCGCCAGTTGCGGTGCGGCCGCGAGCAGTCCGCGCCGCTCGGTCCTGCCCGGTTTCGGGCAGATCAGGTCGAGGCCGGCGATCTGGGCGAGCAGCGTCGTCGCGCCCTCGATCCGCTCGGTGAAATTCCCGATGCCCTGCAACAGGATCGTGCGCTGCGCGGACCAGAACCCGTAGCGCGGATCGAAGGCCGCCGATTCGATGGCGCGTTCGAGATCGCGCTCGCAGCTCGACGCGAAGCGGGCCAGCTTGGCGAGGATCACCTCGGGTTCCTTGGCCGAGGTCTGCCCGCTCTCCAGCACCCGCTCTGCCAGCGTGTGATACATCCGCGCCTTCGCGGCCATCCTTGCCAGCGCCTGCACCCAGGCGGGCCCGGTCATGCCGGTACGCTCACGCAGCCGGTTGCACGCCTCGACGGAGCCGTCGATGAACACCCGCGAATACGGGATGAAGGCGTCGCGGAACTCGATGATCGCGTCCTGCTCGTCGAGCGCGTCGATGGATTCGTCCGGATCCTCACCCGCCCTGCGGAATCCGGCGCGCTGATGCACCGTCACGCCCGCACTGTCCGGCGCGACGGCGAAGCACAGCGCCGCGTCGGCGTCGGCGGGTGTGAGCGGGCGGTACGGGTAGATCAGCAGGACATCGGCGTAGGGCGCGAGGGTTGCCAACTGCTTGAACCCGGTCAGATACACGCCTTCGGAGTCACGGCGCACGACCCGCAGCACGCGGTCCTCGGCAATGCGCCCGCGCTCGGAGATGTCGGAGATCGCGTGCGTCAGCACCGAATTCGCCGCGGCGCAGTCCCGATGGAACTCGCGCACCCGGTCGGCCCCCTCGCCGAAGTGCCCGGCGTTCGCGGCCCACGCGGTCACGATGCCCGCGAGGAAATCGGGGCTGCGCCCGAGCAGTCCGCCGGACCGGTCCGCGAACGCGCGCAGCTGGCCCGCGTACTCGGCGAATTCGGCGGCGGTGGCGGGCGCGACCCAGATGCGCTGCCAGAACGAGGTGAGCTCCGGATCGGCGCGTAGCCGGTCCAGCGTGGTCAGGAAGGGCGTTCGAGCCAGCTCGGACACCGTCGTGGTAAGGCCATTGCCCTGATAGCCGACCTGCTGAGTTTCCACTGGATTTCGCTTTCTCCCCGAGATCGCAGCCGCGGTGATGTGAAATGACCGATTTTGGGCGATTCCGCCCCCCGGTTATGGTTATCTTGAATAAGCAACGCCTGTCCGAAACCCCTTCTCCGAAGTTAGCTGCCTCCTCGGGGAAGGGCCAATCAAACAGGTGTGACGCTGATCACACACGAAACTCTCCGCGCCAGCTGATGCGCATTTTATATATCGCCTCTGAAATTATTCTGAAACGGCTAGAACAGCGGGGTTGACCTGCTGTTATGTCATCGAATCGCAAGGGCCGCAGACAAACGTATTGCACGAATAATTGCTGGATGTTAGATTCGTTTCGCGCCACGGGGATACCACCCCATGCCTCGCCACACGTACCTCAGACAAATAATCACGCGCGGTAGCGACATCTCCATAGTCAAGGCCGTGGCCTGATAGTTGAAGGGCGATATTGGTGGATACACATCGGGCAGCGGCGGATATTTCCGGCCGGGCGGCGATCGAGGAATGGCTTGCCGAAAAAGTCGGTCAGATCGTCGGAATAGCGCCCGCCGCGGTGGACAGGACGCTGAGCTTCGCCGAGTACGGCCTGACCTCCTCCGATGCGGTCGGGCTCTCGGGTGAGCTGGAGGAACTGCTCGCCAGGAGGCTGTCCGAGACCCTGCTCTACGAGTTCCCGACGATAAGTCAGTTGAGTGCGGAACTGACCGGGACCGTGCTCGACGCACCGGTGCTCGACGAACCCGCACCGAGCTACGACGAGGACACCGCGCTGTGCGTCGCGGGCATGGCCTGCCGGTTCCCCGGCGGGGCCGAGACGCCGGACCTGTTCTGGCGCAACCTGATCTCCGGCGTCGACGCGGCCACCGATGTGCCGCTCGATCGCTGGGACGCCCGCCGCTACTTCGATCCCGATCCCTACCGGCCGGGCACCTCCTACACGACGCGGGGCGGATTCCTCGACGATATCGCCGGTTTCGACGCGGCCTTCTTCGGCATCTCCCCGCGCGAGGCGGTGCGGATGGATCCACAGCAGCGCCTGCTGCTGGAGGTGGCGTGGTCGGCGCTCGAGGACGCGGGCCTGGCCGCGGATCAGTTGCGTGGCAGCCGCACCGGCGTCTTCGTCGGCATGATGGCGAGCAATCAGTACGCGACCGTGCTGACCGAGCGCGGCGGGCAGCGCGAGCTCGACGATCCGTACCTCGGCCTCGGCACCGCGCCGAGCGTCATGGCGGGCAGGCTGTCCTATCTGCTCGATCTGCGCGGGCCGAGCCTGGTCGTCGACACCGCGTGCTCCTCGTCGCTTGTCGCACTGCACCTGGCGATGAACAGCATTCGCGACGGCGAATGCGATCGCGCGGTGGTCGCGGGCGTGAGCGCGACCCTGCATCCCGACACCTTCCGGCAGGCGTGCAAGATGCGGATGCTCGCACCCGACGGCCGGTGCAAGACCTTCGACGCGGCCGCCGACGGCTTCCTGCTCGGTGAGGGCTGCGGCGCGGTCGTCGTCGAACGGCTCGCCGACGCGCGCGCGGCCGGACACCAGGTGCTCGCGGTGCTGCGCGGCTCCGCTGTGAACCAGGACGGCACCAGCAACGGATTGACCGCGCCGAGCAGGGCCGCGCAGGTCGCGGTGATCAGGCAGGCGCATCGGCGCGCGGGCATCGACGCCGGGGACGTCGACTACGTCGAGGCGCACGGCTCGGGCACCCAGCTCGGCGACGCCATCGAAATCAAGGCGCTGACCGAGGTTTTCGGCGCGGCGCGGCGGGCGCTGTACGTCGGCGCGGTCAAGACGAACATCGGCCACCTGACCGGCGCCGCGGGCATGGCGGGGTTGATCAAGACCATTCTCGCGCTGCGCGAGCGCGCCATCCCGCCGAATCTGCACCTGCGGCAGCCGAATCCGGCCATCGCCTGGGACCAGAGCCCGGTGCGGTTGCCCGCGGACACCATCGAATGGCCGAGCGCCGGCGCCAACCCGCCGACCGCGGGCGTCAGCTCGTTCGGCTGGTCGGGTACGAACGCGCACCTCGTGCTTTCCGCGCCGAGCGAGCCGGAAAGCCTTGCGCCACAGCGCCCCGAGCGCTCACACGTGCTTCCCCTCTCCGCACATTCGGACGACGCGCTGCTCACCTATTCGCGCGCGATCGCCGACCATCTGCGCGCCCATCCCGACGCCGACCCCGCCGCGGTCGCCACCACCATGCAATCGGGACGCAACGCCATGGCGCACCGAAGCTCGATCGCGTTCCGCGGCGCCGCCGACGCGGCGGCGGCGCTCGACGAGATCGGCGGACGGGTGCCGATCACCCAGGTAGCGCTCACTCAGGCAGCGCAGCGCGGCGCTGCCCGCCTGCATTTCCTCCTGCCCGGCACCGGCGACCACTTCCCCGGCATGGGCCGCGACGTGTACGACTCGGTGCCGGAATTCCGGGACGCGATCGACCGATGCGCCGCGGCGGCCGCCGAATCACTCGGCGCCGATCTGCGTACCGCGCTGTATCCGGCGGCGGCCCCGGCGGTTTCGGACCCGTTCGCGGCACTGCGCTCCGGTGCGGCCGCGCCGGTACCGGAACTCCTCGCGCGCATCGAACTGGCACACGCGTCGGTGTTCGCGCTCAACTACGCGGCGGCGCGGCTGTGGCAGCGCTACGGGATCGAGCCCGCCGGCCTGCTCGGCTACAGCCTCGGCGAATACTCCGCCGCCTGCCTGGCCGGTGTGTTCGACGTCGAGGCGGCACTGCCGCTCGTCGTCCGGCGCGCGCGGCTCATCGCCGACTCCGCGCCGAGCGCGATGCTCACCGTCGCGACCTCCGCCGACCGGATCGCCGAGTACCTCACCGCTACACGCACACTCGCGGCGGTGAACAGTCCAACCACGGTCGTGGTCGCGGGACCGGAGGCGGAAATCGGCGATCTCGAACAACTGCTGACCGCCGACGGCATCGCCTCGCGGCGCATCCAGACGACCCGCGCCGTGCACACGCCGCTGCTCCGCCCGTTGCGCGACAGGCTGATCGCGCTGTTCGACGGCATCGAACTGCGCGCGCCGCGTATCCCCTACGTCTCCAACGTCACCGGCGACTGGATCACCGCCGAGCAGGCGCGCGATCCCCGCTACTGGGCCGAGCACATGTGCGCCACAGTGCAATTCGCCGACGGTGTGCGCGCGCTGGCAGGCGCCGATCGCGGCGTGTTGCTCGACCTCGGCTCCGGTCAGCTCGGCAGTCTTGCCGCCCAAGCGTTGTCGGGCGAGGTCGTCGCGCTGCCCACGCTGCGCGGCAGCACGCTGCGCGACCAGGACGATTTGGTGGTGGCGCGCACGCTCGGCCGGATCTGGTCCGCCGGTGCGCCGGTGGATTGGTCGCGCGCCGGGTCGGGCGGCGCCATGACGTCGCTGCCGACGTATCCCTTCGAACATCGCCGGTTCTGGCCGGAGGCCGGTCCGGTGGAGCCGATCCACAGCGCGGGTCCCGAGGTCTACGAACCACACTGGGTCACCGAGGCGGCGACGCGAACCTCCGGCCACGGCCCCTATCTGGTTTTCGCCGACCACGGGACACCGGGTGGCGAGCTCGCCGGCCTGCTGACGCAGGCACTGGACAGCGCCGACTCGGTAACCATCCACCCCGGAACCGAATTCGAGGCGACCGACGACGGCTATCGCCTCCGCCCCGGTGAACCCGATGACTACGCACGGCTGCTCGACGCGCTGGGCCAGCGGGATCTGTTACCGCGCACCGTCGTTCATCTGTGGTCGGTGACCGGTCAGGCTTCGGCGGATACCGGTATCGGCACCGATACCGGATATCGCACGCGCGGCTACGACAGCCTGGTCGCGCTGGCAAAGCAGCTCGGCCGCCGCTGCGCCGACGGCTGCCGGATACTGGTCGTCACCGATCACGCCCAGCTCGTCGATGCCGAGGACATCCTGCATCCCGGCAAGGCGACGCTCACCGGTCCCGCCCTGACGATCGGTCAGGAGTATCCCGGGCTCGCCGTGCGCACGCTCGACGTCCGCACACCGGCCGACGATCTCGCCACCGCCCTACTCACCGAAACGCACTGGCCGGGTACGGCATCCACCGTCGCACTGCGCGGGCGGCGCCGCCTGGTGCGCCGCCTCCGGCGCATCGCCACCGAAACATCCACCACCCCGTACGTGCGCGATCGCGGCGTCTACGTCATCACCGGCGGCACCGGCACCATCGGCCTGCGCGCGGCGGCGCACCTCGCCGCGGCCGCCACCGAGGTGCGACTGGTCCTGCTCGGCCGCACCCCGCCGCGTCACCTCGACGAGCACAAGCTGGCCGCGATCCGGGCCATGGAAGCCGATGGCGCGCAGGTGCTCGTCCTGCCATGCGATATCGGCGACCCGGCGAGCGCCGCCACGGCCATCGCCGACACCCGCGCCAGGTTCGGCCCCATCGACGGCGTGATCCACGCCGCCGGTGTGCTCTCGCCGGACGCCTTCGCCACCATCGACGCCATGACGCCCGAGACCGCCGCACCACACTTCCGTGCGAAGGTCGACGGCACCCGCGCGCTGGCCGAAGCGCTGCGCGGTGAGCAGCCCGATTTCGTGGTGCTGCTGTCCTCGATGTCGGCGGTGCTCGGCGGTATCGGCTTCACCGCGTACGCGGCCGCCAACGCCTTCCAGGATCAGTTCGTCCAATCGCGTGGCCTGCCAGGCGGGTCCGCGTGGCGCTCCGCGTGCTGGGACACCTGGCGCGGCACCGGGCACACCGGCGCCGACACGCTCGACACCTACTCGTTCGACGCCGCGGACGCGCTGGCGACGATGGACCGGCTCATCGTGAACGGGCCGGTGCGCGCGGTCGTTTCGGCCGGGCGGCTCCCGGATCGCCTCGCGGACTGGGTATCCGGCGCCGACCCGCTGCGCCACCGCGACCCGGGCACCGGCACCGCGTCCGACGGCACGCCGGAGGACTACCACCGCAGGCTCACCAAGCTGTGGCAGGAGGCGCTCGGCACCGAGCGGGTCGGCCCGCACGACGACTTCTTCGAATCCGGCGGCAATTCCCTTGCCGGACTTCAGCTGATCAACACCATCCAGCACGAGTTCAGGACGGTGGTCCCGATGATCGCGCTGCTCGAATCGCCGACCATCGCCGCCATGGCCGAGTTTCTGCTCACCGAAGGGAACAAGCGCGCATGAAACAGATCGGGGTCGTCGGTGCCGGCGTGATGGGCGCCGGACTCGCCCAGGACCTGGCGGCGCACGGATTCGACGTCGTGCTCGTCGATCGCTCCACCACGCAGCTGGACCGGGCGCGGGCGGAGGTCTACCGCTACTACCGCACCGGCAGGCTGTTCGGGCACGACACCGAGAAGTTCGGTGACATGACCGAGCGCGTCACCTACACCACCGCGCTCGCCGATCTCGGGTCGGCGGAGTTCGTCATCGAGAACATCACGGAGAACTGGCAACTCAAGGCCGAGCTCTATCCCGAACTCGACCGCGTCTGCCCGGCCGGGACGGTACTCGCGGCCAACACCTCGTGCATCCCGATCACCCGCATCGCGTCGGTGACCACCCGTCCCGAGCTGGTGCTCGGCATGCACTTCATGAATCCGGTGCCGATGAAATCCACCGTCGAGGTGATCCGCGGCTGGCACACCACCGACGAAACCATCGCCACCGCACAGGAACTGCTCACCGGGCTCGGCAAGCGCGGCATCGTCGTCACCGATATGCCGGGCTTCGTCTCCAACCGAGTGCTGATGCTGATGGTCAACGAGGCCATCTGCCTGGTCCAGGACGGTGTCGCGGGTGCGGCGGAGATCGACGACATCTTCCGCTCGTGCTTCGGTCACGCGTCGGGGCCGCTGGAGACGGCGGACCTGATCGGCCTCGACACCATCCTGTACAGCATCGAGGGCCTGCACGAGTTCTACACCGATCCCAAATTCCGTCCATCTCCCCTGCTGAAAAAGATGGTCGACGCCGGACTGCACGGCCGCAAGACCGGCCAGGGCTTCTTCACCTACCAACAGGATTGAGATCATGTTCACCGACGCTCGCTCCGAACTGCGTACCTTCGCCGCCACGAGATTTCCCGACGGGCAGCTTCGCGACGATCAGGACATCTTCGACAGCGGCTACGTCAACTCCCTGTTCGCCATGGAACTGGTCATGTTCATCGAGCAGCGGGTCGGCGCCAGGATCCCGAACGACGAACTGAGCCTGGACAATTTCCGGACCGTCGACGCGATGCTCGCCTTGGTCGCCAGGCTCACCGGCCCGGACGATCGCGCCACCGAGGTGGCGTAATGGATGCGGGCCCGCGCGAGATCCGCGGCTTCGTCGACGAATTCGTCGCGCCGAGGGCGGGCGAGTTCGACCGAGACGGCCGCATCGACCCCGCGGTGCTCGCCGCGTGCGCGGCACGCGGGCTCTGGGGCGCGGTATTGCCGTCGGCACAGGGCGGCACCGGTACCGGAATGACCGCGCTGGCCGAGCTGCACGAGGAAATCGGCCGTGGCTGTTCGTCTTTGCGCAGCCTGCTGACCGTCCATTCGATGGTGCTGTACGCGCTCGACCGGTGGGGTACCGAAAAGGCGAAGGCGCGCTGGAAGGCGGATATGGTCGCGGGCAACGCACTCGGCGCGTTCTGCCTGACCGAGCCGGCGGCCGGCAGCGATTTCACCGCACTGGAAGCCGACGCCGAACGCGACGGCGACGACTGGATCATCAACGGCCACAAGCTCTGGATCACCGGCGGTCAGCTGGCGGATGTGCTGCTTGTCTTCGCGCGCACCGCATCCGGCCCGGCCGCCTTCCTGGTCGCCGCCGACGCACCTGGCGTTCAGCGAATTCCGGTGCACGAGATCACCGGCACGCGCGGAAGTCAGCTCGCCGAGCTGGTTTTCGAGGACTGCCGGGTCACCGGCGACGATCTCGTCGGGCCCATCGGCATGGGCCTGCCGATCGCAACGGGCGTACTCGACATCGGCCGGTTCAGCGTCGCCGCCGGCTGCGTGGGCATTCTGCAGGCATGCCTGGAATCCTGTGTGAGCTACGCGAATACGCGCCGCCAGGGCGGCGGGCTGTTGCGCGAGCATCAGCTCGTCCAGCAGCTGATCGCGACGATCGCCACCAACACCAGGGCGGCCAGGCTGCTGGTGTGGCAGGCCGCGCGACTCAAGGACGCGGGCAGTCCCGACACCCTCATGGCCACCTGCATCGCCAAGCAGTTCGCCGCGACCGCCGCGGTGGCCGCCGCCAACGACGCGGTGCAGTTGCACGGCGCCCGGGGTTGCACCGACCGGTATCCGGTCGGGCGATACCTGCGCGACGCCAAGGTCATGGAAATCATCGAGGGCAGTACGCAAGTGCAGCATCTGCTGATCGCCGACGACGCCTGCCTGAACCAGGCCAGGATCGTCCGCATCGATTGACCGAGCGATACGAGGGTGGGAAGAATCCGATGAACCAGACCGCCACGCAGCATCCGCGGCCCATCAAATGTGTGGTGTGGGATCTCGACCACACGCTGTGGGACGGCGTCCTGCTGGAGAACGCCGCGATCACCGAACTCGCGCCAGGTATCCGCGAAACGCTTGCCGCACTGGACGAACGCGGCATCCTGCACTCCATCGCGAGCCGCAACGATCCCGGCCTCGCCATGGCGAAACTCACCGAGCTCGGCATCGCCGACTACTTCCTGCACCCGCAGATCGGCTGGCGGAACAAGTCCGCCTCGATCGCGGCCGTCGCCGAACTCCTCGATATCGGCATCGACGCACTCGCCTTCGTCGACGATCAGCCGATGGAGCGCGACGAGGTGGCGTTCACCCATCCCGAGGTGCGCTGCTACGACGCCACGGCGGCCGCGACGCTGCCCGAACATGCCGAGTTCCAGCCGAAATTCGTGACCGCGGACGCCAGGAGGCGCCGCCACATGTACCGGTCGGGCATCGAGCGGACGCGGGCCGAGGAACAGTTCGCCGGAACCAACGAGCAGTTCCTCGCCACCCTCGGCATGCGGTTCACCATCGGACCGGCCGGGCGCGAAGACATCGGCCGCGCCGAGGAACTTGTCGTACGGACCAACCAGCTGAACTCGACCGGGATCATGTACTCGGCCGAGGAGTTGGCCGCCTGCACCGAATCCGAGGATCACCTTCTCTTGATGGCGGATCTGGACGACAATTACGGCACCTACGGCCAGATCGGTCTGGCGCTCGTAGAGATCGCCGACGGGGAGTGGCGGCTGAAGCTCCTGCTCATGTCGTGCCGGGTGATCTCGCGCGGGGTCGGCACCGTTCTGCTGAACCACGTGATGCGCCTCGCCCAGGCGGCGGGCGCGCGGCTGATCGCCGAATACGTGCCCACCGAACGGAACCGGATCATGTACATCACCTACCGGTTCGCCAACTTCACGGAGCTCGGCGAGCGAGACGGAGTGACCCTGCTCGCCGCTCCGCCGACGCCGGCCCCACCGCCGCCGTCCTATCTCACCCTCGTCACCATGGAGGCGGTGCGAACATCATGACCGCCAACGCGATTCGTAGCAGCGGCTGGGTGCCGCACCCACCGGCCGGCAACGCGCCCGTGACGCTGTACTGCCTGCCCCACGCCGGAGCGGGGGCCTCGGCCTTCGTGCCGTGGCGCAAGCTGCTGCACCCCGAGATCGAGGTGGTGCCGCTGCAACCGCCGGGCCGCGAACTGCGGATGCGCGAACAACCGCATGACCGGGTCGAGTCGATGATCGGCGATCTGCTCGCGGCGATGGACGGCGCGTGGCGGGCACCGTTCGCGCTGTTCGGGCACAGCATGGGCGCGCTCGTCGCCTACGAGCTGGCCCGCGCGCTCACCGAACTCGGCCGTCCCCCTGTGCATTTGATCGTGTCGGCCCGGCGCGCACCGCAGCGGCCCTCGCGCCTGCCCTCGATCCCCGCGTCCTCGGATGCGCTGCTGCTCCAGCTGATTCGCGAGCTCGGCGGCACACCGCAGGCGGTGCTCGACGACGCGGAATGGCGCCGCATCCTGCTGCGGCTGATGCGCGCGGATATGACGCTCAACGAGTCCTACGGGCATCGGCCCGGCCCGCCGCTCGACATACCGATCACCGTGCTCGCCGGGCGCGCCGACACCCACGTCGCCGTCACCGATCTCGAGCAGTGGGCCCGATGCAGTTCGGGGGCGGTCGATATCAGGATGGTCGACGGCGGCCACTTCTTCGTGACCTCCCACCGCGACGAGGTGCTCGGCCATCTCAGGGACTGCCTGACGGGGCCACCGCGATGAGCCCGCTCGATGTCGACGTCTGGACGTTGCCGCTGACCGGCGGCTGCGCCCCGGCGGACCGGCGGCTGCTCGCCGCCGACGAGCTCGCCCGCGCCGACCGGTTCGACGCAGCAAGCGCCGCAGCCGATTTCGTACACCTGCGCGCGACGCTGCGCCGAGTGCTCGCCACCTACACCGGGACTCCGCCCGCCGAGCTCACATTCCGGCTCGGCAGCCACGGCAAACCGGAATTGACCTGCCGGACAGTGGCATTCAATCTGACACACACCCGAGGCCTCGCGCTTGTCGCGGTCGCGCCAACCGGATCCGTCGGCATCGACGCCGAATTCGTCGACGCCGCCATGGATCTGGCCGGACTGACCGCGCGCGTGCTCACCGCGCGCGAGGCGGCATCGGTCGGCACCGACCGGCGTCGATTCCTGCGGCACTGGGTAGCCAAGGAGAGCTACCTGAAGTGGCTCGGCGCGGGATTGACGATCGCACCGGATGCGCTGGAACTCTGCGCCGATTCCGGTGGCCTGCCGGTCATCTCGGCCGTCGGCGACGCACGCCTGCCGACCAGGAACGTGCACAGTCTCGACCTGGGCGCCCGGTATGCCTGCGCCCTCGTCTGCGACAGGAACCCGCGCCGCGTCACGCTGCGGCCCGCCGGGTATGTCGCCCCCATGAGCCTCGCCGCCACCACACACCAGGAGCACGAGAATGACAACTGTATCGCCTGATCGATCCGGCCCGGCCGCCCACCGCGACCCGACCGAACCGACCACTCTCGTCGAGCTGCTCACCTCCCGGGCAGCGTCGACACCGGACGAAGTGCGCTTCCGTTTCCTCGTCGACGGCGAAGAGCCCACCGCGTCACTGACTTTCGCACAGGTCGATCATGCGGCCAGAGCCTTGGCGGCCCACCTCGCCCGCTTCGCCCGCCCCGGCGATCGCGCACTGCTGCTCTACGCGCCCGGCCTCGACTTCGTGACCGCGTTCTACGGCTGCCTCTACGCGGGCGTGATCGCGGTACCGGTCGCACCGCCGCAACCGAGCAAGTTGCAGACCAGCCTCGCCAGGCTGGCGTCGATCACCCAGAACTCCGGCGCCGAATTGTTGCTCACCACCGCCGATATCGAGGTGCGGCTCTCTCCCGTGCTCGCGCATATCGACGGGTTCTCCGGGCTGCGGCCGATCTCCACCGACCGCATCGATGCCGCAGAGGCGGAGCAGTACCAGCCGGTACCGATCACCGGCGACACCATCGCCTACCTGCAGTACTCGTCTGGATCGACCGGTGAGCCCAAGGGTGTCGTGCTCACCCACACCAACGTGCTCACCAATATCGCCCTGGTTCACGAGCACGCCGAGGCAGACGAAGACAGCATCGGGGTGAGCTGGCTGCCCACCTATCACGATATGGGCCTGCTGATCATGGTCACCCAGCCCGTGTACAGCAACTGCCCGGTGATCGGCATGTCACCGCTGACCTTCGTGCAGCGTCCACAGCGCTGGATCGCCGCGCTGTCCCGCTTCGGCGCCACCCACACCGTTGCCCCCAACTTCGCCTTCGGGCTCGCCGTCCGGCGGATATCGGCCGAACAGGTGGCCGAATTCGACCTCTCCCGGCTGAAAGTGGCGCTGTGCGGCGCCGAGCCCATCCGCACCGAGACCATGACCGCGTTCGCCGAGCACTTCCGCGCCGCCCGCTTCGACGCGGGCGCGCTGTTCCCCTGCTACGGCCTCGCGGAGGCAACGCTCTTCGTGACCGGCGGGCCGTGCGGCAGCGGACTCACCACGGTTCAGGTCGACCCGAAAGCTTTGGGCGAGGGCAGGTTCGAGCCGGTGGCCAGCGGTGGGCGCGAATTGGTCGCCAGCGGTGCGCTCAACGACAGCTACGAACTGGTCCTCGTCGACTCCGAGACGCTCGATCCGGTACCCGCCGGGCGGATCGGCGAGATCTGCCTGCGCGGCGGCAGCATCGGCACCGGGTACTGGGCGGCCCCCGAGCTGTCGGTCGGCACGTTCTCCGTCGAAATCCCCGGCCGCACCGGCTATTTCCTGCGCACGGGCGATCTGGGGTGCGTCAGCGAAGGCCAGTTGTATGTCACCGGCCGCCGCAAGGATCTCATCATCGTCGACGGATACAACCACTACCCGACCGACCTCGAGGCCACCGCGATGGACAGCCATCCGGCAATACGCCCGGACCGCTGCGCGGTCTTCCAGGTCCTCGACGAGCGCGACCCCCGGCTCGTGCTGGTCGGCGAATTGGAGCGCGGCCTGACACCGACCCAGGCCGACGTCGAGGCCATCGCCACCGCGATTCGCCGCGCCGTCGGCGAGTACCACGGGCTGCGCCTCGACGATGTCGTCCTGGTCGCCGCGGGATCGATACCACTGACCTCCAGCGGCAAGATCCGCAGGTTCGAGGTCAGGGACGACTACCAGGCGGGCACGCTGACCGTCGTGTAGTGCCGAATGTCAGGTGGTGAGTAGTTCCGAACCCTGAATCCCCGCCGGCAACGGTGTCGGCACCAGTGCGGACAGCGCGGCGGGGAGAACGGACACCGTGTAAGAGCCACCGAGCGAGTCCAACTCGCCGTCGTACTCGATGCGCAGCGGCTCGCCATCGGTGCGCTCGACCCGAATCGTGCGGCCGCGCGCGTACTGCGGCGCCGAATTGCCGGTGAGCAGGCAGATATCGAGCAGGCCGTCGTCGAGCAGCGATTCCGGCAGCATCTCGAAACGGCCGCCCCGGTGGCGCATACCGCCGATGTAGGTGCCGAGCAGGTGATCCTCGTAGGTGAGCACCTCGTCGACGAAAACCCGGACCGGATAGGGCTTGTGCGAATCGAGCGCGGCCATCGTCGCCGCACTGAGCAGATCACGGCCCGACCCCGGCAGCTCCCTGGCGATAGCGAGGGTCGCAGGCAGCAGGCCGGTGGTCGTCCCGAGCAGCACGGTGCGGTCGAGCTCCTCGATCGCGGCCAAGTCGATGGCACAGCGCGCCAGCCGCCGATCCGCCAGTGCGGCAACGATTTCAGGCCACGGGCGATCGTCGCACAGGCCACGGTAGCTCGAATTGCCCGTACCGCCGGGCGCGACGAGCAGCGGTACCCGCACCCCCGCGCGGGCGAGCCCCGCGCACACCCGTCCCGCGGTGCCGTCGCCGCCGACGGCGATCACCACATCGGGCCGATCGCCGCCGTCGATATCGCGGGCAACCCGCTCGGCGTCGGCGGCACTACTCGGCTGCACGACGCGCAGCGCGAGACCCTTACGGTTGCTCAGGGTTTCGACGATGCCCGATGGATCACCGCCCGCCGTCGGGTTGACGATCACCAGTGCACTGACATCCCCGTCGACCATGCCGCCCTGCGCTTTCCCTCGTGGCGGAAGGGGCAGGATTCGAACCTGCGTGAGTGTTACCTCGACCGGGCTACCCGGCCCCCGTTGGGCCACTCCGGGAACCCTTCCACTGCGTTAGCGCTGCTAACAGTGTCACGGCGGTCTGAAACGCCACTGACACCGCGCGGGACCGCATCTCAGAGTCGCGTCAGACCGGACCGAAATCCTTGACCTGTGCTATCCGGACGCGTCGCGCCAATACCCTTC
Organism: Nocardia sp. NPDC052566; assembly: GCF_044547285.1. Classification (NCBI taxonomy): domain Bacteria; kingdom Bacillati; phylum Actinomycetota; class Actinomycetes; order Mycobacteriales; family Nocardiaceae; genus Nocardia; species Nocardia sp. NPDC052566. The sequence continues at coordinate 346,443 of NZ_JBIUAF010000002.1, read as the reverse complement.
GGCTCGAAGGTTTCTCGGTCCAGGTGGATCGGAATCAATGCTGGTGACCGACCGCATGTAGGTGACGCAGTTGTCCTTGGCGGGCTCCTGTGGTTCCTGAGCGCCGCGATCGGCCTTCGCGACGAGCCTGCCGAGCTGAACGCGGGTGGAAATCGATAGCTTCTTGAAGATCTTCCTGAGGTGGAAGTTGACCGTATGCGGCGAGATGCCCAGGCGCGTCGCCACCTGCCGATTCGTCATGCCGCGGCCGACGAGCCTGGCGATCTCGAGTTCGCGGCTGCTGAGCAGCGACAGATCGGAGACGATCTCCGGCGCCGGTTCGGCGCGGCGCGCGGCGAGCGCGTCCTCGGCCGCGCGCGCCTGCCGCGCGGCCTCGAACGGGATCGCGGTGATACCGGACGGCGGCACCACGGTGGGTGGCTGGCGGCGCGGGAGCGGACGAATGCCGTTGCGCGGGCCGAAGATCGCGGCCGCGACGGTGCCATCGCCCGCGAAGGCTCTTCGGGCACGGTCGACCGCGGTGCGCAGGATGGGCATACCGGGATTGCGCTGTGCCAGCCGCTCGATGGCGCGCAGCACCTGCGAGGCCAGCTCCGCGTCACCGGCGTCGAGCGCGATCGCGATCAGCGAGGCGGGCCGCAGCACATCCTCGACGAAGTGCCCCGCGTCGGTGCCGAGCAGTTGCCAGTTCGCCCGCATGAATTCGACCGCGTCGTGCGAGCCGTGATCCGCGGCGATCAGGGTGGTCTCGGCGATGGCGGCCCGCGCGATCGAGTCGGACAGCACATGCCCGGTCTGCACCGTGTGGAACAGCTCCAGCGTGCTCGCGGCCGCGGCCGTCTCGCCGAGGCGCACGCACGCGGTCGCCGCGACCGAAAGCGCGAGTTTCACCGCGAGGGTGGTCTCCCGCTCCTCCGCGAGCCGCATCACCGTATTGGCCGATTCCAGCGCCTTGTCGAATTCGCCGGATTGCAATTGTATGTTCGCGCGCAACGCGACGGGTATCGGCGCACACACCTCGAGACCGGAGCGGCCGATCAGATCGTCCATTCCGGAAATGATGTTCTGCGCCTGCCCGGAGATATGAATATCGATGAGTTTCTTGGCGAGTAACATCGATGCATACATCTGCCACGTCGGGCTGAATTCGAGCGCGGATTCGATCGCCCGCTGATTCAGCCACAGCCCTTCCAATAGATCACCGCGGAACCAATGATTACTGGACATGACACATTGCGCGACAACCATGGAAATTCCGCCGTCGCCCTCGGCCGCCGAATCACCGAGCAGATCGGTCGCACCGACCGCACCCTCGTCGATCAGCGAGGCCAGGAATATACGGAGGCCACGGATCGAATCGGCGACCAGGATATTCGCGCCGAGATCGGCAATCACCTCGTCCACCACGGCGAGCGACGTGTCGATATCCCCGCGCAGAAAGCTGATCTTGGCCTGATTCAGCTTCTTGTTTATCGCATCGTCGATCACATCGGAATGATAGGCGGCAATGAGGTAGAGGACGTCGCTGATAGTGGATGGAGCGCCGGTCGCCCTACTCACCGAGTCTGCTGATACATTGATTCGGGTTTTCGACGACTCTATCAATTTCACCCCTGACGTCGGCCAAGCAGTAGCTCTCGCAGTAAACCACAGCTCGCGCGGGGCCGCACGATAATGAACATGCCGGTCGGTATTTTTAACTTGGACTTTGATTGTTTCGCGCCGATCGACCCCTACTACTAGGGGTAAGCCGTCCGTTCCGAGACGTCAACCCCTAAGAAGTCCGCCAAGTGACATCTACACCACACGGCGCCATGCGGCCACGCACCACCCGACTACCCGATCGAGCGATGGCTACCTGAACGAGCGGGTGTACGGCTACTTCACGATCTTGATAGCGTTCCTATTGGCTAGGAGAACTCTAGCCTGTCCGCTACTGATACAGGCGCGACGGTCGACGCTGACGGCACCCATCGGATCGGTTGTGGAATTTCTCACCTGACAACTGAACGGGCGGAGATTTGCCGTGGCGACCCCTGAGATCGATATCCTCGGCCCGATGCGCATCGCTGTTGATGGCAAGGAGAGTTGCCTTACCGGACAAAAACTGCGATGCATATTGGCAGTACTATCCTTACGCGCGGGACAGCCGGTCCGACGCGATGAGCTGATCGAAGAACTTCGGCTGACCGAAACGAGCGACGCGTCCAACTCGCTGCACGCGCATATCGCCCGGTTACGCCGATGGCTGCGCATGCAGTCCGTCGACTCGGGGATTCTGGAATCCGTCGATTCCAGCTACCGGCTCAATATCGACCGCGGCGCCGTCGATGCCTACATCTTCGAAGATCGTGTCGAGCAGGCGCTCGCCCTGTACCCGAGCGCGCCGTCGGTGGTCGCGGTCATGCTCACCGAGGCACTGGCCATGTGGCGCGGCGACGCGCTCGCCGATGTCGACGACGGACCGTTCGTCGCGAGTAAGACCGAGGAGCTGCGCCATCTGCGGGCCACCGCGCGCGAGATCCTGCTCTCGGCCTGGCTCGACACCGGACAGGATCGGCGAGTCATCTTGAACGCCAGGCGATTTCTCGATGCCGATCCGCTGAACGAACAACTGTGGGAATCGCTGATTGTCGCGCTGCGCCGGGCGAATCGCTATGCCGAGGCCAGCAAGGCCTTCCGGGAAGCCAACCTGCTCTATCACGCCGAACTCGGCATCGCGCCGGGCGACCGGCTGCGGATCGCGCTGTCGGGTCCGATCCCGGAGCGGCTCACCGCGGATCGTTGAGCGCATCGCACAGCAGCTCGACCGTGCGCTCGCCGTCCTGATCCGCCAGCCGCCGCAGCTCGGCGAGCACGGCGGGCGAGCCGCCGGTGGCCAGGAACTTGCGCCCGACGATCTCCGGATGGTCGCGCCGGGTCGCCGGGCCCGACATGCCGATCGGCTGCTCGCAGTCCTCGGCGAGGACGCTGCCGTCGGTGAGTTCGACGGTCATCCGCGCGCCGATCGCCATGGTCGCCGCCTCGAAAGTCTCCTCGGGCGGGCCGAGTTCGGCGATGCGCGCGACGATATCGTCACCGGCCCATGCGGCGAGGTCAGGCCATGCCGCCGCGCGCCTGCCTGCCTGCCTGATGGTCTGTCCCAGCGGCGAGGTGGCGCGCACCATCCGCTCCGACAGGGCGAGATCATGTTCGACCTCGACCTTGGCGGCCAGTTCCCACCGCGCGTCCTCGGCAAGCGCCCCGGGCGTGAAATCATCCGGTCCCAGCGTGCCGGTACGCAGCAGCGTGGCGACGCCGTAGCCGACGGAGAACGTCGCGGCGGTCACCGAAGTATCGGCGCCACAGAGGTATTCACGGACCTTGTGGTCGAGCATCCAGGTGAGTAGCGAGCCGTGCACGGTCACCTTGCGCACGGCCGCCGGATCGACGCGGCCGAGCCTGCGGTGCAATCGCTGCGCGCATTCCCATGCGGCCATCGAATACGCGCTGCCCGGAAAGGTTTTGAAGGTGAGCGTCTCGCTGTGCCAGCGGCGGCCGAGCCCGGCCACCACCGCATCGGGTAGTTCGATGGTGGACAGCTGCGCGAGTAGTCCGCCTGCGCCACCGAGGATTTCCGGCGCGCCCGCCAGCCCGGCGCGCGCCGCGTCGCAGGCGTCGAGCGCCATACGTACCGGCGCACCGGCGGTGAGCATCTTCAGTTCACCGCCGAGCACCGCGCGGTGCAGCGGCGTCGGCTGCATGCCGAGCGCGAGACCGAGCGCGGAGATCCACTCCCCGGCCTCCGCGCCGCGGGCGCGCAGCACAGCAGCGGCCGCACCCATCAGATGACAGTGGGTAGCGGTCTGCCCGCGAAAGAACGGACCGAGAATTGTTGCAGCCGTGAGCCGTCCGGCACATTCGTTGCCGGCGATCACGGCGGTGAGCAGGTCGGCGCCGGTGAGCCGCAACTCGGCCGAGTAGGCGATCGCGGCGGTCACCGACGACACCGACAGGTGCCCGACATAGGACACGTCGTCGAAGTCGAGGCAATTGGCCAGTCCGGCAAGGACATACGCCGATTGCTTCGGATCCGCCTGCAGCGGTGCGCCGAAGGCGGTGGTCAGCCGGCGGCCGAGCGGATGTGCCAGCGAGGCGCGGATCGCGGCGAGGGTCGAGATCACCTGGCTGCTCGCGAACCCTACCGTTGCCTCCGGAATATCCTGGTAGCGTAACGAACTCGCCCAGGCGGCCAGGGTCGCGGTGGGGTGCTGCACATCCGGCTCGGCGCCGACAGCGGTCATGACAGGGATTCCTCCAATGTCCTCGTGCGCGCGGTCCGGCGCTCACCGAGCCTGCGCTGGAATTCCACGAACGCCGGAATCGGTTTCGGCTCGAACGGTGCGTCGAACGGCTTCATGAAATTGCCGAAAATCGAACGGTCGCCGCATAAATGGATCGGAATGGCCAGCAGCGCCCAGCCGAATCCGAACAGCCAGATCCACACCGCCATGACGGCGGCCTGAGTGATGAAGCTGTGCATGGTGTTGTAGAAGACGTAGTACGCGCGCGGGACCTCGCCGTCGGGCGAGCGCAGGTGCGCGATGAGGCCGGGGATGTAGCCGATCGCGTCGATGTAGACGAACAGCAGCACCGCGGTAGGCCAGTAGACCTCACCGAGGTGCCAGGCGAACAGGCCGAGCGCGACGACCAGCCCGATCCCGAACTCGATCCTGATGAGCCACAGCGTATTCCGGCTGTCGAAGCGATTGATGTGGTCCACAGCGGCACCTCTCAGCTTGCCAGCGCGGCGGCCTTGGCCGTCAGCGCGTCCGCGACGCCTGGATCGTCGACGACTTCGGCATCGCCGAGCAGCTGCAGCAGCGCGAAGGCGAGCCCTTCCTTGAGCACCTTGGTGGCGATCGGCTCGAGCACGCCCTCCAGGCTCGGGATGCCGAAATCGAAGACTACCTCGAACTTGACCCGGCAGCCCGCGCCCGTCGGCTCCACCTCCCAGATGCCGCGGAACATCTCGAAATCGCCCTCGGTCTGCTCGAAGGTGATGCGGCGCTGGTCGGTCTGGAAGTAGTCCACCTCCGACCAGCGCAGCGGGCCGTTGCGGAAGTACACCTCCCAGTCGCTGGTGAGCACTCCGCTTTCGCTCTGGTGCACGATGATCGAGCGCACGTCGTCGACCAGGTCCGGGTACCGCTCGAACCTGCTGATGCGCACGTAGGCCTCATCGGCGTCGCAGGTGGCGGATTCGATGGTGAGCGTGACGGTTCGCATGGCGGATTCACCTTTCGAGGAAGTATTCGGCGGTCGTCCTGGCGGCGCGTTCGAACCGGTCGAGGAGGAACTCCACGTCGTCGGGGGTCATGATGGCGGGCGGGGTGAGCCGCAGCACCGTGGTCGAGTTGAGCGAGAAATTGGCGATCACGTTGTTGTTCACCAGGTCGATCAGCAGTGCGCCCGCCATGCCCGGCTCGGTGAGCTCGATGCCGATGAGCAGGCCGCGTGCGCGCACCTCGCGGACACGGGAACCGAAGTGCCGGAACGCGATCGCCTCGATCTCGGTGGCGAGCTCGAGGCCGAGCACCGCGGCGCGGCCGGTCAGGTCGTCTTCTTCGATGGCCGCGATGGCACCGCTCACCGCGGCCATGGCCAGCGGCGCGGCGGAGAACGTCGAGGTGTGCAGGAACGGATCGCGTTCGAGCAGCGCGAAGGACTCGCTGGTCGCGATGGTCGCGGCGACCGGCATGATGCCGCCACCGAGCGCCTTGCCCGACAGCAGGATGTCGGGCACCACCTGTTCCTGATCGCACCCCCACCAGGCGCCGAGTCTGCCGAGGCCCGTTTGGATCTCGTCGACCACGAGCATCGCGCCGTATTCGGTGCACAGTGCGCGAACCGTGCTCAGGTAGCCGCCCGCCGGGATGATCACCCCGGCCTCGCCCTGCACGGGTTCGACGATCACGCATGCGGTCTCGCCGTAGCGCTCCAATTCGGCGGCCAGCGCGGTGGTGTCGTCGTACGGGATGTGCGTGACCTCGGGCAGCAGCGGCTGAAACGGCTTCTGGTACAGCTCTTTCGCGGTCACCGACAGCGCGCCGATGGTCTTGCCGTGATATCCGCCGTGCATGGAGATGAGGCGATGGTGCCCGGACAGCCGGGCAATCTTGATCGCCGCCTCGGTCGCCTCCGCGCCGGAGCCACTGAAGTGCACCCGGTCCAAACCCGGTGGCGTCACCGAAGTCAGCAGCTGCGCGGCCCGAGCGGCCGCAGGCTCCAGGAACATTCGGCTGCCCACCGGATGGGTGTGCAGCTGCCGCTCCACCTCGGCGAGCACGCGGGGATGGCGGGAGCCCATGATGAAGACCCCGTATCCGCCCGCGTTGAAATACCTTTCGCCGTCACTGGTGGTGATCCACGCGCCCTCGGATTCGACTTCCACCTGGCCGCCGACCATTTCGCCGATCCTGGCCCGGCCGACCCCGAGGTGCGCCCGATACAACTGCGCCACCTCAGCGGCGATGATCGCGTGATCCTGTGTCGTCATGGCCTGCCTCTCAGTTCAGTCGTAGAACGTCACCGGCCAGACTGCGGGCCAGTGCCTCACTGCTGCTCGAACGCGACGGCGGATGGAACGCCAAGCACCGTGTCGCCGAGGACAGATAGGCCACCTCGGGTGCGGAGATGAACGCGACGCCACCGAGCGCCTCGACCGCCTTGGCCGCCGCGTCGTTCACCGCGTCCTGGACGGCGTAGCGCGCGATCAATGTCGTCGCGAGCGCGTTGTTGTCGCTCACCCCCGCCTCCAGCAGCCGCGCCACCGATTCCAGCAGCACCGCGGCGGTTTCCAGCCGGACACCGAGTTCGGCCAGCGTCTGCCCGCTGCTGCGGCCCGCCGTGAACGCCCGCTCCACCAGACCGCTCGCCATGCCCAGGTAGCAGGACGAGATGAGCAGCTCGAACCACATGAAACCGACGGTCTGCAACTCGTCGACCACGCCTTGGTCGTCGACTTCGGCACGGGTGGCGAGCCGTTCGTCGACGAATACGTCCGCCAGCCTGACCTCGTCGCTCTCCGCACCGGCGAGCACATCGCTGGCCCAGAACGGATGGGTCGAAATGCCTTGGCTCTTACCGGGAATCAGCAGCAGGATCATCTCGACGCCACCGTCTTCGGTCGGCACCGCCGCGCTCGCCGAGAGCATGTCCATCGAATGCGCCATGCTGCACGGCTTCTTGGCGCCGTTGACGAGATAGCCGCGCTCGGCGCGCTGTGCCCGCACAGCGGGCGACAGGATGCCCTGTCCTGGCCTGCCCTCCGCGAATCCCGAAGCGACCAACAGGTTCTGGGCCGCGATGCCCTCCAGGATCGCCCACTCGGTGCCCTGTGACCGCAGGCTGTCGGCGAGGGTGAACAAGGTGGCGACCGAGAAGTGATGCATGGCCGTCGCCACCGACAGCGACGGTGCGCGCGAGCCGATGGCACGCATCACCCGCACCGCCTCGGTCGGCGTCGCGCCGAGCCCGCTGTACGCCTTGGGGATGACCAGGGCGGGACCGCCGTGCTTGCGGAACAGCTCGAGCCCCGGATTGCCCCGGCGCTCCAGCTCGAGCAGCGGCACCTCGTCCAGCGCGGCGTACAGACCGGGCAGGTGCGTCTCGCACACCGCGCGCGCATCGTCGAGTGTTCTCATCGGATCCTCCTCTGACCTCTAGCGATAGCGGGGCGGGCGGTTGCCGTCGGAGATCGCGACGCCCTGCAGATGCGTGGTGCGCAGTACCGGATAGTTGGCCTCGCCGAAGACGCCGCCGGTCACCCCGGTACCGCCGTGCGACGGCAGCGGGGCCGCGAAGGCGATATGCGATTCGTTGATCTTCAGCAGGCCGCCGTTGACCACCTCGGTGACATAGCGATCGATAACCGCATCGTCCTTGGCCCACAACGAGTTCCGCAGACCGTAGGTATTGGTGTTGATGTACTGGATGAATCCGTCGAGCAGTTTCGCGTTCTCGATGCCCTTGTCCGCGACGACGACCGGGATCAGCGGGAAGAAGGTCTCCTCGCGCACGGCGTCGAGCTCGCGGGCCTTGGCCAGCCCGTCCACCCGGATCACCGTCGGCTCCAGGAAGAATCCGGTATCGCCCGGCGTGCCGTCCAGATGCATCCCGCGCCCGCCGGTGACCAGCGTCGCGCCCTTGGTGACCGCGTCGTCGAGGAATGCGTGAAATCCGTCGTGCCGCAACACCGGTGACAGCACGACACCCTCGGTATCCGGATAGCCGGGCCGCATCGCCCGCGCCTTTGTCGCCATCCGCTCGATCAGCTCGTCGGCGATCGCCGGATGCGCGAGCACCTGATTCGGGATCATGCACAGCTGGCCGGAGCCGAAGAAGCCCTCGACGATCGCGTCCGCGGCATGGTCGAGGTCGGCATCGGCCCAGACGAGCACCGAATCATTGCCCGCCAGTTCGAGAATCGGCTTCTTGCGCGCCGCGACGCACTTTTGTTCGAACTTCAGGCCGGACTCGACATTGCCGAAGTACATGATGTCGTCGACATGCGGCGACTCCAGCCACATCTTCAGCAGCGGCGCGGGATGCCCGCACACCACGTTCAGCGTGCCCGGCGGCACACCCGCGTCGTCCAGCAGCGGTGCGATGAGCTCGCGCATCGCGTACATCACGCCCATCGGCGCGGTGCGCGGCGCGCGCACCACCACCGCGTTGCCCGACGCCATGCTCAACGCCGCGAGCAGCGCGCTCGACATCGGCGCGTTCGCGGGCGGATTCACGCACACCACGCCATCGGGCTGCCTGCGCACAATGCGCCGGCGGCCGTCCTCGGTGCGGTACTCCCGCCACAGCTGCTCGCGCAGGAAATCCCGCGCGGCCGGGCCGGTCGCCTCGAGCATGCCCGAGTACTCCCACTTGGCCAGCTCGAGCGGGTGCCCTTCCAGCGTGAGCATCCTGATCAGCTCATCGCGCTGCTGCCGCACGGCGGCGTGCACTCGGTCGAGGATGTCCAGCCTCGCCTCGATCGGGAATGCCCGCCACTCGATCGCGGCCGCGGCGGCGGCTTCGAGCGCCCGCCGGTTGACGTCCTCATCGGCGACCGCGACGCGGCCGACCACCATCCCCGGTTCCACCGTCGCGAGATCCCTGGTACCACGGTCGAGATCGCGCTTGAGTCGCAGGCTTTGAAAGGAATCCTCGAGCATGGCACGCACCGACAGGACGTGAACCCATTTGTCGCTGCCGACGTCTTCGCCCTGAACATAGTTGCCGTATGTCAGCACGCCGTTGTCATTTGCCCACGGTTTCATAGAGTCCTACCCACCTTCTTGGCTACCGGCACAGTCTCCACCGTCGAACTGACGCACTTCTGATACGCGCGTGCCATCGAGTCAGAGCCGCGTCAGAGGGGTCTGCGAAGTTTGTCACGGTCTAGCGCTGCTTCGTTATGGAGGACAGGGACGTGAAATCCGCGCAGGTGGCAACAAGATTGGACTGCGACCTCGCGGTCGAGGTTTTGCGTCGCTCCACCGACAACCCCAGTGCATTTCTGGCCATGAATCAGCGCAATGCGTTGTTCGCCACACCGGAGATCGATGGATTCGTCTGCTATCGGGCGGTGGGCAAGTACTGGGTGCAATTCGGCGGCCCGTTCGCCGCCGCACCCGACCGGCCCGCCCTGCTGCGGCGCTTCCTCGACGAGGCGCGCGCGCGACGCCGCCGCGTGCTGGCCGTGCAGGTGCAGCAGGCCGACGCCAGGATCTACGCGGAGCTGGGCATGCGGGTCAACCAGGCAGGCGCCTCCTACGCCGTCGACCTGGCCACGATGAGCCTGAAAGGCAAGAAGTTCGTCAGCCTGCGCAACAAGATCTCCCGCGCCAAGCGCGCCGGGCTGAAGGTCACCGAGATCTATTCCTCCGCCTTCGCCGACGGCTACTCGGAGGTGATCGCCGATATCGATCACCGCTGGCTGCGCGAGAAGGGCAAGCACGTCAAGGAATTGGAATTCCTGATCGGTGAGATCGGCGGGCCCGCCCAGAAATATCGCAGGCTCTTCGTCGGATCGATCGACGACGCTCCCGTCGGATATCTCTCCTACGCGCCCGTATACGGCTCGCACGGCGGCTGGCTGCACGATCTGAGCCGCCGCGTTCCCGAGGCGCCGCCCGGTGTCATGGAGGCGATCAATCTCCATGCGATCGAACAATTCCGGGACAACGGCGCCGACTGGCTGCATTTCGGCTTCACCCCCTTCACCAGCCTCGACCCCAGTTATGAACTGCCGACCGCGAGCAAGCCGGTCTCCCGCATCGTCCGCCTGCTCGCGGACAAGGGCGAACTCGTCTACCCGGCGAAAACCCAGCTGGAATACAAGCTGAAATGGAACCCCACCGCGGTGATCCCCGAATACATCGCCTACAAGAGCCTCACACCACGCGCGATCTGGAGCCTGATCCGCGCGACCAACAGCATCTGACGCCTACAGCAGCACACCCTTCGGCTTCCCGCACACCGAATCGCCTTGCGAAGCGGTATGCGGGAATCAAAGGGTGTGCTGCTCAGGCGGGTGCGGCGAAGGTGTAGTCGTCCAGGTCGAACGTGACGCTGCGCCAGGCTGTTTCGAGCGATGTCGTCGGGCGGAACGGGATGTCGCCGTTGGCGTCGTAGTAGTAGGAGCGCGCGCCGGTGCAGTCGCCGTGCTGGAAGACCTGCTTGCCCTGGCGTTGCAGCATGGTGCGGAAGTAGCGCTCGTTGGCCTCCGGCTTGACCTCGATGCGAGTCGAGCCGGTACGGCGGGCGCGGGCCAGGCAGCGGACGATGTGGCGCATCTGGGTTTCGATGAGCTGGAAGTAGCTGGTGCCGTTGTAGCCGTAGGGCCCGAAGATCATGAAGTAGTTCGGGAAGCCCGGCACGCTGACACCCTCGTAGGCTTGGTGCCGGTTCACCTTCCACCAGCCGCCGAGCTCGACACCGTCGCTGCCGTGCACCGGGAAGGCGGGCATGTTCTCCGGGTCCCAGGTCTTGAAACCGGTGGCGAGCACCAGGATGTCGATCGGATGCGAGACACCGTCGGCGGTGCGCACGCCGTGGGCGGTGACCGTCTCGATCGGTGCGGTCTCCAGCGCGACATTCGGCCGGTTGAACGTGGCCAGGTAGGTGTTGGAGATGCTCGGGCGTTTGCAGCCGAGGGTGTAGTCGGGCCGCAGCTTGGCGCGTACCCGAGGATCGCGCACCTGCCAGCGCAGCTGTGCCTTCGAAATCGCCTGCCCGAGCGTCGAAATCGGCAGGACACCGTTGTAGTGCACCAGCAGCGGGAACTGGATCTCGGCAATCGCGTGACCGAAGAGCCGGGCGGCCGTGGCGAACGGCTTCACCCGCAGTAGCGAGCGCAGCGGAACCGGCAGTCGCACATCGATTTTGGGCAGGCACCAGATCGGTGTGCGCTGGAAGACGGTCAACTTCCCTGCCGTGTCCGCGATTTCGGGGATCACCTGCAACCCGGACGCACCGGTGCCGATGACCGCCACCCGCTTGCCGGTGAGATCGGCATTGTGATCCCAGCGGGCGGTGTGGATCACCGTGCCCGCGAAGTCCCCGATGCCGTCGATATCGGGCATGCGCGGCTTGCTCAACAATCCGGTCGCCGAGATCAGGTAGCGCGCGGTGATCTCCTCCCCCGCCGCGTTCACCCGCCACAGGTCGAGGTCATCGTCGTAGCGCGCGCCGAGCACCTTGGTGTTCAGCCGGATCCGTGACGCGAGACGATATTTCGCGACGCAGTGTTCCGCGTAGTCCTTCAGCTCCGCGCCGGGCGCGTAGACCCGGGACCAGTTGGGGTTCTTCTCGAAGGAGAACTGATAGCTGAACGACGGAATGTCCACCGCGATACCGGGATAGGTGTTCCAGTACCACGCACCGCCGACGCCGCCACCCTCCTCGAGCACCAGGTAGTCGTGGATGCCTGCCCGATCGAGCCGCAGGGCGGCGCCGATGCCGGAGAATCCGGCGCCGACGATGATCGCCTCGTGATCCATCGGGTCACCCCTTCCGGGACGGGTCGGTGGCATGCAGCGCCGCCTCGCCGCTGCGCCGGGTCGGGCGGCCGTTCGCCTGCCGCGCGATCGCGGGGGTCAGCACCTCGGGCCGCGCGGGTTCCCCGGATCGCCAGTGCTGGCGCAGGATTCGCCCGGCCATCGGCGAGGCGACGCCGACCATGGTCCAGCTGGCCCGGCGCGAGCGCGCCACCGCGTGGAAGACCTCGCGGACCACCGGCACCGAGATCCGGTCGACGACGGCGGGCTGATCGAGCCCGATCAGCACCCGGATCCATTTCGGGAAGGTGGCCAGGGTGGCGGGTGCGGCGATCCGGCTGATGATCGACACCTTCGGATCCGCGTACGGCCCCGAGGTGTACAGCTGCTGGCGCAGGCCCGACAGCGCGTGCTCGGAGATGCACAGCCGCGGCCGCAGCTGCGCGTAATAGGCGCGCACGCCCTCCCTGCTGCGGGGAATGTCTTCCGCCTTGCAGGTGAAAAGCTCGGCGGCGACGGCACATTCGGCCCAGTACTGCGTTTCCTCCGCGGCCGGCAACGCACCGGGACCGAAGACCTCGTAGCACTTCAGCATCGACTGCCAGCCGTCGATATGCGTGAACAGTTGCGCCTCAGGGCTGTTCGCGTTGTAGCGCTTCTTGCTGATCGGTTCGATCCCGGTGACCCTGGTGTGGATGTCCATGATGAAATCCGAGGTGGTCAGCGCGGTCCGGCTGTCCCCGAGTATGCCGCTCAGCAGGAACGACAGCGTCATATCGAAGAAGTGCGCCGGGCGCTGGTACACGCCCTTGGCATCCTCGTGCGCGGCGGCGAAATACGGGTTCAGGAACTGGAGCGCGACGGCGCGCTGCAGCCCGAGCAGGATCGTCGGATGCGTCCACACCTTCCACGCGACCGACTCCGGGCCGAAGAAACCGTAGTCCGTGCGCCGCAGCGTGTCGATCTGATCAGGATGCGTCAGTATGTTTCTCGACATCGTGTTCTCCGATTGTGTTCGGTTCGGACCGGATCTCGCGAAGGAGCCGGTCTTCACAAAGGAGCCGGTCTTCGCAAAGGAACTCCGCGACATCCCGCAGCGATTCGGCGGCCTCCCTGACCATGCCCGCCTGCGTCTGCGCGGCATGCCACAGCACCGGGCTCTCCACATAGCGCAGCGGGACTTCGGCGGCCCGTAAGCGCTCGACCAGCCTGCGGCACTCCTCGTAGAGCATTTCCCCGGTGCCGATGTGCAGGTAGGTTCTGGGCAGCCCGGACAGCGTGCCGAGCAAGGGCGCGTAACGCGGGTCGGCCGGGTCGCCGCTACCGAGGTAGGCCGCGGCGCAGGCGAGGCCCCAGGCGATATTGACGACCATGTCGCGCGGCCGCCGCGGTACGAACCCGGGATCGGTCCACGGCGAAAGCAGCACCAGCGCACCGGGAGTCGGCGCCTGCCGGGCGATCAGCGACTGGGTGGCCGCGAGCGCGATGCCGCCGCCCGCCGAATCCCCGCCCAGGGCAATCGATTCGGGGCGGTAGCCGATGGCGCCGGTCAGCTCCTCGAACGCCGCGATGGTGTCCTGCACGGCGGCCGGATACGGATGTTCCGGCGCGAGACGGTAATCGAGCAGATAGACCGGACGGCGCGACTCCCGCGCCAGATGCGCGGCGAGCGAGCGGTGACTGCGGATCGACCCGGAGGTGTATCCGCCGCCGTGCAGGTACAGCACCGCGCCCGCGTCCGCCGTGGCGCCGACTGTGATTCGCTCCGCGCGCCGCCGGCCGAGAAACAACGGATCGATCGTCACACCCTTCGGCATCGGCAGCAGCCGCGCACCGGCGTCGAGCAGGCCGCGCTGTAGCGGCCATGGCATCCGGTGGTGAAAGGTCAAGCGGTAGTACGGAACCAGCAGTGCGCGGGCGACAGGCAGCGGAATAGTCGGCATCGCTCACCCGGCCGGCTCGCGCAACGGGGCGACGGCGACGAACCGCGACAGCAGCGCAACCAGTCGCTGCGCCCCGGTGGGGGTGAGCCGGGCGAACCGGTCGAGCATGCTCGCCTCCGCGCCGATCACGATGCGCGCGTGGTGCTTTCGCACACCGCCCACGATGGTTCGCGCCGCCATCTCCGGGCTGTGCAGCGCCAGGCGCTTGTCGAAGAGATCGGCGAACGAGCGCTGGTCCGCGCCGTCGACCACCGTCGCGTTGCGCGCCACCGCGGTCTTGATCCCACCGGGGTGCACGGAGGTCACGCGCACCGGATGTCCGGCGACGAGCATTTCCTGGCGCAGCGCCTCGGTGAACCCGCGCACGGCGAATTTCGCGGCCGTGTAAGCGCTCTGGCCTGGGAACGCGACAAGCCCGAACAGGCTGGAGACGTTGACGACGTGCCCGTCGCCGGACGCGATCAGGTGCGGCAGGAACGCCTTGGTGCCGTTGACCACGCCCCAGAAGTTCACCTCGAGCACCCGCTCGAACGCCTCGAACGATTCCCGCTCGATCTCGCCGTACCGGGCGATGCCCGCGTTGTTGTAGACCTGGTTGACCTTGCCGAACCGGGCGCGGACCTCCTCGGCGTGCTCGAAAACCGCTGCGCGGTCGGTGACATCGAGCCTGCTCGCCAGCACCGCGCCCTCCCCCTTCTCGCACAGCGCGGCCGTCCGTTCCAGGCCTGCACCGTCGATATCGGAGAGGGCGAGCACCGCGCCGCGCCCGGCGAGGTCGACCGCGAGCGCGCGGCCGATACCGGAACCGGCGCCGGTGATGACCGCGACCCTGCCCGCGAAATAGTCCGTCATCTCGAACGTCCGGCCAGCAGGCGCGGGCGCGCTTCGCGGCTCACTTTGTAGAGGTAGACCACGATCTCGGTGTAGGAGCCGATGATCGATGTCTCGTGATACGACAACCCCGCCGCCTCGCAGTGCCGCTTCACGATCGGGGCCGCCTTGGCCAGATTCGGCATCGGCATCGACGGGAACAGGTGATGCTCCACCTGGTAGTTGAGCCCGCCGTAGACGTAGTCGACGATCGGGTTGCCGCGGATATTGCGTGCGGTCACCACCTGGCGCGTCATCCAGTCCATCGACTCCTCCTCCGAACGGACCGGCATCCCTTTGTGATTCGGCGCGAAGATCATGCCGCCGTACAGTCCGGTCAGCCCGTGGTGCACCGCGATGAACGCGATCGCCTGCGGGATGGTGAGCACGCTGAACACCGCGGCGAAGTACAGGACGAAGTGCAGTGCGATGATCGAACCCTCCAGCACCGGCCGCCGCACGGTGCGCAGCGCGATGGCGCGGGCGCTCACCACGCGCAGGCCGAGCGATTCCAGGATCGCCATCGGGAAGAAGATCTTCTCCTGGTGCCGGATGATGAACGCGCGGGCGCGCGACATCGGCTGATCGGCCTGCTCCGCGAGGAAGATCGCCTTGCGGCGCACCAGATCCGGGTCCTTGTGGATGTGGTTCGGGTTGCTGTGATGGCGGTTGTGGTGGTTGATCCACCACTCGTAGCTCGCGCCGAGCAGCAGATTGCCGTGCAGGTAGCCGAGCCACTCCATGGTCTTCTTGGTGCGCGCCACCTGATGGTGGCCGACATCGTGGCCGAGCAGGCCGGTCTGCACGTACCAGAAGGCGAGCCAGACGCCGACCAGCAGCTGCCACCACGACGAGCCGATCAGGAAGAACGCGACCCAGCCGACGGCGAGCATCAGGATGGTCAGCATGATCTTGCCGGTGTAGTAGCGGGTACGCAGATCGATCAGCCCCGCGGCCTTGATCTCGCGTTGCAGCGCCGGAAAAGGTGAGCCGCTCGCCGCCTTGGCGGCGGAGGTGTCGGACTCGGCAACGGGATCGGTCCGTGGCGTTGCCAGCAGTCGTTCATACGGTGCGGTCATCGCATAGCCTTTCGCGCGGGTTCGACAGCGGATCGCTGTGCGCGTAGACCGCCATCATGTCCAGTTCGCCTGAAATAGGGCTGACGGAGCGGTGCGCCGGAGTCATCGCCATTTCAGAAACCCGATGAACCATGGACTTCCGGACAACCCAGCTAGGAGAACGACGTGCAGATGCGAACATGGCTGTGGTGGGCCGCATCCTACGGTCTACCGCGCGCACTCATCCTTCGGCAGGCGCACCGCAAAGACCCCTTGGCGCTGTTCCTCCTCGAATCCGAGCGCGGCGCCGATACCGACCGCTACATCGAGGAACTCCGGGAGCAGGGCCCGCTCGTGCGGCGCAAGAGACTCTCGGTCACCGTCGACCATCGCCTGTCGACGGCCATTCTGCGGCACAAGCGGTTCAGCGCCATCGTCCCGCCACGGGACGCGCGCTCCAAGCCGGTCCAGTGGCTGCTGCGCAAAACCGAACTGGGCCTGCCCAATCCGGTCGAGCCGCCGGCCATGGTCCGCGTCGATCCGCCGGACCACGCCCGCTATCGCAAACTGGTCACCAAGCCGTTCAACCATCGCGCGATCGGCAAGCTGCGCGATCAGATCATCGCCGAAACCGATGGGCTGCTCGACGCTTTGGCGGTTTCGCCCAATGCCGATCTGATGGAGAGTTTCTGCGCGCAGCTGCCGGTCGCGGTCATCGGCGCGATCCTCGGCGCGCCCAAGGAGATGCATCCCCGATTGCTCCGATGGGGCGTCGGCGGTGCGCCGCTGCTCGATCTGTGCCCGAGTTGGCGCGCGTTCCGCGGCGCGGCCGATGGGTTGCGCGAGGGCGCGCAGTACTTCGACGGGCATATCAACCGGCTGCGGAAAGCGCCGCAGGACAACGTGCTCAGTCAGCTGATCGTGGACGGCGGCCTCACCCATCGGGAACTGCTGACCAATACCGCACTGTTGCTCGGCGCGGGCTTCGAGACAACGGTCAACCTGCTCGGCAACGGAATCATGTTGCTGCACAAGCATCCTGATCAGTTGGAGCTGCTACGCGCCGATCCGGAGCTGTGGCCCGGCGCGATCGAGGAGATCCTGCGGCACGACAGCCCGGTTCAGGTGACGGCCCGAATGGCGTTGGAGGACTTGACCGTCGAGGGGCACGATATCGCCAAGGGCACGGTCATCATGCTGCTGCTCGGCGGCGCCAACCACGACCCCACCGTCTTCCCCGACCCATACCGCTTCGACATCCGCCGCGCCAACGCCAGGGAACACCTCTCCTTCGGCAACGGCATCCACACCTGCCTCGGCGCCAACCTCGCCCGAATCGAAGGCGCGATCGCGTTGCGCTCCCTCTACGACCGCTTCTCCGACATCAAAATCGACACCACCCCACCCCGCCGAGCCACCGTCAACCTCCACGGCTACCGAGAACTCCCCGCCACCCTGGTCGCCTGACCCGCCAGCCATCCGCAGACGGCCGAGCGCAGTCGAATGGCCCTGTGACACGCCGTAGCTTAGGGCCATATGACTGCGCTCAGCAGAGTGTCAGAAGGCTGTGATGGCGTCTCTGATCAATTACCTTGCCTTCCAACGGCTGTGCACGGTGATAGGTGCCACCGTAGTCAATCACGGTGGCATCGGCTCAGATCGGCAGCGGATCGGCTCCCAGTGTTCGTGTCCCGTTGGCCGCGGACAGCCGCACCATGCGGAAGCCCTCATCGATCATGGTCTGCTCGTAGTCACGGATCGCGTCCAGGAGCGGACGGCCCGCGACCACCTCGGTCAGTGCGGCGGTGAGGGCGGCGGCATCCCGGAGCGCGATATTCGCGCCCGCCCCGGCGGCCGGGCTCATGGCGTGGATCGCGTCGCCGAGCAACGTCACGTTCGATGTCGGCCACGGCGGGATGGGGACGCTGCTGCGCACGGCTATCGGATAGACGGTCGCAGGCGTCCATCCCTCGACGATGCGGGTCACCAGCGGATGCCAACCGGAGGTCTGCTCGAGCACCAGCTCGCACAGTTCCCGACCGGAGGCGGCACGGAGCTCCCGGTCGGTCAACCCGAGCCGATCGAGGCGACGCCCGAACATCACGGCGAGGGTGTCTTCGATCGGCTCGAGCACCAGTTCGGGCGCCAGCCGCGCCGAAGCCGTGTGCGGCGCTTCGCGATACTGCACCGGCGCGATGCCGAGAAACCGCCGGTCCTGAGCGACAACAGAATTGAAGACGCTGAACATGGCAGGCGGTAGCGCACACCGCAGTTCGCTGGTCAACGGCACCCGGCCGTAGATCAACCGAGTCCGGGAATCGGCGATCCGCGCGTGCGGCAGCCGCTGCGCACGAATCACCGACCCGACGCCATCGGCAGCCACCAACACCGAACCCCGCGCGATGCTACCGTCAGCGAACCGTGCCGTGACGGCGTCCGCATCGCTGTCGTACCCGACGCAGCGATGGCCGTAATGCACGACGTCGTCGAGGCCGCTGAGCAGGATTCGACGCAGCACCTGACGATCGATGATGGTGTGCGCGGGCATGATGCCTCCGTCGGCGCTCGGCGCCGGACCATCCAGGGTGAAGACCCCGGTAGAACGCAGCTCAGGATCGAAACCGTTGACATTCGCCGCCGGACGCCCTGCGATAGCCGCTACGAGCGCGAACAACCGCGGCGGCAGGGTCACCGACAGCGCGTCCCTGCCGCGTCGATCGATGTGCAACCGGTAACCCTGCCTACGCACCCCTGCGGCGGAATCTCGCTCGTAGACAGCGACACTGATCCCGGCCCTCCGCAGGCCCTGCACGAGGCAGAGCCCACCGAGACCCGCTCCGATCACGAGCACATGGGGATACACCCGCCGCCGACCAGAAGAGGCCGAGAAACGTTGGCACGATTCGGAATTGATCAAGACACACCTCACCGGAGTCGCAAACGACTCCCACCTCCCCGATGCCCTGTGGCGCCGAGAAACCAGTCAGCGAGGCCGAAGCCCTAGAAAGCCCTTGGGCATTCCGGTGAGAGGACATGATCATATCCGAGACCAGCGGGGGCCCGGCGCCCTTCCGCTATCCCGTCAGCTGTCGATCTCGTATCGATACCACTGCCGCGGATTGCCGTCCTCGTGCAACCAGAGTGTGCCGTCCCGCCCGATCTTTCCCCGCGCCCAGCCGGTCGGCGACCGGCTACCGGGCAGAGTCAGGATCTCCCTGCCGGTCTCGGTGACCACCCCACCCTCGCGCAATCCTTTGCGGATCGACCACACCGGCGCGTCGTTCTGGCGGTAGTGGTCGAAAAAGTCGAATCTGGAATTCGACACCGCTAGACCAGTACATCTGGTGATCGGATTCGGTGTGATCGACCGTACCCCGCTCGCATCGATCTCGACCAGCGGAAAGTCGACATAGGGACAGGCGTAGACCAGAGTTCGCCCGACATTGACCGCGTAGCAGTCACACCAGCCGACCTGATTGCCGGTGTCGCTGTACGCGAACCAAGGGTCGCTGCCGATGCCGTCCCAGCGAGCCAGGCCTGGCATATAGCTGACTCCCAAGGTGCCATCCGGCTTGGCGAATCCATAGCTGGCTTCGTCGAAGTAGCTGATCCAGATCCGCCCACCGGCATCGGTCAGCAGCTGCAAGATCCCGTCGCCAGCATAGAAGGATCCAACTCGGTCTCCATCGTCACCGAAGGCAACGACGTTGTGGGGCAACGGAATCTCACGTGCGTCCATGCGGGCGGCGCCCAGGATGACGCCATCACCGAAGGCATCGATCTCGGAGAACCATTCATCGAGTCCACGCAGCAATATCTGGTGATCATCTTCGTTGTCGCAGATGACGACGATCGCGTCGTAACGCGGCATCTGCGGAGTCCGCGCCCGCCGCCCAGGCGCACCCTCCTGGGCAGGATCCACAAGCAGAGCCAGTAGTCGGCCACGGTGGTCGATCGTGGAAGCGAGAACATCGAATCGTGCATAGCGCTCCGGCAGGATTGCGTGAAGCGCGAGGTCGCGACTATCGGCCATCGGCCTTTCCGGTTGTCATGTGCTCGATCATCGCACAGCCCGATCAGTCCGGTTGGTCGTGGTGCTGTCGTGCTGCGAGCACATCGGCCGCGTGCCGGCGGATCCAGTCCATGAACGGTTGGAGCGACTCGGCGAGGCCGCGGCCGAGGTCGGTGAGTTCGTAGCTCACACGTGGCGGCATCGTGGGCTCTACGGTGCGGGTGACCAGTCCGTCGCGGACCAGTGCGCGCAGGGTTTGCGACAGCATCTTGTCACTGACTCCGTCGATCCGGCCCTGCAGTTCGGAGAACCGTAATGCCTTCTCCTCCAAAGCATGCAGGATCGGGCCGGACCATCGGGCGGTGAGGTCGACGATATCGCGCCAGGAGCATTCCGGGTGAAATGTGTCACTCGTCCCCTGCTCGACGGGATACGGGACCTGCGAGCGTACCGGCACATCGTCAGCTTACCCAGAGGTAGGTCCTTACCAATGGCGAGTTTTCCGACTTACGCTGCGGCCATGTTGACAGTCGTATTCGGTGCCAGTGGAAACGTCGGCCGCCACGTGGCGGAAACCCTGAATTCTGTTGGTGCACAGGTTCGTTTGACGAGCCGCAATCCCGACCCGGCAGTGTTCCCCGCGGGTGCGCAGGTGATCACCGCCGACCTCGATCGCCCCGAAACTCTGCCCGCCGCGCTGGACGGTGCGCAGAAGGTGTTCCTCTATGCCAGGCCCGAGGGGATCGACGGATTCGTGGCGGCGGCCGAATCCGCTGGGGTGCAACACGTTGTGCTCCTCTCCTCCGCCGCGGTAGTCCAGATCGACCCCATGACCAACCCGATCTCCTGGATGCACCACCGGGTCGAATCCGCCCTCGAGGCATCGACTTTGGCGTGGACGTTCATTCGCCCCGGCATGTTCGCCACGAACGCGCTGTGGTGGTGGCGGGATTCGATCCGGAACGAGGGCGCGGTCCGCCTCCCGTATCCCGACGCCAGGACCGCACCGATCCATGAAAAGGACATGGCGGCACTCGCGGTGACGGCACTGACCGAACCGGCCCACCACGGCCGCGCTTACGTCGTGTCCGGCCCCGAGGCACTGTCCATGCGCCAGCAGGTCCACCACATCGGCGAAGCCATCGGCCGTGACATCACCGTCGAGGTTTCCACGGCCGACCAGGCACGCGCGGACCTGGAAAGGACCGCACCACCGTTCGTCGCCGAGGCAATTCTGGCCGGCTGGAAAGCAGCAGCGGACGAACCCCCGCAGGTATCGACAACCATCGAGGAGGTCACCGGCCACCGCGCCCAAACGTTCGCGCAGTGGGCAAAAGACCACGCCGAGGACTTTCGCTGACCGCAATCATGCAAACATCGTGCTGGCCGACTGATACTGATCTCCAGCCACTGTCGAAACGGCGGGCTCACCTCGAAGGACAGCCCTAGAAGTGCGCACCGCTCTCGCACCTATTCGGGCTCGGGGCTCGACAAAGCTGGTTCCAGCTCCCCGAGTACGGACGAGACCTCCGTGGCGGTCCGGACACCGGATTCCACCGCGCCGTCGATATACCCCGCCCACTTCACGGCGGTCTCCGCACCGGCCCAGTGCAGCGGCCCCACCGGCTCTCGTAGCGCGGGACCGTTGCGCAGCAATACGCCGGGTACCGCGTACGGGCCGTAGCCGCCGCGTGCGTATTCGTCCGCGGTCCAGTCGTATTCGAGGTAGGTATGCGGTTTCGCCACGCGCGGCCCGAAGTACACCGCGAGATCATCGAGGACAAGTTGCTGGCGGTCGGCGGCGCTCAGCACGGCGGCTCTGTCGGCATGGCGGCCCTCCAGGAATCCGACGAGGACACCGGGTGAACCGCTGGGCGGTGTGTTGTCGTACACCGTTCCCGCCGCCCTCGTAGTGCTGTTGGCCTGCCCGGACAACCCCTCGTTGCGCCAGAACGGCTCGTCGTAGACCGCGTTGAACTTGATGACCCGCCCCATCGGCAACCCGGCCAGCAGCTCACGCCGCCGCGCGGGGAGAACGGGGTCATACGAGATGGCGGCGCCAACGGGTGGCGGAACGGCGACGATGGCCCGCTTGGCCTGGATATCGGTGTGCGCGCCGTGCAGCAGCACCGAATCCGCGCTCCACGAGATCGCCGTCACCGGATTCTCCAGCACGATCCGTTCGCCGAGCTCCTCGGCCAGCGCCCGCGGCACCAGATGCGAACCACCGACCACCCGATCCTGTTGTGCCCCACCGCCGGTCTCGAGCACCGCGTCGACGCCACCGGCGGAACCGAAGTAGAACAGCGCCCACAGCGCCGAAATCTCTTCCGGCTCAGCGGAGAACACCGCTTCGACACTCAACCGGAGCAGGTCGCGCGCCCCCTGGGTCCGCACCCGCTGATACAGCCAGTCGGCGAAGCTCTGCCGGTCCAGTGCGGCCGCATCCTTGTCCTGCCACGGCTCTTTCGCGATCCGCCGGGCGGCCAGATCGAGACGCAGCTGCGCCTGCCCGATATCGGCGAGGACGAAGGGGTTCAGCCGGGGAATCCGCCCCGTGTAGCCGACGATCCGTTTGTCGAATTCCAGTAGGCGCCTGCCCTTGTCGTTGGTGCGGAAGGTCGACAGCCCGAGCTCCGCGACGAGGGCGTAGATGCGGTCCTGGCCGGGACCGAGCCACTGGCCGCCGATTTCGATCTCGCCGCCGCCGGGCAACGGGACGCCGTGCAGCCGTCCGCCGACTCGATCGCGCGCCTCGGTCACCAGTACGCGATAGCCGCGCCGGACGAGTTCGCGCGCCGCGACGAGCCCGGCGACACCGGCACCGACCACGGCGACATCGCAGTGTTTGGTCATTGCCCCTCTTTCCCGAAAACGTTCAGTGCCTGCCGAAGACGAGCGCCACGTTGTGGCCGCCGAAACCGAAGGAGTTGTTGATCGCGTAATCGATGCGCTGGCGCCGCGGTTCGCCGGTGACGATGTCGAGCTCGCCGATCTCCGGATCTGGGGTGGCGTAATTCAGTGTCGGCGGCACGATTTCGTTCTCGATGGACAGCACGGTCAGCACCGATTCGAGCGCGCCCGCCGCGCCGATGGAGTGGCCGAGCGCCGATTTGGGCGCGTAGATCGACGCGTGCCCGCCGATGGCGGACCGGATCGCGCGCGCCTCGGCGAGGTCACCGAGCGGTGTCCCGGTGGCGTGCGCGTTGATGTGCGAGATGTCGGCGGCGCTGAGCCCGGCGCGGTGCACGGCCTTGGTGATCGCCCTGCCCGCCTGGGTACCGGTCGGATCGGGCGCGACGAGGTGATAGCCGTCGGAGGTGACCGCACCACCGAGCAGGCGGGCGTGCACATGCGCCCCGCGTGCGGCGGCGTGTTCTTCGCTCTCGAGCACGAGCAGCGCACCGGCCTCACCGAAGACGAACCCGTCGCGGTCCCGGTCGAAAGGCCGTGAGGCGCCGCGGGGGTCGTCGTTGCGCGTGCTCATCGCGCGCATGATCGAGAACGCGGCCGTGGGGATCGCGTGGATATATCCCTCGACCCCGCCGGTGACGACGACGTCGGCATCGCCCATGACGATCATCTGCCACGCGGTCGCGATGGCCTCGGAACCGGAGGCGCACGCGGAAACCCGGGTCACCACACCGGCTTTCGCGCCGAGCTCCAAGCCGACGGTGGCGGCGGGACCATTGGGCATGCTCATCTGCACGGCGAACGGCGACACCTTGCGGTACCCGCCCTCGCGCAACCGATCGTTCGCGTCCACGTACGCGTCCGCACCACCGAGTCCGGTCCCGATCGCGACACCGAGCCGCTCCCGGTCGACATCGGGATTGCCTACCGTATGCCATATCTCGCGGCCTAGTGCGAGCGCGAGTTGTTCGCCGTAGGCCAGCCTGCGCCGCTCCACCCTGGTGACCAGTGAGCTCGGCTCGGCGCCGAGCCTGCCGCCGATGCGCACGGGCAGATCGAGCTCCTCGAAGAACGGATCGTCGAGCAGTTCGATGCCGCTGCGCCCTTCGAGCAGGCCCTTCCAGGTGATGTCGATATCGGCGGCGATGGAGGTCATCGCCGCCATACCGGTGACGACCACCGAGCGCGGAAGCCCGGACGTCATCGCCCTGCTCCGGCGGAGGTCAGTTGCAGCGCTTCGGCTTTCGGGCGGCGCACGGCGAACCAGTAGCTGGTGCCGGTGCCCGGCCACGACTGGCGGTTGCGGCCGGTGTGATCGAGGAACCAGCTGTGGCAGCCACCCGAATTCCACACCGACTTGGCGAGTTTGGCGTGCAGCCGTTTGTTGAATGCACGCTGCACGTCGACGCCGACCTCGACCCTGGTGCGCCCCTTCGCCTTCAGCATGCGCAGGCAGCGTTCGATGTAGCGCACCTGCGCCTCGATGACGAACAGGATCGACTGCGATCCGCCGCCGGAGTTCGGGCCCATGATCATGAAC
This sequence comes from Nocardia sp. NPDC052566, assembly GCF_044547285.1. Lineage (NCBI taxonomy): Bacteria > Bacillati > Actinomycetota > Actinomycetes > Mycobacteriales > Nocardiaceae > Nocardia > Nocardia sp. NPDC052566. Next base: position 322,072 of record NZ_JBIUAF010000002.1, on the reverse strand, counting down.
AGGTTGGGGAATCCGGCCACCATCATGCCGAGGTAGGACTCCATGCCGTCCTGCCATGCCTCCTGGATGGTGAGCCCGCCCTTGCCGACGATATGTTCGTTGGCGCACCGGTTTTCGGTCGAGAACCCGGTGCCGAGGATGATCACGTCGGCTTCGTGCAGCACACCGTCCTCGGTGCGGATCCCGGCCTCGGTGAATTCCTCGATGCCGTCGGTGACCAGGCTGACGTCGGGCCGCTGCAGCGTGGGATAGAAGTCGCCGGACAGCAGGATGCGTTTGCACCCGATCTTGTAGTCGGGGGTGAGCTTCGCGCGCAGTTCCGGATCGGGCACCGCCTTGCGCAGATAGCGCGTCGCGAGCAGTTTCACCACCGGGAGCAGCCGCGGATTCAGGAAGGCCGCCACCGGCACCTCATGGCTCCAGAAGGCGATGTTGCGGTACACCTTCATCATCGCGGGGAAGGCCGCGAACAGCGCGCGCTCCTTGCCGCTGACCGCGCGGTCCGGCTTGGGCAGTACCCAGTGCGGGTTGCGCTGGAACACCTCGACATGCCCTGCGGTGCCCGCGATTTCGGGGACGAACTGCGCCGAGCTTGCGCCGGTGCCGATCACCGCGACCCGCTTGCCGGTCAGATCCACCGAGTGGTCCCACTGCGCGGAGTGGAACACCGGACCCGTGAAGCTCTCCCGGCCCTTGAAGTCGGGGATGTTCGGATTGTGCAGCGCCCCATGCGCGGCGACAACGAAGCGGGGGTAGTACGTGTCGCCGTCCGCGGTGCGCACCTGCCAGCGGTCGGTGCCCTCGTCGAACGCGTAGGAGACGGCCTCGGACCGGAAGCGGATGTAGGGCTCGAGTTCGTAATCCTTGACGACGCGCCGGATGTAATCGAGGATTTCGGGCTGCCCGGCGTACATCCGGGTCCAGCCGGTGTTGGGCGCGAACGAATACGAATACATCATGGACATGACGTCGCAGGCGCAGCCGGGATAGGTGTTCTCGCGCCAGGTCCCGCCGACGCCGTCGGCCTTCTCCAGCACGACGAAGTCGCGCTCACCCGCGGCGAGCAGGTTGACAGCCATGCCGAGGCCGGCCAGGCCGGTCCCGACGATGAGAACATTCGGATACCGCGGATCGGTGTCATCGATCTGTGCCATGGAAAGAGTCTGTGGAAAATGCCTGACGCCGGCCTGAAACTCGGGGTGCCCCGAGTCAGACCGGCGTCAGAGCCGACTACTTGTTGGTGCGTGAGGTGATGCCGAGCGCCGTCGCCGCGCTCACCGCGGCGATCAACGCGATCGCCCACCAGCCGTGCCGGAAGACCGTCAGCGCATGCTCGCGGGTGACATCGAGCGAGCCGAGCACGACGACCAGAATGGCAAGGCCGAGAACGTATCCCAGCTGCCTGCTGGTGTTGACCACCGCACTGCCGGTGGCCGCCTGCGCGGCGGGCAGGTCGACGGTCGCCGCGGCGATCATATTCGGCAGCGCGAGTCCGATACCGATGCCGATGATGACCCAGCCGGGCAGGATCTGCAGCGCGTAGTTCACCTCGGTGGACGCGCTGACGGCGAGCAGCACCGCGCCGATGGCGAACAGCAGATTGCCGATGGCGGTGACCGCGTTGATGGGGATCAGCTTGTCGAGCTTCTGCCCGACGATGGCGAAGAACGGCACCATCGCCGGACCTGGCACCAGCGCTAAACCGGTGATGAGCGTGTTGTAGTCGGCGACGTTCTCCAGCCACAGCACGACGCTGGTGAAGACCGCGCTGAAGGCGACGCAGAACACCAGCGCGGTGATGTTGGCCCAGACGAAGGTCGGCACCTTCAGCAGCGCCGGATTGATGACCGGCGCGGGGTGGGTGAAGATCCGCACCACGAACAGCGCGAGCCCGAGCACGGCGACCACGAAGGCGGCGACGATCACCGCATCGGTCCACGACCATTCGTTGCCCTTGACCATACCGAGCGAGAGGGCGCCGACCGCGACGGCGAGCACCGCGGCGCCGAGCAGATCCGGTGTGCGGGTGACGGATTCGTCACGCGAATCGGGGACGATGCGCCACGCGGCGGCCAGGGCGGCGACGCCGATCGGCAGGTTGATCAGGAACACCCACTGCCAGGAGATCTGCACCAGCGCGCCGCCGACGACGGGGCCGAGCGCACCGGCGACGGAACTCGTTGTCGCCCAGACCTTCACCGCGCCCGCACGCTTCTCCGGCGGCAGCGAGGTGAGCAGCAGCCCGAGGCTGGTCGGGGTGAGCGCCGCCGCGCCCGCCGCCTGGAGTACGCGGAACGCGACGAGGAACCACAGCGAGGGCGCCGCCGCGCACGCGACGCTGGCCAGCGTGAACACGGTGAGGCCGACGAGGAATCCGGCTTTGCGGCCGTGCCGGTCGGCCAGCCGTCCCGCCGGAATCAGCAGTGCCGCGTAGACGATCGTGTAGGCGTTGAGCACCCAGCTGAGGTCGGCCAGCGACGACCCGGAGAAGTCCTGGCCGATATCGGTGAAGGCCACGTTGACGACGAAGACGTCGAGCATGGCCATGAAGGCGGCCGAACACAGGACGACGATGATCGCTCGGTTTCTGGTGGTGGACGCCTGTCCGGTGTCCGCGATGACCGACTCAGTCACGGCAACCCTCCCAATCTGACTTGATATTTGTATAGCCAAGTTGGGCTGACTGTACCTCACTACAGTCAGAAGTGGGTACCATCATTTCTATGTCAATCGTTATGGAAGGCTCGCTGGCCGACCTCGGCTCGTGGCGGCCGGATCAATGTTCACTGGCGAAGGCGCTCGAGGTCATCGGCACCAGGTCGACGCTGCTGATCCTGCGTGAAGCCTGCTATGGCACAACGCGTTTCAGCGCGTTCGTGGAGCGGATCGGCATCACCGACCGGGCCGTTGCCGAACATCTGCGCCGGTTGACCAAGGCGGGCCTGCTCACCAAGCGGCCCTATCGCGAGGGCGACAGCCGCACCCGATACGAATACGTGCTCACCGACATGGGCCGTGACCTGCTGCCCGTCGTCATCGGCCTGATGCAGTGGGGCGACAAGCACCTGCAGGACGGACATCCGCTGCTACTGCACGTCGAGCACAGCACAGGCACGCCGGTCCGGGTCGAGCTGCGCGGCGACGGCCCCGCCAAGCTCGACCTGGAACAGGTCGGCGTGCGCCGCAATACCTAGAGCGGATTCACCTGGTACAGCGGGAAATAGGACTCGACGCGCCCGGCGGCGTAGTCGGCGTAGAGGTTCGGCACATCGTCGAAGTCGTAGACGACCGTCGCGTCCTCCGGTGGGATCCAGCCCGCGCCTTCCTGGAGGTCACGGATCCGCGGCGAGTCACCGAGATTCCAGACATGGGTGTGCACGTGGATATGCCTGCTGATGCATTCGGCGCCGCGCAGGGTGGTCATCCGCATCCCCGCCTTCCACCCGCAGGTGGCGATCACCCCCTGCCGCCCTAGGGCCTTCAGCGTCGCGGCGAACACCGGCGCGCCGATATTGTCCACGATGATCGCCGCGCCCGCACCGCCGCTGAGTTCGCCTATCCGAGTGAGGAATTCCCTCATCGAGGCGCGATGCCGCGCCGGGAACCCCGGATCGCGCTTGTCCGGCACCGCCAGATCGGGAAACGTCCGCCGATCGACCGGCTCGATACCGTGCTTGCGCAGGAATTCGATCCGCGCGTCCGAGCCGACCGCCATGGCCACCTTGAAGCCCGCCTCCTTGGCGAGCAGCAGTTCGGCGAAGGAAACGCCACCGCCCCAGCCGAAGACGAGATGGTCGGCCGGATCGTCATCGGGAATCTGGGTGCGCCAGCAGCCGAATGCCTTGCGCCAGTTGTCCCATGCGGTGAAATACCTTCCGTACGTGGCCCATTGGCGCAGCGAGTACGGTGTGTCCTCGGGCATCGGCAGCAGCACCCGCGCCGGAATCTTCGACCGCTTGGCGAGCAGCCCGATGGTGCCCGGCGCGTCGTAGGCGTAGGCGAGTTCGGCGTATCCGTACCGATCGCATTTGCCGAACGGCATCAGCAGGCACAGATCGCCCTCGCGCAGCGTGGTGACCGCCCTCCCGGGCTCGAGCACCCGCACCACACCCAAATTGCCGAGCACCACCTTCTTTTCGCGCCTGCTGCTGCACACGTCGATCGGCGATCTGGCCAGCGCGTGATCGATATTGGCCTCCCACGACCCGAGCAGCGGCTCGACGAGCACCTCCTCGTCGCCGAGCGCACCGAGGTCGAACGGTTCGCGCCGCAGCGCGAATCCGTCGGACACACCTGCCACCGAACCCGCTGGAAGCACCCATGCGTCCGTTGAATACATCGCTACCTTTCTGGTCCACCCAACAGCAACTTGCTGCGCCCGCTGAACACCGTCCGCGCCTCGGCGTCGAACATCTCGGTCCGGAGCTCGACGAATGTCCGCCCGCCCATCGGACGCCCCGGCGTCCGGGTGGCCGAGTACGACAGGCGGCCGCCGATCGTGAGCGGTGCAGGAAACCGCACCGCGTCGAGTCCGCCGTTGATCACGTAATGCGGCCGGTCCAGCCCGAACACCGCGTCGATCACCGCCGAGAGCAGGCTCACGAGCAGGAATCCGGGCACCACCGGCTCCGGAAACGGCGAATCGGCCTGGGATTCGTGCGGTTGATGAATCCACTGGCGATCACCGGTGATCCGGAGGAATTCGGCGACCCGCGCGGCATCGATCACCCCGAGATCACCGGTGTGGACGGTATCGCCCATCACCGATCCACTTGGTAGTCCACCGCGACGCCGCCCCACGATTCGCCCGCGCCGTAGGCGACCGCACCCAGGCGCCCCTTCACCGGCAGCGCACCGTCGGCGAGCTCGTCCGCGAAGGCCAGCGGGATCGTCGCCGACGACGTATTCCCGGACGCGGCAATCCTGTTCACGAACGGCACGCCGAATTCCGTGGTGAAGGTGCGGATCTGCTCGAGTATCCGTCCGTTGGCCTGATGGCCGATCAGCACGGTCGGCGGCGGATCGCCCGCGCACAGCGTCCGCGCCGTCTCGCTCATCCGCCGGACCGCGCGGTCGTAGACCGCGACACCGTCCAAATGGATACCGCCGCCGGGCAATTCGCGCATGAGATCGGCCCGCCCCCCGTCACCGCCCGCGACGCCGTGGAACGGCGCGAATTCCGGCCGGTCGGCCAGCAGCGTCGCGGTGACGCCGTCACCGAACAGCACGGCCGTCTGGCGGTCGGTCTTATCGATCATGGTCGACATCGCCTCGGCATTGCAGAGCAGCACCGAACCGAGCCGCCCCGCGTCGCACAGCGAAAGCCCGGTGATCAGGCCGAACACGAAACCGGAGCAGGCGGCGTTCATATCGAAGGCCATCACCGTCTCCGGCAGCCCGGCCCGCTGCGCCACCCGCTGGGCCAGGCCGGGCACCCGGTCGGTGCCCGAGGTGGTCACCAGCACCAGCGCGCCGATCGAGGACGGATCCTCGGTGCGCTCGATGACGGTCCGGCAGACCTCGGCGGCGGTGTCGAGCAGCGAGTCGTTCTCGCCGATCCAGTGGCGCGCCGCGATTCCGGTGCGCCGCTTGATCCATTCGTCGGTGAGCCCGATCGAATCGAAATGGCCGTTGTCGACGATCTCTCCGGGGCGCGCCGCGGCGAGATCGACGATGCCCGCGGTCACTTCGCGCCGACCAGGTCCGTGAAATAGTCGACCAGCTCGCGCAGATAATCGAAACTCGAGGTCTTCTCCAGATCGGCCTCCACCTCGAGCTCGACCTCGAGCGTCTGCGTCAATTCCACGATATCGAGCGAATCGAGATCCAGCTCGGCCATGGACTTCTGCAGCGAATCGGTATCGGCGTCCGGCGTGCGCACGCGCAGCTTCGCCACGATGATCTCCGAGACGCGAGTTGCGGTCTCCAACATGATTATTCCTCCCAATCAATTGGGGTCAACCGATAGAGCGGCTCACCCGTCTTCACGATCGCGCGCTCGGCCGCCAGCCGTTCATCGATGATTCCGGCCCGCTCGGCCACCACCTCGACGCTCGCCTTATCCGTCTCGACGGTCGCGACGACATCGCCGCGCGCGACCCTGACCCCGACGTCGACATTCCATTCGACGAGCAGCGCCTCGTCGAGGCCGTGGCCGAAACTCGGCACCGCGACCTCGATTTCCGATGAACTCATGCCACCATTCCTCTGATTGCCCGCGCTATCTGCTCGACGCCGACCAGATACCCCTCTTCGAAATCCGCGGGCGGATAGTGCACCCGATCCGGCGCCAGCCGCCGAATCGGTGTGCGCAACAATTCGAATCCGTCCTCGGCGATGGTCGCCGCGACCTCGGCGCCGATACCGCCGAATTTGACCGCCTCGTGCACGATCAGCAGCCGCCCGGTGCGCCCGATCGACTCGAGCACCGCGGCGGTATCGATCGGCGCGACCCAGCGCAGATCGATCACCTCGACATCCACCTCGCCCGCCACCGCCTCGGCCGCCGTCAGCACCTCGTTGGTGACCGCGCCGAAGGTGACGACGGTGAGGTCGGATCCGGTGCGCGCCACCCGCGCCGCCATCGGCGACGCGGGCACGTCGGTGGTTCTGGCGGGCAGATTGCGCCGCCAGTAGAGGCGGATCGGCTCGTAGAACACCACCGGATGCCCCAGCGTGATCGAATGCCGCAGCAGCTGGCTCGCATCCTCCGGCGTGGACGGGCAGGCCACCGAGATGCCGGGCACCCGCGCGAACAACGATTCGTTGGATTCGCTGTGGTGCTCCACGCCGCGCACGCCGCCGCCGGTCGGAATGCGCACCACCAGTGGCAGTTCCAGATCGCCGTTCCACCGGCCGACCATGCGCGATGCCTGCGTGACGATCTGGTTGGTCGCCGGGTAGACAAAGCCGTCGAACTGGATCTCGCAGATGGGGATCAATCCGGCGATCGACATGCCGATGGCGCTGCCGATGATCGACGACTCCGCGAGCACCGCGTCGCGGACCCGGTCGGCACCGAATCGGTCGCGCAGTCCGCGCGTGACACGGAAGACACCGCCCAATCGGCCGATATCCTCCCCCGCCAACAGGATTCGCGGATCCTCGGCGAGCATGTCGGCCAGCGTGGCATTGATGACCTCGGCCATGGCGGGCACCCGCGTCGCGGTCACCGTTCGTACCACTTCGCCAGCAGCCTGCGCGTCTCGGCGATCTCGGCACGCAACGCCGCGAACCAGTCCTCGTCCACCACACCGTCTTCGGTCAGCGCACGCGCGTACGCCGTCACCGGATCATCGGCCTCGGCGTCGGCGATGTCCTCGGCACTGCGATACAGCTCGTGCGCGTCATTGGTCGAATGACCGCGCATCCGAGCAACTTTCAGCTCGAGCAGATAGGGCGCGCGATCGGTCTCGATATAGTCGACCGCCGCCGTCGCGGCACGGTAGACGTGCTCCGGATCCTGACCGTCGACGGTCACCGCGCGCACGCCGAACCCGCGGGCCCGCTCGGCGAGGCTGGTCGCCATCTGCTCGCTGCTCGGCTTGGAGATGGCCCAGCCGTTGTTCTGGCAGACGAACAGCACCGGCGCGGATTCCACGGCGGCGAGATTCAGCGCCTCCGACATATCGCCCTCGCTCGACGCGCCGTCGCCGATGAACGCGACGACGTAGTCGCGTTCACCCTGCAGCCGCCTGCCGATGGCGTAGCCGACGGCGTGCAGCGTCTGCGCGGCCAGCACCAGCGTGTACGGAAACATGTTGACCGCGCGCGGATCCCAGCCGCAGAAGGTCTTACCTGCCCACTGCGCCACCAATTCGTGCGGCTGCACGCCGCGCACGAGCGCCACCGCGTGGTCGCGGTAGCTCGGCACGATCATCGCACCGCGATCGACGGCGAGCGCCGTCGCGACCTGCGCCGCCTCCTGCCCGCGGCAGGACAGCCACAGATCGACCACACCCTGTTTCTGCAGCAGTGTCGCCTCTTCGTCGACACCGCGGGCCTGCAACATCGCCCGCAGCATCGATCGCCTCAGGTCGGTATCGAGTTCGGTTTCGAGTTCGTAATCGACCAGGGTCATCGGAAATCACCGCCTCCCACTAGAGCTTTCACATGACCGCGACCCTCAGAACGCGGGCGCCGCCATGGGGGCGCGCAGTGTTCCCAGGTACGGGTACCAGAGATGGGTCGCGTCCTCTTCGACCGCGGCGACGATCTCCTTCATCTCCCGCAACGCTTTCGGATCCTCCTCGAACATGTCGCCCTGCAGCAGTTGCAGGACATCGAGGCGGAAACGCGGATCCTGGACGAAGGCGGCGAAGAGGATATTCAGGCGGTAGTAGATCGAGATGAACTCGTACCAGTTCTTGACGCCTTGGCGCTGCGCCGTCTCGTACGGCTCGAACGCCGCGTGCGAGAAGTCGTCGGTCGCACAGGCTTTGATGATGTCGTAGCTGGCCAGCCTGGCAGAGTTCAGCGCGATGCTGACACCGCTGGAGAAGATCGGATCGACGAACCTGGCCGCGTCGCCGATCATGACGAACCGGTCGCCGCAGATCTGCTGGATCGCGTAGCTGTAGTCGCCCTCCGCCTTGAACGGGCGCAGCCTGGTCGCTTTCCCCAACTCCTCGGCCAATTCGGGACGGGTCTCGACGAAGCGCCAGAAGAACGCCTCCCGGTCCGCCTTGGCTTCGAGGAATCGGTGCTTCTGGGTGACGACGCCGACGCTGGTGATCCGGTCGGTGATCGGAATCTGCCAGACCCAGGTGTCCTCGATCGGCAGGAAGTGCACGAAGATGTAGTCGATGTCATCGGGATTCGCCGCGAGCGCCGCCCGGTCGAGATCCTCGAACCAGGTGTGCACCGCGTACTGATCGAACACCGGATCGGGCACCTTCGAACGAAACTGCCTGCCGAGCAGTGTCTGCCGCCCGGAGGCATCGACGACCATGCGCGCCGTGATGGCGACCTCCGCAGGGCCGAGCTGCCCGTGCACGGTCACCCCGTCGGATTCGAAGTCGACCTTCAGCACCCGCACGCCCTGGAACACCTTGGCGCCCAGGCTTTCCGCGTGCTTCAGCAGGATGTGGTCGAACTTGCCGCGGTCGACGTGGAAGGTGTACTCACGGTCCACGCCCTGCTGCTGGCGCTCGCTGAACTTGACCTGCGCCGTCCAGTCGTAGGACAAACCGGTGAACCCGTTGCGCGGTACGTCCCGCGCCTCGGCGGAAGTCCATGCGGCGCCGTACTTCTTGGGAAAATCAGCCTTCTCGACCTCGGCCATGGCTCCTGTTTCGAGCAGGACCCTGGTCGTCGCAGGTACGAGCGACTCCCCTACGTGCTCCCGGGGGAAGTTCTCACTCTCCAGTACCGCGACAGAAAGTCCTGCCTTGGCAAGATAGGCGGCCATGGTCGACCCACCGGGTCCACCACCGACCACCACGATATCGAAATCAGTCGCCATGCGACCCGTACTCCTCGTCCTACTTCGCAGAATTGGCAAGCTCTGCGATACCGCAAACCAGCGCAGTAATACTGCGCACATCCTTGAAATTCTTCACGTTGATCTCCCGGGCCGGCACGGCGACGCCGATATCATCGCGAATGAAACCGAGGAGCTTGATCATGTTGAGCGAGTTCAGAATTCCCAGCTCGATCAGCGGAGTCGATGCACTGAATTCGTCCAATGAATCGTCTTCCAAATACTTGTCACGAATGTCGGCGACAATCCGCTCCGAAATCTCGTCCGGAGACAACATCATGACCTCCCAGTCCAAAGAATCCCGTCACCGAGACTAATGCGATCATTTTTATTCGTCAGCCCCTATCGACAGCCGATGACCCCTATATCGGGGCTCGACCGTAGGGGTTCACAGGCCCATCTCGGCGGCGATCCGGTTGCGCTGGATATCGCTGGTGCCGGAGTAGATGGTGCCCGCCAGCGCATCGCGCACACCCTCCTCGATGCCGTACTCGGTCATCACCCCGTAACCGCCGAAGGTGCGCACCGCCGCGATGGCGCTGTTCAGATTGCCCTCGCTGGCAACGATTTTGGCGATCGCGATGTCGACGGTGCAGTCCTCACCCGCGTCGAGGCGCAGCGCCGCGTCGTACAGTGCGCGCCGTGCGGTGTCGACGGCGATCCGCATGTCGACGATGCGGTGCGCCACCGCCTGGAACGCGCCGATAGGCTGCCCGAACTGCTTGCGCCGCTTGGCATAGTCGACGGCGCTCTCCAGACGTCGTTGCATCTCACCGACATTCACGATGAACGAGCAGACGATCTCCCACTTCATCACATGGTCGAATACCGCGAAACCCGCACCGACAGTGCCGATAACGTTGTCCAGCGGTACCCGGCAGTCGTCGAAGAACAGCTCGGCCAGCGGCGACGACGTGAGCCCGACCTTCGGGATCGGATTGCCGACCGTCAGGCCGGGGGTGTCGCGCTCGACGACCATGGCGGTGAGGCCGAACGGGCCCGCGTTCGGATCCGTCTTCGCGTAGACGACGAACAGATCCGCGATCGGCCCGTTGCTCACGAATGCCTTGCTGCCGTTGAGGATCAGGTGGTCACCGTCCTCCTTGGCCGTCGTGCGCATCGCGAGCATGTCCGACCCGGCCTCGGGCTCGGAGATCGCGTGCGCGCCGATGCGGTCACCCGCGCAGACCGCGGGCAGGAAACGCTCCTGGAGTTCCGGCGATCCGAAGAAGTGCAGCGGCACACCGGTGCTCACCAGGTGGGTGGTCACCGAGAAGCTCAGACCCGCGTCCCGGCAGACGTAGCCGAGACCCTCCAGGACGTACATGGTGGTGGGTAGATCGCGGCCGAGTCCGCCGAAGCGATCGTCGAACGGCAGGCCGGAAATGCCCAACTCGCGGACGGCCTTCCATTTGTCCTCGCCGTTGAGTGCCTGCTCCATCCCGAGCAGTGCGCCGCGCAGCTCGCGCTGCTCCCGTGTCCAGCGGATCACGCTGCACCCCTTCCTGATTCGCCGCTAGTAGTGCGAGAAGCCGTCACCGTCGAGGTCGTGCACCTCGTCGCCGTTGAGCGGCGGGTTGAAGATGCTGATCAGCCGCATATCCCCCTGCGGTGCGGCGACCAGGAAGTGCGCGTCGTGCTGATCGAGGGCGTAGAGCACACCGGGCTCGATCGTGTAGACCACAGAACCATCGGCCGCGAGCACCTCGCCGTGGCCGGAGATGCAGTAGCACGCCTCGAGGTGGCGGCGGTACTGCAGCCGGGATTTCGTTCCGGCGCGAACGAGCGTGTCCGCCACCGTGAATCCCATATTGTCGGCGGCCACCAGGAGACGGTGGCTCGACCCGTTGCCCCATTCGACGGCACGGACATCCGACTTACTGCGCACGAACATTGACCAAACCTTCCACTTACTCGTTAGAACTTCTTGCGGATCGCGCCGCGGTCGACCTTGCCGGTCGGCCCCTTGGGCAGCGCGGAATCGACGACTTTCACCTCGGCGGGAATCGCGGTGCGCACCAGCCTCTCGGCACAGTGCGCGCGCAACGCGAGGCTGCCGAGCTTCACACCGGGGGCCCGGCGCACCAGCGCGTACAGCAGGTGTCCCGCCAGCTCGTCCGGTAATGCGACGACGGCGGCCTCCGCCACATCGGGATGGGCGAGGATGACGTCCTCCACCTCTTGCACATTGATCCGGACACCACGCACCTTCACTTGAAAGTCGTTGCGGCCGACGAGGTTCAGCGTGCCGTCGGCATCGCGGCGCACCAGATCACCGCTGCGGTAGTAGGTGCGCGGGCCGTCCGCGTCGGCGCGGACGAAGAAGCGTCCCTCGCCCACCATCGGGTCGAGATAGCCGCGCGTCTGGAACGGTGTGTGCACCACCAGTTCACCGGTGCCCGGACCGTCCAGCACCTCGCCGTCCTGGCCCGCCAGATAGGCGCGCACCCCGGAGATGGGCCGCCCCAACGGAATCGGCGTCCGCTCGCCGCGTGCGTCCACTTCGTGCAGGAAGCTGTCGTTGGTTTCGGTGCAGCCGTAGACGTTGTACAACCCGGCGCGTGGGAACAGATCGGGCAGCACGGCGAGCAGCTTCTCCGGCAGCACATCGCCGGTGAACAGGACGTGCCTGGTGTCCGCCGACCACGGTGCGCCGTCCGCGTCGTGCAGCAGGCGATACAGCAGCGGCACGCCCTGGACCAGGTGTACATCGTTGGCGGTGATCAGCTCGCGCAGATACGCGCCGTCGGCGGCCCGCTCGTGATCGACGAGGACCGCACAGGCGCCTGCTCGCAGCGTCGCCCACAGCTCGAGCAGGCACAGGTCGAAGTTCAGCGGTGCGTAGCTGAGAATCCGTGCGCCCGACTCGATCTCGAATCGTGTTGCGGCCCATTCCATGAAGCGGTCCACCGCCTCGAAGGACAGCGGCACCACCTTCGGCACCCCGGTCGATCCCGAGGTGGTGAGCAGCAGGCCGACGTCGGCGTCGACCACACCGTCGGACATGCCCACCCCCGTCGGCTCGACCTCGAGCGCGCCGTCCTCGGCCACCGAAACGATGTGAGTGGCGCCGGCTCGCGTCGCGAGCGCGGTCAGCGACTCCGCGCCGAGCTCGGCCGAGGCGAGCAGCACCGGACGCCCGCTCAGCAGGTTCGCCAGCACCAGGGCGACCGCCGTGACGGATTTGTGCGCGCGGACGCACACCACGTCGGTACCGCCGAGGTGCAGCTCCACACGGAGAGCCGTTGCCCGCGAGAACAATTCGCGATAGGTCACGCTCTGTTGATCCGAGATCAGCGCGAGCGCCGTTGGACGCTGCTGCGCGTGCCGCCGCACTGCCGCGAGGAAAGAGGGAGACGGCATGACTTACCCCTGTCGCGAATCGAGCTCGAGCGCGGGGAAATAGCCCACGCTGGTGAAGAAGTCGACGTAGGTGCGGAACAGCTCCATGGTGATCTTCGGCGGGGCGATCCCGGTATCCGCGAGCAGTTCCTCGGTGGCGCTGATATCGAAGGTCGGGAAGAACGAGTCGCCCACCTCGACCACCTCCTGGAACGAGTGCAGCAGCGGGTTGATCGCGTTCTGGTGATCGGCCTCCACCCGCTCGGTCCATTCGTCCCACGGCAGCTCGCCGATCGGATAGCCGAAGGCACGCAGCTGCTCGACGAAATCGACGAACGACGCGCTGTTCGGATTGTGCAGGTGGAATGTCCGGCTCTCCGCCTTGCGGGACAGCGCGACGATGGCGGCGCTGACCACGTCGACCGGGATGGCGTGCACCGCACCGGCGAGGTTCGCGGGTGCCGCCTGCGCCTGCAGCATGCCCTTCAGGCTCAGCCAGACGAAGTCACGGGTCTGGCAGGCGCCGTTGACCTGGTCGCCGCAGATAGTGTCGACCCGGTAGACGGAGACCGGAAGTCCACGCTCCCTGGCGATGTCGATGATCTGCTCGGCCACCCACTTGCTCTGTGGATAGCCGAACGGCAGCCGATCGCCGGGACCGGTCGGATCGTCCACCCTGAACGGCGCGTCGTTGCCCGGCCTGCGGGCGAAAACGCCGACCGTCGAGACGAAATGGACCGGCACGCTGCGGTGCCTGGCGGCCAAGCGCAGCACCTCCTCGGTACCGGTCACGTTGGCCGCCTTGCTCTCCCGGTAGGAATGCAGCCAATTCACCGACGCGGCAGCGTGATATGCCGCATCGATGGTGCCCGCGAGCCGGTCGAACTCCGCCTCGCCGAGCCCGAGACGTTCCGCGCCGAGATCGCCGAGCACCACCCGCAGGCGGGCCGGATCGACCTCGTCCCAGAGCCGGTACCACCGCATATTCGAACGCACCCGGTCGAGCGCGCCCGCCTCGTCCTCGGCACGGACGAGGCAGTGCACCGTCGCCGAGGTCGAGCGCATGAGATCGCGCAGCAGGAAGGCGCCGAGGAAGCCGGTGGCGCCGGTGAGGAAGACGTGTTCCGGTTCGGTGACGATGCTCATGACCTCGGCGGCGGGCCGGATATCGTCGGCGAGCACCACCTCGGCCGCGTAGTCGACATCCGGTTCGGCGCTTGCCGTTTCGACATTCAGCAGCGCGGCGCGCAGGACGGCGGCGAGGGCGGCCGGGGTCGGATGTTCGAAAACCGCGGTGGACGCCAGGCGCACGCCCGTCGTCTTACCGACCCGGTTGCGCAGTTCGATCGAGGCCATCGAGTCGAAGCCGACCTCGGCGAAGGGGCGGTCGGCGTCGATACCGTCGTGGTTGTCGTATCCGAGGACCACCGCCATCTCGGCGCGCACGAGTTCGGCAAGCAGCCGATGCTGTTCGCGCTCGTCACGCTCGAACAGTTGTAGTGCGAGTGCGTCTCGGGTGGACTCCGTGGTCGATCGCTCGAGCGCCGGGGCTTTCGGCAACGTCGCGCCTGGCGCGACCTCGAGCCAGAAGCGCTGGCGCTCGAAGGCATAGGTCGGCAGTTCGGCGCCTGGGCCCGCTACCGTCGCGGCCCAGCGTATTCCGGCGCCCTGGACCCATGCCTGGCCGAGACCGCCCAGTACCGCGACGGGCTCGGCGGCGCCGCGGCGAAGCAGCGCGTGGACACCGATGTCGTCGGAGTCGTCGTCCCCGAGGCAATCCTCCACGGCGGGCACCAGTACCGGCGTCGGGCCGAGCTCGATGAAGGTGTTCACTCCCGCGTCGAGCAGGGTGCGCACGCCGTCACCGAATCGCACCGCCTCGCGCACGTGGCGCGCCCAATAGGCGCCGTCGGCCAGCTCCTCGGCCGTGGCCAGCGCGCCGGAAACGTTGGACACCAGCGGGATTCGCGGCGAGCCGAAGGACAGCCGGTCGGCGGCCGCACGGAATTCCGCGAGCATCGGCGTCATCCGTGGCGAGTGGAAGGCGTGCGATACCGGTAGCCGCTTGGTCCGCCTGCCCTGGGCGGACCAATACTCGGCGATCCGCTCCACCGCCGCCACGTCACCCGAAATGACCGTCGCGCGTGGACCATTGAGCGTGGCGATGCCGACCGCGTCCTCGTGGCCGCGCAGCGATTCGGCGACCTCGTGCTCGGCGGCTTGCAGCGCCACCATCGCGCCACCCTCCGGAAGCGCCTGCATCAGCCTGCCCCGAAGCGCGACGAGTGCGCACGCGTCGGGCAGTGTGAGCACGCCGGCGACATGGGCCGCGGCCAGTTCGCCGATCGAATGCCCGTGCAGTGCGTCCGGCCGGACGCCCCACGATTCGAGCAGCCGGAACAGGGCGACCTGGAAGGCGAACAGGGCCGGCTGGGTGTAGACGGTCTGATCGAGCAGCTCGGCGAGTGCGGTGCCGGGCTCGGCGAACATCACCGCGCGCAGCGGGTGCGGCTCGAGCTCACCCATGTCCGTGAGGTGCTGGTCCAGTTCCGCGCAGGCCGCGTCGAGCGCGTCGGCGAAAGCTGGAAAGGCCTGATAGAGCTCATGTCCCATGCCCGCGCGCTGGGCGCCCTGACCGGAGAACAGGAAGGCGACCCGCGGCCGACTGCGCGTAATCCCCTGGGCGATCAGCGATGTCGGCTTCGCGGCGGTCGGCCCATCGACAAATTGGTCGAGGCCCGCCAGCAGTGCGTCGCGATCCGTGCCGGTAATCGCGAGCCGGTGCCGCAGCCCCGCACGCGTGGCCAGCGTGCGGGCGATGGCCGCCGGTGTCAGTTCTTCGCGCTCGGCGACGAATGTCCGCAGCTGCTCGGCTTGCCTGCGCAGCCCGCGCTCGCTCGCCGCGGAAAGGACCCAGCCGAGATCCGTCTGCTCCTGGTGCACGGGTTCCGGGTTTGCCGGGGGCGCTTCCTCCAGAATGAGATGCGCATTCGTCCCGCTGGCCCCGAAGGAGGAGATTCCGGCCCGCCGGACCCGCGCCGACCTCGGCCACGGCACCGGCTCGGTCAGCAGCGCGATCGAACCGCCCGACCAGTCGACGAACGGTGTCGGCTCATCGATGTGCAACGTCCTCGGCAGCATCTCGTTGCGCAGGGCCATCACCATCTTCATCACACCGCCCATGCCCGAAGCGGCCTGCGCGTGCGCGATATTGGACTTCACCGAACCCAGCCGAAGCGGTCGGTCCGCGGGGCGGTTCTTGCCGTAGGTGGCGAGCAGCGCCTCGGCTTCGATCGGGTCACCCAGCCGGGTGCCGGTGCCGTGCGCCTCCACCGCGTCCACATCGGCGGTGGTCACACCGGCGCTCGCGAGCGCCTGCCGGATCACCCGCTCCTGGGCGCGGCCGCTCGGCGCGGTGAGGCCGTTGGTCGCGCCGTCCTGATTCGTCGCCGAACCGCGGATCACCGCGAGCACCCGGTGCCCATTGCGTTGCGCGTCGGAAAGGCGTTCGAGCAGTAGCAGTCCGACGCCCTCACTCCAGCCCGCACCGTCGGCATCCGCCGAAAAAGCCTTGCACCGGCCGTCTTTCGCCAAACCGCCCTGCCGGGAGAACTCGACGAAGGCCGTCGGCTGCGCCATGATCGTCGCGCCACCCGCCATGGCGAGGGAACACTCGCCGTTGCGCAGCGCCTGCATCGCCAGATGGGTGGCGACCAGCGACGAGGAGCACGAGGTATCCAGGCTGACGGCGGGACCCTCGAAGCCGAAGACGTAGGAGATCCGCCCCGCGAGCATGCTGGCGACATTGCCGTTCAGCGTGTAGCCCGCCACCCGGTCCGGCGCATTGGTCAGGTCGGGGATGTACTGCGAGTGATACGAGCCGACATACACGCCGAGCGGCGCGCCACGCATCGCGTTCGCGTCCAGCCCCGCTCGCTCGAGCAGCTCCCACGACGTCTCGAGCAGCAGGCGCTGCTGCGGGTCCATCGCCAGCGCCTCGCGCGGCGCGATACCGAAGAGCTCTGGATCGAAATCGCCCGCGCCCTCGATGAATCCGCCCGCTTTGGTATAGGAGCTACTCGGCTCGTCCGCCTCGGGGTCGAACAGGTCGACCTGCCAGCCCCGGTCGTCCGGGTAGTCCGAGACGGCATCGCGTCCCGCCGCGACGAGATCCCACAGCTCCTCGGGCGAGGTGACGCCACCGGGGAAACGGCACGCCATCGCGACGATCGCGATCGGCTCGGCGGCCGCCCCTTCCAACTCCGCATTGCGCCTGCGCAGCCGCCCGATCTCCTTCAGCGACTCGCGCAGCCCAGCAACCAGCTCTTCTTGATGCACACTCATACTTTCGAAGCCTCAGATCCTGCTCATGCCTGCGAACGATCGCCGCGCGAGAGCCGCAGCAGATCCTCGATCCCCAGGGAATCGATCAGGCGCTCCTCGTCGTCCTCGTTCGTCGTCGCCGTGACCTCGACCTCGCGCCGGAGTTGGGTGAACTCCACGCGATCTCGGTCCGGCCGGGTTGCCTTTCCTTGCGCCGCAAGACGTTCACCGAGATATACGGCGAGCGTCGCGGCGGTCGGATGATCGAAAATGACCGCGGGTGAGAGCCGCACACCGGACAACCCGGCCAGCTCGTTGCGCAGCTCTATCCCGGTGACGGAGTCCAGCCCGAATTCCTGGAACGGCTGCTCCGGATCGACCTGTGCCGCATCGGGGAAACGGAGCACGGACGCCACCGCCCCGCACACCAGATCGAGTAATGCGTTGTCGCGCTGCACCTGAGGCAGCGCTGCCAGACGTTGCGCCAGCGACTCAACCGCCTCGTCGCGGTTATCCACGCTGGTCCCGGCCTGCCCCAACGCATCCGACCGAGAGAGCGGTTCCGCGTGGCTCCCTGCCGCCGAATGGCTATGCCTTGTCACCGTGCTCGGCACACCCGACTCGCTCGGCACGCCCAGCTGGCTCAGCACCCCTGGCCGACTCGGCAGTCCTGATCGGCTCAGCACTTCCGGTTGACTCGACGCCACCGACTGGTCCTGCGCTCCGGGCTGGGCTTGCACCGCCACCTCGCTCCGCGCACCCGACTGGCTCGGCACTTCTGGCTGGCTCAGCGCTACCGGTTGATGCGCTTGCGCACGGTGTTGCTCGGGAACGGCTGTGTACCAGTAGGTCTGGTGCTCCCACGGGTAGGTGGGGAGGCTGTGGAATTGTCCGGTGGGCTCCGTCGTCGCGGTCGGGCGTCCGCCGGTCGCGAAGAGTTTCGCGACCGCCAGTGCCACCTGATTCACTGAATCTGGTGTGCCTGAAGCACTTTCATCGGAGATGACGCTTCCACCGAAGACATCGATGGTCAGGTCCGCGCTGTCGACCTCCGCGGCCGCGAGCATCGGAATACGACCGATGCTCCGCGTATCGCTCGAATCGTCGGCTTTGGGCACCCCGATGCAGCCGCCGCCTGCCCGCGTTGCCCCATCGTCGAGTGCCAGTAGTCCCAACGCATCGGCGATGCTCAGCTCCCCCGCCGCCCATGCCGCGGCGACCGCACCGCCGGTGCGCGCGACGACGGCATCCGGCACCGCGCCGAGAGCCTGCCACAGGGTCGTGGCGGCCACCTGATGGCAGAAGGTGTAGGCGGCACGCAGCGCGGTCGGTGGTTCGGTGCCGAGTTCGACCGGCGCACCGGTCAATCGGGTGAGCTCGCGCGCACAGGTAGCGAACGCGCGTCGGTAGTCGTGGCTCTCGGCGAGGCGGCGCACGCTGGCGGCCGAGGGCGGCTCGGCGCCGTAGGTGAGCACAAGTCCGCGCCGTTCGCCCGCGTCGACGCGGCCCACCCGCACCGCCGCGGACAACCTGCCCGTCGGGAGGTCCGCGGGCGTTGTGGTCGATTCGGCGGCGCCCGAGCCGTCCGCGACCGGCCGATGAGACACACCACCTGCCGCGAAATCATCGAGGGCAGCGGTCAATTCGGCGGCATCCGCGCCGACCAGCACGAGCCGGTGGTCCAGCCAAGACCGCCGGTGGGTCGCGGTGAAGACGACGTCGTCGACCTGCTCCGGCGACTTACGCAGCACCTCGGCGAAGTTCGCGGCGACCGCGCGCAGGGCAGACCTGGTGCCGGCGGTCACCGGGAGGACGTAGGGGCGGCCGTCCGGGCGAGATGCGCTCAGCGGCTGCGGATTCGACGGCACATACTCTTCGACGAGGACGTGTGCGTTGGTACCCGACAGCCCGAACGCGCTCACACCGGCCCGGCGCGGACGCGAACGACGCGGCCACGGACGAGCCTCGGTCACCACGGAAACCGGCAACCGATCCCAGTCGATGCGGGTGCTCAACGCGGCGAGCGGCTGCGGCGGCAACTGTTGATGACGCAGGGCAAGAAGAACTTTCAGCAGACCAGCGAGCCCTGCGGCCGCGCCGAGGTGCCCGATGTTCGCCTTCACCGAACCGATCAGCAGCGGATCGCCGGTAGCACGGCCGCAACCGAGCGATCCGGCGAGCGCACGCGCCTCGATCGGATCACCGAGCGGCGTACCGGTGCCGTGCGTCTCCACATAGTCGACCTCGCTCGGCGCCCACCCGGCCCTGCTCAGCGCCGTCTCGACGACAGCGGACTGCGCGGGCCCGCTCGGCACGGTGAAGCCACCGCTTGCCCCATCATGATTCACCGCGGTTCCCCGGATCACCCCGTGAACGCGGTCGCCATCGCGCTGTGCGGCGGCAAGCGGCTTCAGCAGCATCACCACCGCGCCCTCACCGAAACCGAACCCGTCGGCCGCCTCGTCGAACGGCTTACTGCGCCCGTCACGGGCCAGCCCACCGTCCACCGCCATGGCGGCCAGCTGTGGATTCGGCGCCGCGATGGTGCTCGCCGCGCCGACGATCGCCACCTCGCAATCGCCGGTCCGCACCGCCTGGCAGGCCAGATGCAGCGCGGTCAACGAGGCCGAGCACGCGGTATCCACGGTCATACTCGGTCCACGCAGCCCGAGGAAGTACGACAGCCTCCCCGCCAGCGCCGAAAACGACGTCCCCGTCGCGTGATACAGATCGGCGCCGCCCGGATCCCGATCCAGCAACTGCTGATAGTCGGCCATCGACAGCCCGGCGTAAACGCCGACCGGCCGCTCCGCCAGCGTGTGCGCGGGCACCCCCGCGTCGTCGAGCGCCTCCCAGGCGACCTCGAGAAACAGCCGCTGCTGCGGATCGAGCGAGTTCGCCTCGCGCGGCGAGATACGGAAGAACGCCGCATCGAACCCCGCGATATCGCTCAGGTAAGCGCCACGAGCCGGAAACGCCCCCGCCCGCTCCCAGATCGGATCATCCCGCCGCCCAGCAGGCGGCTCGCTCACCGCATCCCGTCCCTCGCTGAGCATGCTCCAGAATTCCTGCACCGAATCCGCCTGCGGCAGTCGGCAACTCACACCGATCACCGCGACGGCTCCGTCGTCGACGACTACCTCGTCGACGTGCGCATGCTGAGCCGCGGACTCGGTGTACACATCGGCCCGCGCCTGGATCGCCGCCGAATCCGGCTGCGGCAGAGGACCACTCGAACCAGCCACCGCGACCGCTCCGTCACCGGCGGTCCCATCGGCAACTGGCACCGCGGCGGAGACATCGGCCAATTCCGACGCAGGTGCTGAGCCCTCTCGAGACGAAGTGATCTTCACACCGGTCACCGCAATGCCCCTGGCGTCGGCGGGCACCTCGGCGGGCACCTCGGCGGGCACCTCGGCGGGCACCTCGGCGGGCACCTCGGCGGGCACCTCGGCGGGCACCTCGGCGCGCTGCGCTTGCCGCGGCGACGCGTCGACGGCCAATGCGACGAGCCCGGAAACCTGTTCGGCCAAACCGACAATCGTCGGATACTCGAACACGATCGTGGTGGGCAAGGTGACCCGGAACTCCTCCATCAACCGGAGCCGCAACCGAATCGCGGTGGCAGAGTCCACCCCCTGCTCGAACAGCCCCCGCCGATGCGACAGGAAGTCATTCTCCGCCAGCTCGAGAATCTCCCGCACCAGCTCTGCGACGATGTCCTGCACCGCCTTCACACGCTGCCGCCGCACCGACTCATCAACCACCGGCGCAACGATCCCGGCCTCGTCCGTCGCACCGGCCGCAGACTCAGCGAGCACCGGCCCAGCGGTCACCGACTCGGAGAGTGCGAATGTCGTGCCTGCGTCGACGGATTCGGCGTTGCCAATCCTGCCTGTGACAAGCTCCCTCGCCGTGGGCTGCCCGGCCACCGGCGCGCCGGCCACTGGTTCAGCCGCAATGGATTCCGCGCTGACAAGCTCGGCGGCCAGGGGCTTCGCAGGCACGGACCCGGAGTTCGCAGATGTCGCGTTCGCGGGCGCGGTATCGATCGCAGCCGCTTGGGCGATAGGCGAAAGCTGTTGGGGGCCAGTGGGATAGACGCCGCGCTCGACGCCGGGGAGCCAGTATCGGCCGCCGCGCCACGAGGGCAGCGGCAGGGTTCGGTAGCGCGCCGGGTGCCCGGTTACGGCCGTCCAGTCGATCGGGACGCCGATGACGTGGAGGTGGGCCAGTGCCCTGTGGGCAGCGAGAGTGCCAGGGTCCTTGCTGTTCATTACGGTCACCACGGGCGAACGACGTGCACGTTTGCGGGTGGCCGCGATCAGCGCAGGCAGCAGCACCGGGTGGGGGCTGATTTCGATGATCGGGTGGTTGTCCTCGGCGAGCAGACGGTCGACAGCGGGCCACAACAACACCGGGTCGGTGAGGTTGCGTACCCAGTAGTCCGCGTCCAGGCGGAGGCTGTCGATGGTCGGGTCGACCGTGGAGATCAGGCGGATCGCCGGGGCCGATGGCTCGAGATCGGCCAGGGCGGAACGGAGTTCGGGGGCGATGCGGCGGACGGCGGGGCTGTGGCCCGCGATGCCGGTCGAGCGCAGCTGCCTGCACGGGAAGCCCTTGGCCGTCAGGATGGCCTCGATCGCGTCGACATCATCCGGATCCCCCGCCAGTACCAGCGAGGAGGGGCCGTTGACGCTGGCCACGGAGACCGGCGAGCCCGTCTCGGCGAGTACCGCTTCGATCGCCGCGCGTGCACCGGCGACCGTCGTCATCCGCCCACCGCCGGCGGCACCGCTCAGCAGCGAAGAGCGGTGCAGCACAAGCCGTATCGCGTCGGGCAGCGTCAGCGCGCCCGCGATATGCGCGGCGGCGATCTCGCCGAGGCTGTGCCCGATCACCGCGGCAGGCCGCACCCCGCGCGCCGAAAGCCAACGGGCGAGCCCGATTTGGATGGCGACGATGGCCGGTTGCACGATCGCGACCTGATCGAGCCTGCTGTCGCCCTTGCCGCGGCGCAGCTCGTCGAGCAGGGACCAGGAGGCGCGCTCCCGGATGATCGCGTCGCACTCGTCGAGGGTGGCGCGCATGATCGGGTCGGCGTCGTAGAACTCGATCGCCATGCCCGCCCATTGGCCGCCCTGCCCGGAAAAGACGAAGATCGGCGCCGGTGTTTCCTCGGCCACGCCCGCGTACGCGCCGTTCGGCGGATCATCGGGGTTGTCGAGCGCCGCGAGCAGTGCGTCGCGGTCCAGCGCCACCGCCGCGTAGCGGTGGCTCTCGTGCGTCCGGCGGGTCGCCGCGGCACGCACCAGGTCGGCCAGATCATCTCCGGCCGTGGCGATTTCGCGCTTCATCAACTCGACCTGTTCGGCGAGCGCGGCACGGTGATGGCTCGAGGCGAGCAGCACATAGGGCGCGGTCATCGGCTCGGCCGAGGCCGGAACCGGTACGGGCGCTTCCAGAATGATGTGCGCGTTGGTGCCGCTGAGGCCGAAGGCGCTGACACCGCCGCGCACGACCCGATCGGTCACCCCCAGCTCGGCGCTGCCCGTGGTGACTGTGATGCCGCCGCCGGCCCAATCGACCGCCGGATTGCGGGTTTCCAGGTTCGGCTGCCCCGGCGTCCGGCCGGAGTTCACCACCCAGATGGTCTTGAGCAGCCCGCCGATTCCGGCTGCGGCGTCCATATGCCCGAAGACCGCCTTGTGCGAGCCGACGTGGATCGGCCGATCCCGGTCCGCACCGTAGATCTCGCTCAGCGTCTGGAGTTCCATCACATCGCCGAGCGGCGTTGCGGTGCCGTGTGCTTCGACGAAGTCGACATCGGCGGCCCGCAGCCCGGCCCGGCGCAGTGCCGAGCTGAGCAGGTCGGCCTGTGCGACGGCGTTCGGGAAGGTGAGGCCGAAGCTGCGCCCGTCGTTGTTGACGGCCGACCCGCGAATGACCGCGTAGATCCGGTCGTCGTCGGCGAGCGCGTCCGAGAGCCGCTTGAGCACGACGACACCGCAGCCCTCGCCACGGATCGCGCCGTCGGCGGACTGATCGAACGGCTTGCAGTCACCCGACGGCGAGATCGCGCCGACCCGGCTCATGAAAACACTCAGATCTGGGGTGACGAGCAGGCTGACCCCGCCCGCGATGGCCGCGTCACAATCGCCCGCGCGCAGGCTGTTACAGGCCTGATGCACCGCGACCAGGGACGAGGAGCACGCGGAGTGGATGGTCGCGGCCGGGCCGTGCAGGTCGAACGCGTACGCGACGCGTCCGGCGGTGAAGCTCGCCTCGACACCGGTGGCGTAATGCGCGCCGACGGCATCGGTGCCCTGCGTCTTCCCTTGCAGCAGTGTGTAATCCGTGGCGACGAGGCCGACGTACACGGCCGTGCGCGATCCGGCCCACGCGTCGCGGGTGCGGCCCGAATCGCTCATCGCCTCCCAGGCGACCTCGAGCAGCAGGCGCTGCTGCGGATCGATCAATCGCGCCTCGCGCGGCGAGACGCCGAAGTAGGTGCTGTCGAATCGATCGATATCGGTCAGGAATGCGCCGACGTGTACCAGCGCGGTACCGGCGCGCCCTTGCGGATCATGGAATTCCCGGCCCCACCGGTTCGCGGGTACTTCTTCGCGCACCGTCGTGCCGGATTCCAGGAATCGACCGAGTCCGTCGAGGTCACGGACGCCCCCGGGAAAACGGCATCCGATGCCGACCACCGCGATCGGTTCTTTGAAATCCGGCTCACCATTTGTCCGATCCACCCGATTGAACCCCATCTACCCAATTAACCAATGCCGACATCGCTGCGAAAAAAGTCTTGCGCGGATTTCCGAAATATCCGCCCGCGGCCGCATTACATGATCGAATATTCTATGGACAGGGTCCCCTTGTTAACCCCTACAAGCCCCTAACCACCGACCGGAGCACCCCAGATCACCGTGCCCGACCGAGCCCCGAATCTCTATGGCGGCAACCGCATTCGGCACCGGCCGTCAACCCCTGAATACCGTGTCAACCCCTAGGAAAAACATTCCACCCGGTTTGTGATTACCCCTGAAAAATATCATCCGACCGGTGTGCATCGGGATCCGGCGGATAATCTTGACCCCGGCCGACCCGAGAAATTCGGAAAGCAAGGGTGATTGATGTGGTGACTACGGACCGATCACCGACGCCGTCGCGGGCGACGCAGCGTCGCGGGGTGGTCGTCGCCGTCGCCGTGTGCTGCGGGGTGACCGTCGCGAACATCTACCTCGCGCTGCCGCTGCTCACGCTGATCGCGGAAAGCTTCGGCCTGACACCGGGCGCCGCGGGCGCCGTCGCGACGAGCGGCCAGATCGGTTATGCCGCAGGACTTTTCTTCCTCGTCCCGCTCGGCGACATGGTGCGACGGCGGCGGCTGGTCTCCGCACTGCTGCTCGGCACCGTCCTCGCGCTGGTGATCGGCGCGACGGCCACCGGCCTGGCACACCTGGCCGCCGCGGCCGCGCTGATCGGTCTGCTCACAGTCGTTCCGCAAGTACTGATTCCGTTCATCGCCCAGGTGGTGCCGCCGGACCGGCAGGGCCGCGCACTCTCGGCGGTGCAGGCCGGAATGATGTCGGGCATCGTGCTCTCCCGGGTGATCGGTGGCAACCTCGGCCAGCAATTCGGCTGGCGCGACGTGTATTTGGTCGCCGCGGTGCTCACCGCGCTGGCCGGTGCGGTCACCGTGTGGATACTGCCCGACGAACCGGTGCGCGAACGGCAGTCGTACCCGGCGCTCATGGCCTCGCTGTTCGCCTTGCTGGCCAAGGAATCTCGCCTGCGCTGGGCGTGCGCGCTCCAGGTGCTGACCTTCGGTGCGTTCAGCCTGATCTGGACCTCGCTGGTCTTCCTCCTGACCAGCTCACCCTTCGAGTACTCGGTGGCGACGGCAGGCCTGTTCGGCTTGTTCGGCCTGATCAGCGCGGCAGGTGCGCCGATCGCGGGGCGATTGATCGACACGCGCGGACCGGGCACTATTCTGCCGATCTACCTGGGCGTCCTGCTGCTTGCCGCGCTCGCCTTCTGTTTCGCGCAGTCGCAGGTGGCCCTGATCATCGCGGGCATCATTCTGCTGAACCTCGGCGCGCAGGGCGTGCAGGTCGCGAATCAGACCACCGTGTTCACCCTGTTCCCGCAGGCGCGCAGCCGGGTGAACACGGTCTTCATGGTCTCCAGCTTCGCGGGCGGCGCGATCGCCGCCCAATTGGGCGCATCGCTCTACGGCGCGAACGGCTGGCGCGCGGTCAGCCTGGCCGCGCTGGTGATCGCCGCTGTGTCCCTTGTGGTTTGGCTGCTAGGGGCGATGGTCGCCAAGCGGAGCACGAAGTCGGAGGTAGCAGTATGAAACGCGGCAATCCCTTGGTCATCGCGCTGTCGGTGGCCGCACTGGTCACGGCCGCGGCCTGTGGCACCGGCACCGAGACACCGGGCGGTGAGCAGGCCAAAGGCATTCAAACCACGCAGGCGCCGACGCCGCCGGATGATCAACTGAACAAGAACGCCACCGTCAATGTGCGGCTCGCGCTGGAACCCACCAGCATGAACACCTTCAGCGCCGCGGGCGTCGCGCTCGATCAGATCCTGCTCGACAACGTCTACCAGGGCCTGGTCAGCGTCGACACCAGCGATAAGGACAAGATCGTCCCGGAATTGGCGACCTCGTGGGAGAAGTCTCCCGACGGGCTCACCTACACCTTCCACCTGGTGTCGAACGCGAAATTCCACGACGGCGCCCCGCTCACCTCGGCGGATGTGGTGTGGTCGATGCAGCAGCAGTTGGCGCCGGGCAGCAAAGGCCTGCGGCCCGCCGAACTGGCCTCGGTGGCCGAGGTGACGGCGCCGAACCCGACCACCGTCGAATTCAAGCTGAAGAACCGGGACACGCTGCTGCTGTGGAGCCTCGCGCAGCGCCAGGGCATCATCTACAAGGCGGGCACCGATTTCAGCACGCTCGACGGCGCGGAGAACGGGTCGGGACCGTTCCGGATGACCCAGTGGAATCGCGGTTCCACCATCACGCTCACCCGGGCCGATGACTACTGGGGCGCGGCGCCCAAGGTGGCCAAGGTGGTGTTCCACATCATCCGCGAACCCAATTCCGCGAACAACGCGCAGCTGACCGGTCAGACCGATATCGAGGCGGCGACCGATCCCACACTGCTGCAACAGTTCCTGGGCAACGACAAGTTCACCGTGCTGCGCGGCGCGAGCACCGACAAGTTCACCTTGGCGTTCAACAACACTCAAGCGCCGTTCACCAATCCCGATGTGCGCCATGCCATCAGGCAGGCGATCAACAAGGCGAACTTCGTCAGGGCCACCGGTGCGGGGCAGGTCATCGGCAGCCCGGTGCCGCCGCAGGACCCGTGGTACGAGGACCTGACCGGCATCGACGCCTACAACCCGGAGAACGCCAAGAAGCTGCTCGCCGCGGCCGGATTCGGCAACGGCATGCAGCTCACCCTGGACATCCCCAACCACCATCCCGCCGCGCAGAGCGATGTGCTCGTCTCCGACCTCAAGGCGGTCGGCATCACGCTGACGGTGCGGCAGCTGGAGTTCCAGACCTGGTTGTCGAAGGTGTACACCAACCACGACTTCCAGCTCAGCGTGGTCAACCATGCCGAGGCGCGTGACATGAGCATCTACACCAGGCCGACCTACTACTTCGGCTACGACAACAAGCAGGTGCAGGAGAAGTACAAGCAGGCGCAGACCGCGGAGACCGACGCACAGCGCGACACGCTGCTGCGCGAGGTGGCCAAGCAGATCGCGCAGGATTCCCCGTGCGACTGGCTGATGAACGGTGTGGCGCAAACGGTGATCCGCAAGGGCGTCTACGGCGTGCCGCAGCACGAGACCGGTAACCGATTCCGGCTCAGCAGGCTCGCGGTTGCCAAGTGACGCCAGGGGCAGTGCTCTGGTACCTGGTGCGGCGGGCCGGGTTGCTGGTGATCGCGCTCGCGGTCGCCAGCATGCTCGACTTCGCGCTGCTGCGGTTGCTACCCGGTGATGTCGCGGAGACGATCGGCGGTCTCGACGCGACACCCGAACGGATGGCGGCCATCCGGGCCGATCTCGGCCTGGACCGGTCACTGCCCGAGCAGTACCTGTCCTGGATCGGTGGCGTCGTGCGCGGCGATTTCGGGCATTCGCAGCTGAACGGCACCTCGGTCGGCGCGGAGCTCGGGCAGAAGCTGACCGTCACCGGCCCACTGGTTTTCGGCGCGCTGCTGGTCGCGCTCTGCTTGGCGGTGCCGCTCGGCACCTGGGCGGCGCTGCGCAACCGCAGCCGGGTCGGCGGCACGGTCAACGCGGTATCTCAACTGGGCGTGGCGATTCCGGGCCTGTGGCTGGCCATGCTGCTCGTGCTGCTGTTCGCGGTGCAACTGCCGTGGCTGCCCGCACAGGGCTTTCCGGTCGACGGCTGGGCCGAACCGGGTGAGGCGCTGCGCAGCCTGGTATTGCCCTGTCTCGCACTCGGTTTGACCGAGGGCGCGGTGCTGGTGCGTTTCGTCCGTTCGGCCATTCTCGGCGTGCTGTTCTCGGACTATCTGCGCACCGCGCGCGCCAAAGGCCTGACCCGCACACAGGCATTGCTGCGGCACGGTTTTCGCAATGCCGCGGTGCCGGTGACCGCCATTCTCGGTCTGCAGGTGGCTACGTCGATCGTCGGCGCGGTGGTGATCGAGCGGGTGTTCACCATGCCGGGCGTCGGCAGCATGCTGCTCGCCGACGTCGGCAATCGGGATCTGGTGAAGGTGCAGGGGGAAGTGTTGCTCATCGTGGCCGCGGTGCTCGTCATCGGCTTCGCCGTCGATATCGTGCACCGGCTCATCGATCCGCGGCTGGAGGTCCGGGTATGACCGCGAGTACGGCGGTGAGCAGCTGGGGCCGCCGCAGGCGGGCGATCTCGGTGGTGCTCGCCGCGCTGATCCGGCGTCCCGCAGGGGTTTTCGGGCTGGCCGTGCTGGCGACCCTGATCCTGGCCAGCCTGGTGTCGCTCTGGTGGACGCCCTACGACCCCAAGGGCACCGACCCTGGCCGCGCCTGGCTGCTGCCGTTCCAGCACGGGCACCTGCTCGGCACCGACCGGGTCGGCCACGATGTGTTCAGCCAGTTGCTCGCCGGTGCGTGGCAGACCTTCACCGTCGCCATCGCGGTGGCGGCGATCTCGGGTGTGCTCGGGCTGACATTGGCGCTCGGCACGCAGCTGGCGCCGCACGGATTCGGTGCGGTGGTAGTGCAGCTGATCGACATCATGATCGCGTTTCCCGCGCTGCTGCTCGCGATGATCCTCGCCGCGGTATACGGCGGCTCGTTCACCACCGTGGCGCTCGCCATCGGCATCGCCTACGGCGTCGCGGTGGCACGGGTGGAGCGGGCCGAGGTGGCGCGGGCGCTCGGCAGCGATTTCGTGCTCGCCGCGCGCGCCGCGGGCGCCTCCACCGCGCGGATCGTCCGCAAACATGTGCTGCCGACCATCCTGCCGACGCTGATCGTGCAGCTGTCGCTGGCGATGGCGCTGGCCGTACTCGCCCACGCGGCGCTGACCTACCTCGGTTACGGCAACTCGCCGTCCTCGCCGTCCTGGGGCGGCATACTGCACGAACAGCAGAACTACATCCGAGTGCGGCCGCTGCTGGTGATCTGGCCCGGGCTGGCCGTCGTGCTCACCGTGCTCGGCTTCAACCTGCTCGGTGACGCACTGCGCGACGCCACCGACCCGCGGCTGCGACACGGGGTGCCGAAACGATGACGCTACTGGAAGTCACCGGCCTGACGGTCGGCATCGGCGAGCGGACCCTGCTGGACGGGATCGACTTCACGCTGGACGCCGGTGAGCGGCTCGGCCTCATCGGCGAGTCGGGCTCGGGCAAATCCCTCACCGCCACAGCGATTCTCGGATTGCTGCCAGACGGCGCGTGGGCCAAGGGCAGCATCAAGCTCGACGGCCTCGAACTGCTCGGCCGCCGCGATCGGGAGATGTCGAAGATTCGCGGCGTCAGGGTGGCCATGGTGTTCCAGGAGCCGCTGTCCGCGCTGAATCCGCTGATGCGCGTGGGCAAACAGATCGCCGAACCGCTGCGGCTGCACCTGGGCCACAGCCGCAAGGCCGCCCGTGCCGAGACCATCGAGCTGGCCGAGCGGGTCGGGCTGCCCGATCCCGCACACATCATTCGCGCCTTCCCACACCAGCTTTCGGGCGGGCAGCGCCAGCGGGTCGGCATCGCCATGGCATTGGCGTCGCGGCCGGCGCTGTTGATCGCCGACGAGCCGACCACCGCGCTCGATGTCACCGTGCAGGCGGATATCCTCGCGCTGCTGGAGGATCTGGTGGCCGAACAGGGCACCGGGCTGCTGTTCATCACCCACGATCTCGCCGTGCTCGCACAGCTGGTCCGGCGGGTGCTCGTGCTCGGTGACGGGCGCGTCGTCGAATCGGGCGATCTGGCCGAGATCGCGCGGACACCGCACCACCCCTACACCAGGGAGCTGCTGAAACAAGCTCGGGCAGGCTCGTTCCGCCGCCGCGCCCGCGATACCGAGGAGGTTGTCGGGTGACGTTACTCGAGGCCACCGGGCTGAACCGCACCTACCGGCTCCCGCGCCGTTCGCTGTTCGAACCGGCGAAGCTGCGCCACGCGGTGCGCGACGTGAGCCTGACGGTGCACGCGGGCCGCCATGTCGGCATCGTCGGCGAATCCGGTTCCGGCAAGTCCACTTTGCTTCGGCTGCTGCTCGCGCTCGAAAAGCCCGATCATGGCGAGGTCAGGTATCAGAACAGAGCGGTCGGCGGCCGGGATCTGCGCTGGTTCCGCCGCGAAGTCCAAGTGGTGCTGCAAGATCCGCTGAGCTCGCTCAATCCGCGCATGCTCGTGCGCGATTCGATCGCCGAACCGCTGGAATGCCTGCGCATTCCCGGCGATCACGACGCCAGGGTGGCGGAGCTGCTCGTCGCGGTCGGCCTGGAACCCGATGCGGCACGGCGGTATCCGCACGAATTCTCCGGCGGCCAGCGCCAGCGCATCGCCATCGCCCGCGCCCTGGCCCCCAACCCGAAGATCCTCGTCGGCGACGAACCGTTCTCCGCCCTCGACGCCACGGTGCGCACCAGGATCATCGAGCTGCTACGAGACCTGGTACGCCAATTCGGCCTGACCCTGCTGCTCGTCTCCCACGACATCGGCGTCGTCCAGCAGCTGTGCGACCACATGCTCGTCCTCCGCGACGGCGAGGTGGTCGAAGAAGGCGACACCGAGACGGTGCTCGATGCCCCACAGCACCCCTACACTCAGGCACTGCTCGAATCGGTACCCGCACTGCCCTTCTGACGCTCAGGCGATGCGGCGAGTGACCAGCGGTCGCGCGTCGAGGCCCGCGGTGCCGAACAGGGATGGGTCCGCGGTTCGGTCCAGATCGCAGGTGATCAGCAGTTCGAGGACGAGGTCGCGCTGGATTTCGCTGCCGCCTACCGCGATCAGTGCCGGGTAGACCGAAAGGAGCTGCCGCACAGCCTGTACCGGATCGGACTGGCAGTAGTGCAGGAAGCTCTCCGCGACGTCCACCGCGGTGCGGCGCACGCTGCGCAGGTGCGGTGCGACGTCGGCGGATTCGGCGCACATCTCGCGGGCCATCTGCCTGGCCAGGTCGTAGCGGCCGCCGCCGATCACCGCGAGCAGGATGTGCATGTCGACGAAGGCGGAGTTCGATACGCCTTGCAGCCGGATCGCGGTGTCCAGTGTGCTGTCGAAATCCGCGGCCACCTCGCGCCCGGTGAGGCGCAATCGCCACAGCAGCGACACCAGATCACAGAACTGCATGGCCGAACATTCCTGCCGCACCACCGCGGTCAGGTCGCCGGTGAGGCGCGCCAGTGCCGCTTCGTCGTGGGTTGCCATGGCGTTCAAGGCGAAATGCCAGCTCAAATGGGTGCGGAGCAGGCAGTCGTCCGAGCTCCAGTTGCCTTGCGTCGAGGAGAGCAGCCGCGAAACGTCTTGGTAGTCCCTGGTTTCGAAGAGCGAATGGGCGCAGGCATGCACCGCCCACGGGTTGTCGTGCGGCGCCAGCGACAGGGCGAGCGTGCCCGCCTCGTAGGCCTTCCCGTGCTCCTGGTTCTCGCTGTAAGCGAAGGCCAGCATGGCGAGGAGGTAGGGATAGCCGGGTGCGGCACGGTCGAGCAGCATCGGGCTGGAGGACAAGCGATGCAGCCGAGTCTCGTTGTCCCCCTGGAGGAAATCGACCTGGTGCCCGGCGGCGACGGCCAGCTCGTCGGCCGGGAACTGCTTGGAGATCTGCAGCAGGGTCTCCCCCGCGCTGTCGTAGGCGCCGTGCAGGAGTTCGCGCACCACATCGAGGTGCGCCGATTCCAGCTCGGTGAGCCCGCCGGTATCCATCCGCCGCACGGCGGCACACACCTGCGCCTGCGGGCGCATACCGCCGAGCAGCGACTGATAGGCCTGGAGGATGACGATGATCGGTTGCGCCGATTCCTCGGCGTCCAGGCCGCTCAGCGAATGCACGATGGCGCGATCGAAGCGCAGCAGGCCGTCCACGAAACCGCGCACCGCGGCGCCGATCCGGCCCTCGTAGGCGCGCACGCCGCTCACCGGTCCGCCGCGCGCAGATCGGCGGGCAGGCCGCCGAGGAACAGCTCGCGAATGCCCGGCCTGGCCCGCTGCGCCCACTCCACCGCGCTCGCCACCTTCGCCATATCGATGTCGAAGTAGGGCTGCGACAGGTCGGTGAGGCCGAACGAGGGCGGCATGAAATCCACACCGGCGAACAGCTTCCTGAACTCCGCGGCCGCCGCCTCGGTACTACCGCCCGCGCGATAGTCGTTCATGATCTCGTCGGCCTTCGAGTAGAAGGCGTCGATGAAGCCGTCGATCGGCGCTTCCACACCGGCCGCCGTCGGACCACCGCACGCGCCGGACACCTGGCGCAGGCGGTGTTCGGTCCGCATGGTCCCGGTCACCTGGTTGACCTGCCACACCCGGAACCACGCATTCCAGAGATCGTAGTCGGCGAACGAGCTGTAGGCGTTGGCAACGAGATAGTCGTTCTCGCGAATCAGCTGGTCCTGCAACGCATCGATGCCGTCGAACGTCTTCGGGGTGAAGCCGCCGTGGAACTGGTTGATGAGCGCCTCGGCCAGGCGGTCGGTGACGGCGGCGGTGTTCTGCATGCCACGGGAGAACAGCGGGTCGATGAAACCGGCGGCATTGGAGGTCAGGCACCAGCGGTCGCCAGTTGTCTTGCGCGCGTTGTATTGCAGTCTGCCCGCGCTGACCCAGTCCATGACGCGGCGCGCGTCCTGGAACTGCTTACCGATTTCCGGATAGGTCGTCAGGAAGTCCGCGAACGCGTGCGCCGGATCCGCGAACGGCGCGTCGTCGCCGTCGTCGATGCGCCAGCACACTCCCACGCTGCACAGCGGACTCGACGAGCCGGGGTGATTGTCGAAGGGAATCACCCACATCCAGCCGTTCGGGAACACGTGGTGCAGTGTCCCGGTGTGCCATCGCTTCGGCGCGGTGATCGAGGTGATGCCGTCGAACGGCGCCACATCGGTCATATGCGTGAACACCGATTTCGACCTGGTCCGCAGATCGGTGGTGCGCAGCCCGAGCTTGCGCGCCAGCGGCGAGCCGCGGCCGCTCGCGTCGACCACGTATTGCGCGGAATACCTTGCGCCGTTGTCACATTCGACGGTGACGCCGCGGTCGTCGTCGATGTCGATATCCAGGATCCCGATGCCCTCGAGCAGCTGCGCGCCGTAGTCCACCGCACGCAGCGCGAGCCAGTGATCGACATCCGCACGGAACAGGTGGGATTCGGTCTCCACGATCTGCGACAGCGGGAACTGGTGCGCGCGCATCGCGGGCGCGCCGTCGGCCTCGTGGTAGACGAAACCGAAGTTGTCCTTCATCCCGTTGGTGGTGCCGACCTTGTCGATCAGGCTGCCGAACGAGGAGAGCGCGGCCAGCTCGGGAACACCGTATTTGATGCTCATGAGCTTGTAGGTCTTCGAGGTGTTCGGGATGGTGGATTCGCCGATGGCGAAGCGCGGATGGCGCGCGCGGTCGATCAGGCAGGTGCGCAAACCCGCGGCCTGCAGGATCAGCGCGAGCGTGCTGCCGGAAAGGCCGGAGCCGAGGATCAGGACATCGAATTCCCGGTTGACGTTCACGCGACGCTCACTCCGCTGTTCCGCGCCGCAGCGGCGTCTGCTGGTGGTAGAGCATCAGCCAGCGCTCGCCGCGGCGCACGTACACGGTCGATATCGCCGCGTAGATCCCGTCGAGCCCGATGCGTTTCTGATACATCTCGTAGAAAACGATGCGCGCATCGGCGCCGAGGTCGCGCTCGTGGAACTCGAGTATTTGATACGTCTCGATGGGCGGTGCGCCAGCCACCTCGTTCAGCAGGATTTGCCTGGACAGCGACGCCTGCGGAGACGGCACCGCGAACACCGCGTCATCGGCCACCGCGACGGCGTAGAAGTCGGCGGCCAGGCCCGCGCTCTGCGCCCGCCACTGCAGGTGCTCGATCTCGGTGGGCGTCAGGCCGGGATCGACCTCGATGCGAAAAACTTTGCCGTCGGCCTCGGATAGCTCGGTCATATCCCGTCACACACTCCCTGCCGCCGAACTGGTTCCGCCTCTTGGTTCCACATCGAACGGCTCGATCACACTGCTAGCGAGTTCATACCGGATAGGCCGCCAGGAAATGACCGAGATTCGCAGGAATATGACCGGAGAGGAATTTGCCGAGAATCGGCCCTGAGCACCGGCTGCCTGCATTGGACGATAACAGAGCCGGTGGGACGCCGCAATGCTTGTGGCACAGTAGGATTGGGGTTGCCCCGCGTTTTAGGGGTTTGCTTTTAGGGGGATGTGTAGGGGCTGCTTTTCAGATCGGCGTCGGGTACTGTCGAGCTGTTCGTCCGGCACCGTGGGGTATGGGCTGGAACGAGTTCGGGAGTGCGAACGGTGGCGCCGACCAACGTTTGCGGATACGACGCGGGGATACGGCGAGGAATATCGTTGAATATATTGCACATTGGCAACTACGCACCCGATACGGTGACCGTGCACCACGATCCCGCGACCATGACGGCCGTATCGGAGGCACTGCGCGCGGCGGGCCGCGACGTCGCGCTCGTGCCGACCATGGGCGCACTGCACGCCGGTCACCTGCGGTTGGTGGAGAAGGCGCTCGAGCGGCATCCCGAGGTGATCGTCTCCATCTTCGTCAACCCATTCCAGTTCGGTCCCGGTGAGGATTTCGAACGATATCCGCGCACCCTCGATTCCGATGTCGAGCAGTTGCGCGCGACGGGCGCGCGCCTGGTATTCGCACCGAATGCCGCGGATATGTACCCCGAGGGCTGGCGCACGGTCGTCACACCCGGCGCGGCCGGATCGGTCGGCGAGGGGGCCACCCGGCCGACGCTTTTCGGCGGAATACTGACCGTTGTCGCGAAACTGCTGCGGATCACCCGGCCGAGGACGGCCTTCTTCGGCGAGAAGGACTATCAGCAGCTGGTTCTCATCGGCCAGATGGCGCGCGACCTGTTCCTCGATGTCGAGGTCGTCGGCGTGCCGACGGTGCGCGAACCGGACGGGCTGGCGATGTCCTCGCGCAACCAGTACCTCGTCGGCTCGCAACGGGATACGGCCGTCGCGATGTGGCGCGCGCTGAACGCGGGATGCCGGGCGGGCGGCCGCGGCGCGGACGCGGTGTGCGCGGCGGCGCGCGAGGTGCTAGCGGCCACCGAGGGGGTGAAGGTCGAATACGTCGAGGTGACGGCCCCGGATATGGGCCCGGCGCCCACAGCGGGGCCGGGGCGGCTGCTGCTCGCGGCCCATGTCGGCAATACCCGGCTGGTCGACAACGCGGCCGTGACCCTCGGCGTGAATTCGATGGACGAGTGAAGAGCAGCGGAGGCCAGGCGAATATGTCCACCTGTATGTTTCTCATCGATGCCGGCGCCGAGCGCTTCGTGGCGATCGAGGCACGCGACGAAGCGGCCTACCGCACGCACGGATACGAGGCGGCGCGCGGACTCGGTGTCCAGCACCCTTACTCCTACGGACCGCACTGGTTCGACCATCCCGCGCTCCTGCAACGGCATTGGCTGATCAGCCGCCCTGACAACACCGAGTTCGCCGAGATCGTCGGCGGCATCGACGAGGACGGCGGATCCTGGCTCGCCTTCCATCGCCGGACCGGTGTCTACTGCCGGATCTTCACCGAATACCCGTCCTACGGCGACCTGCCGCTGACGTGCGCGGCCGCCGAATCGGCCGAGGCGGCCGTCGCGCTGCTCACCGAGCGGCTGCTGCCCGCGCTCGCGCGTTCGCCGAAGATCGTGCACCCCTTCCAGATGCTGATCGCCGATCACGGTGGCGCCTCCGTCGTCGGCTTCGACGGCGAATCGGTGACGATACAGCGGCCGGTCGCGGAGCACCCCTGCGTCGTCGGGAATTCCGGTATCGACACCGAGAGCACGCTCGCGCAAAGTCTGCGCGGCCCTGTCGAACTCACCCCGGCGCCCGCCGGGCAGCCGAGCACGTGGGGCCGGTGGGTCACCGCGTTCCAGCCCGCGTTGCATCCGCCATACAGCAAGGGCGGCAACGGATTCGGCGACGCCGAGCAGATCCACTGGACCAAGAGCGTTTCGATCTACTCGGCCGACCGCGCCGGCGCGGAGCTGTTCGCCTACAACGAGCGTCACGTGATCAATCAGCAACCGATGCCTACTGTGGTGAGCCGCATGGGATTTCCGGCCACCCCGAACGACTTCTTCGCCCTCATCGTGCGACCGATCGAATCGCTTCGGTGACTGCGGCCAATGCCATCAGACGAACGGTATCGATGCCCGCGTCGACCTCGCCGGTGGCGAGGGCGATGAACGCGTCGCCGTCGAATCGGCTGTGCGGTGGGGTGAGCGCGCGGGCGAGGCCGTCGTGCGCGCCCTCCGCCGCGATCCGGCAGCCGACCTTGTCGATGCGCGCGTTGGTGAGCACCACCCCGATGGTCGTGTGCATCCGGGAATTGGCGAGATCGGCTGGGGGACTCAACCATCCGACCGCGTCCAGCGCGATCTCGCTGTGGCCGTCGTCGATGTCGCCGAAGGCGTTGACCACGACGAGCGCGGCGACCACGATCCCGTTGAACCTCCGCTCGGCATATGCCAAGCCGCCGGGTTTGCGCTGCTCCGGGCCGCGCCAGTGCGCCGTGTACGCGCCGGTGCCCGCCCCGATCCGGCCGTCGACGGCCTGCGGCCCCGTGGTCGCCGCGGCTGCGGCGTACCCGTTTTCGGCCGTCGGACGCGCTTTGGGATCGCCTGCGCTCAGGTCGAACAGCGCCAAGGTCGGCACGATCGGCACCCGCCCGCCCGGGGTCGGTACCCCGCGGCCGGTTTCCTCGAGGTAGCGCATGACACCGTCGGCCACCGCGAGCCCGAACGCCGAACCACCGGTCAGGACAACGGCATCCACCACCGAGACGGTCTTGTCCGGCGCGAGCACCGAGAGTTCGCGGGTGGCAGGCGCACCGCCGCGCACCTCGCAGGACGCGATCGTGCCCTCCGGGACTATGAGGACGGTACAACCCGTCTCCCCCACCGGATCGGACCAGTGCCCGACTCGCGCTCCAGGAACACCGATGTCCACGTCCACTCCAATCCGCCGGCCGGATCGGCGAAACCCCAGGTCCGCGGTGCGGCCGAATTTGCGAGTTCTACCGATTGACCGATATTCAAAGGTAGTCAGCACGGGGTCGGCCAGCCAATGAATTACGTGTGATCCCGATCACAGCACGGGTCATGCAATCGATCAGTAAACTTTCGAGCGAGACTAGAATCCCCCGTTCGGGGGGTTGCCAACGATTCCACGATCGTGTTCCGATGGAAAGTTTACGGTCCACAATCGATTCCGTTCGATCATTCGTGCACGATCGAACCGGATAATTTGCAGGCTTGCCACACGCAAGACTCGGTGCTAAGTTCCAAATGGATGCACTCTCCCGACCCAGGAGACTGTAAATGCCTTTGCGGATCGAGTATGTTGACCATGCGCATCAATGGTGCCTGCGCGCGAATTTCAGCATACTACACAATGGCGGATAATATGCCCGAGCCTCCTTACCTCCCCAGAGGACAGTGCAACCACACGGCGAGAAACGTTCAACTGAGCGTAGGGAATCGGAGTACAGGGGATGCTCGTTGAGCGAGACAGAGAACTTGTAGCACTATCCATACTGCTGGACCGCGCCCGCGAAGGCAGCGGCGGCGTCGCACTCATCAGCGGTGACGTGGCGTCCGGGAAGACATCATTACTGAACAGTTTCTGCGACAACAGAATTCTGCGCGATGTCCTGCTCCTGCGTGCGACCGGCTCGATAGCCGAGCAAGAATTGCGTATGGGTATCATTTCGCAATTGTTTCAAGCGCATCAGATACCGCAGGCAGTGCGCGAGCGAGTGGCCTACGGACTCAAGGAACATACCGATTGGGATGTCAAGGAAACGGTCCACAGGGAGCTATTCGAACTTTCCAAGGAAAGGGCGATCGTCATCGCCGTCGACGATATCGATTTCGCCGACGAGTCATCGCTCAATATCATTTCTTATCTGCACCGCAGAATCCGATCGACCGGAATACTGCTGATACTGATCGAGCGCACCGCGCCGGGCACGGCCGCCTCCGCGTTCAGCACCGAACTCACCCGGGATCCGGATGTCCGCCAGTTGCCCCTGTTCCCTTTGTCGCGCAAAGGCATCGAACGGCTGCTCGCGCGCTCCATGCCCGAGGAGGCCGCACAGCGGCAGGCGGTATCGATTCGCACGCTGAGCGAGGGAAATCCGCTCGTCGTGCAGGCGCTGATCGCGGACCAATTGCGCGAGGCACACGGCCGAATCGCACGGCCCTCCGCCGAACTCCTGGTCGGCAATGCCTACCGGCAGGCGGTGCTGCACATGCTGCACCGGATCGATCCGCAACTGGTCCGTGCCGTGCGCGCGCTCGCCGTACTGGCCGGCCGTGCCTCGGTCACCATGCTCGGGCATGTCTTCGATATCGAGCCCGCCGCCGCCGTCGAGTTGCTCGGCAGGCTCAATGCCATCGGCATCACCAGCGCGGGCCGATTCCGGCATCCCGCGGCGCGCGCGGCGGTGATGACGGGCATCCCGGAAGAGGAGCGCTGTTGGCTGCATTCACGTGCGGCCATCTCGCTGTACAACACGGGCGCCTCGGCAGAGGAAACGGCGCGGCATGTGGTGGCGGCCGGCGTCTGCGACGAACCGTGGGCGGTACAACTGCTCACCCAGGCCGCGGATCAGGGCCTGGCGCGAGACGATGTGGAATGGGCGGTCGTCTGCCTCGAAATCGCGTGGCAGGGTTGCTCCGACGAGTGCAGGCGCCCCGCCATCCTCGCGAAGCTGGCGCGGGTGCGCTGGCTCGCCAGCCCCGCCGCCGCCGTGCGCTATCTGCCCGAACTGGTCGAGGCCGCGCAGGCCGGACGGCTCGGCATCGCCGAATCCTGGTGGCTGGTAAGGGCACTCGCGTGGCACGGCAAGACGGCGGAGGCGACGGCGGTGCTCGCCCGCTTGAACGCGGTCGGCCAGCACGACTCCGACACGCTCATCGCCCACCGCCTCGGTGTGCGCTGGCTCGCCAACTGGTATCCGCGGCTGATCTCGGCCGTCACCGACGCGGCGGGCAGCCACTCGATCGCCGACGAGGATCCGACGGCACGCGCGGTCGCCGCGCTGTCCACGGCGGCCATCGGTGACCCGTCCGCCGTCGACGCGGCAGAGCAGCTACTGCAGGGCAGCCGGGTGACCGACAGCTCGCTCGAGGCGGTGATGTGCGCGCTGCAGGCGCTGATCTGCGCCGACCGGCCCGATCGCGTCATCGTCTGGTGTCGCGAGCTGCTCGACGATGCGCAGCGCAGGCTCGCGACCACCTGGCAGGCCATCCTGCTCAGCTTCCTCGCCAATGCCGAACTGCGCCTCGGCAATCTGGTCGAGGCCGAGCGCGATGCCCGTGCCGCGCTGAAGATCTGGCCCGCCGAGAACTGGGGCACCGCGATCGGCGCGCCGCTGTCGAGCCTGATCATGGCCACCAGCATGATGGGCAAGGTCGACGACGCGGCGGCGGCGCTGCGCCAGCCGGTGCCCTCGGCCATGGCGAGCACGCATTTCTGGCTGCGCTATATCTACGCGCGCGGCTACGCCTACTTCGCGACCGACCGGCTGCAGGCGGCGCTGGCCGACTTCCAGACGGTGGGCTACTTCGCCGAGACCTGGCGCGCGGATATCCCGCTGATCTTCCCGTGGCGCAGCGACGCGGCCCAGGTGCATGCCAGGCTCGGCCGCGCGGAGCACGCGCGCGAACTCGTCGATACGCAGATGTCGAAGCCCGGTTCGGCGCGCCCGCGGGTGCTCGGCCACGGCCTGCGGGCGCTCGCCCTGGTCAGTGGGCCCAAACAGCGCATACCGCTGCTCCAGGAGGCGGTGCGGCGCTTCGAGGAGTGCGGCGATCGGTACCACCTCGCCAAGGCGCTCGTCGATCTGAGCGACGCGTGCAGGCAGGCGGGCGAGCTCAATACGGCGCGCGCGGTGACCAGGCGCGCGCTGCAGCTGTCGAAGGCGGTGCACGCCGAGGCGCTCTACGAGTCGCTGCACGAGGGTGAACAGGACGGCGCCGACGGCGGTCCCGATACCGGCCATGCCGATCTGGAATCGCTCAGCGCGGCCGAGCTGCGGGTGGCATCGCTTGCCGCACTGGGCCATACGAACCGGGAGATCAGTCATTCGCTGTTCATCACGGTGAGCACCGTCGAGCAGCACCTCACCAGGGTCTACCGAAAACTCAACGTGGCCAAGCGAACCGATCTCCCGGAGACGTTGGGGCCGGTACACCGGCCCTGACGATCAGCGCACCGCCTGCCGCGCGGGCATCCCTTCGCGGAAGGTCGCGAACCCGGGCGGCGGCGTCGGCCCGTCGAAGGGGTTGAGCCACAGCCGAAGCAGCTCGCGCTCGATCTCCTCGGTATCGACGTAGGCGGTGCGCGCGTGCACCGTGACGCTGTTGTTCAGGAACTGGATATCGCCGGGCCGCAGCGTCATCTCGATCTTCAGCTCGGGGCGGTTGGCGATCTCCTCGAAGGTGTCGAGCGCGCGCCGTTCGATATCCGACAGATCCAGACCGAAGCGCTTGTGCGCGGATTCGATGAAGTTGCGCAGGTAGTAGCGGCAGCTGAGCCTGCCCTCGTGCCAGACGTACACCGCGTTGCGGTAGTACGGGCGCTCGTCGGGCAGCTGCTCGTCGCGGCGGTCGTAGTAGAACCCGGAGTAGTACAGCCCCAGCAGTTCTCGGTGCCGACGCAGCAGCTCGTTGTGGATGCTGACCGAGCTGGTGATGCTGCTCAGACCGCCCGCACCCGAGGATTGCAGGCAGAGCAGCCCGACGATATCGGAGCTGTCGGTGTGGAAGGGCAGCGCCGAATTGGTCTGGTAGCCACGGGTACTCGCGTTCAGCAGGCCGCCGTTTCCGTAATTGCGCACGGGCACCAGGATTTCGCCGAGTCCGTTCTGCGTCACGGCCGGGCCGAGGTGGGTGCACAGCCCCCAGTACATGAGCTCGATATCGGCGCGCGGAATGTCCTCCACCGGGAAGCCGCTGAGTACCGAGAACCCGCGGCCGAGCACGAGATCGTCGGCAACGGTGGCCAGCTTGTCGCCGAGCGCCGCCAGGGGGAAGTCATCCTTGGTGATGTCGCCGAGTTCCTTGTCGCAGGTTTTCGCGTACGCGAGCGCAGCGAACAGTTCCGCGATGTCGGTGGCGGTCAGCGGTGTGGTCCATTGCCGGGGATCGATGTAGTCGGTGCTGGTCCAGGCATTGGGACCGGTGATCTCCTGGTCGCAGATCAGAGGTGACTCGTAGTTCATGACGTGCTCCTTTCAGACCGATTCATCTACAACAGCTCGTGCTCGAGCCGGCGAAGCGTCCGATACGAGCGCTCGATCTCGGCAGCGTCGTGATGCACGAGGAACACCACCCCCGGCGACGAATTCAGATCGACCGTCGGTGTGGTGATGGCCTGGTCGGCGCGCCGGAAACGCACGCTCTCGAAGGCGGGCAGCCGCTCCAGCGCCGTGCGCAGCGCGTCGACCGGCAGCGCGATCGCGCGGTGCGCGATGAGATTGACGCAGCGCGCGTGCTCGCGGCGCGGATAGATCGCGGGCTGCGCCAGCGCGCCGCCGTCGCCGACATAGCACTCGATGGTCAGGTCCACCTGGTTCATGCCGGTGCAGCGGTCGAGCGCGGCCGGATTGGCCAGGCCGGAGATGCGCGCGCCGGTCTCCAGCAGCACCGGACCGTCGGTGGTGCAGATCAGCTCGGTGTGCGCGGGCCCGTTGGCGATGCCGAGCGCGTCGAGCACGCCCGAAACATAGTGCAGTATCTCGCTGAATCGCCGGTCCGCCGGGGAGAGCAGGTCCTCGTAGTCGTAGATCCTGCGGTTGTCGCGCACCGTCACCTTGTGGCTGATCCACGCGTCGGTGAAGCGGTGGATGCCGTCCCTGCTCACCGAATTGACGATGTACTCGTCGCCGACGAGGTACTCCTGCGCCAGCACCGCCTCGTTGGTGCGCAACATCAGATTCGTCTTGCCGAGGATGGCCTCGACCGCGTCGCGGGTCTGCTCGTCGGTGGTGCTGATGAAGACGTCGTCGGAGCCCGCGCTGTCCAGCGGCTTGACCACCATCCGCCACAGACCCGTCTCGCGGCGCCATTGCCGCAACGTCGCGGCATCGTTGCCGCGCCGCTGCCGCGCGGTGCGCAGGCCCGCCGCGGCCACCGTCTCGGCCATGTGGAACTTGTCCCTGCGCGCGTGCGACAGCGCGGGATCATTGCCGCGCAGACCGAGTTTCGCGGCGATCTCGTCGGCGACCTCGACACCGAACTCACTGGCCGCGATGACCGCGACCGGATCGAGTTCGGCGAGCAGGCGCAGCACCTCGTCGGCCTGATCGGCGTAGGAGAGGTCCGCGTCGAACAGCTCGCCGGGCAGGCTCGCGGCGAAGGTCGCCGTCAGCTCGGCGCGCGATCTGATGTGGATCAGCCGGTGACCGTCCTCCCGCACCCGGCGGGCGAGCAACGCCCCCGTGGAGAAGGCGTCCACCAGTACAACGGTGGACGGAGCGCGGCGTACTGCGGTCATGGTGGTGCATCCCATCGAGGTGTTCAGGGGATCAGTCGGCTGTCGTAGCGGTTGGCGACGTGGTCGAGCATCGCGTAGAGGCGGTCCGAACCGAGCCGGCCGAGATCGTCGCGAACGGCGCTGCCCGGCAACGGAAGTCGCCCGTGCGACCCCCAGCGCAGCGCGCCCTGCTCGTCGATGACGCAGGTCGTCGCGCCGAGGTTGTCGGTGTGCAGGCAGAAGGGCACGTCGAGCAGGCCGGACTCGAACGCCGCAAGCAGCGCGGCCCCGACGTCGGGGGCGAGGTCGAGCACGGCGTCGACGAGTGTGCGCGCCTCCTCGAGCACCTCGGCGTAGTAGTCGTCCTCGGCCGTGCCGGCCGGATCGGGCGGCCCGGCCGCCTCCTCCGCCGCGATCCGCAGCGCCGCGACGTTTTCCGCGACGGAGGGGATCTGCCATGCCTCCGAGACGGTCTTGACGATCAGGCGTTCACAGCCGGTGTCGCGGGCCAGGCGCGCGCTGTCGCGGATCAGCCGGGACGCGCCGTCGGCGGTCCGCGGGAACAGGCCCATGTAGGTGTAAAGCACGACGTGCCAGGTCATATCGCCCAGGTACTCGCCCGCCATGGTGCGCAACGCGCGCAACGCGCCGCGGTCCTGTGCGGCCAGCGTCCCCTGTGCGTAGCTGAGCGACATGTGGCGCAGCCCGTGCTGGCGGAAGAAGCAGCCCTCCAGTATGCCCATCGCGACAAGCAGCGACGGCGGGCAGAGCTGACCGAGCAGGCAGCCGCCGAAGCTCTCGATATGGCCGAATTCGGTTTCGCCCGCGAGGAATTGGCAGCTCTCCGCCCAGGCGTCGACCGCCTGCCGCAGCGGAAGCCTGCTGTAGGGCAGGCAATACGAGACCGGGCCGCCCTCGGTCGCGTCCAGGCCGACCTCGACCAGTTGATGGAAAACGCGCAGCGGCAGGGCGGTTCCGTGACGCGCCTGTACCGGGAACTCGGGCCCGTACAGTCCGCCGAGCAGCTCCCGCGTCCGCTCGGCGGGATGGGAGACGAGCGGATAGCCGTTCAGCTCCTCCCCCGCGGCCAGGCGCTCCAGCGGCGTCGTGTAATCGCCGACGCGGGTGTAGCTGTCGAGGGTGAGCGTGCCGATCACCGGAAAGTCCAGTGCGGCAACCCGGCTCAGGCCCGACCGCATCGCCTCCAGGCTGCCGAACCCCATTCGCGGCTGCACCACCAGCCGCCCCTCGCCCGCACGGTCGGCCACGAAACGATCGAGATACCCAGACACGACTACC
Source organism: Nocardia sp. NPDC052566 (assembly GCF_044547285.1). Lineage (NCBI taxonomy): Bacteria > Bacillati > Actinomycetota > Actinomycetes > Mycobacteriales > Nocardiaceae > Nocardia > Nocardia sp. NPDC052566. Next base: position 278,389 of record NZ_JBIUAF010000002.1, on the reverse strand, counting down.
GGCCCGAGATCAACTCGAGGGCCGGCGCGCCCGACCGTGCGTCGACGGTGCGCACCTGCGACTTGTGCGGATCGCCAGCGCGCACCCGCGCCATCACGGTGTCCGCGGCCGCGAAATCGACGAGCGAGCTGCGATACAGCGTGCGCAGATGGGTGATGGACAGCCCCGAAACCTGTTCGAGCCAGGCGATGACGTGCTCGTCCCCGAGATCGGCGCCGAGCGCGCTGTGCAGCGCGGGCACCCGATCGATCCATTCGGGATGGCACCGTTCGACGAAACGCGCCAGCCGCGTGCCCTTGTCGGTGAACGGCGAGAAGACCATGGCGACCAGCGCGTCCTGCCGCAGCCCGAACGCCCGTTCGGCGTAGGCGTCGGCGATCTCGCGCCGCTCGGCGATCTTCGCCGGCGAGTCGTAGCGGCCGAGCGCCAGATCGATGAGCTGGTCGGGCATTTCCTTCTTGCGCATCATCGTCTCGGCGAACTGCAAGTACTCGGCGATACCCGCCGCGTAGGTGCGGTCCTCCACGTACTGCGCGCGCAGCCCGCGCAGGTGGGCCATGAGAGTCGGGTTGGCGCAATCGGATTCGGTGAAGCTGAAGGCCAGATCATCGAAGCGGAAGCCGAGGAAGTCCACCACGAGATCCCAGTGGTCGTGCACCCGGTAACTCACCAGGTCGTAGATCGAGACGAAGGTCGGCTGCACCGACCGGTCGCCCACCGCGACCTCGCGCTCGGCCAGTTCGTGCTCGCCCTCGCCGAACAGCTCACGGAAGTACGCGTCGCCGATACCGCGCAATGCGGTGAGCAGATCCTGGAAGGTCATGCCGCCGCGCTGTACATCGATGCCGATGCCCTTGGCCAGCCGCAGGATCCAGGCCGCGTAGAGCGCCTGTTCGCGCCGGGAGTCACCGGTGATGATCGCGTCGACCCCGCCGCGCCACCAGGCCGCCCTGCCGTAGAAGTCGGCGACGGCCAGATTGCAGCTGTTGCAGAAGGTGGGGCGGCCGTCGCCCGCCGAGCGGTGCCCGTTCATCAGGACGTCGAGCCGGTTCATCGACACCAGGCGCTCCGGCAGCGGCAGATCGACACGGAAGCGGCGGATCTCGGTGTGGTCGATGGTGAGCAGCTCCGCCCGCTCGTCGTCCATCAGGCCGAGCGCCGAGTAGACCCGATCGATGTTCTCCATCACCGCGAGCGGCACACCGGCGTGGCGCATGTTCGCCACCCGCATCGGGAAGGTCACGCCGTGGGTGAGCTGCAGATGCAGCTGCACGGTGCGCACGAACGCGACGACATAGGTGCTGTCCTTACCACCGCCGTAGGCCACCATGACCTTGTAGCCCGCAAGCCGATCAATGCCGCCCGCGGCCTCGATCAGCCGGTCGCCGACACCGGCGACGCCGTCGCGCTCCGCCTCGGTGAGGAATCCGATCAGCCGCTCGTAGAGCGCGCGATCGTCGATCACAACCTGTCCGCCGTTCACAGCAGTTCCGCCTCGAAGTCGAAGTTCTCGATGATCTTTCGGATGCCGGCCTCGACGACGTGCTCGTCCTCGTGCAGCAGGATGAAGCGCCCTCGGTGCAGCGCGTCGTAGGCGCCGCCCGGCGCGAGCACCTGGCCCGGCGCGGGCAGCAGCTCGCGCCAGACGATCGGCACCTGATCGCGCATGGAGGACGCGCGCAGCACCCGCTCGGTCCGCTCGGCGGACTTCGGTATCACCAGCCAGCCGCCGGAGGATTCGACGGGCTCGGCGGGCGCGGCGACGGGATCGCCCGACAGCGCACGCAACCACATCTCGTAGAGATTGACGCCGAACACCTGGTTGAGCAGATGCGGCACCTCGGCGCCGCCGACCCGGCCGCCGATCTCGAGGAACACCAGCTCGCCGTCGGGGGTCAGGAATACCTCGAGGTGGAAAGGCAAGCGGCGCAGGCCGAGTGCCGCGATCACGGTCCGCGAGAACTCTTCGATCATCGACCGCACCGGCGACGGCCCGACCAGCACCGAGCCGAGCGGGGTGCCGGTGGTGAAGGCCAGGCAGTCGTTGATGTAGCGGGAGACGGCCTGGAAGGCGACCGACGCGTCGTCGTCGACGAAACCGTCGATGTGGTAGATATCCCCCGCGACGAACTCCTCGACCTCGTAGCGAACCAGCGCGCCGGTCGAGATCACCTCGGCCAGTGCCGCATCCAGCTCCGCGCGGTCGGTCACCCGGTGCACACCGATACTCGCCGCCGCGTCGACCGGCTTGAGAATCAGTGGGTAGCCGCAGGATTCGGTGAAGGCGCGGACCTGCTCCGCGTCCACGCATCCGGCGAAGCGCGGCACCCTGATGCCCGCCTCGTCCAGGATCTGTTTCATCCGCACCTTGTCCCGGTAGACGGCGACCTCGTCCACGGTCGGCCCCGGAATCCCCAGTTCCGCACGAACTTTCGCGGCCTGCTCCAGCGTGAACTCCGACAGCGCGAGCAGTTCGTCCACCGGACCGACCCGCTCGGTGATCTCCCGGACGGCCGCGCCGAGCGCCGCCACATCGTTGACGTCCTCGACGCGCACCAGGCAGGCGATCTCGGCCGGATCCGCGAGCACGCCGTCGGCGCCGAGGCCGTCGACGATGTAGCTCACCTGGTTGGCGTCGTGATCGACGAACTCCTCGTAGCGGGTCAGCTCGTTGTCCCAGCGGACACCGTCGAAGAAGCGGGGCCATCGGTTGACGATGACTATGTGCATCAGATCACCTCCGGGGTGAGGTTGCTGTCCCACGGCGTGATGGGCGCGGGCTCCGCGCGCCACGCCGAAAAGCCGTGCGCCATACCGAAACGCAGGAAATCGCCGAAGTGCGGTATGGCGTCGTCACCGGTGAACACCTCGGTGTAGCCGAGCTCGAGCAGTTCACGGCGGACCCGATCGTCATCGGAGACCGCGGTGGTCAATTTGCCGCCCGCGACGCACGGCACCTCGAGCCCGCGCTCGCGCAGGGCGTTGAGCAGGACCTGCGCACCATGGAAGCCATGGCCGTTGACGCTCGAGACGACGAGGAGATCGGGACGCTCGGCGCGGATCGCGCTCGCCACCTCCTCCGTCGGCGTGCACGGACCGAGGTTGCGCACCTCCGCGCCGTTCTCCTCGAGATATTTCTGCAGGTAGACCAGGTTCCAGAGATGGGAATCGGACTCGACGGTGCTCAGCAGGCACCGGAAACGTACATTCATGCCACGACCTCAACGGTTTCGTTCTCGCGGGCCATCAATGCCTTGCGGAAGCTGGCCATGGTCAACGGCAGGAAGACCGCGCCGAACAGGCAGAGCAGGCAGCCCAGCCAAAGCGCCAGCCGCTGTGGGCCGATGGTGGTGCCGAGACCACCGATCAGCAATCCCGCGATCGGATAGGACAACAGGTTGAGCAGATAGAACGGGCCCATCACCTTGCCGAGATGTTCGCCCGGAATGACTTTCAGCCGCTGGGTGCGGTTGTAGACGTTGTAGAGCGCGTCGCCGACGAGGATGGCGACGAAGGCGGGGGCATAGATCAGATACGACGGAGCGAGCGCGGCCACCATCAGGGCGGCACACATCAGCGAAAAGCCCGTCACTCCGATGGGTCCGACGCCGAAGCGGCGCAATATCATCGGCAGCAACAGCAGGTTGAGCAGTCCCGTCACCCCGACGGCCGCATTGAGCAGGCCATACGCCGAATCGGGTGCGTGGAAGACATCGGTGATCAATGCGGCGTTCGCGGCGACGAGCACCCCGACCACCAGATTGATGGCGAAATTGAGGATGCCGAGCAGCAGCACCGGACGGATGCCGACCATGAGCCGCCACCCGATCGCCAACTCCGCGAGCACTTCTCGGGCCGCCCGTTTCACCGCGGGCTCGCGCTCGGGGCGGGGCAGCGGCAGCCAGGTCACCGCGCTGATGCCGAAGGCGGCGGCCGCGACGAGCAGCAGCCACAGCTTGCCGAGCACCACCGCGGCGACCGTCGCCAGCGCGGGCCCGAGTGCCATGGCAAGCAGCTCCATGTTCTGCACCAGCGACTGCACCGTGGCGACCTCGCTGCCCTTGGCGATCTGCGGCACCATCTTCTCGATCGACATGCGGATCGGCGCGACGCAGATCGACAGGAACGCGCCGCCCGTCATCAAAGTGCCTGTGGTCCAGCCCGGTTGGATCAGGCATACGAGCACGACGACGACCAGGATGAGCGCGCGCATCGTCGCGACCCTCGTGAAAAGCCGTGCGCCACCGTCACGATCGGCGAGCAGGCCCGCGAACGGGTAGACGATCAGGCCGGGCAGCCATTCGAGCGCGAAGGCGAAGCCGAGGCTGGAGACCTCCTTGGTGTCCTGAAAGATCAACAGCGGCACCGCGAACAGCACCACCTGCTCGGCGATCAGCCCGAGCAGCACGCCGGTGCCGAACAGCGTGCGCTTCGGCACCGCCCGTGCCGTCATACCAGCCGTCCGCCGCGTTCGCGATCTCGGATCAGTGGCAGCACATGGGTATAGAAGATCCGCATCTCGTCGCGGGTCGGCCAGCCGGAGAAGATGAATTCGCTGACCCCGGCCGCTTTGTATTGATAGAGGTAGTCGGCGACCTCGTCGTAGCTGCCGACCACGCACAGCGCGGGACCGCCGCGATAGGGCACGAAGCCGGAGTAGATCATCGGCGACAGCCAGTCGTCGTCGGCCTGCGCGGCGAGCCGGAAGGAGGTCTTCACGGCCTCGGAATCCGATGCGGCGACGAACTTCTCGACCCACGCGCGGTGCGCCTCGTCCGGATTCTCCTGCATGGCGGCGAGATCGGCGAGCGCCTCCGCGCGGGTCGGCCTGGCGAGCACGTGCATGCGGATGCCGACCCGAGTGCCCTTGTCCAGCACCGGCCTTGCCGCCGCCGCGATGCCGTCGGGGGTGTCGCCGTAGCGCAGCCAGCAGTCGCCGTACATCGTCGCGGTCTCCTGGGCGACGCCCGATGCGCCGCTGAGGTAGATCACCGGCCTGGTGCCGCCCTTGAAGCCGAGCCCGATATCGGCCTCTTTGATCACGTAGTGGTCGCCCTCGTAGGACATCGGCTTGTCGCCGCGCCACAGCCGGTGGCAGATGTCGAGGAACTCCTGGGTGCGGGCGTAGCGTCCGTCGTGCGCCACGAAATCGCCGTAGTAGGCCTGCTCCGCCGGTGAGATGCCCGCGACCAGATTCAGCGAGATCCGCCCGTCCGACATCCAGGAGATGGTGTTCACGACCTGGGTGAACAGCGTCGGGGACAGCAGGCCCGGCCGGTAGGCGAGGATGAACGTGACGTTCTGGGTCTCCCTGACCAGCGCGCCGATCATCGGCAGCGGATCCGGCATGTAGTGCGCGATCCCCATCAGCAGCGAGTCGACACCGAGTGCGTCGGCCTCCTGCGCGAACTCGACGATCCCGTCGAAGTCCAGCACACCGACCCGATACTTATCGGTGGCCTTCTGCTGCCCGCTGTCCACCGGTGCACACCAATGAAACCTCAATTCCCCCGAATCGATCTTTTGCGAATCGGATAGCGGAGCGAAGTTCGTGCGGTCGTTGTCGTTCATTCTGTTGACATTCACTTCCGGTTCGGAGCGGGAGCGGGGTGAAAAAGGGTTGTCAGTGTCGACTCGGGCAATAGTTGATAGCAGGCCACCCTCGCATCCGTATGCGTTCCGTGGCGGTCGAACCCCATGTCAACGCCCCGACCCTGTAAATGCAAAGTAACACCGACGCACGGCACCTGTCAAAGGATCGTAATCTACTCGGACACCGAAGAATTCGACTATCTACCCCCCATCCGGGGGGTAGACGGCACGGCGTCGGCATCGGACAATTAGGCCGCAGTCAACATGTCAATTTCATGCCTCGCAGGAAGTATCCCGCGGGGATTTTCGGCGTCCCCTTCGCTACTAATGAACGGATCGGACTTGTCTGCTGAATCGACGGAGCCCGCCGTATCGGCGGTCCCCCTGCCGCGTGCCCATCTCACGTCCGAGCGCACTATTGCGACATTGACCGTACAGGGACGATTCCTGGCCGCCGCGCGGGAATTCCTCACCGCGGAGGGATTCACCGAACTGCTGCCGCCGATCATCGGTCCGGTGACCGATCCGGGCGCGCGCGGCGCGAAACAGGTCGACATCGATTACTACGGTCATCGCTACAAACTGATGACCAGCGGCATCCTGTACAAACAGGCCTCGCTGCTCGCCTTCGACAAGATCTTCCACGTTGCCCCCAATGTCCGGCTGGAACCGCTGGAGACCGCGGTGACCCATCGGCATCTCGCGGAATTCCATCAGCTCGATGTCGAGATCGCGGGTGGCGCGCGCGAGGACGCGATGGATGTGGCCGAGCGGATGACGAAGTACGCGGTGGAGTTCGTACTGAGCAGCGCGCAGCACGAACTCGAGGTATTGAACCGCGATGTCGAGCAGCTGAAGCAGATCCTCGCCGGTCCCTACGAGCGCAAGCGGCATACCGAGACGGTGGCCCAGCTGCGCGAACTCGGCTACGACCAGCGCGAGCACACCGAAATCGACTGGGCCGGTGAGGAACTCATCTCCAGTACGGCCACCCGCCCGTTCTTCATCACCGATTACCCCAAGGGGTCGCGCGGGTTCTACGACAAGGAGAACCCGGATGAGCCGGGCGCACTGCGCAATTTCGACCTGATCTTCCCCGGCGGCTTCGGTGAGATGATGAGCGGCAGCGAACGGGAGTCCGACTACCGGACGCTGCTGTCGCGGATCCGCGAGACCGGCGAGAATCCGGCCAAGTACGAGTGGTACCTCACGCTGGCCCGCGAAGGGCTGCCGTCCAGTGCGGGTTTCGGCCTCGGCGTCGAACGCTTCACCCGTTTCCTGTGTGGCCTGTCCGCTGTCTGGCAGGCGACCGCCTATCCCAAGCCACCGGGAGAGCCGCGCCCATGAGTGTGTTGAACGCCCCCGGATTTCCCGAGCGGGAGGTACGGGCGCGAGCCCGATCGGCGGCGGGCTCGGCATTTCCCGACAGCGCGCAATACGGCTCGACGCTGTTCGGGCAAGGCCCCGCGACACCGGATCGGCACGCGCTGGACGCGATCGACCGCGCCAGGCTGGTGCCGCCGGTGTTCGTGCCGCTGCGCGCGGAGAAGATGTACGACCTCGGCCGGGAACCGCTGGCCGGCGATGTCGACTTGACCACGACCATCGGCGGACTGCGATCGCTGCTGCCCGTATATGTTTCGGCATTCGGCTCCACCGCCGCGGCCGACGGCGATCTCGGCGCCGCGGTGGCGAGGCAGGCCGGTATCGCGGGTGTGCCGATGGTGATCGGCGAGAACATCGTTCCGGTCTCCGGCTACGGCCGGATGGCCGAGGAGGCGCCGAGCTCGCTGCTGCGCAGGCTCACCGAATACGCCAAGTCGGCGGCCGACGGCATCGGCGGCGTGATCGTGCAGCAGAGCACCGAGGACGCCGACGCCGAGGTGTGGAATCTGGTGTACAGCGATCCGGCCAGCGAACCGCTGCTGACCACCGGGCGGCTGGCCTTCGAGCTGAAGGTGGGCCAGGGCGCGAAGCCAGGCCTCGGCGGCATGACGCTGGTGCCGCGCGAGCGGGCCGCCGACCTGTCGGCGCAGTACGACATCGTCGACGTCTACGGCGGCGACGCACCGGTACTGCGCTGCGCGACACCGGGCACCTTCACCGACGAGATCCTGCGGCAGCAGATTCGGTTGATGCGCAACAACTATCCGCGCTGCCGCATCTGGGTGAAGCTGCCGCCGTCGCGCGATGTGGGCGAGGCCGCCGAGGTCGCGTGGGCGGCGGGCGCCGACGCGGTCACCGTGGACGGCGCGGAGGGCGGCACCGGGTGGGCGCCGAACGGGTTCCTCGAGCACGTGGGGCTGCCGCTGGCCGAATGCCTGCGCAGGCTCACCGGCCGCGACCGGCACGACGGCAGCCTGCTCGTGTCCGGGCGCTGCTGGGAGGGTACGCGGATGGTGAAAACCCTCGCGCTGGGGGCGACCGCCGCCGGCCTCGGCCGCGCGGCGCTGATCGCCGCCGACGAGGATCCCGACGACGGCCTGCGCAACCTGCTCGGTTCGCTCGAGCTGGAATTGCGGCTGCTGATCAGCGCGCTCGGCAAGTACCGTGTCGCGGAACTTTCCGACGAGGACATCTGGTTCCCTACTGGCACATAGGAATTGGGCCCTCCTGCACGGATTCACGTGCCGGACAGCCCAATTCGGATACCTACCCCGTCAGTGATCCATTCCCGCGCGCACGGCGAGCACCGCGGCCTCGATCCGGCTCGACACCCCCAGCTTGCCGAGGATCCGGCTGACGTGTTCCTTCACCGTGTCCGGACTGATGAACAGCCGGGCGCCGACCTCGCGATTCGACATGCCGTCCACGAGCAGCACCAGCACCTCCCGCTCCCGATCGGTCAGTGTCGAAAGGCGCTGATGCGTACCGGCGGCGCGCGCAGGCGCCACCGGCCGCGGTGACGCGGTCATCAGCACGCCGGAGGCCAGCAGCTGCAGACCGTTCAGCACCGGCTCGAGGCCGAGGTCGAGTGCGAAAGCCGCGTCTACGCAATCAATGATCTGCCCGTCGACCTCACGGTGCACGAGCAGCACGATCAGCGGCGGGCTGCTCAGCGACCGCAGCCGCCGCACCGTGGCGGGCAGCCCGTCCTGTGGGAGCGCGTCGAGCACGATGATGTCCGGACACCACCATGCCGCCCGCTCGACGACATCGCGCCACCCGCACGCGCCCGCCGCCGTCAGGTTGTCCACCGTGGCGAGACCGTGTTCGAAGTGCTCCAGCGTGAATGGTGAATCCGATACCAGCAGAACGGATTTCGTATCCTCCGGCGCGGCGGCCGGATAGGCGTTGGTCTGGATCCGAGCGAGCATGCGTCATCTCCCGTGCTTCGAGCGCGGATGGCAGGACTGGTTACGGAAATCGACCGCGCCGAGTGAGCCGATCCCGATGTCTTTGATCCCCGACAAGTGCTTACGGCCCCCGGCAATGAATGGTTCACCGCCGCTCGGATAACCCCCGGCAACACCGCTGCCCGCCCACCGGACTTCGCCTCCCATCCCCATCGGGCATTCGATCCACGGCGCGGAATCGGCGCGCACCGGGTCCGCCGCGGCGGACCGGCCGGACCACCCGTCCTCGCGCAATTCCGTCGCAATCGGCCGTGGCAAGCGCCCGACATCCGCGTCGGATATTTCGATATCGGAAACAGGCAGGTCCACAAATGATTCGCGCATCTTGAACGTCCTAGCTCATTCGGGCACCACAGGACGCCCCGAATAGCACTCGCCGGCATTCCCCGAACCGGCGCGCACCATTACGGTGGCGATCCTGCGATCACTGTGACGGCGACCGGAATTCAGTACCAGCCGACCATGGTCTTGTGCATTGCCCCGCCCAGTCGCGACGGATAATCGCCGGTGATTATCCGCGCCGGATCCGCAAACACTGTCGCAGAGATCTCGGTGAATGGATTTTCCCGCCATTGGCGAGTGAATTCCGCACGTGCTCTATCGCGGCAGATCGCCACCCCGCGGTGGCGCGCGATCGCGTCACGGACTCCGCGCCGCGCCATCTCCCCATGGCTGCGGGCACGGTCTACCAGGTCGTGGGCCGGATTCGGGTCGGTTGTCGCCCGCCGGTCGTTCGGCTCATCGTCGAGACCACTCGAGGTCGGAGGATGGACCGGATCCTCGTCACTCGCCGGCGGCGCGGCTACATCATCGTCAACCCACGCGCCATCGAAACTTCCCGGAATCAGAACCACGGTACCCATGCATTACTTCCGATCGAACTCTCGCTGGCCGCCTGCGAACGAGTCGACCCGCCGATTTCGGTCGACCGATCGCCGCTATTCTGCTAGAGGAGACCTGATCCATCTCGCAGTAGCTTCGCAGTCCAGTGAAATATTCGGATCAAGGATCCCCCTCCTTCACGTACCGAGCGGTCCACTAGGTACGCATTCGATCGTAGCGCCGAAGCGGACATCGAACATCCCCCCCATTCGGGTGGCTACTCGGGTGGGGCCCTTTACTACCTGAACCGATGATTCAACATTCGACCATCCGGTAAGCGCACCGCGCCGTCGGCGCCGCTGTGCGGGAATCCCCGGCAGCGGAATCAACCCCGCGAGCGTGAATACTCGGTTACCCTCTGCCACCCCACCTACACCATAGGCCAGATGACAGCGTGAGACGAATCAGGCCGCATCCTCCGTTACGGTCAAAGAATACCGACCAGTACACAAGAATGGCGACCGAAATCACGACGCACGTCAGGAGCAGGCTACGCCGATCGGCGGCTCATTTCTTCCTGGCGCGATAGGCGGCGACGGCGTTGCGGTTGCCGCAGGCGGTGCTGCAGTAGCGGCGAGAACGGTTGCGGGACAGGTCGAGCACGATGCCGTCGCAGGCGTCGTCGGCACAGAGCGCGAGCCGGCTCATGTCGTCCGCGCGGATCAGATCGATCATCGCCATCGCCGTTTCCACGGCGATCCGGTCGGGCAGCGCGGCCTCCGGCGCCACCGCGTGGATGTGATAGTCGACGGTGCCGTGCCTGACCAGCTGCGGCAGCGCCCGATGCCGTGTCAGCGTCTCGTTGACCAGCACCGCCGCGGTATCGCGATCACTGGTCAGCATCCGGCGCAGCGGCGCGCGCAGCGCGCGGACCGCGGCGAGTTCCGCGACATCGCCGGTGTGCGCCCCGGTGTAGATGTGCTTGTCGAAAAACTCGTCGAGCTGGGCGATCTCGGTCAGCGTGTCCGGATCCTCGGCCGAATTCACCAGCTCGACCGCGGCGAGCAGCGCCGCCTCGGTGTCATGAGCGAAAACCATGTTGACAGATTACTCGACCGACTTTAGCGTCATCAGCCATGGCAACTATGACTCATGACACCGCCGTTCAGCGGCGACTGCGCTCGGGTTTGATCTGCGCGGTGGTGTCCGCGTCGTCGTTCGGGCTCTCCGGCCCATTGGCCCGCGGCCTGATGAACGCGGGCTGGAGCGCCGCCTCGGTGGTCGCGGTCCGCGTGCTCGTCGCCGCCGTCGTCCTGGTGCCGATCGCCCTGATACAGCTGCGTGGCGACTGGCAACTGTTGCGCCGCAACGCATCTCTGATCGCCGTCTACGGTCTCGTCGCCGTCGCCGGTACCCAGCTCGCCTACTTCAACGCCGTCTCGTACATGCCGGTCGGCGTGGCGTTGCTGATCGAATTCACCGCGCCGATCGCCGTCGTCGGCTGGCTGTGGCTGCGGCACGACCAGCGTCCGACCGGCGCGACGGTCGCGGGCGCCATGCTCGGCATCACCGGCCTCGTGCTCGTCATCGACCTGCGCTCCGGATTGTCGGCGAGCTGGGTCGGCATGGCATGGGCGCTGGCCACCGTGGTCGGCGCGGCCGCCTACTTCATCCTCTCGGCACACGGCGACGGCACGCTGCCGGGCACCGTCCTCGCCGCGGGCGGACTGCTGATCGGCGGGCTCGGACTGCTCGCCGCGGGCGCGGCGGGCATCGTGCCACTGCACGCCACCACGAATCCCGTTGTCTTCCAAGACTTCACCACCTCGTGGTGGCTACCCGTCCTACTGCTCGGCGTGGTGACCGCCGCGCTGTCCTACGTCACCGGCATCGCCGCGAGCCGCCTGCTCGGCTCCCGCCTCGCCTCCTTCACCGGCCTGCTCGAGGTGCTCGCCGCACTCACCTTCGCCTGGGCGCTGCTAGGCGAAACCCCACACCCCATCCAACTCCTCGGCGGCGCACTGATTCTCACCGGCGTGATCGCCGTGCGCCGCGGCGAGACCACCACCGACTGACACCCACCTCCACCCGACACACAGGGACCCCGACCGGAGCCGGGGTCCCTCGTGGTCGCACCGACCGTTGTGCGAGTTGAACTCTCAGCACCCCGGCCTCGAGAGTGAGCCTGTCACATCCGCCGCGATTCGGCGCGCCGAGCGCCGCACATCCGCACGTGCGCCGGCACGTGCACCTGTACACCCGCCCCCAACACCGATTTTCAGGGGAAATGACCCCATCGACCCCCCATGAGATAACGAAACGGCAACATCGACCTGGGTATGTATCCGAATCGTTCGCTCCGCGACCCGCCCGGTTCGGCGAATTCCCTTGCCCCGCAACCATTGACAGACCCGCGCGACGGGTCGGACCTGCTCACGCGGTACACCGTGCCAGACTGGCGGCGTGAGCGAGAAGGACGGCAAGAAGGTCGCAGCGCGCGATCGTGGGGATGCGATCGGCGCCGGGATCATGTGGCTGGCCAAATGGGCGCTGTGCGTCGTGGCGATCGCGGCCGGGGCGTGGGTGCTCGGGTTCGTCATCGCGAAGCTGTGGGTGGTGCTGCTGCCGATCCTGCTCGCGGTGGTCATCTCGACCGTGCTGTGGCCGCCGACCCGCTGGCTCACCCGGCACGGCTTCCGGCCCGCCGCGGCGGCCTCGGTCACGGTGCTCGGGTTCATCGGGGTACTCGCCGGCGTCATCGCGCTGATCGTGCCCTCGGTCGTCGATCAGGCGCCGGAGCTGGCCGACAAGGCGACCGGCGGCGTGAACAAGGTGCGGGACTGGCTACAGGGGCCGCCGCTGCACGTGCGCGACGAGCAGCTCGAATCCGCCGTGAAGGCGATCGTCGATCGGCTGCAATCCAGTTCGACGCAGATCGCCTCCGGTGTCTTCTCCGGTGTCAGCACCGCGACCTCGACGCTGGTCACGCTGTTCCTGGTGCTGGTGCTGACGTTCTTCTTCGTCAAAGACGGGCCGCGCCTGCTGCCGTGGCTGCACGCGGTGCTCGGCAGCCGCAGCGGCCGCCATCTCGAGGAGGTGCTGAACCGGATCTGGAGCACCCTCGGCGGATTCATCCGGACCCAGGCGCTGGTCAGCCTGATCGACGCGGTGTTCATCGGCGCCGGACTGCTGCTGCTCGACGTGCCGCTCGCCTTCGTGCTCGCGGTGCTCACCTTCATCGGCGGCTTCGTACCGATCGTCGGCGCGTTCGTGGCGGGCGCGCTCGCCGTACTCGTCGCGCTGGTGGCCAACGGGGTCACCACGGCGCTGATCGTGCTCGGCATCATCCTCGCCGTGCAGCAGCTGGAAGGCAATGTGCTGCAGCCGGTCCTGCAGAGCAGGAGTATGCAGCTGCACGCGGTGGTCGTCCTTGTCGCGGTGACCGCGGGCGGCTCGCTGTACGGCATCGTCGGCGCGTTCCTCGCGGTGCCGGTGGCCGCCGTCGCCGCGGTGGTGCTGCGCTACCTCGGCGAGCAGATCGATATCGTCACCGCACCACCCGCCGAGGAGACCGAGGATTGCGAGCCGGTACCGGAGTAGCGCGGCACCCCTCGTGATGGTTTGTGATGCAACACATCTGGCTTTCGCTGGGCAGATCCGGCTATGGTGCACCTTCGCCTCGGTTACCCGAGCCGCCGATTCGACCCATGGAGTGATCTGGTGTTGCGCGACGTTCCGACCAAGCCATACCGCAGGGCAGCTACCGGGCTGGCCACGGCGCTGATCGGGGCGGCGCTGACCGTCACCGCCGCGAATCCGGCGGGCGCGGAACCCGTCTCGGAGCTGCCGATCGGCGTCGAGGCGAGCTTCATGGTGTTCGACCGCGAGACCGGCTCGGCGAGCGTGCAGTTCGAGGCGCACAAGCAGTACCGATCGGCCTCGGTGGTCAAGCTGCTCATCGCACTGGACTACCTGGAGTCGCACGATTTATCGCTCACCACGCCGTCCGATGATCTGGCGCGGCTGCAGGCGATGCTGCGCTCCAGCGACGACGACACCGCGAGCTACCTGTGGATCGAGAACGGGTGGGACGCGATCATCGATCGGTCGGTGGCCAAGCTCGGACTGACCGATACCGCGCCGCCCGCCAAGCGCGGTATGTGGGGCTACACCGCGATCAGCGCGGCCGATGTGGTGACGATCTACCGCTACATCCTCGAGACCGCGAATCCGGCGATCCGCGACTTCATCATGAGCAACCTGCACCAGTCCACGAAATGCGGCCAGGACGGTTTCGACCAGTCCTTCGGCATCAGCAGGGCACTCACCCACCAGCCCAAGGCCGTCAAGCAGGGCTGGTCGGGCTTCGGCGACGAACCGGAACCGGGCAAGGTCTGCGCACCGAGCAATCCGAAGGCGCCTGCCCCGCCGGGCGCCATGAGCGCGGCCGCCACCGGCCCCGTCGTCTTCGGCCCCGACGGCATCCGCGAAACCTGGACGACCACGCAGGGATCGGCGCCGAACCGCGCGCCCGCGATCAACCTCGACAAGCGGGCCATGCACACCACCGGCACCGTCGGTGAGCACGACGAGAAGATCGTCGTCGTGCTCACGCTCGAACCCAAGGAGACCACCTGGGAGGACGCGGCCCAGCGGGTCACCCTGGTGACCAAGACCGCCGACCTGGCCAACTGGGGAGCGTCTTCGGGGCTCGGCACGCGCTAGCGTGGGGCCATGCGCCCCCTCGTTCGCCTGCTGCTCATGGTCGTCGTGCTCGCCTGTGCCGCCGCACTCGGCGCCCCGCGCGCGCTGGCGTTCGACGACGTCACCGCGCGCAAGCTCGATGAGCTGCTCGCGTCGCGCGTCGGCGTGCAGGGCAAAGGCGAACTGATCGAGATGCTCTCGCGCGGGCTGCTCGGCACACCGTACGGCGCGGATATGCTCGTCGGCTCGGCGACCGAGCCCGAACAGCTCGTGATCGATCTGCGCCGGGTGGACTGCTTCACCTATCTCGACTACGTCGAGGCGCTCAGCAGGTCCACCGACCGGGATCAGTTCGTGGCGAACCTGATCGAGACCAGGTACACCGGCGGCCGCGTCGATTTCGCCCAGCGCAAACACTTCTTCAGCGATTGGTCGCACACCGCGCGCGTCGCCGCCACCGACATCACCGCGTCGCTGAGCACCGCCGCGGTGACCGTCGGCAAGAGCCTCAACGCGAAAGCCGATGGCGGACGCTATCTTCCGGGGCTGCCGGTGGTCGATCGCGCGATCACCTACCTGCCGTCCGCCGCCGTCGACGGCTCGGTCGTGAGCCAGTTGCGCACCGGGGACTACATCGGCGCATACGCCGACCAGCCCGGCCTGGACGTCACCCACGTCGGCATCTTCGTCATGACCGCGGCGGGCCCGGTGTTCCGCAACGCCTCCTCGCTCGCCGACTACCGGGTGATCGACTCCCCCTTCGCCGACTACGTCCGGTCGACGCCGGGCATCGTGGTGCTGCGCCAGCGCTGAGGCGAAAGTTATTGATACCAAAAGGTATTCAATTAGCTGGAGTTTGCTGGAACCCGAAAGATACTGATACCGAAAGGTATTCTTAGCTCGTTTCCACGGGAAACGCATTGCCGAGCCGAAATTATCGCGCTCAGGCCTTACATCATCCGCCGCCGGTGTGTAGCGTCTGGAACCCTGAAAACCCTTACACGACAAGGCCGGAGCGCGGGTGATCGGTATTGACGGCTGCTTGAAACGCATCATGGACATTCCCGGTGCGTGCAGCGTGACACTGGTGGACGGCACGAGCGGACTCGCGATCGCCGCGGCAAGCAACAACAATGCGATCGACCAGCACGAGGACGCCGCGGAAACCACCGACGTCGTCCGCGCGGTGCTCGACTGCCCCGCGCTGGCGACCGGCGAGGACAGCGACGACGTCGCCGAAATCATCGTCTGCGGCGCACGCGGATTCCATCTCTTACATCTACTGAACGGCGACTCGGACAGCCGGCTATTCGTGCATGTGCTCTGCGCGGGCGACACCGGGAATCTGGCGCTCGCACGATTCCAGCTCCGGGGAATTCTCGCCGAATCGGCCGAGGACGGTCTCGGGCGTTGAACTCACGGAAAAAATTGCTGGGCGAACTGATGGGAAGGTTGACCAAGGTGGCGATGTCCGGACCCGAACCGAACGCGGCGGTGCTCGCCGAATTGAGGGCGCTACGCGATCGAGTCCCCCGGCTGACCGGCGCGCTGGTGGCCTCGAGCGACGGGCTGCTGATCGCGCACGATCTGCCGCCGAGCGTCGAGCCGACGGGCATGGCGGCATTGAGCGCGACGCAGCTGTCGCTGTCGCATCGGCTGGCCACCACGGCGCACGGCGGCGGGCTACACGAGGTCGTCGTCCACGGCACCGGCGGGCACGTGGTCATCTACGCGGCGGGCTGGAATTCGCTCACCGTGCTCGCCGATCCCGAGGTGAACGTCGGCAGGCTCCACCTGGAGTCGCGCCCGGTGGCCCGCGCCATCGCCGATCACCTGACCGCGCAAGCGAGCGAATCCTCGAAAAAGCCAGTGAACAAACACCAATTGAAGTGAAAGGAACACACATTGTCGAATATGGATCTGTCGCTGAAGGACATGATGGTGATCGACGGCGCGCTCGGCGCCGCGGTCGTCGACTACAACAGCGGCATGGCGCTCGGCATGCTCGGCAGTTCGAAGACGCTGGATCTCGCGGTCGCCGCCGCGGGCAACACCGAGGTGGTGCGCGCCAAGATGCGCACCATCGAGCAGCTCGGCCTCAACGAGGGCATCGAGGACATCCTCATCACGCTGTCCGCCCAGTACCACATCATCCGGCCGATGACCGGCCGGAAATCCAAGGGCCTGTTCCTCTATCTCGCCCTGGACCGGGCCAGAGCCAATCTCGCGCTGGCCCGGCATCGCCTCAAGGGCATCGAGGAGGACCTGGAGGTGTGAGCGCGCCTCATCCGCAGACGGCGCCACCGGAGGCCGAGCCGACCAGCTTCGTGTACTTCGCGAGCACGCCACGGGTATAGCGGGGCGGCAACGGCGCCCAGCCGTCGCGGCGGGCGGCGAGCTCGGTGCCGGCGATCTCGAGGTCGAGCGTTCCCGCCGCGACATTCAGCGTGATCCGATCGCCATCGCGGACGAAGGCGATCGGGCCGCCGTCGACCGCCTCCGGCGCGACATGGCCGACGCACAGGCCGGTGGTGCCGCCGGAGAACCGGCCGTCGGTCAGCAGCAGCACATCCTTGCCGAGGCCCGCGCCCTTGATGGCGGCGGTGATCGCGAGCATCTCGCGCATGCCTGGCCCGCCCTTCGGCCCCTCGTACCGGATGACCACCACATCGCCCGCGCCGATGGTGCCGTCCTCCAGCGCGTCCATCGCGGCCCGCTCGCGGTCGAAAACCCTTGCGGTGCCGGTGAATACGCTCGCATCGAAGCCGGCGGACTTCACCACAGCGCCACCGGGCGCCAGCGAACCGCGCAGGATGGTGATCCCGCCGGTCGGATGGATCGGCGCGGCCAGCGCGCGGATCACCTTGCCGTCCGGGTCCGGCGGCGCGATATCGGCCAGGTTCTCCGCGACCGTGCGGCCGGTGACGGTGAGGCAATCACCGTGCAGCAGACCGGCATCGAGCAGCGTCTTCATCATCACCGGCACACCGCCGATACGGTCGACATCGGTCATCACATGGCTGCCGAACGGTTTCACGTCGGCCAGGTGCGGCACCTTCGCGCCCACCCTGGCGAAATCGTCGAGCGACAGTTCCACCTCGGCCTCGTGCGCGATGGCCAGCAGATGCAGCACCGCGTTCGTCGAACCGCCGAACGCCATCACCACCGCGATCGCGTTCTCGAACGCCTCGCGGGTCATGATGTCGCGCGCGGTGATGCCGCGGCGCAGCAGCTCGACCACGGCCTGCCCGCTGCGCCGCGCGTAACCGTCCCTGCGCCGATCCGTGGCGGGCGGCGCCGCGCTGCCCGGCAGCGACATGCCGAGCGCCTCGGCCGCACTGGCCATGGTGTTCGCGGTGTACATCCCGCCGCATGCGCCCTCGCCGGGACAGATGGCCCGCTCGATGGCGTCCACGTCGGCGCGGCTCATCAGCCCGCGCGAGCAGGCGCCGACCGCCTCGAACGCGTCGATGATGGTGACTTCCCGCTCGGTGCCGTCGGACATCTTCGCGATACCGGGCAGGATCGACCCGGCGTACAGGAAGACGCTGGCCAGGTCGAGCCTGGCCGCGGCCATCAGCATGCCGGGCAGCGATTTGTCGCAGCCGGCGAGCAGCACCGAGCCGTCGAGCCGCTCGGCCTGCATCACCGTTTCGACGCTGTCCGCGATCACCTCGCGCGAGACCAGCGAGAAGTGCATGCCCTCATGGCCCATCGAGATGCCGTCGGAGACCGAGATGGTGCCGAATTCGAGCGGGTAGCCGCCGCCGGCGAACACGCCGTCCTTACACGCCTTGGCCAACCGGTCCAGCGACAGGTTGCACGGGGTGATCTCGTTCCACGAGGACGCGACGCCGATCTGCGATTTGGCGAAATCGTCGTCGCCGAGCCCGACCGCGCGCAGCATGCCGCGCGCCGCGGTCTTCTCCAGCCCGTCGGTGACGTCGCGGCTGCGCGGCTTGATGTCGACGGGTGCGTTCGTCGAATTCTCAGTGGTCATGGCGGACACCAACTCCGATCACGTCGCGGGCTCCGGCGATATGGTCAGCTCCGGTTGCCGGTACGAATCTACTCGGCGCGCCACGCCTGCCGCGCCAGGCGTGCGGACCTTTCCCTCAGCTTGCGGTGGCGCGCGACGACGACGTCCCAGGCGAACAGGGCGCCGTTGCGGCGGGCCCTCGGGTCGGCGCCGCCGTCGAAGAGGATCCGCAGCGTGGTGTCGTACCCGGCGAGCGCGGCCACATGGGCCGGGGTGCCGTGCTTTTCGTGGTTGACGTTCGGGTCGGCGCCCGCGCCGAGCAGGACGCGGACCACGTCGTCGAGTCCGCGCCCGGCCGCGGCGTGCAGTGGGGTCCAGTTCGCGTCGTCGGCGACGCGCAGGTCGGCGCCTGCGGTGAGCAGCGCGCGCAGTAGCTCGGTGTGCCCGCCGATGGCCGCGAGGTAGAGCGGGCGAGCGCGGTAGAGGCTCTTGATGTTCGGGTCCGCGCCCGCGGCCAGGAGCAGACCGGCGATCTCCAGCTGCCCGCCGAGCACGGCGCGCTGCAGCGGGGTGGTCAGGCAGCCGTGCTTGCCGATCTCCGGGTCGGCACCGGCCGCGAGCAATACCCGGACCACGTCGGCCGCGCCGTGGCGAACCGCCAGGTACAGCGGTGTCACCCCGGCCGTATTCGGCAGGCTCGGATCCGCGCCGCGGCGCAGCAATGCACCGACCCCCGCCGCATCGGCCGTGCCGATGCAGGTGCGGAGCCGATGGTCCAGTGACGATTCCGGCCGCGCCACGCCTACCTCATCTTCATCCCTCGACCGCGCACTGCCCGCACGGTCCCACCGCAACGGTAACCGGACATTCGGTCGCACACACCGCGATCCGGCGCGACTCAGCTTCGGCTCAGCAGGCGACACTATTCTCGGGCGCATGAGCCCCCTTGCTACCTCGCTGGTGACGGTCGCCCCCGATCTGGACTCGGTGACGACGGTCGGGCACGAAGACGATCCCGCCGACGCCGGGCTCACCCGCGGCGATATCGAGGCGGTGTGGGCGTCGGTGCGGGCGTGGTACCGGCTCGGCACCACCCCCGCCATACAGGTGTGCCTGCGCCGCGGCGGGAAGGTCGTGCTGAACCGGGCGATCGGGCACGGCTGGGGTAACGCGCCGGGTGACGCGGCGGACGCCGAGAAGATCCCGGTGACGCCGGAGATGCCGTTCTGCGGGTTCTCCACCGCCAAGGGCGTCTCGGCGGCGCTGATGTCCATGCTCATCGAGCAGGGCGCCTTCGCATTGAATGATCCTGTCTGCCAATACATCCCGGAGTTCGCCGCGAACAACAAGGGCATCATCACCATCGGCGACGTGCTGTCGCATTCGGCGGGTGTACCGTTCGTGACGCCGCCGTATCGCGGCTACGAGCTGGTGGTCGACGAGGAGCTCACCGTGCGGGCACTCGCCGATCTGCGGCCCAGCTGGCGGCCCGGCCGATTCCGCGTCTATCACGCGCTGACCAGCGGGCTGATCCAGCGGCTGCTCGTCCAGCGGGCGACCGGGCATTCGATGCGCGAGCACCTGCGCAAACAGGTGCTGGAGCCGCTCGGGTTCCGCTGGACCAATTTCGGCGTCGCCCCCGAGGATGTCGACCGGGTGGTGCCGAGCGTGAAGGTCGGGCCGAATCCCTCTCAGGTGTGGAACCTGCTGGCGCGCAAGGCACTCGGCGGTGGATTCGAGGGCACCCGCTCCGCGGACGCGCAGCGCGCCTTCCTCACCGCGGAGCTGCCATCGGGCAATCTCGTCACCACCGCGACCGAACTGTCGCGCTTCTACGAGATCCTTTCCCGCGGTGGCGAATTGGACGGGGTACGGATCATGCGCCCGGACACCCTGCGCCAGGCGGTGCGGCCAGCGCCCTGGCTGCCCGGCGTGGCGGGACGGGTCAGCGTGGCGGGTTACGAACTCGGCGCCAGGCGCTCGAAGTTCGGCCGCGACACCGAATCCCATTTCGGCCGTAGCGGTTTGACCACCCAGTACGCCTGGGCCGACCCGGCGCGCGCCCTCTCCGGCGCGATACTCACCAACGGCAAGGCCACCACCGACCTGGATCGCCCCGCCCAGCTGTGCGCCCAGATCTCCGGCATCGCCGGACCTTTGCGGTTCAGCTGATCCAGGCGCCGACCGCCAAGAACACGCAGATCAGCACGAAAAGGATGCCGAGCAGCGGGCCGATGAACCGCACGTACCTGTCGTAGCGGACCTTCGCCAGCGCGATGCCGCCGGTCACCACCGCGGTCGTCGGGGTGACCAGGTTGGCCAGGCCGGAGGCCGACTGCCACGCGGTGACCACAAGGGAGCGCGGCACATTCGCGAAATCGGCGAGCGGCGCCATGATCGGCATGGCCAGGGTGGCGTGCCCGGAGGTGGACGGAATCAGCAGGGCGAGTGGAATATTGACCAGAAACACCGCGACGGCGAACAGCGCCGAGGACGTGCCGGTCACCGCGCCCTCCAGCGCATGCAGTGCGGTGCTGGTGATCTGGGTGTTGTTCATGATGACCGTGACGCCGCGGGCGAGCACGATCACGATGCCCGCGCCGACGAAATCGCCGAAGCCCTTGCCGATGGCCTCGGACATCTTCGTCTCGCCGAGACCGCCGACGATCCCGATCACCGCGGCGCCGACCAGGAACAGCGCGGTGAGTTCGGGGAAGTACCAACCCAATTGCCACGGATACGGCGCCGCGCCCGGCCCCTCGACCACCTCCGCCCACGGGATGATCGCGAAGATCATGAAGGCGAAGGTGAGCACGACCAGCCAGAGCACCGCCGCCTGGCGGCGACTCATCGGATCCGGTTGGTGGTCTTCGGCTTTCACGTCGCGATCCCCCGGCTGCCAGCCCGACCACGACTTGTCCGGATCACCCGCGACGCGCCGCGCGTACCAGAGCACGTAGCCGATGGTGGCCGCGGTGAGCACGACGAGCATGGCCACTCGCAGCGCGATGCCGTCGCCGATCGGGATATCGGCGGCCGACGAGGCGGTGCCGGTGGCGAACGGATTGACGGTCGAGCACAGCACGCCGACGCCGGCGCCGCAGATGATCGCGCCGACCGCGGTCATCCGGTCGTAGCCGAGCGCGAGCGTCAACGGCACCAGCAGCGCGTAGAAGCCGAGTGTCTCCTCGGCGAAGCCCTCGACGGTGCCCGCGACCGCGAAGACCACCATGACGCCGACGATCAGCAGCTGAGACCGGTTGCGCAGCCGATACGCCAACTGCCCGATACCGCTGTCGAGCGCGCCGGTGGCGAAGGCGACGGTGATGAACGCGCCGACCGCGAGTACGAACATGAAGACCGCCGCCGCGCCGTACAGATCGCCCGACAGATCGGGCCCGACCTGCCCGGTCGCGCCGTCGCGAATGCCGTAGAGCCCGTTGATCGGCGCGAGGAACAGATCGCGCAGCCGGGAGCCGAAGCTCTTGACGTCCTCGATCCGGTGATACGTCCCGGCGATCGGGCGGCCCTTGTCGTCGCTGTCGTAGGCGCCCGGCGGGATGATGAAGGCGAGCAGCCACACCAGCAGGGTGACGGCCGCGAGAATCGTGTAAGTCGAAGGGAAGAACCACTTCCGGTGGTGATGCTCGGTCGCCTGCTGCCCGGTCGCCACCTCGCTCATGCCCGCTTCCTGTCCGCGAAGAGCTGGAAGAATTCGGCCTCGGCGAGCGCGACATTGTGCAGCTCGCTCAGCAGCACCCGCTCGTTGAAGCCGTGCAGATTGCATTTGGCGTCCTCGGCGCCGAGCATCAGCACCTCGGCGCCGGGATTGGCGGCGGCGAGCGCGTTGGTGAGCGGGATGGACCCGCCCATCGCGGAGTAGACCACGTCCGCGCCCCACGCCTTCGTCATCGCTTCGCTCATGGCCGCGTAGGCCGGGCCGTTCGTCGCGGCCGCGAAACCGGCCCCGACATCGCCTCCGGTGACGGTCAATTCGATGCCGTACGGCCTGATCTCGCGCAGGTGGTCGATGACGGCCCGCTGCCCCTCGGCCGGATCCTGCTCCGGATGGACACGGACGTTGAGGTAGGCGCGCGCGTACGGAACCACCGCGGACGCCGCGGTTTTCACCGGCGGCGCGTCCAGGCCGATGACGGTGATGGCGGGTCCGTACCAGATCCGCTCCCCGATGGGCCCGGTGCCGAGCAGCGGCATTCCCGGTGGCATGCCGACGATTTCGGCGAATTCCGCGGCGGTGTAGTCCGCGCCGGTCCACGTGTCCCTGCGCAGGCCGGGCACCGCGACGTTGCCGTCGGCATCGTGCAGGGTGGCCAGCGCGGCCGTCAGCGTGAGCAGCGCGTCGGCCGCGGCGCCGCCGAATTGGCCGGAGTGCACCGGGGCGGCGAGCGTGCGCACCTCGACGTACACATCGGCGACCCCGCGCAGCGCGGTGGTCAGCGTCGGTACGCCGGCCCGGATATTGCCGGTATCGCAGATCAGCAGGGCATCGGCCCGGAACAGCTCGGGATGCTCGGCCGGATAGCCGTCGAAGGCGGACCCGTATTCCTCCTGGCCCTCGATGACGATGGTGACGCCGACCGGCGGCTTGCCGCCATAGGCCCGCAGTGCGCCGAGGTGGGCGACCACGTTGGCCTTGCAGTCGGCCGCACCGCGCCCGTAGATCGCGCCGTCCCGCTCGGTCGGCGTGAACGGTGGTGTCTGCCACAGCTTTTCATCACCCGAGGGCTGCACGTCGTAGTGCCCGTACAGCAGCACGGTCGGCGCGCCATCGGGTGCCGGAATCCGCCCGTACACGACCGGTGCGGTATCGGGCAGGCGCAGCGTCTGAATGTCGTCGACGCCCGACTTTCGCAACTCGTCAGCAACGAGGTCATGTGCCCGCCGCACCTGCTCCGCCGGATAGTCGGGGAACGCGATGGACGGGATGGATATCAGCCGTTCGAGCACGTCCGTGAGCTCCGGCAGCAGATCACCGACGACACCGCGCAGGTCCATGCCCCACATGGAACCACAGCGGAGCCGCCGTTCGTGCGAAGCGCAGGCAAACCGCCGCAGGGGCGTGTGACCGAGGACGCGGGAACAGATCAGGTAGCCCCGATGTTGCTCCATGCGGGTTTCCGGGGGACAAGCAACGAGAGCGAGGACGACCGTGCGGGTCGAGATCTGGACCGATATCAACTGCCCCTTCTGCTACCTGGGCAAGGAGCGGTTCGAGCAGGCGCTGACCGAATTCGACCACCGCGCCGAGGTGGAAGTGGTGCACCGCTCGTTCGAGCTGGACCCGCGGCTGCCCGCCGATGAATCGGGGCCGGTGATCGCGAAGATCGCCCGCAAGTACGGCATCAGTGAGGCGCAGGCCGCGGCCAACGAGCGCGGGATCGGCGCGCAGGCGGAGGCGCTCGGGCTGACGTATCTGACCGAGGGCCGCGACTACGGCAACTCCTTCGATATGCACCGCCTGCTGCACTTCGCGCTCAGCATCGGCAAGCAGGACGCGCTGCTCGACGCCCTCTATCGGGCGAACTTCGCCGAGGAGCAAGCACTGTTCGCCGATACCGAGCGGCTTGTCGCGGTGGCCGTCGGCGCAGGCCTGGAGGAATCCGCCGTGCGGGCGGTGCTCGCCGACCCCGGCGCCTACGCCGATGATGTGCGCGCGGACGAACAGGAAGCGGCGCAGCTCGGTGCGACCGGCGTCCCGTTCTTCGTCTTCGATCGCAAGTACGGCGTCTCCGGCGCACAGCCTGCGGAGGTGTTCGCGCAGGCCCTGTCTCAGGCCTGGACGGAGCGCGAGCCGGCGATCCAGACGATCGGCGGCGGCGAGGCGTGCGGGCCCGACGGATGCGAGCTGCCCGCGCGGGACTGACCCGTTACTTCTCCGGTTCGTCCTCGGCCGGTTTCACCGGGGCGAGCCGAACCACTCCGGCATCAAGATCGAGGGCGACGCGCGGACGGTGCGCCTGACCGTCGCTGTCCTCGCTGCCTTCGTCTTGCAGCTTCTGGCCTGGAAACAGTTCACCGATTACGCCCACAACCCCAAGATAACCCGAAGGGGAGTCCGGGCTCGAGTGTGCGCGGGGCCACCCCCGCCCCGCGCCGCAACCGAAATTAAGCGTTGGCCTTGTTGTAGGCCTCGACGACCTCCGCGGAGACACGCCCGCGGCTCGACACCTCGATACCACTGCGCTTGGCCCAGTCCCGGATGGCCGCGGTCTGCGCGCGGTCGCCCGCGGTACGCACACCGACGGTCTTGCCACGCGGCACCCGGCCGACCCTGCGCGCGTGCGGCGTCCACTGTTCGAACACACCACGCAGAAGACTGGCGTTCAGCACCGACAGGTCGAGCTCGTACCCAACGCCGTCCACGGCGAACGACACCGTTTCCTCGGCCTGGGACTCACCGTCGAAGTCATCGACCAGCGTCACAACAACCTTGCGAGCCATATGGTTTCCCTTCACACGCCACGAATCGACAAACCAGCCAATACTAGCCGCAAATCGTGACCACGAGTTTGCCGGTGGGGCGGGCCTGCCGCCGTCACCGATTCGAATGATTCGGAGTGAAGGACCATACCCCACCGCCCGCGAGTTCCAGGCGTGCGTTGTGGTGCTGGTCGACCGTGGCGCGGTGGGCGGTGCTGACCAGGATGAGATCGGGTAGTTCCGTGCGAATCAAGGTATAGAGCGCGAATTCGAGCCCCTCGTCGACCGCCGACGTCGCCTCGTCGAGGAAGGCAGCCTCGGGCCGGATCAGGATGATCCTGGCGAATGCCAGGCGCTGCTGTTCACCGGGCGAGAGGATGGTCGCCCAGTCCGCTTCCTCGTCCAATCGCGTCATCAGATGTCCGAGTTGCACTTTGGTGAGCACCGCGCGCACCGCCCCGTCCGTCGCGCTGCCCGGCGGCGCGGGATAGGTGACCGACGCACGCAGGTCGCCGAGCGGCAGATACGGCAGCTGCGAGATGAACAGCGTGCCCGGCCCGTCCGGCCTGGCGACGGAACCGTCCGTGTAGGGCCACATCTCGGCGATGGCCCGCAGCAGGGTCGTCTTGCCGCTACCGGAAAGCCCCTTGATCACCACCGCGTCGCCCGAGGTGAGCCGCAGCGACAACTTCTCGATCAGCACCGCGCCGTCGGGTTTGCGGACATCGATCTCGCTCATCTCCACCGAACCATCGAGTGCCCGCACCCCGATCGACGGCAGTTCGCGGGATTCGTCGCTCGCCTCGACCAGACCCTCCAGTCGCAGCATCGTCGCGCGGAAGGCCGCGAAATTGCTGTAGCTGTTGCGGAAGAACGACAGCGAACCCTGGATCTGCCCGAACGCGTCGCCGGACTGCCGGACATCGCCGAGTGTCACGGCGCCGGAGAAGAACGGCACCGCCTGGAGTAGCCACGGCAGTACCGCCGCCGTCTCGGTGGCGCCCTGGTTCCAGCCGATGAACCGGGTGGTCAGCAGCACGAGGCGACCGTAGATGCGCAGCACCTCGGTGAATCGCGCACGCAGCCCGCGCTTCTCGGTGTCCTCGCCGCGATAGAACGACACCCGCTCCGCGTTGTCGCGCACCCGCACCAGCGCGTAGCGGAAGGTCGCCGTCGCGGCCTGGTACATGAAGCCGAGCCCGATCAGCGGACGGCCGAGCCAGAACGCGACCACGGTCACCAGCAGCGTGTAGAAGTACACGACGAACACCATCGCCCTGGGGATGTCGACGCCGAGCACGGTCAATGTCGTCGAAAGATCCCACAGGATCCTGGTGAAGGACACCACCGAGATCACCGCGGCGACCGCGCCGAGCGACAGGGCGCGCGTACTGCTGATCATGTCGCCGACGTCCTGCTGGATGCGCTGATCCGGGTTGTCGAGCGGTGTTTCGATGAATCGGGCGCGGTAGTAGGTGTGGTCGTCGATCCAGCGATCGGTCATCCGGTCGGTCAGCCAGCGGCGCCAGCGAATCTCGAAGCGCTGGCCGACATAGAAATCCAGCACGGTGCGCGCCACATCGATCGCGGCGAGCACCGCGAAGACGAGCATCGAATGCCAGAAGGCGTTCACCGCGGCGCCGAGCGCCGTATCGTCGCCGCGGCCCATCGCCTCGGCCGCGTACTGCAGCGCGGTGAACATGTCGTTGCCCTGATAGGACAGCAGCACCTTCACCCGGACCGACAGCACGGTGCTCAGCAGCAGCACCGCGACATACGCGAAGGTGCGCACCGCCTCGGGGCCGAGGAAGAATCGGCCGGTGACGTTGCGGAAATGCCGCCCCCACTTGGTGATCCACAGCAGGAGCAGCCCGATGGCGAGGAAGGCGACGCAGGTGATCACGAACGCGATGAGCAGCCACTGGGATGACGCGACGAATTCGTCACTCCAGTCTCGTGAGTCTGACACCGCGGCCTCCGGTCGTATCCGGGCAACGTCGATCAGGCGGTCGAGCGATTGCTCACGTTACTGGCCACCTGGGCAAATCCGGCGGATCCCGCACAGTCACCCGTCCGCGAGTTGGCCGAAATCCGGGGAAGTATGGCATTGCTGCCACTTCTCAGAACGCCGCGCGCTACCTACCGTCGCGTGGTGACCAAATTTCTCCTGTCCGTGCACGTGCTGGCCGCGATCATCGCGGTCGGACCGGTCACGGTAGCGGCCAGCATGTTTCCCGCCGTCGCCCGCCGCGCCATCGCCGAGCCGGACGCGAGCGAGCACATCACCACGCTGCGCACCCTGCATCGCATCTGCCGCGTCTACGCGCTGATCGGCCTGGCCGTCCCGGTCTTCGGCCTGGCCACCGGCCTGAGCATGGGCGTGCTCAGCGACGCCTGGCTCACCGTCTCGATCGGTTTGACCGCGGCCGCCGCGGGCATTCTCGCCCTGCTCGTCCTGCCGGATCAGGCGAAGATCCTCGCCGACCTGACCACACCGGCCCCCGTGCTCGACGCCAAGTCCAGGGCCACCCTTGCCATGTTCACCGGTGTTTTCAATCTGCTGTGGGCGGTCGTCACGGTGCTGATGATCATCCGGCCCGGCTCGACGACCGGCGCGTGACCTCCGCTCAGTGGCGATGCTCGGCGCACAGGCAGCCGACCCCCTTCTCGATCCACACCTGGCCGTCCCATTCGGGGTGCCGAGCGATCATCAGTGCCCGGATCTCCTCGGCGATCGTCTCCTCGCTCAGCGCCGAATCGCGGCGACGCCACGTCTCGTCGCGCAGCAACCGGAGATAGTCGCGGACGTCGCGGAGCAGTTGTGTGCCACCGAAGTCGCCGTGGCCGGTGATCACCCATGCTGTGCGCGCGACCGGTGGCCCGCAGGCGGACCATTCGATCGCCGAGGTCCAGATCGTAGTCCTGCTCGTAGACGAGGTCGGGCTGGGTCAGGCGCACGCCTGCGAGGTGCCTGGCCACCGATTCGCCCAGCCCGGTGAGCATTTCGAGATAGCCGTGGCCTTTCGCCCGCAGGTCGGTCGCCTGGTCGCGGTTGATCAGATAGGTCGCCGCATCGCGGAAGGTGTGCGCGCCGAACGCGCGCTCCGGATGGAAATGTGTTGTCGTCAAATACAACCGACGTCCGGCGGCGACCTCCTCGGCGAACGTCAGTTGCACCGCTCCCCCGCGGGCGTCGCCCTCACCACGGCGGGCGCCGCGCTCTACGACGAGGCGTGCGCGTTACTGGCACAGGCGGATCGGGCGCGAGCCAGGGTGCTCGTCGTCGCGGGCACCGCCACCCTCACCATCGGCACCCTCGCCGAGGGTGCCGAACAAGGGGGCACCCGTCTTGCCACCGCATTCCGGCACCGCCACCCCGGCGTCGAAATCCGGGTCAGGGAGGCAGATTTCGCCGATCCGACCGCGGGCCTGCGCGCCGGTCTCGTCGACATCGCTCTCACCAGAACGCCTTTCGATCAGACCGGGATCACCGTCCGCGTACTGCGCACCGACCCGGTCGGCGCGGTACTGCGCGCCGACAATCCGCTGGCACAGCGCGACGCGCTACGGGTCGGCGAGCTCGCCGACCGACTCTGGTTCCGCCTGCCGGACGGCACCGACCCACTATGGCAGGCATATTGGACACAACGGACGGAACAGGACGACGGCCCGATGGTGCGCACGATGCACGAATGCCTCCAAGCCGTGCTGTGGAACGGAACCATCGGCATCGCCCCCCTGGTCCATGAACTACCCGACGGCCTCACCGCCGTCCCACTGACCGACATGCCACCGAGCAACCTCGTCCTGGCCTGGAATACCAACGACCACAGCCCACTGATCCGCTCGTTCACCCGGATAGCCGCCGACCTCTATTCGGGCGTGATCCCGTTCGGCCGTCGGCGTGCCCGGATCTTGCCCATGGATCGGCGTCCGCGTGGTCGACGACCGCCTCGGTAGCGGCGACGGGAGCAGGAACGCTGGACTGCCCGGGTACCACGGCAGAGAACGTGTAGCTGGACGAGTCATGTTGCCGCGCGCGGCATTTGCGGGATGATGAACGACGTGATCAGACTGGGGACGAGATCGGATCGCGGCGGCTTGCACCTCGGACGAGGGCTGTGCGGCGCAATCGTTGTGGCGGTGACCGCATGTACCGGATCGGGGGTCGTCACGGGATCTGCTGCGGCACAACCAGTTCCGGTTTCCACCGCGGACCCGTTCTACACCGCTCCCGCGGATCTGGCCGAGCACGCCAACGGGGCGGTGCTGCGGTCACGGGAGATCGTGCCGGTGGGGCTCATCGGTGCGCCGCCGACGCGAGCGTGGCAGGTGCAGTATCGATCGTCGGATGGCGCGGGGCTGCCGACCACGGTGGTCGCCACGATCGCGGTGCCCACCACGCCGTGGACCGAACCGGGACCGCGGCCGCTGCTCGGCCTGCAGATCGCCGAGGACAGTCTCGGACCGCAGTGCGCCCCTTCGCATTACCTGCGGATGGGACTGGCCGCGGGCATCAACAACAGCACCTTCTCGACCACCGAGGCGGCCTCGGCGCTGCGGCGGAACTGGGCCGTCGTCATCTCCGACTACGAGGGGCCGCGGGCCCGCTTCCTCGACGCCGGGCAGACCGCGCACGGCGTGCTCGACGGCCTGCGCGCGACCCGCTCGTTCGCACCCGCCGGACTGGCCGACTCCCCGATCGCCACCATCGGATATTCCGGCGGCGCGATCGCCACCGCGTGGGCGGCACAGCAACAGCCCTCCTACGCACCGGAACTCGAACTCGCCGGTGTCGCCCTCGGCGGCGTCCCGGCCGATCTGCCAAGCGCGATCGCAAAAGTGAACCGAGGCAGCAATGCCGGTCTCGGCCTGCTGTTGCTCGCCGCCTTCCATCGGCTCGCCCCCGAGGCCGACATTCCGGCATTGCTCAACGACCGCGGCCGCCGGATGCTGGCCGAGAACGCCAATGCCTGCGGACTCGAATTCGTGGTGAAGTACCTCTTCGCGAACATCGATGACTACACCGCGGCCACGAACATCGGCGCCGATCCCCGCATCCGCGCCATCGGCGAGACCACCCGCCTGGACAGGACAACACCCACGGCGCCCATCTACCTCTGGCACTCCACCGACGACGACGTCCTGCCCGCCGAGCGGACCGACGCGCTGGTCGACACCTGGTGCGCCACCGGCGGCCGGATCACCTACGTCCGCCCGCACGGCCAGAACCACGTCGCCGCGTCCCCCGCCGGATACCCCGCCGCCATGGACTACCTGGCCCAGCGGTTCACCGGCGCCATCCCTCCCACGGGATGTGCCTGAGATCTCACCGCCGCCACCAGCAGTTCTACTGAGAGTTAGAGCATTTACTAGAAGAGTGTTGACTCGAATAATAATCGTTGCAACACTCGGGGTGTGAGCGGAGACGGATTCACCGTGGAGACCCTGGCCGCCAAGGCCGGGGTCCCCACCAGCACTGTGCGGATGTATCAGACCAAGGGCCTGCTGCACGCCCCGCGCCGAGCGGGGCGCAGCGTCCGCTACGACGATTCACATCTACAGCGGCTGGAGCTGGTCCATCGGCTACAGGAGCGCGGGTTCTCGCTGACCTCGATCGCCACGCTGCTCACCGCGCGCACGCAGGGCGCGAGCGTCGCGGATCTGCTCGCCCTGCCCGGCGGCCCGGAGGACTGGGTGCCGCTCGGCCTGCGTGATATCCGCACCGTCATCAAGGCGAAGGACCTGCGAGCGAGCTTGTTGCGCAAGGCGACTCGGCTCGGGCTCATCCGCTGGCAGCGCGGCAGGCCGCAGACCAGGCGGTGGGCGCTGGCCAGCGGGCTGCGCACCGCCGAACTCGGTATACCGTCCGGCGAGGTGCTCGACCAGTTCGCCAGGCTGCGGGCGCACACCGACGAGATCGCCGCGGATTTCGCCGACACCTTCGAACGCACCCTGTGGCCGCGAATCCGGCAGGGCGGCAAAGAATCCGATCAACTCGATCAGGTACGCGCGCTGCTGGAGGAGCTCACCGGGATCGCCGAGGGCGTGGTGGTCGGCGCGCTGCGCGAATCGATGCGCGAGCTCGCCGAACGCTTCGCCGAGCGCCATGCGCTGCTGCCGGAGGGCGCGGCGCCCGCCTGGCTCGAACGCCCGGTTCCGGTGCTCGGTGAGCGCCTGGTCGAGCCGGGAACACCCGAAACCGATGCCGTCGACCAGTTCCTGGCCGCCGATACCTAGGAAAGACCATGAACAAGCTCTACATCGAGGCCGTCATCGACGCCGACATGGATCTGCTGTGGGAACGCACGCAACATCCGGCCGAACACCGCCGCTGGGATCTGCGCTTCACCGATATCGACTACCTCCCCGAAATCCCCGGGAAGCCAACGCATTTCCGCTACGCGACCCGCGCGATACCGTTCCGCCCGATCGCCGGAACCGGCATCAGCGCGGGCGACCGCGACCGGCCCGACGGCAGCCGCACCTCCGCGCTGCGGTTCAGCTCGACCGACCCGCTGTCGATCATCGAGGACGGCAGCGGCTACTGGCGATATGTCCCCACTCCCAGCGGAATTCGCTTCTACACCGGCTACGACTACACGGTGCGCTGGGGCAGGCTCGGCCCGGTCGCCGATCGAATCTTCCGCCCGCTCATGGGCTGGGCCACCGCATGGTCGTTCGATCGGCTGCGGCTGTGGTGCGAACGGGATATCACGCCGCGCCGCTCGCTGATGTACGCCGTGCTCGAATACCTCACGCGTGCCATCGTTCTCGTCACCGCGGTGGCCACACTTACGCTTGCACCATTCGGCTGGCTGACGCTCGCGTCCTGCACGGCCGCGGCCGCCGCCGTACTCGCCCCACCGGCCCCGGTCACCCCGGCCGCCCGCCGCTGCCTGCGCACCCCGCCCGCGAGAACCACCACCCCGAGCCTGCTCACCGCACTGGAGACCGCGACATGACGTCGATGTTCCGCACCGTCCTCGGCGCCGATTTCGAACGCCTGCATCCGCAGCTGCGCCGCCGCTTCGCCGTCGGGCTCGACAGCAACGAGGCCTGCCTCGGCACCGGTGTGATGGACCGCATCTGGCACGGCCGCCGCATCGTCCGCCCGTTCCTCGCGCTCGGCGCCAGCCGCAATATCCTGCTGCCGCGCACCGGCGCCGATATCCCGTTCACCATCGAGAACGTCCCGTACCGTGACACTTTCGGCCGCGAGACGGTGTCGTTCGTCCGCACCTTCGCCTTTCCGGGCGACACCCGCCGCTTCGACGCCCAGATGGTGCTCGACCCGCGCGGCGACCGCGTCCTCGACTACCTCGGCACCCACCAGCACCTCGCCTCCGACCTGCACCTGTCCGCCGAACCCGACGGTTCGCTGCTGATCCGCTCCGGCGACCTGCGTTTCCGCGAGGCGCGCGTCGACCTGCGCCTGCCCGAGGTATTGCACGGCCGCGCCGAGGTCCGCGAATCCTTCGACGACACCATCGGCCGCTTCCGCATCGACGTGCGCGTGACCAATCCCGTGCTCGGCCCCGTCTTCGGCTATCAGGGCACGTTCACCGCGCGCTATGTGGCCGCCGACACGCACGGCGTCCGCCCCGGCCTGCGTCCGGTCCGCGAAGAGGCGGACCGCCGCATTCGCTCCGGCCATGCGCAGGCCGACCGACCGGCTGCGCCCGAAAGTGCCAGAGTGGCGCGCTAAATACCGAACGCGCCCTCGAGGCGACTGCGCGAGCCAGGATGCACCAGGCGGGCGACGCTGACCAGGGTGAGCGCCGACCAGGTGCGGCGGCGGATCTGCAGGCACGGCTCGGTGCGGCGGATGCGCAGCAGTGCGCAGTCCTCACGGCGGCCCTGTACGGCTTCGACAACATGTTCGCCGCGCACCAGCGGAGCGACCTCGCTGAGGTAGCGATTCGGGGTGACCTCGGCGAAGTCCTGCTCGAGGTAGCCGGGGGCGGCCTCGGGATTGACGAAACGATCCTCCAGCTGAATCGGCACGTCGTCGTCGAAATGCACCAGCAGCGAATGGAATACCGAACCCGCGGGCCAGTCGGACAGCAGCGGGTTCTCGGTGTCGACCGGCTCGCTGCGCAGCAGTACCACCTCGGTGCGATGCCGGTGGCCGCGCTGCTGGATCTCGTCGGCGATATTGCGCACCTCGAACAGCGGCGAGGCCACCTTCGCCGGCGCGACGAAGGTGCCGACACCCATCATCCGGACGAGCACTCCGGCCGTGGCCAATTCGCGCAGCGCCCGGTTGATCGTCATGCGGGATATCCCGAGCGCGCTCACGAGCTGGTTCTCCGACGGCAGCTGATCGCCCGCCACCCACAGCCCGGCGTCGATCTGCCGGCGGATCAGCGTTTTGATCCGCTCGTAGGCGGGCGCCGACTCCGGTCCGGCCGCCGCGAACAATGCCGCCAGGTCCGAGACCCCCACCGGGCGGCTCATGCTGTGTCTTCTTCGGCATGGGCGGGGCCCTGCGTGGTGACGCTTCGCTGCCGCCTCCGGGCCTGACCGCTCATGCCGTGTCTTTTTCGGCATGGGCGGGGCCCTGCGTGGTGACGCTTCGCTGCCGCCTCCGGGCCTGACCGCTCATGCTGTGTCTTTTTCGGCATGGACGGGGCCCTGCGTGGTGACGCTTCGCTGCCGCCTCCGGGCCTGACCGCTCATGCCGACCACCTTTCCTCGCCGATCGTGCAGGCAGTCAGCGTAACCGCTCGACATACCTGTTGACAGCCACTTGTATATACAGGACTATGCGTTTGGGTCGATCGGTGACCCAGAGCAGACCGGGGGCGCAGCCGGGTTCCGCTGCCCGCCACGCACTTCCGCGGTTGCTCGACCATGACGGAAGGCGGACCCATGCCGCACAATCAACCCGACGCGAGCCCGGCCATCGAGCACCGCACCATCGAAGTCATTCCGGACGCGGAGCGCCACGGCACGCCACGCAACCAGTTCACCCTCTGGTTCGGGGCGAATATGCAGATCACCGCGATCGTCGACGGCGCGCTCGCGGTGGTGTTCGGCGCCGACGCGCTCTGGGCGATCATCGGCCTGCTGCTCGGCAATGTCCTCGGCGGCATCGTGATGGCGCTGCATTCGGCGCAGGGACCCCGGCTCGGCCTGCCGCAGATGATCTCGAGCCGAGCGCAATTCGGCGTCTTCGGCGCGGTGCTCCCGCTCCTGCTCGTCGTCGTGATGTATCTGGGCTTCGCCGCGACGGGCACCGTGCTCGCGGGCCAGGCGGTGAACAAGGTGTTGCACGTCGACAACGCGAATATCGGCATCCTCGTCTTCGGCGCGCTCACCGCCGTCGTCGCGGTGACCGGATATCGGCTCATCCACATGGTCGGCCGGATCGCCACGGTGGTCGGCATTCTCGGCTTCGGCTATCTGACCATCCGGGTGTTCACGCAGTACGACGTCGGCGCGGTCATCGGCGCGAAGCCGTTCGAGGTGGCCACTTTCGTGCTCGCCGTCTCGCTCGGCGCGGGCTGGCAGCTCACCTTCGGCCCCTACGTCGCGGACTATTCGCGCTACCTGCCGCGCTCGACCAGCGAGCAGGCCACCTTCTGGTCGACCTTCGCGGGCACCGTGATCGGCTCGCAGTGGTCGATGACGCTCGGCGCGCTGGTGGCCGCCGCCGCGGGAAAGGCGTTCCTGGGCAACCAGGTCGGGTTCATCGGCACCCTCGCCGGACCGTCGGCCATCGCGCTGCTGATCTACCTGGTGATCGTCGTCGGCAAGCTGACGGTCAACTGTCTCAACGCCTATGGCGGCTTCATGTCGATCCTGACGGCGGTGACCGCCTTCAACGGGCAGTCGCGCACCTCGTCCGCCGCGCGCACCACCTACATCGTCGGCTTCACCGCGGTCTCCATGCTCATCGCGATCGCCGCCAGCCCCGACTTCCTCAACAACTTCAAGAATTTCGTGCTCGTGCTGCTCATGGTCTTCACGCCGTGGAGCGCGATCAACCTGATCGACTACTACCTCATCTCGCGCGAGCGCATCGATATCCCGGCGCTGTACGACCCCGACGGCCGGTACGGCCGGTGGAATCTCACCGCGCTGGCCTGCTACGTCCTCGGCATCCTCGCGCAGATACCCTTCCTGGCACAGAAGCTGTACACCGGCCCGATCACCGAATTGCTCGGCGGCGCGGATATCTCGTGGATCGTCGGCATCGTCTTCACGGCGGGCATCTACTACCCGCTCGCCCGCAGGACCAGCAATCCGCCGGACCGGATGATCTATCCGGCGGACACGGTGAAATCCACCGCGCGCGCCTGATCTCGAGCGCGTCGTCGGCCTAACTTTGGTGGCATCACGAAAACCGAAGAGAGGCAGCTGATGCGCGCAGTCCAGCAGGAGCAGTGGGGCGGACCCGAGACGATGCGGCTGGTCGAGATCGACCGGCCGCAACCGCGGTACACCGAGGTACTGGTGAAAGTCGTCGCGGCGTCGGTCAATCCGGTGGACACCTTCAACCGGGAGGGCAACGGGTACAACGATGTGCTCACCCTGCCGTTCGTCAACGGGTGGGACGTCGCGGGCGTCGTCGAGGAGGCCGGATACGGTGTCACCCGGTTCCGGCCCGGTGACCGAGTGTTCGGCATGCCCCGATTCCCTTATGCCGCAGGGGCTTACGCCGAGTATGTGACCGCACCGTCGCGACAGCTGGTGCGCATTCCGGACGGAGTCGACTTCCGCCAGGCCGCCGCGCTGCCGCTCGTCGCGCTCACCGCATGGCAGATGCTGGTCGACGTCGGCCAGGTCGGGCCGGGCAAGCGCGTGCTGATCTCCGCGGCGGCGGGCGGGGTCGGTCATATCGCCGTGCAACTCGCGAAAACGTTCGGCGCCCACGTGATCGGGACCGCGCGCGCCGCCAAGCACGAATTCGTGACCGGCCTCGGTGCCGACGAGGTCATCGACTACACGACCACCGATATCGCGGCGACGGTGCGCGATATCGATATCGTCATCCAGATGTTCGGCGGCGAGCCCGCGCTGCGCGCGCTCGAAACCCTGCGCCCCGGTGGCATTCTCGTCAACGCGCAGGCCGCGTTCACCCGCGGCATGTACAAGCGCGCCGCTCAGCTCGGCGTCCGCGCCAGCGCCTTCCTCGTCGAACCCGACCGCGCCGAGCTGGAGGCCATCGCCGAGCTGGTCGCGAACAAGCAGCTCACCGCCCACATCGACGCGGTGTTTCCGCTCGAGCGGGCCGCCGAGGCGCATCGGCTCATCCGGCAGGAGCGCACCACCGGGAAGATCGTTCTCTCCGTCGCCGACGCCTGATCGAATCCGCTGAGCGACACCGGATTACCCCTCCGCCAACACCCCCTCGCACTGCGACCTGGGTCACATCCGCCTATTGAATGTGATCCAGGTTGATGCTAGAACAGTGTGGCATAGCTCGCAATATGCATTGCGTAATATGCAACCCACGCAGGCGTGACCCGGAGGAACCTCGATGCCGCACCATGAATCCCGGCCCAAAGCCGTTGGCGGACATGTGAAACGCGCACTAACCGCCGGTGCCGCACTGTTCCTGCTCGCCGGATGCGCGCCGGTGCAGTCCGGTCCGGCGGGCGCGGGCGGCGACGAGAAGACCGGCACGGTGCGGGTCTGGCTGTTCGACGAGGCGAACCGCGCGCCGAAGGAGGCCGTCGTCGCGGAGGCCATCGCGGAATACAAAGCGGCCCATGCGAATGTCGACGTCGACGTGCAGTGGGTTCCGATCGCGAGCCGCGCCGACAAGTTCGCCGGCGCCTTCAACGATCCGGCGAGCGCGCCCGATGTCGCCGAATTCGGCAACACCGACCTCGCCGGCTACGCCACCACCGGCGCGTTCGCCGACCTCGGCGCCGAGCTCACCGCGTGGCCGGAGGGCAAGGGCCTCATCCCCTCGGTCCTCGATACCGCGAAATCCGGCGGAAAGACCTACGGCCTACCGTGGTTCACCGGCATCCGCGCGCTCTACTACCGCACCGACGTCTTCACCGAACTCGGCCTGAAGCCGCCGACCACCCTCGCCGAGCTGACCGACACCGCCCGCCGCATCAGGGCCGCGAAGCCCGATCTGTACGGAATCGCGGTCGGCGGCAAGTTCACCTACGCCATGCTGCCGTACCTCTGGGCCAACGGCGGCGAACTCGCCAAGCAGGACGGCGCGACCTGGACCTCGACCGTGAACTCGGATCAGGCGAAGGAGGGGATCACCCGCTACGCCGAGCTGATCCACGACGACATCTGCCCGCCCGCCCAGTGCGCGGATTTCACCGGCACCCAGAGCGTGACCGCGTTCGCGGGTGGTAAAGCCGGGATGACCATCGGCGGCGATTTCAACCGCAAGGCCGTGGAACAGGGCGCGGTGAAGGACAAGTACGCGGTGGTCCCGCTGCCCGGCACCCGAACGGGTTCGATCGCACCGGCATTCGCGGGCGGCAACCTGCTCGGCGTATTCAATGCGAGCAAGCGCCACGGCCTGGCACTGGACTTCGTGAAGCTGCTCGGCAGCGCGAAATACCAGGAGAAGATGTACGCGGCGATGGGCAACCTGCCGACCCTGGCAGGCGTGCAGCAGCGGCTCGCCGCCAATGACCCGTTCCTGCGGCCGTTCGTCGAAACACTGAAGGCCGGAACAAAGTTCGTGCCGAGCACCCCGGCCTGGTCGAAGATCGACAGCCAGAACATCCTGCCGACCGCCGTCCAGCAGATCGCCACCGGAGCCAAGGATCCGTCGGCCGCGCTCGCCGATGCGGCCGCGGCGATGGACAAGGCATTCAAGTAGGCGCGGATGGCGATTCAGGAACTCTCCGTCACCGCACAGGTGCCGCCGATCGCGCCGAAACCGCGCCGACGGCTCAGCCGCGACACCATCGCCGCCTGGCTCTATCTCGCTCCGGCCGGACTGCTGCTGCTCGCGATCCTCGCGTACCCGATCTACCAGATCGTGGTCATCTCGTTCTACGACTACGGGCAGGCACAGGCGGCGGGCACCGCGCCGCTGGAGTTCGTCGGCCTCGGCAACTACCGGGAACTGCTCTCGGACAAGCAATTCTGGACGGTGCTCGCCAATACCTTCGGATTCGGCGCGGTGTGCGTGGTCGGCGGGCTCGTCGTCGGCACCGGGCTCGCGGTGCTGGCCACCAGGGTCCGCGCGCTGCCGCGCATGCTGCTGTTCCTCGCGGCGCTCGGCGCGTGGGCCACCCCGGCGATGGCCGGGTCCTATGTCTGGCTGTTCCTGTTCGACACCGATTTCGGATTCGTCAACGAGGTGCTCACCGGGATCGGCTTCACGTCGATGGACGGCCACTCGTGGACGTTCGGCACGCTCAGCGCGTTCGGATTGGTTGCCGCCGAGGTGATCTGGTGCTCGTTCCCTTTCGTCATGGTGACGATGTACGCGGGTATCAAGGCCATCCCCGAGGAGGTGCTGGAGGCGGCGGCGCTCGACGGCGCGTCCACCTGGCGCACCGCGCGGTCGGTGATCCTGCCGATGCTGCGGCCGCTGCTGCTCATCGCGACGATCCAGTCGATCATCTGGGATTTCAAGGTGTTCACCCAGATCTACGTGATGACCAACGGCGGCGGCGTCGCCGGGCGCAACCTGGTGCTCAATGTCTACGCCTACCAAAAGGCTTTCGCCGGGCAGGAATACGGGCTCGGCTCCGCGATCGGAGTACTGATGACGCTGTTGCTGCTGTCGATCACCGGCCTCTACATCCGGTCCCAGCGCGCGAGCACGCCATGGTGACGCTGACCCGCCGCACGCGACGCGGTCCGCACAAGACCGGCCGCCTGCTCACCGAGATCGTCACCGTGGTGATCGCGGGTTTCATTGCCTTCCCGCTGTATTGGATGGTGCTCTCGGCGATCAAACCGCCGGGCGAGATCCAATCGGCCAGCCCGAAACCGTGGACGTTCGCGCCGAGCATGGACAGCTTCACCAGGGTGCTGTCCATGAACGGATTCGGCAGGTACTTCCTCAACAGCCTGCTGATCGCCGTTGTGGTGGTGGCGTTTTCGCTGCTGCTGTCGTTCCTGTCCGCGGTCGCGCTGACCCGGTTCCGGTTCCGCGGCCGCACGGTGCTGCTGGTGATGATCCTGGTGGCGCAGATGGTGCCGGTGGAGGCGCTGACGATTCCGCTGTTCTTCCTGATGCGCTCCATCGGGGGCACCACACCGGCGTTCGGACTCAACGAGCTCGGCTCGATCATGCTGGTGGACCTGGTGTTCAGCCTGCCACTGGCGATCTGGCTGCTGCGCGGCTTCGTCGCCGCGGTGCCGGTCGAACTGGAGGAGGCGGCGAAACTCGATGGCGCGAGCCGGATCCGATTCACCTGGCAGATCCTGCTGCCGCTGGTGCTGCCCGGCCTGGTGTCGGTGAGCGTGCTCGCGTTCATCCACGCGTGGAACGACTTCCTGTTCGCGAAGACGTTCATCATCTCCAAGACCGAGAATCAGACGCTGCCGCAGGCGATTCTGGTCTATTTCAAACCGGAGGACACCGACTGGGGCGCGGTGATGGCCGCCTCGACATTGATGACAATTCCGGCGCTGGTGCTGTTCGTACTGGTGCAGCGCAAGCTGGTGTCCGGACTGGATGGGGCGGTGAAGGGCTGATGCCAGGATTCGACACGTTACTACCACGCCCGGTCTCGGTGACCCGGCTACCCGGCGAATGCCGTTGGCCCGCACCGCTGCACGAGCGCACGGACACGGAGCTGCCACCCGAGGGATATCGGCTGGAGATCACGCCGAACGAGGTCACCCTCTATGCCGCCGATGACGCGGGCCTGGTCTACGGCCGGCAGACGCTGCGGCAGCTGACCGGGCCGGATACCTTCCGCGCCGCGCCGATCGGCGACGGGCGCACCACGGTGCCGTGCGGCGTGGTCGAGGACCACCCCCGATTCCGCTGGCGCGGTTGCCTGCTCGATGTCGCGCGCAATTTCCGCACCAAGGCCGAGGTGCTCCGCTTCCTCGATCTCCTCGCGGCACACAAGCTCAACGTGCTGCACCTGCACCTGACCGACGACCAGGGCTGGCGCATCGAGGTCCCCGAATTCCCGAGGCTCACCGAAATCGCCTCGTGGCGTACGGGTTCGATGGTCGGCAGGCACGACGGGCCGCAGCGCGACGGCCGCCCGCACGGCGGCTTCTACACCGATGACGACCTGCGCGAGATCGTCGCCTACGCGGCCGAGCGGGCGATCACGGTCGTCCCGGAGATCGATATCCCCGGGCATGCCCGCGCGGCGATCGCCGCCTACCCCGACCTCGGCCCGGAAACCACTGAGCCGTGGGAAGTGTGGACCTCGTGGGGCGTCAGCACCTCCCTGCTGAATCCCACCGCGCACACGCTGGACTTCTTCCGCCGCGTGCTCGATCACGTGCTGACCATCTTCCCGTCACCGATCATCGGCATCGGCGGCGACGAAGTTCCCGGTATGACAGCCGAACACGGCCGATTCGTCGCCGACCTCGCCGACCATCTGGCCGGTCGCGGCCGCCGTGCGCACGGCTGGGACGAGGTACTCGACATCGGCGCGCTCCCGCCCATGGTCATCGGCGCCTGGCGCGACGAAGCCGCGGCCGGACGCGCGGCCGCGGCAGGTCACGAGGTGGTGCTGTGCCCGGAAGACTATGTCTACCTCGACCATCGCCAATCCGATCACCCCGAGGAACCGATCCCCGTCGGCTACCTGCGCACCCTCGAAGACATGTACCGCTACGAGCCCATGATCACCGGCCCGAAGATCCTCGGCATCCAGGCCCAGATCTGGAGCGAGCACCTCGATACCATCCGCCGCGTCGACTACGCGGCCTTTCCCCGCCTCTGCGCCATCGCCGAAATCGCCTGGAGCCCAGGCGATCGCGACTACCCCGAATTCCTGACCCGCCTCCGCGAGCACCATCTCCCCCGCCTCGACGCCCTCGGCGTCGAATACCGCCCCCTCGACGGACCACACCCCTGGCAAACCCGTCCCGACGTACCCCCCACCTCCCACCGCCCCATCCACCGCACCCCCGGTGCCCCAGCCCACTGACACCCCCACCCGCACCCCGTCGAGCGCAGTCAGATGGCCCTACGACACGCCGTGTACCGGGGCCATTCGACTGCGCTCGACGGAGAGTGCCGAAACCGAAAGCCCACCGCATCAACGGAACTCGCGACCTCCCCCCGATCCCGGCGGCGCCTACGAGGACGTTCGGACTGTCGACGCCACGATCCGCATGAGCTACGCTCGATGTTATACGCCACCGTATAAGTTGAGGTTCGGATGTCACTTCCCCCAGGTCAACGCAGCGTGGACGGATTCCCGCGCTTCGGCACCCATCTGCATCACCCACCGCCGCCCGTACCCGCCGACCCGGTGATCGAAATCGGCGGCGCCGTCACCGAGGCCGTCGCCATGCCCGCGACCGAACTCGCCACCCTGCCGCGACAAGAACTCGCGGCCGACTTCCACTGCGTCGCAGGATGGTCGGCGACCGGTCTGCTCTGGGAAGGCGTCCCGTTCGAGACCCTCTTCCGCACCAAGGTCGAACCACTGCTCGAGTCGGCGGCATCGATCAGCCACGTGGTCTTCGAAGGTCTCGACGGCTACCGATCGATCGCGATACTGGAAGACGCCATGGCGAGCGATGTGCTCATCGCCGACCGCCTCGACGGACGGCCGCTCGACACCGACCACGGCGCCCCGGTGCGATTGGTCAGCCCGAGCCAGTACGGCTTCGTCAGCACAAAGCATCTGTGCCGCATCGAATTCCACACCACCGAACCCCCGCTTCCCGACCGGTGGTCGCCCATCGCGGCGCACGGCAGGGCGAGAGTCTGGCAGGAGGAACGTCACCGCTATCTTCCCGGCCGCACGGTGCGGCCCGTCTACCGCTGGCTGATCGGACCGATCCGCGCACTGAGCGCCCGCGGTAGCCGCAACGTACCGCGGTAATCCGCTCGGCCTAAGCGGTTCGCGCGTCGGCCACCCGAAGCGGCTTGCTCGCCGCGGCGGTGAAGGTGAGCACGCCGTCTTCGATCGGGCCCTTGCGGAGCATGGCGCGGTCGCGGAAGTAGTTGTTGATGACCTGCCAGGGGCCGCGGGCGCCCTGGCGGGGCATCACGGCATCGCCACGCTGGATGTAACCGGAGGTCAGCGCGCCGCCCATCAGCGAATGCGGCGAGCGGTCCGCGTCCTCGGCCACGGCGACGAACTCGGTGAAACCGCGCGCCCGCATGTGATTGAGCACCCGGCAGAAGTATTCGGCGGCCAGGTCGGCCTTCAGCGTCCACGAGGCATTGGTGTAACCGATCACCACCATCGCGTTCGGCACGCCGTCGAGCAGCGCGCCCTTGTACGCGACGCGGTCGCGCACCGTCACCGGCGCACCGTCCACCTCGAGCGTCGCGCCGCCGAGCATCTGCAACTGCAGGCCGGTCGCGCTGATCACGATGTCGGCGGGCAGTTCCGCGCCGGAGGCGAGCCGGATGCCGGTCTCGGTGAAGGTGTCGATGTGGTCGGTGACGATCGAGGCCTTGCCGCGGCGCAGCACCTTGAACAGGTCACCGTTCGGTACCACGCACAGCCGCTGATCCCACGGGTTGTAGGACGGG
This sequence comes from Nocardia sp. NPDC052566, assembly GCF_044547285.1. Taxonomy (NCBI): domain Bacteria; kingdom Bacillati; phylum Actinomycetota; class Actinomycetes; order Mycobacteriales; family Nocardiaceae; genus Nocardia; species Nocardia sp. NPDC052566. The sequence continues at coordinate 235,860 of NZ_JBIUAF010000002.1, read as the reverse complement.
GTGAAGTGGCGCATGTCGATATTGGGGCCGACCAGCGCCCTGACCGCGCCGAGCAGCACCTTGCGCGAGGCCGCCGGGTTGGTGCGCGAGAGCTGGAAACTGGCGCGCTGCAAGGCGATATTGCGTGCGCGCCCCATCCGGTAGGCCACCTTGGCAGGCACCCGCGCCAGCTTCAGGCCGACCGCGACCGGATCGTCGGCGGGCAGCGCGGTGATGTAGGTCGGCGAGCGCTGCAGCATGGTGACGTGCGCGGCGTCGGCGCTCATCGCGGGAATCAGGGTGATAGCCGTTGCGCCGCTGCCGATCACCACCACGCGCTTGCCCGCGTAGTCCAGATCCTCGGGCCAGTGCTGTGGGTGCACGATGCGGCCGCCGAAGCGCTCCTCGCCGGTGAAGGCGGGCCGATAGCCCTTGTCGTAGTCGTAGTAGCCGGTGCAGCCGGCCAGGAAATTGCTGGTGTAGCGCTCGATCTCGCCGGTCTGCTCGTTGTGCGCCTCGACCGTCCACACCCCGGCCTCGCTCGACCAGCTGGCGCGCGTCATCCTGCGGCCGAACCGAATGTGCTCGGTGACACCGTATTCGGCGGCAGTATCGGCGATGTACTGGCGGATGTGCGGGCCGTCGGCGAGCACCTTGGTGCCGTGCCACGGCCGGAAGCCGTAACCGAAGGTGTACATATCCGAATCGGAGCGAATTCCCGGGTAGCGGAACAGATCCCAGGTGCCGCCGACGGCCGGTCTACGCTCGAGGATGGTGTAGCTGCGTCCGGTGCCCTCGCGGGTCAGGTGGCAGGCCATCCCGATTCCGGAAATACCGGCACCGATGATCAGTACGTCGACATGCCGCGTCATTGAGGTACTCGTTTCGTCTGGTCACGCCTGCGGCCCCACTGCCGAGCGCTGCCAGCAGGTTACTTGTTATTGGAAGTTACGTCTAGTTGATCTCGGTTAGCCTGATATATGGGCCTGTCTCGTCGGCAGTTGTTGAGATTCGGTGCCGCGGGCACGGCCGCGGTACTCGCCGGAACGGCGGCCGCGAGCAGCTCGCGATTCGCGGCGCCCCGATGGCACGGTGATCCGTTCTCCCTCGGCGTCGCCTCGGGCGATCCGCTCCCCGACGGCGTGGTGCTGTGGACGCGGCTCGCGCCGGACCCGCTCGCTCCCGACGGGCTCGCGGGCACGGCGCGCGCACCGGTCACCGTCGAATACGAGATCGCGCACGACGAGAACTTCCGCCGGGTGGTGCGGCGCGACAGCGCGGTCGCCACCCGCGAACTCGGGCACAGCGTGCATCCCGAGGTCACCGGGCTCGACCCGGACCGCTGGTACTTCTACCGGTTCCGCGCCGGCTCGGCGATCTCCCCGATCGGCCGGACCCGCACCGCTCCCGCTGCGGGGCAACCCCTTTCGCGGTTGCGTTTCGCGTTCGCCTCCTGCCAATCGTGGAGTTCCGGCTTCTACACCGCCTACCAGCACATGAGCGAGGAAGACCTCGATCTGGTCGTGCATCTCGGCGATTACATCTACGAGCGGGCATGGGCGCGCGGCCGCGCGGGCATGTCGCTGGAGCCGCACCTGCGCGACGAGGCCGTCGACCTGACCGGCTACCGGCTGCGCTACGCCCAGGCCAAGGCGGAGGCGCCGCTGCGCGCCGCGCACGCGGCGTTCCCGTGGCTGGTCACCATGGACGATCACGAGGTCGACAACAACTGGGCGGGCGACGCACCCGGGCTCGGTATCGACATCTATCGCATTCCCGCGCTGTTCCGCCGCCGCAAGGCCGCCGCCTTCCAGGCGATGTACGAACATCAGCCGCTGCGGATCGCGCAGCTGCCATCGGGGGCGTCCATGCGCCTGCACCGCCGCTATCGCTTCGGCGACCTCGCCGAGATCACCATGCTCGACACCAGGCAGTACCGCACCGCGCAGGCCTGCGGCGGCAGCGTCGTCGCGGGCTGCGCCGCGCGGTTCGCCACCGACCGCACGATACTCGGCGGGGCGCAACGTGATTGGGTCGTCGATGGATTCGCCGACTCCCCCGCCCGCTGGCAGGTCATCGGCAATCAGGTCGGCATGAGCCAGAACGACACCGATCCCGGTCCGGACACCTCGGTCTCCACCGACTCGTGGGACGGTTACGTCGCCGATCGCAATGCCGTGCTCGGCGCCGCCGCCGACCGTGGCGTGCGCAACCTCGTCGTGATCACCGGCGACCGTCACGAGAACCACGCCGCCGAGTTGCGGCGCGACTACACCGACCCCGAGTCGCCGGTGGTCGCGGTGGAATTCACCGGAACCTCGATCTCGACCAACGGCGACGGCGCCGACTTCCCGGAGAAGGGGCGCAGGCTGCTCGCCGCCAACCCGGACCTGAAGTTCTTCAACGCGCAACGCGGGTATGTGCGGGTCGAGGTGGATCAGCACCAGTGGCGCAACGACTTCCGTGTCGTCCCCTACGTCCGGCGACCAGGGGCGCCTATCCATACCCGCGCCAGTTTCATTGTGCGGAACGGCATTCCGGGCGTCATCGAAGCCTCCGGCGCCGCTCCAGGCGCGATCGGCGGCCAAGCCACCGGAACCAGGTGAGCCCGCCACCGCAGCCATTCGTTGGCCAAACGCGCGAGAGCAGTTGCCCAACTCCGGCACGGCTCCGGATACCACGGCGGCTCGGCGGCTCGGCGGCTCGGCGGCTCGGCGGCTCGGCGGCTCGGCGGCTCGGCGGCTCGGCGGCTCGGCGGCTCGGCGGCTCGGCGGCTCGGACCAGGGAACAAGTCGCGCCTTCTTTGGCTAGCGAATCGCCCACACTTGAACAGTTTTCGCGACGTAATCGGCGATACCGCGCGGTCTGCGCCCCTACCCTTGATCATGTGCGCTGGTTTCTCTCGCTCCTGATCCTCCCGCTGGCCGCCTGTGCGTCCGATCCGGCGCCGATCGCCGCGCCGACGGCCACGACAACCACCACGGCCGCGCCGGAGACCCGCACGCCGCAGGACTGCGACAAGCTGACGGTCACCGCGCTGGAGGTCGAACCCGGCATCGGCTACCTGCTCGGCACGCACGCCGAATGGCTGCCCAAGGGCCAATTCGTGCGCGTCCGCGTGGCGATCACCAACACCGACAGGGCCTTTCACACCACCAATTCCGACGACTACCAACTCACCGACGCCGCCGACGCCCCCCACCCGGTGAGCATCGACGCCATCCGCATCAAGCGCCAGCCCCTCGAGATCACCCTCGGCGCAGGCAACCGCCTGGAACTGGACCTCTGGTACGACATCCCCCTCAACACCGCCCCCCGCCAACTACGCGACACCGTCTGCTCCACCACCATCCCCCTCCCCGCCTGAACCCACAGGCCAGACAGCCGCCGCGTTGATCGAGCTCCGCCAAGCGCAGTCGAATGGCCCCCGATTACGGCGTGTCGCAGGGCCATTCGACTGCGCTCGGCGGACGGTCATGGGCGGGGTTGCCGCCCAGGCGGCGTTTGCGGTCACCGCCGATACGACGCGCAGGGCTCCTGCACTGCGCGTGCAGGTATCGGTTGGCGGTTACGGGCGCGCGCGAAAGAGTTTGCGGCGCAGTCTCGGTAGCCAGCGGCGGCGCTTGCGGTCGGTGCCTGCCGATACGACGCGCGCCGGTTCCCTTGCCGCGCGTGCCGGTTCCCGCGTGAGTGCCGGTTTCGCGCGCGCTTGCCGCCAGGTGGCGACGACTTCCTCCGTGTCGACCGGCGCGACCGGGACGAACGGGCCCGATGGCATGCGCAGCCATTCGACGATGCGCATATTGATGTCGGCGATGATCTCGCGCACCTGTGCCTCGGAATTCAGCCCCGCCAGCGTCTCCGGCAGCCGCTCGACATCGCGGCGCAGCAGCAGCGAGGGCGGCAGCATCGCGTCGCCGCTCACCCCCTCCTTGCGCAGGTAGCCGCGCAACCACCAGTTCTCGTCCACCTCGGCGCCCGCACCGGGGATCGGTTTGCCCGTGCCTGGCAGATTGTCGAATTCGCCGCGCTCGGTCGCCTCGCGGACCTGCTTATCGATCCACGATTCGAACGTGATCCCCGGCGGTTTCCGCTCGGTCATCCCCCGCCGCCCTCAGCCGCGTGCGGCGATTCGCGCCTTGACCTCGGGTCGGCGCAGCGGCGGCACTGTCTTCGGCGGTACCTTCCGGTCCGGTAGCTGATTCAGCAGCCGGGCGGTCACCGCCGCGATCTCGGCGACGGCCTCATCGACCGCCGCCTTGTTCGTGGCGGAGATGCTCGACAGCCCGCCGACCTTGCGCACATATTGCAACGCCGCGGCCTGGATTTCCTCGGTGGTGGCCGCGGGCTCCAGCCCACGCAGGGCAGTAATGTTTCGGCACATAAATCCGAGGCTAATCCGAACTCCGCCCCCTGGCACGTGGTGATCAATAGGATGTGGTGGCATGGTCGCGCAGTTCGTCTGGCAGGTCGAGGAAACGGCTGGGTTCGAGTCCTCGTGGGTCACCCTGGACGATTTGGTCCTGCACGCCGAAGGTCGTGCCGTCGGCCAGCTCCCCGAGCCGTATTGGTTGTCCTACACCCTCGATACGGATGACCAGGCGGCCACCACCTGTTTGACCATCACCGCCGCCACCCCGACCACGCAGCATCATCTCGACCTGCGCCGCGTGGGCGACGACTGGACTGTCAACGGCGAGCCGCGGCCCGATCTCGCCGGGGCACTCGACTGCGACATCGCCTGCTCACCGCTGACCAACACCATGCCCATCATTCGCACCGCGCTGCACCGCAAGCCGGGCAGCATCGAGTTCCTGATGGCCTTCGTCGAGGTCCCGACCCTGCGGGTGATCCCGGACCGCCAGACCTACACCCACCTGGACACGAACGGCGACGGCGGCCGAGTCCGTTACGCCTCAGGCTCTTTCACCAGTGACCTGACCATCGACAGCGCGGGCTTCGTCGTGGTGTACCCGACCATGGCCCGCCGCCTCCCCCCAGAACACGCTGCGACACAGGACATTCGCCAACAAGGCCCAGGCAGCGCCCGCCCCGACTAGCGCCAGAGATCCATCGAGCGCAGTCAGATGGTGGCCACACACGGCGTGCCACACGCCATTTGACTACGCTCGGCGACACCGCCGCCGCGGACCGCGAGCAGGCTGCGTGACCGCCGTCCGACTGTGGTCGGTGGGGCTCAACTGTCGAGCGCAGTCATATGGCCCCCGAGTACGGTGTGTCGCACCGCCATTCGACTGCGCTCGGCGGAGTGGGCGGGCACCAGGGGCTCAGGCGTTGGCGGGGAGTTCGGTGCCCGCGCCGCGGCGGCGGATGGCGACCAGGTCGTGGCGGGCGGCGGGCAGGGTGGGCTCGGCGGCGCCCTCGATGGTGAAGCCTGCGTCGGTGATCATCTGGCGGTCGTCGGCGCCTGGCTGGCCCTCACTGGTGAGGTAGTCGCCGAGGAACATCGAATTGGCCAGGTGCAGAGCGAGCGGTTGCAGTGCGCGCAAATGGATTTCGCGCCCACCGGCCAGGCGCACCTCGACATCCGGGAAGTAGAAGCGGAACAGGGCCAGGATGCGCAGGCAGCGCTCCGGCGTGAGCTCCCACCGATCGCCGAGCGGTGTGCCCTCGAACGGGATCAGGAAGTTGACCGGCACCGAGTCCGGGTCGAGCTCGCGCAGCGCGATCGCGAGATCGACGATGTCGTCGTCGGATTCGCCCATCCCGAAGATCGCCCCCGAACACGGTGACAGCCCGGCCGACGTGGCCCGGCGCAGCGTATCGACGCGGTCGGTGAACGTGTGCGTGGAACAGATGTCCGCATAACGGGATTCGCTGGTGTTCAGGTTGTGACTGTAGGCGTGCGCGCCCGCCGCCGCGAGCCGCTCGGCCTGGCCGTCGGCGAGCAGGCCGAGACAGACACACACCTCCACCTGCGGATGATCGGATTTGATCGCGGCGATGGTGTGCTCGATCCGGGTGATGTCGCGCTCCCCCGGCCCGCGCCCGCTGGCCACCAGGCACACCCGCTTCGCCCCGGCGTCGACGGCCTGACCGGCCACCTCCGCTGCCTTCCCCGGCGTGATCCACGAGTACTTGAGCACCTCGGACGCCGATCCGAGCCGCTGCGAGCAGTACCCGCAATCCTCCGGGCACAGCCCGCTCTTCATGTTCACGATGGTGTTCAGCTTGACCCGCCTGCCGAAGAACTCCCGCCGCACCCGCGAACCAGCAGCTACCACGTCGATCAGGTCATCCGCTCCGGCAAGCACCGCGAGCGCCTCAGCCCTGTTCGGCGCCTCACCTCGGATTGCCTTGTCCACCAACAAATTCAATGTCTCAGCCGTCATGCCAGCCAACATATCAACAAACTTGAACACCGTTCAAGGTTAATCTTGAACGGTGTTCAATCAAGATGCTGGCGAGTCATGCTCGGCGCACGCGAGAGCTCCACCCCGGCCATGCCGGAGCGGCGTGGGTGACGGATACGGCGACCTACGCCGCGGAATGCGGTGGCGCGCCGAGCAGAGTGAGCGCGATGAACGACAGCGTCGGCTCCAGCTCCGGCAGCGCGGCGGGGCCGCGGGTCTGCAGGCAGTCGCGAATGCGGTCGTCGAGGCCGCCGATGAGGAAGTCGAAGACGTCGTCGGGAAGTGGGCCCGTCAGCTGACCCGACTGCACGGCGAGGTCGTGCGCGGCGCGCATGCGGTCGGCGAAGACCGACATCATCCGCCGCCGATAGCCGGCCAGCTCGGGCCCGGCGATCAGCGCCTCGACGTGCACGGCTCGGGCGATGGCGGGGTCGTCGACGAGGACATCGAGGTAGGCGGTCAGCGAGGTGCGCACGAGCTGGCGCCAATCCTGCGGTGCGGCAGCCTTGATGGCGTCGGTGAGCCGGAGACGCAGGATCTCGACGATGGTCTCGAATCCGGCGGCGAAGCAGGATTCCTTGGAATCGAACAGCTCGTAGAAGGTGCGCCGGGAAACCTTGGCGCGCGCAACAAGATCGGCGACCGTCACCGGGTGATAGCCACGCTCGGCAATGGCGTCGAGCATGGCGACATACAGCCGGCCGCGCTGCGATTGGGCGACCTCCGCGCGGGTCAGCCCGTGCGGGCCGCGCGGCAAACGCTCGTCCAGGGTCGGCACATTCACCTCGTCCACGATATCAACGCGCCCCGAGGTGCGTGATCGCTCGCTGTGCACCATCGAGTTCCGTTATGGCGCAATCCATCATTGCCACTCGATAGTGAGAAACGTTACAGTACCCAACCAGTCGGGTACCCGGCTGTTTTTCGTTATCACGATGCGCAGTCCAACGAAGGGTGGGTCCGTTGCCGATGAAGGTTTTCCTGCGAAGATGGGTCGTCGGCGCCGCGGTGGCGGCGACGGTGATCGCCACGCTGACGGTGCCTGCGGCGCAGGCCGATCGGACCGCCGACGAGACGGCATGGACGGCGGCGCAAGACGAAGCGCCGAAGTATCCAGGGGTGCACATCGACTGGGATGTGCCGATCACCATGAGCGACGGCGTCGTCATCAAGGCCAACGTGTACCGGCCGATGGACGCGGCGGGCCGCATCGTCGACACACCGCTGCCGACCATCGTCAACATGACGCCGTACACGAAATTGGCGTACATGCTGCTGGATTCGGGGCTGTCGATTCCGGGGCTCTCGGATCCTCTTGTCACGCTGATCAATCGGTTCGACCTGTTCAATCTGAACGGCACGCCGTTCTCCGGTTTCGGTGATCAGGTCAAGACCCTGTCCGGAGGTATCGCGCGCGCGGTCACCGCGGACCGCAAGCTGATTCAGAGCGGATACACCGAGATCGTCGCCGACCTGCGCGGCACCGGTTTCTCCCAGGGGGTGTGGCAGGCCTTCGGCGAACGCGAGAAGCAGGACACCGCCGAGATCGCCGAATGGGCGGCGCGCCAACCATGGTCGGACGGCAAGGTCGGGCTCGCCGGTGTCTCCAACGGCGGGATCAGCGCGCTGCAGGGCGCCGAACAGCAACCACCGTCGGTGCAGGCGGTGTTCTCCGTCATCCCCGGCAGCGACCTCCTGCGCGACACGCTGGCGCCGGGCGGTGGCTTCGTCGTCGGCTTCGTCCCGTTCTGGCTCGCCGGGATCAACGTGGCCAAATGGCTGCCCGATCTCGTCTCGATCGCCACCGGCGGATTCGATTGGAAATGGCTGGCCGACCGGGTGGCCAGCCCGGTGACGTTCCTGGACACTCTCATTCGAGCGCTCTTCGTCCTTTCGGTCGATTCGATTCCGCCGGATATGCGGGCACTTCTCGATCCCGACGGCCCGTTCCGCGTCGGTATCACCGGGCATCCGGACAAGGTCGAGGCGCCGACCTTCATCGTCGGCGGCTGGCACGACATCTTCGCCAATTCCCAGCCCGAGGCCTACAACGCGATCCCGCTGCCGACCTCACAGAAGAAGCTGCTGATGGGCGACTGGTACCACAGCACCGCGGGCGCCGGCCTCGGCGTCGCCGGTGCGCCGCCGCGGATCGACGCACTACAGCGGGCCTGGTTCGACAAGTGGCTCAAGGGAATCGATAACGGCATCGACCGCTACAGCCCGCTGACGCTCTGGCAGCAGGGCGGCGGCTGGACCAGCACCGACCAATTCCCGCGCCCTGGAATGACTTACACCCGCCAGTACCTGTCCGCCGAGCCGAGCGGCACCACCGGCGCGGTGGTACACGACGGTTCGCTCCGCGCAGAGCCGCCGACATCGCCGACCAGGCTCACCGTCGCGCCCGGCCTGTCCACCGTCTGCTCCCGCGACGGCGCACAGGGCACCGCGGGGATCATGGGCATCATCGATGCGTGCGGTAAGGATTCGCGGATCGCCGAGACCGCGGCGCTCACCTTCACCGGCAATCCGGTCGCCGAGCCGACGCTGCTGTCCGGCCCGATCAACGTGCACCTCAACACCGTTCTCGACGCGACGGACGGATACTGGTCGGCCACACTCAACGACGTTGCCCCCGACGGCACCTCGACGGTGCTGAGCTCCGGGCAGCTCACCGCGTCGCTGCGCAAGAACGACGACGGCAAGAGCAAGATTTTGCCCAACGGCGATTACACCGCACCATTTCCGGTGCTCACCCTCGCCGATCGGGAGCCGGTGGCGCCGGGACAGCCGACCGTGCTCGATGTCGGCCTGGTCGCCACCGACGCCGTGCTGCCACCGGGCCACCGGTTGCGCGTTGACATCTACGCCGCAAACTTTCCGCGCGGCATGATGATTCCCGCGCTGCTGCTCGAATCCCAGCTCCGGCCGCAGCATCTCGAGCTCGATCCGGCGTCGCCCAGCTGGGTGAATGTGCCTCTGAACCGGCCCATCTAGCACACTGAGCAGCGATTAGGCGAGAGGACCGTAAGACTTCCGGTGGTGGCGCGGTCCGGGTCCGCGCGAAGTACGCTCGGTGGGTCGAGTCATGCCGCGACAGCGAAGTAGTGGTTTCCGTGAGGGGGAACAGTGGACACGCTGAAGGTCGACCCGGTGGCGATGGCCACCTACACCGCGATCGCGGACACGGTGTCGCAACAGCTGGCGTCGGCGGCCGAAGTGGCTGTCGGCGCGGTCAATCCGGAGCGATTGGCCGCCGACCTCGGCTTGGTCGGCAGCCAGTTCGCGCAGCGGTTCACCGCGGCCGTGCAGGAGCACACCGACGCGCTGTCCACCGCGGGCAAGCTGGTCGCCGCGTACGGTGAACTGCTGCGCGGCTACACCGGCCAGGTACAGAGCGTCGACGCGGGCACCTCCGATGCCGTCGCCCGAGCCGGGGAGGCGCTGCCATGAGAAGGATCGCCGCACTGCGCAAACGGTCGGCCGCGCCGCCGACCAGCACCGAGAGCTCCGCGCTGCCAACCGATCCCAACGTCGATCCGCCGCTGGTCGCGACGCTGATACAGCCGCTGCTGAAGTTGCGCGCCTCGCTCGGCACCGGCGTCGGCACACCGGATGCCACCATCACCGCCGCGCTCTCGGCCGCGTCGACACAGGCCGCCGACACCGAGGGACCGCATCGCGACGGCCTGCACGCGCTGGAATCGACATGGACCGCACGTACCGCCGATGCCGCGGTGCCCGCGCTGCGCACCACGCAGACCGAGATCGGCGAAATCTCCGACCGTGGACCGGCATACCTTTCGGTGCTGTCCGACGCACAGGCCACGAGCAGCCGTGCGGCGAAGAAGGTCGACCAGATCATCGCCGACTTCCGCCGCGACGCCAGGCAGATCCTGGCCAACGCCACCACCTCCCCGGATACCGATGCCGTTGTCGCACGCGCCGCGCAGGCGCTGCGCGACGCCATCACCGCGGTGACCGGCGCGCAGACCGAAATGGATGACCACACGCGGAGATTGGACGGGATGGGGCCGCTCACCGTCACCCAGCCCGCGGGCGTCGGACAGTACGGGACGGGCGGGACCGCGCAGCCGGGCACCGCGGCGACCGGCGCCGCCGGTGTCGCGCTCGATCCGGCCCAGGCGGCGCAACTCCAGTTGCAGCAGTCGCTGATCTCCGCGGGCGTACAGCTCGGCACCGCGGCGATCGATGCCGGGGTGAATATCGGCACGCACCTCATCGACAAGATCGTCGAGGTCGGCACCAAGGCCATGGATACCGTCGCCGCATCGGCGGACAAGGCGATCGACAAGGGACTCTCGGAGCTGCTGCACCCCGGCAGCACCACCGCCAATGCCGGTGACACGGCGAAGAGTTCGTCGACCGGCACCTCCGGCTCACAGTTCGATTTCGGCGCCAAGAGCGGCCAGCCGACGGCGAACAGCAGACCGGGTGCGGTGATCCCACCGGCGCAGAACGATTCCTCGGCCGCGGGCAGGCCGGAAAGCAGACCGCCGACCTCGCAGCCGCCGTTCTCCGGCAACCAGCAGCCGTCCACCGGTACGCAATCCGGTGCGCCCGCCCACGATCCGCCGCAGCAGCCCGGCACCACCGGCGGTGTCGCGATGCCGCCGCCGCGCATGGGCGAGGATCAGGAACGACCCCGTGACGGTCAGCTCGGGGTGACCGTGCCCGCGCTGATCGAGCAGGAGCCGGTCACCGTACCGGCCGCCGTCATCGGCGATTTCGGCGATGACACGCTCTGACGATTCCCACGCTGACGATTCCCAGGGCGCGGGCAATCCGTTCGATACCGGGCTGCCCATGCTGCGCACCCCCGCGCGGCCGCACGCGCACCCGCAGCCGAAGCGGCGGCGCACCCGGCGGTCGGAGGATTGGGAACGCTGGCTCGACGAACCCGCACCCGCCACCGAGCTCCCCCCGGCGCCGCCGCGCCCGGATCGCATGCGCGACAACGATATTCAACCGGGCCCACCCGACGACACCGGCGTGCTGATCCCCGCGATCATCGACCGGTCCGGCACCAATCCCGGTACCGCGGTGCGCCGCCCACGACGGCAGGCGGAGGAACCGCGCGGCGGCAAGCTGCTCGGCGCGGCGATCGGTGTGGTCATCGCGATCGCCCTCGTCTCGGCGGGACTCTTCGTCTTCGGCGGGCCGAGCGAACGCGCGGCCGTCGCCACGCCGACGACCGGACCGCTCGGCGCCGCCGAACGCACCTCGGCGCCGGTCCAGTCGGATATCGCGACACCGGGCTGCGAGCAGCGGCACACCCCGGATGTGGTGTCCGGCACCGATCCCGGCGGCACCGGCGACGGACCGTCGGCGATCCTCGCCTTCGAACGCGCCTACTACGTCCAGCGTTCGGGCTACGCGGCGCGCGAGGTGGTCGCCGCCAACTCGACCGTGCCACCGGCGGTCCAGATCCAGCGCGGCATCGACAAGGTCCCCGCAGGCACCCGTTACTGCGTGCGGATCACCCGCACCGAGGGCGGCGACGTCGCCGAGGCGAAGTGGAAAGTCGAACTCACCCAACAGCATCCCGGCGCGGCGCCACAGACGTTCATCCAGCTCGTCACCACCCGCACCGCCGCCAATCGCACGCTGATCACCGCGATCGCTACCGGCTGAACCGATCTCGTTGTCGCGCGGGCCGGATACGAGGTGTACTGGATAGGGCAACTCTCGCAACAGGTTCAGGTGCCTCATGGAACGCTCGTCAGAACTCCGGGTCGGTGTGGTCGGCGGCAGCATCGCGGGCTGCGCGATGGCATTGGCGGTATCGAACGCGGGCGCCGATGTCACCGTTTTCGAACGCAGCGCGGGCAGGCTGGCCGAACGCGGATTCGGGATCGGCATGCCGAAGCCGCTGCGCGAACAGCTCGTCGCCGCGGGCTATCTGGCACCCGCCACACCGGTCCATGCGGTGGCACAACGGATCTGGCTCACCCGCGCGCCGGACGTCACCGGGGTGCGCGAGCTCTACCGGCAGCCGACTCCGGTCGTCACCTGCAACTGGGGTCTGCTGTGGCAGGGGCTGCGCAGCCGCATTCCCGAGGTCGACTATCGCACCGGCGTCGCGGTGGATCGGGTGCGGCGCACCGAGGACGGCGGCGCGCTGGTCGGCGCCGCGGGCACCGAGGAGCGCTTCGACCTGGTGATCGGCGCGGACGGCTACCACTCCATGATCCGGCGCCTGGTCGACCCGGACAGCGTGCTGCGCCCCGCGGGCTACACGCTGTGGCGCGCCTCCTACCCGGAAGCCCTACTGCCGCGACCGGTTCCGGAGCTGGAAGCGAATATCGTCACCGCGGTCTTCCCGAACGGGCATGCGATCTTCTACTTCATCCCCGATGCCCCCGCGCCGAACGGCCACACCGGGCGCAAGCTCAATTGGGCCGTCTACGCCTATCCGCCCGCCGAGCTGACCGCCGATCAGCACTATCTGCCCGGCGAATCGGCCGCACCGGCCCATTACATCAAAGGCCTGGCCGAGCGCGAACTCCCGGCACGCTGGGCACGCCTCGTCACGGCGACCGACGATGCGGCCATCGCCGCCCATCCGGTCGCCGATCTCACCGTAACCCGGTATGCGGCAGGGCCGTTCCTGCTCGCCGGTGATGCCGGTGCGCTCGCCCGCCCGCATACCGCGAGCGGCGCGATGAAGGCGGTCGAGGACGCGCTGTTCCTCCAGCGCGCGCTGCGGGAGCAGCCGGGACTACCCGAGGCGCTGGCCGAATACGACCGGACCCGGTGCGACGAGGGCAACCGGCTCGCGCTGCTCGGCCGCCGCCTCGGCCACGACCAGGTGGAGGCCACGCCCGACTGGCTCCTGATGGACCCGCTCTCGATGCAGGCGTGGACGACCAGGACCCTCGCCGGCCTCGACCACTATCTGTACAGGCGGTAGCGAGGTCCGACGATCCGCCGTTTCTCCTCGGTAGGGTGGTTTCAACGACGGAGACAGGGGGCTCGATGTTGGAACTAGCGCACTTGGTGCGCCGCTTCGGGGAGAACGTGGCCGTGAACGAGGTGTCGTTCACGGTGGAGCCCGGTGTGCTGACCGGATTCGTCGGCGCCAACGGGGCGGGCAAGACCACAACCATGCGCATGATCATGGGCGTGCTCGCCGTCCACGGCGGCGAGATCCGCTGGCGCGGGCAGCCGGTGACGGCCGGGGATCGCCGCTCGTTCGGGTACATGCCCGAGGAGCGCGGCCTGTACCCGAAACAGCCGGTGCTCGATCAACTCGTTTATTTGGCACGGCTGCGCGGCATGGCGGCGGGCGACGCGAAACAGCGCGCCGAGGAGCTGCTCGCGCGGTTCACCCTCGCCGACCGGGCCGAGGACAAGCTGGAATCGCTCTCGCTCGGCAACCAGCAGCGGGTGCAGATCGCGGCCGCCGTGGTCGCGCAGCCCGCCGCGCTGATCCTCGACGAGCCGTTCTCCGGGCTCGATCCGGTGGCCGTCGATTCCATGGCGGAGCTGCTGCGTGACTATGCCGCACAGGGTGTTCCAGTGCTGTTCTCCTCGCATCAGCTCGACCTGGTCGAGCGGTTGTGCGATCGGCTGGTGATCCTGGCGGCGGGCCGGGTGGTCGGCAATGGATCGGTGGCGCAGTTGCGCGCCAACGGACGGCCGCGCTATCGGCTCGTCCTCGGCGGTGATGCGGGCTGGGTCGGCAACGTCGCCGGGGTGGATGTGCTCGAGACCAACGGGCGATCCGTCCTGCTCGAGTTGACCGGTGCGACCACCGACAAGTTGCTCGCCGAGGCGCTGTCGCGCGGGTCGGTGCACGAGCTGGCCGAGGTGCGCCCGTCGGTGTCGGAGATCTACCGCGAGGTGACGGCATGAACGGGGCATGGCGGATCGTCGCCGCCCGCGAGATCGCGGTGAAGCTGCACGACCGCAACTTCCTCATCTCCACCGTCATCACGATCGTCGCGATCGTCGCGTCGCTGGCCATCAGCGGGTTCATCAGCAACCGCACCGACACGATCGATGTGGCCGTCGCGGGCGCGGACACCGAACAGGTCGTCACGGCGGCCAACGCGATCACCGAAAGCACCCACAAGAAGGTCCGCTTCACCGCGCACAAGGAGGCCGATGTCGCGGCGGTCGAGCGGCAGGTGCGCGATGAATCCGTCGACGTCGGGCTGGTGCCCAACGATCCGAGCGGGTGGCGGCTCATCGGCAAGACCTCGGAGAACGACAATGCCGCGACCTATCTGGGCGCGGCGGCACAGCAGCTCGCCCTGCAGCGCAACGCCGTTGCCGCGGGCACCTCGATCGAACAGCTCGGGCGCGGCGGTGCGGTGAGCTACGACCTGCTCGACAAGGCCGGGGTCTCGCCCGGTCTCGCCAGGATCGTCGCGTTCGTCTTCGCCTTCCTGTTCTATGTGTCCTCGATCCTGTTCGGCATGTCCATCGCGCAGAGCGTCATCGAGGAGAAGCAGAACCGCATCGTCGAGATACTGGCCAGCGCGATTCCGTTGCGGCAGTTGCTGATCGGCAAGGTGATCGGTAACACCGTGATGGCGTTCGGGCAGTTGGCGCTGTTCATCGGCGCGGGCTTGATCGGCTTGGCCGCCACCGGAAGAGGCGATCAGATCGCCCAGATCGGTGGCGCCGCAGGATGGTTCATCGTCTTCTTCGTCGTCGGATTCCTCGCACTCGCCAGCCTGTGGGCGGTGGCCGGGTCACTCGCGACGCGCAGCGAAGACCTCCAGTCGACCGCCATGCCCATGACGATGCTCATCATGGCCGTGCTGTTCGCGGGCATCTTCCTCTCCGGGACCTGGCGGGTGATCGCGTCCTATATCCCTGTCGTCTCCATCGTCGCGATGCCGGGCCGCCTGGCCGACGGCACCGCATCCTGGTGGGAACCCGTGATCTCGCTGCTGCTCATGGGTGCGGCCGCCTACGGGATCGTGATTCTCGCGGAGAAGATCTATCGCCGGTCGCTGATGCAGACCCAATCGCGCTTGAGCATCAGACAGGCACTCGCCGTAGAGGATTGAGGGTGCCTCGACATAATCGGTGAAGGATTGATGCGCCTATGGGATTGACGACGGCACTCACCGAAATGTTCGGCGTCACGGTGCCGATCGCGAACGCGCCGATGGGCGGGTCCGCGGGCGGGGCGCTGGCTGCCGCGGTGTCCGATGGCGGCGGGCTCGGCATGATCGGTGGCGGACGAGGTGATCTCGCATGGCTCGACCGCGAGATGACGCTGGCCGCGCGATCGACCGAGAAACCGTGGGGTGTTGGATTTCTCAGCTGGGCGATCGATATCGCGGTGGTGGACTGGGTGGTTGAGCGCCGCCCGGCCGCGGTGATGTTCTCCTTCGGCAACCCGGATCTGTTTGTGCCACGAGTTCGAGCCGCGGGCATTCCGGTCTTGGTACAGGTCACGGATCTGGACGAGGCCGGACGAGCCCTCGATCTCGGTGCCGATGTCGTGATCGCGCAGGGCGGTGAGGCTGGTGGTCACGGCGGATCCGGTTGGGCGACATTGCCTTTCGTGCCCGCTGTGGTCGATATGGCCGGACCGACACCGGTGCTCGCCGCGGGTGGTATCGCGGATGGCCGTGGTGTCGGGGCGGCATTGGTCCTGGGTGCGGCGGGTGCGTTGATCGGCACTCGATTTCAGGCGAGCGCGGAGGCGCTCGTCGCGTCCGAGGTGAGCAAGGCGCTCGTCGACGCTGGCGGCGCGGATACCGAACGCAGCAGGGTCACCGATATTTTGCGTGGTGCGCGGTGGCCGTCGCGGTATCCGGCGCGCACGGTGCGTGACGAGCATGTCGAGCGGTGGCGCGGGCGTGAGGACGAACTTGTCGAAGATCTCGCCGCGCAGCGGGCGTTTCGCGCTGAGAAGCGCGGATTGCCGCTGTGGGCAGGGCAATCCGTGGAGCTGATCACCAACATACGCTCGGCGACCGAACTGGTCGCGCGGCTGGCGGATGAGGCCGAGAGCGCACTGATTCGCGCCTATCCGAATTGATTCGGCCCCGCTTAAACGTATACCGACGGGGCGGGCTTGCCGCAAGACCCCCTCTAGCGCCCATAATCGCAGGTCTCAGCCGTGCTAGCCCAAATGAAGGCGAGGAATTGTGACCGAGGAGATGGCAGTGGACGTCGGCCCGTCGAAGATCGACATGGCCTACGAACGGCTCGGCGACCCGAGCATGCCGCCGGTATTGCTGTTGATGGGGGCGGGCGGGCAGCTGGTCGATTGGCCGGACGGTTTCTGCGCCGAATTGGTCGATCGCGGGCTGCATCTCATCCGATTCGACAGCCGCGACTCCGGCCGCTCGACCCGCTTCGACAAGGGACCGGCACCCGATATTCGCGCGGCGATGGCGGGCGACCTGTCCTCGGCCGCCTACACCCTCTCCGATATGGCCGCCGACACCGCCGGCCTGCTCGACGCGCTCGGCATCGACAGCGCCCACCTGATCGGCGCCTCCCAGGGCGGCATGGTCGCCCAAACCATCGCGATCGAACACCCGGCCCGCGTCCGCTCCCTGACCTCCATGATGTCCACCACCGGCAACCCCAACGTCGGCCAGCCGCACCCCGACGGCTTCAGCACCGAGGGCCCGCCACCCACCGACCGGGCGGCCTACATCGACTGGTCCGTCCGCACCAAACGAGCGTTCCGCTCCGGCTCCGGCTTCGCATTCGACGAACCAGCCACCGCCGCCCTGGCTGGCCGAGTCTTCGACCGCGGCTGGGACATCAACGGCTTCCTCCGCCAAGCCACCGCCGTCCTCGCCTCCGGCGACCGCACCCCGCACCTGCGCGAACTCGACATCCCCACCCTCGTCATCCACGGCGCCGCCGACCGCGGCATCGACATCTCCGGCGGTCGAGCCACCGCCGAAGCCATCCCCAACGCCACCCTCGTCCTCCTCGAAGGAATGGGCCACTTCCTCCCCAAAGAACTCTGGCCAACCCTCACCACCCACATCTCAGCCCTCATCCACCGCACTGAACAGGCCCGCGACGCCATCACCCCCTCTTGACCAGCTGCTGCCGCCCCACAAATCAGTTGCACTTATAAGTGCAAGTCGATACGGTGAATCGACCGCAGGACCGGACAGGAGTAGGGCTGATGAGCAAGACACTCATCCGCGACGGCAGGGCAATCCTGTCGATCACGTCGAGCGAAGTCGAGCAGGCTCGCGTGTTCAAAGCCCTTGTGGACGACGGCGGCACCTTGATCGGCCACCGAGGCGACAACGCCATCGCGATGCCCGCCGAACTGGCCTCGCTCGTCGGCCAGGTGCTGGAGCTCGTGAGCCGCGGCTGCACGGTCACGGTGGCCAGCGTGCCCAGCGAGTTGACGACGACAACGGCCGCGAAGATCCTGGGCGTCTCCCGTCCGACCTTGATGAAGTTGATCAAGGACGGAAAAATGCCCTCCCACAAGGTCCGATCGCACACCCGACTGCTCAGCAAAGACGTCTTCGCCTACAAAGAACAGCAGCGAGCCGAGCAGCGAATCGCCTTCGACGAACTCCGCCGACTGGAGGACGAACTCGGCATACGCGACTGACCGCCACATCGCCGCAACGGTTCGGAACCCTTGTCGTACACCGTCACTAACATCCTCGACATGGTCAGCGGGAGGGGCACCAAGGTACTGGTCGATGCCAACGTCTTCTACTCGCGCACGCTGCGCGACTGGTTGGCCTTGCTCTACCTTCACGGCTGCAACGAGATGTTCGAGGTCATGTGGACCGACGACATCATGGCCGAATTCCACTATCACCTACGGAAGAACAACCCGTTCCTGGCTGACGCCCAGGTCGGTGGCATACGGCGACGACTCGAGAGGTTGTTCCAAAGCGGACGGATTATCGGGTTTACCGTTGATCCGTCCGGTGAGTATCCCGATGTCGGCGATGCTCACGTCCACTGCGCCGCAGTACACGGCCAGGTCGATATCCTGTTGACGGGCAACACAAAGCACTTTCGCGAGATCGATGACCTCCCCTACGAGATCTACACACCAGACGAGTTCTTCGAACTGGTCGACGACAGCGCACCGAATGTCGTACTCGCCGTGACGAAGGAACAACTCGTGTACCACTGCCAAATGAGCAGCCGCGGTAGTGGCGTTTCATTGCCAGAGATGCTGAAGAAGGCGGGAGCCCCGGTGTTCGCCGAGCGTGTCCGCCAGCACCTGCACTCCGTGGATATCAACGCGCTCTTGGGAGTTCCGCTAGGGAAAGCCGAGCGGAACGAGTGATCGCATGGCAAGGTCGTGGGATGAATGCAGCGGATCCGAAGGCGGACTTGCACCGTTATTTGCGGGTGGCTCGGGAAGCGTTGGTGTGGAAGCTCGATGGGTTGTCCGACTATGAGGTGCGGCGGCCGATGGTGGCTACCGGGACCAATCTGCTCGGGCTGATCAAGCATCTGGCGTATGTCGAATTCGGTTACTTCGGGACTACTTTCGGGCGGCCGCACGGGGTGGCGGAGCCCGATTTCGATGCCGATCCGACCGTCGACATGTGGGCGGCACCCGATGAGTCGCGGGAGGAGATTCTCGACCTCTACCGCCGGGCGTGGGCACATTCGGATGCGACGATCGAGGCACTACCCCTGGACGCGATCGGGCACGTCCCGCACTGGTCGAAAGAGCACGCCACCGTAACCCTGCACCAAATACTGGTCCACGTCCTCGCCGAAACGAACCGCCACGCCGGCCACGCCGACATCCTCCGCGAACTCATCGACGGCACCGTCGGCCACCGCGACGGCAACGACAACATGCCCCCCGGCGAGACGGACTGGCGGCACTACCGCGACAAACTGGAACAGGTCGCCCGATCGGCGTCGTGATCCGAGGCCGGGTCGCGACGACCCTCATCTGCCGATCAGCATTCGACGACGGCTACCGCCAGGCCTCCCTGGGAGGTTTCCTTGTATTTGTCGAGCATGTCGGCGCCGGTGGCGCGGAGGGTCTGGATGACTTTGTCGAGGGAGACGTGGTGGATGCCGTCGCCTCGGATGGCCATGCGGGCGGCGGTGATCGCTTTGACGGCGGCGATGCCGTTGCGTTCTATGCAGGGGATTTGGACGAGGCCGCCGATGGGATCGCAGGTGAGGCCGAGGTTGTGTTCTATGCCGATTTCGGCGGCGTTCTCGATCTGTTCGGGGGTGCCGCCGAGGATGGCGGCCAGTCCGGCGGCGGCCATGGCGCAGGCGGCACCGACCTCGCCCTGACAGCCGACCTCGGCGCCGGAGATGGAGGCGTTCTCCTTGATCAGCTGGCCGATCGCGGCCGCGGTGAGCAGGAATTCGACGATGCTGTCGTCGTCGACGCCGGTGACGAACTGCTGGACGTAGTGCAGCACAGCGGGGACGATGCCCGCGGCACCGTTGGTCGGCGCGGTGACGACCCGGCCGCCCGCGGCGTTCTCCTCGTTGACGGCCATGGCGTACAGCGTGACCCACTCCATGGCGCGCAACGGGTCGGTGTCATCGGATTCGGCGGTGAGGCGCTCGAACAGCGTGGCGGCGCGACGGCGCACGCGCAGCGTTCCCGGCAGCACGCCGGAACTCGACATCCCCCGTTCGACGCACTGCCGCATGACTTTCCAGATCGACAGCAGATCGGCGCGCACCTGATCCGCACTGCGCGAGCACATCTCGTTGGCGAGCATCAGCGCGCTGATCGACAGCCCGGTGGCGGTGGTGAGCGCGAGCAGTTCACCTGCCGTGCGGAACGGGTACGGCACCATCACCGGTTGCCCGGCGGCCCGCTCCCCGATCTCGTCCTGGTCGAGCACGAAACCACCTCCGACGGAATAGAACTGGCGCTCCAGCAGCACCCGCCCCGCCCCGTCGGACGCACGGAACAGCATCCCGTTGGTGTGATAGTCCAGCTTGATCCGCCCTAGCAGTTCGATATCGTCGTCGACGGCGAACGCGATCGGCTGCACGCCGCCGAGCCGCAGGATCCCGCTGGCCCGCACCTCGGTGTCGGTGCTGAACACCACGTCCGGATCCACGGTCTCCGGCCGCTCACCGGACAGCCCGGCGACCACCGCCCCGACACTGCCGTGCCCATGCCCGGTCGCACCTAGCGAGCCGTACAGATGAACCCGGACGGCAGCCGTATCATGCAGCACCCCTGCGGCTTTCAGCCGCTCGATGAACGCGCCCGCGGCACGCATCGGGCCGACGGTGTGCGAACTCGACGGCCCGATGCCGACCCGGAACAGGTCGAAAGCGCTGATGGTCACGCGCGCATGCCCGGGTAGAGCGGAAACCGCTGCGCCAGTGCGTCGACCCGCGCGCCGAGCGCCGCCACCGATTCGGTCTTCAGCAGCGCGGCCGCGACGATATCGGCGACCTCGGCGAACGCCTCGGTGTCGAAGCCGCGGGTGGCCAGCGCCGGTGTCCCGATCCGCAGCCCGGAGCTCACCATCGGCGGCCGCGGATCGAACGGAATCGCGTTGCGGTTCACGGTGATCCCGATCGACGCCAGCACGTCCTCGCCCTGTTTGCCGTCGAGTTCGGCGTCGCGCAGATCGACGAGAACGAGATGCACGTCGGTACCGCCGCTGACCACGCCGATACCTGCGGCCCGGCAGTCCTCGGCGAGCAGCCGGTCGGCCAGAATGCGGGCGCCCGCGAGCGTCCGCTCCTGCCGCTCACGGAACTCCGGTTCCGCCGCCATCTTGAAGGCGACGGCCTTCGCCGCGATCACGTGCTCGAGCGGCCCGCCCTGCTGGCCCGGAAACACCGCCGAGTTCATCTTCTTGCCCAATTCCGGTGTGGCGAGGATGAATCCGCCGCGCGGACCACCGAGCGTCTTGTGCGTGGTCGAGGTGACAACATGCGCGTGCGGCACCGGCGAGGGGTGCAGCCCGGCCGCGACCAGACCGGCGAAGTGCGCCATGTCGACCATCAGGTACGCGCCGACTTCGTCGGCGATCCGGCGGAATTCGGCGAAGTCGAGCTGACGCGGATAGGCCGACCAGCCCGCGACGATCAGCTTCGGCTTGTGCTCGTGCGCCAGCCGGGCCACCTCGTCCATGTCGACCAGCTGGTCCTCGGCCCGAACATGATAGGCCGCGACGTCATAGAGCCGCCCGGAGAAGTTGAGCTTCATACCGTGCGTGAGATGACCGCCGTGGTCGAGCGCCAAGCCGAGAATGTGATCGCCCGGTTGCAGCAGCGCGTGCATCACCGCCGCATTGGCCTGTGCCCCCGAATGCGGTTGGACGTTGGCATATTCGGCGTGGAACAGCGCGCGCAACCGCGCGATGGCCAGCGTCTCGACCTCGTCGATATGCTCGCAGCCGCCGTAGTAGCGACGTCCGGCATACCCCTCGGCGTACTTGTTGGTCAGCACGGTGCCCTGGGCCTGCATGACCGCGAGCGGCGCGTAGTTCTCCGAGGCGATCATTTCCAGTCCGCGCTGCTGCCGATCGATTTCGCGATCGACGATCGCGGCGACGACGGGGTCGAAGTCGCGCAGCGAGGCGTCCAGTTCGGTGCGGACGGCGGAGGCGGGGTCGGCCATGGGAGAGCCTTTCATCGACGCGGATGCGTGGGGTTGGCTCCTCCCGCTCTGTCCAATGGCCTGAGAGATTCACGGCACAGTCACTGTGCGCTTGCCCCGTCGGCGAGTGCGCACTCGAAACGCGCACTACTTTCCAGAGTTGCCTGCGCGCAGCGGTACTGGGCCTGAGAGATTCCCGGGAGGGTGTTGCTCCTTCGGCTCTCCATCGAAATGGAGATCTCCCGCTGCGGTTGAACGGCGGATATTCAGTTGACTATCGAGTTGCGTAATACGATACAGTTGCGCAAAGCGCAACACGCGCGCGCTACGCAACTCAGTATTGTCCGGGTCACACCCCTTGTCAACGCGAGAGCGTCAGCCCAGATAACCGAGCCGCCTGCTGATCCCCGCCGCGCTCTTGATGGTCAGCTGCGCCATCTGCGCGAACCGATCCTGACTCATCCGATACGACGGCCCGGAAACGCTCAGCGCGGCCACCATCACGCCGTTGTGGTCGTACACCGGCGCGGCGACCGCGTTCAACCCGATCTCGAGTTCCTCGCGCACATCGGCCCAGCCGTTCGCCCGCACCTGCGCCAGCTGAGCGGCCAGATCGGCGACCTTGGTCAGCGTATTCGCGGTGAACGCCTCGAGTTTCGTACCGACCCGCTTGCGCATCTCCGCGGGCTCCAGCCCGGCCAGCAGCACCTTGCCGCTGGAGGTGGCGTGCGCGGGGCAGCTCTGCCCGACCCATGACCGCAGCGCGATCGAGCCGGGTCCGATCGCCTCGACGATATTGATGATCCGATTGCCGTCCAGCACAGCGATATTCGTCGTCTCCCCGGATTCGGCCGCGAGCGCGTTGCACGCGCCCTGGCTCTGCGAGACGAGATCGACCTGGGCGCTTGTCGATCCGGCGAGCCGGACGATGGAGAAGCCGAGCCGGTACTTGCCACGGTCGGACAGCTGTTCGACATATCCGCGCGATTCCAGCACGGTGATCAACCGGGAAACGGTAGATTTGTGCACGCCGAGTTCGGCGGCGATCTCCGTGACGCCCGCCTGGCCGAGTTTGGCGATGATCTCCATGACGAGCAGCGCGCGATCGACCGACTGCACCGCGGCAGCCCGCCCGCTGTCTTCCATGTCCTGTTTCGCCATGACAATCGCCATTCTAAGCCGAGTTCGCCCCGATACTGCGGACGTGTCTCTGCACCGCCGCGATCTCGCGCAGCGCGTCGTTGAGCAGGCTGCGATGCAGCGGGGACAGTTCGGACATCACCACGACATCGCCCGGACTGTGCCCGGCGGACAGCTGCTCGACCTGGTGCACCATCCGCATCCGCTGCAGCATGACGAACACCTCGGTGAGCACCGTGGCATCGCGCTCGGTGAGCGCGCCCGCGCTCGCGGCGGCCGCGAGCCGTACCGGCGTCGCGGCCGAGGTCACGCCCGCCGCGAGGCCACCCCAGCGGGCCAGGTTGACAATCGGCACCAGCGCATGGCTTTTCAGGTCGAAGGTGCCGCCGCGCCTGGACAGCACGTCGCGCAGCGAGCGGGCGCGCACCCGGCCCGAGAGCGCGTCGAGCAGCTGTAGTCGCAGCGCGTTGGGATGTTCGGCGCGCATGCTGCCGAAGGCGGCGGGCACGGTGTGCAGCGCGGGATCACCCCACACCACCCGCCCGTCGATGAGCAGCGACGACATGATCAGCCCGCGATCGCGCAGCGGATCGTCGAGCCATTCCGCGGCCGCCTTCGTCCAATCCGACCGGGAGCGGGCGAATTTCGGCTTCGCGGCGATCGCACCGTTGCTGTCGGCGGGCAGCCCGCAGCCGTCGAGGATGGCGTGTGCGCGTTCCGCGATCGCGCGCAGTTGCCCACTGGCGCCGGACAATTCGTCGGACCAGGACAGCGCGCTGTCCACGTCGGAGGACGGCATCGCCTCGCGGCGGGCAACACTGCCCAGGCTCAGCCAGGCGAATCCGTCACTCGGCGCGTCAGGATGTTCGGCGAGCGCGAGTTCCAGCGCCTTGCGCACCACCGAGTCGATCACGACCGACAGGATGGCGCTGGTCGCCGACGCTTTGGTGCCGTTGCGGAACAGATCCACCGTGGTGCCCGCGATTTCGCGCGCGGCCCGTTGCAGCTGCGCGGCATCGGTGGCCGCGCCGATCGCCCGGCGCAGGGCGAAACTCTGCCGCGCCGAAGCCGCGAGCAGGTCGGCATCCTCGAGCACGCCGAGCACCTCGCCGCGATGCGACACCACGGGCATATGGCGCAGCCCGCATTCGAGCATCTCCATCAGCACGGTCTCGGCGCTCAGATCGGCGGTGACCCGGCGCGCCGGTGCGCTCATCACCCGGCCGATCGCGACGTCGACCGGCAGCCCCGCCGCGACCACCCTGGTGCGCAGATCGCGGTCGGTGAAGATGCCGAATTCGCCGTCCGGCAACCGGATCAGCACGTAGGAGACGCGCGCGTCGGTCATCCGCACCACGGCATCGCGCACGCCCGTCTCCGGTGTCACGAAAACGGCTCGGCCCGAGACGAGTTCGCCGACCGGACGGCTGCCGAGCACCTGCGCCATCGGTGTCCGGTCGCCGGAGGAGGTCTTCCATGCCGAGGAGGCGAGGAAGGCCAAGCCGTCCGGCTGGGCGAACTGCGCACGCACCAGCGCACCCGGCAGCCGGATCAGCAGGCTCGGTTCGGTTGCGCGCGCGATGAATTCGGCACTACCGCCGGTCAGCAGTGGCACATAGCCGAAGATCCCGCCCGGTTCGACCGTATCGATCGTCCGCCTACCGCCACCGCGTCCCCTACCGTCCGGCCGCCCACCATCGTCCTGGCGAACGCCCGGACCCGCCGACCGGACCGCGGCGTCCGCCGACGCGACGGAGCCGGTTACCGGGATACTCGACTGCAAGATGACGCCGCCGGTCCACAGCATCCAGATGTCGTCGGGCACCTGGGCCGCGTAGTCGGCGATCACCGCACCTGCGGTGAATTCCCGCAGTGAGCATGCCGCGGCGAGCCGATTCAGCTCGTCGCTCGGCATGGATTGAAACGGCGCGTTTGCACCGAGGAACACCGCGAGTCTCGCGGTCCGCGCGGGATCCAGATCGGCGGTCGCCCACGTGTCGCGAACCGTACGCGGCGCGTCCTGCCCGGCCTGCGCCGGGACGACGGGGGGTAGTAGCTCGCCGTCCGCGGGCATGGCGGCTCAGGTCCCTCTGATCAGGTCCGCGCACTTCTCTGCCATGGCCATGACAGTAATGTTCGGGTTCACCGCGGGCAATTTCGGCATCGCGGAGGCATCGACGACCCGCAGCCGCGAGACCCCCTTCACCCGCAGTTCCGGATCGAGCACCGCCATCGGATCGTCGGCCGCGCCCATCCGCGCGGTCGCCGCCGGGTGGTAGACGGTGTTGTGGGTGCCGCGGATGTAGTCGAGCAACTCCGCATCG
Source organism: Nocardia sp. NPDC052566 (assembly GCF_044547285.1). Classification (NCBI taxonomy): domain Bacteria; kingdom Bacillati; phylum Actinomycetota; class Actinomycetes; order Mycobacteriales; family Nocardiaceae; genus Nocardia; species Nocardia sp. NPDC052566. The sequence goes on along the minus strand of NZ_JBIUAF010000002.1, from coordinate 210,496 downwards.
GTCGTCGCCTCCGGTCCCGGCGCCAGCTCCCTGGCGATCCATTCGCGCAGCGGCGACTGCTCGGCGATCCTGCGCGCCAACCGGATCCCGGCGAGCATGGTGCGCTCGTCGTGGCCGTCCGGATCGGTGAAGTAGCGCGGATCCACCTTGGGCCGATCACGAAAGTCCCTGCTGCGCAATCGCACCGTGCCGCGCGAACGCCCCTGTGTGACGTTGGGCGTCAGGCAGAAGCCGTTGTCGGTGGTCGGATAGCCACGGCGCACGGTATTCATGTCGAACGGCACGCTGCCGTAGTGCATCATCACGTCCGGCACCGCGAGCGACTCGTCGGTCGTGGCGAAGACGCCGATCTCCCACCACTGCGTCGAGGTGTCGACCATCGGCCGCGCGGCCTCCCAGAAGACCAGTCCCTCGACATGGTCGTCCAGATTCGAGCCGACGCCCGGCGCATCGACCCGCACCGCGATGCCGAGCTCACGCAACTGCTCGGCGGGCCCGATACCGGAGAGCTGCAACAACTTCGGCGTATCGATGGCGCCGGCGGTGACGACGACCTCGCGCCGCGCCGACACCGTGTCGTAGCCGGTGAGATCGGGCCGCTGATACCGCACGCCGGTGGCCGCGCCCGCCTCGTCGAACAGGATCTCGCTGACCCAGCATCCGGTGCGCACCGCCAGATTCGGCCGCGACCCCATGATCGGATGCAGGTAGGCGTGCGAAGACGACATCCTGGTGCCGTCCTCGTCGGCGTTGATCTGGAACCAGCCCGCGCCGTTGCGCACGGTCGCGCCGCGATTGAACTGGACCGTCGGCAGCCCGACCGCCGCCGCGGCGGCGAGCACCGCCTTGCCGCACGGATCGTCGGGCGGGATATCGCGCAGCCGGACCGGACCGCCGCGGCCGTGCTGTTCGCCCGGTGCGTCGTTGTTCTCCAGCCGCGTGACATAGGGCAGCAGATCGGCCGCGCCCCAGCCCTTCGCGCCCATCGCCGCCCACTCGTCCAAACCCTCGGCGGGCGGCCAGAACGCGATACACGAGTTGTGCGAGGAACATCCGCCGAGCACCTTCGCCCTGGCATGGCGCAGGAAGCTGTTGCCGCGCTCCTGTGGTTCGACCGGATAGTCCCAGTCGTAACCGGAATCGAGCAGATGCATCCACCTGGTGAGCTCGAGTATGTCGCGGTCGCCGACGTCGGACGGCCCCGCCTCCACCAGGCACACCGTCACATCCGGGTTTTCGCTGAGACGCGCGGCGAGCACACAGCCCGCGGTGCCGCCGCCCGCGATGACGTAGTCGAAGACGGTGTCAGACATCGGACCGCACCTCCGCGGCGTGCGCGGCAAGTGTCCCGATGCTCTTGCGCCCCTTGAGCAAATACCAGAGCAAGCCCGCGCCGAGGATCGCGCCGATGTAGACGAACGCGCCCCAGGTGTTGTACCAGGGTGTGCCGTAGACATCCGCGCGCGGCCAGGCCAGGTTCAGCGCCATGCCGATCCCCCACACCACCGCGACAACGTTCACCGCGATGCCCCACTTACCCATGGTGAAGTAGCCGCCCGCCTGCAAATCCCTTGGCGGCCACTGCCCTTGCAGCCGCTGCTTCAGCATCGGCCCGGTCACCATCAGGTAGGCCAGGTAGATCATGATGATCGCGATCGAGGTCAAGACCGTGAAGATCTTCGGCTGGCCGATGTTGATCACCAGGATCAGCGCGGACAGCACGCCGATCAGCACCGCGGGAATCACCGGTGTCTGCGTCTTCGGATGGACCCGGGCGAGCCTGTCGCCGAACGGAAGTGCGTTGTCGCGCGCCATGGCGAAGGCGAGCCGGATGGCCGCGGTGTGCACGGCGAGCGAGCAGACCGTCACCGCGACCACGATGCACACCAGGAAGATGGTGCCGAGCGGGCCCCACATCACCTGCTCGACAATGTATTGCAGGCCGCCGCTCGAGCTGCCGATCTGCGGATCGTTCAGATCCGGTGCGGCCATCACCGCGAAAACCAGGATGGCGCCGCCGATCACGAAGGAGGCGAGCAGCGCACGCAGGATCGCCTTGGGCGCGGTGCGCCGCGGCTCCACCGTCTCCTCACCGAGCGAGCTCGCGGTGTCGAAGCCGTACATGACATAGCCGGAAGCCAGCGTGGCCACCAGGAAGGCGCCGAGGTATCCGCCGGTCTCGCCCGCGCCGTATCCGTGCGTGGAGAAGAAAACCTGCGGTCCGCGAGTCCAATTGGCCGCCAGGATGATCGCGATCAATACCGCGGCGACGAGTTCGATGAACACACCGGCGCTGTTGATCCTCGCCATCAGCCGGACGCCGAAAGCATTGACGGCGGTGGTGAATACGATCATCACGGTGCCGAGCACCACCGCATTGGTCGCGTAATCGTATTGCCCGTTGCCGTCACCGATGAGCTGGAAACCGCTCCACAGTCGCGGCAGGTTCAATTGCAGTGCGAGGACCACCGCGGACAGCGTCACGATCGACGCGGTCAGCATCAGCCAGCCGGATGACCAGCCGACGACCCTGCTGCCCAGCGCCTTTGCCCAGTTGTACACCGATCCGGCGACCGGGTACTTCGCCGCGAGCTCCATGAAGCACAGTGCGACGGCCAGCTGCCCTAGGAAAACCAGCGGCCATGACCATAGGTAAGCCGGACCGGCCGCGCCGAAACCGAAATAGAACAGCTGGAACGTGCCGGTGAGGATCGAGATATAGCTGACCCCGGCCGCGAAGCTGGCGAATTTTCCGATACTTCGGTCGAGGGATTCCCGGTACCCGAAATCCTCCATGCCGTTGTCATCGGAGACGCTGTGTTCCTTGACTACCATTGCAACCGTGCCTTCCGCGGTGTGCAGGCCGTACTGGCTGTCCGGCCTAGATGAAACTTGTGCTCACGAGCCAGCGGCCGGAGGCCGCTTCGCGCCGGGCCGGAGCGGAGCGCCAGCGGAGTCGGAGGCAGCCGCCATGAACCACGCCGCCGGCTTCGGTGCCGTGTTGTGCCAGATGTGCTTGATTTCCTGGTATTCCGCCAGACCGGTCGGGCCGAGCTCGCGGCCGTTGCCGGACTTCTTGAACCCACCCCACTCGGCGGCCGCGGTGTAGTAACCGAAGTCGTTGAGCCACACCGTCCCGTGCCGCAGCGCGCGCACCATCCGCTCGCCGCGCGCCGCATCCGCGGTGCGCACGCCGGCCGCGAGGCCGTATTCGGTGTCGTTGCCGAGCCGGATCGCCTCGGCCTCGGTGGTGAATCGCTCCACCGTCAATATCGGGCCGAAGGTCTCCTCCTGGACGATCCGCATGGATCGATCGCAGCGGTCGAAGATCGTCGGCAGGAAGTAACTACCGTTCGCCAATGCGGGATCGCTCGGCCGCACGCCGCCGGTGATCAGCTTCGCGCCCTCCGAAATGCCGAGCGCGACATAGGCTTCCACCTTCGCGCGATGATCGTCGGAGACCAGCGGGCCGGTCTCGCTCACTGGATCGAGGCCATTGCCCACCCGGATGCGTTCGGCCCGGTTCGCCAGCGCCGCGACGAAGTCGTCGGCGATGGACTCCTCGATGATCAGCCGGGTGCCCGCCGAACACACCTGCCCGGAATGCAGGAATACGCCGGTGAGCACCTGATCGACGGAGCTGACCCAGTCGGCGTCGGCGAAGACGATATGCGGATTCTTACCGCCGAGTTCCACCGCGACCTTGGTGACGTGCTCGGCCGCCACCTTGGCGATCGTCTTTCCGGTCGCGAGTCCGCCGGTGAACGAGATGAAGTCGACGTCAGGATTGTCGGTGAGCGCGGCGCCGAGCACCGCGCCGCTGCCCTGCACCAGGTTGAGCACACCGGGCGGCACCCCGGCCTCCACCGCGAGGCGGGCGAACGCGATGGTGGTCAGCGGGGTCACCTCGCTCGGCTTGGCGACCATCGTGCAGCCCGCCGCCAGCGCGGGCGCGACCTTCCACGACATCTGCAGCAGCGGGTAATTCCACGGCGCGATCAGCACACAGACGCCGATCGGCTCGCGGACCACCCGGCTCAGCACCGCCGGATCGCCGACATCGATCAGCCGATCGGCCTGTGTGCCGGCCAGATTCGCGTAGTAGCGGAATACCGAGATGACATCGTCGATATCGATCCGGCTCTCCGCCAGTGTCTTTCCGGTGTCGACCGTCTCCAGCCGGGCCAGCTGCTCCTTGTCGCGGTCGAGCAGGCCGGCGATCCGCACCAAAAGCGCCGTCCGCTCGGAAACCGGTGTCCCCGACCAGGTTCCGTCGTCGAACGCGGCACGGGCGGCGGCGACCGCACGGCGCGCGTCCTCCGGTGTCGCCTCGTCCACGGTCGCCACGACGGAACCGTCGGCCGGATTCACGATCCGGCGCCGACCGCCGTCCGCGGCATGCGTCCACGCACCGCCGATGAGCAGATCAGGGTCACCGTTCATACACACTCACCTCATGTCAGGAAAGACGACAGGACAGCCACTCGTGGAACTCCGCGATGTGGTGTTCGGCGGGCACGAGCACCCCGCCGTTGCGATAGGCACGCGAGGACATCGTCGGCTGGGTGCGCTCGCACGCCTCGAAGTCCTGTTCGTTGACCCGGTGGAACAGCTCCACCGAGCGGGAGACGTCGCGCCCTTCCGCGACAACGTCTTTGGTGTAGAGCCAGTCGCATTCGACGATGGTGCGATCGGCGGCCATCGGGTACATGCGGTGGAAGATGATGTGATCGGGCACCAGGTTGACGAAGACGGTCGGCCGGATGGTGATCGCGAAGTAGCGGCGGTCCTGCTCGTCCCTGATCCCGGGCAGCGGATCGAAGCCAGGTGAGCCGTCGACGGTGAATCCGGCGATGCCGGGCCCGAATTCGGCGCCGTGCCCGACGAACACCTGCGCCGCGAGACCCTGCGCGAATTCCGGTAGCACCTCGGTGAGCTCGGGATGGATGGTCGCGCAGTGGTAGCACTCCATGAAGTTCTCCACGATGAGCTTCCAGTTCGCCGCGACGTCGTAGACCACGCGGCGGCCCACCGCGAGCTTGTCGATCTCGTAGCCATCGATCGCGGTCGGATCGCCTAGGCGCTCGGTGACCGCGCCCATCACCTCGGCCTCGAACGAGGGCGGCTCGTCGGCGAGGCAGACCCAGGCGTAGCCGAGCCATTCGCGCAGCGCGACCCGGATCAGCCCGTAGGCGACCCGGTCGATATCCGCGCCGTGCTCATCCTTGAGCGCGGCCATATTCGGTGCGGCGACGAGCTTTCCGTCCAGGCCGTAGGTCCACGCGTGGTACGGGCACTGCAGATTGCGCCGCACCTGCCCCTCGTCCTCGGTGCACAGCATGGCGCCGCGGTGGCGGCAGATGTTCAGGAAGGCGCGCAGCTCACCGCCGCGATCGCGCACGATCAGCACGCTCTCCCTGCCGACCTGCACCCGCTTGAACTGGCCTGGCAGGCTGAGATCGCCGGATCGGATGGCGCAGAACCACATTCGCTCGAAGAGGCGTTCCTGCTCGGTCGCGAAGACCGCGTCGTCGACGTACCAGTTGCCGCCGAGGGTCGGGATGAGCGCCGGCGTCGTCACCTGCGGTAGATCGGCTGTTGTCATGGGGTCGCCACCAACCTTTGCGGATCGAAAAGTGCGATGGGATGAGCGGTTTTCGCCTCGGTGGCCAGATCGGCCAGGATCTCCCCCACCACCGGCACGAATTTGAAGCCGTGCCCGGAGAAGCCGCACGCGATCGTGATGCGCGCCATGTCGGGATGCCGGGCGATGACGAAATGCTCGTCGGGAGTGTTGGAGTACATGCAGGTCGCCGTGTGCACGGGCGGACCGTCCAGCGCCGGAAGCACAGTCGCGGCGCGCTCGCGCATCTCCCGGACCTCGTGCGGGTGCACGACGCGATCGATGGTGTCGGGCGTGCACTCGATGCCCTTGCGGAAGAACGCGACCTTGACCCCGCCCGCCGGCCCGTCGATCGCCGGGAATCCGTAGATCTGCGCGCCCGCGGCGTCCTCGTCGATATAGATCGGCTGATCCTCGAATGCCGCGGTACCGCCGACCGGGTCGAGCCAGTAGAGCACCTGGCGTTCGATGGTGATCGGAATACCGAACTCCGCCAGCAGTTTCGGCGCCCACGCGCCGGGGCAGACCACCAGCTGATCCGCGTGATAGGTGGCGCGCGTCGTGGTGACGGTGACGCCGGAGGCGCTTTCGGCCCAGTCGAGCACCTCCTCACCGAACGACAGGGTCGCACCGGCGCGCAGCGCGAGGTCGATATGCGCCTGCACGGTGAGCTCGGGGCGCGCGAATCCGCCCTTGCCCTCGTAGATTCCGATATCGCCCGCATCCGGGGTGAAGTTCGGGAACCGCCGCCGGATCTCGCCCGCGTCCAGCACCTCGTGCGGCAGCGACCATTCGCGGCTGGCGCGCAGGCTGCCCGCGACCGTCAGGCTGTCGGGCGGCCCGAGGTACAGCCCACCGGTGAGGCGGAAGACCTCGCGCTCGGAGTCCGCGGCCAGCTTCTCCCACAGTTCGTAGGCGCGCAGCAGCAGCGGCACATAAGCCGGATCCTCGAAGTAGGACTGGCGGATGATCCGGGAACCGCCGTGGCTGGAACCCTTGTCGTGCGCGGGGGTGAACTTCTCCAGCCCGAGCACCCGCTGCCCGCGGGCGGCGAGGTGATAGGCGGCGGCGCTGCCCATCCCGCCGAGCCCCACCACGATGACGTCGTGCCCACCCGTCGCCCGACCACCACCCCCCACCGAATCGCTACGCGATGCTGTGTTCATTGCGCTACCTCCTGATCCGGGACATCTCGGGGTCGACCACCGGTTCGGCGTGCACGGTGGCCGCGCGGCGGGCGCCGAGGTATTCGACCTCGACCGCGTCACCGGGGACCGTGGCCGCGGGCAGCCAGGCGTAGGCGATGCAGCGCCCGACGGTCGTCGAATAGCCCGCGCTGGTCACGTATCCCGCGCGGGAACCGTCCACGTAGACCGGTTCCTTGCCGAGCACGATCGCAGCAGGATCGTCGAACACGATGCTGCGCAGGATCTTTGCCGGTTCGCCCGCCTGCTCCAGCGCGCGTTTACCGATGAAGTCGTCCTTGGCCATCCGCACCGCGAAGTCCAGTCCCGCCGCGGCCGGTGTGTGCTCGGCGGTCATATCGGTTCCCCAACTGCGGTAACCCTTTTCGATGCGCAAGCTGTTGAACGCGATCCGGCCCGCCGCGATCACCTCGTGCGCCTGCCCCGCCTCCCAGAGCAGATCCCAGAGGGCACGGCCGTATTCGGCGGTCGTGTAGATCTCCCAGCCGAGCTCGCCGACGTAGGAGACCCGGAGCATGGTCACCGGGATCGCGCCGAGATAGGTGTGCAGCGCGCGAAAGTACTTGAACGCCTGATGCGACAGATCGTCGGTACACAGGGGCTGCACCATGTCTCGCGCCAGCGGACCCCACACCCCGATACAGCAGGTGCCGCCCGTGATGTCGCGCAACATGACCGATCCATCTGTGTCGTTTCGACCGACCTGCAAGCAGTCGCCAGCGGCAGGCAGGTGCCTGGTGAACCAGTCGAAATCCAGCGGACCGTTCGCGCCGACCTGGAACCGGTGCTCACCGAGCCGCGCGACGGTGACGTCGCTGCGGATACCGCCGGTCTCGTCGAGCAGCAGCGCGTAGGTCACCGAGCCGACGCTCTTGTCCAGATTGTTGGTGGTCAGCCGCTGGAGCAGCGCGAGCGCGCCCGGCCCCGCCACCTCGTATCGGGTCAGCGGCGTCATATCGAACATCGCCACCCGCTCCCTGGTCCACCGTGCCTCGGCGAGGGAGATCGGCGACCAGAACCTGCTCGACCACCCGTCGCGTTCCGGGAACGGTACGCCCTCGGCGCGCTGCCGTTCGGCCAATTCGGCATTGGCCTCGAACCAGGCGGGCCGCTCCCAGCCGCCGCCCTCGAAGAAGAAGGCGCCGAGTTCGCGCTGCCGGTCGTAGAACGGGCTGGTCCGCAGGCCGCGCAGGGCGGTGCGGAACTGGTGCGGGTGGATGATGTCGTAGACCTCGACGAAGGCCTGCGCACTGGTCTCCTGGATGAAACGGTCGCCGCGTGCGACGTCCTCGAAGCGGTACAGATCGCATTCATGCACGTCGGTGTCGGGCGTGCCGTCGACGATCCACTCCGCCATCGCCCGCGCGACGCCCGCCGAATGGGTGACCCACACGGCCTCGGCGACCCAGAATCCGGCCAGCTCCCGGTGCTCGCCCATGATCGAGAAGCCGTCGGGGGTGAACGAGAAGATGCCGTTGAACCCCTCCTCCACCTTCGCGTCGCCGAGCGCGGGCAGCAGCTCCATGGATTCGCGCCAGGCGGGCGCGAAGTCGGCGTCGGTGAACGGCAGCATCGACGGCATGGCCTCGCCCGCGGTCGCGGCGGCCAGCGTGGACATATCCACCGGCATGGGCTTGTGCCCGTAATAACCGATGCCGATCCGGTCGACGTGTTCGCGGAAGTACAGATCCTGATCCTGATGCCGCAGAATCGGCAGGCTCGCCTCACCGCGTTCGGTATTGCGACCGGCCAATGCCGCGATCTGACCGGTCTTGGCATATTGATGCGCCATCGGCACCAGCGGCACCGTGAGACCGACCTTTTTCGCCAATTCCGCGCCCCAGAAACCGGCCGCGCAAATAACGATGTCCGCGGCGATGATTCCGTCGGCGGTTTCCACGCCGATTACCCGGCCGCCGTTTTCCACGATGCCGAGCACTTCCCGGTTCGGCAGGAAACGCGCGCCGCGCGCTGTCGCCATTCTGGCCTGTGCCTCGGCGGCGCGCAGCGCTTTCGCCAAACCGTCTGTCGGCGTGTGGAATCCGCCGAGGATGCGGTCGGCGTCGAGCAGCGGATGCAGTGCCGCGCATTCGGCAGGTCCGAGCAGGCGTCCTTCGATGCCCCAGGACTGGGCCCATCCGGCCTTGCGGTGCAGGTCCTGCCAGCGCTGCGGGGTGGTGGCCACCTCGAGGCCGCCGACCGGGTTGAACGCCCAGCCGTCCCGGTGCTCGAGCGACAGGAATTTCTCGGTGGTGTAGCGGGCGAACTCGGTCATGGTTTTCGACGGGTTCGTCTGAAACACCAAACCTGGTGCGTGCGAAGTGGATCCGCCGGTGACGAACAGTGGGCCGCGGTCGATCACGGTGACGTCGGTCCAGCCGCGCGCGGTGATTTCCTCGGCCAGCGATGTTCCGACTATTCCGGCTCCGATGACGACAACTTTCGGGTGAGCCAAGACGTGCCTCCGATGTTGCTTGGTGCGCAACGAATTCGTATTACGCAACAGATAGTCCCGCCGTACCGGCGGGCTGTCAACCGCTGGAAACCGTTTGTTCACATCGAACTTCCGGGGTTGACGACCGCGGCGAGTCGGGCGCACACTGTTGCGTGATGTGAGCAGTGTTGCGTAATGAGCAACTTATGGAGGCTCGATGGAATCCCTTGCCAAGTCATCCGCGGCGGAACTGTTCGTCGCGCGTCTCGATGACCTGCCGATCGGCGAGGTCGCCACCGCGCACGCCGCCGACGGCAGCCCGATCTCGGTATTCCACACCGAGGAGGGCCTGTTCGCGATCGATGACACCTGCACCCATCAGGACGCGTCGCTGGCCGACGGCTGGGTGGAGAACTGCACGGTCGAATGTCCACTGCACGAATCGTGTTTCGATCTGCGTACCGGGAAGGTCTCCGGGCCGCCGGCGAAGGTCGCGGTGCGCACCTACGCGGTGCGCGTGCTCGACGGCGACGTCGTCGTGGACGTGCCATGAGCGAGCGCAGCAGGTCTCAGCGTGCCTGGCGTCCGACGGAGCCGAGCACCGGCGAGGTGCGGTCATGAGCGGGCTCGTCGTCGTCGGCGCCTCGCTGGCCGGATTCTCGGTGGTGCGCGCACTGCGCGAGCACGGATATCGGGACCGCATCGACGTGGTCGGCGACGAAGCGCACCCGCCCTATGACCGGCCGCCGCTGTCCAAGGAATTCCTGCACGGCGATATCGACCTCATGCTCGGCACCCCCGACGAATTCGATTCCGGCACAAGCTGGTTGCTCGGGCGGCGGGCGATCGGCCTGACCACCACCCCCGACGGTCCCGGCGTCACGCTCGACGACGGATCGCTGCTCACCGGGCGCTCGGTGGTGCTCGCCACCGGCGCACGCGCGCGCACGCTGCCCAGCGCGGGCGGACTGGCCGGAGTCCATACGCTGCGCACGCTGGAGGACGCACGCGCACTGCGCGCGACACTGCGCACCGCACGCCGCGTCGTCATCGTCGGCGCAGGTCTCATCGGCGCCGAAATCGCCTCGACCGCATCCTCTTTCGGACTCGACGTGACCATCGTCGAGATCGCCGACGAGCCGCTCGCCGCCGTCTTCGGTCCCGTCGTCGGGGCGCTGTGCGCGAAAATGCACGCGGCCCATGATGTCCGGCTGCGCACCGGCGTCGCGGTGCGGCAGTTCCTCGGCGACGACCGGGTCACCGGCGTGCGGCTGACCGACGGCACCGAAGTGGCCGCCGACGCCGTGGTCATCGGCATCGGCGCGGTGCCCAATACCGAATGGGCGCGCGAGTCCGGCCTGCGCATCGACAACGGATTCGTCACCGACGCGCAGTGCCGCACGTCGCATCCGGATATCTACGCGATCGGCGACTGCGCTCGCACCTTTGACGCGGCCTCGGGCGATTACCGCCGCTGCGAGCACTGGACCAATGCGACCGTCCAGGCGCGCGCCGTCGCCGCCGCGATCGCGGGCGCCCCGGCGCCGCAAACCCCCGCGCCATATTTCTGGTCGCGGCAATATGGACGGATGCTGCAGTTCGCGGGCGAGCACCGCCCCGGTGACGAGGTCCGCGTCGTCGACGGCGATCCGTCGGGCTCGTCGTTCGTCGCACTGTTCGAACGCGGTGGCGAACCGATGGCAGTATTCGCATCGGACAATGCACGGCTTTTCACCAGATATCGCAAGCAGATCGAGCGGCGCGGCATGGACCGCACGGCTCCCATCTCGACCCTGTAGGAGGATTCGTGTCCGAAACCGTTCGCGGCGTCATCGCCCGCGGCAAAGGTGCGCCGGTTGAGCTCGTCGACGTCGTGATTCCGGATCCGGGCCCGCACGACGTGGTGGTCCGGGTGCAGGCGTGCGGTGTGTGCCACACCGACCTGCACTACCGCGAGGGCGGCATCAACGACGAGTTCCCGTTCCTGCTCGGGCACGAGGCGGCCGGGATCGTGGAGACCGTCGGCGACGCGGTGACCCACGTCGAGGCGGGCGATTTCGTCATCCTCAACTGGCGCGCGATCTGCGGCGAATGCCGTGCGTGTAAGCGCGGGCGCCCCTGGTACTGCTTCGACAGCAGCAACGCGAGCAAGAAGATGACGCTCACCGACGGCACCGAGTTGAGCCCGGCGCTCGGCATCGGCGCCTTCGCCGACAAGACGCTCGTGCACGAAAGGCAGTGCACCAAGGTCGATCCCGACTCCGATCCGGCCGTGGCAGGCCTGCTCGGCTGCGGTGTGATGGCCGGTATCGGCGCGGCGATGAACACCGGCAATGTCTCGCGCGGCGATTCGGTCGCGGTGATCGGCTGCGGCGGCGTCGGCGACGCCGCCATCGCGGGTGCGCGGCTCGCGGGCGCCAAGACGATCATCGCCATCGATCGCGACTCACGAAAGCTGGAGTGGGCCAAGGAGTTCGGCGCGACCCACACCGTCGACGCGAGCACCGAGGACGCGGTCGAGCGGATCCAGGAGTTCACCGACGGCTTCGGCGCCGACGTGGTGATCGACGCGGTCGGCCGTCCGGAGACCTGGAAGCAGGCCTTCTATGGCCGCGATCTCGCGGGCACCGTGGTGCTGGTCGGCGTGCCGACGCCGGAGATGACGCTGGAAATGCCGCTGATCGACCTGTTCTCCCGCGGCGGCGCACTGAAATCCTCGTGGTACGGCGACAGCCTGCCCGAGCGCGACTTCCCGATGCTGATCGACCTGTACCGCCAGGGCAGGCTGCCGCTGGAACGCTTCGTCTCCGAACGGATCACGCTGGACGAGGTGGAGAAGGCGTTCCACTCGATGCACGCGGGCGATGTGCTGCGCTCGGTGGTGGTCTGGTGACCACCCGCATCGAAAGGGTCGTCACCTCGGGCACTTTCTCGCTCGACGGCGGCACCTGGGATGTCGACAACAACGTCTGGCTGATCGGTGACGACAGCGAGGTACTCGTCGTCGACGCCGCGCACGACGCGGCCGCGATCGCCGATGCGGTCGGCGATCGGCACGTGGTCGCGGTGCTGTGCACGCACGGCCACAACGATCACGTCACCGTCGCACCGGATTTGAGCAAACTGCTGGACGCGCCGATCCTGCTGCATCAGGGCGACGAGCCGCTGTGGCGGATGACGCATCCGACCGCGGATTACCGCTCGGTGGCAGACACCAGGCGAATCACCGTGGCGGGCACCGATATCGACATCCTGCACACGCCGGGCCACTCCCCCGGTTCGGTCTCGCTGCACCTGCCCGAGCTGGCCGCCCTGTTCACCGGCGACACCCTGTTCCAGGGTGGCCCCGGCGCCACCGGCCGTTCGTTCTCCGATTTCGGCACCATCATCGACTCCATCCGCGACCGCCTGCTGACCCTCCCGGACGAGACGGTGGTGCACACCGGCCACGGCGACACCACAACCATCGGCGCCGAAAAGCCTTCGCTCGCCGACTGGATCGCGCGCGGACACTGACGACACATCGGCCATGACGCGCTCCGCATGCCCCCGCGTGGGGCATGCTGGGCGCCATGACTGTTGAGCGGGATCGAACGCGGACCTTCACGTTGATCGAGCTGGTCAATGCGGCGGGTACCTCGGCGCAGGAGCGGACGGCGGCGTTCGACGAGCTGGCGCGCACGGAGGACTACCGTGCCATCGAACCGTTGACCGCCATGGTGCTCGACACCAGCCTGTTCGATGCCGTGCGCGCGGAGGCCTCCGATGTGGTGGCCGGATTCGACGACGTCAGCTCCCCGGAGATCCGCCGAACCTGGTGGGCCAGTGGCGATCTGGTGCTGATGCGGCACGCGTTGCGGCTGATGGGCCGCGGCGAGGCCGACATCGTGGTCCCGGTGGCGGGCGACGACACCCATCCACTCCAGACCACCGCGCTCGCCGCGATGTTCTACGGATTCGACGAGCCCGAGTTCGTCCCGGTGATCATTCGCGCGCTGGGGCACCCGGAGCCCGCAGTGCGCGCCGCGGCGGCGGACACCCTACTGTGGGAGGAACCGGTGGCGGCCGAGGAGGCATTGCTCGCCGCCGCCTACGATCCCGCGATCGAGGTGGCCGTCGCGGCCGTCAATACGTTGCGGTACTACAAAAGCCGGCGCGTGCTGCGCGCCATGGCGGACCTATGCGACAGCGGCGACGAGCGGGTCCGCGAGGCCGCCGCCGATACCTTCGGCGAGCTACGCCTGCACTTCGAGGGCGCCGCCGAGGAATTCGATCCCGGATCGGTTGCGCTGCTTCGCGAGTGGATGCGCCCCGTCGGCGACCTCATCGAATGGCCGGAAGAGGTTTCGCCGCCGTATATCTCGTCCGCGTACATCTCGCCGCCGACCGCCGAACCGGCGTCGGCCATACCCGAGGACGAGCTGATCGCCGTCCTCGACGGTACCCATGCCGAGCTGCCGTACGGAATCGATTGGACGGCTTACGATCCCGATGCCAGGCGGCGACTGGTGCCACGGCTGGCCACCCACCCGGACCCGATCACTCGCGCTCGCGCCTGCGGGATCCTCGCGCAGTGGTCCGACACCGGTTGGCTCATGGAACTCACCCGTGATCGCAGCACCAGCGTCCGCAAGTCGGCCATGTACCACCTAGCGGCGGTGCCCGCGAATCCCGATGTCGCCGAATGCGCTCGGCGCTACCTCGCCGACGCGGAGGGCACCACAGCGGGCGAAGCACTGCGCACCTATCTCGCACACATGGACGCCGAACGAGCGGTACCGGCCCTGGTCGAGTTCGCACGCACCGATCCACGCGAGGTGATCCGGCGCGAGGCCATCACCTGCCTCGTGGAACGGCACGCGGACACGGAGATTCGAAACCTCACCGACTTGCTGGACGAGCCGCCGCGGGTGACCTGGGCCGTCCACTTCACCATCCTCGACGGCCTGCACACCCTCGACCTCCCCGCACCGCCGCTCGACCACCTGCGCACCGTCGACAATCTCGACCTCATCAGCAGCATTGCCCTGCTGACCGCGCGCTGACCCGAAATCTTGCCGCCGCAAATCGGCGACCGTCACGTCCTGCCCCCGAGAACAGGCCCCTGCCGACACCCGCTAGCCCCAGGTCATGCGCGGCGCCATCAGCAGCGCCTCTATTCGCCGAGCGCAGTCAAATGGCCCTGGGACACTCCGCACCAAGGGGCCATATGACTGCGCTCGGCCGAACCCGAACTCGCGGCGTCATCAAGCGACAACGAGGGTCTGCAGGCTGTCGGCCAACGCGGTGAGCGTGGCCGAGCAGCCGAGATCCATAGTGAGGGTGGACAATTCGTCGCCTCGCGTGTTGCCGCGGTTGACGATGACGACCGGCTTGGCCTGCTTGGCCGCGTGCCGGACGAAGCGCAGCCCGGACATGACGGTCAGCGACGAGCCTGCCACCAGCATGGCATCCGCGTTGTCGACGAGGTCGTAGGCCGCGCCGACGCGCTCCTTCGGCACGCTCTCCCCGAAGTACACGATGTCCGGCTTGAGCATCCCGCCGCAGCGCTCGCAGTCGACCATCCGGAAGCTCTCGGTATCGGTGACCACCGCGTCGGCGTCCGGCGCGACCTCGACACCATCGGTGAGGACACCGTCCGCGAATCCTGGATTCGCGGCCTCCAAACGCTCGGCCAGCGCCATCCGGGAGATGAGCGCGCCGCAGGCGAGGCAGCACACCCGCGCGTAGGTGCCGTGCAGATCGATCACCCGGCGACTGCCCGCCTTGGTGTGCAGCAGGTCGACATTCTGGGTGATCAAGCCGGTCACCACACCCATCCGCTCCAACCGGGCAAGCGCCCGATGTCCCGGATTCGGCCGTGACGCGTCCATCCGCCGCCAGCCGACGTGATTGCGCGCCCAGTACCGCTGCCGGAATGCCGCGTCGCCGACGAACTGCTGATAGGTCATCGGATTCCGCGGCGGCGAACTCGGCCCGCGATAGTCGGGAATGCCGCTGTCGGTCGACAGCCCGGCCCCGGTCAGCACGACAACCCGGCGACCGGTGAGCAGCTCGACCAGCCGGTCGAGTTCGCTGCCGCGCGATTCCCGCATCTCCGACATGCGATCCAGCTTACGACCGCATCCGGCGCGGTCGGCCGCACACCGTTCGACTCCCGCACACCGACTCACCGCGCCGGCATGCGTGCGTTTGTCACAAGATGTGCGGCGGGGGCACACGCTCCATTTCGGCGTGAGCGTGGTGGGTGGCGTGTTTGAATTGAGGTAGAACACGTTTCAGTGGAGGTCGGGATGGCCACTCCTTCGATACCCGCGGGGTTCGATTTCACCGATCCGGATCTGTGGGCGCGGCGACGGCCCGCGGCGGAGTTCGCCGAGTTGCGGCGGTGCGCGCCGATCTGGTGGAACGCACAGCCGAAGGGGGTGAGCGGATTCGACGACGGCGGATACTGGGTGGTCACCAAACTCGAAGACATCAAGGAGATTTCGCGGCATCCCGAGGTGTTCTCCTCCACCGAGAACTCGGCGATCATCCGGTATCAGCCGACGATCACCAGGGAGCAGCTGGATATGCAGCGGCTGATCATGCTGAATATGGATCCGCCGCTGCATACGAAGAATCGGCGGATCGTGTCGAAGGGGTTCACGCCGCGGGCGATCGAGGCGCTGCGCGCGGCGCTGACCGAGCGGGCCGCGGCCATCGTACGCGACGCGAAGCGCAGTGGCGGTGGCGATTTCGTCGAGCTGGTCGCCTCCGAGCTGCCACTGCAGGCCATCGCCGAACTGCTCGGTGTACCGCAGCAGGATCGCAAGAAGCTGTTCACCTGGTCGAATCGGATGATCGGCGCGGAGGATCCGGAGTTCGCGGCCGATTCGCAGACCGCGCTGCTCGAATTGAGCGGCTACGCATGGAATATGGCCGAGCAGCGGCGCGCGTGCCCGGCCGAGGACATCGTCACCAAGCTGGTGCACGCCGATATCGACGGCGAGCACCTGGGCTCGGATGAGTTCGCGTACTTCGTGATCCTGCTTTCGGTGGCGGGCAACGAAACAACCCGCAACTCGATCACGCACGGCATGAAGGCATTCGTCGACAACCCGGAGCAGTGGGAGCTGTACAAGGAGCAGCGCCCGCGCACGGCCCCCGACGAAATCGTGCGCTGGGCAACCCCGGTCAGCGTCTTCCAGCGCACCGCGACCCGCGACACCACCCTCGGTGGCGTCGACATCACGAAGGGCCAGCGGGTCGGAATGTTCTACAGCTCGGCCAATTTCGACGAGGACGCCTTCGACGACCCGTTCACCTTCGACGTGCTGCGCGACCCCAACCCGCACGTCGGCTTCGGCGGCGCGGGCACCCACTACTGCCTCGGCGCGAACCTGGCCCGCCTGGAGATCGACCTGATCTTCAACGCCATCGCGGACACCATGCCGCACATCACCCAGCTCGCCGAGCCGGAACACCTGCGCTCCGGCTGGATCAACGGCATCAAGCGCTGGGAGGTCAGCTTCGGCTGACGCTCGCCGCATGCCGGAAGTCCTGCGGCGGACGGCCGTGCC
Source organism: Nocardia sp. NPDC052566 (assembly GCF_044547285.1). NCBI lineage: Bacteria > Bacillati > Actinomycetota > Actinomycetes > Mycobacteriales > Nocardiaceae > Nocardia > Nocardia sp. NPDC052566. The sequence continues at coordinate 193,672 of NZ_JBIUAF010000002.1, read as the reverse complement.
AGCGCCGGAACGCCCGGATGAACGAGGCCGCCTCCGTGTATCCGAGCCGGACCGCCACCTGCTCGGTGGTCATATCGGTATGGGTCAGCAGCTCCTCGGACAGCATCTGCCGCACCTCGTCGAGCAGTGCGCGAAACGACGTGCCCTCCTCGCCGAGCCGCCGCGACAGTGTGCGCGGACTCATGTACAGCTCGGCGGCGACCGCGACCTGATCCGGGATCTCACCGGGATTGCGCACGAGCAGATCGCGCACCGCCCCTGCCACACCGGTTCGCGCGCGCCGGCGGGCCAGCAGGTCACGGCACAGCTGTTCACAGGTGCCGCGCGCCCACTCGTTGGCCTGCGGTAGCGGCATGTCCAGGTAGACGCTGTCGAAGGTCACCGTATTGGCCGGCGCGCCGAAGATCGGCTCGACACCGTAGACCTCGACGTACCTGCTGGTGTCCCACGGTGCGGCATGCCGGAATTCGACCTGTCGCAACGGTATTCCGGCGGCGAAGAGTTCGACACCGATCGTCCGGATACCGGCCATGATCCGCTCGGTGAGGAAGGGGCGCAGATCACGCGGGATCTCCGAGTCGTCGAACCGCAGCCGCGCGTCCGCACCGCATTCCTCGAAGGTCAACTGGCCGAAGACGAACGCGAGGTCGAGGTAGCGCAGCGCCACGTCGACCACCTCGCGCACCGTGCGGCTGCTGAGCAGCGCCAGACCCCACGGCCCGTACATCGAGAGGTGATAGCGGCTGCCCGCGACGGCGCCGAGCCCCGGTTCATCGCCGAAGCGCTCGAGCAGGTTGCGCACCACCCGTAGCTCCTGGCGTGCGGTGGCCTCGGCGGCGGGATCGATCACCGCCTCGGGGAGCAGCGTGGTCCCGGCCAGGCATTCGGCGGCGGACATCCCCCGCTCCTCGGCCAATCGCATCAGCACGTGGATGCTGGAGGTGTTGCGGAGAAGGTCCCAGTCGAACATCTGCCTCGCATTCCTCGGGATATGCGCGCTCGCCATTCTGGCGAAATATATCAAGCCTCTAGGTCACACACGGCTGATTCGCATTGACTGAGCCCGTCACGATATGTGCAGTTCAGGCCACGAAATCACGCAATTCTCCAGGAGATGTGATCTGCGCCATCCGAACATATGCGGATCGGCTATCGCGCAGTAGCGTCGCTACATCGTGCGCACGGGCTCTACCGAATGGCCAACAGCCCCACTCCTATAGAGAGGTGTTAATCATGTCGTTCACCAAGAAAGCCGCCGCCGCGACCATGACCACCGCCGTCATCGCCACCCCGTTCTTCGTCGGCGCGACCGCCGAGGCGGATCCGGTCTCCGGATCCTGTAGCGGTGGCGTGGTCAACTTCGATACCTCGCCTATCGGCCTGATTTCCTCGCCCACCACCGCTCAGGTCAACGGCAACTTCGGTGGCTGCCAGGGCACCCCGGCACCGGGCGGCACGATCCGCGCCACCTTCACCGGCACCGGCAGCTGCCTCGACGTCAACGGTCAGGTCGATGGCACGGTCGCCTGGTCCGACGGCAAAGTCAGCACGGTGTCCGGCCCGTTCGACGTACCGGGCGGCGTCGGCGCACCGAAGACCAACACCCTCGCCATCACCAGCGGACCGGGTGCGGGCGGGCAACTGGTCGTCAACCAGGGCGCGGTCGACGGCGTACCGATGCTCGGGCCGTGCCTGGCCGGCGGGGCCCGCCAGGCTTCGCTGCCGATCAACAGCCTGACCTTCAGCTGAGCCACCGCCGAACACGGGGTGCCGGGCCGAGCGCCCGGCACCCCGTTCGCGTCTACCCGGTGGCCTGCACCGGAAAGACGATGCTCAGCTCGCTGCGCCTGGCCACCTCCAGCTTCCGGTAGACGCGGGTGAGGTGCTGTTCCACGGTGCTGACGGTGATGGCGAGTTCGTCCGCAATCTCGCGATTGCGTCGGCCGAGCGCGGCGAGCTCGGCCACCCGCAGTTCGGCGGGGCTCAGCGTGCCGACACCGGTCGGCGCCGGGCGCGGTACCAGCGTCGCCGGGCGCGGCCTGCCGTCGAGCAGATCGCCGAGCAGTAGTTCCGCGCCGCAGCCGTCGGCGAGCCGGACGGCCTCCCTGATCAATGTCCGCGCTTTGTCGTGATCGCCGACGGTGCGGTGCGCACGGCCCAATTCACCGAGCGCCGTGGCTAATTCGGCGTCGTCACCACAGGAACGGGCGATCGCCACGGAGTCGCGCAGCAGCCGCACCCGGTGATAGCGGTCGGCCGTCGCCGCGAGCAGCCGCAGCGACACACCACCGGTCCGATGCCGGTCGGCGCCGCCGAGTGCCCGCAGATGCCGCGTCGCGAAGACGCGCGCGTGCTGCTGTTCACCGAGTGCGAGGTAGGCCGAGGCGATGTCGTTGCGCCACGGCACCAGCCACGGCACGTCGAGCCGCCACCGGCGCATCAGATGGCCGCACCGGCGGAAGGTGCGCAGCGCCTCGTCGGCCCGGCCGACCGCGAGCTGGTGGTGGCCGCGGGCTTGTAGATAGGTCAGACCGAACCTGGACTCGAACAGTGCCGCGGGCACATCGCGTTGCAACTGCGCCGCGGCCTCGTCGTGCCTGCCCGCCACCGTCAGCGCGCGAACGAGCGCGGCGATCGGCGTGCCGATCCAGACGCCGAGGTGTTCGGCCGGAACATGATTCAGCGCCAGCATCGCATCGTTGGCCGCCACCCGCACGGCGCCCTTGTGCAGCATGGTCTCCGCGCGCAGCCCGGCGAAGATCGCCTGCCAGGTCGGCGCTCTGCGCGCGTCCGCCTCGGCGAGCAGTGCGTCGCACCAGGCCGCCGCGGTGTCCAGCCTGTCGGTGTAGATGAGGCAATTGACCGCTGCCGCAAGGGTTTCCACGGTGGTGGTGGCGAGCCGGTGACAGGTGAGCAGCCGCTGGGCGAGCGTGGCGATCTCCTCGGCCGAGCGCCCGGCGAACAGTCCACGCAGCAGTTCCGCGCCGAGCAGATGCGGGGATTGCTCATCGGCGGCCGGGCGCCCGATATCGGCGCCGCCGAGCCCGGGATGCCGCGCCACCAGCGGCGGATGCGAATACCGCAGCCAGGCGCACAGGAAGTCCAGCTCAGGTCGATCGCCGTCGGGACGATGCCGATCGACCTGTGCCAGTGCGTGCTCGACGTGCTGGCCCTGACCGTGCCAGAGCAGGAACATCACCGCGGACGGCAACAGCGCGCCGCCCACCCGTCCGGTGCGCACGGCCGACTTCACGCGCAGGAAGTTGCGCGTCCGGTGCGACGGCGTGATCCGCCATTCGACACCGACCAGCCGCACCGCGATCGCGGCACGCTCGGCCGGATCGCGATGCGCGCGATAGGCCAGTTCGAATCGTTCGACGGCCAGGTCGATCCGGTCGCTCGCCAGCGCGTGCTCGGCCGCGGCGAGCAGCACCCGTGCGGCCCACGGATAGTCGGGGGCCTCCGCGGCGACCAGCTGATCGGCCACCGCGTCCGCGGGAAAACCCTTGTCGTACAGCAATTCCGCGGCACGGCGGTGCAGTTCCTTGCGGACCGGCGCCGGAACATCGCGCAGGATCCGCTCGCCGGTCTCCCGGTCCGCGATGCGCGCCACCGCGCCGGATCCGCCGACATGACAGAGCACCGCCCGTACCGCGACCTCGTCGGCGGCGAGCAGCTCGGCGATCAGTCCCGCCGTGCTGACACCGCCGAGCACGGCCATGGCCTGCCCGATGCGTGAGTGTGCGAGGATCGACCACTGCTCGCCCTGTGGCGAGATCGCCCGGCGCATGCCCGAGCCCCCTTCGTCGATGAGATGTCCCGACTGGGGAAGGGCACCACCGAAAGAGCTCGGGTGCACTGAAGATGCGGCATCGTCGCAGCAGAGGCGGTCCGGCCGCCCCGTTGATCCAGCCGGTGCACACAAGCGTATGCGCACCGGCCGGATCCTGTCAGCGCACTGGGTAAACCCGTACGCCGATTCCCGGTGCTGTCAATACCTTTCGCTGGTCAGGCCGCTACGGCCCAGCAGTGTGAGCGCCGGTACCGGCGGGCGGTAGGCCAGGCAGGCGGCCGAGGCGTCGTCCGCCGCCAGGAACAGCACCGTCCGCGCGGTCGCGAGTATCCCGGTGGCCTGCGCGTGCAGGTACGCGTGCACCGGTGCGGCCGAGTACGGATCACCGGCAGCGGGGGCGACGCCGATCACCGATTCCGGTGTGAGACCCAGTGTTTCGGCGAGCCGGGCGCGGAAGCCGAGACCGGATGCCGGGGCAAGCACCACCGCTCGTCCCTCGGCGAAATCGTCGCCGTCGATGCCCGTGTCGGCCATGCAGGCACGGGCCGCGTCGGCGGCCAGCGCCAGCGGATCCTCCTCGCCCGGCGCGATCCGCATGGCCGAGCGGCCGTTGGCGCCGACGTCGCCGAGCGCCACCCAGGCGGAGGGATCGGCGTCGCCGCTGGTCTGGCTGGTATGCAGCCGGCCGAATCCGCCTGCCAGCGGCGTGCTTTCGAGCAGCAGCGCGGCGCCGCCCGGGGTGTAGGGGAATCCGGCCACCTGTCGCTGTTTCGACGGATGGATATCGCCCGCGACGAGCAGTGCGTACTCCACCTCCCCGGTGGCCAGGAAGCAGCCCGCGGTGGTGATGGCGTGCAGCAGACCGGTGGCGCCGTGCATCAGGTCGAAGGAGAAGGCGGGTACTCGGCCCGGCCGGTATTCCAGGCCGATGCCGATCCGCTTCTGGATCAGGGCCGACACCGCGGGCTCGGAGAGGTTGTCGTCACGGAAGACACCCGTGTTGATGAGCATGCCGACCTCGTCGGGCGAGACGCCCGCGCGTTCGAGGCAGGTGCGCGCGGCGCGCGCCGCGAGTTCGAAGTAGCTGCCGGTATCCGGGTCGCTGTTGGTCGCGGCCGCGACGATGCTGGTGGCCATGGCTCAGGCCTCCAGACGCGAGATGGTGGCGGCCAGATGCCCGGACACGATGCCGGATGCCTCCGGAATCATCAGAATCTTCGATCCCTTGGGGATCTTCTGTTGCGCGAGATATTCGTGCAGCACCACGAAATGCGAGGTCGACGCGGTATTTCCGTAGTCGTGCATGACATTCAGCGCCTGCGGCATCGGCGTGCCGAAGTGCTGTTCGGTCAGGTGGCTGATGTATTCGATGGCCGGTGCGCTGAACTGGTGATGGATCCAGTAGTCGTATTTCTCGCTCTCCCAGGTGCGGCCGGTCTCCTTCAGAAAGGTCGACATGCGGTCGATGGCCTGCTGGTAGCGGGCTTCGTTCTGCATCGCACGGTTGTCGGTGTACAGCGCGATACCGGTCGAGCGGTCGCTCGGCATGCCTAGGCAGTGTTCCGCGCCGTCGGCGGTGGTCATGAGCTCCACGTAGTGGATCTCGTCGTTGTCGTCGCCCTTGTCGTCGAGCACCACTGCCACCGCGGCATCACCCACGGTCAGCGCCGCGAACTGCGGATCGTAGGGCTGGCTGATCTCGCGCACCGCGGTCTCGGCGATCGGGGTGATCTGCTCACCGCTGACCACCAGCCCGTTGCGCACCACACCGGCCTTGATCAGGCGGTCGAGCACCAGAACTCCGGTCATCATGCCCGCGCACGCGTTGGACACGTCGAAGTGCCGCGCCGAGGTGGCGCCGATCGCGTTGCCGAGCATCAGCGCGAATGCCGGTGCGTAGCAGAAGATCTCCTTGCCGCGGGTGCGGGTGATCGAGGCGGAGATGATGATGTCCAATTCGTCTGCCGCGTAATCGGAATGTCGCAGGCAGTCGTCGATGGCGTTCAGCGCCAACTCGAACGAGGATTCGTAATGGTCGGGACGGGAGTCGTAGACCCGCCGATTCTTGATCCCGGTGATCCGCTCCAGATCCAGCGATCTGGGCACCTCCAGGCTCGCGATCAAATCCTCGGTGGAGCGGACGGTCTCCGGTGTGTACGAGCCGATCGACTCGAAACGCGTACGCTGCATTACCCCTGCTTTCTGCACCTCAGTCGGTGACAAACGAGTTGTGTCCGTTGCACTTTCGACACCGTTGTCGTGGACTGCCCAGCCGCTGCGCCTATTCGGTGAGTCCGACCATGGCCGCGCTCACCTCGCACAGCCGCTGCCCCAGCGCGTCGTCCTGTGCGCGACGCGACGGCACCTTGTTGCGGTTCTTCTGGAAGTACTCGCCGGTGACCTCGGCGACCTCGGGATCGGCCGCCAGGTAGGCGAGTGTGTATCCGCCCTCCGCGGCGGAAATCATGAACAGCCGCTTGGCGATCGACACCAGGGGCTGGCCGAACCACGGGATCGAATCCCAAATCCCGGTGTCCACCGCACCGGGATGGAAGGCGTTGACCGTCACCCGGGTGCCTGCCAACCGCTTGGCCAGCGCCTTGGCGTACAGGATGTTCGCCAGCTTGGACCGGCTGTACGCCTTCTCCCCCGTGTACCCCTGTGCGAAGCCGAGATCGTCGAAATCCAGGGTGGCGCCGAAGTGCAGCACCGACGAGGTGAACAGGATGCGCGCGGGCGCGCTCTGCACCAGGAGATCGGTGAGCAGTTCGGTGAGCAGGAACCCACCGAGGTGGTTGACGGCGAAGGTGGCCTCGATACCGTCCGCGGTCTCGGTGCGCTCCTTGTGGTAGCCGCCCGCGTTGTTGGCCAGCACATCCAGCCGGTCGTACTGCGCGAGCACCGATTTGGCCAGCTGCCTGATCGAGGACTGCGAGGAGAAGTCGCATTCGAGTGTGTCGACGCCGCCCGCACCCGCGGCCTCGACCAGTTCCGCTGTCCGCGCGAGCTTCTGCGGATTCCGCCCGACCAGCACGAGCCGATCGCCCCCGGCGGCTAGCTGCTGAGCGGCCTCGAGACCGATACCCGAGGTGGCTCCGGTGATCAGGATCGTCTTCATGCCCGACCACCCTGCCACAGGGCGCACGGGCGATCCGGGGTTGCCGATCACCCCGGCGAGCGGATCGAAACCTGTTGCAACGGAACAACATTTGGCAGCGATGCAGGTCAGAGGCGAGCCGCGGACACGACCCGCCGGTCGGGCGCCGCCCGGCGGCGGTCCCCGATAGGGGTTGATAGGGGTGCCCCTCAGACCGGCGCCGCCGAGCCGTTCGACGGCGGGTAGAGCCGGTGGATGGTCAGCGCCGCCGCGAGCAGGCGGGAGTCGGTGGGCACCGTGGGATCGATACCGGTGAGTTCGGCGATCCGGCGCAGCCGGTAGCTGAAAGTGTTCGGATGGACGTGGATTTCGGCCGCCGCGGCCTTGCGCTCGGAACCGTGCCGGAAGTGGGCGTCCAGCGCCTCCAGCAGATGCGGGCTCGGCAGGATCGGCGCGATCCGCTCCGACAGCCGGTCGCGGGCGGGTCCCGGCCTGGTCAGCTGGTATTCGAGCAGTAGGTCGTCGAGCCGGTAGACACCCGTCGGCCTGCCGAGCAGCCTGGCCAGTTCGGCGAGTTCGGCGGTATCGCGGGCGGCGGGTGGCACACCGTCGCGGGCTACCGCACGGCATTCGGCGATGAAGACCTCGGTGCCGAACTGCTCGGCCAGCTCCGTACCCAGCTGATCGTGCTGCTGCTCCGAATCGGAAACGCTGGGCAGCAACGCGATTCCGGTCGTGCCGTCGAAGGTGGTGAGCGCGGTGGTGCCGGTGAGATTGTCCAGCGCACGCTGCAATACCCGGATACGCCGCCGGGTAACGAGATTCGCGGCGGGGCCGGGCAGATCGGCGCGCGGGATATGGAACGCGAGCACCGTATAGCGCTCCGCGAGCGCGGTATCGGCCCTGGCCGCGAGCTCATCGGCGGGCTGGCCGTGCAGTAGTGCCGAGCACAGCTCGCGCCTTGCCTCCCGCTCGACGTTGTAGATCGACTGCTCGACCTCGGTGTAGGTCTCCACCACGGTGATGTTGATATGCATCAGCAGGTCGAGCAGGCGCTCGCCGACCACGACCAGTTCGGCCATCTCCGCGGGCGTCGCCAGCTCCGCGGCCTCGGCGAGCACCGACTGGGCCGAGCCGTGAATGGCCTCGATCAGCACGGCGAGCGGGAACCGATCCTCCGCGTGCCGCTCGACCACCGGCACCACGAACGCCGCGACCTCCGTCCTGGTGAACACCCGCTGCTCGCCGATAGCCTGAAGTACCGCGCGGCCGCAGGCATAGATGGCGGGCAGCACCTCGGCGGTGAAATGTCCCTCGGGCAATTCGGCCGCGGGCGGGGTGGAACCGAGTCCGGCGGCAAGCATGCGCTCGGCGATCTGCGGCCAGCGGGTCAGCAGGCGCGCGACGAGCGGAGCGCGCTCGGTCGGCGTGGATAGCGGGACGGACATGCGGCGATTGTTTCCAACGACAGGATTGGCGGCAACGTTTCGCGCCGACCGGGCAGAACTTTGGCTCGGGCGCCAACTTTCGCGCCGAGTTCTTCTCTCGACGGTGCAGTGACACCCGCGGCGGCCCGCTTCTAGATTTGGTCAGCGGCTCAGCTATGGCCGCGCTCACACCGACTATCTCAACGTGTTCCAGGTAACACCTTGTGGCGGTTGGTGATCGGCGCGAGCGAGCCGCTGTCCGACGGAGGTAACGGAATGTTCGCAATGAAGCAGCACATCAGGCGCGCCGCGCTGGGTGCGGCGGTGGTCGCCGGAATGACCATCGCCGCACTCCTGGATTCGGGTGCGGCGCAAGCCGATGCACCCATCGCGCCGACCGAACAGGCGCTCGCCGACTACATCAGCGCGGGGCTGAACCCCGCGGCGGACGGCAGGCGGCCGACGGCCGTCGTCGATTCCGGCAGCAGTTCGGGATCCTCGACGAGCCGCGCCTCCGATGTACTCGGCGAGGGGCCGGAGTTGTCGGCCTACCTGGCCGCATTCGGTTACGGCCTCACCCATCCCGATGCGGCGCCACCCGGCGCGAATCGCTGGAACTGCACACCGAGCGCCGAACATCCCCGTCCGGTCGTGCTACTGCACGGCACCTGGCTCAACGCCTACGACACCTTCGCCTTCCTCTCCCCGCGCCTCGCCCGCGCCGGATTCTGTGTGTTCGCCTTCAATTTCGGCCGCTCCGGCCTGCTCGAAGGCGGCGGGCTCGGCCCGATCCTGCCCGGGCGCTACGGCGTCGGGCAGATGGAGGATTCCGCGCGGCAGCTCGCCGCCTTCGTCGACCGCGTGCGGACGGCGACGGGCGCGGACACGGTCGACATCATCGGGCACTCCCAGGGCGGCACAGTGGCCGATCAGTACCTGAAATTCGAAGGGGGCGAGGGCAAGGTGCGCAAGCTGATCACCTTCGGCGCCACCCACCACGGCACCTCGCTGCTCGGTATCGCGTTGCTCGGCAGGCTGATCAACAATCTCGGCGTCGACATTCTCGGCTTCTACCAGCCGCTGATCGGCCCCGCCAATGTGCAGCAGGCCGTCGGCTCGGCGTTCTACGCGCGGCTGAACGCGTTGGGCGACACCGTGCCCGGCGTCGACTACACCGTCGTCGGTTCGTGGCACGACCAGGTCACGAACCCCTATGACTGGACCTTCCTGCAGCCGGGTCCCGGTGCGACGGTGGACAACATCACCTTGCAGGCGGGCTGCGAACAGGACATGTCGGATCACCTGACGATGATGTACTCGCCGCGCGCGGCATCCATCGCGCTGCACGCGCTCGATCCCGCGGCGTATCCGGGCCTGGAGTGCACGTTCAATCCGTGGATGGTCGGCGGCGGTGGCCACCTCTAGCAAGTCACTGCACGGGCGGGAGAATGTCCCGCCCGTGAATTGTCTTCGGTGACAGTTCTTTTCGTCGGCCGAGATTCGTAGTTTGAAGAGATATCGGGCATCCAGCGGCACCGGCGGCGCGGCGATGTCGCCAGACGTGCGTGCTGTCGAAAGGATGAACCCAGATGAATCCCGGAGTCGAAGCGGGTGTACTCGCCCCGGCGGAACCGACCCAGACCCACCGCGGCCCCGGATTGCCGCTGCCCGAACAGGATCCGTTCTACCGGACGCCGGAGGCGATCGATCGGCTACAACCCGGCGCGATCGTTCGCTCCCGCCGGGTCGAGCTGGCCTTGTTCGGGCGAGTGCCGCAACGGATTTCGGCATGGCAGCTGCTGTATCGCAGCTGCGACCTGCACGGCACGCCCGAGGTCGCGGTGACCACCGTGCTGCTGCCATGGGATGCCGATCCGACCGAGCCGCGGCCGCTCGTCTCCTTCCAGTGCGCGATCGATGCCATCGCGTCGAAATGCTTTCCCTCCTATGCGCTTCGGCGCGGCGCACGCGCGGCGGGCTCGATACCGCAGCTGGAACTGCCGCTCATCGCCAGCGCGCTGGCCCGCGGCTGGGCGGTGTCGGTGCCCGATCACGAGGGCATCGGCGGCCGGTTCGGCGCGGCGCGCGAACCTGGTTATCGCGCACTCGACGGGATCCGGGCCTGCCTCGGGTTCACCCCGCTCGGGTTGAACCCGGCGGCACCCATTGCGCTGTGGGGATATTCGGGCGGCGGCCTGGCCACCATGTGGGCGGCGGAGCTGGCCGCCGAGTACGCGCCGGAGCTCGACATCGTCGGCGCGGTCGCGGGATCGCCGGTCGGCGATCCGGCCGCGGCGTTCGTCCGATTGAACGGCGGATTCTTCGCCGGGTTCGCCGCCGTTTTCACGGCGGGACTGTGCCGCGCGTATCCCGAACTGGATCGGATGCTGCGCGAGCGACTCAGCGACGCCTATCTCGACATGCTCGCCGCGGCCGCGACGAGCGCGACGTTTCCGCTGCTGTACCGGTTCGCCCGCCGCGATATCGATAAGCACACCGCCGACGGCATCGCCGGACTGCTCGCCCATCCGGAGCTGCGGCGCGTGCTCGACGACATCCGCCCCGGCGGCCGCGCGCCCGCGATGCCGCTGCTGATCCTGCAGGGCGTGCCCGACGAGGTCATCGCGGTCGCCGATGTGGACGCGCACGTACAGCGCTACCTGACCGCAGGCGCGCGGGTGCATTATCTGCGTGACCGCACCGGCACCCATCTGCCGCTGCAATTCCTCGGACTGCCGGTGATGCTCGATTGGCTGTCCGACCGGTTCGGCGATCGCGTACTCGCGCCGAATTCGGTGCGCACGGTCTGGTCGGTCGCCTGCACCAGAAGCGGGCTGCGCGGGCATGCGCACTTCGCGCGGCTACTGCTGAGCATGCTGCTCGGCCTGCCCATCCGGCCGCGCGCCCAGCGCATGCCGTAGCGGCGGACGTCTTCGCAATGGATCGTGTTCGACATTGCCGAACTTCGAGAACAGCAGGTTAATGGCCGGTAAGTAAACCATCAGGGCCGCGTCGGCACCCGCGTGCCGACCGGCCGTACCCTGATCGATCATCCGCCGATTGCTGCCATGTGAAAGTAGTCATGGCAATTTTCTGGCGAATTGGGTTTAGCCTTTGCTCAGCTGGACGCTCGACCAAATTTCTAGTCGCTGCGGCAGTCACCACCAATTCACCTGTGCGCACAGCACACTCGTTCCAGAAAGCAGCGACAATGAGAAGTATCCTCCGTTCGCCGCGCGCCGCCGCGGCGATCATGGCGGCCGCGATTGTCGGTATCGGGTTGAACACCGCTGTGGCCGTTGGTGATCCGGGCCAGGCGCCGGAATCGCACTCCTCCGACACGGTCGGCTACGGGCCGGTGCTCACCGATGAGGCGGCCGCGTTCGCCTACGGTCTGGCCAATCCGGACGTCGCACCGCAGGGCGCCAACAACTGGGCGTGCAAACCGGATGCGGCGCACCCGCGCCCGGTCGTCCTCGTACACGGCACCTGGGCGAGCGCGTTCGGCGCGTACTCGTACATGTCGCCCCAGCTCGCGAAGGCGGGCTACTGCGTGTTCACCTTCAACTACGGCCGCGCCAACACACCCGGCGCGGGACTCGTGCAGCCGACCATCGGCGCCACCGGCTATATCGAGGATTCCGCGAAGCAGCTCGCGGTCTTCGTCGATCGGGTGCTCGGCGCCACCGGGGCCGGACAGGTCGACATGATCGGGCACTCACAGGGCGGTGTGGTGGCACGCCAGTTCCTGAAGTTCGACGGCGGTGCGAATCCGGACAATCCGGAAGCGAACAAGGTGAAGAAGCTGATCACCTACGGCGCCACCAACCACGGGACCACACTCAGCGGACTCGGCAGCCTGCTCGGCGTCTTCAAGAACACCCTCGGCGTCGACCTCGCCGCACCCACCGAAACCCTCATCGGGCACGCGGGCATTCAGCAGCTCATCGGCTCGCCGGTGCTCACCCGGCTGAACGAGGGCGGCGACACCATGCCCGGCGTGGACTACACCATCGTCGCCGACCGGTACGACGAGGTATCGAGCCCGTTCACCAGGACCTACCTGACCGCGGGTCCCGGCGCGACGGTCGACGACGTGCTGCTGCAGGACGGCTGCTCGCTCGACACCTCCGACCACAACTCGATGCTGTACTCACCGCGCGCGGTATCGCTGGCGCTGCGCGCGCTCGATCCGTCCGGCGGCCGGGCGCCGGTGTGCACGACCAACCCGTGGCTGCTGTGAAACGCCCTTTGTGAAACCCACTGCGGGAGCGGAACATACGCTGAGCCCATGACACACCCGTCGATGACTCAGCCGGTGCACGACCACCCCTTTGTGCCGTACCAGCCGCCCCGCCTCGACCAGGCCGACGGCATCGGGCGCGGCGAGAAGTTCCACGAATTCCTCGAAGCACGCCGCAGCGTGCGGTTCTTCTCGCCCGACCCGGTGCCACGGCGGATGATCGAAATCGCCGTGGCCGCCGCCAACACCGCACCCTCCGGCGCGCACCAGCAGCCGTGGAAGTTCATCGCCGTCGGCGATCCGGTCATCAAGCACCGGATCCGCGAGGCCGCCGAGCACGAGGAACGCATCAACTACGAGGGCGGACGCCTCCCCGAGGCGTGGCGCACCGCGCTCGCGCCGCTGGAAACCACCTCCGACAAGTCCTATCTCGACGTCGTCCCCTGGATCGTCGTCGTCTTCGCCGAGAAGAGCACGCCCCAGCCCGACGGCGCACTCCGCAAGAACTACTACGTCAACGAAAGCGTCGGCATAGCCTGCGGACTCTTCATCGCCGCACTGCACACCATGGGTCTATCCACCCTCACCCACACCCCCAACCCCATGGCCTTCCTCACCGAAATCCTGCAGCGCCCACCCACCGAACGCCCCTACATCCTCTTCCCCATCGGCTACCCGACCCCCACCTGCCAAGTCCCCGCCCTGACCCGCAAACCCCTCCCCGAAGCCCTCGAATTCTTCCCGTCGTCGACGGGTCGTGACTGCGGCTAGCATGACCGGTATGTCGATCCCGCACGCCGAGCGACCGGATCTCCCAGACGTCATGACCTGGGACGACCTCGAGCAGCTGCCCACGGAGATCGCGGGACAGATCGAGCTGTGGGAAGGTCGGGTGGTCTGGGTCCGGCGCGGTCCGGCCGAGCACCAGGACTACACAGTCGAATTCAGAAATGCCCTGCGGCGTTGCGCGCGGGACGACATGTCGAATCGCCCGGACCACTGCTGGCGGACGTCCATCGAAACGAACGTCTTCTTCGGCACCGCAGGAAAGTCCGATTTCGTCACGCCAGACTTCCTCGTCTACCGATGCCTCGAGCAGGAGTACCAGGACATCCGCGCCGCCGACGTCCACCTGGTCGGCGAGGTACTGTCGCCCTCCGACACCGAACGCGATATCGAGGCGAAGAAGGCCCGATACGCCAGCGCCGGAATCCCTTGGTACTGGGAGATCATCCTCGGCCGCAGCCCACGCCGCACCGCCAGCGTCCGCGCCTACGCCCTGGAAACCGGCCACGGACGCCTACCTGCAGGCGTCACACCGCTACACCCGGCGAACTACATCGCTGCAGGCGAGTGGACGCCAGCCAACCCCAACGGCATCGACTTCGATTTCCCGTACCCCCTCCACATCCCTTGGCAAGAACTGGACCTGTGACGAGCCGGCGACCGGATTTCGTCGGCCGCGACCAGCAAGATCGCGAGGTGTCCATCCCGCAGCAGGTGTCGACGTGCCGGTATGGCGTTGCCCAGCTCAGTTGAGGGGAAACAGCCCCGGCTCCTCGGACAGGTCGTCGAACCGGGCGAAACTGGGCGAATAGTCGCAGACATAGGTGATGCCCGGGATGCGGTCGTAGCGGTGACGCACCTGGCCCCAGACCACCGCCCACAACGTGCCATGCACTTGACCGGCGAAGAGGCTTCCGGCGACCGTGGTCAACAAGTTGGACGGGTCGCCCTGAGGGTAGAAGTTGTTTCGCCCCCACGAACCGTCACCGGTGTTGAGCCACAAGAGCTGCAACGGTCGGGTCAGGGGGTACGGGTCGTCCGGCTCGAGCACCTGTTCGGCACCGTCGGCGACGAAGCTGAACCACGCGCTGTGGTTGCCTGTGAATGGAGTGGTGTGGCCGGAAAAGCGCACGGTCGGAACCACTACCGAGTCCAGGCTGGGCGGTCCGACCACACCGGCGGGCACGATGCACGACGGCGCGTAGGACGGCGGCATCTCGGCGAGCGGACCCTCTCCGTGGAATGTGTGCACCGGCGTGCGCACGTCACCATTGACCACCGCGAGGAGTTGATCGACCACCCCCAACACTTCCGGCGAGGTACTGGCAATGGAGGCACGTAGGTCGGTGTGGACCACGTCGAACCCGTCGACTTGCGGCTGCGCCTGCGCCACCACCGAACTCAACACTGCGGTCACGAATCCGGCAACGGCCGCGGCGAAGCTCCGGCTCCTCATGATCGCATTTCCGATACGCGCCACCCCGGGCACCGAGCCGCGAACATCCATACGGGTCGAATCGGCCATAACTACAAGGCTATTGCGCTGACACCGGGGCCGGGGCGTGTCAAACCCCCGGGTGATTCCCCGCGAATCCGCCTGGGGATGTCGGCATCGCTGGGGATCCGCGCCCGCCTCGCTCGGATGGCAGAATCCCAGCGATGTCCTCCCCGAATTTTGCTGCCGCACAACCATTCCCGAACATCGAACCGTACGGGCACGGCTTGCTCGACGTCGGCGACGAACAGCGGATCTACTGGGAAACCAGCGGCAACCCGCTGGGTATACCCGCACTGGTGGTGCACGGCGGTCCGGGTAATGGTGGACGGCGGGGAGCGCGGTCGTTGTTCGATCCGGCTGTGTATCGCATCGTGCTGTTCGACCAGCGGGGATGTGGCGAGAGTCTGCCGCACGCCGCTGATCCACGAGTTGGTTTGCAACACAACACAACCGAGCATCTGATCGCTGACATGGAGCGCCTTCGGGAGCATCTGGGCGTCGACCGCTGGCTGCTGTACGGCGGGTCATGGGGATCGACGCTGATCCTCGCCTACGCCGAGCGGTATCCCCAGCGGGTGAGCCGAATCGTGCTGGTCGGCGTCACCACTACCACGCCCGCCGAGCTCGACTGGCTCTACCGGGGCGTGGGTCTCCTACTCCCGGATGCCTGGGAGGCGTTCCGCGACCATGTGCCCGCCGCCGAACGTGACGGTGACCTCGTCGGCGGGTACCGGCGGCTGGTCAACGATCCCGACCACGACGTGCGTGACGAGGCGGTTCGTGCGTGGTGCGCTTGGGAGGATGCCGTGATTGCCCATGAAGCCCGAGGCAATCCAGGTCAATACGGCAAGAAACCCGCGCTCGCCATGACGGCTTTCGTCCGCATCTGCACCCACTATTTCGCACACCACGCCTGGCTCGAAGACAACCAACTGCTGCGCGACGCACACCAACTCGCCGACATCCCCGCCACCCTCATCCACGGCCGACTCGACCTCGCCGGACCACTACGCGCTGCCTGGGACCTGGCCCGCGCATGGCCGGCGGCGGAACTGCACATCATCGATGAATCCGGACACACCGGAAGCCCTGCCATGCGGGAGGCCATCCTCACCGCACTGAACGGCTACGACAGAACCTGACCGAGCGTGCCCCGGCCGCTCCTGGTTCCAGTGGCCACGGCAAGCGGCCCGGCTCGTTTCGCCGAGCGCAGTCGAATGGCCGTGCGACACGCCGGAATTGAGGGCCATATGACTGCGCTCGCAGGAGTTCGGTTGGTTCGGGTGCGTTGTAGTCTCGGTGCTAGTGGTGAGGTAGGCCGGATCTTATGGTGGCGCGGCGCCAAAGGGCGGGCCAGCCAGCGGGGGTGAGCCAGCTGGTGGGGGCCAGGGCGCCGGTTTTTGTGGTTCGGGTTGCGAATTTGGTAGGGGTGGCGCCGAGTTCGGTGGCGGTGGGCCAGGCCCGGTGCCAGGGGCCGTTGGGGTCGGAGAGGGTGGTGGCGGGGAAGCCTGGGACGGTGTCTTCGCCGGGGGTGGTGATGGCGGTGGTGGGGATCGAACCGTCGGCGGTGCAGGTGATCGCGAGGATCAAGGGGCAGAGGAGGTCGGGGGTCGGGTCGCGGCGGATCGCTTGGGTGAGGACGGGGTGGTCGGTGCGGGCGAGGGTGAGGATCGCGGTGCGCAGGCGGGCTCCGATGAGATCCATCGAGCGGGCTGTTGCGAGGGTGGGATCTTTCACCAAGGCGCGCAGGGACTTCGAGGGCAGTGGGGCATCGTCGGACAACCGGTGCAGTCGTGGGTAGCGGGCGAGCGATGCGGAGTCGAGTGCGGCGACCGCCGCCGTGAGTGGGCGGGCGGCAGTCGCCGACCAGAGCTCGGGCAGGGTGATCGCCCCTGTGGCCAAGGCGTCGGCGCAGGTGGTGGCAAGACGGTCGGCGCTCATTCGGCGCAGGGCGGTCAGTGTTTTCGGATCGGGTGTGGCGTGGCCCGCGAGGGCGGCGAACACCGTTAGGGCTTCGGCGGTTTCGCTGAGCGTGCGCTCGGCCTCCCGGCGAAGAGCAGGTGCGATGTCGCGCACCGGATTCGACGCGGAGCGGCGGCGGGTGCTGGGTAGTGGTGGTTCGATATTCGCCACGTCGAGCTCGGGTTCCGATGGTTTCAGGTGCCATACCCAGCGGTGAAGTGCCTGGCGCAGATCGGGATCCGGATCGTCGTTGAAGCGGGTGCGCGCCTCGGCGAGCCGCCAGCCGGTTTCCATCGTTCGCAGTTCGGCGTTGACCAGGATGGTGCCCGCGGCATCGCGCAGCGCTATCAACACACTGCGACCCGCACTCGCCTCGACCTGATACCTCGGCCCCGCAATGCAATTGCCCATGTAGTCGGACCAGTCGGCCAGCAAGCTCGCGCCGCGTGCGACCTGTATCCGCGCCGTGGTGTCGGGCAGTATCTGTCCATCCTCGGCGAGAATCTCGTCGGGCACGTCGAATTCGCTTGTCAGCGCCTGTGCCGCCGCACCGCTCTTCATCAGCCCCGCACAGAGCTGCCCCCAGTCGCGGCATCGCACAGGCACCGTGGCGCCGAGCGAAATCAGTTGGGCGGCACCCGCCATCGCCAACGGAAGCGAGTCGAGACGGGGCGTCATCGGCTCCGGCTTCGGCCGCTCAGGGTCGATGTCGAAGTAGGCGTAGTAGGATTCGTGGCCTGCGGCGGCACGATGCCCACGGATCTGCGCGAGCGCATCGGCGAGTTCGCCGTACCACATCAGATCGGCTGCCTTCTCGGTCGCGGCGGGATCCTCCGCGAGCCGTGCGGCGAGGGACGGCGCCCCCTCCCACACCATTTGGTGCCAGTTCCATGCCGTGGGCGGCCGAATATCGGTGTACCCGACCGCAGCTCGCCAGGTGTGCAGGTCCGCCAGATCCCAATTGTCGGCCAGACCTCTTACGTAGACCAGACTTCTGTGTTCGATGCTCCCGTGCAGCATGGTGTGACACGCCTCAAAGACGACGGTGCCGTACGCGAGCGCGGTGGCGAGCCGCTTGCGGACGAGTATCTCGAACCCGGCGTCGAGCGGTCGATAACGCAGCCAGGCGTCCAGTTCGCGGACGGCGCACACCGGCCGGGCGGCAAGCGGGCTCACCTCGGGTGCCTTGCGCTGGGCACGCCTGGCGTCGGCACCGCTCACCAACGCCGATGCGGCGGCGAACTGTCCGGCGACCCTGGTCATCCCTTCGACAGCACCGTATTTGTTGACCGCGAGCGCGGCGCGCAGCAGCACGGTCGCCGCGATGGCGTCCTGCAGCAACTTCGTGAGACAGTGCGACCAGAAGTTCTCCCAGGTCGGTACGAAACGGGCGGCGCTGGCGATGGTGGGTGGCTGGCGAATCCAGTCGTGCACCAACTGGATTGCCAGATCGTCGTCGAAGCGCCGGTAGCGCTCACGCAGTCCGGGCAGCAGGCTCTGGTCCTGTCGCGCGATCAACCGTGCACGATCATGCGCGGCGCTCCGCACCGCGCACACCTGCTCCCACAGATCGATGAGCAGCACCGATCGTCTTTGCCGCGACTGTGGTTCGAATACCCGGCGCAGGTTCTCGGCGAGTGCCGAGGGCGCACCCACCGGGTTCATGTCGATGTCATCGGGCGTCCGCAGCGCCAGCACCTTCTCCAACTGCTCAGGGCCGAGTATGTCGGCCGCCGCCGAAGCCAGGTGCACGGCACCCCACTGCCCCGCGTCGATCGCGGACTCTGCCGCAGCCCCAACGGGTTTCGTCGCACCGAGACCGAACAGCGCCACCAGAGTCGCCGTGCGTTCACCCAGCCGGTGCGCACCGTCGAGCCCGAGCACTCGCAACGCCGCGAACACCGCGTCTCGCCGATCCCCGGTGGCGCCTAGCAGCCGCGCGGAGACGAACCCGTCGCCCAGGTCCACACCCGCACCGGCGACGACCACGCCGCCCGCCTTGATCAGCTGAGCCAACTGCTCGCGTGCGACGGCGACGCGATCGGCGGCAGCATCTTCCGGTCCGAGCACGATGGCAGCGCCTTCGGACAGATCATGAGCCCGCGGATCCACCGGCGCACCGGTGTCGGCCAGCCACGCCTTTCGGTCGCGCTCCGCGATAACCCCCCAGGCCAGCCTTATCGTCAAAGTCGAGCTCCAGACATATTCCACCCGGTTCCGCGCCGCGGAACTCCTCCCACATTCGAGCGTACGACCACTCGCGATTGCGGACAACGCAATATTCGAGACCGGTCTTGTCGAGATCTGTTTCGTGACATAGTGATTCGATGTTGTGGGTTCGCAGCATCGCGCTATTCGCCATCACGCTATGTGCCATCGGTGCCACCGCCTGTGATTACGGCTCGTCACAGCAGGCATCCTCATCTACCGTCGCCGCTCCATCAGAGGGCAGGCCCGCTCCGGGTGATCAGACCGTCAACCTGGAATTCGGCGGGAAGACACGTTCCTATGTCGTCCATGCGCCACCGGGTTTCAACGGCAACACCGCGTTGCCGCTGGTGGTTTCGCTGCATCACCGTCCGGGTGACGCAGCGCGCAGTGCCACGCTCACGGGTTGGAACGCCAAGGCGGACAAGGAGAATTTCCTCGTTGTGTATCCCGAGGGATACAACTCCGCCTACAACGCGCTCATCTGCTGCGGCGGGGAGGATGACGTCGGCTTCATCAAAACCATTGTTGCCAGCATGATTTCGAAGTGGAAAGTCGATCCGAGGCACGTGTATGCGGCGGGCATCTCCAACGGCGGTGACATGTCGTTCAAACTCGCGGTCGAGCTGCCCGGCACCTTCGCCGCCATCGCGCCGGTCAGCGGCGGCTTCATCGGCCAGACGGCGGAGCAGCCGACCTACACACCGAAGACGCCCGTCTCAGTGATCACCTTCCTCGGCGGCAAGGACAGCCATTTCGCGCGCATCGACGCCGGGATCAACCAGTGGCAGGCGCGGCTCGCGTGCGCTCCCGTCGGCGAGCCCGCGGGCTTGGACAAGGGGATCACCCTGGCGACCGCGAAATGCGCCGACGGCAGCGACGTGCAGACCTACCGGCTACCGGAGATGGGGCACGCCTGGCCCGGCGCGTCGCGCGGCGACCTCACCGCCCCGGACGCCGGGCTGAACGCGACCGACCTCGTCTGGGACTTCTTCAAAGCCCACATTCATGGCGCATAGGCCTGGAGGTAGCGAGTCATGGCCAGCCGGGCCTCGGCAATGACGGCCGGGTCACCGTCGGGCGCGTGGTGATAGGCGAGTTCGAGGATTCGATCGCCGAGTTCGACGGCCACCTCGGTGATCAACGGGGCAGTACCGGGGCGCAACAGGTTTCGGTCGAGCAGTAGCGCGTGCACCATGCCCGCCAGCCTGCGGCGGTGCTCGCGGCCGTCGAGCGGGGCGCCCGCGGCGCGGTTGGTGTAGTAGATCGCCACGATTTCGGGGTGGGCGCGGTAGTGGGCGCCGTGCATGGCGACGATCTGATCGACCGCCGCGGGCAGCGTAGTCGCGTCGACGGTGGCCAGCTTCCGCGCCATCTCCTCATCCAGCCGATCGACTTGGCGTGCGGCGAGTTCGGTGAGCACCGCCTCCCGATTGCCGAAGTACTGGTAGACCGAGGCGACCGGTATCTCGGCGCGGTCGGCGATGGCGCGGGTGGTGACCACCGCGGTGCCACCCTCGTCGAGTAATGCCTGCGCGGCCCACAGAATCTGCTCGACGCGGGCGCGGCTGCGGCGCTGCACCGGCGCGCGGCGGCTAGGCGGCTCCTCCATGGATCTCCCAAAAAATGTGAATGTGAATAATGTTCATGTTAGCGTGGCGGCGCTGCACCTCGTCGTCGTGAAGGTTCCCATGAAGTACGCACGCTTGTTGTCCGCGCTCGCCGCCTTGGTCACCGTCGCTCTCGGCGCGGGTACCGCCGACGCGGAGGTGCTGCCGGTCCCCTACGGCAACGGGCCGATGCTGCGCATCGCGCAAACCGATTGGGAGGGAGCGGTTCCCGGCGCCAACGACTACTCGTGCACACCGTCCGCCGAACATCCGGAGCCGGTCGTGCTCGTCGGCTCGACCTTTCTCTCCGAGGCGGTCAACTGGACCGCGGTCGCGCCCTACCTGCACAACCAGGGTTACTGCGTCTACTCGCTGAACTACGGCCGCACGATGTACCGAGTTCCGCCGGGGCTCAACGGAATGGATCCGATTCCGGTATCGGCGCCCGAGGTGAGCGCGCTCGTCGATCGAGTGCTGCGAGCGACGGGCGCGGCGAAGGTGGATCTCGTCGCGCATTCACAGGGCGGCGTGGTCGCCCGCTACTACCTCAACGAACTCGGCGGCGTCGGCAAGGTGGACCAGGCGGTGCTGCTGTCCTCGCCGTACACCCTGACCGGCCTGCCGGTCGACGTCACCGCCGTTGCGCGCGAGATCATTCCGAAGCCGCTGTACGACGCCATCCTGTACAACGGCGCGATCGCACCCATCGGATTCAACCTGCTCGACCCGTGGGCCGTCGGCAAAGCCCAAGTGCTGCAACCGAATATCCGCTACACCCAAATCACCGACATCACCGACGAACTCGGCCTCTACGGCGGCATGCGAGTCCCCGCCGGCGCGAACAACGCGACGACGCAATACATCAACGACATCTGCCCCACCGATTTCTCCCAGCACTTCGCCCAGCCGTACTCACCGACCGCGGTGGCCATGATCGGCAACGCGCTCGACCCGGCACATCCGGTGGTCCCGCCATGCACGGTGGTCCCGCTGTATTCCCTCGGGTGAGCGCTGGGACGTACTGGTCGTGATTGTGGAGGCCGTCGAAGTAGTGCGGATGCCGTCGACGTCGGCGATACCGCCGAGCGGGGCGCGTCGTACCAATCGAATTCGATGTGGGCATGTTCGACAGCTGGGTCAGGTGTCCTGTCGGCGGGCACGGGCTCGGCGCTTTCCCTCGTGCATGGCCTGAACTCTGGCGACGGGGATGGTGTGGCCTTCCTCGAGGAGGTCCGCCGGAATCTTCTGGGGGGCAGGCATTTCGGTGAGCCAGGGGTCGCCGTCGCCTAGTAGGTCCGGGGCGGTCCGGATGGTGAAGTCGGTGGGGGTGATGTTGTCGATATCGTTCCAGGACAAGGGGAATGAGACCGGGGTTCCCGGGCGGATGCGGGGGCTGTATGCGGCGACGACGGTGGCGCCGCCTGCACGGGTGGAGTCCAGGAAGACCTTGCCGCCGCGGTCTTCTCGGATGAAGGCGGTGGTGGCCAGGACGGGGTCGAGGCGTTCGGCGCGGGCGGCGATGGCGCGGGTGGCCGCGGCGGCGTCTTCGATGGGGATGCCCGGTTCGACAGGAACGAAGACATGTAATCCCTTGGCGCCACTGGTTTTTATCGCACCGGCGAGGCCGTCGTCGGCCAGTGCGGCGCGGATGAGCTTCGCGGCGGCGACCGCCTGGCCGAAGTTCTCGCCTTCCGGCGGGTCGAGATCGAGGACGAGATGAGTCGGGCCCTTGGTGTGGTCGGTGAGCAGCAGCGTGGTGTGATACTCGACGGCGCGCTGGTTGCCGAACCACAGCAGGGTGCGCAGGTCGTCGCACAGGGCGTAGGTCACCTCGCGGCGCGAACTCTCGGCCCACATGGTCACCCGGTGCACCCAGTCGGGGGTGTACTTGGGCAGGTTCTTCTGCATGAAGGGTTCCTGGCCCGGCCGGATCCGGATGACCGAGAGCGGCCGGTCACGCAGCTGCCTGGTCATCCGGTCGGCGGCGAATTCGAGGTAGCCGACCAGGTCGCGCTTGGTCGCCGCCGCGCCGTCGAACAGCGGCTTGTCGAGATTGGTCAGCGTGACACCGGCGCGCACCTCGTCGGCCATCAGCGCGCCGTCACCGTGGTGGGCAGCGAGGCGAAACCGCGGTTGTTGGAGGCATGGATACGGCGCACATTGTCGACGTCGACCTCGTAGTCGGCGATCGCGGCGACGAATTCCTGCAGCGCGACCCGCAGTTCCAGCAGCCCGAGATTCGAGCCGAGACAGTGGTGCCTGCCGCTGCCGAAAACCAGCGACGCACTGGTGTCCCGATCAATATCGAAAACATCGGGCCGGTCGAACACCTCGGGATCCCGATTGGCCGAACCGGTGAGCAGCACCGTCTTGGCGCCGGCCGGGATGGTGACGCCGTGCAACTCGACCGGCTCGGTGGCCGTCCGCAAGATCATCTGCGTCGACGGGTCGTAGCGCATCGATTCGGCGATCCAGTCGTCGACGCGTCCGTCGAAGGCCTTGCGCCGCTGGTCGGGATGCCGCGCCGCGGCATGCCAGACATTGCCGAGGGTGAGCATGGCGGTTTCGATGCCCGCGCCGACCAGCAGGATCAGCACGCCGACGATTTCCTCCGGCGTCAGCCGGTCGTCAGCCTCGGCGGCGTCGAGCAGGCCCGAGATCAGGTCGTCGCCGCGGTGTTTGCTGCGCGCGATGGTCAGCTCGGTGTAGTAGCCGATGATCGTGCCGATGGCCTGCACCGCCTCGGGCCGCAGATCGGTGGACTCCTCGTCGGAGTACATGATCTCCATGCCGAGCTTGCGAATCATCTCGCGGTCGGATTCCGGGACGCCGACCAGCTCGGAGATCACATCGGTCGGGAAAGGCCCGGCGAAATCGGTCATCAGGTCGAAGCTGCCCGCCGCGACCAGCGGTTCGATCATGGTGCGCGCCATGGTGCGCAATCGCGGTTCGAGCGCCTGCACCCGGCGGGCGGTGAATGCCTTGGCCACCAATCCGCGCATGCGCGTATGTTTCGGCGGGTCCATCGCGACAAAGGAAAAGAACTGCTCGGCCTGCGGACCCCAGAACGCCGGTTCCATCCGCAGCCCGTTCACGCTGGAGAAACGCGTGGAATCGCGCAGCGCGGCGAGCACATCCGCATGTCTGGACAACGCCCAGAAATCATCGGTCTCGTTCCGGAATACCGGCGCCTGCTCGCGTAGCCTGGCGTAGTACGGGTACGGATCATTGTGTACGTCGAAATCGTACGGGCTGTACTGCAACATGAGGGGCCTTCCCGACCCGGCGCGGACCTGACCGCTACCGGTTCGCAACTCGAGCTGACATCATGACAGTAGTCGAAATGAATTGAGGGCGTTGTGAACTCGAAACCGCCGGCGTCTGGAATAGATGTAACCAAGCCGCACCCCGCGCGCAGGTACGACTACTGGCTCGGCGGCAAGGACAACTTCGAGGCCGACCGGGAATCGGCGGATATGGTGGCCGAGGCGTTTCCGACGATACGCCTGGCCGCACTGGAGAACCGCAATTTCTTGCGGCGAGCGGTCAGCTATCTGGCCGCGGAGGCGGGTATCCGGCAGTTTCTCGATATCGGCGCGGGCCTGCCGACGGCGGGCAATGTGCACGAGATCGCGCAGGGCATCGCCCCCGAATCGCGCATCGTCTACGTCGACAACGACCCGATCGTGCTGGCACACGCGCGTGCCCTGCTGCACAGTGCCCCGGAGGGCGCGACCGCCTATCTCGACGCGGACGTCCGCGATCCCGAGCACATCCTCACCCATCCCGACCTGCTGAAAACCATCGATCTGGGGCAGCCGGTCGCGATCATGCTCGTCGCGGTCATGCACTTCATCACCGATGACATCGGCCCGTACGGGCTGGTGCGCAAGCTGTGCGACGCACTGCCCTCGGGCAGCTACCTGGTGATGTCCCATGCCACCAGCGATCACCTCACCAAGGAGGATCTCGCCGAGACGAACGAGGCGAACCGGCGCAGCGGTGTGCCGTTCCGCCTGCGTTCCACCGAGGAGTTCACTCGGTTCTTCACCGGATTCGACCTCGTTCCGCCCGGCATCACCTCGGTGACGGCATGGCGGCCGGAGGTTTGGCGCGCGCACCCGAGGGCCGAGGCCGTCTCGATGCTCGGCGCGGTGGCCCGCATTCCCTGAGCAGGTCCGCGGGCCCCTGCGCGGCTACGAGGAGGATCGCTGCTTGCCTGCCCTTGCCCTCCTGCGCTCGGCCTGCAACTCGGCGAGTTCCTGTTCCAGGATCTCGGCGATCCGGAACTGACCCGTATCGTGCACGTCCGGAGTCCGGACGACCTGCAAGTCCGGTGCGGGCTTGCTCGAGGCCGCCGGTTTGACCGGCGCGATCGGTTCGACCGGCGCGGGCTTCCGGTTCACCGCGGTGACCGGCGTGGTCGCGATCGGTGCGGTGGTGATCGGAATTTCCGCCGTCACGTCGAGATCGACCGGCACGCTCGGCTTTTCGACCTTCGCGGCCGCGACGGGGCGGGTCTTGCCGTTCCCGTTCACCGGCGCGGCGGTCTGCTTCGCCTGCTGCTGCGCCACCGCCTTCTGCGCCACCACCTTCTGCGGTGCCGCCACCTTCTGCGGTGCCGCCACCTTTTGCGGTGTCGCCTTGACCGGTGCCGCGGCCTTCGCCGGCGCCTCGGGCGCCTCATCCAGGTCCTCGCCCACCGGTTCGGGCCGCACCTTGCGTACGGCCGCGCCGTTCTTGTGACCGTTCACCCGCCCGTTCGTCGCGACAACGGGTGCCGTCGCTTCGTCGTCGGCGGGCGCGATGATCTCGATCTCCATCGCCTCGGTGTCGTCGAACTCCTCGAACTCCTCCAGTTCTTCGAGCTCTTCGAGCTCCTCGACCTGCGGCTGCGCCTTGGCGGTAGCCGCCTTGACCGCCGCGGCCTGCTCGGCGACCTGAGCCGCCTTCTCGGCCAGCGCGGTCAAGCGCAGGCTCGCCGCCGAAGGCAGCGAACGCCGAATCCGCTCGGCGGGATCGGGCAGTTCACGGACCTGCTCGGTGGCCCGCGTGATGGCCAGGCCGTACCGCGCGCTCGCGGCATGGTGGATGAGCAGCGAGACACCGATCATCACCGGCGCGACGGCGTGCACGGCCGTCTCGTACCATTGGCCGGCACGTAGATACGGGTAGGTGTTGAGACTGACGGTCAGTGCCAGCAGCGCCATTTCGGCCGCGGCGACCTGCCTGCGGCTGTCGACGACCCCCCATTCGGCGACCTTGTTGGTGCCGATCATGATGATGATCAGGCACACGCTGATCATCGCTTCGAGCAAGTAGCTGAACCAGTACAGCGGATCCCCCGGCCCGCCTGGTGCGATGTTCTGCTGAACGTTCACCGCCGACCACAACATGCCCGCCCCGACCACGCCGGCCAGTGCGCGCAGCGACCACGCCCGGTGCCGGTATAGCGACGCCAGCTTCGCATGCGGGCTGGACTCACGTCGCTGTGCGGCAATCGCCTTCCTGGCGAGTAGTAGATCGCGCATATCGGCCTTCTCGATCGCTTCGGTGGTCTGTCGCGCGCGGTCGGAGGCGGAGGCGACGGCCTGCGCCTCTTTCCAGCGCTGTCCACGGTCCTGCTCGCGAATCCGTTCGGCGAGTTCGCGTTCGGCGAACAGCTCGTCTTCGGACAGTGCTTCGGTCAGTGCGGGATCGAACTGGTACGCAAGCCGACCGCGGGCCTTCTCGACCCGTCTAGCCAGCTGCTTGACCTCGTCCTCGATGGGATGCTCTATGGTCACTTCGACTCCCCTTCGGGGAGATCGCATGGCAGACAAATGATCACGCGTGGGAACGGCACCCTGACATTCATAGTCGATGCACCGTTGCCAGCGAAACTGTTGATTTGCCGTGACCCCGGTCGTTACGGCGTGCCGCGGGCGACACACTGAGGTTTTAGGGAGTTACCGGGCGGTATCGGCGTGGCGGCTTGCTCTACCGCCTCGGACATACCAGACAAAACCGCTGGCCCGGAGAATCCCCGCGGGGCTAGGACTTTCGCCCGCCGCGCATGCTCAGCGGAGTCATATCCGTCCACACCCGCTCGATGTGCTCGAGGCACTGCTCCCTCGATCCTTCGAACCCCTCGGCCAGCCAGCCCGCGGGCAGCGGCACGTCGGCCTCCCAGAGGGAGTACTGCTCTTCGCGATTGACGACGACCAGATAGCGCGCTTCGTACATGTCACCGTTTCCTTTCTTCGTTCACGTCTTCGTTCCTGCGGCGACTCCGGCCAGCGGCGTGAAGGTCCATACCGCCGAACGGCCATCGGGAGCGATCTCCAGGCGGGAGGTGTCGCCGAAGCGGAACGCGGTGCCGATCAGCGGCGGTTCGGTCAGCGCGACGGTGATCGACAGCACCCCCTCGGGCGCACTGTCGTCGACCACGATGCGCAACTCGAACGCCGGACCGTACAGAATCCGCTGTCCGCGAACGGATTCCATCGCATAGCCGAGGGTGGTCAAGGTAGCGGCGAGCACCGTCGCGCGGCGCGGCCGCAGGCGGACGGTGACGCCGGTGATATCGCGCAGCCGATGCTCCGGCGCGGGCGGACTACCCAGTGCCGCATCGAGATACGCGGCCCGCCGCAGGGTACCGTCCGGGCGGCGCGGCACGCCGAGCACGGCGAGGTATTCCGGTGTCACCTCACCGAGGAACACGGTGAACGGGCTGTGCGCGCCGAAGTCGGGGCGCAGCAGGTGGTACCAGGGCCGCAGATCGGTCTCCCGCGGCGCCGCACGGCAGATCAGCTCGTAGCACGCGGAGAATTCGGGATCGCGCTCCAGCAGTTCACGCGCCCGGCCGATCGAGCCTGCGGTCTGGAACGAAAAACACAGTCCGCCGGTAACTCCAGGGAGCACCGGCGCCGCGGCATGAAAGAACTCGACCAGCGTATTGCGGCAGGCGAGGCCGACCGAACCATAACCATCCGCCGTCGAGCCCGTCGCGCCTTTTATCGCGAAACGGCCGAATTGCTCTGGTAACAATACGGATTCGATTACTCGGCGATGTGCGCCCGGATCGAGTGACACCATGACCCGATCCAGGACCGGGATCGGAAAAGCCCGGTCTACCTGGACAGCACCGTATTTCGGCACTTCGGGCACGGCCATGGAGAAATCCCGCCTTCGATTCAGGGAATTCACGAACAAGCATGTCCGTGGCCGATTGCCTACGCCACCGTTCGGTTCAGTGGCCGAACCTCGCGATCCACCGAACGGACCGGCGGGCGAGTGCGCACCTTTGCCCCCAGAACTATTGGGCCGCAGCCGATACCGGCATGCCCGTAGCATTTCCCGAGTGCATGTTGATATAGCTGGAGTGGCAAAAGCCGCCACCGTCGCCGCCGGATTCGACTGGCGGTGGTCGGCCGACGATCTGCCCCGGTTCTGCGCGGCCGCCGGCTGGCAGGTGGCCGACGAACGGCCGCGGATGGTGCGCCTGACCACCAACCTCGATGTCGAGCGACCCGCGGCGGCGGCGATCGGGTCCTACCACACCGGCGACGACGGCCAGCGGCTCCTGGTGGAGTATGTGACGCTCACCGTCGCCGATATCGCCACCGAATCCGCCGAGGTACTGGCCGGATCACGCACCGAGATCTCGGCGCGGCTCACGACCGAACTCGGTCCGGGACACCGCATTCGGAGCGGTGCGCGTTCGGCGCTCACCTGGGAGCGTCCGGCCGTGACGATCCGGGTGGTCGCCGATGAACAGTCGATCGCCCTGGAGTTCGCCAATCCACACTGCCCGGCGCCGCCGCAGCAGCGCGGTAGCGCCGATCCGCATGTCGGCGCCGACGATTGGCCGCGATTCACGACGGCATTGGCCCACACCCTGTCCCGCATGCCCTACGACGGCTTCCTCGTTCTCAGCACCGTCGGCAACCGGTACGCGCAGTTCCGCATGCGGGCCGACCGGCTGTTCTGCGAAATCGTCGGCAACGACTACCTCGACGAGGAATTCCGCGTCTCGCCCGCCGACGAGACCACGATGGCCGAGACCGGCTGGCGATCCGGCACGGGAGGCGGTGATGCCAACTGGCACCTCGATATCGAGCTGCCCGCGTCGTTCGGGGTGTACGACGCGGCCGCCGCCCGAGTGACCGTCGCTCTGCGCGACATCCTGCGCGTACCGACCCCGGACCTGCTCGAGCTCAGAACCTGGGTCGACGACGCCCGCTGGGAACTCGACAGCAGTCTGTTGACGGCCGCCCGTCAGCGGTAGCGTGCGGTCATGCAGGACAGTGTGACAGTGCGGATGACCGCTCCCGCCGAACGGATCTGGGAGCTGGTCAGCGATATCAGGAATACCGGGAAGTTCAGTCCGGAGACCTTCGAGGCCGAGTGGCTCGGCGGCGCGACGGGCCCGGCCGTCGGGGTGAAGTTCCGCGGGCACGTCAACCGCAACGGCTGGGGCCTGAAGTATTGGACCGTCTGCCGCATCGTCGCCTGCGATCCCGGACGCGAATTCGCCTTCACCGTCCTCGGTCCCGGCAACACCCCGGTCAACAC
Organism: Nocardia sp. NPDC052566; assembly: GCF_044547285.1. NCBI lineage: Bacteria > Bacillati > Actinomycetota > Actinomycetes > Mycobacteriales > Nocardiaceae > Nocardia > Nocardia sp. NPDC052566. The sequence goes on along the minus strand of NZ_JBIUAF010000002.1, from coordinate 164,492 downwards.
CTGGACATATCGCTTCACCCCCGTCGATGGCGGCACCGACGTCACCGAATCCTTCCGCCTCGAACAGTCGTTCCCCCTTCGCATCTACTCCCTCATCGCCGGTCGCTCCCGCACCAGGACCAACGTGAACGGCATGCGCGAGACACTGGAGCGCATCAAGGCCGTCGCCGAGCAACCCGCACCGTAAACCCCCCGATACACTACGGGTGCCAGTGGCGCACTTGGGAAATTGCACATTGCGGGGCGTTACAGGGTGTGATTGATCTTGCAAAAACGTGGGAAACGTGCGTGCCGTTGGGTATTGGCTTAGGGTCTGCGCCAGGTGGCGCTCGACCTGTGGCAAACCGGCTGTGCCGCTGGGGCATCGCCGCCGCCGTGCAGCCGGCCACTGCTCGACCGAACGAAGGAAATACGCACTTGTCCCGGAAGCCGAGAAGGATCCTCACTGTCCTGCTCTGCCTAGTAGCGGTTGGTTCACTGACCAAAACGGCATCGGCCGACCCCCTGTACCCCACCCCTGATCCCGACGCGTTCTTCACCGCGCCCGCGGATCTCGAGGCACGCGCACCAGGCGACGTGGTGCGCACCCGCAAGATCGACTCCGGGCCCTATGTCGGCACCACGGGATGGCAGATCGCGTTCCGCTCCACCAACTCCGCGGGCCACCCGATCATGGCCGCGACCACCGTGCTGCTCCCCAACGGCGTGCGCAATCCCCCACTGGTCTCCTACCAGGCGCTGATCAATTCGCTGGGCAGCAAATGCAATCCGTCGCGATCGATGTTCAACGGCGAACTGCAGGACGCGGTCGGCGCCATGCTTCCGGTCAGCCGCGGCTGGGCGATCTCGCTGCCCGACTACCTCGGCCCGACCGTCGCCTACGGCGCGGCCAAGCTGAGCGGCATGGTCACCCTCGACAGCGTCAGGGCCGTGCAGCGGGCCACCGAACTCGGGCTCGCGGATTCGAAGGTCGCCATCGCGGGCTACTCCGGCGGCGGTATGGCCTCGGCATGGGCCGGAGCACTGCAGCCGACCTACGCACCGGAGCTGAAGCTCGCCGCCGTCGTGGCGGGCGGTATCCCGGCCGACCTGGAGCAGATGGCGCTCAGCCTCGGCTTCGAACCGCATCCCGGCTTCGGGCTCGCCTTCGCGGCCGCCATGGGCCTGGAACGCGAATACCCTGAGCGACTGCCGATTTCGGCCCAGCTCAACGAGGCGGGCCGCTGGTTCCGCGAATTCACCCACGACGAATGCCGCCGCTTCCTGCTGTTCCACGGCGCGTTCCGCAGCGCCGAGCAGCTAGCCGCGTCGAAGAGCCTGATGGACAGCCCGGAGGCGCGTGCGGTGCTGCGAGAGAACAGCCTTCGCTACTTCGACGGCGTGCCCACCGCACCGATGTACATGTGGCAGGGCGTCTACGACACGCTGACGTTCTTCGAACCGGTCAAAGAGGTCGCCGACCACTACTGCCGCGCAGGCGTACCGCTGACGTTCGCGCCCTACGAGATAGCCGAACATATGACGACGGCCGTCGCGGGTTTCCCCGACGCCTGGAATTACGTCGAAGCCCGTTTCCGCGGCGATCCGGTGACCACGCACTGCTGAATTCACCGACATAACCCATACGAAGGCCCGGTCCCCATGGACCGGGCCTTTTCTATTCGCGGACGCGGCGCGCAAATCCGACGGGTTCAACGATGACGCGGGTAGGTTGACAACGCCGAGCTTCACATGCGCGGAATTATCTTTTCGATCCGACGCGGTACTGCACTGTCTCTGTCCGGCACGAACTCACAGGTGGTGTGTCTTGAATTGTCTGCGGACCGTAGCTGCCGTCTTGGCGGCCGGTTGTGTGTTGGCGATAGGTCACGCACCGGCGACCGCCGATTCGGGTTTTCCGAATATCCCCGGTCTGCCCGGCCTGCCCAAGGATTCTGGTCCGAGCCCACTGCAGCAATGGATCGATCAACATATTCCGTCGCCGATCGCTCCGGCACCGGTGGTGAAATCCCCCGAACCGGCCACCGATCGACCCGCGGATTCCCCCGGACCGCGCAAACTACGGCCCGATATCTCGGCGCTGTGGCATTCGGTGCTCGCCGCTCCCTCCGGCGATCCACTCTTCGATGAATGGCCGCGAAATCTCGACGCGCTGAAACCCGGCGAGATCGTCGAATGGCGCGATGTCACCTGGCCCGCCGCGCTGCTGGTGCTGGTGCCGATCCAGCGCGCGGTACTGCTGAAGTACCGCACCAGCGACGCCTCCGGCGCGCCCTCGTTCGCCACCGCGACGCTGGTGATTCCCGCCGCGCCGTGGACCGGCAACGGCACACGGCCGGTGATGGTCAACGCGTTGCCGATCAATTCGCTCGGCAGGCGCTGCACACCGGGTTACGCGATGGCGCACGGATTCCACAGCGACTTCAACGGCGGCGATTTGTTCCCGCCGACCACCGGGTGGGCGGCCAGCCGTGGCTATGCGGTGCTGATTCCGGACCACGAGGGCCCGTGGATGTCCTATGCCGAACCGAATGTCGCGGGGCACGCGATGCTGGACGCCATTCGCGCGGTGCGCGCGATGCTGCCCGACCAATTCGGTGAAAGCCGTTATGCCATGGGCGGATATTCCGGCGGCGCGATCGCCTCCTATGGCGCCGCCATGCTCGTCGACGAATACGCGCCGGAACTGTCGAAGGTGCTGGTCGGTGCGACGATGGGCGGACTGGCCACCGACTATCGGAAGATCGCGCACCGTTTCAACGGCAATTCCGCTTCCGGCATTCTGCTCGCCGCCACCCTGGCCATCGCGCGTGAGTATCCGGAAATCCTCTCGCGAATGAATCATCTGGCGCAGTGGGTGGCGAGCTCACCGTTCAAGGACACCTGCGGCACCAGCAACGGCCCGCTCGGCGCGATCGGCCTGCCCATCGAGGTCGCGGCCAATATCGCCAATCCGCTCGACGGTGAGATCGCCGAAACGATCTACCGGCAGACGAATCTGACCGGCCGCACCTCCGGTACGCCGCTGTACGTCTACCACGCCGCGCACGATTTCTGGATCCCGATCGAGGGCGCCGACGAGCTGTTCCACACCCAGTGCGCGCGCGGCGTCCCCGCCGTGTACCGCACCGAACCCGGTGAGCATGTGATCGCGCTCGGCGTCGGTTTCGGCGGTGCGATCAACTGGCTCGACGCGCGGCTGCGCGGCGATACCGCGCCGAACGAATGCCCCGTGGCGCCGAAGGAGACGAAACCGACTGGGCAGCAACCGATCCGGTGACCATCACGGCTGTGACGGCACGAACCTGATGTGCTGTCCCGGCCGCGCCTGGGCGAGCAGGTCGACATCGGCGGCGAGCACGGTGCCGACGACCGGATAGCCGCCGGTGATCGGATGGTCGGCGAGAAAGACCACCGGCTCACCGCTCGGCGGCACCTGGATCGCGCCGAGCGGCATGCCCTCGGTGGGCAACTCCCTGTCGTCCACCCGGCGCAGTCCCGCCGCACCCTCGGGGCGGGCCAGCCGCACCCCGACCCGGTCGGCCCGGTCGGTGACCTGCCACGAATCGCGGAAGAGCACTCGGGCGTCGGCGAACCAGTCGTCGCGCGGCCCGAGCAGCACCCGGGCGGTGACGACACCGGATTCGACCGCGGGCACGGGCGCGACCTCGACATTCGGCCACGGCAGTCGGCCCGCGGGTGCGACGGTGATCTCCGCTCCCGCCGCCAGCGGCTGCGGGCCGATCCCCGCGAGCGTGTCCCGGCTGCGCGAGCCGAGAACCGGTTCGACGGTGATCCCGCCGCGCACCGCGACGTACACCCGCAGCCCGGCGGTCGCCATCCCGATGCGCAGCCGCTGATCCGGCTGCAACGCGATGACCGACGAATGTCCCTGGGGCACACCGTCGACGGTGATCGCCGCCTGGGCGCCGGTAACCGCGAGCAGCACCGGCGCCTCGGCACGCAGTTCGAGTCCGCCGAGCAGGGTTTCGATCCCCGCGGCCGCTTCGTCGTTGCCCACCAGCCGGTTCGCCAGTTTCAGCGACCGCCGGTCGGCCGCGCCGGACACCCCGACACCGACCGAGAACCAGCCGGGCCTGCCGAGATCTTGAATGGTGCTTAGCGGCCCCACGGCCAGAACCCGCAGTGCGACCCTCATGCGCCTGCCTCCTCGATGAACCGGACCTTGGTACCCGGCCGCAACAGCGAGGGTTCGGCCCGCGCGAGATCCCACAGGTCGATATCGGTGCTGCCGATCAGTTGCCAGCCGCCGGGCGAGCGCCGCGGGTACACGGCACTGTATCCGTCGGCCAGCGCCACCGAGCCCGCGGGCACCGAGGTGCGCGACTCCACGCGCCTCGGCACCGCGAGCGGCGATTCAGCGGACTCCAAGTAGCCGAAGCCCGGCGCGAATCCGACGAAGGAGCAGCGCCACAGCGCGCCGGTGTGCGCCGTGATCACCTCGCGGACACCGATGCCCAGATGCGCGGCCACGTCCTCCAGGTCGGGCCCTTGATAGCGAACCGGAATGGTGACCACCTCATCTTCGGCGCGCGCACGGGCTTCGCCGGCGAATGTCCCTGTCTCCCCGAGCATCCGGCGAAGCCGCTCGGTGACCGCGGTGCGATCGGCGGCCTCGGTCAGCGTGACGAGAACGGTCCGCGCGGCGGGCAGCACATCGTGCACGCCGTCGGGCAATCCGAAGCGGAGGGCATCGACGAACATGGACAGGTCGGCCTCGTCATCGGGGTCGACGAGGACCGACCTGTCACCCGCGGGCAGGATCCGCGGGGTCCGGTGCTCAAGCGAGTTCGCGGCCACGGGTCTCCGGTAGTCCGAACAGCGCGAGGACGGCGATCAGGTAGCCGAGTGCGCCGAACATCATGGCGCCGGCCAGCCCGAGCGTTGTCGAGGCCAAATAGCCGACGGCCGTGGGGAATACGGCGCCGACCGCGCGGCCGAAGTTGTAGGTGAAGCCCTGTCCGGTGCCGCGCGAGGCGGCCGGGTACAGCTCGGAGAGGAACGAGCCGAAGCCGGAGAAGATGGCCGAGGTGCAGAACCCGAGCGGGAAGCCGAGCAGCAGTACCGCGGTGTTCGCGCCCGCGGGCACCTGGATGTAGGCGACCATGAACAGCACCGAGAGCACGGCGAACAGCTGCATGGTGCGCTTGCGCCCGAGCTTGTCGGTGAGGATGCCGCCGGTCACGTAGCCGAGGAAGGCGCCGCTGATCAGCAGGAACAGGTAGCCGCCGGTACCGACCACGGTCAGGTGGCGGCTCTTCTTCAGATAGGTCGGCAGCCAGGTGGCCAGCGTGTAGTAGCCGCCCTGCACACCGGTGGCGAGCAGTGAGGCGAAGAACGTGGTCTTGAGCAGGTCACGATTCCAGATGGCACGGAACGAACCGGCTTTCGCGCCCGCGGATTCGCGGCGCTGGGTGACGGTCTCGGAATCGGTCAGGTTGCGCCGCACCCATACGATCAGCAGCGCGGGCAGCGCACCGGTCCAGAACAGCACTCGCCAGGCCATATCCGCGCTGACGAATTGGAAGACCAGCGTGTAGACCACCACCGCGAGGCCCCAGCCGACCGCCCAGGAACTCTGCACGAACGCGACGGCCCGCCCGCGATATTTCGACTGTGCGTATTCGGCGACCAGAATCGCGCCCGCCGCCCATTCACCGCCGAAGCCGAGACCCTGTAATGCGCGGAATACCAGCAGCGTTTCGTAATTCGGCGCGAAGCCGCACAGCACAGTGAAGACCGTGTAGGTCGCGACCGTGACCTGGAGCGTGCGCACCCGCCCGATCTTGTCCGCGAGGATGCCAGCCAGCGCGCCGCCGAGCGCGGAGACCAGCAGCGTCACCGTGGTGAGCAAGCCTGCCTGCCCGGTGCTGATGGCGAAGTACGACGAGATGGCGCCGAGCGCCAGCGGTAGGACCTGGAAATCGTAAGCATCCAAACCGAATCCGCCGAACGCGCCGAGGAAGGCGCGTTTGCCCTTGGCGCTCATGGTCCGGAACCAGTCGAATGGTTGCTCCTGCGCGGCCGGGCCCGCGGTGGAGACGTGGGTGGGAGTGCTCATGATGTCTCGCAATGTTCAAGTGGAGCGATCTGCGTCACAGTAGACTACGGATCGTTCAACGATTCTGCAATCCTCTAGTTGGATTGTCGGGGAGAACAGCGCGATTGCGTTATGCTCGAAACCGGAATAGCTACTGGTCAGCGGAGGGTTTCGATGACGTCACCGGTCGGTGCACCCGACGCCGCATACGCGGCGCTCTCGGAGCAGAAGGGCCTGCTCACGCGCGCCAGCCGCAGTTCACAAACCGCCGACATCGTGCGGGCGAGCATCCTCGACGGGACGCTGCGCCCCGGCACCCGGCTATCCGAGCCGGATATTTGTGCCGCACTCGGCGTGTCGCGCAACACGCTGCGCGAGGCGTTCCGCTCGCTGATCGAGGAGCGCCTGGTCAACCACGAACTCAATCGCGGTGCGTTCGTGCGCATTCCGACCCCGGAGGACGTGGCCGAGCTCTATCAGGTGCGCCGGATCATCGAGGGCGCCGCGATCCACAACTACGATCCAGCCAGCCAGACGCCCGCCGAGCTCGCCGCTGCGCTGGCCCGCGCGGATGCCTGTGCGGCCGTTCAGGATTGGACCGGGGTCGGCACGGCCGACATCGACTTCCACAAGGCCATCGCCGCACTCAACCGCAGCGGCCGCCTCGATCAGCTGATGGCGAGCGTGTGGAACGAGCTGCGGCTGGTCTTCCTGGTGATGGCCGATCCGTTCCACGAGCCGTATCTGGCCCGCAATCACGAGATCCACCAGACCTTGGCCAGGGGTGACCTGGCCGAGGCCGAGCGGATGCTCGCCGAATACCTCACCGATGCGGAGACGCAGATCCGCACCGCCTACGAGCGGATCGTCTCGTAGGGTCGTCGGACCGTCAGGCCATCGACGCGAGCCACTCCTGCATCCAGGAGGTCGCCGACTTGCCGCCGTCGACCCGATAGGTGCCGTACACGATGTGCGCGCCGGAGCTGTAGAACTGCTGCAGCTGCCGGGTGCGCTGCGGCCCGGCGAATTCGACGAGCTGACTCTGCAGCAGCGGCACGCCGCCGCGCGCCATCAGATCGCCGACGATCGCCCCGAGCTCCTGCGGGTACCGCCACGCGCTGGCGATATCGGGCCTGGAGGTCTGCGCGAGGAATCCGGCGAACCGTGCGACGAAATCGTCCGCGGGCGTAGCGCAGTAGAGATCACCGATCGCGCAGATCGTCCTGGTCTGCGGGCCGACGTAGCCGAAGCCGCCGATGCGCGGGCCCCCTGCGCCCGCGCCCGCGACCGGCGGCCCGACGAGCGCGTCGTGCGGCGCGCGCCGCGGATCGGAGATGAGGCCGACCGCCGCGATCCGGTTCGGCGCGATGGCGCCGGTGCCGGTACCGATCTCGGCGGCGAGATCGCCTGCCGCGTCGGCGCCCTGGCTGTAGCCGACCAGCGCGATCTTGGTCGCGCCGCACTGCTGCGTCATCGCGGTCGCGAGGCCGCGGGCATTGTCGACGGCCTCCTTCTTCGACGCGCCGTACACCTCGGCCTCCCACGGGAACGCGGTGGCGGCATACGAGACATAGTCGACGCGCACGGAGGCGGGCAATCCGCGAGTTACGCCACCGAGCATGCCGGGATTGGCGCGCTTGCCATCCGGTTTATCGGAGGTTTCCCACGTACCGGGAATCGCGATCACATATAAATTCGGACAATTCGATTCGGCGACGGCGGCGCCGCCGCCGAAGGTCATACCGGATACCACCGCGGCGACCACACCGATCACCACGCTGAACCTCGAAAATCGCATACCGCCTTGCTCCTTCGATAAGAGTCGACGCGGGACTGACCCCAGAGGCCTGTTCTGAACTCGCCGGATACGGTAACCCGACTCCGTGCCACAGGAGTGGCACTTAGTGAGATCAATTTCCGGTGCCGCGCGAAATATGCGATCTACTCGGTGGGCAATCTCGTTTCACAATTACGAATTCCACTCCAGTCATCAGGTCCGTAACCGAGCCGCACGTCATGGGCCACCTCGCCGCCCGCCACGACGACCCGGCTGGACACCGGCGGGTAGCCGCGCGCGAGCACGGTGTAGTGCCCCTCCGCCAGGTCGGTCACCACGTAGCGGCCGTGCTCGTCGGTGCGGGCGACGGCGGTCAGATCACCCTGCGCGTCGAGCACGGTGATCTGGACATCGGACACCGCGCGGCCGCCGTCGGACCATGCCGAGCCGACCAGAACGGCCTTGGGGGACAACTCGATATCGTGGCGCAGCAGTCCGCTGTCCGGCACGGTCAGCGTGAGCGCACCGGGGCGCATATGTTCGGCGACGGCCACCAGGGTGTACGTGCCGGGGACCACGCCGTGGCAGACGTATCCGCCGTCGCCCGAGGTGATCGCGGCGCCGACGACCTCGCCGTGCTGATCGGTCAGCGTGACGGTGGCACCGACGAGCGGGGTGCCCCGGCCCGCCGATCTGACAACGCCAGAGAGCTCACCGGAACCCATCAGCGTGACGTCGAGCCGCTGGGTGCGGTGCCCGACGGTCACGCTCACCGCCGACGGCTGATGACCGGGCGCGGAGACGATCAGCACATAGTCGCCCGCCGTCGGCGGCTCGATGCGATAGCCGCCGTCGGCCGCGCCGGGCACCCGCGCGACCTGCCGTCCGCCCTGATCGATCAGGGTCAGCACGGCGTCGGGCACCGGGCGGCCGTCCTCGCGGCGCACCGATCCGTGGACCGCGTGGCCGTCGTATTCCGTTGTCGGCGTGTCGGTTTCCGGTGAGGCGATATAGACACCCGGTCCGTCGCGATCGATCGAGATATGCGCGACGGCGGCGAGCACCGGTTCCGGTTCGATCGGCGATTCGGCGGCGTCCTCCCACGCCTCGTCGTCCCACTCCAGCGTCGCCACGCTCGGCACGGCCGAATCATCCTGGAGCGGAATCTCTTTCATGAACAGCAGCACGAAACAGGCAAGCAGCGACACCGCGGCGGCGGTGTAGAAGACGCCGTGCATGGCGTCGGTGAACCCGACCAGGATCGGCACGCGCACCTCGTCGGGTAGCGCGGCCATTCCGCTGGTGTTGGTTTGCAATTCGGCGAGCCTGGTCGCGTCGAATCCCGGCGGCAGCGCACCACCGAACGCGTCGACGATCCGGTGCGGCAACAGATTGAACAGGATGGTCAGGAATACCGCGACACCGAGGGTGCCGCCCATCTGCCGGAAGAAGGTGGACGCCGCGGTCGAAACACCCATATCCGAACGCGGGCCCGCGTTCTGCGCCGCGATGATCAGCGTCTGCATGCAGCCGCCGAGCCCGAAGCCCACCACCCCGGCGTACACCAGCGGCTGCCACAGCGGGCTGTCGTAGAGCACCCGCGCGAACAGCGCCGAGCCGATCGCGATGCCCAGCGAGCCGAGGATGGGCAGGAACTTGTACCGGCCGGTGAATTTGGTGATCCACCCGGCGATCTGCGAGCCGACCGTGATGCCGAGCACCAGCGGCACCATCAGCAGGCCCGCCTTGGTCGGCGAATACCCACGCACCACTTGGAAATACTGCGGCACCATGACGATCGCGCCGAACATCGCTACGCCGATGATGAATCCGCCCGCGATGGTCACGGTGAACGTCGAACTCTTGAACAGCCGCAGCGGAATCAGCGCCGCGTCCTTCATCAGGAATTCGATGATCAGGAACAGCAGCAGTCCACCGGCCGCGATCCCGTAGCAGACCAGCGCGCGATCGGAGGTCCAGCCCCAGTGGCGGCCCTGCTCGGCCACGATCAGTTGCGGCACAACGCAGATCGTCAATGCCAGCGCACCGAACCAGTCGATCCGCTGACGCTGTCTTCGGTGCGGCACATTGAGCGCCTTGCTGACCACCGCGAGCGCGAGCACGCCGATCGGCACGTTCACCAGGAACACCCAGCGCCACCCGTCGATGCCCGCCAGGTTGTCGTAATCGGAGAAGAAGCCGCCGAGTACCGGGCCGAGTACCGTGGCCGTGCCGAACACCATCATGAAATAGCCCTGGTAACGCACCCTTTCGCGGGCGGGCACGATATCGCCGATGATGGTGAACGCCAGCGACATCAGCCCGCCGGCGCCCAGGCCCTGGAACGCACGGAATCCGGCGAGCTGATACATCGACGTGGCAAAGGTGCAGGCCACCGAGCCGATGATGAACAGGCCGATCGCCGTGAGATAGCAGGGCTTTCGGCCGTAGATGTCGGCGAGCTTGCCGTAGAGCGGCGTGGCGATGGTCGCGGTGATCAGGTATGCCGTTGTCGCCCACGCCTGTTCGTCGAAACCATGCAGGTCGTTGGCGATGCGGACGATGGCGACGCTGACGATGTTCTGGTCGAGCGCGGCCAGGAAGACGCCGAGCAGCAGCCCGGACAGAATCGACAGGATCTGCCGGTGCGACAGTGACGCGCCAACGCCTGTACCCAGTTCCGGCCCCGCTGCCGGTGCCTGGATGGTGGAATTCGTCATGTAGGAGCCCTGCTTCTGATCGGCTGACCGGAGGTGACGCAAAACCCACTGCCGCGCCGATCGAGCAGGCGAGCGCAATCAAGCCATGCGCCCCAAGCGATCTGCTCATATCTACTGCTGGTGAAGCCATCGGCAAGCAACAGTTAGCGAAGCGTACCGCTGCCGAAAACCGACCCGTAAGGACGCCCCCTGTCCGAAAACCGAATCTACAGTGGGCGGTAGCCTGCGCCGATGCCGTCGCGGCTGTCGAGGTCGGCGAGGATCGCGCTGATGTTGGTGCCGACCTCGGGGCCGAAGCAGCCGACGGCGAGGTAGGCGTTGACCATGCCGACCAGGGTGGTGCCGACCATCACCGGTGCGCCGGAATCGCCTTCGAGGACACACATTTGGGTCCAGGTCTCATGGTGCTTCGCCCGCAGATCACCCCAGGCGACACCGCAGCTGGTGCCGGTGGTGCGGCCCTTCTTGCAGACGATCGTCGGGAAGCGGGCCGGGTCGCCGGTGTCGAGGATGGTGGTACCGCCGACCCGGGACACCGGGTCGATCCGGTTCGGGTCGAATTCGATGAGCGCGTAGTCGAGCGCGTCGTCGGAGAACACGAAGCGGCCGATCACACCGTAGTTGGGGTCGGCCTCGGCGATGACCTTCGAACCGGCGTGCCCGCAATGCCCCGCGGTGAGCCCGACCAGCCGGCCGTCGCGGTCGCGGCCGACGGTGGTGAGGGTGCACTGGGCGCGGCTATCGATGACGATCCCGGAGCCGCCGCCGACCGAGGGTGCGTACTGATCGGCGCTCGCCGTGCCTGCCCCCGCGCTCACCAACACCGTCGCGGTGGCGAGGATAGCTGCGGTCGTGCCGGGCGCGTTCATATTCCTCCGAGTGGTGGCGGGGCTTAGGAGCGTTTGCGCACACAGCCGCACGGATCGACGCGCCGTACGGATACCGCTTGTTCCTTCGACCAAACGTCAAGGGTCCTCTCTGTTCAGCGTATCTACCAGCCGCCGACCGGTGTTGTCATGCGTCTCACGTTTCGCCCGGTTCGTGTCGACCGGTGCGCGATCATAGGTCCGGTCTATGCATAGGCAGGTCAGCGACGGCTACCAGGCGCCCTGACCTGCGGCAACACTCGAGGTATGACATCGAGGACTCAGCGACGGCCCAACCCGATCCAGTGGCTCGGCTACGCCTTCGGGCGTCGCCTGCCCGATTCGATGATCGACTGGGTGCGCAACGACCTGACCGGTAAGCACGCCTACGCGCGCCACCTGATTCGGGGAATGGTGCCGTTCACTCCCCTGTTCGCGGCGTTCCTGATGTTCCCCGGCGCGCTGTGGCTGCGCGGTGCGATGACATTGCTCGCGCTGATTCTCGCGCTGTTCTACTGCGCGGCCTACATGTCGTTGAACCGCCCGCACCGGCTCGCCCAGCACGGGCTGCCCGCCGACCTGGAAAACCCCGAGCAGATGCGGCGGCACGCCATCGAGCGCGCCAGGTACGCGGCCAACCATCCGCGCTGACGGCGTCGGACGCGACGGGCCGGTCCGCCTCGACACCTGGTCCGGCGACCGCGTTCCGAACAACCCGCCTGGGACATCCTCCGAGAGGATGACGGCTGCTCCGCCACTCGGCCGACGCGAGCGGATCGGTGTCGGGCCCATGCTCGGAGCCGACCATCGATTCGCCCCGCGGCATCGTCCGGCAAGCGGATCGTCGCGGGGCACACAGTGCCCTCATCGAACAGAGGTGGCTATGCGCCCGATTCGCGCGTGGTGTTCGGTGCTGACAGCGGCGGCACTCCTGTCGGCAGCCTGTGCGGGCACACCGACCGAACGTTCGGCTCCGCAACCCACTTGGACCGCGTGCGAGGGGATTTCGGATGCGCGGCGGGCGTGGGAGTGCACGACGATCAGCGCACCGTTGGACCATCGCAACCCCGATGGCGACGCGATCGATCTCGCGCTGATCCGCACCCGCAGTGCGGATCCCGCGCGACGGCTCGGCTCACTGGTCTACAACCCCGGCGGCCCGGGGGGATCCGGTCTGGAGACGGTCACCCAGATCGCGGACAGGCTCGGAGATGTGCTCGATCGCTACGATCTGGTGTCCTGGGACCCGCGTGGCGTCGGCCGTAGTACGGCCGTACGCTGCGGGAATTCCGCACTCCCTGAACGAGTTCCGCGCACAGACGCCGAGTGGGCAGCATTGGATTCGCTCAGCGCGCGGTTCACCGACTTGTGTGCCGCCGAGTCCGGACGGCTGCTGCCGCATATCGGCCTGTTCGATTCGGCCCGCGATATCGACCTGGTTCGCGCCGCCGTCGGCGACGAGAAGCTGAACTATCTCGGCGTCTCCTACGGCGGCCAGCTCGGCGCCGCCTACGCGACACTGTTCCCGCACCGCGTCGGCCGAATGGTGCTCGACGCACCCGGCTCCCCCTTACGGAATTTCCGGCAGAGCCTGCTCGACCAGTCCGAAGCCAGTGAACGAGCACTACGCCGCTTACTGGGCTACTGCACATCGAAAAGCGAGTGCCCACTTGGCCTTTCCGAATCGGACGCGCTCGCCCGCATCGATGAATTCCTGGCACGGACCGACTCGGCGCCGCCACCGACCACCGGCAACGGCGCACCACTCACCCGCCCGATCGCGGTCGCCGCACTCGGCATCGGCATCGCCGCACCGGAATCGTGGCCCCAGCTGATCACCGCACTCGCCAAGGCCTTTGCGGGCGACGGCGCCGAACTCGCCACTTACGCAGATCTCTTCACCGGCCGCCGCCCCGACGGCTCCTACTCCAATTTCGCCGCGATCAACACCGCCGCCAACTGCGCCGACTACCCCGACACCTACACCGCCGCCGAACTGCGCGCCCTGCTACCAACTTTCGCCGAGGCCGCACCGCATTTCGGCGAACTCACCGCCCTGCGCCTGCTCGAATGCACCCGCTGGCCCATCCACGGCGTAGGCCGCGCCCCGATCGGGTGACGGCCATGGCGCGTACGGCGGTGTGAATATCTGCGTCGACGCCACCGTCAACACGTACCTGCTCGACGGCACGCCGCCTGCCCCGGCAACCAGCTGCGGCCCATAAACCCCTACCGGCCGCCCTCCGACTCGAATGCCCGCACCACGCTGATCGCCCTCGACCGTACGAAGTCCTCCGGATCTTCCAGGGAGACCCGGCGCAGCGCAGGAACGAACTGCCGATAGCCGGTGTAGGTCGCCGCCCAGATACCCGCGTATCGGACCCTGGGGTCATCGTCCCCGATTGTCTCGACGATCCTGCGGAACACCTCGTCGTCGAACTCTGCCGCGGCGGCAAAACCTATCCGCAGCGCATGCTGAGCCCGGACCCGTTCATCCTCCGCACTATCGAACGCCTCGAAGAGCTCATCCAGCGCCCACAGCGGAACCTCGTCGAGAAACTGCCGCCGGACGGGGTCGGTCGCACTCTCGGAAGCGCCCGTGAACACCGCATAGGCAACGCCGGACGTCGCATCGACGACGAAGTGCAGCGCGACATCCGGCAGCCCCTGCCAGATCAATTGGCCGTCGATCCCGCCATCCCTGTCGCGAGGATTCTCATGAACATGCGGCCAGTCTCGCGCGAGCGCGAATTCGTCGATGTCGTCGGCCGAAACCTCGGATCGAAGTACATAACGGCGCGATCGATAAGGGTAGTCGTTGATGTCTGAAACCCCTTGTAGCACAGGCACTCTGATCGCCGCAGCTTAGCTTCCAGTCAGCTGCCGGAACAAGTCGGGCCACGGGAATATGGAAGGTGTCCTGATGCGAATCGGAGCTCAGAACAGCGTCATCGGTTCGGTCCGCGTGGGTTCGGGCAGCGGCTCGAGGTCGGGGACATGCGCTTCGACCTCGTTGTGGAAGCGGCGGGCGAGTGGGAGCGAGTCGGCGTTGTCGGGGGTGTGGATGAATACCGTTGGGGAACGGCCCTCTTGGAGCCAGGTGACCACCTGGGTGACCCAGGGTTGCCAGCCTTCGATGGTGCGGGCGTTGGCATCCCGGCCGTGATAGCGGACGATCGGGAATTCGGTGAGCGCGCGGGTGCGGCGCGGGAGGCGCGGTTTTTTCGACTGGGCCTCGTATTCGGCGGCGCTGACCGCGGCGCCGTCGAACAGGACGGTGGTGTCGAACGGGATCCATTCGGCGCCGACGCGCCCCAGTACGGTTTCCAATTCCTGGGCGGCGCGGGGGTTTTCGAAGAACGCGGGGTGGCGCACTTCGACGGCGCAGCGGTGGTCGCGTGGCATGCGACGCAGGAAGGCGGCCAGTGCGCCGAGGTCGGACGGGCCGAAAGTGGCGGGCAGCTGGGCCCAAAAGGCGTGGATGCGTGGACCGAGCGGAGCCATCGCCGTCAGGAACGCGCGCATCTCCTCGTCGACGCCGGTGAGCCTGCGCTCATGGGTGACCGGTTTGGGCAGCTTCATCACGAAGCGGAAATCGGCGGGCGTCTGCCGGGCCCACGACTCGACGGTGCGCTGCGTCGGCGTCGCGTAGAACGTGGTGTTGCCCTCGACCGCGTCGCAGCGATCCGCGTAGGCCCGCAGCCGATCCCCCGAGGCGGGCTGCCAATCCCAAGCCGCGTGCGTCCACATCGCACATCCCACGTGAAGCCGCATGCGCTCGACGCTAGTGCACCCCACCGACGCGGCCGTACGGGTGCGCCTCACCGACGGCCGGTGCGATATCGGCCATTCTGTATCCAGCGATCCGAATGGCCATACGCGAGGAAGCGAGTCGACCATGCGAGTGGTATCCGAGATTCTGGTCGGGTTGGTGGCGGCGATACACGTCTACATCCTGATCATGGAGATGTTCCTCTGGACGACGGAGCGGGTGCGGGCGTCGTTCGGCAGCACCCCCGAATTCGCCGAGCAGACCAAGGTGCTCGCCGCGAATCAAGGCCTGTACAACGGCTTCCTCGCGGCGGGCCTGATCTGGGGTTTGCTCGCCTCGGACCCGGTGGGCTACCAGGTGAAGATCTTCTTCTGCGTCTGCGTCGTCATCGCCGGTCTCTACGGCGCGGCCACCGCGAACCGGCGCATTCTGGTGGTCCAGGCACTGCCGGGCGCGCTGGCGCTGGCCGCGGTGCTGATCGCCGGACAGTGATCCGGTGATCGTCAGAACCGCCAGCTGGTAGCGCCGCCCGGCTCGATGGTGGACACGACGGTGGCGGTCCGTGGCGTCACCCGGTAGACGTGCCATGGCGGCGGGCCCGCCGACGGCGCGCTGTACGCGGCGGTGATCGCGCGGCCGGTGTCGTCGAGGCGGGCAGGCCAGCCGTCGGCGGCCCAGCGCGCGGCCATCGCCGCCACCGTCGCCGAATCGGTGACCTGCTCGGCGGTGCCGTTCACGACGAGGTCGAATTCGATGGCGGAGATGCTGACGGCGCAGCGCGGGTCGCGGGCGATATTGCGGCCCTTCCTGCTGTGTTCGCCGGTGACGAACCAGAAGACGCCATCGATCCACAGGGATCCGACGGCGGTCATATGCGGGCTGCCGTCCTGATTGATCGTGGTCAGCCAGGTGGTGTAGCGATCGGGGCCGCCGGAGCCCGGCGCCTGGCCGTACCCCTCGTCCATCCGGGACGCGATGACCGCCCAGTCCACAACCGGCAGGTCGTACAGTTCAGCGAGATTGGTTGCCTTCATACCCGTGCAGACGCGGTTGTGACCCGAAACTCATCGGCGCGCGGTGAACCATCCGGTGCCGCCACCTCGTGTCGGTCATGAAGGCCGACGGAGGTTGCCATGAGGATTACCGATAGAGCGCTGGTCGCCGCGGCGGCGTTGACCACGGCGACGATGTTCGCGACGCCGACGGCCGATGCCGCACCGGTGTGCGCGGGCGCGGGACAGCCGACGGTGGTCGTCGCGTCGGTGCCCGGCGCGCTCGAGGGGTTGACCGTCGATGCCCGCGGCCGCGCCTTCACCACCGACCTGGTGACCGGCCGCGTCTACCGGATCGATGCGCCGGGCGCCGTGCCGGTGCCGATCGCGACGGTGCCGAGCGGCGGTGGCGGCGCGCTGGCCTGGACGCCGGACGGCAGCCTGCTTGTCGGTTACGGCGCGGATGCACGGGTGCTGGCCGGCGATACGTTGCGTCACGCCGGAATCGTGCGGCTCGACCCGGATACCGGTGCGGTGCTGCCGTTCGCCGCCGGGTTGAGTGCGGCCGACGGCATGGACGTCGCGCGGGACGGAATCGTCTATGCCACCAATGATTTCGGCAGTCTCATCGGACGGGTGTATCCGAACGGTGTCGTCCAGGCCGATTGGGCGAGCCTGCCGAGCGCCAACGGGGCGGTACTCGGCAAGAACGACGAGTTCCTCTATGTGTCACGCACATTCGTCAACCCGGGCATCAGCCGGATTCCGACCGCCGCGCCGGGCGCACCGCAGTCGCTGCTCGACCTCGCGGGCGGTGACGCGCTCGGCGCACCCGACGGGCTGACCCTCGACTCCCTGGATCGTCCTGTGGTGCCGCTGAATACCGCGGGCCAGGTCATCCGCATCGACGCACCGAACCAGTACTGCGTTCTCGGCGGCGGCAATCCGATGACCAGCGTCCTGAGCTACGGCCGCGGCGATCGGGGTTTCGCCGCGGGCCGGCTGTTCGGTGCCACGTTCACCGGCGTCGTCTACGAGATCCCTGGCGGCTTCGACCCGAACGCCACCACCGCGACGCCATGACCATCGGCAATGGGTCACCTGTCCGATATCCGCCCGCACGGACCGGTAGTTAGCATCGGTCACATGAAGATCACCCGCACGGTCGTGGCCGGCGCGGCGCTCGCGCTGCTCGCCGCCGCGTCCTGGCAGCCGACCGCGACCGCCGAGGTCCCCGAGCAGGTATCGGCCGAGTTGTGGGCGGTACCGACCGCGCCGGCGGAAACGTTCTCGCTGATCATCGCGTACAGCTTCGGCAATCGGCTGCCCGAGGGCGTGGATCCGGCGCGGACCGTCGGCGAGCCGGGACCGGTGAACGAGGCGCTCGCGGACGCGGTGATGGCGGCGCGCGGCGACCGCGACATCCCGGTGTACGCGCAGACCGAGATCGCCGAGGTGTTGCGGGCGCGGTACGGGCTCGCCGATGTCGTCGCGATCGCGCCCGATCGCACTCCCGACGGGACGCTGGTCTACCTGTCCACCGACGGCGTCGCGGCGCGGGTCGCCGGGCTGCGCGGCGCGGTCGCCCCGACCGATGTGGCCGGTGTCGTCGCCTTCCACGACCATCTGTGGCGGGCCACCCGCACCACCGCCGCCAACGGGTTCCGGGCCTACGCACCGCAGGGTGTCGCGATGCCCGACCGGTACGACCCGCAATCAGGGCAGCCGTGGACGACGAGCCCGGTGCTGTATCTGCCGACGGATTACGCGGGGCGCCTGCGCCTGCTGCTCAATGGTGCTGCCGCACAAGGAGGTCACTGATCGTGCCGCACGCGAAGGCCGCCGACGGGGTGCGGATCGCCTGTCAGGTCGAAGGCGAGGGCGCTCCCCTGGTGCTGCTCGCCGGGCAGTCCAACAACCATCACTGGTGGGACGGCATCCGGGAGGGTTTCACCGCGCGGCGCACCATCACCATCGACTGGCGCGGGACCGGGGACAGCGACAAGCCCGACGAGCCTTACAGCACACCGGGTTTCGCAGATGACGTGATCGCCGTACTCGACGAGCTCGGCATCGATCGGTTCGAGTTGTACGGCACGTCGATGGGCGGGCGGGTCGCGCAGTGGGTGGCCGCCCGCCATCCGGAGCGGGTGCGCACGCTGGTGCTCGGCTGCACCTCGCCGGGTGGGCGGCAGGCGATCGAGCGCGATGTCGAGGTGAGAAGGTCGCTGGCGCAACCCGATCCGGCCGCGAACCGGCGCGCGCTGCTCGACCTGATGTACACCCCGGGCTGGCTCGCGAGTACCTCGGGGCCGTACAACACGCTCGGCGATCCGGACATGCCACCGTACGCGCTGCGCAGGCACCGCAATGCGAGCCAGCGCCACGACGCGTGGGATGCGCTGCCCGGCATCGCCGCGCCCACCCTGGTGGTGCACGGCGCCGACGACATCTTCAATCCCGCCGTCAACGCGCCACTCATCGCCGACCGCATCCCCGGCGCGCGACTGCACATGATCCCCGGCGCCAGGCATGCCTACTTCGACGAGTTCCGCGGCATCGCGACCCCGCTCGTGCTCGACTTCCTGAACGCGCACCGCTGACTCATTCGCCGGGGACGCCGAGGACCTCCTTGCCGATCTCGCCCGCGAGCACCTCGGTCGAGTACGCCATCAGCTGACCGGCTTCCGCGTCGCGCAGGTGGCGCTGGATGGGTGACTGCTTGAGGTACCCGGAGGCCCCGCCGACCCGCACACCGAGCTGGGCGACATCGACGGCCACCTTGTTCGCCAGGTACTTGGCGCGCACCAGGGTCGGGAAGAAGGCCGGAATCCGGTTGTCCGCCTGCCACAGTGCGCTGTCGTAGAGCGCGTGCGCGGCCGCGAGGCGGGTGTGCACGTCGGCGACCTCGTGCTGCACCCACTGCTGATACGACAGCGGCTTGCCGAGGATGGTGCGCGAGCGTGCGTGTGCGACAAGCGCATCGAGGGCGGCATCGGCGATGCCGAGCGAGATCGCGGGCAGACCGGCGGGAATCACCGCGAAGTCGGTGGGACCCGGTGCCCGGCCACGGTATTCGGCGCGCAGCAGGGTGTGGTCGAAGGACAGCAGCTGACTGCGGGTCGCGCGCAGGCCGAGGGTGTCCCAGATCGGGACGACCGAGACGGTCTGGTCGGGCAGTGGCACGCCGAAGAAGGCGGGCACGTCGTCCACCCGCGCGTTGACCAGCAGATAGTCCGCGATCTCCGCGCCGGAGACGAAACGCTTCGCGCCGGTGAGGGTCCAGCCGCCCGCGGCGGCGACGGCGTCCTGCTGCGGGTTGAGGAATCTGTTGCCGCTCGCCGGTTCGGAGAGCGCGTTGGCGAACCGCTTCCCGGCCAGGAATTCGTCGGCGAAGAACGAGCCGAGCGATTCCCTGGTGAACTCGGCGAGGGCGACACCTGCCCCGGCGTGCATCACCCAGATCGTCGCGGTGGACGGATCCGCCTTGGCGAGCATCCGCACCAGTTGACCGAAAGCCAGGTAGCTCAGGCCGATTCCACCCACCCATGCGGGTAGCACGGCCCGGTTCACGTCCGTCTTGTGCAGCGCGTCCAGCTGCTCGACGGGGATCGTCGCGCGCTCATCGTGATCGGCCGCCGCGGCGGCGAATCCGGTGGACAATTCGGCTACTTGATCGAGCACCGCACGGTCCGCGTCCGGAACCGGCAGGGAGAACTGCACAGTGGTCACGAAATGCTTTCTGGTCGAATGGATCAGGCAGGCAACGCGACGCTACTCCGCGCGGGTCAGCTCGACCAGCCCCTTCGGATTCCACGGCATCGGACCGGTCGGGAAGTGGAATCGCAGCATCCGGTGCGAGCCTTCCGCATCGAAATGCAGCGTGAACGGCGGCAAGATGCCGCCGATCACCTTGTCGAGCAGGCCGTTGATATGGGTGAAGCTCGGCCGCACCTTGACCTGCCACGCGTCGAACTTGCCCGCGGGCACCTCGATCCTTGTCCGCTTCTCCACCTTGATCTCGATCGGCCAGTGCACCGAAAAGCCGAGCCACAGATCGACATTCGTCTTCACGCCCTTGGCGAAGTCCAGCCCGCGGAAGACGATCATGCCGCCGAGCAGCGGCGTCATCCGGCTCGGGAACGGCTGCACCTTGCCGCCGAACTGCAGGTGCGCGGTGTCGACGAAGTTGCCCTCCTCGCTGCTCACCAGCTGATCACCGTGCCAGCTCTTCGACGAGTAGGTCTGTGCCGCAAGCATTCCCGCGGTCCGATCGAAGGTCTGCTCGACGGTGATCCGGAACTCGCCCGGCATCGCGCCGTCCAGGATCGACCGGTATCGATCGCCCTCGGCGGTGATCACCGAGGAGAATTCGCTTCTGGTCGGGTCGTCGCCGATCGAGACGGCGTAGAGCGATTTCTCGGCCTCCGGTATGAACGGATCTCGAAATGTGTCCACCACGAACCAATCCCCTTTCCGCGGCACCCGTCGGGCGCATCGGCTCGCGCCAACGCTAGTGCACATCACCGACCAGTACAACGGTGTCAAATTTGTTCGTATCGCGGTCAGCAGCGGACTCCGGTGATGGCGAACCGCTCCACCTCCGCGAGATGACCGCCGGTGGCGACCGCGATCGTCAGGGTGCCGGGGCAGACCGCGCTGAACGGAACGGCCCCGGTCCACGGCGCGTTGGTGCCGCCCGCCGGGATACCGGGCAGCGAGCCGACCTGCTGACCGCTGCGCAGCTGCCGGATCTGTACGCGCAGGTTCTCGTCGACGCCGGTGATGCGCCCGCCGACCACGACGGGTGAACCGACGACGGCGCCGTAGGCGGGCGTGGTCAACCGCAGGCTGCGGTCCTGGCTGCCGACGACCTCCCACGGCGCGTCGGAACCGGCGCCGATGCGCACGAGGTGCAGCTCGGCCACCATCGCGGCGGCGCCGTCGGGGCGATCGAAACCTACTGTCACCCATGCGTGTTCACCATTGACCACGGTTTCGATGGCCTTGTCCACATTGGTGTAGCCGAGGTACTGCTGGGTGAACATCCGCGCGATCAGGCCCGCGTCGAGATGCCACGGCTGATGCCCGCCCTCACGGTAGGCGCGCTGCCACGCGGCCGCGTCCTCGGCCCCGGCGAACGGCCACAGCGGTTGGTAGGCAAAGGGTTTCGCGGTCGGTGGCGCGGCGGGGCGGGTAGGCTCGGGCACCGCCGTCGTTCCCGGCGCCGGCTGGCCGGATGTCGGCACCTGGGCGATGGGCGGGGTGGATACCGAGGCGGGTGGCGTAGCGGCGGGCGGTTCGTCATGCCTGATCGCGAACAGAACGGCCGCGGCGGCGAGCACGACGGCAGTGGCCGCCAGTCCGAGAGTCAGTACGGAGCGGCGGTTCGGTCCGGGCGGGATGGTGTTCATGGGGGTGCCGATTTCGGTATGTCCCCGGGCCGTGGTCGAAGCGTCGCGTGGGCCGCGACGCGATGGGCCCAGCGGGGTATACACCCAGGATAGATCGCGAAACGTCTGAAGCGAATGCTATCCAGAACACGGTTCGGTGAGAATACCTTATCCGGCCGCCGTTCGCAGGGGAAAGATGTTGTACCGCAAACATTCTCGAATAACGCCCGGTTTGCCGGTCCACTCTTGTGAACGCCCGGTTGCACGAGACAAACTGGAATTCCGCGCGGATTTTTGCTCGACAACTCAGCACAATGATCTGCATTTCGGAGTGTGAATATGGGCGGCACCATCGAGGTAGCTTTCTGGGGAACCGCGACACCGGGGCCACGGGGCACCAAGAGATACGGGCCCGCGACGGTCATCAAGGTCCCGGACTCGGCGGCGATGCGTAAATCGGCGTGGGTGGATCGGCTACTCCTCGGCAAGAACGGCATCAGCACCGTCGTCATCGCCAACGCCAGCGATGCGCAGGCGACCGTGCACGCGGGCACCGAGGCGGACGGGCCCGCGCTCGGCAGCGTCAACCAGGGGGAGACGAAAAGATTCGATTACAGCGGCACCGAGGTGACGCTCTATATCTCCGGTCTCTGACCGGAAGCGGGACGCGAGCCCGGTGCGGCGGCCGAGCCACTGCCGTACCGGGCGTTTCGCGGATGCCCCGGACTATTCGAGCCGCAGCGCCTGAACCGGGCAGCTGTCGACGGCGAGCTCGACCACCTCACGGTCGCGGTCGGCGACGACATCGACCAGCGGTGCGACGATGCCGTCGTCACCAACCCGGAAAAGCGTCGGCGCCAATGCCTCACATTGGCTGTGGCCATCACAGACCTTGCGGTCGACCAGAATTCTCATCCGTCCACCCGTCGCAGCTGGATCGGCAGGCCGTCGGCCGGTGTCGGGCCGGTGCCCGCGACGAAGGGAACGCGGTACTCGTCGTGCACGGACCAACGGTAACGCAGCAACATTTGGTGCAGTACCGCTTTCACGGTCATCCCACCGAAATACAGTCCGATGCACTTGTGCGCGCCGCCGCCGAACGGCGCCCAGGCGAAGCGATGCGACTTGTCCTCGCGACGGTCGTCGGCAAAACGTTCCGGATCGAATTCCGCTGCGTCGCGCCAATATTCGTCCGAACGCATAGTCGCGTGCGCGGCCAGCATGATCAGCGTTCCCTTCGGCACGTAGTAGCCGAGAATGTCGGTGTCGGTGACCGTTTCGCGGACCTGTTGCGCCACCGGCGCATACAGGCGCAGCACCTCACGGAACGCCATATCCAGCGCGGGCAACCGGTCGAGGTCGGCGTAGTCGAGCGAAAGCTTGCCGAGGGCACGGGATTCGGCGCGCAGCCGGTCCTGCCAGTAGGGGTGCCGCGCCAGTTCGTAGACCAGCATCGAGGCGGCGATGGTGCTCGTATCGTGCGCGGCCATCATCACGAAGATCATGTGCTGGACGATCTCGTCGTCGGTGAAGGTGTGGCCCTCCTCCGTCGTCGCGCGGCTGAGCACGCTGAACAGATCGGTACCGGCGCCCGCGCGCTTCGCGGCCAGCTCACGACGGAAGTAGGCCTCCAGCGTGTGGCGGCCGCGCACGCCGCGCGCCCACACCCCACCCGGCACATTCGCCCTGATGAGCGCCCGGCCACCGTGCACGGCGTCCTCGAACGCGTGCTCGAGCCGGGTGGCCTGCCTGCCGAGTTCGGCGCCCGCGAACACCTCGGTGGCCTGCTCGAGCAGCAGCTGTTTGACCGCGCTGTAGACATGGAAATTCTCGCCGGGCCGCCATGCGGCGACGCCACGGGTCAGCAGCGGCGTGGTCAGCTCCAGATAGCCGGCCAGCCGCGGCCTGGTGAAGGCCTGCTGCATGATCCGGCGGTGGAACAGATGCTCGTCGAAATCGCGCAGCAGCAGGCCACCGCGGAAGAACGGGCCGATCAGGAATTCCCAGCCGCGCTGCGCCGACATCGTCTTGGTGCGGTCGAGGTACACCGCCTCCAGCCCCGCCGGACTGCCGACCACCACGATGCGACGGCCGAGGATGCCGAGCCACTGCACCGGCCCGTATCGCTCGAACCGCCGCTGCGCGAACTCGATCGGATCGGACAGGGTGTGCAGGGTGTAGCCGATGCCGGGCGGGCCGAAATCGCCGAGCACCGGCCGCAGTTCGCTGCCCGGCGGCGGCTCCGCGAGCGGGCGCATCCGCGCCGGATACCGCTCGACCAGGCGCACCCCCGCCCGCTGCACCCGCCAGGACAGCATCGCCCTCGCCTGCCGAACACTGCCGGTGACGTCCGTGACCGTCTGGGGCACAAGAAGACTCATGGTCGCTCCCTTCGCGACGCTGCGATTATATCCCGGCGCCCGGCCCTGCTCGGTGGCTAAACGAGCTTGCGGGCGCGGGCGATCGCGGCGGGGAGCTGCTCCGCGTCGTCGGTGCTGAGCACGACGGAGCCGGCGTCGACGCGGCGCCAGCCCCGGGTGCGTGCCGGGACGGGTGCGGCGAGGGTGATGCGGAGCAGGGGCGAGGACGGGGAGCGGATCAGTGCGAGCTCAGCCGATTCGTCGTCGAAGTCGAGGCCGAGCTCGGCGGGCCTTCGCACGGTGGTGCGGTGTGCCGCGACCTCGCGGATGGCGTCGAGCGGGATATCCATCGCGGCGAGCCAGCCGAAGCGCAGGCGCAGTTCCCGCCGGGTGACCCGGTGCGAACTCCAGAGCGGTGTGGCGATGGCGAGCACGAACAGCACGGTCAGCGCGCCGATCACGACGTCGGCCACCAGGGCCGCATCGCGCGGCAGCACGGCCGCGGCGAGGAAGTGCAGCACGGCGGCCTCGAGGACGCCGAACGCGACGATCCCGGCCACCAGGGCGGCCCAGCCACCTCGCTTCCCCGAACCGACCCGCTCCGACCAGCCCGTTGTGCGCACCGGGTCAGTCTACGAACCGCGGGGGTCCAGTTCCTGGTGAGTGGACGGGGACAAGGTGGGTGGTTGAACCTAACGTCAGGTCACGCTAGTCAGAATGTTCTATTCGTGGAGGAACCCGTGGACCGCACACTCGCCGAAGATCTGGCCGACCTGCCCGCGCTGCTCGATATCGTCAGCGGCACGGCGGGGCAGGTGCTGCTCGGGCTGGACAAGCGGGCGGTGGCGGCGCCACCGTCACGGCGTGAGCCCGCACCGCTGCCCGAGCACGGAACCGGTCTGCGACAGGCGCTTTCGGAGTTCCGGCAGCGGTGGGAACCGGATTTCTCCGGTAGCGCGGGCCCGCGCTACCTCGGGTTCGTCACCGGTGGTGCCACCCCCGCGTCCATCGCGGGCGACTGGCTGACCAGCGCGCTCGACCAGAACGTCATGAGCGGCGAGGATTCCGCGGCGCCCGACCTGGAGCGCGAGACGGTGAGCTGGCTCGGGCAGCTGTTCGGGCTCGGCGCGCACACCGGCGCGTTCGTCTCCGGCGCGACGCTGTCCAACTTCGTCGGGCTGGCGATCGCGCGGGAATGGCTGGGCGAGCAGCTCGGCGTCTCGATCGCGCAGGCGGGTGCCGGCGCACTCGGCCGGGTGCACGTGCTGTCGGGCACCCCGCACTCGAGCATCTACAAGTCCCTGTCCATGCTCGGAATCGGCAGGGACAGCGTGCAAATCGTGCCGGCACTGCCCGATCGCGAGGCCGTCGACGTCGACGCGCTGGCCGCCGCGCTCGCCGCGCTGGACGGCAGGCCCGCCATCGTCGTCGCCAACGCGGGCACGGTGAACACCGTCGACTTCGACGATTTGCGCGCCATCGCCGCACTGCGCGAACGCTTTCCGTTCTGGCTGCACGTCGACGGCGCGTTCGGCGCGTTCGCCGCGCTCTCCCCCGAGCACGCGCACCTGGTCGACGGCCTGGCCGCGGCCGACTCGGTATGCGTGGATCTGCACAAGTGGCTCAACGTGCCCTACGACGCCGCGGTCCAGTTCACCCGCCGCCAGGACCTGCAGGTGCGGACCTTCCAGAACTCCGCCGCCTATCTCACCGCACCGAGCGCCACACCGGATTTCGGCCACCTGGTCCCCGAGAACTCGCGCCGCCTGCGCGCGCTGGCCGCCTGGTTCACCCTCACCGCCTACGGCCGGGACGGACACCGGGAAATCGTGCGGCGCAACATCTCCGGCGCGCAGGACCTCGGCGACCAGCTCGCCGCGACCGGGCTGTTCGAGCTCCTGTCCCCGGTCCGCCTCAACGTCGTGTGCTTCACCCTGGCCGACCGTCCCACCTCGGAACGGGTGCACGCCCTGATCGCCGCCATCGCCGCGACCGGCGAAACCTTCGTCACACCCACCGTCTACCACGGCGTCCCCGCATTCCGCGCCGCCTTCAGCAACTGGCGCACCACCGCCGACGACGTGACCCGCGCCTGCCGTGCCATCACCGCCGCATACGACTCCCTCCCCTGATCGCATCATGATCATCAGGAACTGAGGTAACTCGCCTCTCGCGGTTTACCGCCACCAGTTCCTGATGATCTTGATTTCAGGCGACCTGGAAGGCGGTCAGGCGCCATTCGGTGGTGCGGTCGATGCGGGCGGCGATGGCCAGGCGGCGTGGCCCGCGCTCGTAGCGTGCGCAGATTTCGGCGGCGCCTTCGTCGATCGGGATGACATCGACGCGGACGAGGATCGCCGTGCCGAGCGTGCGGCTCGGCACGCGGCCGTCGGCGATCATCGCGGCCACCGCCGACACCACCGAAGGAGCCGCCACCTTGGCGAGCTGGCCGACGGGGCGGCGGTGGTCGAGGATCTCCAGCGCCGAACGCAGCGCCCGATCGGCGAACTCCTTCGCCTCGGCGCTCGCGCGCGCATGCCCCTCGCGCAGCACCCGCTCCAGGCCGAACGATTCCGGTTGCCGCGCGGGGGTATTGCGCATCGGCATCCGGGGGCGGCAGACCGGCCTGGCGGCCCGCGTGCCGACCAATCCACGCCGCGGGTCGTAGCGCAGGCAGTGTTCCGCCGGCGGCTCGCTGGCCGGTGCGGGCCACAGCGAAGGGCGATGATCATGCATGGCGCCGACCCCCTTGACTCGATCCCACTCCCCCGAGCGATCGTCGCGAAAGCATCGCATGCGGCGGCACACTGCGTAAAGAGCCGGTGGCTATCACGAAGCCATCGCGCCGATTGTGGTAACAGTCACATGATGGAAGATCGCGGCACTCTGAAACGGTACCGAGCAGCTATGCTCTCGCGATAGATGCGAATGTGTGCATATGTCGAGTCGAAGGGAAAGCGGGTAACGCCAATGGGGCATGACCACGAGCACGGCCACGGGCACGGTGGCCACAGCCACGGGGTGAGCGGCGACGCCGATCGCCGGTGGCTCACCCTGGCGCTGGCACTGATCGCCGGGTTCATGACGGTAGAGGTCGTCATCGGCCTGGTGGCGAATTCGCTTGCCCTGCTGTCCGACGCGGCCCATATGCTCACCGACGCCGCCTCGATCGTGCTGGCGCTGACCGCGATTCGCATCGCCGCACGCCCGGCGCGCGGCAAGTACACCTTCGGATTCAAACGCGCGGAGATCCTTTCGGCGCAGGCCAACGGCATCACGCTGCTCGTGCTCGCCGGATGGCTTGCCTACGAGGCGATCCGGCGGCTGATCTCACCGCCCGAGGTCACCGGTGGGCTCGTCGTGGTGACCGCGCTGGTCGGCATCGCGGTGAATGTGGCTGCCGCATGGGCGATCAGCAAGGCCAACCGGTCGAGCCTGAACGTCGAGGGCGCGTTCCAGCATGTGCTCAACGACCTGTACGGGTTCATCGCCACCGCCGTCGCAGGCATCGTCGTCATGATCACCGGATTCGCCAGGGCGGACGCGATCGCCACCCTGATCGTGGTGGCGCTCATGGTGAAAGCGGGCCTCGGGCTGGTGCGCGAATCGGGGCGGATCTTCCTCGAGGCGGCGCCCGCGGGCGTCGATCCGGACGCGCTCGGGCGCAGGCTGGTCGGCATCGACGGTGTCGACGAGGTGCACGACCTGCACGTCTGGCAGATCACCTCCGGCGATATCGCCCTGTCCGCCCATGTTCTCGTGCAGCCCGGCGCCGATTGCCACGGCCTGCGGGTACGCATCGAGCACGTGCTCGAACACGACTACGAAATCACCCACACCACACTGCAGGTCGATCACAGCGCCGCGATACCGGTCGGCGCGACCGCGAATTCGGACCGCCTGCTCCCCGTGCTCGAGGACCACTGCGACGACGCCCACGGCCCGGTGCACCGCGACAAGCCGACCGACGGCATCACCGCCTCCCGCAACTCCTAACGGTAGTCCGGATTCTCGAAGTCGAAGCGGCAACCGGCATCCCACTCGGATCGCTGGTTGCCGTGCGCCGGTATACCGCCCGTATCCCTCAGCAAGCGGGCGAGGTGCATGAGATTCCACGTCATGAAGGTGGTGTTGCGGTTGGTGAAGTCGTTCTCCGGGCCGCCGGAACCGGGATCCAGATACGAGGGACCGGGCCCGGCCTCGCCGATCCAGCCCGCATCGGCCTGCGGCGGAATCGTGTAGCCGAGGTGCTGCAGGCTGTAGAGGATGTTCATGGCGCAGTGCTTCACGCCGTCCTCGTTGCCGGTGATCAGGCAGCCGCCGACCTTGCCGTAGTAGGCGTACTGGCCGTGCTCGTTCAGGATCGACGAGTTCGCGTACAGCCGCTCGATCACCTGCTTGGTGACGGAACTGTTGTCGCCCAGCCAGATCGGCCCGGCCAGCACCAGGATGTCGGCGTCCATCACCTGTCGCTGCAGCGCGGGCCACGCGTCGCTCGCCCAGCCGTGCTCGGTCATATCCGGCCACACGCCGAACGCGATGTCGTGGTCGACCGCGCGAATATGCCCGACCGACACCCCGTTCTTCTCCATGATCCTGGCGCTGACGTCGATGAGCCCCTGGGTATTGCTCGGCTCGGGCGAACGCTTCAAAGTGCAGTTGATGAACACCGCGCGCAGGTCGCTGTAATCGGTCATCGATTCAGTGTCGGCCGAACCGCGGCACCGGGTACCGGACTTCGACGAACTCCGGCGTGTCGCCACCGCGGTCGCCGGGTGACCCGCGGTGGCGGGCTCGCTTGATGCGCCGCTACCGCGCGGGTGCGGTCCGGCCGAGCATTACCGCGGCGTTGGCGCGCAGCACGGCATCGGCGTCCGCGGGGCTCAGCGTGTCCTGGATGTAGGCGATGGCGCGGCGGAAGATGTCGCCCGACTCGTAGGGGAAGTCCGTGCCGAGGATCAGGCGGTCGACGCCGAAGGACTCGGCGGCGGCGCGCAGGGCGGGCACGTGGCCGTGGCCGACGGTGTCGTACCACATGCGCCGGGCCGCGACGCTCGGCCGCTCGGGGGTGTCCGGTGACTCCCAGCCGTACTGATTGTCGGCGCGCTGCAACAACATCGGCAGCGCGCCGCCGAAGTGCGAGTTGACGATCTTCAGGTCCGGATATCTGCTCGGCACGCCTGCCAGGATCAGCTGCATCACCGCGATGGTGTCCTCGAGCGGCGCGCCGACCATCCAGCGCATGTTGTGGTCGGCGACCAGTGAACTGTGCGCGTCCATCCCGGAGGGGTGCACGTAGAGCACGCTGCCGCGCCGGTTCAGCTCCTCGAACAACGGCGCGAACTCGGGTTCGGTCAAGGCCTTGCCGAGTACGTCGGTGGTCACCGTCGCGCCGACCATATGCAGTTCGTCGAGCGCGCGCGTCAGCTCCTTCAGCGCCGAATCCAGGTGCGGCAGCGGCAGTGCGGCGAATGCGCTGAAGCGCTCGGGGTACTGCGCGACGAGGTCCGCGTACAGGTCGTTCACGTACTGCGCGGCGTGCACCGCGTGGCTTTCGTTCGCGAAATGCGGCACCGCGGGCGAGACGGAGAGGATCTGGTGCCCGACGCCCGCCGAATCGTTGAGCGCGAACCGGGCCTCCAGTTCCGCCGCCGTCGCTCCGGCGCCGAGGCCGCGATGCACCTCGGTGCCCGTCCGGCCGTACGAGGCGAGCAGATCCAGGTATTCGCCGGTCCACAGATGGGCGTGGATGTCGATATGCGTGCTGGTCATGGCGAGCCCTTCCTTTCGCTGATGGTGTCCGCCGGATCGAGACTAAACCGATCAGTAAATATTTACAACTACACGGTTAAGTATCTAGATTGAACCCATCGGTGTAGCTCAGTCGGGCCGCATCGGGATTGCTCTCGGAAGGTGCGACCATGTCCATTGCTCCCCCGGCCGACCTGCCCGTCACGGGCCGCCGCAGAACGGGAACCACACTCGCGCTACTGGCCTTCGCGCAGCTCATCGTGTCGATCGACTACAACATCGTGTACGTCGCGCTACCGGAGATCGGCCGCGAACTCGGCTTCAGCACACAGACATTGCAGTGGGTGATCAGCGCGTACGTGGTGGCGTACGGCGGCTTCCTGCTCCTCGGCGGGCGGGCCGCCGATCTGCTCGGCCGCCGCAGGATGTTCGTCCTCGGGCTCGCGCTGTACGCGGTCGCCTCGATCGCGGGCGCGCTGGCCAACGGCCCCGCGATGCTCATCGCGGCGCGCGCGGTGCAGGGGCTCGGCGGCGCGATCCTGTTCCCCGCGACGCTCTCGCTGGTGAACACGACCTTCGCCGAAGGGCGCGACCGCAATCGCGCACTCTCGGTGTGGGCGGGCGCCGGGGCAGGCGGGCTGGTACTCGGCTCGCTGCTCGGCGGCGTGCTGACCGATGCCTTCGGCTGGGAGTCGGTCTTCTACGTCAATGTCCCGCTCGCCGCACTCTCGATCGTCGCGGCGTACGCGCTGCTGCCCGCCGACGGCGCACGCCGGACCGGCCGTCGCTTCGACGTGCCCGGCGCGCTGACCTCGACCATCGGCATCACCGCCGTGGTGGCGGCGCTGGTCCAGGGACCCGAATCAGGGTGGGACACACCGGCGGTGGTGATCGCGGGTATCGCCGGTATCGCGCTGCTCGCCACGTTCGTCCGGCTCGAAGCGCGCGGCGGCGACCCGCTGATGCCGCTGCGGCTGTTCGCGAACCGCAACCTCAGCGCGGGCGTGGCCACCACCTTCCTGTTCACCGCGACCTTCGCGTCGATCACCTACTTCTTCACCGTCTACCTGCAGAACGTGCACGGCTACAGCGCATTGGACACCGGCATGGCCTTCCTCATCCCCTGCGCGGCGGTCCTCGCCGGCTCCGCGCTCGGCGGCCGGATCGTGACCCGGCTCGGCACCCGCACCACGCTGCTCATCAGCCTGTCGGCCGGGTTGCTCGGGGCGATCGGATTCGGCCTGGCCATGTCGCCCGACGGGTCCTACGCGAGCCTGCTGCCCGGGCTCATCGTGCTGAGCGTCGGCCAGGGCGTCACCTACACCACGATGTTCGCCGCCGCGGGCAACGGTGTCGCCGCCGAGGAGCAGGGCATCGCCTCCGGCATCGCGTCCACCGGACAGCAGATCGGCACGGCCGTCGGCCTGGCCGTGCTGGTGGCGATCGCCAACTCCGGCACCGACGGCCTGACCGGTGCGGCATTGCGTCTCGCCGCCGCCGACGGGATGCGGACGGCCGTATTCCTCGCCGCGGCAGGCATGGTGGCGATGATCCTGGTCGCCTTCGCTTTCGCACGAACGGACCGGACGGTGCCCGGTGATGACCAAACCGTTTAGTGTGGTTGCGGTGGAACAGGACCACGACGAATTCGGTATCCCGATCATCGCCGTCGAACGGAGCTCGGCCGAACGCAAACGGCAGGCGATCACCGATGCCGCGATCGCGGAATTCATGAGCAACGGCTACGCCGGTTCCTCGGTCGACGGCATCGCCGACCGAGCGCGGGTGTCGAAACCGACCATCTATAAACACTTCGGCAGCAAGGAACGGCTGTTCCTCAACGTCATCGGCGGCTACCTGCGGGAGAAGTACACCGATCTGTGCCCGCTCGGCCCGCAGATCACCCAGGACCCGGATCCGCGTGCGGCGCTGATCGAATATCTCGGCTCATGGGCGCGCATCGTGCTGCGCGCGGACATGATGACGCTGCGGCGCCTGGTGATCGGTGAGGTCGACCGGTTCCCGCAGCTCGGCCACATGTGGTTCGCGATCAACTACCGCAACGACACCGCGCTGATGTCGGCGCTGAGCGAGCTGCACGAGCGCGGCACGCTCGACGTGCCCGACCCGCTCGGCGCGGTGCGGCAACTGATCTCGATGACGGTCGGCGTACCGCAGTTGATCAAGACCTTCCAGCCCGAGCACGAATTCGACGACGCGGAGCTGAACACCACCATCAGCTCCGGAGTCGACGTATTCCTGTCCCACTACGCGAAACGCTCGACCTAGCGATGCTCGATCACGACAACCGGCGACCCCCTATTCGGGGGCTAGCGGTGCCCGCAACTGCGGGTATGCGGGTTTCTCGGCACACATCCAACATAGGGTGACGGATGTGCGACAGCTCGATACCACGGAACGCCGGATCTGCGCCGCCCTGCTGGCGCGGCCCAGAGCCACTTGGCGCGAGCTGTCGCAGCAACTGGAACTTTCCGAACGGACCGTCGTGCGCCGGGTCGCGCCGCTGTACGCCGACGGCACGCTGCGCGCGACCGTACTGCGCGACCCCGCCTATTTCACCGAGCTACGCCCGATGGTGCTGCGGCTGCGCTGCCACCCCTCGCGGACCAGGACGATCGCCGAATCGCTCGCCCGCAGACCGGACAGCATCTCTGTCGACGTGATCGGCGGCGGTGAGGAGATCTGCGCGCTGCTGTTCCTCGACGGCATCAGGGCGCGCGACGAACTGCTGCTGCGCGACCTGCCCGCCACCTCGACCGTGCTCGCCTCCACCGCCCACCGGGTGCTGCGCGGGCTGCCCTCGGCCTTCGACCCGACGGGCAGCGAGCGAAATATCGTGCACGGCAGCCCGATCGGGACCATCTCCCCGACCGCTACGCTCGTCGGCGGCGATTTCACGCTGATCGATGCGCTCGCACGCAACGGCAGGGCCAGCTACGCCGAACTCGCCAGGCAGACGGGAATGACCGAGAGCACGGTCCGGCGCAGGCTCGACGCGCTCTTCACCGCCGGCGCGCTGCGCCCGGCCACCGAGCTGGACCTTGCGCTGCTCGGTGTGCAGGCCGAGGCGTTCGTCTGGATCACCGCCGCGCCCGCCGCGCTGGACACCGTCGTCGAGACGCTCGGCGCCTGCCCGCAGGTGCGCATGCTGCTCGCCATCACCGGCAATGCCAATCTCCTTGCCGCGGTGGCGGTCTCGGATATGCCCGCGCTCTACACCTTCCTCGGCGACACCCTCGGCGCGCTGGCGGGCGTGGCCACCGCGGAGACCACGCCGGTGTTGATGCCGCTCAAGCGCACCGGCCTGCCGCGCCGCGCGAACCGGCAGGCCCAGCCCGCTCCCGCCTGACGCATAAAGCGGCCGACCGCGTTATGCGTCACCGGCGTCAGTCGTCGGAGGCGTCGGGGAAGGCCTGCTGCTGATAGCCGCCGCGCAGGGTGCCTTCGACATAGGCGGCCTTACAGGCGCGGCGGGCGATCTTGCCGCTCGACGTGCGCGGGATCGAACCGGCCGGGACGAGCAGCAGATCACGCACGGTGACGCCGTGCCGCTGCGCGATGGCCAGCCGCACCGTATCCGCGATCGGGCCGGGATCCAGTTTGCCCGCGCCCGTACCGCGTTCGGCGACGACCACCAACTGCTCCGCCGTCTCCTCCGGGTCGAAGCGCAGCCCGGAATGGCTGCCCTGCTCGAAGACCACCGCGGGCAGCTGATTGGCCGCCACCGAAAACGCGGCGACGAAGCCGGGGCGCAGCGCGGTGCTCGCCTCCTGCGCCGAGAACTCCAGATCCTGCGGATAGTGGTTGCGGCCGTCCACGATCACCAGATCCTTCACCCGGCCGGTGATGTAGAGCTCGTCGTCGAGGTAGGCGCCGTAATCGCCGGTGCGCATCCACTTACCGTCGGGCGCGGTGCCTTCGGCGTTGCTGCGGCCCGCCTGGCGTGCGGTGATCTTCGCGCCGAAGGTGACCTCGGATTCCTCCGGACGGCCCCAGTACCCGATGCCCATGTTGTTGCCGTGCAGCCAGATCTCGCCGACCTCACCGTCGGGGCGTTCGATACCGGTCTCCGGATCGACGATGGCCGCCCACTGCGACAGCGACACATAGCCGCACGACACCTGGGCCACCGCGTTGTCGGCGTACTGATCGACCTCGACCATGCGCCCGGCATTGAGCTCGGTGCGGTCGACGTAGACGAATCGCGCCTCGTCCTCCCGCTTGGTGGCCGAGACGAACAGCGTCGCCTCGGCCATGCCGTAGCACGGTTTGAGCGCGGTCTTGGGCAGCCCGTAAGGCGCGAACGCCTCGTTGAACTTCTTCATCGACGCCACCGACACCGGCTCGCTACCGTTGATCAGCCCGATCACATTCGAAAGATCCAGCGTCTCACCCGGTTTCGGCAGACCGCGGGCCGCGGCGTGCTCGTAGGCGAAATTCGGCGCCGCCGAATAGATTTCGGCGCCGTCCTCCTGCGCGGCGAGTTCCTTGATCCAGCGCGAGGGCCGCCGCACGAACGCGCTCGGCGACATGATGGTGATGTATTTGCCACCCATGGTCGGCAGGATCACGCACAGCAGACCCATATCGTGGAACATCGGCAGCCAGGTGACCCCGCGGGCGTTCTCGGTGATCCCGATGGCGTCGATCATCTGCAGCAGGTTGGTGCCGACCGCCCGGTGGGTGATCTCGACACCGGCGGGCGTCCTGGTCGACCCCGAGGTGTACTGCAGATAGGCGATGTCATCGATGTCGAACTTCGGGCGGACCCAGGTCTCGCCGACGCTGTCCGGCAGGGATTCGACCGCGATGATGCGCGGGCGCTGCGCCGCGGGTAACTCGCGGAACAGCGCGCGCACCCCGGCGGCCGCCGAGGACACGGTGAGGATCGCCGAGGGCTGGCAGTCGCCGAGCACCGCGTGCAGCCGGTCGCTGTGCCCCGCCTCGTCCGGATCGAACAGTGGCACCGCGATATTGCCCGCGTAGACCGCGGCGAACATCGAGACGACGTAGTCCAGCCCCTGCGGGGCCAGGATCGCCACCCGGTCCCCCGGCTGCGTCACCTGCTGCAGCCTGGCCGCCACCGCGCGCAGCCGGACACCGAACTGGCGCCACGTCAGGTCGAGGTACTCACCGTCGCGTTCGCGGGAGTAGTCGATGTAGCGATAGGCCAGGTCGTCGCCGTTTTCGGCCACGTGCTTGTCCACGAAATCGCACATGGTGCGATCAGCGGGGATCTTGATATTGCCCTGTTCGTCCAAATAGTCATCGAAGGTCTCGCCGATCATTCCTTATCCCTTTTCAAGGCACGACCGCGCGGCCGCGCAATGACAACCGAACACAGAACTCAGCTCGACACGAGCGCCGGGAAGATTAGCAGTTGTCCCGATGCCCGCGGCTCAATACCGCCCGAACGCAATCGCGACGTTGTGTCCGCCGAAGCCGAACGAGTTGTTGATGGCGTAATCGATACGCCCCGAACGCGCCTGGCCGTGCACGACATCGAGATCGATTTCGGGGTCCAGATTATCCAGATTCAATGTCGGCGGCACAATGCTGTCGCGCACGCTGAGCACGGTGATCACCGATTCGAGCGCGCCGACCGCGCCGATCGAATGCCCGAGCGCCGATTTCGGCGCGTATACCGAGGCGTGGTTACCGACCGCCTTGGCGATCGCCAGCGCCTCCGCGGCGTCGCCGATCGAAGTGGACGTCGCGTGCGCATTGATATGCGTGACATCCTTTTTCGTCAATCCGGCGCGTTCGATGGCCCGCGCCATCGCGCGCGCGGCGCCGCTGCCCTCCGGGTCCGGCGCCACCAGGTGGAAGCCGTCGGAAGTGACGCCCGCGCCCATCAGCCTGGCGTGGATGGTGGCGCCGCGCGCCTTGGCGTGCTCCTCGGTCTCGATCACCATCATCGCGCCCGCCTCACCGAAGACGAACCCGTCGCGATCCTTGTCGAACGGGCGCGAGGCCGACTTCGGATCGTCGTTGCGGGTACTCATCGCGCGCATCATGGTGAAGGCCGCGATGGGCAGCGCCTGGATAGTCCCCTCGACACCGCCGGTGACCACCATGTCGGCATCGCCCATGACGATCATCCGCCAGGCATTGGCGATCGCCTCCGAACCCGACGAGCAGGCCGAGACCGGCGTGCACACCCCGGCGCGCGCGCCGAGCTCGGTGCCGACGCACGCGGCGGCGCCGTTCGGCATGATGCCCTGCACGGCGAGCGGGGAGACGCTGCGGTAGCCGCCGTTCTCCATCTTCAGGCGCGAGTCGATGATCATCTCGGCGCCACCGAGCCCGGTGCCGATGGAGACGCCGAGCCGATCCTTGTCCACCTCGGGACTGCCCGCGTTGCGCCAGACCTCGCGGCCGAGCACCTTGGCCATCTGCTGCACATAGGCGGTCCTGCGGACCTCCTCGCGGCTGAGGCTGGCCGACGGCTTGACCTTCAGGTGACCGCCGATGCGCACCGGGAGGTCGAAATCGTCGAGAAAATCGTCGTCGATGACGTCGATCCCGCTCTCCCCGTTGAGCAGACCCTTCCAGGTCGAGTCGACGTCCCCCGCGATCGAGGTCGTCGCCGCGAGGCTGGTGACGACCACATCGGGAAAGCTCCCGTTCGTGCGGCCAGTGCTCATTTCTTCGCTCACTTTCCCTAGCATCGCTTCGGCGAACCCGAGTAGTTTTCGAAGATCCATGCCGAGAACGGCAGTCACGACAGAAGGAGACCTGTCATCAGCAGCTCCGCGTGGTCGGCAGGGCTACATTATCCAGGTGAACCCAACCGGTCCAGTCGGGGGACACGCGCCAGTTATGTCGCACTGGCAACCGGAGCGCTAACCGAAACTCATCGGATGAATTCACAGAAGGCGCGTTGCGCGGTGCGCAGCAACACTTGCGGGCCCGATGCGGCGATCATGTGGTACTCGTTGCCCGCGATCACGATCTGCCGCTGCCCGGACGCATCGGTCGCGACCAGGGTGAAGTAGCCGAGCACCGAACCGATGTGCGCCCACATCGGCCCGCAGTCGGTGCGCAGGCGCGCGATGCCGAGGCCGTAGTCGGTGTCCGGCCTGCCCGTCTCGACCGTCGCGCGCAGCTCGGCGAGCTGCCCGGCGGCCAGCAGCCCCGCCTGTTGCGCGCGGGCGAAATCGGCGAGGTCGTCGAGGGTGGACACCATGCCCGCGGCCATGCCGTGCGCGGTGGGATCGGAGATCGACACGTCTCTGGTAAGGAAGTACCCGCGCAGCCAATTGCCCTGCGGCACCGGATCGGTGGCGAACGCGGTGTGCCGCAGGCCGAGCGGCTCGATGATCCGGCGCTGGATCTCCGCGACCGGATCGCCGCCGGTGACCGCCTCGATCACCATGCCGGCGACGACATAGTTGGTGTTGGCGTAGTGGAAGCCCGAACCCGGTGCGGCATAAGGCGGCCTGGCCATCGCGATATCCACCAGCGTGCGCGGCGACCACATGCGATAGGGGTCGAGGTCGGCGACGTACTGCGCCGAAACCCATTGATCATCCAGGAATTCCGGCAGCCCGGAACTGTGGTTGAGCAACTGGCGGATCGAGATCAGTTCCCCGGCGATGCCGTTGCCGCGCACCACGCCGGGTAGCCAGCGCTCCACGCTGTCGTCGAGCGACAGCCGGCCCTCGCCGGCCAGCTGGAGCAGCACGGTGACGACGAAAGCCTTTGTCACACTGCCGATCCGGAATCGGGCGGCCGGGTCGGCCGGCACGCCGGTGGCCAGGTCGCCGACGCCCGCGCGCACGTATCGGACATCGTCGCCGGTGCGCACCAGCCCGATCACACCGGGATAGCCCGCGGCGACGCCCTCCTCGAAGCCCTCCGCCATGATCGCCGCCGCCGCGTCGAGCGGCGCGGCGGCGGCCGGGGTCGCGGTTGCGGCCAGTGCGAACGCGGTCGCGGCGGCGACCGCGTACCGCAGGATCACCCGCGCCTCAGCTGCGCCGCCCGCTTGATGGCCTGCCTGATGCGGTAGTACGTGCCGCAGCGGCAGACGTTTTCGATGCGATCGATATCGTCGTCGGTGGGATCGGGCGTCTCGGTGAGCAGCGCGACGGCCGACATGATCTGGCCCGGCTGGCAGAAACCGCACTGCGCCACATCGAGATCCACCCAGGCCTGCTGCACCGGATGCAAGGTGTCGCCCTCGGCCAGGCCCTCGATGGTGGTGACGGCGTGCCCGTGCACCTCGTCCATCGGGAGCTGGCACGGCAGGCAGGCCGCGCCGTCGAGCAGGCAGGTGCACGCGTGGCAAACCTGAATGCCGCAGCCGTATTTGGGGCCGCGGACGCCGAGCAGATCGCGCAGCACCCACAGCAGGGTGACCTCCTCGGGCGCCTCGACGGCGACCTGTTTCGCATTGAGCGTGAACGTGTATCGCGGCACCGAGCGCTCCTAATTCCGGATCGGGAATGGCACGAAATCGACTTCGGATCGAGCGGGAAATCGGCGGAACGGCCTACCGGTCGCGCGAATCAGCGCGGTGGCGATGGCGCCCGCGGCCACCGGAACCGCCAATTCGCCCGCGCCGCACGGTTTGTCGCCCGAATTCAGAATGGACACCTCGAATACCCGTGGGCTGTGCCGCTGTCTGGCGAAGTGGTACTGCGAATAGCTGCCCTCCAGCGGCAGGCCCCTGTCGATGTGCAGGCCCGCGGTGAGCACCGTGGCGATGGCGTCGGTGAGCCCGCCCATCACCTGCGCCTCCAGGCCGAGCGGGTTGACCGCGAGCCCGACGTCGACGGCGAAGTAGGCCTTGGTCACCCGAGGCACGTCGGGATCGGCCGCATCGAGCTCGACCACGCAGGCGATCACCGAGCGGTACTCTTCGTGCACCGAAACTCCAAGCGCTGAGCCAGGTTTCGCGCCCCGATGCCAGCCGCTGAGCCGCTCGACCTCGTCGAGCGCCCTGCGGGCGCGCGCCGATTTCGCCGTGCGCTTGCGGAAGGCCAGCGGATCCTCGCCCAGCGACCGCGCGATCTCGCCGGTCAGCACCTCCTCGGCCAGCCGGGTGTTGGCCGAATACACCGAACGCCAGCTGCCGGTGTGCATCTTCAGCGGCGCTTCGTTCAAGGCGTAAGTGACAGCACCGAATTCGTACGGCGTACTGGTCGAGGTCATGAACGTCGTCTGGGCGAAGGTCATGTTGCCGAGGAAAGGGAAGTTGGCGGCGACAGCGGTGAAGATCTCGCCGAGGCCGTGCCCGAAATCGGTTTCCACCGCGGCGATCCGGTGTTCGTAGCTGAGCACCCGGCCGCCGCCGGTATTGGCGCGCAGCCGATGGAAGGTCGCCGGGCGCGCCCTGCCGTGGCGCAGGTCGTCGGTGCGGCTCCACATCAGCCGGACCGGACGCCCCATCGCCTTGGACGCCTGCGCGGCCTCCAGCGGTCCGTCGAAGAACAGCCGCCTGCCGAACGAGCCGCCGCCGGGCATGACGTGCACGTGCACGCACGACGGCAGCTGCACCAGGTTCGCCGCGATGACTTCCTTTGCCAGGATCGGTGATTGGAAGCAGCCCCAGATATCGGCGCGATCGGCGCGGACATCGGCGATCGCACAGTTCGGTTCCAGCGGAGCGTGCGGTGCGAACGCGAAGTCGAATTCCATATCGATGGTGGTCGCGCCGGGTACGACGTCCTGAAGGCGCGGAATCACCAAGGGCAGCGCCGTGTTTCGCAGTACGGCCCGGATGCTGTCGTCGTTCTGGTCGTCGACCGTCCCCGGATTCCACAGCACCTGCGCGTGCTGTTTGGCGGCCAGTGCCTGACCGAAGGTGAGCGCGCAGATGGCGACGCCGGACGGGATGACGGCCGCGTCGACGACGCCGGGCAGCGCCCTGATCCGCGCCAGGTCGACCGCGCGGACCGTGCCGTTGATGGTCGGCGGGCGGGCCACCATGGTCGGCAGCGCGTCGGGGACGGGCAGATCCAGCGTGTAGGTGTGCCTGCCGGTGACGATGGCCTCGGCATCGCGACGCGGCTGCGGGCGTCCGATAATCCGGTGCAGCGCAGGTGGTTTCGGCGCGGCGGCGACAGCGAACAGTGCGGGATCGGCCGCGGCCGCGCTGAGCTCGCCGTAGGAGAGCCGCTGCTCCCCCGGCCCGAGGACATACCCGCCCTCGGTGCGCAGCCGGTCCACCCCGAGCCCGAGCCGCGCGCCTGCCGCGGCCAGCAGCCTGGCCCGCACCGTCGCCGCCGACCAGCGCACCGGGTCGTAGAGGGAGCGCACCGAATTCGAGCTGCCGGTCATCTGGTTCAGCAGTAGCTCGGGCCTGGCTGGCGCGAGTTCGACGGTGACCCGCTCGACCGGCAGGTCCAGTTCCTCCGCGACCAGCTGGGCGCCGACCGTGGTGATCCCCTGACCGACCTCGGCGCGTGGCAATTGCAGAGTTACCTGTCCGTCGCGATCAACCGCGATAACAGCGAGCAGCGCGTTGGTCGGCGCGGCGGCCAGCGCGAGAATGTCGCCCAGCTCGACGAACTCGGGCACCGGCGGCGCCTGGAACGCGGGCGCGAACGGGGTCGCCGCCGCCTCCGCACCGACCGACGCCACCGTCAAAACCGGCGCTGCCACCACACAGGAGAGGAAGTCGCGCCGCGAAACGTTCACCGGCACACCGCAGCGCCCAGCGACGACCGCGGGACCGCCACACCGGTTCCCGCCGCCGTGACCCCGAAGGTCCGCGCGGACATCACCGCGCCATCCTTCCCAATCAATAGCCGTCAGGCATGACTGACACGCCGCGACAGCGACGAATCAGCTACCCGAAATCCTTTCTCCGCTCAGTGCGCGGACGCGGGCGGCAAGCGACCCCGCGGCATAGGCCGCTACCTGCGTAAATTCGGTTGCCGAAGTGCCATCGGGAAGCTTTCATCGACGGATGACCACAACCACCGTCGTTCGACCGCTCGGACCGAGCGAGGAGATCTACGCACTCGGCGAGGTCTACATCGCCTACATCTTCCGCACCTCCGGCCGGTTGGACATCCCCGCGCTGAACACCGCGCTGGCGGCGGTGGTGCGCGCCTTTCCCCTGCTGGGTGCGCGCATCGAAGCCACGCCGGAGGGCGGGCATGTCTTCGCCACGCCGGGTGCGGCGCCCGAGGTGTTCGTGACCGACGGCGATCCGGAACGGCCGCTGACCGGCGCGCGGCTCGACCAGACCATGGCGCTCGTCGCGGTGTGCGTGGTCCGCGACGGCGATACCGCGAGCGTGTCCCTGCTGACCCACCACAGCTCCGCCGACGCCTTCTACTCGCTGGCGGTCCTCGACGAATTCTGGTCCTGCTACACCGATGCCGTCGAAGGCGGCCATCACGAGCCGCCGCGGCATCCAGTCCCGGACACCATCGAAACGCTGCTCGCGGCGCGCGGCATCGAGAAGATCCCCCGGCCGTCCACCGAGGCACCTGCCGAGGCGGGACCTGCCGCACCCGCGGAAGCGCCCGCACCGGCGGAGCCCGACGTGCCCGAGGATGTGCCCGCCGCGGCGGCGGCCGAAGTACCCGCGGCAGTGCCGGAAGTGCTTGCGGCAGCCGATACTTCGCGCTACACCGATGAGAACGGGCTGCTTTTGCAGTGGACCGCGCGCACACTGCTGACCGAGGCGGACACCGCCGCGCTGGTCGCGCTCGGCCATCGCGAGGGGCTGACCATCAATGCCTTGGTCTCGGCGGCGATCCTGCGCGTCGAGGCCGAATTGCGTTCGCTCGCACCGCATCAGCTGATGTATGTCTACCCGGTGAACCTGCGGACCCGGCTCGTCCCCGAGGTCGGGCTCACCGAAGGCACCAATGTGGTCGGCTTCGCCGACTACGTCCCCGCCGAAACCACCGATACCGCACTGCTCGGCCTGGCCCGCGCCGTCAACGAGGCACTGCGCACCGCGCTGGCCGACGGCATGGTGCAGCAGGCGCCGCTGCACATCCCGGAGATGCTGCTGGCCGGGCGGCCACCCGAAATGCCCGGCCTGATCATCACCACGAACTGGGGCCGGGTGGCGCATCCGCGCACGCCCGCGGGCCTGCGCGTCACCGACTTCCGCTCCACCACGACCGCCAAGCCGGACGAGACGGCGGGACCACCCGCCCAGCCCGGCGGCGGCACCTGGATCATCAGCGGATTCGACGGCAGGCTGAGCATCGAGATCCATCATCCGGAAGCCAACGCCGCACTACAGCGGACCAGGGTCGACCGCTACGCCGCCGAGTTGATCGCGGCCGTATCGGTTGGCGCGCAAGGCTAAGACTGGCCGAGCACGACCTCGTGGCGGCTCGCGCGGTGGGTGCGGCGGTATTCGCTGGGCGAGATGCCGACCTCGCGGCCGAAGTGGGCGCGCAGGTTCGCCGGGCTGCCGAGGCCGCACCGGTCGGCGACGACGTCGACCGGTAAGTCGGTGCACTCCAGTAGTTCTCGCGCGCGATTGATCCGCTGGGTGAGCAGCCAGCGCAGCGGGGTGCCGCCGAGCTCGGCGTGGAAGCGGCGCGCCAGCGTGCGTTCGCTCAGGCTGGCATGCCTGGCCAAATCCGCTACGGTCAAAGGCTTTTCGAGCCTGCCGAGCGCCCACTGCATGGTCTCGGACAGGCCGGGATCGGCGGCGGTGGCAGGCACCGGCGAGTCAAGGTACTGCGCCTGACCGCCCGCGCGATGCGGCGGCACCACCATGTTCCGCGCGGCGGCGTTGGCCGCCTGCGCGCCGAGATCCTTGCGGATCAGGTGGATGCACAGGTCGACACCGGCCATGGTGCCCGCGCTGGTGAGGATGCGGCCGTCGTCGATGTAGAGCACGGTCGCGTCGACGTCGAGGTGCGGATAGCGGTCGACCAGGGCGGGAAGGTGTTTCCAGTGGGTGGTCATCCGCCGCCCGTCCAGCAGTCCGGCGGCCGCGAGCACGAAGGCGCCCGAGCACAGCGACGCGATCCGCGCGCCGCGCTCGTAGGCCGCGCGCACGGCGTCGACCAGCTCGGCGGGCGGATCCTCGCGCACGTTCGGTGCGGCGGGCACGATGACCGTGTCGGCCGCGATCATGTCGTCGTAGTCGTGAGTGGTCAACGCCACGAACGGATCTCGCATGGTGGTCTGCCCGGTGTCGCGCGGGCCGCACAGCCGGAAGTCGTACCAGCAGGCCGGATCGACGCCGGGCGGCGGCTCGAAGAAGATCTGGTACGGCAGAGCAACC
This sequence comes from Nocardia sp. NPDC052566, assembly GCF_044547285.1. Taxonomy (NCBI): domain Bacteria; kingdom Bacillati; phylum Actinomycetota; class Actinomycetes; order Mycobacteriales; family Nocardiaceae; genus Nocardia; species Nocardia sp. NPDC052566. The sequence goes on along the minus strand of NZ_JBIUAF010000002.1, from coordinate 121,563 downwards.
TCGAACATCGGCAACCCGGGGGCCACCGCGACGGCGAGTGTGCCGACCTGACGCTCATCCATGTCAGAAATCTAGCGCATGTTGGCAATCCTGCCACTCGTCGGATGAATCCACAGCTCGCATAGTCGAAGCCATGCAAACGATCACCGCCGAACCGGCCGCACGCGCCGATCCACGCCGCTGGCGGGTGCTCGCCGTCGCGGGCGTCGCCCAGTTCCTCGCCATCCTCGATCTTTTCGCGGTCACCGTCGCCTTCCCTACCCTGCAGTCCGCGTTCGGGAACGCCTCGGTGAGCGCGGTGTCGTGGACGCTCAACGCGTACACCATCGTGATGGCCGCGCTGCTCGTGCCCGCGGGCCGATTCGCCGACGACACCGGACGCAAGCGCGGATTCCTCACGGGCATCGCGCTTTTCGGGCTCGCCTCGATCGCCTGCGGCGCGGCGCCGACGCTGGCCACGCTGATCGCCGCCCGCGTGGTGCAGGCCGTCGCCGCCGCGCTGCTGATCCCGACCGGACTCGGGCTGGTGCTGCCGACCTTCGACAAGCGCGAACATCCCACGGTGATGGGCATCTGGACCGCCGTCGCCGCCGCGGGCGCGGCCAGTGGTCCGGTGATCGGCGGGCTGCTGCTGCAGGCGAGCTGGCGCTGGATCTTCTTCCTGAACGTGCCGTTCACGGTGGCCGCGTTCCTCTTCGGGCTGCGGGTCCTGCCGGATATTCGACAGCGGACCAAGCGCACGCTCGACCTGCTCGGCGCCGGACTGATCCTCGGCGCCACCGCGACGCTCACCACCGCCTTCGTACAGGCCGCCGACTGGGGCTACACCTCGGCCGCAACCCTCGGCTGCCTGTTCGCCGCCGTTGTGCTGACGGTGCTGGCCGCCGCGCACATGCGCCGCCATCCGGATCCGGTGGTGAGCCCGGTGGTGTTGCGGCACCGGCTGTTCCGCATCGCGCTCGGCGGAATCTTCGCCTACTACCTCGCCTTCGCCGCGCTGATCCTGTCCGCCACCCTGTTCCTGACCGAGCAGTGGCACTACCCGATGCTGCGCGCCAGCCTCGCGATCGCCCCGATTCCGCTGAGCTGCCTGCTGCTTTCGCCGCTGTCCGGCCGGTTCGTCGCCCGCGTCGGCGCGCGCGCCTCGGCCGCGCTCGGCGGCGCGACCATCGCGATCGGCGCCGCCTGGTGGGCACTGACCGCCGATTCCACCTCCTACCCGGTGATGTTCCTGCCCGGCGCGATACTGGCGGGCGCGAGCACGGCCCTGCTGCAACCGCCGCTGTTCGGCGCCTCCGCGCACCTGCCCGCGGATCAGCTCTCGCTCGGCTCCGGCGCGGTGATGATGGCCCGCCAAACCAGTTCGGCGCTCGGTGTCGCCGTGCTGACCGCCATCCTGGCCCGCTCGGTCCGGCCGACCCTCGACGACTTCCGCGCGGGCTGGATCTTCATGGTGCTCGCCGGCCTGCTCGCCACGGTGGCGGGCCTGGCGTTCCGGCCGGGGACACGCCACTGAGGGCGCGCGGGCGGGAACGGGAGGCGGGTGTGATGGAATCGAAGGCGCCGATGACCACGGCAGCGCTGCGCACTATCCACCGCTCGGATAGGAGAAGGCTTGACTCGGGTCCGGACTCGTCTGGCCGCCGCATCGCTCGCGCTGTGCGCCGCGGCCGGACTGCTCGCCTGTACCGATCAACGGCCGCCGCCCACCGAGCACCCCACCGATATCGTGCTGCGCACCAAGGCCGAACGGTTCCGGCTGCGCGGCCAGCCATGGTGGCCCGCCGGATTCAACGCGCCGCAGCTCGCGACGAATTGGTCGGTGAACATCGGCTGCGGCGCGCAGGTGGATCTGGACGCCTATTTCGGTGCGCTGCCCGCGAACGCGCTCACCAGGTTCAACGCCTTCCAGGCGCTGGCGATCGACAAGACCACCGGCGAGCTCGACTTCCGCGCGGTGGACGCGGTGTTCCGCGCCGCCGAACGCCATCGCCAGCTGGTACTTCCCGTCCTCGCCCCGCAGGACGGCGGCTGCGACGACACGCTGTTCAAACAGCGGCAGTGGTACGTCGACGGCTGGCTGAACGTCGCGCCGGAGCCGGGGCGCGCGGTGATGAGCTTCCACGACTGGATCGGTACGGCGGTCGAACGCTGGAAGGACATTCCGGTGCTCGCGGGCTGGGGCTTGGTCGGCGAGCCGGAGACCAGCGTCTGCTCGAATCCGACCTGCGATTTCGACGTGCGCACCTGTCCGCCCGACGCGGCGAAGGTGCTGCGCCAGTTCATGGACAAGGCCGGCGCGATCGTGCGGGCGCGGGATCCGGGCCGGCTGATCTTCGCTGGGCTCACCGGCGGCGGTCAGTGCGGCACCGGCGGCGAGGACTACCGCTACGTCGGCGCCTCACCCCAGGTGGATGTGCTGGAGTACCACGACTATTCGCCGGATTTCGGCACGCTGCCCGGCAATGCCTGGGACGGGCTCGCGGTGCGCCTGCGTCAGGCGCACGAACTCGGCAAACCCCTGTTCGTCGCCGAGGTCGGCGAGGCGGCAGGCTCCTGTCTCAGCCTGACAGCCCGGCGCGAGAACATCGGCATGAAGCTGACCACCCAGCGCAACGCGGGCTCGGCGGGCGCGCTGATCTGGGCCTTCGTACCGGACCCCCGGCTCGATCAGTGCACCTACGACGTCGGCCCCGAGGATCCGCTGTGGTCGCTGGTGGCCGAGCGCATCACCTTGGACTGAACGCTCTCACGCAGAGTTCAGCACCCGGTACAGACGCCAATTCGGTTGCCCTGCACCATCATTGGGGATCTCCATGGACAATGTCGCGATGCCAGCGCCGTTCTCGTAGATGGTCGGGTAGCGCCGGTTCACCGCATCGGAGGTGCCGCGACCGGTATTCGGCACGGCCAGAATGTATTTCACGCCGCGCTCGGCCGGCCGATTGAGCACCCGCACGAAATCGCGATCCGAGGGGATGACGAACTGATCCGGCCTGCGCGAGGCCGCCGACACCGCGAAGCCGTACACCGTGTCCATCAGGATCGCGCCGTTCGGCAGGTGCATATCGTCGAGATAGTCGGCCAGTTTGCGTTCGGTGGAGAAGGTGGCGGCGATGCGGCGCTGGTCGGCGTTGTAGGCCGAGGCGTTGTCGGGCTCGGGGAACAGCACCTCGCTCAACGCGTACTCCTGCACGGCCATGGTTTGGCTGCTCATCCCCCACCCGGTCAGCGGGACCGAGACCGCGAGCAGGCACAGCGTCACCGACATGGCCAGCTCGGGCAGCCCGAAAACGGGGCGAACGGCGTGCTTGCCCGCCGGGAAAGCCCGTGTGGGAGCGTCCATGACGGCATGCCGGCCCGGCCGCTGACTCGGCGGGAACCCGCGCGCGGTGACGATCTGCAGGGCGAGCACCGCGGCAAGGGGGGTGGCCGCGACATAGAACCGCAGGAACGCGAAGGTCGATCCGCTGGCATAGCTGAGTGCCTGGAATCCGAGCACAGCTGCGCACAGCAGCAGCGGAACCAGCACCTGCAGATCACGCCTGCGCCAGGCGAGCGCGCCGACGATCGGCACGAGCAGCGGCAGCGCCGGACCGAGGATCAATACCGAGCCGATCGAATACTGCAGCGCCGCCGCGATTTCCGATTCCGCCTGAGCGCCGGACTGGGCCAGGATCGAGGAGTTGCCGTACTGGGAGGTGAACTGCTGGAACGCCTGTCCGGTGATCAGCCAGCTGGTCAGTGCCCAGACGAAGAACGCGACCGCGCCGGGCGCGCCGACGAGCACCAGATCCATGAACGCCGAATACCACCGATTCGGTTCGCCTTTACTGCGCAGATAGGTGAGCACGAAGACCAGCGCCCCCGCGACCACCGCGGGCGCGACCGCGTCGTAGCGAGTCAGGTAGGCCAGGCCGAACGCGACACCGCACGCGGTCAGATCGTGCGCGTCATCGGTGCGCACCCAGCGGATCAGCCTGCGGATCGCCCAGCAGAGGCAGAACAGGAACGGCGCCTCGCTCATGCCGTTGGCGCCATAGAACACGATCATCGGGTTGAGCGCGAACGCCGCGGTGATCCCGGCGACCATCCACCACGGCATGCCGCGGTCGGTGCCGATCCCGAACACCATCAGCACCGCGCCGCCCATGAACAGCGCCGACATGACGATGCCCGACACGCCCCAGTGCGTCATCCACGGGAACATCGGCGCGAGCGCGACGAACGGCAGCTGCGCCAGCGAGGTGAGCGGGGTGAACACGAAGCCGATGGCCGACAGGTGCGGATCCCTGCTGAACAGCGCCGCCTCGGTGGCCTGCACCCGGCTCAGCGCATCACCCATCAGGAAGCCGTGTCCCACACTGAGAAACACGCCGAACACCAGATACAGCAGGGTGGCGGCGAGGAAGACGCAGAGCCCCGCCCGTCGCGGCGGGCGCGCAGGCGCGAGGGTGGTCAACTGCCCGCCTCCTCGGTCTCGCCGGCCGCCGCGCTGTGGCCGAGGCCGTGGAATGTCTTCTCCCAGTACGACGGCTGGCGGATCAACTGGTAGCAGCCTTTGGTCGAGGCGATGCTCATCATCACCCAGTACAGGGGCACGGTCAGGCAGGCCCAGATCAGGTCGGGGCGGTTGTTCTCCCGGCAGGCGAGCAGGTTCATGTAGATGGTGGCCGCGTTGCCGATGATCAGCGAAATCAGCGCGGGGAAGTACACATAGGAGGGAAACAGCTGACCGATCAGCGCGGGCTGCCCGAGGAACCAGGACAGCGAGATGAACCAGAACACCAGGTTCAGGCAGGCGATGATCGGCGTGCCCGCCAGGAACAGGGTGAACCGCAGGAAGCTCACCGGCCCGATATCGCGCCACAATTGGACCGGCCTGCGCACATGCACCAGCCACGACTGCAAATAGCCCTTGTACCAACGGGATCGCTGCCGCACCCAGTTGATCGGATCCGGGTTGGCCTCCTCGAGCGTGGTCGAATCGAGCACGGCGGTCGAATAGCCGTGTACGGCAAGGCGAACGCCGAGATCGGCGTCCTCGGTGACGTTGTAGGGATCCCAGGCGCCGAGATCCTCCAGTATCGGGCGCTTGAAGTGATTCGACGTGCCACCCAGCGGGATCGGCGAAGTGCTGCGCATCAACCCGGGCAGCAGATAGCCGAACCACAGGCCGTAATCCATGGTGAACCACGCGGTGAGCAGATTCTGGCGCGCGTTGTGGAACGACAGCTTCGCCTGGATACAAGCCACCGTATCCGGCAGTTCGCTGAAAGCCGCTACGACACGGCGCAATTGGAGCGGATCGGGAATGTCCTCCGCGTCGTAGATGGTGACGATGTCGCCGGTGGCCAGGAACATGCCGTAGTTGCACGCCTTGGGTTTGGTGCGCGGCTGCGCCTCGGGCACCAGCACCATGGTGACGTAGTCGATCGCGCCGCCGATGCCCGCCGCGCGTGCCGCGTCGATGGTGGGGTCGTCGTCTTCCTCCAGCAGCAACAGCACCTGCATCTTGTCCCTGGGGTAGTTCAATCCGCCCAGCGCGCCGAGCAGATCGCCGACCACCTCGGGTTCACCGTAGGCGGGCACCAGAATGGTGTAGGGCGGCAGCTCGTCATCGGTGAGCGCGAGTGCGCGTTCGTCGTCGACGCGCATGATCGCGTCGCGCGGCATGCCGCGCTTGAAGATCAGGATGCGATCCAGGATCGCGACGAGGTAGATGGCGGTACACAGCCCGACCAGCACGGTGAATGTCGCCATCCGGAAGAACACCGCGCACACCGCGATCAGCAGTACGGCCCCGATGGCCGTATTGCGCTGCCACGGCAGGAATGCCACCGACGCCGAGGCCATCGGGTCTTTCTCCCGCAGCCCGTGCACCGCGTAGTGCAGCCACTCGGCCTCTTGGGATTCCGGGTCCAGGGTGGGCTCGGTCATGGGCGCGTCGTCCCGGCCTCGACGATCTGCTTGCCGAGTTCGATCAGCAGTGGCTGATCCTTGGGCGCGGTGTCGGCGTCGACCACATCGGCGTCGGAGTCGAGCACGACGGCATTGCCACGGAAGAATGTGTTGATCACGTTGTCGAAGATGCCGATCGTCGACGGCTGCGGCTGCGGGAATTCCGCCTCGGACAGGTGGTTGTCCGCGGCGATCAGGCTGACCCGCTCGGCGCGATGCCCGTCGCGCCAGTTCCAGCTCAGCCAGGTCCAGCTGAGCAGCCTGCGGTCGTCGAGCACCGTATTCAACCGCGCGAGAACGCCATGGCCGAGATCGATCCAGGTGGCCGGGCCGATCCTCGGCTGGCTCAGTCGGTAGAGCACGAACTCGGGCAGCCGGTCGATGTCGTAGCCGGTCGACGCGGCGGCGATATCGACGACCACGCGACGGCGGCGTAATTCCTTGTCCCAGTCCAGATTTCGCTGCTCGGAGCGGATCAGCTCGCGGGTCAGCGTGCTGCCGTCACCGAAGTACCGGCTCGCCCACGGATACTCGCGCTCGGCAAGCAGGGTCCAGCCCCGCGGCACCGTGTGCCCACTCGCCAGATCCAGCCCCGGGATGAGCGGGAAATCCCGGTCGTAGCCACCCGGGATCCGGATGAAGGCGATCGCGCTCGCCGCGAGCGCCACCGTGATCACCGCGCTCACCACCTGCGTCGCCTTCAGCTGTTCGATCGGCCGATCGATCGGTTTCAGCGAACCACCTTGGCGCACATGGAAATACATCGCCAGGCACACCACCGCTACCGCGACCAGCGACGGAATCGCCTGGTAGGCGAAGACCGGCGCCTGCGGCCAGTACATCCGCATGCCGAATACCACGGCGGTGCCGATCAGCAGCGTGCCCACCGCACCGATCGCCGCGCGAGTCTTGGTGCGCCCCACCGCGATCGCCGCGGCGAAGGCCGCGTACGGCAGCAGCGCCAGACCGGCCTCGGCATTCCCGCCACCGAGCGCGGTCCGCAGGATGCGGTAGGGCACCGGGAAGAACCCGAGCAGCAGCAGCCAGGCGGGCCAGAACCGTGTCGTCGGCCGCAGCCCGAACAGCAGCACACAGGCGCCGACCAGGAAGAGCCACGCGGCGAGCAGATCCAGATGCAGCATCTCGTACAGGTACCGATAGCGCGGCATCAGCAGGCCCTGCACGGCGATCGCCGCGCCGAGCGCCATCAGGCCGACGATGATGTCGGTCTGCCGATCGTGGATGGGCAGCTCGAAGCCGCGCCGCACCGTGGCGCCCGCCGCCGCGAGCGCCGCGAGCGGCAGCAGCACGAAGACGAAGCCGATACCGGATCCGGTGTGGGTGTCGTGCCACAGCCTGCCCCAGGTATCCCAGAACGCGACGCCCGCGGCGATGGCGATCAGCAACAGCCGCAGCGAGATCCGGATCAGGGTCCCGCGTGCGTGCCCTGCGGTCTCGGCGGGCATCTACCGACTGCCGCGCCGACGGAGCAGCAGCAGTACCCCGGCCAGCACCGCGAGCGCGGCCACCGCGGCGCCGACGATGGTGAGCTTGCGCGCCAGCGTGATGGGTTGCGCGGGCTTGGGCGCCGACACGGAACCGAGCGCGGCGTTCGGGTCGAAGAACTCCGGCTCCCGATCGCCCGCCTGGAACAGCGCCGCACCGTGCAGCTGCTGCCAGCGGTCCAGGTCGGCGTTGAGCCAGTCGAGCGCGCGATCCAGATGGCCCGGCGCGGCGGTCGAGGTCGCGACGACCACCGTGCGCCCGCCCGACCAGGTGGTCTGCAACGAGCCCATGGCGACCGACGGATCGATCCTGATGGTGGCGGAATCGCCGCGACCGGTGATGGTCAGCTCGTCGTCATCCGGATTCAGCGGCAGCTTGATCGAACCGGGCACGCCGCCGTTCGCCGCGATCAACACCGCGGGCAGCTTCGCGCCCGCGGCCCGATCGAAGGAGACCACCTCCGGCCGCAGCGGCACCACCGACAGCCGCTGCAACCCGGTGAGAATCGTGGTGGCGCGCGCGGTGTCGGCGAACCCCGGATCGCGCATACCGACCTGCACCCGCGGCAGCAACGCCTGCGGCAGCGCGTCGAAGCCGCCCGGCACCGGCGGGTTGGCCGCCTTGCTGGTGATCTCGGTGTCGGGGTCGATGGTGAGCGTGACGGGGCGCTCGAGCCCGCATCCCTGGGTCAGGCCGGTCTGGTGCATGGTGACCGCGATCGTGGTGAACCGCGTGAGCGCGGTGTTCGGAATATCGACCCAGCGGTCGATGCGCCCCGCGGCGTCGACCGGCCACCCGTCGACATATTTGCCGTTCGCCTCGACGGTGATCGCACCGCTCATGGTGTTCGGCAGCGGGGTGTAGTCGCCGAGCAGCCGGATGCGCACGTCGCGCGAGGGCCGCCCGATCCGCGACTGGTCGATGCCGAACTCGACGCGCACCGAGCCGATCGAGGTGGAGCTGAGCTGAGTCTGGCCCAGTTCGGACAGCGTGACGCTCTCCGGCGCCATGACCGGCGCGCTCGGCAGCGAGACCGCCGTGGCGCCGGAGGAGATCGCGATGCCGGACAGATCGCTGACCAGCAGCCGGATCTGATCAGGCAGCGACTTGCGGTCGCCGGTGACCCGCAACACCGGCGCCGGGCCGATGTTCGTGACATGCAGTCCGGCATCGCCGGATTCACCGATCACCACCTGCCGTTCGAGGAAGGTCGGCGGGTGGTCGGGCACCTGGTTGTCCGCGCCGATCTGCCGCAGATCGACGACCACCGGCTGCCCGCTGTAGCGCGCGATGATCGCGGTGCCGAGCGACATCGCCGCATTGCTCTCCACCTCGGTCGGTTTGGCCGGGATGTACATGGTCAGCCGGTGCAGCACCGGCGGCAGGAAATCCGCGATGACGGTCGGCTGTAGTTCCTCACCGGTGTAGACGGCGGTCGCGTCGGCCAGTGTCAGCGGGCGGCCCCACCAGTCGGTGACACACCAGCCGGGCTCGGGCAGCAGCGAGGAGGTGATGGTGATGGCGACCGCGTTCTTCTTGACCTCGGCGCCGCCGAGCGAGAGCCGGATCGGGGCGGGCGCGCCGAGTGGCAGCTCCACCCGGTCGACCAGGCGATCGCCGGAGGTGACCTCCAGCGTTCCGCGCGCCACATGCGGTGGCAGCTGGATGGTGCCGGTCAGCGCGGTCGGTGCGAGACCTGGCAGCACCGGCAGCACCAGCGAGACCTGATGCTGCCCACCGGGAAACGTCAGCGACTTGCCCATGCCGAGCGTCGGCAGCGTGAGCGGGATATCGCCGGGGACCGCGAGCGCGGGCCCCAGTACCGACACGCCCGGCATGATCGCCACCGCGAAGGCCGTCGCGAGCACCGCGACGGAGCGAAGGGCCGACGGCAGCAGGCGCGCTGCGCCGCGTCGCGCACGCAAGGTCATGAACGGTCTCCTGGTGTCTCCCGCGGTATCGGCCCGGCACGGGTCGACCAGCTCCGCGCATGTGAAATACCTGACGTACGAGTCCGAATCCTATAGCCGACACGAATGACCGAACCGTACGACATGCCCGTCTCGAAGTGAAAAGCGTCAGCTCGCGCGGCGGCTCCGATGCTGCGCCACATGGACCCGGGTCGAGCAGCGGGTCGAGCAGAATCGGCGCCTGCCGTTGCGTGAGATGTCGACGAAGACCTCCGTGCAGCCATCCCGCGCGCAGCGCCCGATCCGGTCCGGATCCTCGCAGAACAGCGTCGCGAGCCCCATCGCGGTATACGCCTTGACCCGCTCGTCGACCGGCGCCTCCAGCCGGGAGAAGTGCAGGTGCGGGAGCCGGTCGTCGTGCGTCGAGATGTAGGGCTGGCTGGCGGTTTTCGCGAGCAGGGCGTTGAGCCGCTCGACCGTCGGATCGGTGAACACGGCGTCCAGTTCGCAAACCCAGCGGCGCAGCTCGGCCTCCTGTGCCGCGTCAAGTGAGCCGAGCGGTTTGTAATCGGATTCGGCGAGCAGTTGCTGGAGGTTGTGGTCCGGCGCCGAGTTCACCAGCCGCACGGCCAGTTCCGCCGCGGCGCCGCCGTAAGGGTTGAAATGCACTAGAGCATTACATCAGGCTGAGGCCATGTCCGCCGCCTGCCCTTCTTGCTCCTGGCCAACTCCGACGCTGCTGTCTTCGCACGGATGCGTTCGCTATCTGCGCTGCGTCTGCGGTCAATGGCTGATCGAGGAACGCGACACGCTGGTCGCCATCGCTGGCGCGTCGGCCTTCACAAAAACCGACCTTTTCGAAAGCCGCAGGAGCGCAGCGGATTCGAGCTAGATTCGAAATAGATCTGTGGCTAACGCACGGGCCCCACCGGGACGATCTCACAGTGGAGGATCGACATGACGACTGCGACAGTCATCCGTGCATTGGCTCCGAGCGAGGAAATATTCGCGCCCGGTGAGGTGTATGTGGGGTATTCGGTCCGGGTGTCGGGACGCCTGGACCTGGGAGCTTTGTCCGCCGCATTCGACGCCGTCGTGCGTGCCCACCCTATTCTCGGCGCCCGTCTGGAGCCGTCGGGCGAGAGCTTCGTCCTACTCGAACCCGCCGGTGCGCCACCCGAAATCGCGGTCACCGACGGCGATCCGGAGCTGTTGCTCACCGGTGCGGCACCCGACCAGCGAACGGCGCTGAGCGGGCTGTGCGTGGTCCGCGACGGCGACACCGCGAGCGTGACGCTGCTGACTCATCACTGCGTCGCCGACGCCTACCACTCGCTGTCGGTGCTGCGCGAGCTGTGGGCGTACTACACCGGTCTCACCCAGCATCGCGTCCCCGACCTACCCGAACACGGCTATCCGCAGCCGGTCGAGGAGCTGCTCGCCGCCCGCGATATCACCAAGGTGCCCAACCCCATGGCCGCACCACCGCGCGCCCCCGGCGAGAAAACGACGGGGAACCCGGATTCGCACCGGTACCGGCCACAGCGCACCACCCGATGTCATCTGACCGTCGAGCAGACCACGGCGCTGATCGAACTCGGCCACCGCGAACACGTGACCATCAACGCGCTCGCCTCGGCCGCGATCCTGCTGACCGAGGCCGAGATCCGGAATCTCCCGCTGAGCGAGCTGCTCTACACCTATTCGGTCGACCTGCGCTCCCGGCTCAGCCCGAAGGTCGGATTCTCCGGCGGCACCAACGTCATCGGGTTCGCCAGCTACGCGCCGACCGCGCTCACCTCGATCACCATGCTCGGCCTGGCCCACGGCGTGCACGATACGTTGCGCGTCGGGCTCGCCACCGGATTCGTCCAGCAGACCCCGCTGCACATCCCCGATATCGCCGCGGCGGGCCCGCCGCGGATTCCCGGTATCGTGCTCGCCACCAACTGGGGCCGGGTGGCCGCGCCGATGATGCCGCCGGGGCTGCGGGTCACCGACTTTCGCTCCACCATGATCGCCAAACCCGACCGGACCGGGCGCCGCCCCGAGAAGCCCGACGAAGGCACCTGCATCATCAGTGGATTCCTGGACCGGCTGAGCATCGAGATCCATCACCCCGAATCCAATACGCACCAGCATCAGCGGCGGGTGCGACTGCTCACCCGGCACCTGCTCGCCCCGCTCGCGGCGACTAATTGAACTGCCGCCCAGTCTGCTTCATGGTTCACCCGACTCAGCGCAGCAGCGAGCGCGCTGTCGGCGCGAGCCGCAGCACCTCGGCCGGGGCCGCGAGCCGCTCGGCCAATTCCGGCAGCACCTCATCGGTCCAGATCAGCGAGGAGGCCAGCGTATCCCGGTGCGCGCCACGGCTGCCCGCGCTGTCGAACAGCGCGAACCAGACGAACACCCGCTCCTCGCGCACCGGCAGCATGGTGAAGGTGTTCGGCGCCGGATCGGTGACGTAGTAGCCGATCGGCTCCGCGCCCGCGGCGGCAAGCACCGGCCTGACCTGGCTTTCGAAGAAGGCGGTGAATTCGTCCGCATCGGTATCGAGGTAGTAGATCGTGGCCAGCACGCGGGAATCCGGCAGCGCGGTCGCCCCCGGCGCGGGTCGCGCGGCGGGCATGCCGAAGTGCGATGCCGGGGTCGCCGGGCGTAGCAGCAGGGCGTTGGTGGTGTCGACCATGGTGGCCCGCGCGGCGGGCGCGTGGGTTCGCCATGCCTCGCCGTCGACATAGAAGGCGGTCAGCGACGCGCCACGGGCCGCCATATCGGGGAACGCGCGCATCCATACGAAGCGGTCCGGCGCGTCCTCGTCACGGAACTGCGCGAGTACCCGGATGCCGACGTCCTCCTGGGTCTCGACGAGTTCCCGGTCGAACAGCTCGATCATCTCGTCGCGCGTACCGGGATGGAGCATGTACTGCCTGAGTTCGACTACAGGCCAAGGGTTTTCACTCATGGCTTCACACTGGCAGCGGGCCGCCGCGCGGGCGAGCCCGCCATGGCCAACTTTCGCGCAGATCCGGCCAATCGGCGGTCATGCCTGCCGGAACCGCGCCCTGCGCTGCTGAGATTTGTTGCGGTACATGGCCGAATCCACCTCGTGCATGAGTTGGTCGACCGCAGTGGGTCTTTCCTCCACATAGACCGCGCCGATACTGGCGCCGACGGTGATCGTCGCGGTGGCCAGCGACATCGGCGCGGTGAGCGCACCGAGCAGCCGCGCCGAGACGGCCGCCAATTGCACCTCCCCCGCGCACCTTTCGATGAGCACGATGAACTCGTCGCCACCGATGCGGGCGACGAGTCCGTCGTACGGTTCGACGGCCCGATCTAGTCGCTCGGCGACGATGCGCAGCACCCGGTCACCGACCGTATGCCCCCACACGTCGTTGATCTCCTTGAAACCGTCGAGATCCAGGTAGCACACGCCGACCGGCGGGGTGGCGCGGGCGAGCCGATCGAAGAACAGCCCGCGATTGGGCAGGCCGGTGAGGCTGTCGTGATTGGCGTCGTGCCAGAGCCGGTCGGCCAGCTCCTTGCGCTCGGTCACGTCGACGGCGACACCGATCAGGAACCGGACCCGGCCGGTGGCATCGCGGACCGCCGACATCGACAGGTCGATGACGGTGATCGTGCCGTCCGGCCGCAGATGGTCGGTCTCCAGCCGGAACCGGTCGACCTGCCCGGTCAGCAACAGCTCCAGCTGCGCGTAGGCGTGGCCGATATTGTCCGGGCCGAGCAGCTCGGCCACCGATCGGCCTGGCATGAGTTCGGCGGGCAGGCCGAGCATTTCGGCCATCGCCGCGTTCACGTCGAGCACCCGGCCGGTGACGTCGATGGTGCCGATGCCCACCGAGGCGCCGGCGAACACCGCCTCGAACCTGGCCTCGGACAGCTGGCGGCGCGCATCGGACTCCTGCGCGGCCGCGAGCGTCGCGACCAGCGTCGTCTCCTGTTCGGCCAGTGCCGCCGAGCGCAGCGCGGCGGTGAACCCGGCCGCGAACTCGGCGGCCACCGCCAGCGCCCGCTCCCTGATGAACTCGTCATCCGAACGGCCGCGGTCCTGGCACAGGTCACGCACCATGTCGTGACAGATGACGTGCATCGAGCGGCTGACCGCCACCGGATCGCGATAGTTCGCCGCGACGAGCACGCTCGCCGCATCCCTGGCCACCACCAGATCGGCGGTGCCACGCAGCGCGGCGAACAGCGCCTCGCAGAGTCCGGCGAGCAGCGCCTCGATCTGGGACCGCGTGAGAGTCGGGGCCACCACGCCGTCGAGCGCGTCGGCCCAGCGCACCGCCACCTCGTACGACCCCAAACTCAGGCACCCCCTACTGGTGCTCGTCCGCTCAGCGTGATCGACCTACTCAGTCCTTTCGGCCGACCCCCGCCAAGCCGAGCGAGCGCCCGGGCGCCTCGTGCAGATCGCGCTCGGATTCGGGCCGCCAGGCGGGCAGCTCGACGACGCCGGGCTCGACGAGCCGCCAGCCGTCGAACATCGCCGCGATGCCGTCGCGGTCACGGAAGTGGATCCCGATCCGGTTCGTGTTCGCCGCGTTGGCGCCGAGCCGCGCCGCGTCCTCGGGGCGCAGCTCGGAGGTCAGATGGGAGATGGCGACATAGCTGCCCGCCGGGACCGCGGCGCGGAGTTCGGCGACCTTCTCGCGCGGCGAGTCCTCGTCCGCGAGCAGGTGCAGCACCGCGACGAGCAGCAGGCCGACCGGCTCGGTGAAGTCGATGAGACCCGTCGCCTCGACCTTGGCCAGGAGATCGGCGGGCTTACGCAGGTCCGCCTCGATCGCGCCCGCGTTGGCGTTGCCGTGCAGGATCGCCTTCGAATGCGCGACCGCGACCGGATCGATGTCCACGTAGAGCACCCGCACATCCGCGTCGAGCGCATGCACCACCTCGTGCACATTGCCCGCGGTCGGAATGCCGGAGCCGATGTCGAGAATCTGGCGCACCCCCTGGTCCACCAGGAATCGCGCCGCCCTGCGCAGGAACGCCCGGTTGCTCAGCGCCAGCCGCGGCAGATCCGGCACCAGCTGTTTGCCCATTTCGGCGGCTTTGCGGTCGATCTCGAAATTGTGCGAGCCGCCGAGGAGGGCGTCATACATCCGTGCCGGGCTCGCCTGCTGCATGTCGACACCTTCGGGCGCCCATGCCGGCCTATCCATCAAAACCCCTCTGCGCTCGCTCGAACCGCCCGCCCGGGTCACGTGCTCCAGATCACCCGAACGGTGCAGTTCGCATGGTAGTCGGGACAGACCGGTTGCGTTCGATCACGATCAACTTCCGCCGATCCTGGCCAGCGTCTGCAGCGGATCGGTCAGCACCTCGGCGAAGGCCAGCTCGGCGGCGCCGACCAGGGTGGCGTCGCCCGCCAGGGCCGAGGTGCGCAGTTTGACGCTCTCCCTGACCGCGAGCAGGCCGTGCACCGCGAGTTTGCTGCGCACCTGCGCGGCCGAGGCCAGGTAGATCTCGCGCAGTACCCCGCCGAAGACGACCATCGACGGGTTGAAGATGTTCACCAGGTTCGCCACGCCATGGCCGAGCCAGATGCCGACCTGATGCAGCGCGTCGCGGGCCGCCGCATCGCCGCGGGCCGCCGCATCGATGATGGCTTCCACCGCGTCGCGGCCCGCGAGCTCGCTGCGGCCCGCGGCGGCGATCAGCGCGAGCTCACCCGCCTCGGCCTCCAGGCAGCCGCGGGAACCGCAGCCGCAGGACCGGCCGTCCGGGTTCACCACCATGTGGCCGACCTCGCCCGCGTAACCGCCCTCGCCGCCGAGCAGCCTGCCGCCCATGATGATGCCGCCGCCGATGCCGACATCGCCGTGCAGATAGATCAGGTTCTCCAGTCCCGCGCCGACGCCGCGTTCGCGTTCGGCGAGCGCGCCGAGATTGGCGTTGTTGCCGACCGCGACGCGCAGGCCGAGATCGAGTTGTCCGGTGAGCAATTCACCGAACGGGACATCGACCCAGCCGATATTCGGGCCGTACCGGACGACGCCGTCGTGTTCACGCACCATGCCGCAGAAGGCGACGCCGACACCGACGCACACCGCACTCTTTTCCGCGGTGCCGATCATGTCGCGCGCCATGGCGGACAGCACGGACAGCACGTCGGCCGGGTCGAATGTGCCTATCGGCCTTGCGGTTTCGGCGCGATCCAGGATCTGCCCGCCGAGGCCGACCCGTGCCGCGGCCAGGCGGTCGGCGCCGACATCGAGCGCGATGACATAGACGCGATCGGATTCGGGGCGCACCACCAGCGAGGGACGACCCGCTTTTCCGGTTTGTCCCGGCAGTTCCTCGGTGACCAGACCTGCGGCGGCCAGATCGGCGGTGAGCGCGAGAATGGTGCTGCGGTTCAAGCCCATTCGCTCGGCGAGGGTGGTCCGTGACACCGGGCCGCCGAGATGGACGTGCCGCAGCAGCACGGCAAGATTCTGCCTGCGGATCTCCTCAGGGGACGGTGCAGCCCGCAAAATCAGTGAGTCCTCCCTCCCCCGCCTCTCCGCGGATTTTGCCGGTCGTGTGTGCATCCAAGTCGCGTCGCGGGCCTGCGGTTGGGTGCCGCGCACGTTCTGGGTGTGCCCGACGAGTTACCCATGTACTTACGAAATCAGTTGTTGCGTTGATCTTTCTCCGGGGCACTAGCCGTTTCGAACGAGTGCCGGGCACTCATCTGCATGAGCACCCGACCGCTCAGGTCGCCAGCGCGCGTTTGCGGGACAGGGCGTCCACGCCCGCCGCGAGCAGCAAGACGAATCCTGTCACAACGAATTTCGTGCCCGCGCTGTAGCCCATCAGGCCCATGCCGTTGTTGATGACCGCGACCACCGCCGCACCGAGCACCGCGTCCAGCATCCGGCCGCGCCCGCCGAACAGGCTGGTGCCGCCGATGACCGCCGCGCCGACCGCGGTGAGCAGCACATCGCTGCCGCCGGTGTTCGGGTCGACGGAATTGGCCCGCGAGGCCGCGATGAGCCCGCCGACCGCGGCCATCGTCGAACACAGCACGAACGCACTGATCTTCACCCGGTCCACCGCGATACCCGCGCGCCTGGCCGCCTCGACATTGCCGCCGACCGCGTAGATATGCCTGCCGAACGAGGTGCGGGTGAGCACGAACGTCCAGACCAGCAGCAGCGCGATGATCAGCGGGACGACGATCGGCATGCCCTTGAGTGAGTTGATATCCGGATTGCGGCTGCGCTCCCCGTTCAGCACGAAGACCGCCGCCGCGGCGATGATCGCGACGAGCGCGATCCGCACGGCGACCACCGAACCGCTCTCGCCGGTGAGCCCGAGTTTGGTGCGGGCCCGGTACTTTCGATACTGCACGATCGCGAAGCCCGCGATGAGCGCGATGCACATCAGCCAGCCGAGCAGCGGCGGCACATTCTTGTTGGCGATGGCCAGAATGGTGTCGTCGTGGATGGAGATGTTGCGGCCGTTGTCCATGATCTTCAGCGCGACGCCTTGCAGCGCAAGGAAAGCCGCCAGCGTCACCACGAACGACGGTATGCCGATCTTCACCACGATCGCGCCGATGGTCAGCCCGATCACCACGCCGGTGAGCAGCGAAACCAGCACCGCCAGATACCAGGGCCAGCCCTTGTCGGTGAGCAGCACCGCCAAGACCGCCGCGCAGACACCGCTGGCGAAGCCCGCGGACAGGTCGATCTCGCCGAGCAGCAGCACGAAGATCAACCCCATCGCGATCACCGCGATGGCCGCGCCCTGGGTGAACAGATTCGCGAAATTGGCCTGGGACATGAACACCGGGCGCGCGATCCAGAACACCACCGAGAGCACGATCAGCGCGATGACCGAGGGCAGCGCCCCCATGTCGCCGCCGCGCACCCGCCCGACGTAGCTGGTGACCAGCTCGGAAACCGGTGCCGCCGTTGGCTTGTCGAGAACCACAGTGCCTGCCGTTCGCTCGCTGCGCTCGCTCATGCCTTGACTCCGTTTCCGTCGAGGCCGAGGTTCCCGCTGCGGCCCGCGGTGATCAGTTCGACGATCTGCGCGTGCGTCACGTCGGAGGTCCGCACCTGCGCCGCCATCCGGCCCAGGTAGAGCGCGGCGATCCGGTCGGACACCGCGAAGACGTCGTTCATATTGTGCGAGATCAGCACCACCGCAAGGCCTTTGTCGGCCAGCCTGCGGACCAACTCGAGCACCTGCTGGGTCTGCGCGACGCCGAGCGCGGCGGTCGGCTCGTCCAGGATCACCACCTTGCTGTTCCACAACACGGCTTTCGCGATCGCCACCGTCTGCCGCTGGCCGCCGGACAGGCTCGCCACCTGCTGGCGCACCGACTTGACCGTGCGAACCGACAGGCTCGCCAAGGTCTTTCCGGCCAGCTCCTCCATCGCGTACTCGTCGAGTACCAGCCCGTGCTTCTTCTCGCGGCCGAGGAACATGTTCTGCACGATGTCGAGGTTGTCGCAGAGCGCCAGATCCTGATAGACGATCTCGATACCGAGCGCGGCCGCGTCGCGCGGGTTGTGCACCTGAACGGGGTTGCCCTCGAACAGGAATTCGCCCGCGTCGATCGGATGGGTGCCGCCGATGCACTTCACCAGCGTGGACTTACCGGCGCCGTTGTCACCGACCAGTGCCGTCACCTCGCCGCGGTAGGCGGAGAAGGCCACCTCGTGCAGGACGTGGACGGGGCCGAAACTCTTTTCGATGCCGCGCAATTCGATCACGGGCGTATCGGTCATGGGTGCAAACTCCTGGGGGGAAGCGAACTCCCTTCCGCGGCCCCCTCATTCGGGCCGCGGAAGGCAGCGGTAGGTCAGCTGACGCCGTTGTCCGCGCAGAGCTTCGCGAACTCGCCGGTGCACAATTCGGCCTTGGTCACGTAACCGTCGGCGACGACGTCCTTGACGTTCTCCTTGTAGATCGCCTTGGGCTCGAGCAGCACCGAGGGCACGTCGGCCTTCGACTCCGGGTCGGTCACTTTGCCGTTCGGCTGCCCCTGGGTGCCCTTCACCAGCGCGATCGCCAGTTCGGCCGCGGCCTGCGACTCCTTCTTGATCGCCTTGTAGACGGTGAGGCACTGATCGCCGGCGAGCACGTTCTGCAGGCCCTGCACCGTCGCGTCCTGACCGGTGACCGGCACCTGACCGTTGAGCTTCTGCTTCTTCAGCACCGCGATGGCCGCGTTGCCGAGGCCGTCGTTGGCCGCGACCACGCCGCCGATATTCGGCGTGCCGGTCAGCATCTGCTCGAAGATGGTGCCCGCCTTGGTGTTATCCCACTCCGGCACCGCCTGGTCCGGGCCCTTCACGTAGTCGCCCGAGTCGAACTTCGGCTTGACCGCGCCGTCGTAGCCGTTCTTGAACAGCGTCGCGTTGTTGTCCGTCGGGCCGCCGTTCAGGTATGCCACAACGGGTTTCACGATGTTCTTCTCGGTGAGGCATTTGACCAGGCCGTCGCCCATCAACTTGCCGACCTTCACGTTGTCGAAGGACACGTAGTACTGCGCGCCGCCGCCGAGCGTCAGCCTGTCGTAGTCGATGACCGTAACACCTTGCGATTTCGCCTTCTGGATCACCGCTTTGCCGGTGCCGCTGTCCAGGTTCGTGATCAGCAGCACCTTCGCCCCGTTGGTGATCATCTGATCGGCGATCGTCTGGAACGCCCCCTTGTCCCCCTGCGCGTTCTGGATGTCCGCCTTGACCCCCGCCGAATCGAAGGCCTCCTTCAAGAACTTGCGGTCCGCGGTCTCCCATCGCGCGGAGGTCTTGCTGTCCGGCAGGATCACGCCGACCTGCGCGCCACCGCCGGAATCCTTGCTGTCGTTGCCGCAGGCGGTCAACGAGCCGATCAGCGCGACCGAGACAGCCGCGACGCTGAGAATGCCCTTACGCATGAGGGGGCCTTTCGTGGAACCACCGCGCCCGGCGCGAGCCGGGTGCGGTTGAGGTCGAGCGAATGTTGTTCGATGCAACATATGCGTTTGTGACCTGGCGCACAACCAGTTCAGGGCATTAATTTGTTGTTCGACATAACAATCACGACACGGGCGGCGGAAGTGCCTGGTCGCCCGACCGGTCCCGGACAGCACAAGGGGCCACCTTCCGAGGAAGGCGGCCCCTTGGTCGTCTACTACAGGTCGTCTACTACAGGCTGAAGGCGATCGAGCGCAGGACGATGACCGCGATGAACACCACGGTGAAAGCCAGGTCGATCGACAATCCGCCGACCCGGATCGGCTTGAGCACCTTGCGCACCGGCGCGATCACCGGTTCCGTGAGCGCCTGCGTCACCTCGCGGGATTTGCTCACCCAGGGCGGCGGGGTGCCGGTGGACAGCACGCCGATCCAGTCCAGGATCACCCTGGCCAGCAACAGCAACATGAACGCCGTCAAGGCTAATCCGATGACGGCCCCGATAATGCCCATGCCTTGCTCCTTCGCGGCGGCCACGCTGGTCGCCCTACCAGTATCAACGCGGCCGACCGATCGGAAAGTGCCCGACATGCCCGATTTCTCAGGCGAATGTCAGGTCGCGGGGGCGCCCTGCCGCCATTCGCGGCCGATCATCCGCATGAGCGCCGGATACACGGCCAGGTACCGGCACGATTTGATGCCGAGCATGTACACCTGACCGAAGACACCGTTCGGCTTGACCAGCACGGCCATCTGGCCGCGGTAGCCGCCGTTTTCATCGGGCACCCAGCTGATGTGCATCACGCCGTGGCAAGTCTGGTTGCCCATCTCCGCCGCCCATTCCGTGTCGGTTTGATAGAGCGAGGTGAACGGCACCGTAGCGATCTCGGGTCCACGCGGACCCGCAAGAAGATCGTCGGGCAGCCGCTCGCGCAGCGAGGTCACCCTGGCGCCGATGCCGTTCTCCGGCTTGTCCCAGCCGAGCAGGCCGCCGAGCTTCCAGCGGAGCGCGAACAGGAATCGGTAGACGACGGGCGGTTCGACATCGCTGTGCTCGGAAACGAATTGCCTTACCAGTCGGGGAAGTTCGTCGGGACCACCCGGCGTCGGCAGCGCCCACACGTCCTCGAGGGTGAAATCCGGTGCTATTTCATGGATTCGCCACGGCCGCTCGGTGTGCGCGGTCTTCGGAAGTCGCATCGGTGACGCTCCCTACCGCGAGCTGAGCGTGAAGATCTGGCGCGGACGGCATTCCCGCTCGTCGAAGGCGACATCCACGTCGGCCCGCGCCACCGCGGCGAACGACGCGGCATAGGCGTCCGCCGAATCCCACTGCCCTGTCGAGACCACGGCATCGCCCTCGCTGGTCACCCAGCATTCGACGGACAAACACCCCGGCGCCGATTCCAGCACATCCCTGACCCTGTGCACCCGCTCGACGAACTCCTCGAAATACGCGGGCTCCGGGTAATGGAACGCGACAAACCCGACCGTCATCACGGTCTCCTCTCGACGACAAGGACAGCACTGTCCCCGCAATTCCCTTATGACCCAACGGCTTTCGTTTCTATACGGTGCCGTATAACTCAAATCGTAGCCCGCTCGCCCCCAGAGTCAATACTCGCAACGACACTCACGACATGGCGGCTATCACACCCCGCCCCACAACTGGACCGAGCAGATCCCACGAACCACCACCACCGGCGGACCGGCACCGCGTCCTGCACCCTGATTCCGTCGAGCGCAGTCAAATGGCCGCGCAACACGCCGAACACCACGGCCATTCGCCCGCGCTCGACGGATATCAACCCTGCTGTGCGCAACTAGCTTTCGTCGACGAGCGCGGCGGCCAGCTCGCGCGCCTCACGCAACCAGGCCGCGCGATCGTCCGCGCTCGAATCGCCGACCGTCCGAAACACCTTGCGCCGCACATCATCCACCCCGATGAACGGCATAACGCACGCCGCCCAGATCCGCTGGAGCGGATCCCCGAACACATCCCGCTCACGCTCCACGGTGGTGTCGGACGTATTGAGCACCAACGCCCGCCGCACCTTCAGCAAACCCACCGGCGCCCCCGCCGCCGTATCCAACTGGTACGCCACCCCGGGAGCAAGCACCCGCTGCACCCACCCCACCATCACCGCGGGCGGCATCCCCCACCAATTCGGATGCACGAACACCATCCCATCCAACCCACCCAACTCCCCCTGATGCCGCCGCACCACCTCGTCCGCACTCCCCCCACCCTCGACCGTCCCCGTCTCCGTCGCCGAAACCACCGCCCCGAACCCCTCCGCATACAAATCATGCGCAACCACCTCGACCCCCCTCCCCACCAACTCCTCGACCACCCCATCAAAAATCGCCCGATTGAAACTGTCCATCCGAGGATGTGCCAAATACACCGCAACACGCATGCGACCCACAGTCGCCTCCCGAGGTTGTTGTGTCCACCTGGCGAGCGGATCATCATGGTTAACCTGCGGTATTCAGCGGGTTGGAGCGCAGAGAAGCTTCGAGGATGACGTGTTGAGCAACTGGGATGATGCGTCCGGGCGTCGGTATGTGCCGCTTGCCGATGGGCGGATTCCGCTGTGGGTGCTACTCAGTGTGGGGGATGAAGCGCTGGCGGTGACGCCGTGGCATGGGTATGACAATCCGATGCGATTGTCGGCGGGCGAGATCGCGCGGGACTGTGAGATGCCGGCCAACGAGGTGGTCGGCCGGGAGTTCACGGCGGTCGGGGACGAGAACGAGTTGCACGACTTTCGGCTGGTGCACGATCCCCGGAAGTAGCGGGATCGGAGTTCGAGCGCGCGGTACGCAACGCCCGAGCTCGAGTGAGTGGCCGTGCTAAACGGTCACCGGCACAGTGGTTTTCCGTACCGTGGAGCGTGGTGTTGCGGCGAGGGTCTTGGCTAGATCGGTGCGCATGATGGTGGCGGAGTCGAGGAGGTAGTTCTGCCTGATCCGCCATGGGTGGCGATCGCCCTGGCGGGGGAAGTCGGCTATGGAGCGCTGGATGTAGCCGGAAGCCAGTGTGAGCAGGGGTTGTTCGACGAGTGCGCCCTCGGGTTGGGGGACGACGGCGGCGTAGTCGTTGCGGTCCATGTGGTTGATGACCTTGCAGACCAGGCGGGAGCTGAGGTCGGCGCGCAGGGTCCATGAGGCGTTGGTGTAGCCGATGCAGACGGCGAAGTTGGGCACGCCGGTGAGCATCGCGCCCTGCCACACGAATTGGTCGGCGAGCGTGACCGGCGCACCGTCGACATGCGGGGCGATACCGCCGAAGGCCAGCATTTGCAGACCGGTGGCGGTCACGATGATGTCCGCCTCCAGAATTCGGCTGGACTTCAGCCGAATACCTTCGGGCACAAAGGTTTCGATGTGGTCGGTGACGACCTCGGCCTTACCTTTCTTCATCGCCTTGAAGAAATCGGCATTCGGGACGGCGCACAGGCGCTGATCCCACGGGTTGTAGCTCGGGGTGAAGTGTTCGGCGACGGCCTGCTCATCCTTCAGAATGCGCGTGGTCAGCCCGAGGAGCAGCTTCTTCGCGGCCTCGGGCCGTCGCTGGCAGTACTGGTAGAACCCGATGTTGAAGAGGATGTTCTTGGTGCGGATCAGGCGGTGGGCGAGATTGGCGGGCAGGTAGGAGCGGATGCGGTCCGCGGTCTTGTCCCGGCCGGGCACGGCGCTGATCCAGGTCGGGCTGCGCTGCAGCATCGTCACCCGCTCGGCCTCGCCCGCCATCGACGGGACCAGGGTGACCGCGGTGGCGCCGCTGCCGATCACCACCACCCGCTTGCCCGCGTAGTCGAGGTCGTCCGGCCAGAACTGGGGATGCACGATCCGGCCGGAAAACGCTGCGGCGCCAGGGAATTCGGGAGCGTGCCCCTGGTCGTAGTTGAAGTAGCCCGCGCACGCGTAGAGGAAGCCACAGGTGAGTTCGCGTCGCGTCGCGGCACCGTGCGCGTCACGCTCTTCGAGAGTCAGTGTCCAGCGGGCGGATTTGGTGGACCAGTCGGCCGAGACCACCTTCGTCGAGTAGCGGATGTGCCGATCGATCCGGTGCTCCGCGGCGGTTTCCTCGATATAGCGCAGGATCGACGGCCCGTCGGCGATCGACTTGGCGTCGCGCCACGGCTTGAACGGGTAGCCGAGGGTGAACATATCCGAGTCGGAGCGGATGCCGGGATACCGGAACAGGTCCCAGGTGCCACCCATCGCGGCCCGCGCCTCGAGTATCGCGTAGGACTTGCCCCGGCATTCGGTCTGCAGCCGATAGGCGGCGCCGATGCCCGAGAGGCCAGCGCCAACGATGACGACGTCGAGGTGTTCGGTGGCGGTCTGGCTCATACCTTCCAGTCTGTAAGCGCACTGCGCCCGGTTCTTGACTTTACGCGACAACTATTTGATTCTGAACGACATGTCGGTGATCAGGTCCGCGGGATTGCGCGGCTTCCGGGCGACGGTCGCGGAGCTCGGCGGCAATGCCGAGGAGTTCGCCGCCGCCTGCGGCCTGCCGATCGCCGCGCTCGACGCCGACGACATGCTCGTCCCCGATCAGGCGGTGGCCGCGGTGCTGGAGCTGGCCGCGCACCGCCTCGCCTGCCCCGATCTCGGCCTGCGCATCTCGCACCGGCAGGACCTGGACATGCTCGGCCCGCTCGCCATGGCCATCCGCAACTCCTCCACGCTGGCCGATGTCCTCGAATGCTCGTCGCGCTACCTGTTTTTGCACGCGCGCTCGCTGAGCCTGTCGCTGGAGCCGGATCCGTACGGCGACCGCGGCGTGATCGCCCTGCGCTACGGCCCGCCGTCCGGCCTGCCGGTTCCGATTCAGGGCACGGATCTGGGATTGGCGTTCGTGCACCGCACGATTCAGCGCCTGGCCGAGGATCGCTACGGGTTGCGCTCGGTAGAGCTGCCGTACCGGCCGGAGGCACCGATCGCGGTCTACGAGGAATTCTTCGGCGCGCCGGTGCGCGTCGACCAGCCCGCGGCGGCGTTGCGGGTGCCGAGGACGCTGAACACCCGGCCGCTGACCGGCGGGGATCGGAACCTGCACCGGCTGGCGATGGCGTTCCTCGCCGAACAGTCGGGCGGCGCCGATGCCGCCATCGCGCCGAAGGTGCGGGCGGCGGTGCAGCAGCTGCTCGGCACCGCGGCACCCGATATTGCCTCGGTGGCAAGGCTTTTGACCGTTCACCCACGCACGCTGCAGCGACGCCTCGCCACCGAGGGCAGCTCCTTCGCCGCGATACTCGACGACGCGCGCCGCGACGCCGCCCGCCGCTACCTGACCACCACCGATATGCCGATGAGCCAGGTGGCCTCGCTGCTCGGCCTGGCCGAGCAAGCCACCCTCACCCGCTGTTGCCGAAGGTGGTGGGGCACAACACCGACCGCCGTGCGCCGCCGGTCCGCGCACGGCCGCGACAAGACCGGCGGGTAGCGGTTCGGCGTGCCAGCATGGAGTACGTGTCGATCTCAGCGAGTTCCATTGCGCATATCCGACTGACCGTGTGCGATATCGCACGGTCACGGGCCTTCTACGACAAGGTGTTCGGGTGGCCGGTCGCCCTCGAGGTGCCGGAAGGCGCGGACGAGGCGACGCGGGAGAAGTTCTGGTTCCTGTTCGGCGGGGTGATCTACCGGCTGGAGCACGGATTGCTCGGGCTGCGTCCCGTCGGCGCGGACGGATTCGACGAAAACCGGGTCGGCCTCGACCATCTCGCCTTCTCGGTCGCGTCGCTGACCGAACTCGAAGCGGCCGCAGCACATCTCGACGAATGCGGCATCGCACACGAGCCGATCAAGGATATCGGCTACAGCTACATCCTCGAATTCCGCGATCCGGACAACATCGCCCTGGAGCTCATCACTCGCAAGTGACCGGTCGGCCGACAGATAATCGGCCTGTGCGAACAACCCATTTCGCCACCGCATCGAATCCGACCCGAATGTGGAATGGCAATATTTACAAGCGCCGTCGCGCGAATCAGTGACGAATAGTCGACCAATGAACGAGCCGGACAATCGACATCCGCGTAAACTGCCGGGGTCCGGGAGGTCGGGTAAGTGCAATTCGTGGTTTTGGGCGAGGTTCAAGGCTGGCGCGGGGAGGCGCCGCTGGAACTGGGACCGCCGCAGCGTCGTGCGGTGCTGGCGGCGCTACTGCTGCGCGCCGGAAAGTCGGTGACCGCGGCCGAACTCGTCGAGGCGATCTGGGGCGAACACCCGGTGCCGCGCGCGATTCCCGCGCTGCGCACCCATGTCGCGCAGCTGCGGCGCGCGCTGGAACCGGGGCGGGTGGCGCGCGGGCCGTCCTCGGTGCTGGTGTCGGTCGGCGACGGATACGTGCTGCGGGTCGCACCGGAGTCGGTCGACGTGGCACAGGTCGAACAGCTCGTCGCGACCGCGGCGCGGATACGCGACAGCGATTCCGCCGCCGCGCGCGACGCGTTGATCGCCGCGCTTGCCTGCTGGCGCGGCCCCGCGTTGAGCGGGCTGCCAGGCCCGTTCGCCGAGCGGCAGCGCGCCAGGCTCGAACAGTGGCGGCTGGCGATCCTGGAGGACCGGCTCCGCCTCGACATCGAAACCGGCCGCAGTGCGCAGGCGGTGGCCGAACTCGGCGCGCTGATCGGCGAGCACCCCCTGCGGGAGAAGTTGCGCGCGCTGCTGATGACCGCGCTCTACCACTGCGGACGGCAGGCCGAGGCACTCGACGCCTACGCGCGGGCCAGGCGCGCGCTCGTCGACGGCGTCGGCGTCGAACCCGGTCCCGAACTGACCGAGGTGCACGAGCGGATCCTGCGCGCCGAGATGCCGCCGCCGCGCGCGGTTCGCCCGGCCGCCGTCGAGATCGTGCCCGCCCAATTGCCGCCCGACATCGCCGATTTCACCGGCCGCGAGCGGCTGGTCGGCGAACTGGCCGCGCAGCTCACCGATGGCGCGAGCGCGGTGGCGATTTCGGCGGTCGGCGGCATGGGCGGCATCGGAAAGACCACGCTCGCACTGCATGTCGCGCATCGAGTGCGCAAGCACTTCCCGGACGGGCAGCTGTACGTGAACCTGCACGGCGCCGACGCCGTGCCGACTCCCCCTGGCGACGCACTCGGCGGATTCCTGCGCGCACTCGGCATTCCGGAGGGCGATATCGCGCCGACGGTCGACGACCGCGCCGCGCAACTGCGCACCCGCCTGTCCGGCAGGCGCATGCTGATCGTGCTCGACAATGCCCGCGACAGTGCGCAACTCACCCCGCTGCTCGCGGGCACACCGGGCACCTCGGTGCTGATCACCAGCCGCTCGGCGCTCACCGAGCTGCCCGCGATCCGCCGCACCAGGCTCGACGTGCTGCGGGCCGACGAGGCGATGCGACTGCTCGTCCACATCCTCGGCGCCGAACGTGTTGCCGCCGAAGCGGATCAAGCGCGCCGGGTGGTCGAGCACTGCGGTTACCTGCCGCTCGCGGTGCGGATCGTCGGTGCCAGGCTCGCGGTGCGGCCGCGGTGGACGATCGCCTCGTTCGCCGCACGGCTGGCCGACGAGACCGGCCGCCTCGCCGAACTGGAGACCGGTGAACTGGCGGTCGCGGCCGCCTTCCGCATCGGCTACGGTCAGCTGAATGCCGAGCAGGCCAAGGCTTTTCGCACGATCGCGCTCGCCGACGTGCCGGATCTGCCGCTCGACGGCGCCGCCGCGATGCTCGGCATCCCCGCGGGCGCGGCGGAGCGGGTGTGCGAATCACTGGTCGATCTGAGCCTGCTGGAGACCACCGCGCCCGGCCGCTACCGATTCCACGATCTGCTGCGGCTGTACGCGCAGACCCTCGCCGACGAGGACGAATCCGCCGTGCTGGTGCGGCTGCTCGACTACTACCTGGCCAGCGCCAAGAACCTGTTGTGCGCGATCGATTACAGCAACAACACCAGGCTGCTCGTGCCGACCACCGTGCCCGGCCGCGCGTTCGGCGGCGGCGCGGACGGTCAGGAGTGGAACGACACCGAGCGGCCGGTGGTCATCGCGCTGCACCATCAGGCGGCCCGCGTCGGCGGCCCCGCACTCGAGGTGGCCGCCGATCTGGCCTGGGTGATGGCCGAGCTGATGGATGCCGGTACGGCAGCGCGCGAGCTGTCTCAGGCGTTCGAGGCCCTGCTGGACACCGCGATTCGCGTCGGCAACCCGGCGGCGCAGCGGCGGCTCAGGGTCGCGCTGGGCGCCATACTGCAGGTCGGGCTCGGCGAGGTGGCGGCGAGCCTCGAACATCTGCGCGCGGTATCCATCGCGGCCGAGACCGATGCCGACCGCAGGCTGTCGGTGCTCGCACAGGTGCTGCTCGGCATCGCGGCGCGACGGCTGGGCGACCCGGAAGCCTCGCGCGGGCATTTCGACAACGCGACCCGCTACGCGCGCCTGCTCGGCGATCGCTCGATCGAGGCGTGGTGTCTCGCACTGGTCACCCGAACCTATTGCGAGGCAGGACAATACGACGCGGCGGTGGAGATGGCGGAGCGGGCGATCGACCTCGCGCACGACTCGCACAATCCGGTGGCGCTCGGCTGGGCGATGCACGAACTCGCGGCAACCCTGTCGATGCGCGGCGAGCACGCGAGGGCGATCGAACTCGGCACCGAGGCCCTGCGCGCGGCGCAGCGCAACGGCGTCCGGCTGTGGGAGGGGTGGGCGCGCACCCGGCTGGCGCAGATCCATCTGCATGCGGGCAAAGTGGTCGATGCCGAAACCCACGCGGACGAGGCACTACACCTGCTCAGCACCGCCGCCGACCCGATCGACCGAGCCAGGGCCATGGCGCTGCGCGCCGCCGCGCTCGGCGCACAAGGCCGGCAGCGCGCCGCCGAGCTGGCCTTGCGCGAGGCCGCCGACATCTTCGAGCGCGCCGGGCTGACACCGCCGACCCTCGGCACCCTGTACGGCTCCTCCGCGACCAGCTAACGGCGAGCGTTTATTCACCGATTATCGGCGTCTGGCACAGTGCACTCTCGATGTGAACACCATCGCCAGTGGTGGGACAGGAGATCAGTCGTGCGGAAACCGCACCGGGAACGAGGCCGCACCAACGGCCGGCGATAGTGTCGACTTGCGTTCGAGGGGTGCGCGAGGGTTACCGACGCGCCCGGCCGCCCCATTCCTCCAATCTCCTGCCCATCACATCTCGTTCGGGCCACCGGCGGATCACCGACCGGCAACGGGCCGACCACGCCGGGTAACCGGCCGCAGGTGCCCGGTGAAGGTTCGGAATCGACGAGATAACTTCGCCGCCAACCCAATTCCGCCCTCCGTAACGTTGAACGATCGCGGGCCGGAAGAGGGGGGTCGATCGTGACCGACATCCGCCGAGAACGTCGTCGCCATCGTGCATTGAAAACCCTTGCGGCACTTCCCGATCTGACATCGGAGCATCGCAACTTCCTATCCGTCCCACTGGTCGAGCGCGGTTGGCGGTTACTCGTTCATCCGCGCATACCGCATACGCCGCGCGGGCACGCCGACGCGATACTGGTCGGCGAGCACGGACTGTTCGCGCTGGTTTTCGCGGGCGCGATACCGCCGGTCATCGAGTTGAACAGGATTCGCGGCAACCTCGAAGGGGTGCTGGCCGGGCTGCGATTCCGTCAGGGTTCGCCTGTGTCACAACGGATCCGGGTCGCACTGCTGGTCTCGGAGTCGACCCGGCGCCAAGCCGACGGCCGATTCGAGATCATCGGGATCGGCCGCTTCCAGCGCCTGCTCATGGAGGCCGAGCAGCAGTTCTCACCCGAACAGGTGCGCGCCGTGATCGGGCAGGTGATCTCGCGCACCGACTACATGCCGCTCGTCGTCCCGGACAGCGATGCCGCGGAAATCGGTGTGACACAGGGATTGTTCGAAAAGTCCGAGGTGCTCGGCGGGCAGCGCGCGGCGACGCTGGCCCGGCCGCTGGAAACCTGGCGGATCTATCTCGACCCCGACCAGCGGGCACTGGTGAACCGCACGTTCAACGGGTGCGCGCGGATCAATGGTCCTGCGGGAACCGGGAAGTCGCTCATCGCGCTGCACCGGATGGTCCGCTACGCGCGCCAGCGTCCAGGACGGCTGCTGTTCCTCACCCATGTGCGCTCGCTGGCGGCGTGCATGCAGAACGACTTCCACCGGCTGGCGCCCGAGGTCGGCGAGCGCGCGGAGTTCACCAGCTTGCACGCGTACGCCAGGCGGCTGCTCAAACAGCGCGGCATCGAGTTCCACCCGGCGTCGACGACGCAGACGGAGACCGCTTTTCGCCGCGCCTGGGCCCGCCGGACGACCTCGTTCGAGCAGTGGCACCCCGACCGCGGCTATTGGCAGGACGAGATCCACCGCGTCATCAAGGGCAACGGCCTCACCGAACTCGCCGAATACCAGCGGAATCGGCGCATCGCGCGCCACCGGCTGGACCGTGAGCAGCTCAGCCGAGTGTGGCACGAGCTGTATCTGCCGTATCAGGAGTACATGAGCGAGTCCGGGGATCTCGACTTCAACGACGTGATCGCCGTCGCACTGGATTCGGTGCGCGCCACACCGATCGAGCAGCCCTACGGCCTCGTCGTCGTCGACGAGGCACAGGATCTCACGCTGAACTCGATCCGGCTGGCGCACAGCATCGCCGGTGGCGGGTCGGCCGCGCCACTCTTGGTCGTCGACGACTTCCAGCAGCAGATGTATCCGGGTGGCTGGCGGCTGCGCGATGCGGGCATCGATGTCGTCGGGCGCAGCGTCACCCTGCGCGTCAACTACCGGAACCGGGCCAATATCCACCGGTACGCGGTCGAAGCCGGGGCGGTGAACGCGGTCGACGGCACCGAGGGCGTGCCCGCCGTGCCGCTGTCGGACGCCGACGCCATACTGCCCGGCGGGCGCATCGAGGTCGAACACGGGGCGGACGCGCATCTGATCGAGGCGCTGGTGCGTGCGATACATCATTGTGGCGCAGCACTTTCCGATATCGCGGTGCTGACGCGCACCAACCGCACCTGCGACCGGCTGAGCGCCGCGCTGAACGCGGCGGGCATCGCGACGATGCCATTGGACAAATTCGACGGCAGCCACCACGAAGCCGTCAAGGTCGGCACCGTGCACCGCGCCAAGGGCCTCAACTTTCTCGCCGTCTTCCGCTTCGTCGACGCCGACGACGATCAGCCCCACCATCGCCACGTCGCACTGACCCGCGCCCGCGACTACCTCTGGGAGGGATTCGTCGACCAGGAGGGCACGCCGAGCGGAACATGAGCGTGCGTCCTGTCAGCGCGTACGTCGGCCGGGTCCCCGCCGCTTGACCTTCAGGTAGGTCGAAGCTCCAGGATGGGGTGCGTGACAGATTCCGATACCGATGGGTTGATCACGATCGGCGCGCTGGCCAGAGCGAGTGGGCTCACCGCGAGCGCACTGCGGTTCTACGACGATTGCGGGCTGCTGGTACCCGCGAGCGTCGACGAGGTGACCGGCTATCGGTACTACGCCGAGGCGCAGTGCGCGCGGGCGACGCTGATTCGCCGACTGCGGGCGATCGATATGCCGCTGGAGGCCGTGTCGGCGATCTTGTCGGGCGACACGGGCCAGGCGGGGCGGTTGCTCGACGAGCACGTCGACGATCTTTCCCGGCGGGCACGGGAGGCGGCCGCGGTGGCCGAGGCGATCAAGAAGGAGTTCGGCCGGGCCGGACAGCTGACGCTGTCGACGGCGACGCTGGCGGAGGCCATCGACCAGGTGCGGCACGCGGCGGCGCTCGACCGCGAGATCCCGGTGCTCGCCGGTGTGCTCGTCGAGGCGAACGCCACTGCGCTGACGTTGACGGCGACCGACCGCTACCGGCTGTCCACGCGGACCCTGGTGCCGCACGACCACGCGGGCCCCGACTGGTCGGTGGTGGTCGACGCGGGCGAATTGACGCACCTCACCGAGTGGCTGCGCGACCTGGACGAGGTCGCGCTCGCCGCGGCGGAGCGGGAACTCGTACTGACCGGCGCGGGCGGCGCGCGGCGCTGCGGCACGCTCGATGAGTCGTTTCCGGACTATCGGGCGGTTCTCACCGGTGTGCCACGGGTCCGCACCCGCGTGGTGGTGGATCGGCGGCGGCTGCTCGATGCGATCGGCGAAACCGCAGTGGCACTGTCGCTTTCCATCGACTCGGCGGGACTCACTGTCACTGCCCCGGATGGCCACGCGCACAGCAGCATCCCTGCGCGGGTAACCGGAGCGAGCGTCGAGATCTGCTTCGATCCCGCACTCCTGCATGCGGCCATCGACACGGCGGTCGGCCCGGAAATCATGGTCGACATCGCCGCACCCGATCAACCGGTCGTCGTCCGCTCCGCAACCGATGGATCCCTCACCACGCTCGCCATGCCCATGCGTAACCCGCACGCCACCAACCGAAATGGAGCCGACCATGACCACGACGCCAACCGATGACACGATGGCCGCCATCACCCGAGCCGTCGTGCTCGGCCGCGAAGGCGATCCGGCTACGGCACGGGCGGAGCTGCTGGCGATCTGGGAAACCCTAGGGCCGCACGGAGATCCGATGCACCGGTGCACGCTCGCCCACTACCTGGCCGACCTGTACGACGATGCGGCACAGGCACTCACCTGGGACCTCCGCGCACTCGACGCCGCCGACACCCTCACCAACGACCGTCTAGCGCACTACCATTCGGGCCTCGACGTCCGCGCCTTCTACCCCTCACTACACCTCAACCTCGCCGACAATTACCGCAGACTGCGCTCCTTCGACGCCGCCGAACACCACATCGACAAGGCACGCGCCTGCTCGGACACGCTGCCCGACAACCCCTACGGCACCCTCATCCGCACCGCGATCCCCGAGGTACACGCAGCCATCCGCGCCGGCGACACCACACCCAGACAGACGGCGCCGACCGCCCGCTGAGGTCATCGAACCCGCCGACGCTCCCGAGCACCACACAATCGCCAGGCCACCACGCCGTCGGCGGGCCCCTACCGGACACCCGAATTCGCTGACGCTCCATGCCGCTATCGATCGCGCGGCCGATGAACCCCCATCGACAATGCACGCCTTGCCTGCCACCTCGCCCCACGACGCCTACGGCACACTCGCCCACACCGCCGTCACCGAGGTCGACACGACCATCCGCCGCCGGCGAAACCACCCCGCAAGCAATCCGCCGCCACCGATCGATAAGTCGGCGCGCCCCGCCCGCAGACCTGATCACGGGTGCGATGACGGTCTTTCGCGCGGTGGCAGCCGAACTCCGGTTATTCGACGGGCGGTAGGCGGCAGAGAGTCGATGTCGCGGCGATCGGATGAGGGCGATTCGCCTGATGACGGTCGAGCTGCCCGTTCCCGCGAAGCCAGTAGGCTGCGGGGTGGCGTGGCGGCGGAACTGATGAGGGTGGATATGGTGACGATCGGGATGTCGGCGAGCACGCGTTGGGACGATCACGCGGAATGGCGCGGATCAGTTCAGAAGGCCGAACTCCCGGGCGGACACCAGGTTTGGGTGATCGCCGGATATGACGATGTCGCGGCCATGCTCGCCGATCCACGGCTGAGCCTCGACAAGCGGCACTCAGGCACCGGATACACAGGGTTCGCGCTACCGCCCGCACTGGACCGGAACCTGTTGAATATGGACGGCGATGAGCACGGGCGGATAAGGCGGCTGGCCGCGCCCGCGTTCTCGCGGCGGTCAGCCGACGGTCTGCGCGCCGCGGTTACGCGGATCGCCGGGGTGGTGTTCGCATCGTTGGATGAGAAGACCAGTGGCCCAGTCGATCTGATCGAGCACCTCTGTGCGCCGATGCCCGCGCTCGTAATCGGCGAGATGCTCGGAGTATCGGGCGCTCTGCTGCCCCGACTGCGGGATGCGGCGATGGCGATGTTCACCTTCGATCCCACGTCGAAAGAATCCGCGGCACGTCTGGTGACGGCCGTCGGCTGGCTGACAACAACATTCACGGAGCTGGTGCTGGCCAAACGTGCCGAGCCCGGCGACGATCTGATCAGCGGGTGGGTGCGAGCCCGGGACGGCGAGGGCGCTCTGTCCGAGGACGAGCTCGTCTCACTGGCCTTCCTACTGATGATGGCAGGGCTCGAAAACACGACCTACCTGTGCGGCAACGTGATTGCCGAGCTGCTCCTTGCCGATGGCGCCGAGCAAGCCGTCTCCGCATGGCCGATCCAGCGTAGCGAGCTGATCGAGCGCGCCGACCCTCTCCCTTTCGCGATCCGCCGATTCTCCACGGTGGACGTAGTCATCGGCGACACCACCATCCCGAAGGGCGACACCGTCCTGCTGTCGATATTCGGCGCAGACTCCGATCCCGCTCGCGCAGGCCGCCCCAGCCTGATGTTCGGCCGCGGCCCCCACTACTGCCTCGGCGCCCAGGCCACCGACCTGATCATCGACGCAGTGGTCCCCGAATTCTTCACCCGCTACCCCAAAGCCCAACTCGCCATCCCCGCAACCGATCTCGAATACCGCGCCTCCTGGCGCTCGCACGGCCTCACCACCCTCCCCGTCCTCCTCGCATGAGGCATAACGACGCATAGTGCACACACCCTCTGTAGCAGCTGCACACCCAGCACAAAGGGTGTGCAGCTGCCATAAAGGGTGTGTACTACCCCGATCCGGAGTGGCGGCCACGAACCGGGTGGTCTCACGGCCGTGGGAGGGCGGCGATGCGGGCGCGGTGGCGCTCTTGGAGTTGGCGGCTGCGGGTCAGGAAGTCGAGGATCAGGTTCAGTTCGGCGGCGGTGTAGGTGGAGATCTCGCCGAAGCCCTCCTCGGCGATGGGACCGTAGATCTGCATCGCCCTGTTCATGGCTTCCGGGGTGATCCGGATGACGGTCTTGCGGCGATCCCCCGGCTCCGGATGCCGGGTGACGTAGTCGAGTTTGGCGAGGCGGTCGAGCATCGTGGTGACGCTGCCGCTGGTGAGGCCGAGTTCGGCGGCGAGTGCGCCGGGTGTCGACTCCCCTTGCATGAGCACTTCCAGGCAGCGCAGGTCGGTGCGGTTGATCCCCAGAAAGACGGATGCGGCCTGGTCGATGTTGTCGACCGCGGCCTGTAGCGCCTGCGATTCGTGCCCTACGCGCGCACGGAGTGCTTCCACATCTTCTCTTGACATTCAAACCTCTTGATAGTCAAACTACTAATGTCTTGAACATCAAGATACAGCACAGTCGAGATATTCGATGGGAGACACGACCATGAAGAAGGCACTGATCATCGGCGGCGGGATCGCCGGGCCGGTGACCGCGATGGCACTGCAGCGGGCCGGCCTGGAGCCGATCGTCTGCGAGGCGTACCAGGAGGCGGCGGCCGAGCAGATCGGCGCCTACCTGACGGTGGCGGTGAACGGCCTGTCGGCACTGTCGCTGATCGACGCGCACCACGTGGTGACCGAGACCGGCCATCCGACCGGCACGATGGCGTTCGCGACCAGCGCGGGCAAGCACATCACCGATCTGCCGCTCGGCGGCGTCCTGCCCGACGGCACCATCACGCACAGCGCGAAGCGCCGCGACCTGTACCGGGCCTTCAATCTCGAAGCGGCCCGCCGCGGCGTGCGCTACGAGTACGGCAAGCGACTGGTCGACGCGGCGCCGACACCGGACGGCGGCGTACTCGCCTCGTTCGCCGACGGCAGCACCATGACGGCGGACCTGCTCATCGGCGCCGACGGAATCCGTTCCAGGACAAGGGAGATCATCGATCCGACGGCGCCGAAGGCGCACTATCTCGGCATGTACGGGCTCGGCGGCTTCGTCACCGATCGGGCGCTGCACGCCGAACTCGGGCTGCGGCCGGGCATTTACAACATGATCTTCGGCAAGAAGGTGTTCTTCGGTTATCTGGTCTCCCCCGAGGGCGAGATCTGGTGGTTCGCGAATGTGCCACGCCCGCAGGCACTGACGCCGGAGGAATCCGCGACGACCACGCCCGCGCGGTTCCGCGAGCAGTTGGTCGAACTGCTGTCCGCGGACAAGGGCCCTGCGGCCAGGATCGCGGCGGGCACACCCGACGAGACGTTCGTCCCCGGCTTCAACCAGTTCGACATGCCGACGGTGCGCACGTGGCACAACGACACCATGGTCATCGTCGGCGACGCCGCCCACGCGGTGGCCGCCTCGTCGGGCCAGGGTGTTTCGATGGCCGTCGAGGACGCGGTGACGCTCGCGATCTGCCTGCGCGACATCCCGGATACGGCAGACGCGTTCGCGGCCTTCGAGAACCGGCGACGCGACCGGGTGGAGCGGGTGGTCAAGCACGGCGCCGACACCAGTGGGGACAAAGCCACGAACGGCGCGGGCCGCTGGGTGGTCAGGCAGCTGACGCCGTTCTTCCTGAAGCGGGCCGCCAAGGCCGGCATCGGCTCGCTGAACTGGATGTTCGACCATCGGATCAGCTGGGATGCCCGCTGACGGGCGGCCGGTATCGTCGAGAGCGTGCCCGGCCTACGACGAGCTGGAATCCTGTTCGGCGCGCTGCTAGCCCTGGTCGTGGTGCTGGGGGCGGCAGGGCTGCCGGTGTACGTGCACCCACAGGTCGACCCGCTGCGCCCGGCGGACGCGATCGTCGTACTCGGCGGCACCGCCTACGAACGCTTCGACGTCGGGCTGGATCTGGCGCAGCGCGGATACGCGCCCAGGCTGCTGATCTCGCGCTCCACCGGCGCCGACGACAGGGAGATGGACAAGTACTGCGCGGGCGAATTCAGTTTCCGGGTGGACTGTTTCGTGCCCGAGCCGTGGTCGACCGAGGGTGAAGCGCACGAAATCAAGCGCCGCGCAGCAGAATTCGGCTGGCGGCACCTGATCGTGGTGACCTACACCCCGCACGTGTCCCGCGCCAGGTACATCATCGGCCGCTGCTTCGACGGTGAGCTGACCATGGTGGCCAGCCCGAGCGACTCCGGGCCGAAGTTCTGGACGTGGATGTACATTCGCCAATCCGCGGGCTATATGCGCGCGTTCATGGCCGCGGGCTGCTGAAACGACGGTGCGACGGCGGCGACCGGCATAGGCTGGACGCATCGCGAGCAAGGGGGCGTCGCGGGACGAACGGGGAGGTCCGTCGTTGCGTATCGATGATCTGCGCGAGATCGGGGACGAAGCACTGATCGCCGACGTCTGCGTGATCGGCTCCGGCCCGGCGGGATTGACGATCGCGACCGAACTCGCCGGCACCGCACTGCGGGTATTGGTGCTGGAAAGCGGCGGCCTGCGGCCGCGCGAGCTGACCGGCGAGCTCGGCGAGATCGAGAATGTGGGGGCGCGCCGGGCGCAGCCGCAACGGGTACCCGGCGATCGGGTACTCGGCGGCAGTTCGCACACGTGGAGCGGCCGATGCGCACCGCTCGACGACCTCGACTTCGCGCACCGCGGTTGGGTTCCCCATTCCGGCTGGCCGATCACACCGGAGACGCTCGCACCGTATCTGGCACGGGCCGCCGATCACCTCGGCCTCGGCTACGGCGCCGGTTTCACCGACGACGCGTTCTGGAAACTGGCCGGGCGGCCGCACCCGCGCGACGCCATGGATACCGCCAACCTGCGCCCGTACTTCTGGCAGATCAGCCGCGATCCGGTGGATCCGTTCGACTGCAAGCGATTCGGCGAGCACGTGAAAGACATTGCCGCGCACAATGTCCGGGTCGTCATCGAGGCGACGGTCACCCATCTCACCACCGACCGGGCCTGCACCGTCGTCGAATCGCTCGAGGTCGCCGATGCCGAACAGCGCCGCAGAACCGTGCGCGCCCGCTGGTTCGTGCTGGCCACCGGCGGCATCGAGAATCCGCGACTATTGCTGGCCTCCAATCGAATTCAGCCACACGGGGTCGGCAACCGGCACGATGTGGTCGGGCGCTACCTGATGGATCACCGCTGCGGCGCGGTCGGCACGCTCGATCCCGCGATCGCCGACGGCGCACTCACCCGCTTCGGCAAGTACGTCGTCAAAACGCCCAACGGCAACCACACGTTCCTGCACGGCGTCGCGCTCTCCCGGGCCGTGCAGGAGGCGGAGGGCCTGCTCAACTGCGCGCTCTGGCTACAGGAGGTGCCTGCCGAGGACGATCCGTGGGATTCGGTGAAGCAACTGCTGCGCGGCCGCGGCGATCGGCACGACGCGCGGGTGGCGCTGGCGAATTCGGGCCTGCTGCTGGCCGGCGTGCGCCGCAGGCTGATCCGGCGCACCGGGCTGCCGCACAAGCTGGCGCGCATCGAATTGCGCTGCATGGTCGAACAAGCGCCGGACCCGGCCAGCCGGGTGACGCTCACCGAACGCACCGATCGGCTCGGGGTTCCACTGGCCATGGTCGACTGGCAGGTGCACGAGCAGGAGGACCGCACCGTGCGCCGGGCCTCCGCGCTCGCGGTCGCCGAATTCGCCAGGCTCGGCTATCCGGCCCCCGCCCTGCACGCGTGGGCCCGGCCCGGCAGCGACCTGCCGCCGGAATTGACCGACTGGGCGCATCCGACCGGGACGACCCGCATGTCGGCGGATCCGCGCTCCGGCGTGGTCGACACCGACTGCCGGGTACATGGGATCGCCAACCTGTTCATCGCCGGTAGCTCGGTGTTCCCGACCACCGGGCACGCGAATCCGACCCTGACCATCGTCGCGCTCGCGGTCCGCCTGGCCGATTTTGTCCGGACGTTGACATAGTCTCCAGCTCATGGACAGCGATCTCGGCACACCGCATCCACACGAACCGCACGGCGACAATCTGGCCACCAGGCTGAACTGGTTGCGCGCCGGCGTACTCGGCGCGAACGACGGCATCGTCTCGACCGCGGGCCTGGTCGTCGGCGTCGCCGCGGCGACAACGAGCACCAACGCCATCTTCACCGCGGGCATCGCGGGCCTGACCGCGGGCGCGATCTCGATGGCGGTCGGCGAATACGTTTCGGTGAGCACCCAGCGCGATTCCGAACGCGCGCTACTCGCCAAGGAACGCAAGGAATTACGCGAAGAGCCGGATTACGAACTGGCCGAGCTCGCGGATATCTATCGGGCCAAAGGACTTTCGGAACACACCGCGCGCCAGGTCGCCGAGGAGCTGAC
The DNA here is from genome assembly GCF_044547285.1 of Nocardia sp. NPDC052566. Lineage (NCBI taxonomy): Bacteria > Bacillati > Actinomycetota > Actinomycetes > Mycobacteriales > Nocardiaceae > Nocardia > Nocardia sp. NPDC052566. Next base: position 83,163 of record NZ_JBIUAF010000002.1, on the reverse strand, counting down.
CGCGCACGATGCCTTCACCGCACACGCCGAGGCCGAATTGGGTTTGAATCCGCACGAATTGACCAACCCGTGGCAGGCGGCCTTCTCCTCCGCCATCTCGTTCACCCTCGGCGCGCTACTACCCTTGCTCGCCATCCTGCTTCCGCCGACACCGGCGCGCATTCCGGTGACCTTCGCCGCGGTGCTGGTTGCCCTGGCGATCACCGGCTCGGTGAGCGCGCGGCTCGGCGGTAGCGAACGCGGCCGCGCGGTGTTGCGGGTGATCATCGGCGGTGCACTTGCCATGGCGGTCACCTACGGCATCGGACAGCTGGCCGGCGTCGCCGGCGTCTGACGAACCGACCGTTTCCGGCGGATTCTGCGGCATACCCGACCAGCGAGGTCCGGCGTGCCATGGTGCGCGAGCGCGGTGCGCAGTTGCGTCGCTCGAGCGAAAGGTGTTGCGGCGCAGGCCGCGAAACGCTCCGGCCGGATCTGTTTACGACACCGGCCGGAGCGTCACACGATCATCAGTAATAGTGCCTGCGGCCGCCGACCGGATGGCCGACCGAGCCGATGAGGAACAGCACCGCGCCGATGATCAGCAGGATGATGCCTGCCGTGGTGAGCAGCGGAATACCGAGGAGATATCCGAGGACGAGGAGAATCAGGCCGAGAACAATCATGGTCATATCCTTTTCTGTACTTATGTCGTGGCCGGACCGGACGGCTTGCCGATGAACCGATTCCAGCCGCGCTCCCGCGGAGCGGCGGTCGAAGCCGGTGGGGTCGAAGCCGGTGCGGGGGCCTTGGCGAGGTCACGCCGCGTGGCGGCCATCTCCCGGCGCGACCTGCGCAACTCCCGCCGCGCCGCGGTGCTGCGCCGCGACTGCTGCCACACACCGCTCAGCAGCAGTGTCAGGCCGAACATGCCGATGGCGCCGAGCACGATACCGCCGACGAACAGCAGTGCGGTCGATCCGGCGAAGTGATAATCGAACACGGTGAAACCCTGTGGCAGGGTATGCGTTTCGCCACTGTTGGCGACCACTCCGGCGACTCCGACGATCACCGAGGCGATCAAAACGACGAGACCGATGATGATGATCATGACATTCCTGTTGCGTCGAGTTGCATTACAGGACGGCTATTCCCGGAAGAATCTCGGTCAAACAGCGGCGGTAATTCCGTTTGGAACTCCAGATTCCGTGTATGCGCGAAACATGACATACACAATCACTCTGCCGAATGTGACGCGCGAGGGCGCGGTCGTCGTCGAACAGCAACTGCGCGGACTCAACGGCGTCGAGTACGTCGATATCGACGTACCGTCCGAAACCGCCACCGTAACAGCGACTCTCACCTACGCCGAAGTACTCGACGCGATCCGCCAGTCCGGAATCCCGGCGAACTGAACCGGCGAGCGCCGAATCGTCAAGCGCTGCGGGTGTATTCGCTCGGGCTGAGCCCACGCACCCGCTTGAACGCGGAACTGAACCCGAACGCGTCCGCGTAGCCGACCCGCTTGGCCACCGCCGCGACGGTGGCGCCCGGCCTGGCGAGCAGATCCGCGGCGACGGTCATCCGCCAGTCGGTCAGATAGGACAGCGGCGGCTCGCCGACCACCTCGGCGAAGCGTTTGGCCATGGTGGTCCGCGAGACACCCGACCGCGCCGCGAGCGACGCGAGAGTCCATGGCGTGCCCGGGGATTCGTGCATCGCCTGCAGCACGGGGCCGACCACGTCGTCGGTCAGCGCGCGATACCACGACGGCGCCTCTCGATCGAACCAGGTCCGCAGCGTGCACACGAGCAGCCAGTCCAGCATTCGGTCGAGCACGATCTGACGGCCGGGGTGATCACCGGCCAGCTGCGCCTCGAGATAGCCGCGCAGCGGGGCGCAGTCCGGCCCGTCGTCGGGCAGCACGAGTACACGCGGCAGTACCCGCAGCAGCCGGGGCGGCACCGCACGGTCGATCCCGTACGCACCGGCGAGCAACACGGTCTCACCGGTCGGTTCCCCGGCGGCCGCGCAGCACACGTCCACCACGACGCTCTGTCGCGCCGGATCGTCGGTGAAGACGAATGGTTCGGGCCCACGGACGATCGCGGCCTCACCGACCCCGACGTGGTGCGACTCACCATCGACGACCAACCAGCCGGCGCCCCGCAGCGGCACAACCAGGGTGAGCGCGCTGGCGTCGGTGAAGCGCACCGCATAGGGCGCGGTCAGCACCGGTCTGCCGAATAGGGCGCCCTCGGCGCGCACACTGCGTAACAGATCGTCGAACGGGTCCACCCCGCCACGGTAGAAGGTGCGGGCGACAGGTCGTGACCACGGTCGCGCCCGGATGATCGGACATGCGCCGCGGACGCTCGCCCATGGCCGGGCGCGGACCGCCGGGATTGACTCGAAGCATGACGATTTCAGTGTTGGGCGCGACGGGCAAGACCGGGCGGCGAGTGGTCGAACGACTGCGTGCCGACGGCGCACAGGTGCGGGCGGCATCCCGCTCGGGTGAGGTGCGCTTCGATTGGGCGGAGCCGGCGGGCTGGGGCGCCGTACTGGACGGCGCGCGAGCGGTCTACCTCGTGGCGCCCGAGGATCCCGCGCCGATCCCGCCTTTCGTCGCGCGGGCGGTGGCGGCCGGTGTACGGCGATTCGTCGTGCTATCCGGTCGCGGGCTCGAGCACACGACGCAGTTCGGGCGCGGTATGGCGGTGGCGGAGGACACCGTGCGCGGCTCCGGCGCCGAGTGGACGATCATGCGGGCCAACAACTTCGACCAGAACTTCGACGAGGACCTGTGGCACGCACCGCTGCTCGCCGGGCGGCTCGCGCTGCCGATCGGCGCGATCGGTGAGCCGTTCATCGATGTGGCCGATATCGCCGAGGTCGCGGCGGCGCTGCTGACCCGCGACGGCCACGACGGAAAGGTGTACGAGCTGTCCGGGCCGCGCGCGCTCACCTTCGCGCAAGCCGCCGCCGCCATCGCGGCCTGCTCCGGACGCACCATCACCTACCAGGAACTGACGCCCGACGAGTACCGCGACGAGTTGCTCGCCGAGGGCTGGCCGCAGGAGGGTGCGCACGAACTGAACGCCTTGTTCGCGCTGCTGCGAGCGGGGCACACCAGCGCGCCGACCGATACCGTGCGGCACCTGCTCGGCCGCCCCGCAACGGATTTCGAGACCTACGTCGACCGCGTTTGGTCGGCTCCGGTCGGTGCGGCCGGACCGCGCTAACGCCAGGCGGACCCCAGGTCGAGGCGCCGGGTGACCCGGTCGACGACATCGGGGGGCATACCCGCTTCGTGGCGGGCGGCCAGCGCTTCGCGGCGGCCCGCCTCCAGCACCTCGTTGCGGATTTCCCGAATCTTTTTGGCCGAGCGCAGGTCTCGCTCGGCCTGCGCCTTGGCCTCCGCGTCGGCGGCCTGCGGGTCGGCCCGGTCGAGGCGGTAGCGGAACCGGTCGCGCAGTTGCTCGTAGACCTCGTCGGGCAGATCCTCCTCTGCCGCAAGCTGTTTCAGGCGGTTCAATTCGGCGCGCACCACCCGTTCCCAGAGCTGGCGTTCCACCTCGCGCTCGTGTTTGGTGTCTGCCTGCACGCCGGTGAGCGTGACGACCAGCGGGAGCGTCGGGCCCTGTAGCAGCAGGGTGAACAGCACGACCACGAAGGCGATGAACAGGATCTCGCTGCGCCCCGGGAAGTTCCGGCCCGCATCGGTGGTGAACGGAATGGCAAGCGCCAGTGCGACGGTGGCGACCCCGCGCATGCCCGCCCACCAGGTCACGATCGTCTCGCGCCAGGTGTAGGGCTCATCGGCATCGCGCCTGCGGAACCACGATCGGCCGATCGCCCAGGTACTCAGCAGCCAGATCAACCGCACACCGACCACCGTCGCGACCACGACGGCCGTACAGGCGAGCAGCCGCGGCCTGTCGTCGTTCGACTCCTCCAGCACCACACCGAGTTCCAGGCCGATCAACCCGAAAGCGAAGCCGCTCAACAACATTTCGGTGATCTCCCAGAACGAGTCGCCGACCAGCCGATAGCCGCTGTCACCGAAGTCGGTGGCCGCGTCGGTGAGATACAGCGCGCACACCAGCACCGCGAGCACCGCCGAACCCGACCAGTAGTCGGCGAGGCCGTAGGCGGCGAACGGCAGCAGCAGGCTCAGCGCCACCTGCAGTGTCGGCTGGGCCAGATACCGCGTGAGCTTGCTCCCCGCCCAGCCGAGTACCAGCCCGACGACGATCGCGACCACCGCGGACAGCAGGAATTCGCCCATGGCATGCCAGGCCGAGAAGCGACCGGTGACCACGGCCTGAATGGCAACGCCGTAGACGACGATGGCGGTGACGTCGTTGAACAGTCCCTCGCCGCCGAGCACCACCACCAAGCGCCGCGGCAGCCCGAGCTTGCTCGCCATCGCGGTGGCGGCCACCGGATCCGGCGGTGCGACCAGCGCGCCGAGCGCGATCGCCGCCGCGATCGGCAGCCCGGGATACCACGCGTGGAACACCGCGGCCACCGCCGCGGTGGTGGCGATCACCAGTCCGAAGGCCCGCAGTGCGATGGGGCCCCAGTTCTCCGCGAACTGCCGCCACGAGGTTCGCCGCGCGGCCGCGTACAGCAGTGGCGGCAGGACCAGCGGCAGGATCAGGTCGGGCGGGATGTGGATGTTCGGTGTGGCCGGAATGAGCGCGACCGCACCGCCGAACAGCGTCATCAGCACCGCGGACGCCACACCGAGACGGTCGGCGAGCGGCTCGGCCAGGATCGTGGCGAACAGGATCACGAACACCAACACCAACTGGTCCATGACCGACCAGTCTGCATAGGGTTCCCGCCGGTGTGGTGACGGCGCGCGGACCGCGCGGTACTTCTCAGCGACGCCGCGACTTCGCGTTCTTCGCCGAGGCGAGGTAGCGCCGCTCCCCCTTGGAGCGCCGATTCGGCACCAGCTGCCACCAGGTCACACAGCGCCAAACCCATTCGAACGGCCCGTAGCGGAACCAAGTCAGCCAGGCATAACTGAACACCGCCTGCACCACGATGATCGCGGCGGCCAGCGCGAGCACCATCCCGTAGCGGGTCGAATCGCGCAGGCCGATGAGCGGTGCCAGGGCGAGGATCAGCGCGGTCGCGGTGACGTAGTTGGTCAGGGCCAGCCTGCCGAGCGGCACCAGCAGCTCCGCGGCGATCTCGCCCGCCTCGGTGCGCAGCAACAGCAGGACACCGGTCAGATAGGCCAGCGCGCCGAGCAATCCGGCGATCGCGGGTGCCGGGCTGGCCAGCAAATTCAGATAGGGCGTGCGGTACTCCCACATCCCGGCGACGATCGCGGCGGGAACGGCGATCGCGAACAGCAGGGTGATCTGCCAGCCCCGATCGTCGAGCGTGTCGGCGATGCCGAAACGGGCCGTCGCGAGCCCGAGCAGGAAAAGCCCTGGTACCAACCCGAATCCGCCGCCGAGCGCGAACGCGACGCCGACCGTGCCCGCCAGCCCGGCCGCCAGCACCACCCAGCGCGGCAGCCAGGCCGCGGGCAGCAGGATCACCAATCCCACGATGGCGTAGGGCAACAGCGCCTCACCTGGCTGGAACTGGTGATGGACGAGGCCGAGCACCCCCAGCGCGACCAGCCTGCGCACCAGCACCAGTCGCGGCCGGGCGGTGCGCCGCGCCGCGCTGTCGAGGAACAGCGCGAAGCTCAACCCGAACAAGAACGAGAAGATCGGGAAGAACCGCCCCTCGAACACCACCGAAAGCACATGCCGCTGCGGATCGAGTACACCGGGCGCGCGGGTGACCCGCATGTCGGTCAGCTGCCAGATGTTCACCACCAGAATCCCGCACAGCGCGAACCCGCGAACCGCGTCTAGCTCATAGATCCGCCATCGCTCCGAATCGCCGGGATACATACCCCCACGCTATCGATGCCGCGCGCGGCGCCACTTTCACCGCAGCGCGCGTGTCGCTCACACTCCGCGCTCGACTGGCCCGCGCCCGGTGCGGCGGTGGAACGGGCTGGTGCACCGCCGCGGCCCGATCACCGGCGCTGCGTGGCCGTCAGCGCTTGCGGCGGAATCGGAAGGTGGGGCGGGTGGGCGGCCTGGTGGCCGTGGGAGTGGCGCGGAGCCGGTCGCGCCACGGGGCGTGGGCGGGGCGGCGGCTGCGTGGGCCTGGCTTGCGGCGCATGGTCGTTCAGCACAGCGCCCAGGGGGCGATCGTCTGGACGGCGAGGTAGCCGTCGTCTTCGGTGTCCTCGTCGTCGAGGAACCACAGCCAATTGCGGACCGCGCGCACCAGGGTCCAGGCGCGGGCCCGGTCCGGATCGAGGCAGGCGATATCGACGAGTGCGGCGAAGCGGTCGTCGAGGCCGGATTCGGGCATGCGATTCCAGAGCAGCGCCAAGGTGGTGAACTCGAGGTCGCCGATGAGCGGTTTGGGATCGATGACGAGCCATGGTTCCCGCTCGCCCGCGAGCACGTTCTCGTAGTGCAGATCCTCGTTGACCAGCAGCCGGTCGGCGGTCGGGCCGAGCTGCGCGCAGGCGTCGACCGCGGCGTCGAGCAGCTTGCGCGGGAAGGGCTCGCCGAGATTCGCCCAGTCCGCGGGCAGTTCCTCGACCATGGCCGCGGCCTCGGTGCGCAGGTCACGCGACAGTCCGGGCGGCGCGGGAACGGCGAGCCTGCGCAGGAGTGCGGCGGCGGTGCGGACGGCGGAATCGATCGGTTCGTCGTCCAGCGATCTGGTCGAATCCAACCGCTCGAGCAGCAGCACGTCATCGGCGCGATCGCAGTCGAGCAGGCGGACCGCGCCCTCGCCGTCCCATGCGGCGAGCGCGACCGGTTCATCCTTGGTTTCCGGGCCCGGATAACTGAGTTTGAGCACGACGCGGGTGTCGTCGTCGCGCACGGCGGGCAGGATCAGCCCGGCGTAGCCGTGCATCGGGGCGCCGTCGAAGGTCAGTCGCCAGCGGTCGGCATAGCGGGCGGCGAGTTCGGGGAGTCCGTCGAGCCAGGCGCGCGCCGCGTCGCCGTCATGGTCGACCAATTGCTCGGCAAAACCTTGCGGTACGAATGTCACACTCCGAGCATCGCAGCCATGTCCAACGAATATCAGTCGAGTACCGCGCGGCCCGTACCGCCTGAGCTGGGACGGGCCGCGCGGGACGGACGATCAGACGAGGATCGCGCGCAAGCGGGCGGCGAATGCGGTCGGATCCTCCATGAACCCGCCGTGCCCGCCGGGGAACGCCGTCGGCTCGATATCGAGCAGCCGGCCGAGCGCCCGCGAGGTGCGGTCGCAGAGCTGACCGGCGGAGGTGTCACCGATGCCGATGACGATCCGGGCCGGCACGGCGCGCAGCCCCTCGGTGTCGGGCCGCCAGAGCGCGGTGCGCGGCAGGTCGTTGCGGTAGAAGTAGGCCTCGCTCGCGGCCTCCTCCTGCGACTTCTCCCCGCCGAACACCTGCAGGAACATGTCCTCGGGCAGCTCGAGCCCGATGTAGCGCATGAACTTGCGCACGGCGCCGAGCTCGTCACCGCCCGCGAAGGTGGCGACCAGGTCGTCGATGGTCGCGCGCTGTACGTCAGGGTCGTCGAGCAGCTGAACCAGCGGCGGCTCGTGCAGGACGGCGGTGTGCACCAGGTCCGGATGCGCCTGCAGGAGAGCCGTTGTCGTGATCGCGCCGCCGGAGGAGCCGAACACCACCGCGGGTCCGGCGTCGACGTGCCGGATGAGGGCGGCCAGATCCTCGGCGCGCTGTTCCGGCACGGTGACGGTGTCCGCGTCGGCGAGCGCGCTGCCGAAGTGCCCGCGCGGATCGGTGGTCAGCACCGTGTGGTCGGCGGCCATCAGCTCCGCCAGCGGCGCGAACGGCGCCGAATGCATCGGGTTTCCGACGATCACCAGCAGCGGGCCGCTGCCGCGCACCTCGTAGTACAGCCTGCCACCCTCGGCGGCCAGTGTGCCTGCGGTGACGGGAACGGTCGTGGTCATGGAAATCCTCCAGCGTGAGTCGAACTCTGTCGCTGTGTCGACTCCCCTTGCCGCGCCGATTAATCGGTGCCACGCACACCAATTTTCCGGTGGGGTTTCAGCGCATCGCCCACGGGCCGATCTCGCGGACCGACGGATAGCCCGGGTCGGTGCTGTCCTGGTCCTCGACGAACCACAGCCAGTTCCGCACCGCCTGCACCAATGTCCAGGCACGCGCCCGGTCGGCGTCGAGACCGGCGATGTCGACCACGGCGGCGAAGCGATCGTCGAGCGCCGATTCGGTCCGGCGGCTCCACAGCAGCGACAGGGTGGTGAATTCGAGATCGCCCGCCAGCGGCTGGGGATCGATGGCAAGCCACGGTTCGCGCGTCGCGGCGAGTACGTTCTCGAAGTGCAGGTCCTCGCTCACCAGCAGCCGATCGGCGGTGGCGCCGAAGTGCGCGCAGGCTTCGACGGCGGCGTCGAGCATCTTGCGCGGGAACGGTTCACCGAGCCGCGCCCAGTCCGCGGGCAGTTCCCCGGCCCAGACCGCCGACTCGGCGCGCAGGTCGCGGGAGATGCCCGGCGGTGCGGCGATGGCGAGCCTGCGCATGAGTTGCGCGGTGATGCGCACCGCGTCATCGATCGGCTCGTGCTCCAGCGAACGATCGGATTCGAGGCGTTCCATCAGCAGCGCACCGTGTTCGGCGTCGCTGTCGAACAGCAGCACCGCGCCGTCACCGGCCCAGGCCGCCAGCGCGACCGGTTCATCGCGGGTCTCGGGTGTCAGGTAATTCAGCTTGAGGATGGCGGCGGTACCGTCGTCACGGCGCACCGGCAGGACCAGGCCACCGTAGCCGTGCATCGATGGACCGTCGACGGTCAGCCGCCAACGATCGGTGAATCGCGCTGCCAGCGTGGGCAATTGATCGAGCCAGGCACGCGCGGGCGCGCCCTCCTGATCGGCGAGTCGTTCGGCGAAATACGCAGGGACAAGGGTCACCGACCGAGCATCTCAGCCGTGTCCAACGGTTTTCTACGGGAAGCCGGGCGGTGCGGGGAGGGATGGCGGCTCGCCCGGGTTCGGCGGGACGAGTTCGGCGCCGGGAATTCCGGGCGGCGGTTCGTTGCCCTGAGGTTCGCTTCCACCCTGCTGCTGCGGGATGCAGATCCGGCTCCCGTCCGGTGCCTGTCCCCACTGCGCGACTATGCCGTCGTGGGAGCAGTCCTCGCCCATCTGGTGATCGCCGCCCTGGCCCTGGGGGACGCAGACCCATTCCGCGTTGTGCAGGCGCCATTGCGCGACGGTGCCGACGGTGGAGCAGTCGTCGCCGATGCGGCGGGCCGGTGTCGGCGGCGGCACCGGGCGGTTGGGGCCGGAGGTAGCGGCGGGCAGCGGCGAGGCCGCGGCCGGGGCGACGGTGGTCGGGATGGTGGCGGTCGGGTAGGTGGTCCGCGCGTACCTGTCCACCGAGTCCTGGTTGGACCGCAGCGTCAGGCCGATCGCGACGACGAGGGCGAGCGCGGCGACGAGGACGGCAGCGATGGTCAGGACGCGGGTGTTGGTCGGCGCGCCGCCGCCCTTCGGTCCATCGGTCGGCTCCGTCATCGTCAGGCCCTCGCTTCCGAGTAGAGAACTACCGTCACGAAAAGCACATCCGCAATGGACGCGATCGAGTTTGCTGATCCGAAGAGCAACATTTCCATCCGGCGTAAGCCCAGTTCAAGCCTATTCAGAAATGGATGCCATTAAGTAACCAAGCGAGCTATTTGATGCCGACCCGCACCCGTACCGCATCGTCGCCGGTCTGATGCAGCGCCTGCGAGATCAGCGCGCTCAGATCGATCTGCGGCGCCGCGCCGACGACGGCGTCGGTGAGCGGACGCAACCCGGGCAGCAGCGACCTGAGCTCGGGACCGACCTTGTCCATCCATTCGGTCACCTGCTGCAGGAACGGCACCAGCCCGTTGCCCTCCAGGTACATCTGCGGGCTGTTCCCGGTCTCGGCCAGCCTGCCGACCGCCTCAACCAGGTTGTCGAGCGCCTTGCCGAACTGCACCAGGTCGGGCGCGGCGGCCGCGGTGGCGGGCCCGGCCCAGGCGATATCGCCCGCCGCCAGCTGGAAGCTGTTGAGCAGGTCGGCGATCCGCGGCGCCCTGGTCATGATGGTCGAGGCGAGCAGGTCGCCGGAGCGCGCGAGCTCGGGCATCACCGACTGGGTGCCCGAGATGGACCGGCCCAGTGTGTCGACGAGCGAGCCGATCACCTTGGGGTCGAGCTGGTTCATGGTCTTGGTGACCAGCCTGGCCACCTCGGGAATGGACAGCGGCGAGGTGACCGTCTTGGTGTCGAGCCGCTGACCGTCCTTCAGATACGGCCCGTCACCCGTCTTGGGCACGAATTGCACATACGGCTCGCCGAGCGCGGACAGCTGCTCGATGGTGATGGTGCTGTCGGTCGGCACCCGCTGCGTGCTGTTCACCCGGAACCGCACCTCGACGCCCGCGGCGGTGTTGTCCACCGCGGTGACCTTGCCGACCGGGATGCCGGTGAGCAGGATCGGCGATCCGACGCCGAGACCGCCCGAATCCTTCAGCACCATCGAGGCATTGGTGTACTCGGCGAACGGATCCGCGCGGATCACGCCGAAGGTCAGGTAGCTCGCGCCGAGCACGGTGATGGCGGCGATACCGCCGAGCGAGGCCAGCGAACTCAGCTTCATCGGACCCAGCTTCATCGCACCGCTCCGATCATCCGCAGGGTTGCCACGATCCGATCCACCTGTTCCTGTTCGGACACTCCCGAATTCACCTGCACGCCGGTGATATTCACCTTCGGTCCGTGCTCCGCGAACGGAATGATCTTGTCCCGCAACAGCGCGACGAGCAGCGCCATATTCGACGGCTGCCGCAGATCGAGCGGACCGCCGGTCAGCAGCGGTACGTAGGCCTGCAATGCCGCGTCGGAGGACTGCAGCAGCGGAGCGAGCCAGGCCAGCGACTGGCCGACAGGGCCGAGCACGCCGAAAATCTTGGTGACGCCCTTGATCGAATTCACCGCGGCGGTAACCTGCTGCACCGCTTCGGGATTGAGGATGTCCTCCAGCTCCGGCCGGACATCGCGCAGCACCTGGGCATTGGTGCCGAGACCGTAGAGCAGCTTGTCCACCTGGTCGAGATTGGCGGCCAGATCCGTGAAGTCGCCGCCCATCACGTTGGCGATGCGCGCGGTCTCCTTGGGATCCTGCGGCAGTACCGAATTGAACCGGGCAATGATGTCCTGCAACTGGCCGACCGCGCCGCCCTGAACGAAGAAGGCCATGGCGGCCATGGTGTCCTCGAGTTGCACCGGCGGCTTGGTCCGGTCGATCCCGATGGTGCCGCCGCGCGGCAGCAGCGCGCCGAATCCGTCCGGTGGAGTCGTCAGCGCGATGTGGATGTCACCGAGCACGGTGTTCTGCCGCAGCTCGGCGATGGTCGTGGTGGGCAGCCGCACCGACTCCGAAATCTCGGCGTCGACGACGACATAGCCGCCGCGGCCCGGCGGCGCCTCGGCCGCAGGCACCACCGTCACCGCCTTCACGGTGCCGACCTGCGCGCCGTTGGCGATCACCTTGGCGCGGGCAGGCAGATTCAGCACGTTCGCGAATTCGATCCGGATGTCGTAGGTGCGCCCGGCCACCGAGGTGCCTGGCACCGGAACGGACGACGGATCGAACGCGCAGCCGCCGACCGCGAGCGTGGCCGCCGCGGTCAGCGCGACGGCAATGTGCCGCAACGAGATTCGTTTCATCGAGCACCTGCCAATCCCAGGACCAGCTGGGTCAGCTGGACATCGACCATGCCGTTCTGCGCGCCGCCGCAGCGGCCCGGCGCGATCGCGTTGATCGCCGCGCACACCTGATCGGCGTTCTGCTGCGGTATCCGCACCCGCGGCGGCGCGTAGGTGAGCGCGGGCGCGCCGGTCGACGGGTCGGTGACGGTCCGGAACGCGGACGCGAGCGCCGGTGTCATCAGCACCACGTCACGCAGCGAACCGATGTTGGCGCGCAACAGCTTCACCAGCGGCACGGTGGCGTCGAGCGCCTTCAGGATGGGGTCGCCGAAGAGCGTGGTGATGTCGTTGAGCATCGGCAGCACCTGGCGCAGCCCGTCGAACACCTCGACCGCCGGGCCGAGCAGTTCCTCGCTGGCCTGCGCCAGCGCGGGGCCGATACGCACCAGCATGCTGCGCAGATCACCCCAGTACTGGTTGACCTTCTTCGATACCGAGGCGAACGCGTCGAAAATGCCCGCGAGATGGGCGATATCGGCGTCCGGCGCCTGCAGTGCCGACCCGAGCTTGCGTACCAGGTCGTTGATCTGCGGCCCGGTGCCCGCCGACGCCTTGTCCAGCGCGGCCAGGCCGTCGGCCAGCGAATTCGGTTGTGCCGGATCGGGTCCGTTGAGTTGCGCGGACAGATCGGCGAGCGCGGTGAGCGTTTCGGTGAGGCTCTTCGGCGTCAGCGTCTTGGTGATGCATCCGCCGGTCCAGCGCTGGGTGTTCTTACCACTGGCCAGCACCGCGAGATTCCGGTCGGCGACCACGGTATCGGAGACGGTGGTGGCCGAAGAGTCCACGTAGACCGGGTATTTCGCGTCGACCTCGAAGTCGACGCGCACATCCTTGCCCTGGTTGCGCACCGAGGTCACCGAGCCGACGGCGATACCGCGCATGGTCACCTGATTGCCCGGGTACAGCCCGATGCTGTCGGACATGACGGCGCAATACGATTCGGTCTTCTTCAGCGGATCGAACGCGATGAAATAGCCCGCGACCGCGACGACAGCGATGACCACCGCACCGGCGATCGACATGAACGCCTGCGAGCCGAGCACCTTCTTCAGCATCAGCACGGCCTTCCTGGCAGCGGGATACAGATCTTGCTCAGGTCGACGCCACCCGGCGCGGTGACCGTGTCGCCGGAGCGATCGACCACGACGCCGCTCTCGGGAATCACCAACTGCCGCAGCTTCTCTTCGAGGCTGCGCACCGTGCCGATGACCGGCTCGAGCTGCTGCCCGAGCTGTTCGAGCCGCGGCAGCGCGTCGGCAAGCTGCTGCGCCTTCGGCTTCAATTCGCGGTCCCACGTCGGCGCGAGCGCGGCGACCCGCTGCACCACGCTCGCGAGCAGGGCGACGGCCTCGCGCATTTCGGCGCGCTTGTCGACGAGCACGGTCTCCAGCAGGTTGGCGTTGTCCATCAGCCTGCGCAGATCGCTCTTGGCGCCGTCGTACATCGACACGTATTCGTCGGCCACCGCGATGGCATTGGACACCTGGGTGCGCTGACGATCGATCGCGTCGATGTAGGAGCCGACGGTATCCAGGGTGGTGCGCAGGCTCTCCGGCGCGCCGCTCACCGACTTGTCCAGTGCGGCAAGGTTCTTGCGCAAGGTATCGCCGTCGATCTTGCTGAGCGGCGCCGTCGCGTCCTGGAAGGTCTGCACCAGGCTGTAGGGCAGCCGCACCCGGTCCTGCGGAATCGGCTTGTCCCCCAGCGGCTTCGTGCCCGCGGGGAACAGCGCGACGTAATGCCCGCCGACCACCGTCAGCATCCGCACGTCCAGCGAGGACTGATCGCCGACGAAGACGTCCGAGTTCACGGTGAACCGCATGATCACCCGATCCGGCTGCAGCTCCAGCGATTTCACCGTGCCCACCGAGATACCGGCCAGGCGCACATCGTCGCCCGGCTTCACCGACTGCGCCTCGGACAGCTCGGCGGTGTAGGTGGTCTTGCCGAACGGCACCACGTACAGCAGCCCGGCGACGATCAGGCCGATCACCACGAGCACCGCGCCGACGATGCCGAGCCGCACCTCCCTGCGCAGCCGCGACGGCTCGTCGAGCACCGGTTTGTCACCGAACCAGCCGCGCCAGAACATCATCCGTTGCACAGTGTCACCCGCTGTCCCGCGATCAGCACCTGCAACTGCTTGGGCAGCTGCGCGGTGCCGTTGCTGCATTCAGGCTGCCAGCCCGCCGTCCCGCGCGGCATCGCCGCGTCGAGCGCGCTGAGCAGTCCTGGCAACCTGCCGAAGACCTCGACCGCCTGCTTCGGATCCGGGAAGATGCTGCGGATCAGCGCGTCGATGTCCTGGCCGCTGTCCTTGGTGAGCCCGACGGTGCCGAGCAGCCGATCGATCGGACCGAGCACCGAGGGCGCCGACATCGCGAAATCGGCCAGCCCGCCGATGTTCTGGCGCAGCGCCTCGAAGACATCGGTGAGCCGGGCGAGCAACGGCACCAGATTGTGCACCCGCCCGCCGACCTTGTCGGAGATCTCGGACATGTTGCGCACCAGGGTGGCGATCACTTGTTGGCGATCCCCCGCGTACTTGGCGAGCTTGCCGATCGCGTCCATCGCGGGCCCGAGCCCGGAACCGTCGCCCTCGATCACCGCGAGCATGCTCTCGGTGAACTGGTTGACCGATTCGGGAGACATGGTGGCCAGCACCGGTTTCAGGCCGTTGAACAGGCTGGTGACATCGAAGGACGGGATCGTCATATCGGCGCCGACGCGTGCGTCGGCCGCCAGCCGCGTACCCGGATTCGGCCGCTGCTGCAGATCGATATAGCGCTGGCCGGTGAGGTTCTGATACCGGATGGCCAGCGTGCTGTTGTCGTAGATCGGCGTCGAAGTCCGCACCGTCAGACGGACTTTCGCCTTGTCGCCATCGAGCGAGATGCGCTCCACCTTGCCGACCTGCACGCCGTACATGCGCACGTCGTCGCCGACCTTGAGGCCGTTCGCGTCGGTGAACAGCGCGTCGTGCGCCTCGGTGTCACCGGCCACCGGCCGCTTGATCGCGGTGAGCACCAGCGACAGCACCACCACCATCACGGCGGCGAAAAGACCTAGCCGCCAAGCGGCGCCACGGATTGTCACTTTCCACCTCCCTGTGCTGGGGGTAGCCCGAGCAGCGGTACCGCGAGCGCGGGCACGCCGCGCAGGTCGACCTCCAGGTTGAGCACCGGACCGCCTGCCGAATCCGGCATGGCCGCGCGCAGCCGCTCCAGCAGCGCGCGCAGTTCGACGGCGGACTGCTGCGGGCGCGGCACCATCCGCGCGAGCACGGCGAGTACCGGCGCGAGCATGTCGGTGGTCTCGCTGAAGTAGCCGCCCGCCGTACTCGCGGTCTTGGCCAGTTCCGGCAGGATGCGGTCGGTGAGCGCGGCGACGCCCGCGTCGTAGCGTTCGCGGTCCTTGCCGTCCTTCAGAATCCGGATGTCATGGATCTGGTCGAGCAGCTGGATCACCGCGCCGGCGAACTGACCGCCGCCGTCGAAGGCGGGGCCGAGATTGCCAACCAGCTCGGACGGTTTCATGGTCTGGTTGTCGGCGACCGTGCGCGCCACCGTGATCAGCGCCTGCACCAGCGGCGTGAACGCCTGGAAGTCCGCGGACACCTGCGCGATGACCGTGGCCATCTGCGGGGTCAGCACATTCGCGCCCACCTGGGACAGACTGCGCAGCAGGCTGCCCATGGTCGCGTCGTACACGGCGTCGGAGCGCTTGCCGGTCAGATCGATCACGGCGTCGTTCTTCAGCGGGGATCCGCCTGCGCCGCGGTGCAATTCGAGCTCGCTGATGCCGAACAGGTTCGCCGGCGCGTAGTCGACGCGCAGGCTGTCATCGATGCCGTAGAGCCGGGACTGGTCCAGCTGCAAGCTGATTCGCTGCGTGCCGCGTGCGTCGGGGGTGATCCGCGCGACCTTGCCGACCAGCACGCCGTCCAGGCGCACCTGGGTGCCCTCCGCGACGCCGTCGCCGATCTGCTCGGTGTGCAACGCGATGCGGAGTCCGTCCTCCGAACGCGCGTTGCGGTAGATCGTCGTCGCCAGCGCCACCACCGCGACGAGCAGCAGGATCAGCCCGCCGACCAAGCGCGACTTGCGTTGGTCGGCGGCGACTCCCGGCATTCCGTACTTCGCCATCGCCCCTACCCCGTGAAACTGATCGCCGCGTTGAAACCCCACAGCGCGATGGACAGCACCATGTCGATGGCGATGATCGCCACGAAGCTGGTGCGCACCGCGCGGCCCGACGCGATGCCGACACCCTCGGGCCCGCCGGTGGCGAAGAACCCGTAATAGCTGTGCACGAGGATCACCACCGTCCCGAAGATGGCAACCTTGATCACCGCGGCGATCACGTCGAAGCTGGAGACGAACTGGAAGAAGTAGTGGTCGTAGACGCCGGCGGATTGGCCGTGCACCAGCGTGATCAGCCCGCGGCATGCCGCGTAGGACAGGATCAGCGCGATCAGGAAGGTCGGGATGATGGCCAGCGCGCCCGCGACCACGCGGGTGGTCACCACGAACGGCACCGACCGCAGGCCGAGCGCCTCCAGCGCGTCGATCTCCTCGGAGATACGCATCGCGCCGATCTCCGCGGTGATCCGGCAGCCGGCCTGCGCGGCGAAGCCGACCGCGGCCGCGATCGGCGCGAGCTCGCGGGTGGTCGCGTAGGCCGAGACGATGCCGGTGACCGGGCCCATGCCGAGCATGCTCAGCGTCGCGAAGGATTCCACCGCGACCGAGGCGCCCATCACCAGCCCGAGCACGATCATCATCGGCACCGTGCCGCCGCCGACGACGACCGAGCCACGGCCCCAGGTCATATCGGTGATGGCGCGCATGGTCTCGCCGCGATACCGCTTCAGCGTCAACGGAATCGCCGAGAGCACCTGCCAGACGAACACGGCGACGAACCCGAATGAGTCGACCGCGCGCAAAACCCGGCTGCCCCTGCGGAAGTAACGCCGCAGCCAGTGAAACCCCTTGGGGGCGTACGAAGTAGCCATCAGGCCAGCCTGGTCGGCAGGAACATCGCGGTGATCTGGGTGGCGACCAGGTTCACCAGCACGATCGACACCACCGAGAGCACAACCGCCGCGTTCACCGCGTCGGCGACGCCACGCGGGCCGCCCTTCGCCTCGAGCCCGCGCTGGCAGGCGATGACGACAACGAGAAATCCGAAGATGAGCGCCTTCACCAGCGAGACCCACACATCGGCGGTCGTGGTGAACGATCCGAAGGTCGCCCAGTAGCTGCCCGGGGTGACGCCCTGCCCGGCGATCGCCACCGCGTATCCGGCGAGCACGCCGACGAAGATGATCAGTACGTTCAGCAGCGGCGCGATCACGAGCATGGCCGCCATCCGCGGGATCACCAGCCGGTGCACCGGATTGATGCCCATGGTGTTGAGCGCGTCGATCTCCTCGCGGATGGTGCGCGCGCCGAGGTCGGCCGCGATGGCCGCGGCGCCCGCGCCGCCGAGCAGGAAGCCGGTGGCCATCGGCGCACCCTGTTTGATCACGCCGAGGCCGCCGGTCGCGCCGAGCAGCGAATCCGCGCCGAGGGTGTGGATGAGGTTGCCCACCTGCACCGAGACGATCACGCCGAACGGGATCGCCATCAGGATGGCCGGGATGGTCGTGACGGTCACCAGCCGCCAGGCCTGCAGCACCGCCTCGCGCCATTGGAACTTGCCGCGCACGACATCGCCGAGGCCACCGGTCACCGCTTCGTGCGCGAGGCCGACGGCACGCCCGAAGGTGCGCAGCGAGGACACAACGGTGTCGGAGAAGTTCTGGCGGACAACGGCGGCGGCCGAGTCTTGTAGATCCGGGGTCATCGGCAGGTTTCCCGCAGCGCACCGACGGCACGTGTTGTGTCGAAATTCATGGCGCACTCTCCGAATCCGGCGTCGATGCCAACTAACTGCAAGCTAATCGTTACGAATCGTCACAACAAAATCGGCCAGCTGTGATCCCGGCCACTCGCATGGCGAATCGACCATGACGGCTGGTTATGCGTGATCCGAATCACGACAATTAGGGACTTGCGGCGAGGAACACAAACGCCGAGAACACGGCCAAATGGACACCGCCCTGCAGCAAAGTGGCTCGACCGGGTACCACTGTGAGCACGCCGACGACGACCGTCAGCGCGAGCAGAACCATCTGCGTCGCACCCAATCCGAGCACCAGCGGACCCTTTAGCCAGATAGTTGCCACCGCGATGGCCGGGATGGTCAGGCCGATACTCGCCATGGCCGAGCCGAGCGCCAGGTTGAGGCTGATCTGCACGCGGTCGCGGCGCGCGGCGCGCACCGCGGCCAGCGTCTCCGGCAGCAGTACGAGCAGTGCGATCACCACGCCGACCGCCGAGGGCGGCAGCCCCGCCGAGGCGATCCCGGATTCGATCGCGGGCGACACCTGCTTGGCCAGGCCGACCACACCGACCAGCGCGACGAGCAGCAGCGCGAGGCTGATCAGCGTGGCGCGCACCGTCGGGCGCTCGTCGTGCGCGTCGTCCTCGCCGACGGCGCCGTCGCCCTCGACCGGCAGGAAGTCGTCCGGATGACGCACCGTCTGCACCATCACGAACAATCCGTAGAGCAGCAGCGAGGCCACCGCGGCGAAGGCGAGCTGTCCCGGGGTGAATTCGGGGCCCTGCTTGGTCGAGGTGAAGGTCGGCACCACCAGCGTGAGCGTGGCCAGGGTCGCGACGGTGGCGAGCGCCGCGCCGGTGCCCTCGGCATTGAACACCGCCACCCGGCGCCGCAGCGCGCCGACAAGCAGCGAGAGCCCGAAGATGCCGTTGCAGGTGATCATCACCGCGGCGAAGACGGTGTCGCGGGCCAGTGACGCGGCCTTGTCGCCGCCGGAAATCATCAGTGTCACGATCAGCGCCACCTCGATCACCGTGACCGCGACCGCGAGCACCAGCGACCCGAACGGCTCGCCGACCCGGTGCGCGACCACCTCCGCGTGATAGACCGCCGCGAGCACCGCGCCTGCCAGCGCGACCACCACGACGACCACCGCCACCGAGGGCAAACTCCGCCCCCAGGTGACGGCGAGCGCCACGGCGGCTAGTAAGGGAACTATGACGGTCCATCGGGTAGTGAGGGTGCGGATCATGCCTCCATCGTGTCAGCTAATGATCCGCATTCGTCGTACGTATGCTCGAGTGATGCAGCTACGACGTGGTAGAGCGGTACTGGCCTGCCTGCTGCTCGCGCCGGCACTCGCCGCGTGCGGTAGCGGTAAACCGGCCGAATCCGCCGCTCCCAGCAGCACTTCCGCGGCTCACTCGAAGGTGATCGGGCTGTGGGTCGCGGATCAGACCAAGCCGTGCACCGGTGTCGCGCCGATGACGTGCCTACAGGTCAAACGTAATCCGGACAGTGAGTGGGAGCTGTTCTACAACCAGATCGCCGGGTTCGAGTATCAGCCTGGCTACCACTACCAGCTCGAGGTGGAGGAAACGCCGGTGGCGAATCCACCCGCCGACGCCTCCTCGGTGTCCTACCGGCTGATCAAGATCGTGAACAAGGTGCCCGTCTAGTCCAGGTCGATACGGACGGTCAGCAGGTTCGTGCCGAACAGGCGAACTGCCGCGCTGTTCCCGCGCGGCAGTTCGCGCAGCCGGGCGAGTGCGTCGTCCTCGGGCACCGGATGGGCGGTGCCTGCGTGCCAGTGGCCGCGCAGGCGCAGCCGAACCCGGTTGTCCGCCTTGATATTGCGGATGTACTGCGAGCGCTCGCCGAATTCGGAAACCAGCCAGAACTGATTGCCGACCAGGCGTCCGCCGATCGGCGTGATGCGCGGCTGCCCGCTCTTGCGTCCGGTGGTTTCCAGCAACTGCTGGGTGGACAGTCGGCGCTGGATCGGGTTGATGACCCTGCGCTGCAATGTGGTGACGAGCCGGTGCTGCACATCGTCCTTCTTCGGCATGGGGCGACGGTAACACCGCGACGGCCCGGTGGCGGGAAATGCCACTGGCACTGTGCCGGATCAATTCGCGTCCGCGCTGGGCACTCACACGAATTCCGATGAATGCCAACGATTTCCTGTGATGAGCGCCATAGAGTCCTGGCCCTCGGTATCAAACCTGCCCGACCTCAGGAAGTCCCATGCGCAATTCACTACATCCTCGCGGCGTCGTCCTGGCCGCAGCCACCGCCGCGTTATGCCTGACCATTCCGTCCGTCGCCCATGCGGCGGGCTCGATCAATTTCGCACCGAAGGTGGATTCACCGTCGGGCGGCCAATTTCCGTCGTGGGGGCCTGGGCCATCACCCATCGGCACCGTCACCGCCGACTTCAACGGCGACGGCAAGGCCGATATCGTCGCCGCCGATTTCTCCGGCGCGGGCCCGATCCTGATGACCGGCAAGGGAGATGGCACCTTCAACGCGGGCACCAGGGTCGGCGATGTCGGCAACGGCTACGGCGCGGTGGCTGCCGGTGATCTCAACGGCGACGGCAAGCCGGACGTCGTCGCGCAGGCGTGGACCTTCCTCGCGGTCTTCCTCAACAACGGCAACGGCACCTTCAAGGCCGCCAAGACCTATCCGACCATCGAAGGCGCACAACAGGAAGTGATCGTCGCCGACGTCAACGGCGACGGTAAGCCTGATGCGCTCAGCCTGCTGCCCGCGGGCGTGCAGACCTGGATCAACAAGGGCGACGGCACGCTCACCGCCGGCGCGGCGACCACCATCCCCGGCACGCCGGGCGCGTTCACCGTCGGAAAGTTCAACGGCGACAACAAAATCGACATCGCCATCAACAACGACGCACTGCAGCAGGTGCAGGTGTTCACCGGCGACGGCGACGGCAGCTTCACCCAGCGTGGTTCCAGCACTTCGGGTTTGATCACCGAGGACATCAGGGCCGGTGACTTCGACGGCGACGGCATCGACGACATCATCACCGCCGACTCGTTCTCCTTCAGCACCACGCTGCTGGTTTCCGACGGTCAGGGCGGATTCAAGAAGACCAACCGGGTCAACCTGTCCGGGCTCGGGCCGACCAGCATCGCGGTCGGCGATTTCAACGCCGACGGCAAGCTCGACGCGTGCATGTCGGCGGTGCTGAACTCGAAGATGGTGATCTTCACCGGCAAGGGCGACGGCAGCGTCACCAAGGACGGCGAATTCGATGTCACCTCGCAGCCGCAGACACCGGTGGTCGCCGACTTCGACAAGGACGGCAAGCCCGACATCGTGGTCGCGGGCAGCGCGAACGCGGTGTCGTTCCTGAAGAACATCTCCTGACGATCACCAGACCGACAGCGGCGAGTGGTGGTCGTCGAACGGCAGCGGTCCCTCGACGATGGCGTTGACCCACATGCTGTTCACGATGATGTCGCCGCCGTGGTTGTCCAGGAAGGCCACATCGGAGGCGTCGCGGCCGGTGGCGATCCGGACCATGGTCGAACGCGGGGCGAGGCGGGTGGCGTCGAACGCCCGCCAAGTCCCCTCGACATAGGCCTCGACGACGGTGTGGAAATCCATCGGCACACAACCCGGCGCGTACACCGAGGCGAGGCGCGCAGGCACCTTGACCGCGCGCAGCAGTGCGACGACCAGATGTGCGAAATCGCGGCAGACGCCGGTGCCGGACAGGAGCGTCTCCACCGCGCCGTCGGTGGGATCGCTGCTGCCCGTCACGTAGCGTAACCGCCTGCCCACCCAGGACGACACCTGTGCGGCCAACTCGGCATGGGAAGCGCCGGTGGGGAATTCGGTCATCACGTAACCGAGCAGCTTGTCGGATTCGGCGAAGCGGCTCGGGCGGAGATAGACGGCGAGATCGTAGTCGGAGACGAGTTCCCTCATGGCGTTGCCGAATACGGTCGCGCCGTAGCTGACCTGCAAATTGCCGGTGCCACAGGCGAATTTGTGGATGCGGCTGCCGTGCGGGCCGATGATCTCCTGCGGGGTGATCGCCCGGCCGTCCAGCGCGAACGTCAGCGATTCGCGCACATCCAGGCCCGGTTGCCTGGCGGCGGCGATCTGGAACTCGAGCGTGGTCGGCCCCGTGACCGCGATATCTAGCTGAGCCGAAAGATCGCGCTTCACCACACAATATTGCCAGCCGTGCGGCGGAGCGCCCCACGCGAATCCACTGTCCCAGCCGGATTCGAGTACCCGCCGGGCCGAATATGGGCGAGAATTTGGCAGGTGCGGACTCAGTTCACTCGCGAGCTCATCGCGTTGACCAACGACTTGACGCTGATGTGCCGGCTCGCGCACGACGCGGCCGAGCGGGTCACCGATGCGCTCGTCGGCGCCGATCTCACCGCGACCTATGAGGTATTCGCACTGGACGAGCAACTACAGAAGATGTATGGGGCGTGCGAGGCGCGCACCGTGGTGCTGCTCGCGCTGCAGGCGCCGGTGGCACGGGACCTGCGCCACGTGGTGACGGCGATCCAGATCGCCAGCGAACTGTCCCGGATCGGGTGGCTCATCAGCCGGGCGGCGGATCAGGTCTACAAGAGTCATCCCGAACATGTCGCGCCCCAGCCGATTCTGACCATTCTGACCGATATGGGCAGGCTCGCGGCGCATCGGACGTCCATCGCGGGCGAGGGCGTGGCCACCGGGCAGCACGGCCAGGAACACGGATTCCCCTCCCGGGCAATGGACGAGCTGCACCAGCGATTACACAACGCACTCGGCGCCTGGACCGAACCGACCGACGCCGCGATCGACATCGCACTGCTCGGCAGTCACCTGGAACGCTGCATCGACCACACCGACCGCATAGATCGCCTGATCCGCTTCCTGGACACCGGAATCCCCCCAACCGCCCAACCGGCCGAAAACACCTGACCGAGTAGCCGCTCGGATCGCCGGTGGGCGGCAGCGATAACGCCGAGCGCAGTCAAATGGCCCTGCGACACGCCGTTGGGAGGGGCCAGTTGACTGCGCTCGACAGTTGGGCAGCAGGTGTCAGGGGGTCGGGGTGCGGCGGGCGATGGAGTAGAGGTCGCGGGCTGGCCCGGTGAGGCGTTGGCCGGTGGGCCAGACGGCGCGCAGCGTGCGGTCGAGGTCGAGGCCGGTGACGTCGGGGGAGGCGAGGGTGCCCGCGGCCACTTCGGCGGCGACGGCCAGGGAGCTCAGGACGGCGGGGGCGACGTCGTTGGCCACCGCGGTTTTGATGGCGGTGGTGGAGGACAGCTCGAGGGCTACCTCGGCGTGCCAGCCGGGGAGTTGGCGAGAGACGGCGTGCTCGAACCAGTTTCGGGTGCCGGAGCCCGTTTCACGTTGGATCAGTGGGGTTTTCGCGAGCTCGTCGAGGGTGACCCGGCCACGGCGGGCCCATTTGTGTTGCGGCGCGACAACGACGACCAGCTTGTCCTTGGCGACCGCGTGACTCTCCAAGCCACGGAAGTTCTGCGGGCTCTCGATGAAACCGATGGTCGCCTTGCCGTCGAGCACCTCGCGGGCCACCAGCACCGAATTGCCGGACTCCAGCGCGATGGCCGCCTCGGGCACCATCGCGCGCAGGGTCATCAGCCAGCCGGGGAAGAGGTATTCGGCGATGGTCTGACTCGCCGCCACCCGCAGGTGCGAATCGCGCTCGGCGCGCAACGTGTCGATCCCGGCGTCCAACTGCTCGGCCGCGTCGACTACCGCGCGGGCCCATTCGGCGATCAATGCCCCGGCGGGTGTCGCCTTCGAACCGAGGGTGGTGCGCTCCAGCACCGGCATGCCGACCAGCTTCTCCAGATACCTGATGCGCGAAGAGGCCGACGGTTGGCTGATCCCGTGCGCTTCCGCGGCGCGACCGAGGCTGCCGAGCTCGATGACCGAGAGGAGCAGATCCAGCGCGGCCAGGTCGGGGACCCGCGGCGACAAAGTCATAGGATGAGTCTATGCATGCATAGGCGGATGTGGGCTACTCCACACGCCAGTCCGCCGCGATGCTGAATTCATGACCGCCACAGTGACCTTCCGCCCCGCGAGCAACTCGCGGCGTCTCTTCGGCGACTTCGACGCGCTTCGCCACCTCGGGCCGAACTGGTTCGCCGCGGTGATGGGCACCGGCATCGTCGCCAACGCGGCCGCCACCCTGCCGCTGCAGTTCCCCGGCCTGCGCGGCGCCGCGACCGGTGTGTGGGCGCTGGCCGCGCTGATGCTGGTCGCGCTGAGCACCGCATGGGCCGTGCAGTGGGTGCGCTTCCCCGAGAATGCCCGCGACCACCGCACCCATCCGGTGATGTCGCAGTTCCTCGGCGCACCCCCGATGGCGCTGATGACCGTCGGCGCGGGCACCCTGCTGCTCGGCCGCGACGTGATCGGCCTGTCCGCCGCCGTCGCCATCGACTGGGTGCTGTGGTCGGCCGGAACCGTGCTCGGCCTGATGACCGCCTTCGCCGTGCCCTACCAGATGTTCACCAAGCACCGCGTCGCTCCGGACGCCGCCTTCGGTGGCTGGCTGATGCCGGTGGTGCCCCCGATGGTCTCGGCCGCGATGGGCGCGCTGCTCATCCCCCACACCCCCGCGGGCCAGTGGCGGCTCACCATGACCCTGCTGTGCTTGGCCATGTTCGGCATCAGCCTGATCGCCGCGCTGATCACCACCACCCTGATCTGGTCGCGGCTCGTCCACCACGGCACTCCCCCTTCGGGCATGGTGCCCACCCTGTGGATCGTGCTCGGCCCACTCGGCCAATCCGTCACCGCCGCAGGGCTGCTCGCGAACGTCGCACCCGAGGCGCTGCCCGATCTCTACGCCAAGGGGATGAGCGTCTTCGCCGTCATCTTCGGCATCGTCGCCTGGGGCTTCGCCATGCTGTGGCTGGCGCTGGCCGGTGCGGTCACCGTAAAGACCTACCGCGCAGGCGAACTGAAGTTCAACCTCACCTGGTGGGGCTTCACCTTCCCCCTCGGCACCTGCATCACCGGCAGCACCGTCCTCTACACCCACACCGGCGCCTACCTTTTCGCCGCCGCCGCGGTGGCGCTGTACATCCTGCTGGTCAGCCTGTGGGCCACCGTCGCCGTCCGCACCGCCCGCGGCCTGGCCGCAGGCACCCTCCTCCGCCCGGCACCCGCCCCTGTCCCCAACTGAACCGAAACACGCTGCGGCCACAGCACCTCCACCTGGATCGCCGTGGCTGTTCGCGACCCTCGAGGCAGCCGCGGTACAGCATTGCGCCCGTCACCAACTGATCGGCCTGCTCGGCGACTACCCGGAGCCGTCAAGCTCTCGTTCGCTCGATCCAGCGCCGTCCCGGCGGAGTGAATCGACGCGAGGCTGCCGCAACCGAGCAGGCCGGTGCCGGCGGCCGCTGCGGTACCGCGCCCGCTCAATCCAGGATCGGGAAGCGGCCGGAGTGGAGCAGGCCGGTGATGGCGTCCATTTTCGCTTGGGGCGCGGCGTAATCGGGGTGGGCGCGCAGGATGGCGGCGGCGTCGTCGAGGCGGAGCATCTCGGCCGCGGCTTCGGCGATGGTGCGGCCGGTGGGGGTGATCGGGTGCGCGGTGAAGGCCGGGCGGGCGGGGTCGACACGGCCGAGGGCGATGGCCTTCTCGACGCGACGTGGGCAGTGGCAGAAGGCTTTCGGGTCGGCGAGGCCGCAGGTGGAGCGCATGAAGGTGGCGAGGCGATGCTTGGCTCGCTCGGCACGCTTCTGGAAGGCGGCCGGTGAGATGTCGAGTATCCAGGCGGCGTCGGCGGCTTTCAGGTCGAAGAGGTCGCCGAGTACGAAGGCGACCCGCTCGTCGCGGCTGAGACATTGCAGCATCGCCTGGGTGCAGCCGAGCCGCACCTCCTCCGCCATGACGGTGGCTTCGGGGCCCCGATAGTCCTCGGCGGCAAGACCATCCGCGAGATCGGCACGGAAGTCGTCCAGGCTCACCTGCTGCCGCTCCTGCGGTGACCGCCTGCGCAGGTTGAGCAGATAGTTCACCCCGACCCGGTACGCCCAGGTCAGCAGCTTCGCCTCGCCACGCCAGGTCGACAACCGGGTGATCACCCGAATCATGATCTCCTGCACCGCATCCTCGGCATCGGCGGGCATGCTCACCATCCGCAACGCCAGCCGATACAGCGGATCCTGCAACCGCCGCACCACCTCGGCCACGGCCCCCGCATCCCCGTCCACGGCCCGAGCAACCAGCTCCGCTTCCGCCGCCGCGACGGCAACGCCTACCTCGTCGGCCGCCCCCGCGCCCTGCGCGAATTCCGCACCGCCGTCCGCATGGCCACCACCGCTCATCAGCACATTGTCGCCCGCACCCGCCCGATGCTCTCTGCTCAGTTCGGGGCGGCGACTAGGTCGTGGCGGTGGAGCCAGGTGGCGATGGATTTGCCGATGGCTTCGGGTTGGTCTTCGGGGCTGTGGTGGTTGCCGGGGCCGACGGATTCGATATCGATGTTGCTGAATGTGGCTGCGGCCCAGGAGATCAGCTCCGGGGAGCCGAGGACGGCGCCGGGTTCGACGTGCATCAGGAGTTTCGGCGTGTCGGCGCTTTCGGTCATCCAGGTGCCGTAGTCGGTGACTCGCTGGGCGACATCGGCGGGCGCGCCGTCGAGCGGGAATTCGCGGGCCCAGGCCAGCATCGGCTTGCGCGAGTCCGGGGTCGGGAAGGGCGCTCGGTAGGCGTCGAGGTCGGCATCGCGCAGGCCGGTGATGAGTTCGGGGAGGTTGAATTCGATGAAGAGGTTGTCCTGGAGAACAGCCTGTTCGCCCTCCGGGGAGCGGAACTTACGGAACATGGCGGCCGACCCCTCGGGAAGTTCGTCCCAGCGCATCGGGCGCAGGAAGGTCTCGATGATCGCGATACCGCGCACCCGGCCGGAATGCCTTGCCGCCCAGTCCATGGCGAGTGCGCCGCCCCAGTCGTGGCCGACCAGGACGACGTCGTCCAAGCCGAGCGCGTCGAACCACGCGTCCAGGTAGCGGGCGTGGTCGGCGAAGCGGTAGGCGCTGTCGGGCTTACCGGATTCACCCATACCGATGAGATCCGGTGCCACGCAGCGGGCATGCTCGCTGACGTGCGGAATCACAGTGCGCCACAGGTACGACGAGGTGGGGTTGCCGTGCAGGAAAACCACCGGGTTGGTTCGCGCGCCGGTATCGCGGTAGTTGATGAACGAGTCGAGCACGTCGACGGTGGCCATGAGGTGTCCCTTCGGTGATCCGGCTTTGTTGCCTTCATTCCGTTTCGACACACGAACCCGGCCGACTCCGACAGGCCCGCACTGTGATCTGCGCCACTCGAATTCGGCCCGATCACGGCGCAGGCGAGGTCAGTCGAGGAGCGGGAAGCGATGGGAGTGGAGCAGACCAGCGATGGCGTCCATTTTCGCTTGCGGCGCGGCATAGTCCGGGTGCGAGCGCAGGACGGCGGCCGCGTCGTGCAGCCGGATCATCTGCTCCTCCGCTACCGCGGCGGTCCGCCCGCCGGGGCTGACCGGATGCGACATGTATTGCGGCTTGCGCGGATCGACCCGGCCGAGCGCCACCGCCTTGTCCACCCGGCGCGGGCAGCGGCAGAAGGCTTGCGGATTCGCCACTCCGCAGGTGGCGGTCAGGAAGGCGCCGATCCGTTTCTTGGCCCGCTCCAGGCGCTTTCGATACGCGGCGGGCGTCACCTCCAGGATCCACGCCGCCTCGGTGGAATTCAGGTCGAACACCTCGCCGAGCACGAAGGCGACACGCTCGTCCCTGGCCAGGCACTGCAGCATGGCCTGGCTGCAGTTGAGCCGCACCTCGCCGGAAAGCAATGTCGCCTCAGGTCCGCGATAGTCCTCCTCGGCCAGCCCGTCGGCCAGCCCCTCCGCGTATGTGTCGAAGCTGAGGTTCGCCGCCTCCTGCGGCGACTGCCTGCGCAGGTTGAGCAGATAGTTCACCCCGACCCGGTACGCCCAGGTCAGCAGCTTCGCCTCGCCGCGCCAGGTATCGAGCTTGCCGAGTACGCGCAGCAGGATCTCCTGCGTCGCGTCCTCGGCCTCCGCAGGCCGCCACACCATCCGCAACGCCAGCCGATACAGCGGATCCTGCAGCAGCCGAACCACATCCGCGATCGCCCCGCGCTCCCCCGCCACCGCCCGGCCGACCAGTTCGCGCTCGGCTACCCGCGCCGCCTCCGCCGCCGCGTCCCCCTGCTCGACCAGGTCCTCATCACTACCCACCCACCCATTCTGACCGACAACAAACATCCCGCCGTCAGGCGACGGTCACGGGGTGGCGAGCAGGGCGTTGCGGGTGATCCAGGCGGAGATCGCCTGCCCGATTTCGTCGGGACGGTCCTCGGGGGCGTGGTGGCCCGCGTCGGGGATCGCGGCGACTTCGGCGCTCGCGAATGTTTCGGCCGCCCAGGCGATCGCCTCGGGCGCCCCGAGGCCGACGCCGTTGTCCAGCCCCATGAGCAGTTTCGGCACCTCGGGACTGGCCGCGGCCCAGCGGTCGTAGTTCTCGATGAGCGCCACCACGTCGGCGGGTTCGCCGTCGAGGGGGAATTCACGCGGCCAGGCCAGCAGGGGCTTACGGGTTTCGGGGGTGGGGTAGGGCGCACGGTAGACGTCGTGGTCTTCCCGCGACAGGTTCGCGATGCCGTGGGGCAGGTTGAACTCGATGAACATGTTTTCCTCCAACACCATTCGCTCCCCCTCCGCGCTTCGGAACTTTCGGAACAGTTCGGCGCCGAGTGGCGGCATCTCGTCCCAGCCCATGGGCCGCAGAAAGGTCTCGATCAGCGCGATGCCGCGGATCCGGTCGGGATGCCGTGCCGCCCAGTCCATTCCGAGCGCACCGCCCCAGTCCTGGCCGACGATGACCAGCCGGTCCAGGCCGAGCGCGTCGATCCAGGCATCGAGATAGCGCGCGTGGTCGACCAACCGGTAGGCACTGTCCGGCTTACCCGAGGCGCCCATGCCGATGAGGTCGGGCGCCAGGACACGCGCCCGATCCGCGACATGCGGAATCACATTGCGCCACAGGTGCGATGAGGTCGGGTTGCCGTGCAGGAACAGCACGGGCGCCGCGTCGGTGCGCACGCCGGTATCGATGTAGTTGAGGTAGGAGTCGAGGACGTCGACGGTAGCCATGAGGTGCGCCTTCCGGATTCGGACTTGATTGCCTTCACCCGTTTGGACACAGGATTCGCCCCGGCTGTGACCGCGCATTCGGTGATGCCTGTCACATTCGCCAATTCCGTAGACATGCAGTAGTTCTAGGTCGATTACTGAGGGTCAGCTGAGAACTTTGCTCAGGCCAGCGCGTGAGCTTGCCAAATGATCTTCGCATATCTACTGTCTCAATACGTAGATAGCAGCGACTCCTCGGAGTCGCCCCAGATCATCACGAACGAGATCGACCACAGCGCGACACGGCTCCGGCGGGTCCTCCCCCTCATCAGTCCCACGGAGTCGTCGGGCGCGGAACGGTAGGGACAACCGACCGCGCATCCGCATGGTGCATCTCGCTTTGTGATCCGCCACCCCCGAGTCGGCGCCGGCACGGCGACTCGGGGGTGGCTCATTTTTCGCTGGCTGTGCCGAACCTCATACGCGACAATCAATTACGACGTCTCTGCCACGCGGTACGTTGACGCCCGTTCGAATCCTGATGAGGTTAGGCAGCTGGCGATGAAGTTCTCGGCACGACGACTCTCCCTCTTGGCCGTCGTGGTTGCGGCCCTGGTGGTGCCGGCCTGTAGCCGTGCGGCACAGGCGAATCCATCGCCCACCTACCCTGCCCCGGTCTCGAGCCGGGAAGCACTGGCCACTCTCGATTCGCTGCGCGTCGCCGGCCGAGCTGCCAAGACCGGTTACACCCGCGAACAATTCGGCCCGGCCTGGACCGACGACGTCTCGGTTCCCGGCGGCCACAACAACTGTGACACCCGCAACGACATCCTCAAGCGGGACATGGTCGACCTCACCTACAAGGACAACAAGCAGTGCACCGTCGCCACCGGCACGCTGCACGACGCCTACACCGGTAAGACCATCAAGTTCGTGCGCGGCCCGAAGACCTCCGACGATGTGCAGATCGACCACGTCATCGCGCTGTCCGACGCCTGGCAGAAAGGCGCCCAACAGCTTTCGGAGGAAAAGCGCCGCGACCTGGCCAACGACCCGCTGAACCTGCAGGCCGTGGACGGACCGACCAACCAGGGCAAGAGCGATTCCGACGCCGCGACCTGGCTGCCGCCGAACAAGGGCTACCGCTGCGCCTATGTCACCAGGCAGATCCAGGTCAAGGCGGCCTATCAACTCTGGGTGACCCAGGGCGAGAAGGACGCCATGACACGGGAACTCACCAGCTGCCCCTGATCGGCGACTACTCCGGCATCGCGATGACGACGTTGCCGAACGGGTTGTCGTCGCGGAAGTACCGGTAGGCCTCGACGGCCTGATCCAGCGGGAACACCCGATCGATGACCGGCCGCATACCGTGTTCGGCGATGGCGCGATTCATCGCCTCGAAATCGGTGCGGCTGCCGACGGCGATCCGGCGCACCGTCAAGAACTTTCCGGCGAGCAGGTCGCCGTTGTTCTGTCCTTCCGGCGCGGGGAACGCGCCCACCGTGGTAACCCAGGCGCCATAGGCCGCTGCCTGCAACGACTTCGGCAACGTCGGCATGCCGACACCGTCGAGCACATGCTCCACGCCCGCCCCGCCGGTCAGGTCGAGCACCGCCTGCCCCCACTCGGGGGTCGCGTTCCGGTCGATCACCTCGTCGGCGCCCAGCTTGCGCAACAACTCCGCCTTCTCGGGGCCGGAGGTGATCGAAATGACCCTGGCGCCGAGCATTTTGGCGTGCTGCACACCGAACAGCGCGACGGTGCCGGTGCCGACCGTCAGCACGGTCTCACCGGGCAGTACCGACAGCGGGCTGGTGAGTGCGGCCCAGGCGACCACACCGGCGCAGGGCAGCGTCGCCGCCTCCACATCGGTGAGGTGCGCGGGCACCCGCACCACCGAATCCTCTTCGACCACCGCATAGGTGGCGAGCATGCCGTCGAAGGTCGCGCCGTACTGTTCGCCGGCCTGGGCCAGGCTCTGCTTGCCCTCGATCCACCGCACGAAATACGACGCCGAGATCCGATCGCCGAGCGCGGCGCGAGTCACGTTGTCGCCCACGGCGATCACCTCGCCGACGCCGTCGGACACCGGGATGATGCCCGGCGTCGCGGGTAGCGGGTAGGTGCCGTCCATCAGCATCAGATCGCGCCGGTTGAGTGAGGCGGCGCGCACCTTCATCACCACCTGGTTCGGGCCCGGCGCCGGAATCTCCTGCTCCCTGACCGTGAGGCCGTCCAGACCGTGCCGCGGATCAAGGTGGTAGGCAACGGCACTCATCGCACACCCTCGATGAACTGGTAGTCCAGCTGGATGCGGCCGTCGGCGGCGAGCCCGAACACGTCGTAGCCACCGCCCGCCACCGTGCCGTCGGCCTTGGACACCATGTTCCAGGCGAGACCGATCAGGCCCGCGGGCAGCTGTGTCGGCGCGCCCGCCGCTTCGAACGCGTACTCGCCCGGCTCGATGAACATCTCGTAGGCACGCGCCACTCTGGCGAGTAGTGCGGCATGTCCGCGCACCTCCAGCGACGGGACGGTAAAGGAAAGGGCCGCAGCGGCTTCCCGGATCTCCAGCGGCGGATCGACCAGAACCTGCACACCGTCGTCGGCCCAGATCTCGCGAATCAGCTTGGCGCGCAGCTCCGGATCGGATTCGCTCCACTGTGCGACCCACCGCTGTGCGAACTGGGCCATCTCGTTCTCATCGAATTGCTTGCTCATGGGACATAGTTTTACGACCGGTTGACGGCTGCGCGATTCCCTCCAGGGAATGGAGGTAGACCCCCTCCGGGGAATGAGATCGGCTCCCTCCAGGGAATGACGGGCAAGCGGGCAGAGAACCCGCAGCACTAGCCCCCATACCCTCCTGGGAATGGCGCACGCCGCTGCCGTCGGCTTGACTGGTGCGGTGACGACAGCGGTGCAATCCAACGGCTTCGCGAGCCAGCTCAAGCACTGGCGCACCCGGCGCAGGGTGAGCCAGCTCGATCTCGCGATCCGCGCCGATACCAGCCAGCGGTACCTGAGCTTTCTCGAGCAGGGCCGCTCCAAACCCGGGCGCACCATGGTGGTGCGGCTGGCCGAATCGCTGGACCTGTCACTGCGCGAGCGCAACAATCTGCTGCTCGCCGCGGGCTACGCACCGGTGTATCCCGAATCCGACCTCGCGGCAATGGAACTCGGCCCGGTATGCGAGGCGCTGAACACCATTCTCGACGGCCACCTGCCCTATCCCGCGATCGTCGTGCGTCCGCACGGCAAACTCGTCGCGGCCAACAGCGCGTTCGATTTCTTCACCGAGGAGACCGCGCCCGAATTGCTGGTGCCGCCGATCGACACGCTCCGGCTGGCACTGCACCCACGCGGCCTGGCACCGCGCGTGCTGAACCTGCCCGAGTGGGGCAGGCATATCACCGAGGCGCTGCGTGCCCGCGCGCTCCGCAGCCCTGATCCGCAACTCGACACGCTGATCGCCGAGCTGGAGGGCTATCTGCCCGACGTGACCCCCTGCCCCGACCATCTCGGCTTCGCCGTACCGCTGCGACTGAGTCATCCCGAGGGCGAGCTCCGCCTGATCACCACCCTGACATCGTTCTCCACCGCGGTCGACGTCACACTCGCGGAACTCCAACTGGAGGCCTTCCTCCCCGCCGACCAGCAAACCGCCGACATCCTCCGCCGCCGCCACGAACGCCGCGAAGCCGAAGCCGCCAGGAGCTAGGCGAGGAAGACCGAAGTGGCGGCACTCCGCGTCGAACTCCGCGCCGCACCGCCGAGTCCGGCTACGGACAGCTCGTTCACCAAGCACGGGCTGCGCCGGCCAGGCGATCCGCGACGAGTTGGACGTGTGGGCGGATCGGGTTTCCGGGGCGCCGGACGAGGAAGCCGGTGTTGATCGGCGGGTCGTCGGGCTCGAGCAAAGTCACCAGGTCACCTGAAAGTAGTTCAGGCGCACAGAGATAGCGCGGGAGCACACTGATGCCCGCGCCCGCGGCCACCAGCGCGAGCACCGCGCGCAGGTCGGGTACGACCACCGCGGCCTCGGCCGAGAGGCGTACGCCGAATACGTGACGCCAGTATCGGCGCAGGATCGGCAGGTCCGCGGCGTAACTCACCAGGGGCATCCCGGCCAGGATCGAGGGGCCCTCGGCGCGCAGCCGCTCGGTATCCACGCGTTCGGCCAGCACGGGTGCCGCGACCAGGACGAACTCCTCGTCGGTGAGCGGTTCGGCGAGCACACTGCGCCCACGCGGACGCACCGTCGACACCACCAGATCGAACTGCCCGGCGCGCAATCCGGCGAGCAGTTCCTCGGACAGGCCCGCCGTCACGCTGAGCCGCACACCGCGCGACACCAGCGGTGCCAGCGCCGGAAGCGCCTGCACCGCAAGCATTTCCGCGGGACCACCGAGCCGCACCGGCGGCTGCTCGACCGGCGCGACATCGATATCCCGGCCCGCGACCACATCGAGCTCATCCAACGGCGCCGCCACCCGCACGGCCAGCTCATCGGCCGCGGCCGTCGGCGCGACACCGCGCGGCAGCCGCTCGAACAGCCGATACCCCAGCCGCTTCTCCAACGCCTGCAACTGCGTGGTCACCGTCGGCTGCGACAACCCGATCAACCGCGCCGCCGCCGTAATCGATCCCGCCCGGTGCACCGCCAGAAACGTCCGCAGCTGATTCAGATCCAACCCATCCGAATCTCGATTACTCACCCACTCACCCTATTACTCCCCCAATACCGATCCCCCGTCGAGCGCAGTCAGATGGCTCCTCTACTCGGCGTGTCGGACGGCCATTTGACTGCGCTCGGCGGAACTGGGTCAGGCGGGGGTGAGGTCTTGTTGGACGGGGGCGTTCCAGTTGATGCGGTAGCGGTATTCGGGGGTGCGTTTTTCTGGGTTCATGACCGTTTTGAGCATCAGGGGCATGAGCAGGTTCATCGCCTTGCGGGCTACCGGGCCCGGGGTTTTGCTGCGGTTTATCTTGGCGGCCTTGGCGGTGATGCCCTCGACTCGCGGCCTGCGCAATTGTTCGTAGGCCGCGAAGGCAGTGGCCAGGTCGGGCAGGTCGCGCACGCAACGGGCCAGTTGGATCGCGCTTTCGATGGCCATCGACGCGCCCTGACCTGAGCTGTTGGACGGTGCGTGGACCGAATCACCGACCAGCACCATGCGGTCGCGGTACCAGTGCGGTACCGGCGGCATGATGTGCAGCGCACCGGTGACCTCCAGCTGATCCTCGGTGGTGTTGCGGGCCAACTCACCGCCGGGGGTGTCTTCGCCGTAGACCTCGCGCAGGATCCCCAGCCAGTGCGCGGCCGGAATCGCCCGCGCTTCGGTGAGCGACAGGTACTCCTTGTGCGGCAGATTGGCGCCCCAGAGGACCTTGCCCGTGCCGTCCGGCCCGTACAGGTAGTAGGCACGTTTGCCGAACGCGAAAGTCATACTGTCCGGCTCGATCTCGGCAGCGCACTCGGTGGCCGCGCCGAAGCCGAGCATGCCGGTGTAGTCCGGTCCCGGCGCGTTGGGATCGATCAGGTCGCGCACGGTCGACCGGATGCCGTCGGCGCCGACGAGCATGTCCGCGGTGGCCGTACTGCCGTCGGCGAACCGTGCGGTGATGCCCGAGGCCGACTCGTCGACGCCGACCAGCCGCTTGTTGTACTCGAAGGGCACACCCGAGGCGACCGCGTGGTCGTGCAGCACCCGGTGCAGTTCGCCGCGGTCGACCAGTTGCAACTCCATCCCGGGCAGGATCGGCACGTCGTGAAACTTGCCGCCGACCGAGAGCCGCTGCTTGGACACGGTGAACGCGATCGCCCGGACGGGGTCGCCCGCGCCGATGATGTCAAGGGCCGCAATACCGTTCGGTGCGAGCGCGAGCCCGCTGCCGATGTGGTAGGACGGGCCGGGATAGGCCTCGTAGACGCGGGCGTCGATGCCCGCCTTGTGCAGTGCGGTGGCGACGACGGGTCCGGCGATGCCGCCGCCGATGACGAGAGCTGATGTGGACATGGGGTATCTCCAAAAGGGTGTATTCGGTGAACCCGAACCGCCCCGCACGCCGTCGCCCCAGTTATCCTGTGGTTGCCAGCCTTGTAGCCGGGTGCGCGTACGCGGGCACGGTTCGAGACGGTTTCCCGGGCTCGGCGGCGGTGTTGCCGCACCCCGCCGCGCCCGGTCTCGAAGAGTCAGGAACTGCGCTTTTCCACCATCCCCCTCTCCACGAGCGCGGTGACCTCCGACGGTGACAGGTGGTCGGCATGGAAGCGCCGCCACTCGTCCAGCATCGGGAACGTGCCGTCGACCAGTTCGGCGCGCAGCGAATTCGCCCACGCCATTTCGGCTTCCAGCATTGCCATCCCGTATTCGGTCTCGATGATGAACAGCCTCGGCAGCCCGGACTCGGCGATATCGGCGAGCTCCCGGTGCACCGCCTCGATGCTGTGCCGCAGCGCCTCGACGCGCTTGCCGAGCAATTCGATGACCTCGTCCGGCGGGATGACGCCGAGAATGGAAAGTCCGGCGACGAACCGGTGGTGCTCCGACTCGGGAACGGCGATCAATTCCCTTGTCCAGTCGAGGAGTTCGGCGCGCCCGGCATCGGTGATCCGATAGATCGTGCGTTCCGGTCGCGCGCCGTCGCGCTCACTGCCGATGATCTCGAGGAAGTTCGCCTTCGCCATGTTCTGCACAACGGTGTAGAGCGAGCCCCACTTGATATCCATGTCGCGGTCCTTGCCGCGGTCCTTCAGGGCGGTCGCGATCTCGTAGCGGTGCATCGGCCGCTCGACGATGACGGACAGCACCGCCAAGGCCAGCAGGTTGTTCACCTTGCGTTTCGTGGCCATCACACCTCCTTACTCGTCTACGAATATACGTCTACGAGTATTAGTGGCGCAAGGGTCAGGAGCGGCCGGCCTCCTGCAGCTGAGCGTCCTCCTCGAGCAGCTTGGCGGCGATATTGTCCAGCGCCTGATCGAGCAGCGCGCGGTCCGCGGGATCCCGGTCGTCCCAGCCGTCGAGCCTGCTGTTCAGCCAGCGCCGCCACGCGGCGTGCACCCGATCGATCTCGGCGCTACCGGAGTCGGTGAGCCGCAACCGATCCCCCTCGCGCACCACATAGCCATCGCGTAGCACCTCGTCGTAGACCGGTGCGATCACCTCGGCGGGTAAGCGGTGTACGTGCGCGATCGCATCCAGCGTCGCGGCGCCACGAATCTTGTTGTGCAGGTACACCTGCCCCACCGCCCACGCCTGCCCCCTGCTCAGCCCGGTACCCGCGTCGGCGAGGATCTGCGGCGCGATCGGCCGCTCCGCCTGCGCTTTTCGGATGGCCGCCGAGACCGCGCGCTCCAGCACCACCACCCGGTCCGGCGAATCCGGCATCGAAAAGCCTTCGCCCACATCGCTCGCGCCCGCCCTGGCGCTGTCGCGCAGCGGGACCTCCTTCAGGAACCACGCCACCACGAACCCGAGCAGCGCCACCGGAACCACCCAGCGGAACACGTGATCGAGGGATGCGGCGTAGGCATCGATGATCGGCGCCGCCTGCTCCTGCGGAAGTTTCTGCAGCAGCTGCGGATTCGCCGCGACATCGGGTGGAACCACCCGCACCTTCAGTAGCGCCTCGCGCAGGTTGGGCCCGATCTCGTTGCTGTAGAGCGTGCCGAAGATCGCCGTGCCGAATGTGCTGCCGAGCGTACGGAAGAAGGTGACACCCGAAGTGGCCGTACCCAATTGGGCATACGGCACCGTGTTCTGCACCACGATGGTGAGCACCTGCATGGTCAGGCCGATGCCGAGCCCGAGTATCAGCATGTACAGCGATTCCTGCCAGACGCCGGTGGTGCGCCCCATCGTCGACATCAGGTACAGCCCGAGCGCCATCACCAGCGTGCCCGCGATCGGAAAGTACTTGTAGTGACCGGTTCTGGCGACCACCTGGCCGGACAGGATCGAGGTGACGAACAGCCCGACCACCAGCGGCAGCGTGCGCACGCCGGACATGGTCGCCGAAACCCCGTTCACGTATTGCAGATACGCGGGCAGGTAGGTCATCGAGCCGAGCATGGCGAAGCCGACGATGAAGCTGAGGATCGAGCAGACGGTGAACACCCGGCTGCGGAACAGCCCCATCGGCAGCATCGGTTCTTTCGCCCGCAGTTCCACCGCGACGAAGGTGCCGATCAACACCACCGCCGCGGCGAAGAGCCCGAGGATCATCGACGAGCCCCACGGGTATTCCTGTCCGCCCCATTCGAGCCCGAGGATCAGGCAGGACGTGCCCGCCGCGATGAGCCCGATGCCGAGATAGTCGATGATCGGCTTGACCACGGCCCGCACCCGCGGAATGGTTTTGGCGGCCATCGCGATCATGATGATCGCGACCGGCACGTTGACATAGAAGCACCAGCGCCAGCTCGCGTGATCGGTGAACAACCCGCCGATCGTCGGCCCGATCACGGTGGTGACGCCGAAGACGGCGCCTAGCGCGCCCTGATATTTACCGCGCTGCCGCAGCGGGATGGTGTCGGCGATCAGCGCCATCGAGGTGACCATCAGGCCGCCACCGCCGAAGCCCTGGATGCCGCGGGCGACGACGAGCAGCGTCATCCCGTTCGCCAGACCGGCGAGCATCGAACCCGCGATGAAGATCAGCCCGCTGAGCTGGAAGATCAGCTTGCGGCCGAACAGGTCGCCGAGCTTGCCCGCCAACGCTGTCGCCACCGCCTCGGCGAGCAGATACGAGGTGACCACCCAGGCCATATGCCCCGCTCCGCCGAGATCGGCGACGATCGTCGGCAAGGCCGTGGACACGATGGTCTGGTCCAGCGCGGCCATCAGCATGCCCAGCGCAATCGTGGCGAACACGATATTGGCGCGGGCGCTGCTAATGGGTTCGGCGGACTTCTCGGCTACAGCGACTGCACCCGTCATCGCCCCAGTATGGGACGCGACCAGCAACTTCACCCGCCAGCGACACTCGGGACGATGGTCGATTGCCCCACGTTCACCCCGCCGCGGTCGGTCCGGTCACAACTGGACGACCGTACGCATAATGGTCAGCGGGGCCGAGCGGCATAGCTCCCGAGCGACGGATCGAGCGCATCGAAGGCGTCCGTGACATACCCGGCCAGCGCGCGGGCGATAGCGTCGTTGGACTCACCGGCGAGCGTGCGGCGCATGGTCTCCTCGAACAGCACCCGATGCACGCCACCCAGCTGCGCGGCCGCCACCCGCGGCACGATATCGCCTGGCGCGGCGCCGGTTTCCGTGGCGAGTACCCGCGCAAGCGCCGCCTCCCGCTCCTCGTGGAATTCACGAATCCTGGCCAGCAGGGCCGGACTGTCGGCGATCATCCGCGCGAATTCCGGACCGGAGAACCCGACGACCGGACTCTGCTCGGCCACCGCCGCCGCATAAGCCCGCCGCAGCGCGGCCAGTGCGGACTCGCCCGGCTCCCGCTCGCGCACCGTCGCGGCCAGCTGCTCGACGAAGACCTCCCCCAGATCGAGCGCGAGGTCTTCCTTGCGCGGGAAGTAGTTGGTGACGGTCATCTTGGCGACCTCGGCAGCCGTGGCGACCTCCGCGATCGTCACCTTGTCGAATCCGCGCTCCAGGAAGAGCAACGTGGCCTGATGGGAGATGTTCTCCCTGGTCTGCTGCTTCTTCCTGGCTCGGAGGCCCTGCGTTTCCGCGCTCGGCGTGCTCATTCCGGCAACCATACCTGATCTCGTCACAAATTTATGCTTGACATATTTTTAGGTCTGATCTAACTTTGTCTTCGTCGCCGCTAGGCCGACACCGAACGAAGGAGAACCCACCGCATGCCCCATGGCCCTGACATCGCCGCCCCGACCACGAGCACCAGCCAGCACCACCGACAGGGAGCAGCCACCATGGCCAAGTACACCGTGCAGCAGAACAAGTTCGACGCCGCCATTCGCGAAATCCTCGACGGCACAGGGCGAATCACGCCGCCGTCGATGAACATCACACCGCGCGAACCGAAGCGGCCCGCGGATCCGAGCACCGGATTCACCCGCCGCCAGCGGCAGTCGAACACTCCAGTGGCACAGAGCTATCGGGCAGCCACACGCCGCCCGATGCGCACCAAGGGCCGCTGATCGCTCCGCCGGAGTGACGGCAGCACGTCCGCTACCGGTTCCGCAGCATCTCGATCGCGGCAACGCAGCCCGGTCGCGGCAGCACAGCCCGGTCACTGCAACGCAGCCCGGTCACTGCAACGCAGCCCGGTCACCGCAACGCAGCCCGGTCACCGCAGCACAGCCCGGTCACCGCAGCACAGCCCGGTCACCGCAGCACAGCCCGGTCACCGCAACGCAGCCCGGTCACCGCAACGCAGCCCGGTCACCGCAGCACAGCCCGGTCACCACAGCACAGCCCGGTCACCACAGCACAGCCCGGTCACCACAGCACAGCCCGGTCGCGGCAGCACAGCCCGGTCGCGGCAACGCAGCCCGGTCGCGGCAACGCAGCCCAGTTGTCGCAACGCCGCCCGGTTGTCGCAACGCAGCCCGGTTGCCACTGCGGATCTCGATGCGCCGCAGCGAATCCGGATCGCGGATGCCCCGTCACCCGGGCGCACTGAATCGGTCCGCCGACAACCCGGTCGGCGGACCGATTCCCTCTCCTCGCTCGACGAAAGGACACACCTTGACCAACGTCTGCACCACCACCCGACGCCCCGCCACCGCCAACGGCATCGTCAGCGAGGATCCGATCAAGGACTACCTGCGTCAGATCGGCCGGACCGCGCTGCTCACCGCGACCGACGAAGTCGTTCTCGCGCAACGCATCGAGGCCGGTGTGCTCGCTCAGCAGCAGTTGGACGACAGCGCGGGTGCCGAACTCACGCCCGCGCGACGGCGCGAGTTGCGGCGCACCGCCGCCGACGGGCTGCGCGCCAAGGACCACATGGTGCGGGCCAACCTGCGCCTCGTGGTGTCCATCGCCAAGCGCTATCCCCCGTCGGCGGGTATGTCACTGCTCGACCTGATCCAGGAGGGCACCTTCGGCCTGATCCGCGCCATCGAGAAGTTCGATCACCGGCGCGGGCTGAAACTGTCCACCTACGCCACCTGGTGGATTCGCCAGGCCATCGGCCGCGCGATGGCCGATCAGGGCCGCACCATCCGCATTCCGGTGCATGTGGTCGAGGTGCTCAACCGGGTGACCCGCACCCAGCGCACGCTCGATCAGCGACTCGGCCGCGCGGCGACGGCGGACGAGGTGGCGGCCGAACTGGCGCTGACCGCCGATCAGGTACGGGAGGTGTTGGGCCATGCGCGCGAACCGATTTCACTGCACACCCCGATCGGCGACGACGAGGCCGAACTCGGCGGGCTGATCGCCGACGAGACACCGGACCCCGCCGACCAGGTCGCGCGGCGCATGCTGCGGGGCAGTCTGGACCGGGTACTCGCGGGCCTGACGCCGCGCGAGTCGGAGGTGATCCTGCTGCGCTTCGGCCTCGATCGCGGTGAGGCGCGGACGCTGGAGCAGGTCGGCACCGCGCTCGGCGTCTCCCGCGAGCGGGTAAGGCAGGTGGAGGCCAAGGCCATGGGCAAGCTCAGGATGCCGAAGCACACAGCGGCTTTGGCGGGGATGCTCACATAGTTACGGTGTTTCGATCAACGACAGCGCGAGCGGAACGAGCAGATCGACCAGCGCCGACACCGGCGGGCGCGGCTCGGCGAGCAACCACTCCTGGCTGAGCCCGTTGATCGCGCCGATGAGCGCGCTTGCGGCCCAGCCGCTTTCCCCGCGGGCGCGACCACCGTGCACGATGGCGGGCACCACCCTGGACTCGAGCACCGTCCCCCACAGATGCCTGCGTTCGCGGCGGTGCCGCTCCATCCGCTCGCTCACGCCGACCACCTCGATGAAGGCGACCTTGGCGCGATAGGGGTCGGCGCCCATTGAGCCGAGGAAGGCGCCCACCACGGCGTTCATCCCGGTGTGCAGGTCGGCGCGCGGGTCGAGGGTAGTCAGCGCGGCGAACACCGCGGCGGCGGCCTCGTCCTGAATCCGGTCGTAGGCGGCGACGAGTACGTCTTCCCTGGTCTGGAATTCCTCGTAGAACTGGCGCTTGGACAGCCCGGCCGCCGCACACACGTCGGCGAGCGAACAGGCCGCGTAGCCGCGTTCGGCGAAGATCCGCGTGGCTGCCTCGAGAAATCTGAGGCGGCGCTCGGCCTTGCGCTCCACGACGGCGCGCCCGCCGTACTGCCTGCCAACAATCGTCACGACACCACGGTATCCGAGAGAGATAGGACGACTGACCAGCCACTGCGATCGAGGTCTCTATCTGCGGAATTTGTGATCGAGGTCATGCTGGGGCATACTCGCCACATTCTGAAACCGCACGGGCTCACTTCGCGGTCGGCTCGCGAACGAAGAGGTTCACATTGGTGACACGCCGCAATCCGGCGACGAGGCTGCTGACCGCCTTCGCCGCACTGGCCGCAGTACTGCCGGTCGCGCTCACCGGTCCTGCCATGGCCGACAATCCGCCGAACGATCCGCCGGTCCAGCCCGTGCTGCCGTTCCCCATCCCGCCGATGCCGCCCGGCTTCGATCCGGCGTTCTACCGCCCGGCCCCCGAGAAATTCGTGAATCTCGAACCGGGCCAGCTCATCGCCGCGCGCCAGGTGAATATCGCGAACCTGTCGGTGATCCCGGTCAACATCGACGCCTGGCAGCTGTCGTTCCGCTCGACCAATACCAGGGGCGAACCCATCCCCGCCGTCGCCACCGTGCTCAAACCCCGCGGCTACCAAGCGGATCGGCCGTTGTTCTCGTATCAGATCGCCGAGGATTCGACCGGCAACTACCGCATGCCGTCCTACCAGCTGCAACTCGGCTCGATTCCGGCGACACTCACCGGCTCGACACTGGTCGCGGCGCAGTTCCTGGAGGTGCAGGCGGCGCTGGCCCAGGGCTGGGCGGCTGTCGTACCGGATCACCAGGGGCCCGATTCCGCCTATGCCGCAGGACCATTGGCGGGGCGGATCACACTGGACGCCATCCGCGCCGCGGAGAACTTCGCGCCGATGCAGCTGCCGGGCACGCAGACCAGGGTCGGCCTGATGGGCTACTCCGGCGGCGCGATCGCGACCGGCCATGCCGCCGAACTGAAGCGGACCTACGCACCCGAACTCACCGTGGTCGGCGCCGCCGAGGGCGGCATCCCCGCCGACCTGGAGGCCGCGCTGAAGCTGGCCAACGGCAACCTGTCGTCCGGGCTGATCATGGCTGGGGCACTTGGCGTTTCGCGCGAATACCCGGTGCTGCGCGACTTCCTGAACCGGCACATGAACCCGCTCGGCCGCTTCATGCTGTTCGCCAAGGACCAGCTGTGCGCGAGCTACCAGTCGGCGCTGTTCCCGTTCGGCAACAACCTCGGCATGCTCGACGCCGACCCGTTCAACGATCCCGGCGTCGCCGATGTACTGGCGAAAACCCGGATGGGGCAGCAGGTTCCGGAGATGCCGATGTTCATGTTCCAGGCGAATATGGACTGGCTGATCCCGGTCGGACCGGTCGACAAGGTGGTCGACTACTACTGCCAGGACCCGAACGCCCGCGTCCAGTACACCCGCGACCACTTCAGCGAGCACCTGACGCTCGATCCGATCGGCGCACCGAGCGCACTGCTGTGGTTGCGCGACCGGTTCGCGGGCGCACCGGTCGCGGCGGGGTGCTCCACCACCGACGTAGGGTCGATGATGCTCGACCCCGACACCTGGCAGGTCTGGGGCGAAACCGTCGGCACCACGCTGGCGGCGGCCTTCCAGCAGCCGATCGGCGCAGGTCGCTGATCACCACACGGATCAGGGCGTGCGCACAGAATTGTCTGAGACAATTTTCGGGCAGTTCGCGCGCAACCCTTCCCCCTGAACTTACTCCAGAGTAAGGTTGGCTCATGGCGTGGAAACCTACTGAAATCCCGGACCAGACCGGGCGCACCTTCGTGATCACCGGCGCGAACGGCGGCTTGGGTGCGGAGACCACCAAGGTACTGGCAGCCAAGGGCGCGACCATCATCATGGCCTGCCGCAACGCGGCCAAGGCGCAGGAGGTGGCCGATGCGATCCCCGGCGACGTCCGTGTCGCCGCGCTCGACCTGGCCGACCTGGCCTCGGTACGCGAATTCGCCGAGAAGAGCGACGAATTCGACGTGCTGATCAATAATGCCGGCCTGATGAACATTCCGTTCTCGCGCACCAAGGACGGCTTCGAAACCCAGTTCGGCGTCAATCATCTCGGCCACTTCGCCCTGACCGGCCTACTGCTGGACCGGATTCGGGATCGGGTGGTCTCGCTGGCGAGCATCGCACACAAGCAGACCCCGAAGCTGTGGATCGACGATCTCAACTACGAGAACCGCCGCTACCAGCGCAATCTGGCCTACGCGCAGGCCAAGCTGTCCAACCTGATGTTCGCCAGGGAACTGCAGCGCCGCCTCGCCGAATCCGGTTCCGCCAAACGGTCTTACGCGGTGCACCCCGGCGTCTCGGCGACG
The DNA here is from genome assembly GCF_044547285.1 of Nocardia sp. NPDC052566. Classification (NCBI taxonomy): domain Bacteria; kingdom Bacillati; phylum Actinomycetota; class Actinomycetes; order Mycobacteriales; family Nocardiaceae; genus Nocardia; species Nocardia sp. NPDC052566. The sequence continues at coordinate 39,751 of NZ_JBIUAF010000002.1, read as the reverse complement.
GATCTGTTCGCCAGGACCGAGACGCCGATCGACCGGATCAGCAAGCCGCTGATCCGCCTGGTCGGGCATCCGCCGGCCAAAGCGGCGCACTCCACGCTGTTCGCCGCGACCATGCCGGACGCCGATCCGGAGATCTATTGGGGCCCAACCAGATTCATGCAGAGCCAGGGCCCGGTCGAGCCGTCGCCGTCGAGCAGGCTCTCGCAGAACAAGGACATGTGGCGACGGCTCTGGGAAGAGTCCGAGCGCTTCACCGGTATCACCTACAAGTTCTGAGCCGCGGCGGACAACCGCCCCACGAGATCGTCCCGCACGGCCTCGACGGTGACCCGGTGCGCACGAACGCCGACGTCACCCTCGGGGTCGTGCATGACCCGCGTCACGGGCGGGGATCGAGCGTCCACCTGCCCCTACGTACCGTGTAGTAGAACAGGTACCGTGGTAGGCGTGTCCGCCTCTCCCCGCCGCTCGGCACACAATCGACCAGCCCTGATCGTGCTGGTAATTGTGGCCACCCTCGCCTGTCTGGCGCTCGGCTGGTGGCAGTGGCAGCGGTTCGAGTCGTCCAGCGGGACCGGGCAGAACCTGGGTTACGCGCTGCAATGGCCGCTGTTCGCCGGGTTCGCGGTGTTCGCGTACTTCCGGTTCGTGCGGCTGGAGACCGAGGCGGACGGCGAAGCGGATACCGAGCGCCCCGAAGCCGCACCACGCATCAGGCGCTCGGCGAAACCCGTTGCGCCGCGCGAGATTCCGGAAGGGCTACTGCCCGAGCGGCCGAAGGCGGCCAAGGACGACGATCCGGTGCTCGCCGAATACAACAAATACCTGGCCGAACTGCACGCCACCGACATCGAGGACCAGGTCCGCCGAGCCGGTTTGCATGCCAACGACACCCAGAGGAGCGCCGGTTGACCACCAGCGAGAACTCGACCGAATCCGCCGCGCCGACCGAGAGCGCGGCACCGCGGCCAGGCGCCGCCAACATCGGCAAACTTCCCGGCGCGCTGCTGCGCTACCGCGTGCTCGCCTGGGCCACCGGCCTGTGGCTGCTGCTGCTCACCGTCGAGATCATCGCGAAGTACGGCTTCGACGTGCACACCCCGAGCTGGATCGCGGTCGTGCACGGCTGGGTGTACTTCGCGTATCTGCTGGTCACCGCCGATCTCGCGGTGAAGGTGCGCTGGTCGATCTGGCGCACCGTCGGCACGCTGATCGCGGGCACCATCCCGCTGCTGTCGTTCTTCGTCGAGCACTGGAACGCGCAGAAGGTCAAGCGCGACTTCGACCTCTGACACACCGACCGCAGCACGTCGCAGCGCTACTGGTAGCGCGATCATCAGGAACTCAGGTAACTCGGGTCTCGCACAACAGTTACGTCAGTTCCTGATGATCTTGTGCACGGTGTCAGCCGAGCGCCACTTCGGAGTTGACCCCGGCGACAGACCAGCCGGGCAAGAGCTCCGCGGCCTGGAGAACACGCTCGGTCGCCTCCAATGCCACGGCCTCGGCCAGCTGCGGGGTGTCGACGTCAACCCAGATCTTCACGATCACCCCCTCCGGGTGCGCGCCGAGCCAGTACTCGTCGATGGTGACCGGATCCATTTCGTCGAACGCCTCGGTCAGCACGATGGTCGCACCGACCCGCTGCAATTCGTCGAGCGCGGGCGTGCTGGGTGACGGCACCGTATCGAGGTAGACGGCGTATCGCATCCGCCAACCATAAATCCGTCACCAGCGGGAACGGGGCAACGCACGCACCGCGCGCCGCGCGATACCGCGGGTCCGAGCGGACATGAATCGTCCACACGCGGCGAAATCCGCCACGCGACAGCACAAAATGCCGGCGCAGACCCGAACCGAATCAGTCGGCTCGACTGAACGCAGTCGCCCGCCGGCTCGAGCGCGCGCCGTGTGGGTCTGAGTGGACACAAATCATCCATTGGTGGCGGAAATTGCCACGCGCCAGCCGAAAATGTCGGGCTCAGACCCGCCCCGGCGAGTTCAGCCGGCCAGCGCGGCCAGCGCGGGCAACAACTGCGTGAGCGCGCGGCCGCGGTGGGAGACCGCGTCCTTCTGCGCCGGGGTCAGCTGGGCCGCGCTGATCTCGCCGCCCGTGGGGACGAACAGCGGGTCGTAGCCGAAGCCGCCGTCGCCCACCGGTTCGCGGGCCACCGTGCCCGGCCATTCGCCGCGGACAACGGTTTCCGCACCGCCGGGCACGACGAGGGCGCAGGTGGAGACGAATTGGGCGCCGCGGCGCTCGTCGGGGACGTCGCCGAGCTGGGCGAGCAGCAGCGCGTTGTTGGCCGCGTCGTCGCCGTGCTTACCGGACCAGCGGGCCGACAGGACGCCGGGCATCCCGTTGAGTGCGTCCACCTCGATACCGGAATCGTCTGCGACACAAGGCAATCCGGTAGCGGTGGCGCCGTCGCGGGCCTTGGCGAGCGCGTTCTCCTCGAACGTCGCGCCGGTCTCCGGCGCCTCGTCGTAGGCGGGCACGTCGTCGAGGCCGACGATCTCGATGCCGACGATCCCCGCGTCGTCGAGGATGCGCCGCAGCTCGTTCAGCTTCTTCGCGTTGCGGCTCGCGACCAGTACCCGGCGCGACATCACTTCTTCTTCGAGAACTCGGACGGCTCGGGCAGCACACCGGGATACGGCAGCGCCAGCGCCTCCTTCTGCACGGCGAACAGCTGCTCACAGCCGGCCAGCGCGGAATCGAGCAGCTTGTCCAGGGTGGAGCGCGGGAAGGTGGCGCCCTCGCCGGTGCCCTGGATCTCCACCAGGGTGCCGGTGTCGGTGGCCACCACGTTCATGTCGACCTCGGCGCGTGAATCCTCTTCGTACGGCAGGTCGAGGCGGACCCGGCCGTCGACGACGCCGACGCTCACCGCGGCGATCGCGCACGAGATCGGTTGCGGGTCGGCCAGTCCGCCCGCCGCGCCCAGGTAGGTGACGGCATCCGACAGCGCGACGTAGGCGCCGGTGATGGCCGCGGTGCGGGTGCCGCCGTCGGCCTGCAGCACGTCGCAGTCGATCGCGATGGTGTTCTCGCCGATGGCCGCCAGGTCGATGCACGCGCGCAGCGACCGGCCGACCAGGCGGCTGATCTCCTGCGTACGGCCGCCGACCTTGCCCTTCACCGATTCGCGGCCGCTGCGGGTGTGCGTCGCGGCGGGCAGCATCGCGTATTCGGCGGTCAGCCAGCCCAATCCGGAGTCGCGGCGCCACGGCGGCACGCCCTCGGTGACGCTCGCGGTGCACATCACCCGCGTCTGACCGAACTCCACCAGCACCGAACCGGCTGGATGCGTGGTGAATCCACGGGTGATCCGTACCTCGCGGAGTTCATCGTCCGCCCTGCCATCGGCTCGTCTCGACACGCAAGCAGCGTAACCGCACCGACCCGTCCGTCTGCCAACCGCCCGCTGGATCGCAGCACACGGAGTCCGCTGCGCACACGGCCACAGCGAACACGGAAGTACACAGCGAACGAAGTCCACCTCACGCACGGCCGCACCGAACACGGAAGTACACAGCGAACGAAGTCCACCTCACGCACGGCCGCACCGAATGCGGAGGTACGCAGCGGACGGAGTCCACCTCACGCACGGCCGCACCGAATGCGGAGGTACGCAGCGGACGGAGTCCACCTCACGCACGGCCGCACCGAATGCGGAGGTAGGCAGCGGACGGAGTCCACCTCACGCACGGCCGGAGCGAATGCGGAGGTAGGCAGCGGACGGAGTCCACCTCACGCACGGCCGGAGCGAATGCGGAGGTAGGCAGCGGACGGAGTCCGCTTCGCGCATGGCCGGAGCGAATGCGGAGGTACGCCTAGATGTCGAACGTCTCGCCCGGGGCGACGGCGTGGACGGGGCCGGAGAAGACAGCTTTCGCCTCGGCGATGACGTCTTCGCGGGAGGTCCACGGCGGGATGTGGGTGAGGAGAAGTTCCTTGACCCCCGCGTCGGCGGCGATCTGTCCCGCTTCGGTGCCCGAAAGGTGAATGCCGGGCGGGCGATTCGCCGGGTCGTGGGTCCAGGAGGCCTCTGCCATCAGGACATCGGCGCCCTGCGCTAGCTCGTTGACCGTGTCGCACATGGCGGTGTCGCCGGTATAGACGAAGACGCGGCCCTCCGCGGTGACGATGCGCAACCCGTACGCCTCCGGCGGGTGGAACATCCGCCGCGCGGTGATCGTATGGCCGGGACCGAATTCGACCGGCTCGCCCTCGATCCAGCGCCGGAAGTCGATCACGTCGGACCAGTCGTCGGTTTCCCCGCCGACCTCGGCGGAGGCGTTGCCGATGCGCAACGGCGAATCCGACGGGCCGCGCACGATCGCCTTACCGACCGGCGGCGTCGGGTGATAGCGCCGCCAGACCAGCAGGCCGGGCAGATCGAGGCAGTGATCCGCGTGCAGATGGGTGAGGAAGATATCGACCTCACCGGGATCGAGGTGGCGCTGCAGCGCGCCGAGCACCCCGGGGCCGAAATCGATGACCACCGGCGTCATATCCGGCCCGGTCAGCAGGTAGCCGGACGCTGGCGAGTCCGGGCCGGACACGCTGCCCGAGCACCCGAGGACGGTAAGGCGCATTCCCCCATGCTGCCACGACGAATTCTCGCTCAAGAAACGATCCCCCACATTTCCCTCGGCTCGGAATGCTCACCGATTCGGTGCGGGAACTCCGTTTCTGGCGCCGCGGCGGCTCGCACGATCATTTCCAGAGAGTACCCAGCCGGCAACCACTCCACCCACCGCCCCGAAAAGATGCCCCTGCCAAGAGATTCCGGGCTGACCCGGCAGCACACCCCACAGCAGCGAACCGTAGAGCGCGAGCACGACGAGGCCGAGCAGGATCTGGCCGACATTGCGAGTGAACCAGCCGCGAACGATCAGGAACGTCAACCAGCCGAACACCAGCGCGGACGCGCCGAGGTGCACGGTGCCCGATCCGCCGGTCAACCAGGTGCCCAGGCCCGCGATGACCCAGATGATCGCGGTCGCGGCGATACCGCGGCCGATGCCCGCGAGCAGCGCGAGGAAGCCGAGGACGAGCACCGGCAGCGTGTTGCCCATCAGGTGCGCCCAATTCGCGTGCAGCAGCGGCGCGAAGAGGACGCCCCACAGGCCGTCGAGCTCGCGCGGTTCGATACCCGCCTGATCGAGCCGATGATTGTCGAGGGTGTCGACGCCTTCGATGCCGTAGAGCAGCGCGACGAAGCCCGCGGTCAGCACGCCGGCGCGTACCCACAGCTGTTTGATCGCGCCGAGGTTCGAATTCGCCGGACGACCGGGCACACTAGGCGCTGCGGGGCCCGGCGCGTCAGGCACCTGGGACCCCACTGGCTGTCCGAGCCGCGCGCGGATCGCCGCGAGCCGATCAGGATCGAACGACTGACCCGATCCCGCATCGCCGGTCATCGCAACCTCCTAGTCGAGCGGGTGCGACGACGGGTCGCTGCCCCGCTCCACCAAGGGTACCGACGTGCCCCTGAGGCGGCCGATACGCGCCTAAGGGCGGCGATGCGCACCTCAGCGATACGCACCTCAGGGCGGCTATGCGCACCTCGGAGCGGCTATGCGCAGCGACCGTGCGTGTATGCGCGGCGGCTCGTTGTATCCGCAGCCACCCGGCTCAGCAGACACTTTTCAACTCGTCGGAGCGGAATCCGGCTGGTAGGCGCCAAAAGTATCCGCTCAGCAGAGGTTCAGGCCCAGAGCTGGCCGTCCAACCGCTCCTCGGCCTCTTCCAACGTGCCGTCGTACGCGCCGGTCGACAGGTATTTCCATCCGCCATCGGCGACGACGAACGCGATATCGGCCGCCGTGCCCGCCTTCACGCATTTGCGCGCGACGCCGAGCGCCGCGTGCAGGATCGCACCGGTGGAGATGCCCGCGAAAATGCCCTCCTCCAAGACCAATTCGCGGGTCCGCTTGACCGCGTCGTACGGCCCGACGGAGAAGCGGGAGGTCAGCACCGATTCGTCGTAGAGCTCGGGAATGAAGCCCTCATCGATATTGCGCAGGCCGTAGACGAGTTCGCCGTAGCGCGGCTCGGCCGCGACGATCTCGATGCCAGGCACCTTTTCGCGCAGGTAGCGCCCGGTGCCCATCAGCGTTCCCGTGGTACCGAGACCGGCGACGAAGTGTGTGATCTCGGGTAGATCGGCCAGGATCTCCGGGCCGGTGGTCTCGTAGTGCGCGAGCGCGTTGGCCGGATTGCCGTACTGGTACAGCATCACCCAGTCCGGATGCTCCTCGGCGATCTGCTTGGCCAGCGCGACAGCCTGATTGGAGCCGCCCGCGGCCGGGGAATCGATGATCTCGGCGCCGAACATGGTCAGCAGCTGCCGTCGCTCCACCGAGGTGTTCTCCGGCATGACGCAGATCAGCTTGTAGCCCTTGAGCTTCGCGGCCATGGCCAGCGAGATGCCGGTGTTGCCACTGGTCGGCTCGAGGATGGTGCAGCCGGGCGAGAGCCGTCCGTCGGCCTCGGCCTGTTCGATCATCCGCAGCGCGGGACGGTCCTTGATGGATCCGGTCGGGTTGCGGTCTTCGAGCTTGGCCCACAGCCGCACCGGGTTGTCGCCGTCCCAGCGCGGGGACAGGGTGCGCAATCCGACCAGCGGTGTGTTGCCGAGCGTCGCGATCAGCGATTCGTAGCGCGCCACCGGAAGGTCCTAGCCACCCGCGACGGCGGGCAGGATGGTGACGCTGGCGCCCTCGGGCACCTCGGCGGTGAGGCCGCCGGAGAAGCGCACGTCCTCGTCGTCGACGTAGATGTTGACGTAGCGGTTCAGCTTGCCGTCCTTGAGCAGCCGCTCGGCCAGGCCGGGGTGGTTGGCCTCGAGGTCATCGATCAGCGCGGACAGCGTCGCGCCCTGCGCCTGCACCCGCTTCTCACCTCCGGTGAGGCCGCGCATGATGGTCGGGATGGACACGGTTACCGACATGGGTACTCCTCGGATCAGCTGACGAGATAAGGAAGGCGGGCACAGCAACATCATGAGTAGGTTTCGACGATCCGCACCGGCTCCTCGGTGACCTCGCCGTCCACGATCCGATAGCTGCGCAGCTCATGCTGCTGCGGATCGCGGGTGGAGATCAGCACGTAGTGGGCGAACGGCTCGGACGCGTAGGACACATCGGTGCGGCTCGGGTACGCCTCGGTGGCGGTGTGCGAGTGGTAGATGACGACCGGCGTCTCGTCGGCGTCGTCCATCGCGCGCCACACCTTCAGCTGCTCACCGGAATCGAAGCGGTAGAAGGTGGGCGAGCGCTCGGCGTTGACCATGGCGACGAAGCGCTCCGGGCGGTCCGATCCCTCCGGCCCGGCGATGACGCCACAGGCCTCATCGGGGTGATCGGCGCGGGCGTGCGCCACCATCGCCTCGACCAGGTCGGCCCTTATCACCAGCACGAGTCAAACCCTTCCGCAATTCGGCACGGCTCGTCGCCGACCCATCGCAGTCGACAACGAGCCAGGATATTCGGCTATTCCCCCGGCGCCGACGCCCGGTACCACCAAGCGCCCGCCGCACACCCTCTGGCGTCGGGCCCGGCGTGTCGCGCGGCAAGTCGGCGTGCGGGAGATCAGGAGGTGCGCGGAAGGGTGAAGAGCTCTGTGTAGGTGGGGATTCCGGCGACCGGGCGGGCGGACAGGATCGCGTCCACGATCGCGCGTTCCACGCAGACCGCGGCGGCGGTGCAGACGGCGTCCAGCACGAGCAGGTCGGTGGGGAAGGCCGACGGCAGGGGGAATCCGGAGACCGGCCGGACCGCGCCGGTGGCGAGCGCGAACAGGGTGTCGCCGTCCAGCGGTGAGTGCGCGGGGCGGGTCGCCCTGGCCAGCCCGTCGTGCGCGGTGGTCGCCATGCGCTGGCAGCCCGCCGGGTCGAGCGGCGCGTCGGTGGCGACGACGCCGATCGTCGTATTGAGCACGGTGCTCTTGACCGGCAACGCGTTCGCGCGCTCGATCTGCTCGGGGGTCGGCTGCCGCAGGCCGAAGAACTCGGGCCCGTCGGTGCCCGCGCCCCACGGCAGGCCGGTGCGCGGATCGAAGACCGAACCCACCGGATTCGCGACGACCAGTGCCGCCACCGTGACACCGGCGGCCGGGCCAGCGCCGAGCACCACGCTCGCCGTTCCGACTCCGCCCTTGATCGAACCGGCACGCGCACCGACGCCCGCCCCGACCGAGCCGCGCTCGAAGTCGGCGCCCGCCGACTCCGCGGCCAGATAGCCGAACTCCGCCGTCGGCCGAATTCCCCACTCCCCCACCGGAAGATCGAAGATCACCGCGCCCGGCACGATGGGCACCACCCGGCTCGCGTCGGTGGGATCCATCGGAATGCCCTCGCCGTACTCCTCCAGCCAGCGCATCACGCCGTCCGCCGCGGCGAGCCCGTACGCGCTGCCGCCGCTGAGCAGAATCGCGTGCGCCTGCCGCACGGTGTTGCGCGGATCGAGCAGATCGGTTTCCCTGGTGCCCGGTCCGCCGCCGCGCACGTCCACCGCCGCGATCGCGCCGCCCGGCACGCGCACCACGGTGCACCCGGTGGCGGCGCCCGCGCCGAGGGTCGCATGCGGATCGAGCGCGTGATGGTGGCCGACCAGCAGACCCGTCACATCGGTCAGCGAATTGCGTTTCCCGGCTTGTGCGTTCACAGCGTCAGCTCCTGACCGTTCGTTCGCGGCTCCGGATTGCCCAGTGCCGCTACCAGATTCAGTGCACGATGGCAGCGGTCTCGTCGCCGCACGAGTGCGGTTGAGCCGTTCTCGCCCGTGCGGGCGACCATTCTCGTCCGCGCGCCTACCGATGCCACCGTCCGCCGGCCTTGACGGAGGTCGGCACCCATCCAGGGTCTATCCGGTACCAATGTTGTTGCCGGGCATCAATTTTCGTTGCTACGAACTACGGGGCGAGCGCCTGTAGCAGTGAGTCCTGCATCCAGGTGAGCCAGTGATAGACATCCAGGTGCGGTGCGCGCGGATCGTCCTGATCCAGATGATCCGGGGTGTCGGCGTCGATGCCGAGGACCGTGCCGAGGGCGAGACGGACGTCGGTGAGCGCGGTCAACCAGGCGTCGGCCTGTTCCGGTGTGATGATGATGCGCCCACCGCCGTCGGGGACGGTGTTGAGCACCACCGTGCCCGCGGCCAGTTTGGCGTCGATGATCTCGGGCTCGTGCAGCCCGCGCAGCGCGCTGTTGAGGTCGGCGCGGTCGGCATCGGGGGAACCGGGTTCGCTGCGATGGAAGTCCGGCAGCAGCCTGCGCAGCCGGGGATCGTCGGGTGCGGCGGTATTGCCCATACGTAACCCGGTCAGCGCGGCAAGATCGTCTTCGGGGGCGGATCCCGCCCGCTCGGTCAGCAGTCCGGAGACCGCGCCGACCAGGGACCGCAGCACGCTCGCCTCACGCGCGTCCATCTCGGACCGCAGCTTGAGGCCGCTCAGCGAGTTCTTCCGGCTCCACTTACGCACGACGCTACGGTAGTCGTCCCGGTCAGTCGTCCCGCTGCATGGTCGCCCACAGTCCGGCGGCGTGTAGTCGCTGCACGTCGTGTTCCATCTTGTCGCGCGAGCCCGACGACACCACCGCCTTGCCCTCGTTGTGCACCTTCAGCATCAGCTCCGTCGCCTTCCCCTTGCTGTAGCCGAACAGCTTCTGGAAGATGTATGTGACGTAGTGCATCAAGTTGACCGGGTCGTCCCACACCACGGTGACCCAAGGCCGATCCTCGGCCTCCAGGATCTCGGTGTACTCGACCGCCTCCGGGGTCGCCTGTGCCGCCGCCAGCGTCGCGTTCGTGTTGCACAAGGCCATAACGTCAAGGGTACGACTCGACTCCGAATGCACAACACCCCGTCAGCACATGCCCTGTGACCGACAGAGCATGCCTGTCACCGGGCCGCGACGTTCCCGCCGCTTAAGGTGGCAGACGTGGACAACCGCGATGGCCAAGCCAGCACCGCGCTACTTACCGACCAGTACGAACTGACCATGCTCGCCGCGGCACTCGGCGACGGTTCGGCGCATCGGCGCTGCACGTTCGAGGTGTTTGCGCGCCGCTTGCCACACGGGCGCCGCTACGGCGTCGTCGCGGGCACCGGCAGGCTGCTCGACGCGCTCGCGCACTTCCGCTTCGGCGAATCCGAGCTCGCCATCGCCGCGGGCTTCCTCGACGCGCGCACGATCGACTGGCTGCGCGACTACCGATTCTCCGGCGATATCGACGGCTACGCCGAGGGCGAGCTGTATTTCCCTGGCTCCCCGATCCTTTCGGTGCGCGGCAGCTTCGCCGAATGTGTGGTGCTCGAGACGCTGATCCTGTCGGTGCTCAACCACGACAGCGCGATCGCCTCGGCGGCGGCCAGGATGGTCAGCGCCGCGGCGGGTCGCAGGATGATCGAGATGGGTTCGCGGCGCACCCACGAACTGGCCGCGCCGGCCAGCTCGCGCGCCGCCTACCTCGCGGGCTTCGACGCCACCTCGAACCTCGAGGCGGTGCGCCGCTACGGCGTACCGGGCGCGGGTACCAGCGCGCACGCCTTCACCCTGCTGCACAGCGGCGCGGACGGCGCGCACGAGGCCGAGGCGTTCCGCAGCCAGGTGGCGACGCTCGGCATCGGCACCACCCTGCTCGTCGACACCTTCGACATCACCAAGGGCGTGGCCACCGCCATCGAGGTGGCCGGACCCGAATTGGGCGGTGTGCGTATCGATTCCGGCGATCTCGGGGTGCTGGCCAGGCAGGTGCGCGACCAGCTCGACGGGCTCGGCGCCACCAAGACCCGCATCGTGGTCTCCGGCGATCTCGACGAGTACGCCATCGCCGCGCTGCGCGCCGAACCGGTCGACGCGTACGGCGTCGGCACCTCGCTGGTCACCGGGTCTGGCGCGCCCACCGCGGGCATGGTCTACAAGCTGGTCGAGGTCGACGGTGTGCCGGTCGCCAAGCGGAGCAACCACAAGGAGTCGCGCGGCGGCACCAAGAAGGCGGCGCGGCTGGCCCGCGCGACCGGAACCATCGTCGAGGAGATCGTCTACCCGGCCGCCGGAAAACCGCCCGCCGCCAACGGTTTCCACGCGCGCGAACTCCTGGTGCCGCTGGTCCGCGACGGCGGGGTCACCGCGAAGCCGACGCTGGCCGAGAGCCGCGAGCTGGTATCGCGCGGGCTGGTCAGCCTGCCGTGGGAGGGCCTGAAGCTCTCCGACGGCGAGCCCGCCGTGCCGACGACGTTCCTCGGCTAGCCGATCACTCCCGGTCGGATCAATACCTGCGCAGCAACCGCCGCAGAAGTACCGCTACGGCCGTGACCGCGACGGCGCCGACGAGCACGGTGGCGAGCAGCCTGACCCAGTCGCCCAGGGTTTCGGGCTGGTCGCCCATCAGCAGCAATACCGCTAGATAGCCCGCTACGAACGACGCGAACACGACGAGCGAGCGACGGGACAGAGGCATGGACACTCCCAGCGAGACAGGCCGTTGGCGCCGGCCCAGCGATCGGGCGGCAGAATGGGATACGGGCACAGGCCCGTTTCAGTTCAACGCGTCAACGCGGGAGGTCGGCATGACCCGGGCACTGATCATCGTCGACGTGCAGAACGACTTCTGCGAGGGCGGCTCGCTCGCCGTCACCGGCGGCGCCGCCGTCGCCGCGCGGATCACCGACCATCTCGCCGCCTCCGAGTACGCCGCGATCGTGGCCACCCGCGACTACCACGTCGACCCCGGCGACCATTTCTCCGATCATCCGGACTACGTCGACAGCTGGCCGCCGCACTGCCGCGCGGGCACGACGGGTGCGCGTTTCCATCCGAACTTCGACACCAGCGCCGTGCAGGAGGTCTTCTCCAAGGGCGAATACTCCGCCGCCTATTCGGGTTTCGAGGGCGCGGCCGCCGACGGCACGGCACTGGCCGACTGGCTGCGCGCACACGAGATCGACGCGGTCGACATCGTCGGCATCGCCACCGACCACTGCGTCCGCGCCACCGCACTCGACGCGCGCATCGCCGGCCTGGAGACCCGCGTGCTGCTCGACCTCACCGCAGGCGTCGCCGCCGAGACGGTCACCAGCGCACTCGACCGCATGCGCGACGCGGGTGTCGATCTGGAGGGTTCACTGATGGACTAGCAGGCGCAGCCGGGCTGGCCGCATTCGTCGCCCGGCGCGCAGTCGTGCTGGCCCGACGGCGTCCGGCGCAGTAAATCGGCGACCTCGTTGTCGGTCAGCTGCTCGAACCGGAGGTAGTGCGCGGGCAGCGCCGTGAGTTCGGTGGGCATCTCCAGGCAAACGACCTTGTCCGCGTGATAGGTCAGCGCGTGCACGATGCGGCGCGGCGCCACCGGCACCGCGAGGACCACGCGGACCGCGCCGCTGTTGTACGAGGCGCGGCAGGCGGCTTGCGCGGTGATACCGGTCTTCATCCCGTCGTCGACGAGCACCACGGTGCGCCCGCGCAGCCCGGTGCGCGGACGGCCGCCGCGGAAGCGCGCGACCTTGCGGCCGAGCCGGTCGCGCTCGTTGCGTTCGACCTCGGCGAGTTCCTCGGGTGTCAGCAGCGTGCGATGCATGGCGACATCGTCGACGATGCAGATATCGTCCTCGCTGATCGCGCCGAAGGCGTTCATCGACCGATGCGGGACGCGCAGCTTGTCCACGACGAGCACGTCGAGCGGCAGCCGCAGCGTGTCGGCAATCGCGGAAGCCACCGCGACGCCACCGCGGGGAATACCGACGACGACAACGTCGGGACCGCGGAAGACCCGGAGCAGGTGGGCGAGCCGACGACCGGCATCGTGCCGGTCCACGAAGGAATTCTGTTGGCACACAGGGGATTCGGCGGGTACTGCAGCGTCGCCCATGCCGTCCTCCTGCGTTGAGTTGTTCGATCCGGAGCGCGATTGGAGACTCAGGACGACACCACATATTCTACCTAGCGGTAAGAACTCGATGCCCGTAACGGATCCGTTGCGGAATGGCTTCGCCGGAGCGCGGGACCGGATGTACGCGGCCCGATTCGTGTCGGCGGCAGGGGTTAGGCTGCATCGCGTGCCTGAACTGCCTCCAGTACCCGAGCTTTTGGCCACCGCTGTGCACGCGCTCGGAGGTAAGGAGCGGGTGGGGCAGATGACGATGGCCTCGGCCGTCGACCACGCGATCGACACCAAGGAGCACCTCGCGGTACAGGCGGGCACCGGTACCGGGAAGTCGCTGGCGTACCTGGTGCCGAGCCTGCGGCACGCGGTGCGCACCGGGCGCACCGTCGTGGTGTCGACGGCGACCATCGCGCTGCAGCGCCAGCTGGTCGACCGTGATCTGCCCCGGCTGGCCGAGGCGCTGAGCAAGCCGCTCGGCCGCACCGCGAAATTCGCGATCCTCAAGGGCCGCAACAACTATCTGTGCCTCAACAAGATCAACAGCGCGATCCCGGACGAATCGCCCGAGGCGGAACTGTTCGACGCCTTCGCGATCTCCCGGCTCGGCCGCGAGGTACAGCGGCTCAACGAATGGGCCTCCGATACCGAAACCGGCGACCGCGACGAGCTCTCCCCCGGCGTGACCGATCGGGCCTGGCGACAGGTCAGCGTGTCCTCCCGCGAATGCCTGGGCAAATCGCGCTGCCCGTTCGGCCAGGACTGCTTCGCCGAACGCGCGCGCGCCGAATCCGGCCAGGCCGATGTGGTGGTGACCAACCACGCGCTACTCGCCATCGATGCCATCAGCGGCATCCAGGTACTGCCGGAACACGATGTCGTCGTCATCGATGAGGCGCACGAGCTCGTCGATCGGGTCACCGGCGTGGCCACCGCGGAACTGGCGCCCTCGGCGATCAGCGCGGCCGCGCGCCGCTGCGCGAAGTTGATCGACGAGCAGGAGGTGGACCGGCTCGAAGGGGCCGCGGAGGCCTGGCATCAGGCGCTCGACGACCTGCCCGCCGCGCGCTGGGACGCGATGCCCGACGGCATCGCCCCGGTGCTCGCGCTGGTCCGCGACGCCGCATGGAACGCGCGGACCGCCCTTGCCCCGCAAGGCGGTACGAAGGCGGAGGCCGATCCGGAATCCGCCGCCGCACGCACCCAGGCCTTGGCGGCCATCGACGAGGTGCACGACGGCGCGGTGCGCGCGCTCACCGCCTTCGACGAACCGGATCCCGCGGCGCGCCGCGATGTCATCTGGCTGGCCGCCGACGAGATACGCGGGGTCACCCGCCGCTCGCTGCGGATGGCGCCGCTCTCGGTCGGTGGATTGTTGCGCAGCAGGCTGTTCGGCACCGCGACTGTGGTGCTGACCTCGGCCACCCTGCAGATCGGCGGCTCGTTCGACGGACTCGCGATCACGTGGGGCCTCCCGGCGCAATCGGGTTCGCGCGCCGATACCGCGACCGCGAACGGCGCGCAGGCGCCGTCGGACGCCGAGACCGTGCGCTGGAGTTCGCTCGACGTCGGTTCACCCTTCGACCACGCGAAATCCGGAATCCTCTACGTGGCCAAGCATCTTCCCGCGCCCGGCCGCGACGGGCTCGCACCCGCCTACCTCGACGAGATCGAGCGGCTGATCAGCGCGGCGGGCGGGCGCACCCTCGGCCTGTTCTCCTCGATGCGCGCCGCCAAGGCCGCCACCGAGGCGCTGCGGGAGCGCCTGAAGACCCCCGTGCTCTGTCAAGGCGACGATGCGACCGGCGCACTGGTGCGCAAATTCGCCGAGAGCCCGGAGACCTCGCTGTTCGGCACGCTCTCGCTGTGGCAGGGCGTCGATGTGCCGGGCCCGTCGCTGAGTCTGGTGATCCTGGACCGGATTCCGTTCCCACGCCCCGACGACCCGCTGCTCGCGGCGCGCCAGCGCGCGGTGGAATCGCGCGGCGGCAACGGATTCATGACCGTGGCCGCCAATCACGCCGCGCTGCTGCTCGCCCAGGGCACCGGCAGGCTGTTGCGCAGCGTGGACGATCGCGGTGTCGTCGCGATCCTCGACTCCCGGCTCGCCACCGCGCGATACGGCGGTTACCTGCGCGCGTCACTGCCGCCGTACTGGGAAACCGCGGATCCCGAAGTGGTCGAGAAAGCGTTGCGCAGACTCGCCGCCGGGCCCGTGTGATACCACTCACAAGGCCTGGCTTTACTTCCGAACAGAAGTAAGTTGGGTCTTGGCACTCCGGTGAACCCCAATTCCCACACCGGATGCCGCGGTCCCCGCGCCAAGCCCTGCACGCGGCGCGGGGACCATACAATTCTCCTCCGCGGCCGGTCATCGCATGAGACCGTTTCCAGATGAAGCACCCCGATACCGACGCCCTAGGCGAATTCCTAATCAGCGCAAGATCATTGGCTGAATATCGCGCGATATTCGCGCTTTCGGAAAACGATCTGCACGGCCGCATTCTCGACTGCCCGGGTGGCGCATCGAGTTTCACCACCGAAGCGAGCGACCTGGGCGCGCAGGTCACCGCGGCGGACCCGATCTACGCCCGTTCGGCCGATGAACTGCGCCCCTTGGCAATCAGCGAGACCGACCGCGGAAATTCCTGGGCAACAGCCCATCACGACCGCTACCGGTGGGACTGGTACGGCAACCCGACCGGTCACCGGCGGATGCGGCATGCCGCGGCCGTCCGGTTCGGGGTGGATCTGACCATCCACCCCGAACGCTACGTACCGGCCCGACTACCCGCACTTCCGTTCCCGGACAACAGCTTCGACCTGGTACTCAGCTCGCATCTGCTGTTCACCTACGCCGACCGGCTCGACACCGACTTCCATCTGGCCGCGCTCGCCGAGCTGGCCAGGGTCAGCACCGGGGAGACCCGGCTGTATCCACTGGTCGATCACACCGGCCGCAATCTCGGCGACCTCGTCGAATATCTTCGGAATGAACTGCACGACAAGGGAATACACACCTCTCTGCGCAAGACCGGCTACGAGTTCCACCGCGGTGCCGACACCGTGCTGATACTCCGGTAACTCGGGCGCCACTCGACGCCCGCCGTCATCCACGCACCGCGACCGCGTCGACCTCGAACAACATGCCAGGCAGTGCGAGCGCCGCGACACCACTCAATGTCTGCGCGGGCGGGCGCTCACCCCAGAGCTCGGCGACCTTCTTACCGATCACGGCGAGCTTGTCCAGGTCATGGTCGACGATGTGGGTACGCAGCTGCGCCACATCGGCGAAATCGAGGCCGACCGAGCGCAGCGCGATACCGAGGTTGGCGAAGGCGTTGTCCACCTGGACCGCGAAATCAGCGCTGGTGGTGTGCCCTTCGGCGTCGGAGTCGTACTGCCCGGCGATGAAAACCAGCTCGCCGCGCACGACCGCGACGTGGCTGTAGCCGAAGCCGGTCGGATCGTGCAGTTCGGCCGGGTTGCCGATCTCGATGGTCATCTCGTCATCTCCTGGTTCGTCGATTGCCTGCGCAATACCGACGACGTAGGCGGATCGGCTGTGACATGACCCCGATCACCGGCGCGCGGCGCGGCGACCCCCTCGGTCACCGCGCCGCGCGCGAGCGTGAATTCAGTTGTCCGCCAACGGCATGGCGATCAGAGCACCCACTTGAAGATCAGGGTGAGCACGGCGGCGACGACGGCGAGCACAATCGCGCCCGCACCCCAGACGAAGCCGTGGCGCTGCCACGGACGGCCGTGATCGAGGGAGAACCGGCCGGGGCCGGTGAAGGCGAGCGCCGCGGCGGCCGCGGCGTACAGCAGCGGTAGCTCGTAGCCCTTGCCGGTCAGCAGGCCACCGCTCCACATGGTGTTGACGGCGTTGATCATGGTGCCGACCACGATGGCGGCGGCGAGCGGGGTCACGAGGCCGAACACCAGCAGCAGGCCACCGGTGAATTCGCTCAGGCCGGCGAGGGTGCCGAACAGCTTGCCCGGGTTGTAGCCCATCTGGTCGAAGCTCGCGGTGGTGGCGTTCCATCCGTAGCCGTTGAACCATCCGAAGAGCTTCTGGCTGCCGTGCGCGGCGAGCAGCCCGCCGAATACGACCCGCACGATCAGCAGGCCGATATCGGTGGCGACGGCGTCGAGCGCCGCGGTGTCGTTGGTCGTGCGTCGCGAAGCGGTGTTGGTACTCATACTGGTCTCATCCCTGCAGTAGTGGCCAGATCGATAGTTTCGGCATCCGATAGTTCAGGCAACTAAACGGACTATAGTCCGTATCATCGCACGGACCGTCCCAACCAGCCAATACTCGCGCTTATTCCCCAGTTACTCGGCGAGGAACAAGAAGTACCCGAGGAAAATCACCATCAGCGCCCACATGGCGGGATGAACTTCTTTGATCTTGCCCTTGGCGACCATCACGATCGGATAGAAAATCATGCCCATCGCCAGGCCGTTGGCGATCGAATAGGTCAGCGGCATCATCACGATGGTGATGAACGCGGGCACCGAGTATTCGAGGCGATTCCAGTCGATCTCGCCGAGCGCGCGGGCCATCAGCACGCCGACCACGATCAGCGCGGGCGCGGTCACCTCGCCCGAGCCGGCGACCACCGCGAAGACCGGGAAGCAGAACATGGCGATCAGGAACCAGCCCGCGGTGGTGACGGCGGTCAGCCCGGTGCGCCCGCCCGCGGAAACGCCCGCGGTCGATTCGACGTAGGCGGTGGTGGTGGAGGTGCCGATGACGGCGCCCGCGATGGTGCCGACCGAGTCGGCGGCCAGCGCGCTGGACGCGCGCGGCAGCTGCCCGTTCTTGTCGAGCAGGCCCGCCTGGTTCGCGACGCCGATCAGCGTGCCGGAGGCATCGAAGAAGTCGACGAACAGCATGGTGAGGATGACGACGGCCATCTGCCCGGTGAACGCGTCCGGCAGGTGCACGATGGCCTGACCGAAGGTGTGCTCCAACCCCTTCGGCATCGCGACCACGCCGTTGGGCAGGTCGACCAGGCCGGTGATGATGCCGAGCACCGCGGTCAGCACGATGCCGTAGAGCACCGCGCCGTGCCAGCCCATGACCAGGAACACCACGGTCACGATCAGGCCGAACATGGCGAGCAATGTGGTGCCGTGGGTGAAGTCGCCGAGCTTGACGAAGGTCGCGTCGCTGGCGACGACGATGCCCGCGTTCTTCATGCCGAGGAACGCGACGAACAGGCCGATGCCCGCGCCGACGGCCAGCTTCAGCTGCATCGGGATGGCGTTGAGAATGCGCTCGCGCACCTTGGTGACCGCGAGCACGAAGAAGATGACGCCCGATAGGAAGGTGCCCGACAGCGCGACCTGCCACGGAATCCCCATCTGCTGCACCACGGTGAACGCGAAGAATGCGTTCAGCCCCATGCCCGGTGCCAGCGCAATTGGGTATTTGGCCCAGATGCCCATGACCAGGGTGCCGAACACCGCGGCGACGGCGGTCGCGGTGAACACCGCCTGCATGGGAATGCCCTTGTCGCCCAACGGACCTTGGTCGCCGAGCACCGAGGGATTGACGGCGAGGACATAACACATGGCCAGGAACGTGACCGTGCCCGCCATCACCTCGCGCTTCATGGTCGAGCCGTTCGCGCTGATCCCGAAGTACGCGTCGAGGCGACCTCGGGTCCGAGTCAGAACGTCGGCGGTCATGGGCTCTCCAGTGTTTGATTGCGGCGTTCGCGGGGCCCTGCGTGGTTACGCGACGCTGCCGCCTCCGGGCCCTGAGCTCACGCCGCGTCGGCGATCAATTGAGAAGGGTGCGAAACGCACGGTAGCCGACGATTCACTGAATCGAAGAACCCGGCGGGTCGCCTACCAGCCCTGACCGCGAGTGATCCCTGTCACGCCCGCCCGCCACACCTCACCAGCAAACCCCGAGCCACCCACCGCAGGTCAGAACGGCAGACCGTCGAGCGCAGTCGAATGGCCCGGCGACGCGCCGTCACCGGCGGCCATTCGACTGCACTCGACGGTGGGTTCAGGCGCTGGGCGCGGCGACCAGACCGAGTTCGGCGTCGGAGGCGAGCAGGTCGTTGTGCGGGAGCACGCGGACCGTGTAGCCGACGGCGCCGGACAGCGGGACCGGGGTCTCGACGGCGAAAAGCTCGACGCCGGAATCGGATCCGGTGTGCGTCATCGGGATGGTGGTGACATCGGACAGATCGTCGGCGGGCGACACCCGGCCGAGCACCGCTTGCACGATTACTTCGGCGGGGCTCAGGCCGCCGAGATCGATGCGCGCGGTCAGCGACAGCGACGCGCCGATGATCGGCGTATCGGGCAGGCCGGCGCTGTCCACCTGAATCACCTTCACCGACTGCCACGCCGATTCGACGCGGCGGCGGTACTCGGCGACGGCGCGTGCGGCGGCGAAGTCGTCGGCGAGGGCGCTGCGATAGGCGGTGGCGGCGGGTGCGTAGTACTCGACGGCGTAATCGCGGACCATGCGCGAGGCGAGCACCTTCGGGCCGAGCGTCTCCAGCGTGTGCCGCACCATCTCCACCCAGCGCACCGGCATGCCGGTGCGATCGCGGTCGTAGAAACGTGGTGCGACGGTGCGCTCGAACAGGTCGTAGAGCGCGCCCGCTTCGAGATCGTCGCGGCGGTGCTCGTCGCGGACGCCGTCGGCGGTGGGGATGGCCCAGCCGTTCTCGCCGTCGTACATCTCGTCCCACCAGCCGTCGCGGATGGACAGGTTGAGCCCGCCGTTCAGCGCGGACTTCATGCCCGAGGTGCCGCACGCCTCCAGCGGCCGCAGTGGATTGTTCAGCCACACATCGCAACCCCAGTACAGGTACCGGGCCATCGACATGTCGTAGTCGGGCAGGAAGACGATGCGGTGGCGCACCTCGGGATCGTCGGCGAAGCGCACCACCTGCTGGATCAGCGCCTTGCCGCCGTCGTCGGCCGGGTGGCTCTTTCCGGCGACCACCAGCTGCACCGGGCGCTCGTGATCGAGCAGCAGCGCGCGCAGCCGTTCCGGATCGCGCAGCATCAGCGTCAGCCGCTTGTAGGTCGGGACGCGGCGCGCGAAGCCGATGGTCAGCACGTTCGGGTCGAAAACACCATCGACCCAACCCAATTCGGCCTCGGCCGCGCCACGCTCCAGCCAGGAGTTGCGCAGGCGGCGGCGCACCTCGGCAACCAGGGTGGCGCGCAACGTGTTCCGGGTCGACCACAGCTCACCGAGATCGACATCGTGCAGCCGCTCCCAGCCGCGCGCCTCCTCGACCAGTTCGGCGCCGATGTGCTCGCGCGCCTTATCGATCCATTCACGCGCGGCCCAGGTCGGGGCGTGCACGCCGTTGGTGACCGAGCCGATCGGCACCTCGGCCGCATCGAAACCGGGCCACAGCGGGGCGAACATGGCCCGGCTCACCTCACCGTGCAGCTTCGATACGCCGTTGGCGCGCTGCGCGAGTCGCAGCCCCATATGGGCCATGTTGAAGACCGAGGGATCGGCCTCCCGGCCGAGACCGACGATGCGATCCACGGAAAGCCCTGGCAGCAGCGCGGATTCGGATTCGCCGTGCGCACCACCGAAGTAGCGGCGCACCATCGGCATCGGGAACCGGTCGATACCGGCGGGCACCGGGGTGTGCGTGGTGAAGACCGTGCCCGCGCGCACGGCGGCCAGCGCGGTATCGAAATCCAGTCCGTCCGCGACGTATTCGCGGATCCGCTCGACGCCGAGGAAACCGGCGTGGCCCTCGTTCATATGGAAGACATCGGGATCGGGCAGGCCCGCGGCGCGGGTGTACGCGCGCACCGCGCGCACACCGCCGATGCCGGCCAGGATCTCCTGGCGGATGCGGTGCTCCTGGTCGCCGCCGTAGAGCCGGTCGGTGACCGCGCGCAGTTCCGGATCGTTCTCGGCGATATCGGAATCGAGCAGCAGCAACGGAACCCGGCCGACCTGGGCGATCCACACCCGCGCGCGCAGCACCCGCCGGTCGGGCAGCGCCACGTGGATGAGCACCGGCGAGCCGTCGGTGGTGAGCAGCCGCAGCGGCAAACCCTGCGGGTCGAGCGCAGGATAGTGCTCGGTCTGCCAGCCGTCGGCGGACAGCGTCTGCCGGAAATAGCCGGAGCGGTAGAGCAATCCGACGCCGATCAGCGGCAGGCCGAGATCGGACGCCGACTTGAGATGGTCGCCCGCCAGGATGCCGAGGCCGCCCGAGTAGTTCGGCAGCACCTCGCTGACGCCGAATTCCATGGAGAAATAGGCGATTCCACGCACACCGCCATCCATCTGCTTCTGGAACCACAGCGGCCGGTCCAGATATTCACGGAGGCCGGCGGCGGCCGCGTCGACGCGCGCCACGTAGTCCGCGTCGGCGGCCAGCTCGTCGAGTCGCGCCGCGGGCACCTCGCCGAGCATCCGCACCGGATCGTGCCCGACCTCGAGCCACAGCGCGCGATCGAGCTCCGCGAACAGATCCTGCGTCGGCCAATGCCAGGACCAGCGCAGATTCGTGGAGAGATCGCCCAACGCCGCCAGACGCTCGGGCAGATGGGCACGGACGGTGAAACGACGAAGTGCCTTCACCACGCGAACCCTACCGAACGGTGTCACACCCGTCCGCCCCGGCGGTCGGCGTCACACCGGGGGCGATGGTGCGATCAATCGCATGGTCAGGCGTCGCCGGACTGCTCGGCGAGATGGCCGGGGCCGAACTGGTCGGCGTACTCCGCGCCGGGTGGGATCTCGGTGATCATGTCGATCAGGACGCCACTCGGATCCGCGACGATGAAGTGCCGCTGACCGAAGGTTTCGCTGCGGATCTCCAGCTCCGCTTTCATGCCGCCGCGCACGACGAGTCGTTCCCACTCGGCGTCCACATCCGCCACCTCGAAGTTGAGCAGCAGGCCCTGGACCGGCTTGCGGTAGGCCTCGGGCACGGTCGGATGGGTGTAGTCGAGCAGCGCGAGCTCATAGGACACATCCCCGGGACGCCGCAGGCTGATGTACCAGTCCGCTTCGAAGACGATCTCGAACCCGAGCCACGTGGTGTAGAAGTCACGCGATCGCGCGAGCTGCGAGGTACCGATGACCGGGTAGAAGCTGTTGAGCTGCATGACATTACCTTTCACGTACCGCTGGTATGTGAAGTAAAGTAGTTCACATACCAGCGGTACGTCAATAGGAGAATCCGGATGGCGAGCAGAATCCGCGCGCAGCAACGCGAGGAGACCAGGCGGGTGCTGCTGCGGGAGAGCAGGCGGCTGTTCGCGGCGAAAGGCTATGGGGCGGTGGGATTGTCGGAGATCGTCGCCGCCGCCGGGGTGACCAAGGGCGCGCTGTACCACAATTTCGACAGCAAGGCCGAGCTGTTCGGGGCCGTGCTGGAGCAGGTACAGCACGAGGTCGGCGATCGGGTGGCCGCGGCGGCGGCCGCCACCACCGATCCGTGGGCACAGCTCGTCACCGGCTGCGAAACCTTCCTGACCACCTGCATCGATCCGGATATCCAGCGCATCATGCTTGTCGACGGGCCCGCGGTGCTCGGCTGGCACGAATGGCGGGCAATGGACGCGGCGGCCTCGGAACAGCATCTGAGCGAGGCGCTGCAGTCACTGATCGACGCGGGCGTCCTCGCCGATCAGCCGGTCGCCCCGCTCACCCATCTCCTGTCCGGCGCGATGAACGAGGCCGCGCTCTGGCTGGCCACCACCCCGCAGGCACTGCCCGACACCACGGCCGCCCTGCGCCGCCTCCTCGAGGCACTGCGCGCCGCCGGGCGACCGGCCGAGGGCCGGTAGTCGAAATCGGCTGGCGGCCGAGCCGACCGAATGGCAGCATCGGCTGATGCCGCACTGGGTCGCCGTACTCCCCCAATTCCTGCTTGCCTGCGTCATTCTCGCGGCTCTGCCCGGGCCCGCGACCGCGCTGTTCCTCCAGCGGTCGGTCCGCGACGGGCGGGCCGCCGGGCTGGCGGCGGTCGCGGGCAACGAGATCGGCATCCTGTGCTGGACGGCCGCGGGTGGTGCGGGCCTGTCGGTACTGCTGGTCGCCAACCACGCGCTGAACACCGGGCTGCACATAGTCGGCGGGCTGGTGCTGGTCTGGCTCGGCGTCCAGGCCTGGCGCGGTGCGCGCGCCGACAAGGAGTTCGGCGCGCAGATGACGGGCATCCTGCCTGCCGGGCGGACACCGGGCTCGGCGTTCCGCGCCTCCCTGGTCTCGATCGCGGCGAACCCGAAGGCCGCGGTCTTCGGGCTGACCATCCTGCCGCAGTTCCTGCCGTCCAGCGGGCCGATCGTGCCGACGCTGATCATCCTCATCGCCATCCAGCTGGCCATCGACACCGCCTGGTGCGTCGGCATCGTGCTGGCCGCCGATCGCGCGGGCGAATGGCTCCGCCGCACCGGCATCCGCCAGCGCGTCGAACGCGCACTCGGCGCCGTCCTCGTCGCACTCGGCCTCGGCCTGGCCGCCGACGCCCGCTGATCAGCGAGCTCGCCCCGGCCTCGACGACAGCGCCTTCGACCCGCCGAGTCCGAACGAATCGGCGGGGTGCCGGTAGGTTGGTCGACGTGACCGGCCGCATCGCCATCGATGACACCGCCCCGTCGATACCAGGAGGTCGGCCTGCCAAGGCCGTGGTGGGCGAGGTATTCCCGGTCCGGACGGTGGTCTGGCGGGAGGGACACGACGCGGTCGCCGCGACGCTCGCGGTGCGCGCGCCCGGCTCGTCGCGGGTGCAGCGGATCCGGATGACGCCGGACTACGAACCCGATGTCTTCAACGCGACCTTCACGCCGAACCTGCCCGGCGCCTGGACCTTCCGCATCGAGGGGTGGAGCGATCCGATCGCGACGTGGCGCGCGGCGGTGGAGGCGAAGCTGGCGGTCGGGCAGAGCGCCGACGATCTGGCCAACGATCTCGAGCTGGGGGCACGGCTGTTCGAGCGGGCCGCCCAGCAGCTCCCGAAGGCCAAGTTCGAACGGCTGCGTGCCGCCGCCGCGGCGCTGCGCGGCGCCGAGCAGTTGCCCGCCAGGGTGGCGCCCGCGTTCACCGAGGAGATCACGGAGATCCTGCGCGGGACTCCGCTGCGCGACATGGTCACCCGCGGCCAGCAGCACACCGTGCACGTCGAACGCCACCGCGCGCTGTACGGCTCGTGGTACGAGTTCTTCCCCCGGTCGACCGGCGGCCGCGACCAGGCGGGCAAGCCGGTGCACGGCACCTTCGCCACCGCGATCAAGGAACTGCCGCGCATCGCCGCCATGGGTTTCGACGTGGTCTACCTGCCGCCGATCCATCCGATCGGCGCGGTGAACCGCAAGGGCCGCAACAACTCCCTCACCGCGGAGCCCGGCGATGTCGGCTCGCCGTGGGCGATCGGCTCGGCGGACGGCGGCCACGATACCGTCCATCCCGCGCTCGGTACCGAGGCCGACTTCGCCGAATTCGTCTCGGCCGCACAGCAATCCGGTATCGAGGTGGCACTGGATCTGGCGCTGCAATGCGCGCCGGACCATCCGTGGGTGGCCACCCATCCGGAATGGTTCACCACGCTGCCCGACGGCACCATCGCCTTCGCCGAGAACCCGCCGAAGAAATACCAGGACATCTACCCGGTCAACTTCGACAACGATCCCGATGGGCTCTACGCCGAGGTGCTGCGCGTGGTCCGGCACTGGATCGGGCTCGGCGTCAAGATCTTCCGCGTCGACAACCCACACACCAAGCCCGCCGACTTCTGGGAGTGGCTGATCGCGCAGGTGCGGCGCACGGACCCGGACGTGCTGTTCCTCTCCGAGGCGTTCACCCGCCCCGCCCGGCTCTACGGGCTGGCGCGCCGCGGATTCAGCCAGTCCTACACGTATTTCACCTGGCGGGTGGCGAAATGGGAACTGGCCGAATT
Source organism: Nocardia sp. NPDC052566 (assembly GCF_044547285.1). NCBI lineage: Bacteria > Bacillati > Actinomycetota > Actinomycetes > Mycobacteriales > Nocardiaceae > Nocardia > Nocardia sp. NPDC052566. Next base: position 14,936 of record NZ_JBIUAF010000002.1, on the reverse strand, counting down.
CGGTAATGAGCTGGCGGCCAAGGCGGACGAGGCGCGGCCGAACCTGTTCGTCAACACCCCCGACATCCTGCACGAGAGCCTGCAGCACGGCGGGCCCGGTATGTTCGCCATCCGCGCGGTGCTCGCCGCGACCATGGCGCCCACCTGGGGCGTCTACTCCGGCTTCGAACTGTTCGAGCATCAGGCGGTGCGCCCGGACAGCGAGGAGTACCTGGACTCGGAGAAGTACGAGCTGCGCCCGCGCCCCTTCGCCGAGGCGCTCGCGCGTGGCGAATCGCTGGAGCCGTGGATCACCCGGCTCAACGAGATCCGGCGCAATCACCCCGCACTGCAACAGTTGCGCTGCATCCACTTCCACCACGTGGACAACGACGCCATCCTCGCCTACTCGAAGATCGATCCGAGCAGCGGCGACGCGGTGCTCGTCGTGGTGAACCTCAACCCGTACGGCACCGAGCACGGCATGATCTCGCTCGACCTGCCCGCCGTCGGCCGCGAATGGTACGACCGGCCGGTGGTGGTCGACGAGATCACCGGCGAGGAATACCACTGGGGCCAAACCAATTACGTGCGGCTCGATCCGCCGAAAGCGGTCGCCCACATCCTCGCGCTGCCACCGGTACCGCAGCCGATTCGCACGGAACTGGCCTACCGCAGGACATTCCGGTGAACCGCCGTGACCTGATGCTGCTCGCGGCGGGCACACACGGCGACCCGCACACCGTGCTCGGCGCGCATCCGCATCCGGACGGCACCGTGGTGCGCGTGCTGCGCCCGCACGCGGAGACGGTGCGGGTGCGCGTCGGCGGCGTCGATCATCCGCTGGAATCGCTAGGGCACGGGATATTCGCGGCGGTACTGCCGTATCCGGACCTGATGGACTACCGGATCGTCACCACCTATCGCGGCGGGCAGACGGCGCTCGGCGCGGACGGCTACCGCTTCCTGCCCACCGTCGGCGAGCTCGATCTGCATCTGATCGGCGAGGGACGCCACGAACGGCTCTGGGAGGTGCTCGGCGCGCATCCGCGCCGGTACACCACGCTCGACGGCGAGGTGAGCGGCACCTCGTTCGCGGTGTGGGCGCCGAATGCCAGGGGCGTCACGGTGATCGGCGATTTCGACGCGTGGAGCGGGAACACCGCGCCGATGCGGGCGCTCGGCTCGTCGGGGGTGTGGGAGGTCTTCGTGCCCGGCGTCGAATCCGGCGCCAAATACAAGTTCCGGGTGCACGGCGCCGACGGTCGCACCGTCGACCACGCGGACCCGCTGGCCTTCGCCACCGAACCGCCGCCCGCGTCGGCATCCGTTGTCACGCACAGTGATTACCGCTGGCGCGACCAGGATTGGCTCGACCGGCGCGCGCACACCGATCCCACCCGCGCGCCGATGAGCGTCTACGAGGTGCACCTCGGCTCGTGGCGTCCCGGGCTCGGTTATCGCGAAATGGCCGAGCAGCTGGCGGATTACGTCCAGTCGGCGGGCTTCACCCATATCGAACTGCTGCCGATCGCCGAGCATCCGTTCGGCGGCTCCTGGGGTTACCAGGTCACCTCGTACTACGCGCCCACCGCACGTTTCGGCACGCCCGACGAATTCCGCGCCTTCGTCGACCGGATGCACGAGGCGGGCATTGGTGTATTGCTCGACTGGGTACCGGCACACTTCCCACGCGACGAATGGGCGCTGGCGCGTTTCGACGGCACTCCGCTCTACGAGCACGCCGATCCGCGCCGCGGCGAGCAACTCGACTGGGGCACCTACGTTTTCGACTTCGGCCGCAACGAGGTGCGCAACTTCCTCGTCGCCAACGCGCGGTACTGGATCGAGGAATTCCACATCGACGGGCTGCGGGTGGACGCGGTCGCCTCCATGCTGTACCTGGATTACTCACGCCCCGAAGGGGATTGGGAACCCAACGTGCACGGCGGGCGGGAGAACCTGGAGGCCGTGCACTTCCTGCAGGACCTCAACGACACGATCCACCGCCACCATCCCGGCGTGGTCACCGTCGCCGAGGAATCCACCACCTGGCCCGGTGTCACCCGCGGCACCGACGTCGGCGGCCTCGGCTTCACCATGAAATGGAATATGGGCTGGATGCACGACACCCTCGGGTTCCTGCGCCGCGACCCGATCCACCGCTCCTGGCACCACAACGAGATCACCTTCTCCCTGGTGTACGCGTGGAGCGAGAACTACGTGCTGCCGATCAGCCACGACGAGGTGGTGCACGGCAAGGGCACGCTGTGGACCCGCATGCCCGGCGACGATTTCGCGAAGGCCAGTGGCGTGCGCGCACTGCTCGCCTATCAGTGGGCCCACCCCGGCAAGCAGTTGCTGTTCATGGGCCAGGAATTCGGCCAGTTCCGCGAGTGGTCACACGACCGCGGACTCGACTGGCAGGAGCTGGAAAATCCACTGCACCAAGGCATTACGACGGCGGTGCGGGATCTGAACGCGGTGTACCGCGCGCATCCCGCACTGTGGAGCCAGGACACCGCGCCCGGCGGCTACTCCTGGATCGAGGCCGACGACAGCGCCAACAACGTGCTCGCGTTCCTGCGCTGGGGGTCCGACGGCTCGGTCGTCGCCTGCCTCTACAACTTCTCCGGCTCGGTGCACGGCGAATACCGGGTCGGCCTGCCCAACGCCGGTACCTGGCGGGAAATCCTCAATACCGACGCCGCCGAGTACGGCGGCTCCGGCATCGGCAATATGGGCGGCGTCAAGGCCACCGACGACCCGTGGCACGGCCGGCCCGCCTCCGCCACGGTCGCGCTGGCCCCCAATACCGCGGTCTGGCTCACGCCGGACTCGTAGACCTCAGCGCGGCGACCTCAGTACAGCGCGGCGGCGAGCTTGCGGCGGGCGGCGACGACGAACGGCTCGGCCTTGTCGAAGAGGTCGAACAGCTCGATCAAACGGGTGCGCGCCTTGGTGCGGTCGTCGCCCGCGGTGCGCTTGATCAGCGCGATGAGGCGGTCGAACGCCGCCTCGGGCTGCTGGTTGAGCATTTCCAGATCGGCGGCGTCGAGCGTGGCGTCGACATTCGACGGGTCCGCGTCGGCGGTGGCGATCACCGATTCCGGCAGCTGCTGGGCACGAGCGAGGAAGCGCAGCTGACGCAGCGCGTTCTTGGCTTCCTCGTTGTTCGGTTCGGCGGCGATGATCGCCTCGTACGCCGCCTCGGCGCCGGCCAGGTCACCCTGCTCGAGCGCGTCCTCGGCGGCGACGAAGCGCGGATCCTCCGGCACCTCGGGCGCGGCTTCGGCACCGCCATCGAGCTTGCCCGCGACCGCGTCGACGACGGCGGTGAGCCACTGGCGGACCTGCGGTTCCGGTTGCGCGCCTTCGAAATCCGCGAGCGGCTGGCCGCCCGCGATCGCGATCACCGTCGGAATGCCCTGCACGCGCAGCGCCTGGGCGATGCGCATGTTCGCCTCGGCCTCGACGGTCGCCAGATCCCATGCGCCGCCATCGGCCTCGACCAGCCGTTCCAGCGTGCGCACCAGCTCGACGCTGCCGGGGCTGCGCTGCGAGTACAGCGCGACGACCACCGGCACCTGCATCGAGCGCCGCAGCACCCTCGCCTCGAAATCCGCCTCGCCGACCGCATATCCACCGGCGGGCGCGGCGCCGCCCGCGGCGGCGGGCGGCTGCTTCAGGCTGGACAGGTCCACCGCACCGGACATGGCGGCGGCAACGGCGGGCGAGGGACGGCGGGCGGCAGGTCGAGTCACGGTTTCCAGTTTGTCACGAGGAAGCGGTGGCCGGGGCCGCGGTATCGCCCGCACCGGTGTTGCTCAGCTCACCCAATTTTCCGAAGCGCGCGGCCAGGACCTCGAACAGCACGGTGAAGAACGGCGGGATGCTCGACAGCAGCGCGAGCACCGTCACCAGCGGGGACCACTTCAGCTCACGCGCGGCCACGATCGCCATGATCACGAACAGGATGAAGATGATCCCGTGCGTCATGCCGAACACCTTGACCGGCCAGGTGACGGGCTCGGGTAGCCGCTTGAACACCATGCCGACGATGAGGAAGGCCCACGAGATCGCCTCCAGAACGGCGATGAAGCGGAACCGCTTGGCCACGGTGCTCAAGTCGAAGAAGTTGCCCATGCGCCCCATTGTGCCGGACGGCTACGACGAGGTGTAGTTGAAGTCGTCACACTAACCGGACAAACCACCCGCGGTGCGCAGGAACGACAAAGGCCGGTCCCCGTGCGGGACCGGCCTCCGATGTCCGTGGCGGACTAGACCTTGATGATGAGCGCGTCGCCCTGGCCGCCACCGCCGCACAGTGCCGCCGCGCCGATGCCGCCGCCGCGGCGCTTCAGCTCGAGCGCCAGGTGCAGCAGGATACGGGCGCCGGACATGCCGAGCGGGTGGCCGATGGCGATCGCGCCGCCGTTGACGTTCACCTTCTCCGGATCGATGCCGAGCTTGCGGGTCGAGGCGACACCGACGGCGGCGAACGCCTCGTTGATCTCCACCAGATCCAGATCGGCGGGCGAAATGCCTTGTTTCGCACAGGCCTTCGCGATGGCGTTGGCAGGCTGATCCTGCAGCGTCGAATCCGGGCCCGCGACCACTCCGGCCGCGCCGATCTCGGCGATCCAGCTCAGCCCGAGCGCCTCGGCCTTCTCCTTGCTCATCACCACGACCGCGGCGGCGCCGTCGGAGATCTGCGAGGCGGTGCCCGCGGTGATGGTGCCGTCCTTGCTGAACGACGGGCGCAGCTTGGCCAGCGTCTCGGCGGTGGTGTCGGCGCGGATGCCCTCATCGGCGGTCACCAGCACCGGATCACCCTTACGCTGCGGCACCGCGACCGGAACCACCTCGTCGTCGAAGACGCCGTTCTTCCACGCGGCCGCCGCGCGCTGGTGCGAGGCGGCGCCGAACGCGTCCTGATCCGCGCGGCTGATCTTGTCGGTGGCGTTGCGCTGTTCGGTCAGCGCGCCCATCGGCTGATCGGTGAAGATGTCGTAGAGGCCGTCGTAGGCCATGTGGTCACGCATGGTGACATCGCCGTATTTGAAGCCCTCCCTGCTCTTTTCGAGCAAATGGGGCGCCTGGCTCATCGACTCCTGGCCACCGGCGACGACGATCTCGTATTCGCCGGCACGGATCAGCTGGTCGGCGAGGGCGATGGCGTTGATACCCGACAGGCACACCTTGTTGACGGTCAGCGCGGGCACATCCATCGGGATGCCCGCGGCGACGGCGGCCTGGCGCGCCGGCATCTGGCCCGCGCCCGCGGTCAGCACCTGCCCCATGATCACGTAGTCGACCTGGTCCGGCGCGACGCCGCTCTTTTCCAGCGCCGCCTTGATGGCGAAGCCGCCCAGGTCGGATCCGGAGAAGTCCTTCAGACCGCCGAGCAGCCGACCGACCGGAGTACGCGCACCGGCGATGATCACGGAAGTGGTCACGACGAGTCCTCGCTTTTTCTCTCGCAGCATTCGATACAGTTTTCGATCGGCGGCGCTCCTAGGCCCTGCGTGGTTACACAAGCTGCCGCCTCCGGGCCACACTCGCGCCGCCGTACTCAACGGTAACCGGTGTGGCCCGGCCCACGGCACGCAGGTGGCGCGCTACCTTCGAGTGGTGAGCAACGCCATCGATTCGTCCGATTTCATCCCCGGCGACTACGTCATCGCCGTCGACCACGTGGGCATCGCCGTCCCCGACCTCGATGCCGCAATTGCCTGGTATGCCGACAATCTCGGCATGATCGAGACCCATCGCGAGGTCAACGAGGGCCAGGGCGTACACGAAGCGATGCTGTCACTGCCCGGTGCTGCGGACGATTCGACTGCCCTGCAGTTGCTGGCACCGCTCAACGCCGAATCCACGATCGCCAAGTTCATCGACCGCAGCGGCCCCGGCCTGCAGCAACTCGCCTATCGGGTCACCGATATCGATGCCGTCTCCGCTCATCTGCTGGCTCGCGGTCTGCGTTTGCTGTACGAGGCGCCGCGCAGCGGTACGGCGGGTTCCCGCATCAATTTCATCCACCCCAAGGATGCTGGCGGTGTGCTGATCGAGTTGGTCGAACCAAACGCGAATGTTACGCACTAGTATCAAGATCCGGTGCCAAAAACTCGTCGGAATCACATTCGCGGTCGAGTCACCATGAGGTGTCAGTAGGCTGTAGTTTGTGTGCCATGTCGTCACCTGAGTCCGATCGCAATCGCTTCGTTGCACTGCCCTTCACCGTTGTGCGCAAGGGTTATGCGCAAGACGAGGTACGCAACTACTTCGACCGCTTCGACGCCGAGCTAAGGGTCACCGCTACCGACCGCGATGCCGCTGCGGCGCAAGCCCGTAACCTCGCGAGTCAGCTCGAGGACGCGCGGGACGAGATCGACGAACTCCGCAAGGAGGTCGACCGGCTCTCGGTCCCGCCGACCACCGCGGAAGGCATGTCCGACCGCATCTCCCGCATGCTGCGACTGGCCTCGGACGAGGCCTCCGAGGTCCGCGCGCTCGCGCAGGCCGAGGCCGCCGAAATGGTGTCGATCGCGGAGCAGCAGGCCACCGAGATGCGTGGCAAGTACGAGTCGCTGCTCGCGGAGACCAAGGAGAAGCGCGAGGCGCTCGAGATCGAATTCGAGCAGACCCTCGCCAACGCCCGCACCGAGTCCGCGAAGATCATCGAAGCCGCTCAGGCCGAGGCCGATCGCCTCGGTAAGGAAGCCGACGCCAAGCGCAAGGCGACCCAGCAGGACTTCGAGGTCACCATGGCCGAGCGGCGCACCAAGCTGACCCGCGCCATGGAAGAGCTGGAGGCGACCTCGCGCGCCGAGGCCGCGCAGCGGATCAAGGACGCCACCGACGAGGCCAACCGCCTCATCACCTCCGCCACCCAGACCTCCGAGCGCAAGATCGCGCACGCCAAGGAACTCGCCGAGGAGATGCGCGTGCTGCGCGGCCGGGTGCTCGCCCAGCTGCTCGGTATCCGCGGCCAGCTCGACTCGGTGCCCGCCATGCTCGCGGCCGTCAACCGCGAAAGCGAACTGCTGGACGGTGTTCCGGACCAGCGCAAGTCCATCGGCGGTTCGCAGAAGTCCGTTCAGGGCTCGCGCACGAAGGCCATTCCCGAGGTCAGCGCCGAGGACGACGATATCGACGCCGACGAGCGCGAGAACGCCGACATCTCCTGACGGCGGATCTCACACGGCGACGACGTACCGCCACAATGTGACCGAAAGCCGCTCCGGACACCCGGGGCGGCTTTCCTTATGTGCCGACCAACCCGGCAAACCGCCCGAAGTTCATGACCAGCGGCGAGTGATGCGCCGGGTCTGCCTGCCGTTCCAGCAGCCGTTGTGCCAGTGGCGGCGATCGTCCTCGCCGCCGAAGGCGGGCCAGGCGACGATATGCGCTACGCCGGGCGGGATTTCGTGATCGCAACCAGGGCAGCGATATGTCTTGATTGCCCGGCTGCCCGGAATCGTGCGAACCATATAGGTGTCGTCGTTGTCCGGTCCCGATTCGGTTCGGCCGAATACGTCACCCATCGGCGCGCCGCCCGTCCGCGAGCGGCCCGCTTGGCCATCTGCGCGCGGCTTCCGACGAGGCATGCCCATCAGCCTAACGGCGGGCCGTCAGGCGCTCGACGCGGCGTGGACGCCGCACGGGCTAGAAGAGGCGGAATTCGCTGCTCTCCGTGCCACGCAGAGCGTCGTAATCCAGTACCAGGCAGCGGATGCCGCGGTCCTCGGCGAGCGTGCGGGCCTGCGGTTTGATCTGTTGGGCGGCAAACACTCCCGCGACCGGCGCCAGCAGCGGGTCGCGATTGAGCAGTTCCAGGTAGCGGGTGAGCTGTTCGACGCCGTCGATCTCGCCGCGGCGCTTGATCTCCACGGCGACGGTGGCACCGTCGGCGTCGCGGCACAGGATGTCGACCGGCCCGATCGCGGTCATGTACTCGCGGCGGATCAGCGAATAACCCTCGCCCAGGGTGTGGATGTGCTCGGCGAGCAGCTCCTGCAGGTGCGCCTCGACGCCGTCCTTCACCAGGCCGGGATCGACACCCAACTCGTGCGAGGAGTCGTGCTCGATCTCCTGAATTGTGATCCGCAGTTCTTCGCCGGCTTTGTTGGTGACCACCCAAAGGGCTTGTGTGCCTTCGGGAAGTTCGCCCGCCGCTTCGTCCGCGGCGAGGACGGCTTCGTCTTTGCGCTCCTCGAGCCAGCACGGCGGGCTCATCCAGTTCAGCGGCTTGTAGGAGCCGCCGTCTGAGTGCACGAGCACCGATCCGTCCGCCTTCATCAGCAACAGCCGACGGGCCATCGGGAGGTGAGCGGTCAGCCGACCGACATAGTCAACCTGGCAACGAGCTATCACTAGGCGCACCCGAGTACTTTAGGCGAGCGGCCCTGCGCGGCATTCGTCAGCCCGGTAGTACGTGTCGCTCAGCCGAGGAGCAGGCCCGCGGCCAGAATCACGCTTGCGGCAAGCAATCCCGACTCCAGCCGGGTGAGCCGCTGCGCCGGTGTGATCGGCCCGGGTCGCGGCCGATTTCGCGGCGCCTTCGGCTCGCGCTCCCCGGTGCTCGGGCGCAGCAGGCCGTATGCGACGGCAAGCCCGATGGCGAGGGCCAGCAGGTGCCCGACGTTGGTGAAGGTCTGGCCGACCACGACGCCCTCGGTGGCGAGCAGCAACCAAGTGGTGGCCCACACCGTCTGCCAGCGCTGCGGCAGCGCGACGGTGAGTGCGCCGACCACCGCCATCGCGCCGTAGCTGACGCCGACGTCCTCGGCCCAGGCGATGCTGTCCGGCAACCAGTCCGCGGTCACCGCGACCCACAGGCCCGCGGCAACGAGGAGAGTGGCGCCGATATGCCCGGCCAGGAAGATGCGCAGCAGTCGGCGCGAACCGAACCGCAACTCCGCGAAGGCGAGCAGGCAGGCGAACAGCGGGATGATCAGGAAGGCCGCGGCGATATCGCCGATCACGAAGGCACTGGAGAACAGCGTGCCGACATGACCGCGCAGCAAATTGTGCAGGTTGGTGCTGGCGTGCATCACCACGCGGGATTCGGCGGAATCGCTCAGCACGGTGAATGCCGCGGCGGAAAGGGTCAGAACTGTCAAATAGCCCAAGGTCACCGGTAAGCGGCGAATCACCGTCTGCGCCTTGGTATCGCGCTCGTCCCACGGCTGCGCGGAGAGCAAGGACCGAGCAACCATGAGCACCTCCGTCTACCGCGACATCGCCGGCCGTCCGCCGACAGACTCCATGATCAAGCGCAGCGCTGCGTACGCACTGTTTGTTCCCTGGGAGTTGGCTGTGACCGCGGAATGTGACGGGAAACATGAGCCGAGGCGCCGGAGATTCACTACCTTGCCTCCATGGGAGATGGGGAGCGTTCAGATCACACCACACCGTCCTCGCGTCGGCAGCCCGAGACGCTGACCTATTGCCTACGGGTCGAATCGGTCAAAGCGGGCGGGCGGACGCGGCGAGAGCTGGAGATCGCGTCGGATCTGTACCTGGACGAGTTGCACGAGGTGCTACAGGCCGCGTTCGGCTGGAAGGACAAGCGGCGATACCGATTCGGGACCTCGCCGAATTACGGCCTGCCCGGGACCGAGCACTATCTGTGCTGGCTGGAAGTCGCGGAGCAGGAGCCGGGGGTGCCGGATGACCGGGTTCGGCTGGACGAGGTGGTGCGGCAGACCGGGGATCAGTTGTTTCACCGATATGGGCGAGTAGACCAATGGCAACGCGTGATTCGCTTGGAGGCAGTGCGCGAATACGGCGACGCTTCCAGGCGGGCCGAATGTGTCGGCGGGCCAAGGGGTTTGGATATCGAGGCGGTCAACCTCGAATTGAGCGCGTTCGGGCAGGGCAGGATTGCCGAGTCGGTATTCACCAATGACGAGCTACCGGACACCCTCGCCCAAGCACTGGAGGCACTGTCGGGTGGGACGCGACGGCGACTGCTGAATCTCATGGGGCAGGCCATGATCGGACAAAACATACGGGTGGGCCGTGATGTCGCCACCGACGCCGTGCGCCCGTACTCCTGCCTGCTCAACCTCATCGGAAGCGATGGGGTGTTGATGCTCGGGGCCGAAACCCTGCCACCCGACCTCAGTGCGACCATCCTCCGTCAGCTGGACCTGCAAACCTACTGGTACGCCGATGACAGCGAACCGCGGGCAGTGACCGAACTCCGGCACACAGCGTCGAACCTCGGCCTGACACATCAGCGCGGCGACCGACTCGTGCTGTCGGAACTGGGATTTCAGATGCTGCCGGATCCGGTAGCGCTGTGGTGGCATATCGCCGAATGGCTGCCCACCTCAGCCCCCAGCGCACTCTCCGAACGCGACGCCGCCCTGCTGTATGTCCTGGCCTCCGCCACCGACACCGACGACGCCGCCCAAACCGCGGCCCCCTTCTTCGACGCCCTGGGCCACTACCCGAACGGCCCGAGGCCGAGCACCGCCGACGACGTAACCTACTGGATCCCGAACCTGACCCGAGTTCTCCGCTGCCTGCGCATGGCCCCAGATCCCTTCTCCCGCCCCAACACCCGCCACCCCGCCACCCAACTCTTCGCCCGCTCGGTCCTACACCGCTGGCCCCGCGGCTAGCCCGCTCATCGAGAGAAGGGCGACACCCCCGCACACCTACGTGGTGCTGGCCAGGCCGATGGACTGGTTCGCCGCATCGACTTCATCGACGGTCCCGCGGCCTCCGTCTCGACGGCGCCGAACTCGGCAAGGCGCTCGCAGCGCACCCGGCGACATCGAATCCGCCTTCAAAGATCCGAGTGGCCGAGTTCGTCTCGGGTGCGGTTCAGGTTGTGCTGGATGGTCTCGATCAAGGGGTGACCAGCGCCGAGCGCTCGTTCGGCATCGGCGAGCAGCGTCTGGAGCAGAGGCGCGGCCTCATCGAATCGTTCTGCCGCGTAATAGGCGTGGCCGAGGTTGCTGCGGGTGGTCAGCGTTCCCGGATGGTCAGCTCCGAGCACCCGGAGACGGTCTTCGAGAACGGCCTCGTACTGTGCGACAGCCTCGGCGGCTCGCCCTGCCGAGGCGTATGCCCCGGCAAGGTTGTCCCGGGTGCGCAAGGTTTCCGGACTATCCGGGCCGAGCAGCCGGGCACGATCCGCGACGAGGGCCTCGTATCGAGGTATGGCAACATCGAGCCGCCCCGCCGACTTGCAGGCCCCCGCGAAATTATGCCGGGCGTTGAGCACTCCGGGGTGTTCGGCCGGAAGCAGCCGAACATGCTCAGCGAGATTGGTTTCGAACAGCTGGATCGCCCGCTCGAGCTGTCGCTGCCCGGCCGCGAGATGGGCTCCGGCCAAGTTGTCTCGCGCCGTCAGTGTCTCGGGATGATCGGCGCTGTACACGCGGATGTGTTCGGCGACAACGAATTCGAGCAGCGAGATCGCATCGTCGACGCGGCCCGTGCCCAGGATGGCACTGCCGAGGTCGCTCCGAACGACCAGGGTGAGCGCGTCGTCGGCGCCGAGCAATCGGTCGGCGTCGGCGAGGACCGCCTCGAATCGCTGAATCGCCTCGCTCGAACGTCCGGCGAGGCGATACGTGACCGCCTGTTCGCGGCGCGCGGACAGGGTATCGCGATGATTCGCGCCGAACACCCGGACATGCTGATCGACGACGCGCTCGAACTCGGTGAGGGTATCCTCGAGACGTACTGAATCGCGGTAGAGGACAGCGAGATTGAATCTCGTCGTCGCCGTATCGGCATGATCCGGGCCGAGCACCCGCGAATAGCGCGCGAGCGTGTCCTCACCCAGTTGAATCGCTTGGTCGAGCCTGCCCGCCGACGCGTACGCGCCGACGAGATGGTTTCGGGCGCTCAACGCCTCGGAATGATCAGCCCCCAGTAGCCGATCGGCGTCGGCCACGACTTGCTCGCCGAGTTCGATGGCCCGGAGAACATCTCTGGCCTCGATCAGCTGAGCAACACCGTTCAGTCGCGCGGACAGTGCCCGCTCGATGATGTCGAGGTCAGTCATGACCAGCCTCCCCTGTGGTTGGCGAATGGGTGGAATTCGATGGCTTCGCGAGGCTCGCGCAGGTAGCCGCGGCATCGAGCCTTCCAGCCTTCTCGTACGCGCCCGCGAGATTATTGCGTGCCAGCAGCGTGTCCGGGTGATCGTCCCCGAGCACTCGGCGGAAGTCGGCCAGGACCTCCTCGTGCAACGCCACAGACTCATCCACCCGTCCGGCCGAACCGTATGCGCCCGCGAGATTGTCACGAGAACTGAGTGTTTTCGGGTGATCGACCCCGAGGTGCTCAATGAGGTCAGCGCAAACCTGTTCTAGAAGTGCGACTGCCTCGTCGGGTCGATTCGCGATGCAATAGGCGGCCGCCAGATTGTTGCGGGATGTCATGGTGTCCGGATGATCTTCGCCGAGGCGACCGGCTCGGCTTCCGCACACGGACTGCAACGTTGTTATGGCTTCGTCGTGCCGTCCGGCCGTCAAGTAGGCATGTCCGAGATTGTTGTGGGAGGCCATGGTGGATGGGTCGTCAGGGCCCAGCACTCGGCTTCGGTCAGCGCAAACGGACTCGAGCAGGGCGACGGCATCCTCCGACCTTCCTGCTTGCCGGTACGCGCCCGCGAGATCGTGCTGCTGATGGAGGGTGTGCGGATCTGCTGCGCCGAAAACGTCGATGTGATCGAGTACCAACTTTTCGAATTCCCGGATCGCGGCGTCCGACCGCCCGGCCGAGCAGTTGGCGTAAGCGAGCTCGTTTCGGGAAATGAGTGTGTCGTGGTGGACAGCACCGAGTGTCGAAGTCCGGCTCGCGACCACCGCCTCCAATAGCTCGATTGCTTGTGCCAGCTGTCCGGCGGACCGGTAGGCAATCGCAAGTAGATTGCGAGCGAACTGTGTGCCGGGATGATCTGCACCCAGCAATCTTTCGGCGTCAGCGACTACCCGGGAGCCCAAATCGATCGCAAGGGAAAGGTTTTCGGTTTCGGTCAGCTGACGGACGTTCCACATCCGCTGCGACAGAGCACGCTCGGTGATCGTCGGGTCGGTCACGTCAATCCGTTCTCGCACAATGCTTGCCACAAAGCTTCGCTGTGCAATACGAGCTGGAGACCTTCGTGCCGACGACGCCAACCATCAGCGCGATCGAACTGCCGCGACTGAATCAGGTCCAACGTGGCGAGGGCGAGACTTCGAAAGTAAACGTCGCTGCGTGCCTGTTCCACCACCACCCGCGCCATCAATCGGTGCATGATCACCGCATCACGCTTGTGCGACCAAGTGAGGATCGAACCGGCCACACATCGCTCCAGCGCCTGCTCAATGGCAGCGACGTCGAAATCGCTGCCGAACGCCGCTAGTCCGTGCAAGAACTCCCGCGTCACACCCTCGGCGGACAGCAGCGCGATCACGCCGAGCAAGCGGCCGCACAGCGTGGTCGGCTCACCACCCACAACTGTTCTGAGATTGAGGACCAGGGCGGCGGCCGTGGAGTACGGGTAGTGCTGCCCATCGCGGTGCGGCATAAAGTCGGCGACCGTGTCATCACGTAGTAGTTCCAGGTAGCTCTGGTAGTGGAGCCCCCGCAACTCGATGGTGGCCGCCGCAGAGGCGAGCGCGAGCGGTAGGTCGCCCAACTCCTCGGCGACAGCGTTCGCCCCCTTCTCGTCGTCCAGTGTGGTCCGTGTTCGAAGGTAGCTCCGCGATTCCGGCCTGACGTACCTATCGATATCGAGCGGCTCACCGAGCTGTGTGAAGGAACGTTCGGTGCTGGTGATGACGACCTGCGCTCCCGTCGCAGGCAGAAACCGAAGTACGGGAGCCGGGTCGACCGCATTGTCGAACACCAGCAGCGCGTCGCCGCGTCGCGTCGCAAGATGCCTGGTCAGCCGCTGTGCGGACTTCGTCGTATCGCCGTCGGGATCGGCCACACCCAGTTCCTCCGCGAACTCGGCCAAGCCCTTGGTCAGCTCGTCATAGGTCTCCGCGTTGACCCAGCCGACCGCACCACAGCCGGCGTCGATCCTCGCTCGTGCGTAGGCGGCGGCGACCTGCGTCTTCCCGACACCGCGCATGCCAGTGAGTGCGCACACCACAGCCACACGATCCCGATCCAGCATCCGCACCAGCCGGTCCAACGACTCGCGATGGATGTACCCGCGGGGGACTCCTGGAATCTCGCCGACCACAATCTGTTTCGCTGGCAGTGGTGCGGGTGGCAGCACTGTCTGACCGATGATGACCGTCTGGTTGAGGTCACCGGCAACGGAACTGCCGTCGGCGGTCAGTGTTGTCGGCGAGCCGTCGAGCGGTCGTCTGTTGTCGCGCGGGGCGCTATTTCGCCTCACCGCTCTACGCGCTGGTCCAGTGAATCGGCGGAAGCCTCGCGCGCAGACTGCTCCACGCTGCTCGTTCCACCCTTTACGACCTGCCCGAGGCGACGACGGACGACGGCCCCATCCGCCGACTGGCGCACATCGGGGTCTGGGTCTCGAGGCTTGCGCGGATTGATCAACAGGGCAGTCACCGCCACCAGCAGTCCGAGCAAGGTAAGGAAGACACCGACCACGGTGGCCGTCTTCGCCGCCTTGTCGAGCCCAACCACAACCATGTAACCGGCTAGCGCTACGGCTGATACCAACGCGACACCAAAACCACTCCACACCAGGATTCGGCTGGCCATGGGCGACAATCTACTTCCTCGCGACTACCGAGCACACGATTGCCAAGGGGGGCTTGACGTTTCGAGCGCCGGTGACCGGGTGTAGATACGCGGAAAGCCCCCAGCATTGCTGGGGGCTTTCGCGAATGATGTTCCGGCGGTGTCCTACTCTCCCACACCCTGTCGAGTGCAGTACCATCGGCGCAGGTGGCCTTAGCTTCCGGGTTCGGAATGGGACCGGGCGTTTCCCCACCGCTATAGCCGCCGTAACTCTA